>NZ_CP168496.1:1293750-2587500 GCF_042944905.1 Psychrobacillus sp. L4
TTGGATGCTGGTACAAAACACTGTTCCTTCGTTTGAAAAATTATTGCACAGGTATTTTTTACATAACAAAAGGGGAATTAGTATGTTCACACGTAAAACAGCAAGCATTCATAAAGAAAATAGCATTGCTGAACTGAAATCAATTATTGTCGGTGGAGTGCAACAGTGGATATCTGTAAGAGGAGAAGACAAAAAAATGCCCGTTTTGCTCTTTTTACATGGGGGGCCAGGCACAAGTCAGATGGCGCTTATTGGTGATTACCAGAAGGAATTAGAAAAACATTTCGTTGTTGTCAATTGGGATCAAAGAGGAGCAGGGTTGTCCTATACGAAACAAGTTACAAAAGAAACCATGACAATTGAACAATTCCTAAAAGATACGATCGAATTAACCAACTATTTAAGAAAAGAATTTCAACAAGATAAAATATATTTAGTAGGGCATTCGTGGGGGACCATTTTAGGATTACTCGCGATAAACGACCGTCCTGAATTATATCATCACTATTTTGGGGTTTCCCAAGTATTAAATATGAGGAAAATAGAAGAACTTTCTTATCGATTGATATTAGAAAAAGCTAAAAAATACAACCATCAAAAAGCGATTACCCAGCTAACAGAGATGGGAAAACCACCATGGACGAGCTTAAAACATAATAGACTCCACCAAAAATATTTAGAAATATTTAAAAGTGGAATTTCTCGTGATGGAGTACTTTTGAAAACATTTGTGAAAAAAATGTTCAAAAGCAGTGAATACACATTTTGGGATATGTTTCGTTTCATTAGAGGGCAATATTTTAGCAATAAAAACCTTATGGATGAAGTAAGAAGCTTAGATTTAAGTGAAATGATACGATTTGTAAGAGTGCCAATTACGCTGATGATGGGTAGACATGATTTAGCTACCCCCGCTGAACCAACAAAAATTTGGTTTGACAGACTTCAAGCGGGAAAGAAAGATTGGGTATGGTTTGAGCGATCCGCTCACTCGCCTTTGTTTGAGGAGAATCAAAAATTCATTGAACTAGTATTAGCCCAAACAGAAAGAAGCTAGTAGAAAATGAATGAAATTCTTATATAAATAAGCAATGCTCGAATAAACGAGCATTGCTTATTTATTATTTCATATTATTTCGTATAGTTATCAAAATAACCTTGAATAAAGATAATAGGAGTACCTTTATCTCCGCTTCCTGAAGTTAAATCAGATAGAGAGCCGATTAGATCTGTAAGCTTTCTAGGCGTTGTCCCTTGTGCTTCCATAGCTCCAACAAGATCTTCATTTTTATTCGTAATGTATTCTGCTACAGCTTGTTGAAGTTCTTCACCTCTTAAATGAGCAAAGTTATTATCAGCAAGATATTTTAATTTTATTTCATTCGGTGTGCCATCAAGACCGGCTGTGTAAGCAGGTGAAACGACAGGATCCGCAAGTTCCCAAATTTTCCCGACAGGATCTTTGAATGCTCCATCTCCGTAAATCATGACTTCTACATTTTTTCCTGTTTTTTCTTTTAGCATTTGCTGAATATTATCTACTATAGGCTGACAATTACGTGGGAAAAGTTTCACACTATCTTCAGTTGATTTGTTGGAACCTAACAGACCATATGCTTCATTACATCCACTGCCATCAATAGACTCGGATAAAATGTTATCAAGGCTGTAGATTTTCTCTCCACCATTTGCTTTTAATATTCTCTTCGTTCTGAATCTTGTATGTATATCACATGTAAGAACGTTTTTTGTATAATCTAAAATAGTTTTTGGATTATTGGAGAATATAACTTCACATTCCACGCCATATTCTTCAATCAATGATTTGTAATAATCGATATAGTCAACGCCAGTGAATGGATGTTTATTGTATCCAAAATGGTCACGGAATTGTTTTTCTGTTAACACATCTGTCCAAGGATTAACTCCTTTTTCATCAAGCATATCTAAATCCACTAAGTGATTTCCAACTTCATCAGATGGGTAGCTAAGCATTAAAATAACTTTTTTAGCGCCTTTTGCAATACCACGTAGACAAATTGCAAAGCGGTTACGACTTAAAATAGGGAAAATGACACCAATAGTATCTTCTCCAAATTTCGATTGTACGTCTTTCGCAATATGATCGATTGTAGCGTAATTTCCTTGCGCGCGAGCAACGATTGACTCAGTTACCGTAACGATATCTTTATCTTGAAAATGGAAACCTTCTACTTCTGCTGCTTTTAATACGCTATCTACTACGATTTCTTCAATTTTGTCTCCTTGATTGATAATAGGACAACGAAGACCTCTTACAACTGTTCCAACTACTCTTTCCAAAATAATCGCTCCTTACAAGCTTTAAAGTTTATTTATATTTCGTAACTACTTGTACTATACATTGTTTTAGTGGTATAAGTAAAATGAATATATGTAATGGTAGGTATAAGGGGGGCTTATATGATTAGCAAATTAGACTTATATAAAGTATTTTGTAAAGTAGGTAAAAGTGAAAGTTTTTCTAAAGCGGCAAAAGAGCTTTATATGACACAACCTGCTGTAAGCCAAGCAATCATGCAACTAGAAAGAGAACTGGATATTCGCCTTTTTAATAGAACGCCTAAAGGGGTATCTTTGACAAATGAAGGGACACTTCTATTTGAGTATGCTAATTCAGCACTCAATTTAATCCACGTTGGAGAAGAAAAGATTTTGGAATTTAAGAATTTAACGACAGGCGAATTAAATATCGGGGTAGGTGATACCATCTCAAGATACTTTTTACTTCCGTATTTAGAAGCTTTTCATAATAAATATCCAAATATAAAATTTAAGATTGTAAATGGTACAACATTAGAGCTCTGTTCTATATTAAAATCAGGCAGGGTCGATATTGCAATTTGCAATTTCCCAATTGATGACTCCACACTAGAACTCATTCCATGTAACGAAGTTCATGATATTTTTGTTTGTGGGGAAAAATATAAGGAATTATTATCAACACCAACAAACCTAGAAGAATTAGTAAATCATCCTTTAATATTATTAGAACCAAAATCAGTTTCGAGAAATTATGTAGAGAATTATTTATTATCTAAAGGTATACAAGTTTCCCCAGAGTTTGAACTAGGCTCTCATGACTTATTGCTAGAGTTTGCAAAAATAAACTTGGGAGTAGCATGTGTGACAAAAGAATTTTCCCTAGAATATTTAAATAAAGGATTATTGTTTGAAATACAACTAGAAGAAGAAATACCGAAAAGAAATATAGGTGTTTGTTTCTTAAAAAGTGTTTCTCTATCTCCAGCTTCCACAAAGTTTGTAGAAATAATTGAAAATAAACAGCTGAAATAAAAGGAAATAATGCAATCCTTTCCAAGAATAAGAAATTTAATCACTCATTATGAAAAAGCTTGAACTGGAGACCTTTCGAAAGGTCTCTAGTTCAAGCTTTTTCTTTATCTGTTAATCGATTCATCTTACATTGAACTACTACACCACTAGAATGAATCTTACCTATCTAATACTTGTTTAGCTATTTAAAGAAATTGTTACTCTAGACATTCAGTTTTTTGAATAAAAAAAATAATAAAAGAACATGCTTGGTTTAGATGGGATTACCTACTAAAGGAGGAATGAATATGGCAGATAATAAAAATGGATTATCAAGGCGCGACTTTCTGAAGACGACAGGTATTGCCACGGGGGCCCTTGTTGGTGGGGGGATAATCGGTGGCCTTGTTGGATACAACGTTAACAAACCAGGAGGGAAAGTTGAACATACCGAGACCCATGGTGGAAACGCTTCTACTCAAGATATTAACCGTGGATTAATGTTTTTTACAAATCAAAACGAATTCCATGTGCTATCACAAGCAGTAGAACGAATTTTCCCAGAAGATGATTTAGGGCCAGGTGCAATTGGTTTGGGGGTTCCTTATTTCATTGACAACCAGTTAGCTGGGAATTATGGAAGCAATGCAAAAGAGTATATGCAAGGTCCTTTTTTTGCAGGCGAGTCTACACAGGGCTATCAAAGTAGATTAACGCGCGCAGAGATATTCAGACATGGAATAGCGAAAATGGATGAAGAAGCACAAAAACGATTTAAAAAAGGGTTTGCAGAATTGGAAGGAAAGCAAATGGATGAGATATTAACTGCTTTCCAGAAAAATGAAATAGATATGAAAGGTGTTGCATCGGAGTTTTTCTTTAAATTACTTCGTACAGCAACGCTTGAAGGAGCATACGCAGATCCAATATATAACGGTAATGTCAATATGGACGGATGGCGTATGAAAGGGTTTCCGGGCCATCAAATGGCGTATATTAATGTAATTGAAGATGAGAAGTACCAAAAAATTGAACCACAATCGATTAGTAGCATGCAGCACTAAGGAGGGGAAACATGAATGGCAAAGACATTAAATAAAGTGGACGTTCTTACAGTCGGGGTAGGATGGGCTGGAGGTATCATCGGCGCTGAATGTGCAAAGGCTGGCATGCAAGTGCTTGGTCTCGAAAGAGGAAAGAAAAGAGGAACGGAAGATTTTCTGTTGGTACACGATGAGTATCGTTATGCAATTCGATATGATTTGATGCAAGATTTATCTAAAGAGACAATTACATTTAGAAACACCAGAAAAGCACGCGCACTCCCGATGAGACAAATGGGATCCTTTCTTTTAGGAGAAGGGTTAGGCGGATCGGGTACGCATTGGAATGGAATGACCTATCGTTTCCTTCCTTATGATTTTCAAATAAAAACGCAAACAGAAAAGAAATACGGAAAGAATAAGTTACCTCCAGAGTATCTAATACAGGATTGGGGAATAACGTATGACGAGTTGGAACCCTATTTTGATAAGTTCGAAAAGACAGTTGGATTATCAGGAGAAGATAAAAATCCATTTGCAGGAAAACGGACGTCTGCTTATCCTACACCTCCAATGAAAAGAACGCCTATCTTAAAAAAATTTGAGTCTGCAACGTCAAAACTTGGTTACCATCCTTTTATGGTACCTTCCGCAAACTTATCGGAAGCTTACGTAAATCCTGATGGTGAATCGATCGCTCAATGCCAATATTGTGGTTTTTGTGAACGGTTTGGTTGTGAGTATGGTGCTAAATCATCTCCTGAAGTTACTGTTATACCGACAGCTATGAAAACAGGTAAATATGATGTTCAATTTCATGCAAATGTAATCGAAATAATGAAGTCAGGAAACAAAGTAACAGGTGTAAAATACGTCGACACACAAACGGGTGAGGAATTTATACAGCCAGCTGATGTTGTTGTATTAACTAGTTATGTGCTGAATAATGCTAAACTATTGATGGTTTCAAAAATCGGAGAGCAATATAATCCGGATACAGGAAAAGGAACGCTCGGAAAGAATTATGGTTACCAAATTGAACCAGGTTCATTTGGATTTTTCGATGAAAATATGAATGTATTCATGGGAGCTGGTGCACTTGGTATGACAATCGATGATTTTAACGGCGACAATTTTGATCATTCGGACCTAGATTTCATTCATGGTGCAAGTGTTTCCATATCTCAATCAGGAGATCGTCCAATTTTATCGAACTCTACACCACCAGACGTCCCAGCGTGGGGTGCTGAGTTCAAGAAATCATCCATTGAAAACTATGCTAAAAATTTATATGTTTATGGACAAGGTGCATCCATGCCACATAAAGAAAATTATATGTCGCTTGACCCTAGCTACAAAGATGTTTACGGAGTGCCGCTTTTACAGTTAACTTACAATTTTACTGATCAGGATCGGAAATTGCATGATTACATTGGTCAGAGAACGGCAGAAATTATGAAGGATATGGGTGCGAAAACAGTTGTACCTGGAAGTCCGCTCACCAATTACGACATTGTACCTTATCAATCGACGCATAATACCGGTGGAACTATAATGGGGGCAAGTCCAGATAATAGTGTTGTGAATAATTATTTACAACATTGGGATGCCGAAAATCTTTTTGTAGTTGGTGCTGGGAACTTTGCACATAATGGTGGTTATAACCCAACTGCAACTGTTGGAGCACTGGCATATCGTGCGGCGGAAGGTATTGTCAAGTACAGAAAAAGTGGAGGTTCGCTTGTTTAATTATAAGAGGAGGCATTTTAGATGAGTTTAGCAAGTATCGGTATACCTGGTTTAATAATTATTTTGGTTATTATCTTGATTTTGTTTGGGCCAAGGAAACTGCCCGAAATTGGCTCAGCTGTGGGAAAAACTCTTGCTGAATTTAAAAAATCAACTCGGGAGATCATGGAAGAAGAAACAGTCACTAAAAGCATAGAGAATATAGAGAAGAAAGAGATTGAATAGATTGTAGGTGATGAAATGGATCCGTACGGAGATCATAATCGCAAAATCTTAAGCCCGCTAGATAAAGTTATAGATGAACAGCAAGAACAGACAGAAACTGTCCATCAAGATGTGATTAAAGAGAGCGAATTTCAAGCAAAAAGTGTTTTGGAACCAGAGATATCAGTGGATGGTTTTAAAAATGTCACGTCCCTAGTTGATCATCTTTCGGATTTAAGAAAACAACTTATTAAAGGAACGGCAGTGTTTCTAGTATTTTTCCTAGCCGTATTTGCTTCCATTAATTTATGGTTCCCTTATGTCACAAGAGGTCATCAGTTAATAATCCTTGGACCACTGGAAGTTGTTAAGTTTTATATGTCGATTTCAGTGGCATTAGCATTTGGACTGTCATTGCCGTTTCTTTGTCATTTTTTATGGCAATTTGTAAAGCCTGGTTTAAACGAACGAGAAAGTCGTTTTCTCAGTCTTTTTTCTCCGATTATGCTTATGTTATTTATTGGTGGGGTTTCATTTGGATATTTTATTGTTAACCCACTTAGTTATCACTTTCTCGTCTCACTTGGAGCTATGAATTTTACAGTTATGGTTTCCGCCCAAGAATATGTTCGATTTTTACTTATGACAACAATGCCAATTGGAATAATATTTGAATTGCCAATAGTAGCCCTATTTTTAGCGACAATTGGATTGTTAACTGCAGAGTCGATGAAAAAAGTGAGGAAATGGTCGTATCTTGCAATTGCGATTATTTCGGCACTTATTACACCTCCGGATTTTGTAAGTCAGCTAATAGTGCTCATTCCAATGGTTTTGCTTTACGAAGCAAGTATCCATATTGTTGTATATGCAGAAAAAAGAAGTGTAATTACAGATTAAAAAATCTAAATCCAAAACAAAAAGTACCCTATACAGTGGATGATTTAAAAGTCTACTTTATTAGGGTACTTTTCTAAATAATTGAGAAAAATTAGGACGGATAGTGTATTTAATTCAAGTGTTTACCTTTGTGTAAGCTACAATTCCAAAGATAATAGGGTATCCGCTTTTTAGCCCAAAGAACTCGGGGAATTGGTGGACCAGGTGCACTTAAATAGTAGTCTCGCTTTTTATAATAAATTGGTATATTTTTTTATATAATGTTTATTTGAAAAGTATATACAAAAATTTTGTCTAATATATAATGAAAATTAATCAAGAAAAGGAAATCGAGTAATTTTAATCCTACAAACACACTACAATACATAGAACAAATACCTATCATTTTAGTATTTCCATACAAGCTTCATTTCTTGTTACTATACATGTCTAGTTAACAAATGATCATTAGAAAAGATTAGACATTGTAAACATGAATAAATCTTTGAAATATTTGTTCCTAGTTTTTGAACAAATTCATTCTGAAGGGCTAGTTCTAAAAGTAGATTAAAAGTTTATAGAATTGATTGATGATATTAATAGAGGGGGAAATTCATTTGATTTTTTTAACTAAATTTAGTTTGAAAAATGCAGTCGCTGTTTTTATTATTTCATTTTTACTCATTTTAGGTGGACTTTTTTCATTTTCAAAGCTTAAGGTTGATTTACTTCCGAATATTGAATTTCCACAATTAACCGTACAAATTTTTTATCCAGGTGCTTCACCACAAGATATTAATGAGCAAGTGACGGAAAAACTGGAACAAAATTTAAAAGGTATTGAGGGGCTAAAAAAAATACAAAGCTCATCCTATGAAAATTTTTCAACAATTAGTCTTGAACTGCCTTTTAATGTTCAACTTGATAGTACAGAAGAAAGTGTTAATACTATTATTAAAGATACAAACTTGCCTGAAAATGTCCAAACAAATGTAAGCCGAATATCATTCGGATCATTTCCTATCTTTAATATTTCACTCTTTTCTGAAGGTAAAACTGATTTACAAAAACTTCTGAATAACGAAATTATTCCTGAGTTAAATAAAATTCAAGGGATCAATAATGTCTCAGTCGGTGGCTTAAGGGAAGAAATACTTCAAATTACAGTAGATAGGGAAAAAGCTGAAAAGATAGGGTTATCATTAGAACAAATTAGAGAACAGATTAAAGAGAAACAGCTCTCATTTCCAGCTGGAAATATAAATAAAAATAACATTATCATTCCAGTCCGAGTCCAAGAAAAAATTGAGGTAATGAACGAGTTACAAAATATCGTTTTGAAATCTAAAATACTTCCTGACATTGACGGTGTAAAATTATTAGACATTGCTAAGGTCGAAGAAATAACGGAGAAACCTGAAATTACACGATTCAACTTACAGGATTCATTTTCAATGGCTGTTACGAAACAGCAAGATGCAAATACCGTCGAAGTAGCTAGTAAAGTACTTGATGTTCTTAATCAATATGATGAAAAATTGGATTATAAAATTGGTTTTGATTCAGCAGAGGGAATTGAAAAGTCTGTCAACACGTTAATAAAAGAAGGATTACTCGGTGCTCTTTTTGCTTCAATTGCCGTCCTTCTCTTTTTACGGAATTTTAGAGCGACTATTATTGCGATCATCTCCATTCCACTTTCATTACTTGTTTCATCCATCTTTTTATATCAACTTGATATTTCACTTAACATTATGACTCTAGGTGGAATGGCTGTAGCTGTTGGGCGTGTTGTTGATGATAGTATCGTTGTCATTGAAAATATTTTCAGACGTGTAAGAAGAGATAAAGCAAGTATGACGAACGAATTAATCCAAAATTCCACAAAAGAGATTTTAAAGGCCATTACATCTTCAACGATTACATCTGTCGTCGTATTTTTACCTTTAGGTTTTGTCGGCGGAATAACAGGAGAATTTTTCTTGCCTTTTGCATTAACAATTATCTTCTCATTATTTGCTTCACTTTTGGTTTCGATTACAATTGTTCCTATTTTAGCAAAGTTCTCATTCAGCAAGGCACCAAAGGAAGAAAAAGATAGTGCTCTGCAACCCATTTATGAAAAGATTATTAAATGGTCTTTAAACAGAAAAGGAATTATTATTGGTTTATCATTCTTTACATTAATAGGGTCAAGTGCACTTGTACCAAGCCTCGGCTTCACATTTATACCGAATGAAGAACAGAAATTACTCGTTGCAACAATTGAGCTGCCAGCCTCAACTTCACTTGAACGAACCAATAAAATTTCGCTTAAAGTAGAGGAAATGTTAGATAAGAAAAAAGAAGTAAATTAAGTGACAGCTGGAATTGGTAGCCGAGATTTTGAAAGTGGTATCAAAAAACAAAATCAAGCAAACTACTTCATCAGTTTAAAAGAAGATGTAAAAGTTACAACAGTTATAAAAGAGCTGGAGAAAGATATAGAAGAAATTGTTTTAAAAGAAGAACCAGAAGCAAAAATAGGAATTCAAGAACAGTCGACAGGGGGGCCACCTTCCAATAATAATGTCAATATTAATTTGTATTCGACAGACTTACAAGCTTTAGAAAAGGCTGCTAAAAATGTAGAAGCTTATATGAATGAACAAAAAGATTTAAAATACATTTCTAATAATTTTTCTGAGAAACAAAAACAAATTGTCGTTAACATTAATGCAGAGAAAGCTTCACAGTTAGGCATCTCGGGTTATCAATTATTAGGAACCGTAAGTGACTCAACCAAATCAGTACCAGTTGGAAATTTAATATTGGATGGAAAAGATCAGAAATTATTACTTTCCTATGACAAGCAAATAGCTTCAATTGATGAACTAAAAAAAATAATGATCTTCTCTTCACAAGGACCAATACCTATTACTGAAGTTGCAGACATTACTGAAATCGAAGAGTTTACTTCTATACAAAAGTTAGAAGGTAAAGTTTTTGCTCAAATTTCAGCGACTATAAACTCGAATGACATTCGTTCTGTTTCCAAAAGAGTTATTGACGGAGTGAAAACAGATGTTAATATTCCTAAAGAAGTCACATTCGAAGGTGGCGGTGGAAGTGATGAAACAGTTGAGACATTTACTCAACTTGGGCTAGCGATGATCATTGCAATTGGCTTAGTATACTTAACAATGCTAATCACATTTGGAAAAGCAAGAATTCCGTTTATTATTCTTTCATCACTTATTTTTGTTCCAATTGGTTCACTACTCGGACTATTTTTTGCAAAAGAACCAATGTCTGTTAGTGTAATGATCGGATTATTAATGCTAATCGGTATTGTAACAACAAATGCAATCGTACTCGTAGATCGAATAGAACAAAACCGTGAACAAAAAAATATGCCGATACGCCAAGCACTTATTGAAGCTGGAAAGACAAGATTACGCCCAATCTTAATGACGGCTTTTGCTACAATTGCTGCATTAATTCCATTAGCATTTACGACTTCTTCAGGTACGCTCATTTCTAAGGGACTTGCAATAACAGTAATTGGGGGGCTAACTTCTTCCACACTGTTAACTTTAATATTAGTACCTGTTATCTATGAAATTTTCTTCTTTAAACAAGTTAAAAGGGAAGCTATCAATAAATAATTTTTTATAAATCCAATCTACAAATCTATAAGTTAAAAAATAAAGAGGCAACCAAAAAGTATTCAACCTTTTGGACTGCCTCTTTAACATTTTAATAATATAGGAATAATTGGAAGAGAGATCGTTTTATTCTTTTAAAGAATTAGTTGAACAGGAAGAGGCACAATTCTCGCTTAATGCGCATCCAGCACATTTACCCATTTTACTTCTTTTAACAAAACGATAAAGGGTAAAGACAGCATATCCGAAAATGAGTACACCAAGAATGATGCTTACTAACATCTCGTATTCCTTCTTTCTGATAATTAGAATCCTAGAAGCTTACCACCTTGATAGATGATAATGGAAATAATATAAGCAATAATTAAAGCGTAAATAATGGAAAACCAAGTCCATTTCGCTGAGCCTGTTTCTTTTTTAATTGCTGCAACAGTCGCTAGGCACGGAACATACAGTAATATGAAGGCTAAAAAGCTATAAGCTGAAAGTGGAGTAAAGAAATCAGCCATAACGCCTTGTAGCGTATGCATGTCAGGAGCAACATAAATAATGTTCATGGTTGAAACGACAACTTCTTTTGCAAGAAAACCAGTTAATAATGCGGCTCCAGCTTGCCAGTTACCGAATCCAATCGGTTTTAATATTGGTGCAATAGCTCCACCAATTAAAGCAAGAAAACTTTCATCCATTGGAACATTCAAGCCGTGTGGTCCAGCATACGTTAATAGCCAAATCACAACAGACCCACCAAAAATAAATGTACCAGCTTTGCGAATAAAACCTTTTCCTTTTTCCCATGTGCTTTGTAATAAATTCTTAAGTTGTGGAATTCGATAAGGTGGTAATTCAATAACAAAAAATGAACTCGCTTGTTTTAAAATAGTAGATGAGAAAATTTTTGCTAATGTTAAAGCTAGAATAATACCTAACAAATAAAGTGATAACACAATTAATGCTTGGTTATGTTTAAAAAAGGCTCCGACAAACAAACTGTATACAGTTAATCTAGCAGAACAAGACATAAGTGGTGTTAAAATTATAGTGAGTAGTCTTTCTTTAGGCTGTTCAATGGTTCTTGCAGCCATAATACCGGGTACATTGCATCCAAACCCTATAATCATTGGAATAAATGCTTTTCCGTTTAGTCCAATGCTCTCCATTATTTTATCCATAACCATGGCTACTCGCGCCATATAGCCTGAATCCTCGATAAAGGAAATGAGAAAGAAAAGCATAAAGATTTGTGGTACAAAAACAATAACTCCTCCAACACCTGCTACAATTCCTTGTAGAATTAATGCACGAATGAATTCAGTTGCACCTGCAGCGTTAAGCAAACTATTAAGCGTGTCTGTCAGTGGTCCTGTGATAATATAATCTAATCCATCTGAAAGTGGTGTTCCCGCCCAATCAAAAGTTAGTTTAAAGATGAGATACGTAAATAACAAAAAGATAGGAAGCCCTAGCACTTTATTTGTCACAATATTATCTATTCGATCGGTCAGTGTATATTCACTTTTTTTCGTCTGCAGCATGCAGCAAATTAACAAAGATTGAATATAGTTGCCGCGGATAACACGAATATGGTGAGCAATTGAGATTGCTTTTGTTTCAAACTGAATATCTTCTTCCGTCTTTTTAAACAATTCATTCAAAGTAGAATCAGATATATACTTTTTAAGTAAATCTCGAACCAAGCTGTTTCCTTCTAGAAATTGTATGGCTAACCATCTGCTTGGTGGTAATTCTTGACTCTCTGGAATCAAGCTAATGACTTGCTCAATAGCTTCTTCCATAGTTTTTCCGTAATCAATATGAAGAGGTGATTGTTGAGAGATAGGTGAAGAGAGCATGGAAGCCAGTTCATCACAACCTGCACCTGAACGGGCAATAATTGGGGCAACGTGACAACAAAGACGCTCAGATAAGAGTTGGACGTCGATTTCCATCCCCCTTGCTTTCGCAACATCTATCATATTTAACCCAATAGTAAGCGGTTTTCCGTATTCTAAAAGTTGTAAGGTTAAATATAAATTGCGCTCTAATTGGGAAGCATCCACAATGTTTAATATCATTGAAACATCATCATAAAGAAGGTAGTTGGTAGCAACTCCTTCGTCTCTAGATAATGGATTAAGTGAGTATACGCCTGGTAAGTCAACTAAGTTTCCAACATTATTTTTTAAGACACCGACTTTTTTTTCAACTGTAACCCCTGTCCAGTTTCCAACATACTCATAAGAACCTGTAAGTTTGTTGAACAAAGAAGTTTTGCCTGTGTTTGGGTTACCAGCCAATGCAACAGTGATCATACGCATTCCACCTGAATCATTTTAGCTTCACGGCGGCGAATTCCTATTAATTGTCCTTTTGCTTCAATTGCAATTGGACCGCCTAACGGTAATATTCGTTTAATCATAACGACAGTCCCTTGCATAATTCCTAAATCTAATAAACGACGCTGAACAAGTTCATTCATATGATCAGTATTCGTAATTCGTACTCTTTCACCTGTGTGTATATCTGTTAAAAGCATTCCATTCACCTCTATAGGGATGACAATATAAATCATTTTACTTATCAAGTATATGAGAATGATAATCATTTGTAAATACTAAAGAATTAAATCACTAAAGAAAGACTGTATGTTTAATATCAACTGTCATTTCTTCAGAAATTTGTGTATATTATCACTATAATAGATACGCGACTTTGTGAATCATTTTGGAAAATTATTTAAGGCAGGTGGAGTATTATGAAAATCCTATTAGCAGAAGACGATCATCGTTTGGGCAAGTTGTTAGAACATATGCTAAAAAGAAAAGAAGGATACACGGTGGAATGGTATACAAATGGAAGAGAAGCGTATGAATATGCCACCGAATCGCATTATGATGTATTAATTTTAGATTGGATGTTACCAGAATTGGATGGAATAACAGTTTGCCAAAGATTGAGGCAAAATGGTTATATAGGGGCAATCTTAATTTTAACGGCGAAAGATGATGTGATGGATCGAGTAAAGGGTCTCGATTCTGGTGCAGACGATTATTTAACGAAACCATTTGAATTTGAAGAACTTTTTGCAAGAATTCGGGTTCTTTCAAGAAGAAACTATGCCCCCATACAAGATGATGTGGTAATTTTCGGTAATTTAACTCTTGACCGTACCAAGCATACTTTACACCGAAATGGAATCGAAATATCATTAACTCCAAAAGAGTTCCAATTACTAGATTTATTAATTAGGAATAAAGGGAAGGTTCTAACTCGGGAAGTAATTCTCGATCGAGTATGGGGTTATAACGCAGATGTTACAAGCAATTCGGTAGACGCCTATATCAGGCTGCTTCGAAAAAAAGTAGACGAAAAAGGCGAAAAAACAATTATTTGCAATATTCGAGGAGTAGGATATTCCGTTGAAACATAATGTTAATGTATTTTCTACAACTAGAAAAAATTTAGCCCAATATAATAGTAGGATGCTAATTGTATTCTTATTATTTTTTAATATTGTGATTAGTGTTTTTCTTTTTATCAATATGTACAATGAACAAAAAGTAACGATGTACGATATTGCCAAACAAGAGATAAAAGAATTGCAAACAGATGGAGAAGAATTATCAAATAATCAAAATCATAATACCGGAACAGAATCTACTAATAATAAAACACAAGGGGTATTCTTAACTTATTTTCTAAAATCAAATAATGAACTTGTGATTATAGATGAATTTTCACCAAAAATGAGAACAATCCTGTTAAAAATAGTAGAGAATTGGAAGCCAATTGAAATGGAAGTTAAATATCAAGAGGTGGAAATTTCCAAAGAAGACTCTGTCTATTTACTCATCGTTTCGCAAAATGTTTATGATAATGGTAAGCTAAAAGGAACTATTTATATAGGAAAAGATATTACTTTTTTAAGAAATATGTTTATTCATTTTTTATTTATCCTGCTTGGAATTTCACTCATCTTTTTTGTCATAGCCCTTATTGTTGGACAAGTCATGACAAAACGAGCGATGGAACCGATTATAAAAACGTATCATCTACAATCAGAGTTCATAGCAGATGCCTCCCATGAGTTAAGGACTCCATTAAGTGTTTTAAAGTCTGGTTTAGATGTCATTGAATATGAAGAAGGAAATAAGTTTTCCACTTTTTCTAAAAGTATTTTATCTGATTTAAAAGAAGAGATAAGAAGTACTACACAACTAGTTAGTAACTTATTATTTTTAATCCGTTCAGATTCAGGGGAACAATCGTCGTTTGTTGAGCGTTTTGATTTGCAAGAATTAATGCAACAAATTTTAAGGTCATTCCATCATTTGTCAGAAACGAAGAAGATAAAGTTAGATTTACAAACACTAACCCCACTCGTTCTGTTGACAGATAGGGAAAGATTAAAGCAATTGCTGTATATCTTAATGGATAATGCAATGAAATACACACCGAGTGATGGAAAGATAAGCATCTCCTATGAACTTAAGTCTGATCAACAAATCGAGAAGCTCTATATAGTTGTTAGAGACAATGGTATTGGTATTCCTTTAGAACAGCAAGAGCGGATATTTGACCGCTTTTACCGGGTGGATAAAAGTCGTTCACGTCAAAATGGCAGTTCAGGACTGGGATTACCAATTGGTAAATCTATTGTAGAATCATTAAATGGAACTATTAAGGTTTCGAGCGAATTAAATAAAGGAAGCGAGTTTGCAATAACTATTCCACTTTCAAAAGCAATAGACAACGATTAAGAAAATATGTTCCACGAATTTTATTAACCATAAATTTTCATGTATTTTTCATTCTTGTATTTTATAGTTTTCTTTAGGGAATAACATTAGAAAAGAGGAGGATTAATAAATGGGGCAATATAGAGACGATCGAAATGATAATAGTAAAAATTCAGCTGTTTCTGGGGACTTACTAAAATCAAAATCACAAGGTAGACAAATGTTAAATAAAGTTCCGGTAATCATCACAATTTACTTCTGGATTATTAAAATCATGGCAACCACAGTGGGGGAGACGGCGGCAGACTTTATAAACGAAAAGTTTAACTTAGGCCTTACTATCACTACCCTTATAATGAGCGTACTTTTGATCATAACTTTGGTCTTTCAGTTCAAAGCTACTAAGTACGTGCCAAGTTTATACTGGTTGACGGTTGTATTAATAAGTGTGGTTGGTACGCTAGGTTCAGATAATTTAGTTGATAATTTAGGAATACCTCTTGTGACAACTACAATCATTTTTGCGATAGCAGTGTTGATCAGCTTTGCGATTTGGTATGCAAGTGAGAAAACGTTGTCCATACATTCTATCCACACTACTAAGCGAGAAGTATTTTACTGGGTTGCTATCCTGTTCACCTTTGCTTTAGGTACTTCTGCCGGTGATCTTATAGCAGAGGGGCTTAACATTGGTTACTTGAATTCAGCTATTATGTTCGCTGTTTTGATAGGTTTAGTAGTTATTGCCTACTATCGTTTTAAAATGAATGCAGTGTTGGCTTTCTGGATCGCATACATTTTAACTCGTCCATTTGGCGCTTCTCTTGGAGACTACTTATCGCAATCTCACCATGCCGGTGGTCTTGGACTGGGTACGATGGGTACTAGTCTAATCTTCCTCATAACAATTTTGGGATTGGTTATCTTCTTAACAAAGACAAAAATAGATAATCCGGTTCAAATAGAAGAGTAATTTATAAAGTTGAAAGAAAGTGTAATCTTAGTCT
Source organism: Psychrobacillus sp. L4 (assembly GCF_042944905.1). GTDB lineage: Bacteria > Bacillota > Bacilli > Bacillales_A > Planococcaceae > Psychrobacillus. Next base: position 1,310,334 of record NZ_CP168496.1, read on the forward strand.
TGTATTCATAGAAATTAAGTGCGGAGCGTCTGAGGTTTTTTATACGGACGCTTTTAAATAGGTAGGAGAGGAGTTTATCTTAAAAATTATCCAGACAATATTTTACTTCTCTTAGCTTGGTCTTTTCACTTCGAAACAGTTATCGCTTAATCGTTCACTGACTAATTGGTGAATGTTTTAGTAAAATTAACCGAATGTACTTGCACAGAACCCATTATTGCGGTAGCATTACAACTAATTTATGGTGAATTCGAGAAGGCGAGTGTTAATAAATATGAAAATAGTTACAGTAGAAGATATTGTCCGTCGGTTTTCTTTTGAGGTGTTAACAGGACAAGAACAATTGGCGAGAGAATTAAAGAAAACCAAAGTACGTCGACCAGGACTAGAGTTTATGGATAAATTCGATTTCATTGCGACAGAATATGTGCAGATTTTGGGGAAAAATGAAATTAATTATTTACATACACTTACAGAGGATGAATGTAAACTTCGCATCGGAAATATTGTGCAATACGATCCTCCGTGCATTGTGATCACATCAAATCAAGAAGAGCCGCTCGGACTAATAGGCTACTGTGTAGAAAAGAAAATTCCAGTATTGCGTACTTACGATACGATGAGTGAAGTATGTGAGAAGTTGGATGCATTTGTAGTAAAGGCGATGGCACCAGAAAGTGCAATTCACGGTGTTTGTGTTAATGTCTCTGGGATTGGTATTCTTTTGCGTGGCAAGTCTGGAGTTGGAAAAAGTGAAACAGCTCATACGTTAATTGGTCGGGGGCATCGACTGGTGGCAGATGATATCGTCGTTTTAAAGAAATTAAGTCCCCAAACTCTACTTGGATCACATAACGATAAAAATAAAGAATTTCTCGCCCTGCGTAGTATTGGCCTCTTAAATGTCGTTCGACTTTACGGAAGAGCAGCATTTCAAGAAGAAACACGAATTGCGCTCGATATTGAACTGACAAAATGGGAGCATAATGCTTTAAATAATGAACTCGAGTTAGAATCGAAGTTCACCGAATATATGGGCGTTCAAATTCCTCATATTCAAATTCAACTACAACCAGGTCGTGATGTTGCTGGTTTAATAGAAGCAGCAGCGAATAACTGGTATTTAAAGCAGCAAGGGTATAGTGCTGCGGAGGATTTTGTTAAGCGACTCGAACAAGATTTTGATGATTCTAAATCTAACTAAGGTCCATAAAAGTACCAAATTAGAAAAAAGCGTAAAAATAAATAGTAAAATAGAAAAAGAAGACATGTGCAGAAAATGCACATGTCTTTTTGAGTTTCATTTCATATTCAGTTCATAAAGGAATGTTATAGTAATTATTGTAAGTTTGGAGAGAACGTCTCAAGGAGGAACTTGAACTATGAAAGAAACAATAAACGAAAATAAAAAAGGGAACTGGAGACAGTTTTTTCAACTAATAAAAGATACTGAACCACCAAAGCTTTTATTAATCATTGCGCTTTGTATGAGTTTTGCAACAACAGGAGTAGGGTTTGTTGTTCCGTTATTTACCAAACAATTAGTGGATGGTTTTTCAATCGAATCACTTGATTATTGGCAAATTATTTTGCTAGTGATTGCATTTATTGCTCAAGCAATAGCGAGTGGACTTTCAATTTATTTATTAAACCGTGTTGGTCATCATGTAGTAGCAAGTTTAAGAGATCGATTATGGAGAAAACTACTTCATCTACCAATACCCTATTATGATAATAATGATACAGGGGAGACACTAAGTCGAGTAACGAATGATACCGCAGTTGTGAAGGAACTAATTACTGAACATCTTGCCAACTGTTTAACAGGTATTATTGCAATTATCGGTTCCGTTACCATTCTATTATTTTTGGATTGGAAAATGACTTTAGTAATGTTGATTGCTGTTCCGATAGCAATGGTTATTTTGATGCTCCTTGGTAAACGGATGTTTGTTATTTCTAAAGGAATGCAAGATGAAACAGCAAAATTTACTGCAGTACTGAATCAGGTATTACCAGAAACACGTTTAGTGAAAGCGTCTAATGCCGAAGACTTGGAATATACACGTGGAAAAAAAGGCATTACCAATCTGTTCAATTTTGGTTTAAAAGAAGCGAAAATACATGCACTCATTACTCCTTTAATTTCTTTTGTTCTCATGATCGTACTTGTTACGATAATTGGGTACGGGGGTGTTCGTGTCTCTTCTGGAGAACTTACAGCTGGTGACATGGTAGCATTTATTTTATATTTAATACAAATTATCATTCCAATGACTCAATTAACAATGTTCTTTACTCAGTTGCAAAAAGCAATGGGGGCAACGGAGCGAATTAGTTCAGTACTTGAACATGAGGAAGAAGAAGTTCATGCGGGTATGGAATTAAAGTCTGTAACTGAACCCATTCATCTGCAACATATAGACTTTGCATATGGAAAAGAACGCATTTTATCGGACATTAATTTTACCATTGAACCAGGAAAAGTAACGGCCATTGTTGGACCAAGTGGAGGAGGGAAAACAACTACATTTTCACTGTTGGAACGTTTTTATCAACCTACAAAAGGAACGATTATGCTTGGAAATAAGCCAATTGATACGTTTTCTTTACATTCTTGGAGAAGTCATATCGGATATGTTGCTCAGGAAAGTGCTCTCATATCTGGAACAATACGTGATAACATTTGTTATGGGATCGAAAGAAAAGTGGAAGATGAGGAACTTGAAAGGGTTGCTGATATGGCATATGCCGAACAATTTATTCAAGCACTTCCACATAAGTTTGATACAGAAGTAGGAGAACGAGGAGTCAAACTTTCTGGTGGCCAACGACAACGAATTGCAATCGCGCGAGCATTATTACGTAATCCTCAAATATTAATGCTTGATGAAGCGACATCTAGTCTCGATAGTAATTCGGAAATCTATGTACAAAAAGCATTGGATAATTTGATGAAAGGAAGAACGACACTTGTAATAGCGCACCGTCTTTCTACGGTAGTGGATGCAGACAATATTTTATTTGTGGAAAATGGACATATTACTGGGAGTGGAACGCATAATACGTTATTTCAATCACATGAGATGTATAGAGAGTTTGCAAATCAGCAATTGCGTATTCAAGAATAAGTTAGAAAGGATTTGTTGTCATGACAAAGCTATTAATAGTAGATGATGAGGAACATATTAGAGAGTTAGTAAAAGTATTTTTGCAAAATGAAGGCTTAGACATACTGGAAGCGGTGGACGGTGTAGATGCACTGTCCAAGCTTGATTCAGAAAAAATAGATATGGTCATTATGGATATTATGATGCCAAATATGGACGGATGGGAATTATGCAGGGAAATCCGAAAGTTTTACAATGACTTGCCTATTCTTATGTTGACTGCAAAAGGAGAAACTGCTCAAAAGGTAAAAGGTTTTAATCTTGGAACAGATGACTATCTTGTTAAACCATTCGAACCTGCTGAATTAATTGTTCGCGTTAAATCCATTCTAAAAAGGTATCGTATTTCTTTATCTCAAACGGTGGAAGTTGGTAATATCCGGATGAATCGTAATAACTATGAGTTAGAGTATATGGGAGAAAATACTACACTACGATTAAAGGAGTTTGACTTGTTATTTAAATTAGCGAGTTATCCAGGAAAGACATTCTCACGTGAACAATTAATAGAAGAAATTTGGGGATTTGATTATGAAGGCGATGAACGAACAGTAGATGTTCATATTAAAAGGTTACGTGAACGATTCCCCAAAGAAAATAGCGGATTTTCCATAAGAACTATACGGGGTCTTGGATATCGTTTGGAGTTGGGTTCATGAAGAAATGGAAGTTCATCGGAAAGATTTTAGCTGTGATTGCACTTTTTCTTATAGCTACTACCGTTTTTGCGTTCCTGTCTTTTCATCTAACCTCTTATCTTTATGATTGGATAGGGAAGTATCCTCAAGGATATTTGCAACAACTTATTACAGTAATAGGTGTAATAATTTTCTTTTGGTGTACGGCAGTCATTATTTTTTTATTTGGTTCCAAGAAACAGCGAGTTTATTGGGATACGATTGTAGCTGCTTTACGACAAATGGCAACTGGAGATTTTAATGTAAAATTAGACCTTAAAGCAAATGGAGAAGATCAATTTGGACAGTTGATTAGCGGGATAAACAATATGGCGGTTGAATTAGGAGAAATGGAGAAAATGCGTCAAGAGTTTATTTCCAATGTTTCGCATGAGATTCAGTCTCCTCTTACATCCATTAATGGGTTTGCAAAAGCTTTGAAAAACATTGACTTAACGGATGAAAAACGACTTCATTATTTAACAATCATTGAGACGGAGAGTAATCGTCTCTCTAAAATCAGTGATAATTTACTGAAGTTAACGTCTTTAGAATCACAACATCACCCGTTTGAACCAAAAAAATATAGATTAGACAAACAGTTGCGAAGCGTTGTCCTTGCTTGTGAACCAAGATGGTTAGAGAAAAATATTGAAATGGACATTCAGTTTGAACCCATTTCAATAGTAGCAGACGAAGATCTGATGAATCAGGTGTGGATGAACATACTTAGTAATAGTATTAAGTTCACACCCAATGCAGGTACGATTAGCATTCGTTTGTGGAAACAAGAGGATGCGGTGATTACTTCCATTACGGATAACGGAATAGGGATGACAGAAGAGGACCAATTGCATATTTTTGAACGATTCTTTAAATCCGACCAATCGAGAACAATATCAAATGGGGGGAGTGGCTTAGGACTTTCTATTGTGAAGAAGATTGTAGAAATGCATCACGGCACCATCTCTGTTCAAAGTAAGTTTGGGGAGAAAACAACTTTTCTTACAAAGTTGCCTTTACAAGGTGAAATATTCCAAAGTTAACTTATCCAGCAGATTTAACTATTTATGAGGAATATCAATAAATGAATTTTATCCAGCGATGTGTTTGGACATTTCTATAGATTCCTAAAAAAAAGTTTTGAAAAATGAAAAATGAAAAATGTCACTCCACAAAAATGACACCCTCGAAAGTGGAGAGTGTCAGTTGTTTTATTAATCAACCGTAACGGAAAGTTCTTTTACACGTAATGATGGAGAACCGTAACCTCCTGGCTGAAAGTGTAGATCTGATCCAACTTCTTCGATATCTTTCATAAAGTTGAAAAAGTTTCCAGCTATTGTCATCTGCTTAACAGACGAGGAAATATCGCCATTTTTAATATGGAAGCCGGTTGCAGCAATGGAGAAATCACCAGAGATCGTATTTGTACCCGAATGAAGACCAGACAACCCTGTAATGAGAACTCCATCTGAAACAGAGGAAATTAAGTCTTCCTTGGTTCTTTCACCTTGCGCGATGTACAAATTTAGCGGTGCGATAGTAAGGGTGCTTTTATAGGATGCTTTATGTGCATGACCAGTTGTTTCGACGCCTTCTATTTTCGCCGTTTTCCTGTTATGAAGGAGAGTTTCGAGTATGCCATTTGAAACGATGGCACGTTTTTTTGTTGCTACGCCTTCTCCGTCGAAATTTGAACCGTCAACCGCATCCGGATGAAATGGATCATCTAACAGAGTGAAGAATTCCGATGCAACTTTCACTCCAACTTTCCCTTTCAAAAGTGACTGATCCTTTTGTGTATTTTCAGCTGAGAATATCGGTGTAAATGTTGCAAGTAAAGATGCTGCTGCGTTATGACGCATGATTATTGGGTATTTTCCTGAAGGAATTGATTTTTCACCGAGATTTGACAATGCTTCTTCTGCTGCTTCTCTCGCAATTTCATCGGCATCAAGAGAGCAGAAGTCACGCGTCATTTTAATGAAGCTACCTGTCTTCATTTCCTCTCTATCTTTCACTACAGTGGATACGTAGATAATTAAACCATTCTTTTTTTCTTTCAATGAAAGGCCTTTATTGTTCGCCATTACTCTATCACCTGAAAAATCTTGCAGAATGCAGTAATTAAGAGTGACAATTCGTGGATCGTATTCAAGTACTTTCTTTTCAATCGACTTAATGAGCTCAATTTTTTCCGGAATTGGAACATTTGCGAGCTCTTCACTATAAAACTCATACCCTCTATAATCTTTACTACCTTCAAAAATATCCGTTCCATCATCTTCATCAAGTACATGCGCATTCGCTTTTGCTTTATCAATTAGAAAAGATATGGAATCTTCATCGATTTTTTCCGTATAGGCATAGCCCATTTTCCCTTTATAAAGACCACGTAGACCAAGACCTCCATCCTCAGAGGTTTCGTAGCTATCAATTTCCCCTTCAAAGATCATACATTGGAATGACTCAGAACGTTCATAATATACTTCTACTTCCTTGAAATCAGCATCCATAGCCTTGTTTAGCAAATCTCTTTGGTATTCAGTGATATTCATCCTTTATTCCCCCTTTGTTCCACCAACTGTAATTTCACTGATGCGAATCATTGGCTGACCGACATTGACCGGAAGACTGCCACTTATCGATCCACACATCCCTGCACCATGTGCAAGATTATTACCGACGCGGTCAACAAGTTGGAGCGTTTTCGCGCCATTACCAATAAGTGTTGCTCCTCGAACTGGACGCTCAATTTTTCCGTTTTTCACGACATATGCTTCCATTACAGAAAAGTTGTAATCGCCTGTTGCCGGATTTACTTGACCTCCACCCATATATTTTGCATAAATACCGTTTTCCGTGTCTGCAATAATTTCTTCCGGTGTCGATGTACCAGGAGCGATATACGTATTTGTCATACGAGAAGTAGGATTGAAACGATACGATTGTCGACGCGAAGATCCAGTTGCTTCTGCATTCATTCGACGAGCATTAAATTTATCTATAAGATATCCTTTTAAAATCCCATTCTCAATTAATACATTTTTCCGTGACTTTTCTCCTTCATCGTCAATAGACAGGGAACCCCATTCGTTCGGGATTGTACCATCATCGATGTAAGTTACGATATCAGGTGCAACTTTCTCACCAATTCTATTCGCGAAAACAGAATTATTTTTTGCGACAGATGTTGCTTCAAGTCCGTGACCGCAAGCTTCATGGAAAATCACTCCACCAAATTCGTTGTCGATAATTACAGGAAACTTACCACTTGGACATTCATCAGCTTCGAGCATCGTCACTGCAATACGTGATGCTTCTCCTGCGTAATGGTGAAGATCCAAGTTCTCAATAAATTCAAATCCTGCATGTGCACCAGGACCATAGAAGCCAGTCTGCATTTCAACACCATCGGAAGCGGTTGCTTGAATGGATAGTCTGCTATGGACACGTGTGTCTTCAACAAATTTACCTTCAGAATTTGCGATAAGGATATTCTGTTCTTCGTCGATATATCGTAAGCCAACTTGCCGGATACGTTCATCATAACTCCTAGCAATTTCATTTGCCTTTCTCATAATGGCCACCTTTCTTGCATGTTCCACAGATTGTGGCATTTGAGCAATATCGTGAATAGGGATGAACCTCTCTTTACGGAGTGGATGAATGATGCCTTGCGAATTACCTTTAATAGCATGTGCTGCGCGTTTTGCCGCTAACAATAAGCCTTCTTCTGTGAAATCTGTTGTATATGTGTAAATGCTTTGAAGGCCAGAAAAAATACGTATACCTATACCAAAATCACGGCCAGAAATACTTTTTTCTAATTTCCCGCTTTGTAATTCCATTGTGTTCACATATTTATCTTCAATGAACACTTCCGAAAAATCACCACCTGTCGAGAGAGCGGCTTCTAGCACGTTTTCAATAATAGATTGTTTGATCATATTTTATTCCCCCTTATCCTAATATTATAGCTTAATATTTGCGTGAATTCACAAAATAAACTGATAATTTAGGGTTTTGCGTGAAATAATCACTATATATTTATATGAAACACTAGTGAGAAATTATTAATAAGAGAATTTATTTTTATTATGATAATGAAAGAAGCAATTTCATCATTCAAATTTAGAGCATAAAACACGAACAATATTAAAGTGAAATGTGAGAATATGTTTAATATACTCTTCATAAATCAGCATGATTTCCGCTTTTGGCGGACACTTTCCACGGGGTGTGCGATGAGCCATCACCGCCGCATGTCGCTCCAATCAATAAAATAATCATTGTTCGTGTTTTAATAATTAAATGCTATTTATGAAATTAACTCGACTAATAAAAAAATTATTCAAAATGGAGAAATTACAGATGACAGACCAATTTGGAATGACAACTGAGCAAAAGAACAAACAACATTTTAAGGAGATGGCAGAAAGGTCAGCAGAGAGACTGAAGGCAATTATGGATAGATATGAGAAACTAAGCAATGGGTTTGCAAAATCAATGGCTCAGTAGGATCTTATGTTAAGGACTTGACTAATACTGCAAATGGCTTGTTAAGTGGGGGGCTTAATGAAAAAAATTGAGGTAGAAAAAGCTATTGAGTTTTCTGGGCAATGAATGACAGCTATTGACTCACTTGAAAAGAAATTGCTAACTCAAAGAACAACAGCAGGAATGTTAATGCATCAGGGGAAAGTGAATGCTTAGAAAAGTATTAAAAAAAGCCTAACTGATTTAATCAGTAGGCTTAATTGTTTTTCCATACATACCATGGTAATTTATAATCCATTTTCTTACCTTGTTTATTATTTTTGTCTGTTACTATCCAATTACCATCTTTCTTTTGTACATGATAAATTACATTTGTACCATCAGACTTTTTAAAGAGTATATAACCTGTGTTGCCTTTTATAAAGGTTACAGGGTCAATAACATTTTTGTAGGGTATCTTTCTCTCAGGTAATAAAATGTTGGTTACTATTTCTTCTGCAATATTAATAAGAGATTTAAATTCATTATTTATTTCTGTTTGGTATTGCAATTGATTGTATGTGTAAGAAGAGTAAGACTCTAAATTCAAATTAAAAGACTGTTTTATATCTGAAAGTGTTGCACTATAGAATTCATTTATTTCTTTTTCTTCTTTACTTCCCTCATGTTTAAAGCTAATGGTTTTAACCCCAAATGGACTTATATTAAAAGTCATTGTTTCCTTACCATAAGGAGGGTCATGTGCATGTTCAAATGTTGTGACTTGGACTTCTGCATTAAAATCAAAACTGCCCTCATGCTCTCTTGTAATACTCAGAATTTTAGCATCTTCAAATTGTTTGGGATAGCCATAATAATTAATAATTTCTTTATCCATAGAGGGGAATAGTGTTGTAATCAAAGTATCATAAATAAGCTTATAATCAGGCTGTTCACTTTGGGCATAAATATTACTGGAACTAATCCAAAAAGTTATTGTAGCAATTAAAATATAAGTTATTTTTTTCATGGGGTATTAAGCCTCTCTAAAATATTTTTCATATATAACTTGTGCCAATAAGAGCAAATTATCTAAAGTTTTTTTAAAAATTGGGGTAAAACTATCCTGAGGTGAGAACATGAGAAAATGTCCAAATACAGAAATATTGCTGAAAACTACTGAGAAAGACAAAGATGAGCTTGTTAAAGCTTTGAATGGAATCATTCCGAAAGTATATGGCTCAAGTCTTGTTTATAAGGAGTGGAGAATTGAGGTTATAAAACCCATGCCTCTTCTAACTGGGTTTGAGGAGAATTACTATAAAATGGCTATTAACTTCTGTGGAAAAAGAGTAGCAGGCCATTCTTGGTTTGTTAGGTTAAGGTTCCCAAGATTACTTCCAGCTCAGAGTGCATCACTTAGGGAGCTGTATGTTGTTAAAGATAAATATAATAAATGGTTTCCTTGGTTTCAATATCATTAAAAATTGAACAAATCAAAAGGGAGAGGTATATTTGCCTCTCTTTTGTTTTTATGTAACAGAAAATAATCCCCCTCAAAATATTGCAATGTAAGGAGCAATATGAGCAGGTTTCACAGTTTAAAGGCTCTCCTCTCTAAAAAAATACATTAATTACTTGGTAGTAAGCATATCAATATTACCTTCCAATTCTTGACTAATGCTCTAGGGTTAGAAAAAGAGGAAAGATTTTTTAATAAAAAAGTTTTGTCTGAAGTATATCAAGAGCGCGATCAATATCATCCAAATCTTCTTGTGAAGCATTTTTTATTCGATTTAGAAAATGTAATTCTACGGTTGCAAAAGATTTGTTCATCATGGTTTCTCCTTCTTTAGAGAGACAAATATATTGTTTTCGGCGATCTTCTGAATCACTTAATTTTTCAATTAAATTTTTTTCACTTAACTTTTTCAACTCACGGCTTGTATTGGGCAAAGATATATGCTGACAATCACTAATTTCACTTGGGGTCACAGGCTGACTAACAGTTATATATTCAAGGATTTTATATTGAACTGGAGTGATAGAATCTGATTTAGCATTCTGTGTCAATTCGTGTGTCACTCGATGAACTGAAGTTAATAATGCTATACATTTGTTAAAAAGAGCGTTTTTGTCCATAACTTTCACCTCTTACTATTAACATACCAATAATGTTATCAAAAAACAATTATCATTTGACAATTAAAAACGAGTGATGTTACTATTTACTTGTCAAATGATAACTAAAGGGGAAGAGAATATGAATACGCTAGTGATTTATACATATCCTAATCACAAAAGTTTAAATTATGCATTTTTACAAAAAGTAATTGAAGGAAGTATGGAGAATCCTAATATTAATGAGTTGCAAGTATTAGATTTATATGGAGAGGGGTTTAATCCCGTTCTCGTATTTAATGAGCAAAAACGAAGACGTGATATGCATCGTGATCCTTACATTGAAAAATATAGAAAGCAAATTACGTGGGCAGATCAGATTGTATTTGTGTATCCAATCTGGTGGGGAAGGCCACCTGCAATGCTTATGGGATACATAGATCAATTATTTGCTGCTAATTTTGCCTACAGGGATAAGAAGGGGTTACTACCAGAAGGACTTTTGAAAGGAAAGTCAGTTGTATGTGTATCGACCATGAAGGGGCCGAAAAATTATCTGCGTTTTTGGTTAAATAATGCTCATCAAGTATTAATGAGGAGAGCTCTATTTAATTTTGTGGGCATAAAAAAAGTGAAATTTTTTGAGTTCGGTAATATGGAAAAAGCAAATGGAAAACAAACAAAAAAACTAGAAAAAATTTATCGATATTTTAAGGAGTTAAACCGCTAGTAATAATATCTAATAGTCGAAGAGTTTAAAGTATGTCATATAATCTCGAGTGCATCTCAGAAAACCTTAAGTGTATTTTATTATCCGAAAAAGGAATTAAACAGAATATAGCTTTTAATAAGTCCATTTAAAAAAGGTTAAAGCAGCGATATTAATTTTAGATTTAAATAACTTCATATAGATTTAGACACTTCCTTTAAATAAAAGTGATTATTGGAGGTGTCTTTTCGTTAGACACTAACTTGGAATGTCAAAATTAACTAATATGTATCCATCTTCATGCATTGGATATGCTAATGAAATATGCAAATTAGAATCTAATGAATTGGAGAGAAATGATCATGACAGGACTTTTTACAGCAATTTTATCAGTTATTGTATTAATAGGAACGGCATTTTTATTATCAAATAACAAGAAAAGTATCAACTATAGAGCAGTTGTAATCTTATTTATAGCTCAGCTTATTACTGCATATGCAATGCTTAATACGACAATTGGTGGAAATATAGTAATAGCAGTTACGAACTTTTTCTCTAAGTTGATGGAATTTGGAAGAGAGGGGATAGCTTTTGTTTTTGGAGGTTTTGTGTTCACGAATGACACGCCTGTATTCTTTATCTCGGTATTACTACTAATTGTATTTACATCTACTTTACTTAGTGTACTGACTTACATCAGAATTTTACCTCTAATGATTAAATATCTTGGAGGAGCAATTTCTAAAGTAACAGGTTTACCAGTAATTGAATCTTTCTCGACGGTTGCATCATCCATCTTTGGAGATACGGGAGCTTTACTCGCCGTTAAGACTCATATTCCTAAAATGAATAGAAACAGGTTATTTATAGCTACTACAGCATCCATGACAAGTGTGTCCGCATCTATTGTAGGAGCTTATATGACAATGATTCCTCCTAAGTATGTACTGATAGCTTTACCTCTAAATGTAATGTCAGGGTTATTACTGGCATCAATGGTAGCTCCTGCTCAATATGTTGAAGGAGAACAGATTAAAGTGAAGGATATGATCCATGATGAGTCTCTTTTTGAGGCGATTGGCAATGGTGCTATTGATGGGATGAAAGTTGCTGGAATTGTGGGAGCTATGCTTATTGCTTACATCTCTCTAATTGCTATGATTAACTTTGTCCTTACAGCGACTATAGGAACGGATTTGACCACTATTCTGGGTTATTTATTGTCTCCGGTAGCGTGGTTGATGGGTGTACCTGCACATGAAATGATTCGAGCAGGAGGGATAATGGGAACAAAGATTATCTCCAATGAATTTGTTGCAATGTTGGGCTTTAAAGAAATTATACCCAACTTGTCTGCTAAGACAGTTGGAGTCGTATCCGCATTCCTAGTATCGTTTGCCAACTTTAGTACGATTGGAATCATCTTAGGGACAGTGAAGGCAATCGATGAAAAACAATCTGCAATGGTTGCAAAGTTTGGACTTAAAATGCTATTTGTTGCTACTATGGCATCTGTGTTAACGGCTACAATCGTTGGGTCATTTATCTAAAGAAAGTACTTATTTCTCACTTTTAACTTTTGAAATAAATGTATACAGTGTAGTAGAACTAATAATAACGATGCTAATCAGAGTGACCAGATGAATAGCTTTTTCTTGTGTGTTCATGTAAATCGCTACATAAGACCAAATAATAACTAGTGGGTACAAAATGTCTTGGTTAATAAGTGTAAACAATACAGCTAATATGCATCCTAATATGAGCGCAATAACCGTCCAACCGAGTTCTTCTATCCCTAAAAACGGGAAGCTATTGTTACGAACAAAATATGTAAATACATTCACAATACTCGCTATAAACACCCATCCTAAATAAATTGAAAATGGGATGAGATCAAAGAGACCACGGTTAGTATTCCGTTTAATTTTTCTGTAAATCCGTATTAGTGAGAACAATAAAAGAAAAATAATAACCGTAGACAAGCGAATCTTTTGTTGTGTAAATGCTAAAATCCAAGCTCCATTTAATATAAAATTTACAGGAATTAATAATTGAAGTTCCTTATAAACACTCCCTTTTTTCCCACGTACAAAAAATCCTTTTACAATCCATAAAAACAAAAGGAAATAAATGAGGATCCATATGGAAAAAGCATAGTTTGCTGGTTGTATTAACGGCGTTTGCTCATTTGCAGTATACCCTACATTGTATCCAAGGGAATAATTGATAACTAGCATAACAATAAAAAAGATGAGGTTAACAATGGATATACGTATTATTAGATTCAGTATTTTTCCTCCTTTGTGGGTTATAGGATTAATTGTTATACAATAATCCTATTCTACATAAACTACATTGCCTTCTTTAAGCATTATGGAGATAGGAGGAATCGAATGAACACCCCTTATTTTAACAATATGTGCTTGTGCCCATTAATAGACTGGGAAGGACAAGTTGCTCATTTTGCAAAGGATGCGTATGCGTATGGCTTTCCTCTTTTACTCATGGATAAAACGAGAAGGAAAGGTTTATTAAGTTTAGCGCAGAACAATAAATTCTATCATCAAAAGGAATTAATCTACCTCGCAGTTTACGGAGGTGATGAGACCAAATGTAGATACGCTTTATTCTTCTGCATTCTTTGGAAAATAGTTTTTTTAGTTAGATTTATAATTGAATTTATTAAAAATGGATTAATTTTCTCACCTAACTAGAGAATTTAAAACTTTTAAGAAAAGCGTTATATCAAGTGAGGTTATAGAAGAGGCATATCAAGCCATTTCAATAAACTTTTTATCATTTCTTATTATATTTTCAGTAATACTTTACTTTTTATATAAAGCAACTCGGCAAGGAAATAGTTGCGCTTCCATAATCCCATCTTTAACAGCGGGGTCATTATGCATAAGCTCAATTGCTTCTTCCTCCGTATCTACTTCCAAAATGACTATTCCCATTGGGTCCATAGTTAAAGTTCTACCTGCTAAAAGAAGCTTTCCTTCTTCTTGCAAATTTTGTAATACTTCAAAATGATGTTGGACAACTAAATTTTCTTTTTCAGTCCAGTTCGCTTGATCTAACAAGGAAGGAACAAGTTTGAGTTGATATAAAAACTGTAATTTTTCCATTAGAGATTTCCTTAAAAGTGCGATGTAAAAATATACTTCATTATTATTGTATCAAAAACATAGAATGATAGCTTTATCTGAAAAGTATTGGTTAAAGTTTTGCAGAGTGGTATAAAATATTTTCTTCGAAACAGGTTGAATATTCTGTTTTTAATACATATACTTAAAATGAAATAAAATTTTTTACTAAGTTAGGGGGATTTAGTTGGAGCAATTAGTAGGATGGTTGAATAATGTGTTGTGGAGTTCTCCAATCATTTATTTGTCGCTTGGAGTTGGAGTGTTGTTTTCAATCATGACTCGCTTTATGCAAGTTAGATTGGTGAAGGACATGGTGAAGCTACTATTTAAAGGGGAGAAGTCAGATGCAGGTATTACTTCTTTTCAAGCGATGTCAGTTGCTTTATCTGGACGAGTAGGAACTGGTAATATTGCAGGAACGGCAACAGCAATAGCGTTTGGAGGTCCCGGAGCAGTATTCTGGATGTGGGCGATTGCTTTTCTTGGAGCAAGTACGGCATATGTGGAATCGACGTTGGCACAAATCTATAAAGTAAAGCAGGATGGGGAATACCGCGGAGGTCCTGCATATTATTTCGAAAAAGGGATCGGGAAAAAGTGGTATGGGGTACTTTTCGCTGTTTCATCTGTATTAGCAATGGCGTTGTTAATGCCAGGTGTACAGGCAAACTCGATTGCAGCGGGGCTTGAGAATGCATTTGGTATGAATACTATGATTACTGCTATTATTATTGTTATACTTCTTGGTTTTATCATTTTTGGAGGAATCAAAAGGATTGCTAATACTGCTCAATTTGTTGTGCCATTTATGGCGGTTGGATATGTCCTTGTATCACTTATTGTTATTGCACTTAATGTTACTGAATTACCGAATATATTTGTGCTAATTTTCAAGAGTGCATTTGGAATGGATGCAGCATTTGGTGGAATAGTAGGTATGGCTATTTCGTGGGGTGTTAAACGCGGAATCTATTCGAACGAAGCAGGGCAAGGGTCTGGTGCACACGCTGCTGGTGCAGCTGAAGTTTCGCATCCAGCAAAACAAGGAATTGTTCAAGCATTTTCTGTTTATATCGATACGTTGATCGTCTGTTCAGCGACTGCTTTTATGATATTAATTACAGGAATGTATAATACAGTTCGACCAGATAGCACTTTTATCGTAAAACGACTAGGAGATATGCAACCAGGTCCGGGATATACACAATCAGCTGTCGAATCGGTTTTACCTGGTTTCGGAGCGGGCTTTGTCGCAATTGCATTATTCTTCTTCGCATTTACGACTATTATGGCTTACTATTATATTGCAGAAACAAATATTGCTTATTTAACGAGAAAAACGAAATCGAAATTACCAATGTTATTAGTCAAGATTGTGTTATTAGGAGCTACTTTCTATGGAAGTATTCGCACAGCTGCCGTTGCATGGGACATGGGAGATATCGGCTTAGGTCTTATGGTTTGGCTCAATTTAATTGGAATATTAATACTCTTTAAGCCTTCTATGATTGCTTTAAAAGATTACGAGAAACAGAAAAAAGAAGGAATAGATCCAGTATTCCGTCCAGAACTGCTTGGAATTAAACATGCGGATTTCTGGGAGACTGAAGAGTATCGTAAAAAATATTTAGAGAAATAGAGTAGTAGCTGGCACATCAATATAAATTTGATGTGCCAGTTTTATGTTAAAGGCAAGAAATACTTTGCAAACTTTTAAAAATGAAGTTCGAATCTCAACTCAAATTTAATTTTTGTCGAGATTCGAACTTGCTTATTAGATTCTAAATTGGCCAGAACTGTTACTAAAAATCATTGCAGAATATTTGATGTAGGTGCGTTGTTGTTGTTGTTGTTGTTGTTTGATGTTTTTGAAGACGCGTTTATTACGGAAGAATCTAAATGAGGTAATTTATCCTTATTATCTGCACCATTTATTTGTGATTTTGTTTCATCTGCTTTTGGCTTGTTGTTACTGCTATTATTAGAAACTGACGCAGATTTCATGGTCGTATTATTTGAAGTAGTGTTTTTCAGACCACTTGAATTTCCATTTGTAGCATTCCTCGTGTTATTCTTTCCGTTAGCTGTTGCATTCTTATTAGATGTTTCACTAGCCGCAGAAGCTTGCTTTCCAGGATTATTTTGTGATCCGATCATGCTAGCAACGTCATTGATTATTTGTCCAACCTGTGGTGCAATGGTTTGGGATGCAGTTCCACTTGTCATTTGTTGGGCCGCATTTCCTAGAGTCTGAGCGATGTTACCACTCGCAGCATTTTGTCCTGTAGCACCGTTCGTACTTTGAGTCCCACCCTTATTTTGAGCACTAACCGTCGCACTTTGAGAAGCATTTCCACTAGTGAACATTTGTACGACTTTTCCGACTATCTGCATTATGTTGCCCATTTGTCTATTGCTATTATCCGAAGAAATTTCTCCAGATGGAGTTGAGCTATTCATTGCAGCACCAGATAATGCACCTTGAGAAGAGTTGCCGCTCTTCATTTTTTGCATCATATTACTATTCGTTATGGATGAACCCATTGCCTTTCTCGGGCAAAATTTTGTAGCGCCTTCCGCTGCTTTCATTGAACCTAACAAGATAAGCAATTTTCCACTTCTGCTTTTCGAATCATGTATAAGCCTTACCGTGCCATAAGCAGTCATCATTGAGCCCAACATGAAACGGGTATATGCACTTCTTGAACTGATGTTTTGTTGTGTTTGTGTCATCTGTGTAGTACCTCCAGTTGTATTTTCGAAAAAGCGCCTTACTGCTACTATTTTTATTGCAAAGTAGCATGGGACTCAGCTTTATAATCCCCCAACCTTCGCTGATTATGCGTCTAGGGGAGAGCAACTGCGGAGTAGTTAGTTCATTTTCGTGTCATTTGTTCTTGAGCCATTCTTATCATTTCTTTCACCATATTACCGCCAATCGGTCCACCAATTTTTCCAGCCTGTTCAGATGTAAGTTTGCCATTGTATCCCTTACTCAATGGAATATTTAACTCTTCAGCAACTTCGTACTTTACATGATCGGGATTGTTTAAATCTACATCGTAACCGATATCTTTCATAACTCGTGCCTTAAGTTTGTCTAATTCTTTTCGAGCGGAAGGTACTAATATTTTTTTTTTTTGTCATTTTCCTTCACTCCTTTGCTTATTATTCTTACCTGAAAATGAAGCTTTACTCGTGTTAGAGCAAAGTACTCTGAGAAAATCAGACTAAACTATTTTCCGGGAAATATAAATTTTAGAATGTCCTTCTTTTTTCTAATAAATAACCACTTTTTTTTGACTAAATTCAATAACCGAGTTTCAGGTGAAACAGCAAAGTGTCAATATTGAAAACACCACATATGTATTAATGAATAAGATATAGTAACTTCTTTTCTGGAACGGTGGGATGTTGTGAAGAAACATGGAGAGGAGCTCATTTTTTCGGGAGCATGGGTAATTGTAATTGGGACAATTATCTCTGCTATAGGACAAACGAAAGAAACTACGACTGGTACTCCAAAGGGTGCAAAGTTAGTTGCGCAAGGAAATGCCATCGAAGCTTTTGGCAATAGCCTTCAAGTGCTGGGAAATACAGAATTATTTTTGGAAGAAAAAGAGCCATTCCGAATGGACAACATCATAGGATGCTGGCTTCAAGCTGGAGGAAACTCTACAAACACAGTTGCAACGGAGATTGAAATTCATTCTTCTGAGGAAGAGGGACTTAGGTTAAATGCAGTTGGAAGCGGAGTACAAGGTCTTGGTGCAGTTTATGAAGCTGTAGGGGCTGTAGCAGGAAAATCACCAACAAAAAATCTTGAGGCAACGGGAAATAGCTTAGTAGCATTGGGAGCATTTCTTGATGCAGCTGGTAATATATCGATTCTAAATAAATTGGATATTTCAGGAGAAACGCTAGAATTAATTGGAAGTTGGACACAAGTAATTGGCGCATGTACAGAACTTATTGCTTTAGCCATTGCATCGAATATCGAATTAACACAACAAAAAAGTTATTCTTATCCATATGCTGATGTAGGGTATTATTGGTACGAGCCGAATCCTTATGGAATGATATAGCTCCCTAATGACACTCCGTATATAAGGTGGCCGAAGAGAGAATTTCGGTCGCTTTTTCATTTTTTTATGGGAATTCTGTTCCTGGCAATTTCCTTTACTAATAAATCAATAAACAGTGACATAATTTTCTCATATACAGCCAAACTAACTTCAAGAAATGAGGAGGGTGATGTCTTGCTTAGTAATTACAATGCGGGAGACGTAGTTTATATTTTTTATCGAAATCCACATATCCAAAATGTAGCTAATATACAAGAAGCGGCCGTTGTAAATAGCCCGGATAATCCGAATGAATTAGCTCTTTTTCTTTATGAAACTTATTACCCTTTATCAACTGAAATGGCCATCTATGCAAATGAAGCAGATGCTGAACACGCGTATCGCCAGTATTTTCATTAAAAGGGAGGTAAGACATGAAAAAACCATTTACACCACAGCTTGTATATTTTGAACCAAATGCATTGGAATATCCACTTGGGAAAGAACTAAAAGAAAAATTTGAAAAGATGGGAACAGAAATTCGTTATACGACTTCTCATAATCAAGTTCGAGATCTACCTGGTGAAAATGATTTTCAAAAGTATCGTATTGCCAAATCCACTCTCGTCGTGGGAATTCGGAAAACCCTTAAGTTTGATACGTCCAAACCTTCAGCTGAATATGCGATACCATTTGCTACAGGTTGTATGGGCCATTGTCATTATTGTTATTTACAAACAACCATGGGAAGCAAGCCATACATTCGTACATATGTGAATGTGGAAGAAATCTTGGAAGCCGCTGATCGTTATATGGAAGAACGTGCCCCTGACATTACTCGATTTGAAGCATCTTGTACTTCTGATATTGTTGGGATTGATCACTTAACCCATACATTAAAAAGAGCAATCGAGCATTTTGGTCAAACTGAACTTGGTAGGTTGAGATTTGTAACGAAATTTCATTATGTTGACCATTTACTAGATGCCAAACATAACGGAAAGACCAGATTTCGTTTCAGTGTAAATGCTGATTATGTCATTAAAAACTTTGAACCTGGGACATCTTCTTTAGCTAATCGAATAGAAGCGGCAGGAAAAGTAGCGAGAGCTGGTTATCCGCTTGGTTTCATCGTAGCTCCAATTTACCTTCATGAAGGATGGGAGGAAGGTTATTATCATCTGTTTGAGCGGCTTGATGCGGAACTTCCTATGGATGCAAGAGATGATATTACATTTGAATTCATTCAACACCGTTTTACAAAGCCCGCTAAAAAAGTGATTGAAAAGAACTATCCTATGACCAAATTAGAACTAGATGAAACCGCAAGAAGATATAAATGGGGAAAGTATGGAATAGGTAAATATATTTACCAAAAAGAGGAAGAAGAAGATATAAAAGAACATCTTTATGGGTATATGAAAAAATTTTTCCCGAAGGCTAAACTTGAATATTTTACGTGAACAGTACAAAAGCACATCAAGTTAAGCAATTGATGTGCTTTTCGTTATCATGTTTTTGTGATGTTATTAAGCCGCTTTCGAGCAGAGTTGCGTTCAGCGGTAATTGGAATATGTTTCATGGCCTTTCCCAAACCATATAGAGGCATATTTCCATACACCGTTTCGTAATGTCCCTTTTTAAGCTCATAGGTTTCGTGATAAATTCCAACCGCATCATTGTTACCTATTTTTTTATTGAAATTCTTCCATGCTGTCAAATGTTTTTCACCATTCGCATAAGCAAGCAGATCTTCAGTGGACCGCCAATATTGAATCATTACCGTAGTTCTAAGGCCAAAAAAGCTTTCCATGGATAAAAAACCTAACGCTTCTTTGTTCGTATGGACTAACCTAAAATAATGAGACAATATAAAACACCTTCGATAGTGGTACACTTAAAACAAGTACTTAAATCGGAGGTGTTTTTGCATGGGCAAAAACGTGTATTCAAGTGAAATTAAATGGGCAGTCGTGAAAGATAAAATGAGCGGTCATCTTACGACGAAAGAAATTATGGAGAAATACGGAATTAAGAATAAATCTCAAATTGAGACATGGATGAGATGGTATAGAGCGAATGAAATTCATCGTTTCGATCAACCGATCGGGAAGCAATATTCATTTGGGCATGGACCTGAATTTAAGAGTGAAGAAGAGAAGAAAGATACACAAATGAACCATTTGAAAATGGAGAATGAGATTCTAAAAAAGTATATGGAAATGGTAAAGGAGTTGAAAAACAGCTAGTTCTTCAAATCGTGGAAAAGTATCGAAAAAAATATACAGTAACGGCAATTCTGTCAGCCCTTCAGGTGCCTCGATCCACCTTTTATCGTTGGTTAGCAGAAGGTGTAGAATACGTTCGAACCAAAGCAGAAGAAGCAATCATCGAACTATGCAAGAAAACGAAATACCGCAATGGTCATCGTAAAATTAAGGCGTTATTGAAAAGAGAATATGGAATTGAATTAGACCGCAATACGGTCCAGAAAACCATGCAGAAGTATAATCTTCAATGCAAAGTGAAGCAAAAACGAAAATGGAAATCACAAGGAGAGTCAGTAGTAATTGCCCCAAATTTATTGAATCGTAACTTTACAGCTAGTAAACCGAATGAAAAATGGGTAACAGATATTACGTATATTCAATATGGTAGCGTCACTTTATATCTTTCGACGATCATGGATTTATATAATAATGAAATTGTCGCTTATAAGCTCTACAATCATCAACAGACACCGTTGGTAATAGATACGCTTAAAGAGGCATTGATAGCTCGTGGAAATCCGCAGGAAGTCATTGTACATTCTGATCAAGGGAGTGTTTACACATCATATGCGTATCAGGATTGCTTGAAGGAGAATCATCTAGTGAGTAGCATGTCCAGACGCGGCAACTGTTGGGATAACGCTGTTATCGAATCCTATCATTCTAGTTTAAAAACAGAAGAATTTTATTTAACTAAGTTTAATTCATTGAGCAATATTTGCGTTATACAACGAATTGACGAATATCTTCATCATTACAATGAAGAACGTATCCAAGAAAAATTAGGCTACCTAACACCAAAAGAATTTGGCATTGCGGCAGCCTAAAATAGGTGTTTTATATGTGTCTCATATCGCTAGGTCAGTTCAGTATAAAGCTCTTTTATCATTCCAGGCATGGCATTAAATACCGGAAGCCACTTATTCACGGCTAATCGCTTGTTAATCCTCATCCCAATAATAAACACGACAACATCCTCGTTATTCTCCGTTGTGTAACGCCCGGTAAAAATCTGCTTAGCCATTCAATTCTCCTTCAATCCCTTTTTTTCATTATAAAACTCAGATGTCTTCCACTTTTTTTGTCTTGACGATAAGAGAAACCATCTGGATGCAAATAAGTACAAGTCGGATCAATCGTAATTTGATCAGACGGGATGCCTGTCAGTTCACATTGCTTTTTCACGGTTTGCTGATTGTCAATATGATACTTGTGGGTTTGGTTATTGTAATAGATAAAATCATCTGTATATCCAAGATGTTTGAATTTAACATACACATCTTCATCGACTTCAAACTTTTCTTGGCTCAGTGCTGTACCAATCTGTACATGCAAATCACTTGGATTACAATGTTCTACTTCTTTTAAATGCTCAAAAAGTTTTAAAGTAACTTCTTTGACTGTACCTTGCCATCCAGAATGAATCACGCCAATTAACCCGTTCACTTCATTATAAAAAATCACTGGTACACAATCCGCAGTGAAGCTGCACAAT
Source organism: Psychrobacillus sp. L4 (assembly GCF_042944905.1). GTDB lineage: Bacteria > Bacillota > Bacilli > Bacillales_A > Planococcaceae > Psychrobacillus. Next base: position 1,332,471 of record NZ_CP168496.1, read on the forward strand.
ACCAGATTTGGCTCATACGTATACAGGGCGTCTGTATCTGCAATTGCGGAATCCATTCGATCTGCGCCTCTCCCTTTGTCATTAAGGGTAACTCGATGAAAATTTGAGCTATGTGTTTGATTGGCAGAAACGAAGGTATCTAAACCGCAATCCAAAAAAGTAGCTAACTTCTTGCGATTTTCTATTACATTTTTAGGGGTTTCACAGACATGGAGAGCCATATTGTTGTCTTCATGTTCCGTTTCATCTTTCATAGTTATTCCTGCTATGAATTTCTCATTATTTAAGTATATGTTTGTTTTCATATCATCACCTATTATTAATATATATTAGTGCAATCTTGGTGTATAGGTCAGTAAACTCTGGTAAAGAAATAATCTATAGATTTGATATGAAAGATGATCCCGAAGAGCGCTATCAAAGTAAAGAAACTGGGAGTGGTACAGCAAAAAAGACCTTATGGAAAGCACTACAGAATACTTCGATTAAATAACGAATGTATGAAGGAACGTTCTTATGGGATGTCATATATTTTAGCGGTATTAAGAAATATTGAGGCAATCTTTTTTATATTATAAATTTTTATAGTTTTAGATTTCATATATGATAAAATTAGATGATAAGCATCAGAGTATTCTTATTAAAATGAATGGATAAATATTATACAAATACATATGAGAGAGAGTGTGCTATGACTAAAACTACTTTTGCGTTAATTGGAACTGGAGTTGTTGGGGAGCGAATTATTAATCAAATTTTGGCTCATGCTAATTGCGAAATTGTGTCCGTATTAGACGAAAACAAAACAAGACTAAAGGAAATTTCAACAAAATATCAACTTCCAGCTGTTGAAACATTAGAGGAACTTTTTCAATCACAACCAAATTGGGTTTATATTGGAACACCTCCCGTAAGTCATGCTCCTTTGGCAGAACAAATAGCTGCACGTGGTTTTAATATCCTTTCTGAAAAGCCTCTTGCACATGATACGCTAGATGGCATACGTATGGTAAAAGCAGCAGATGAAGCTAAAGTTCATACAGCGATGCATTTTCCTTTAATGTACAGTCCTGAAGTACATAGTCTAAAAAAAGCGATTACTACAGATTCACTTGGCGATATTGTTCGTATTGAGCTACATACATACTTCCCACACTGGCCAAGAAAATGGCAACAAAATCCGTGGATAGCTTCAAGAGAACAAGGAGGTTTCATAAGAGAAATATTTCCACATTATCTTCAAATCTTGTATCATCTATTCGGTGATTTTACGATTTCTTCCCATGAGACGACCTATCCAGAAAATGAAGAATTATGTGAAACAGGTGTTATGGCTTTGGCTAAAACAGAAAGTGGAATACCAATTGTTTTGAATAGCTTGGCAGGAATTGGACAGGAAGAACGTCTAGAATTTAAGGTTTTTGGAACAAAAAAAGTAATGACAATTCGAAATTGGTCAGAGCTCTGGGTAAGTGAAAAGGACGAGAAAGCCGTTCATATTATTCCGGACAGTAAGCCCGAAAGTCTATTGGACGCATGTCATGGCTTGATAAATGGCAAAGAGTCTCAGATCGTATCGTTTGAAGAAGGATTGAAGGTACAAAATTGGATTGACCAGTTATTAGTATAAGAACTCTTTTAAAATTTATGAATGAGGTTCTTAAACAAGAACCTTATTTCAAAGTGTAGTTCTGGTTTCTATATCTTAATGTTCAACATATCTTCAACAATTTTACAGATAGAATGAAAGAGCCGATGGTAGTGACAATGTCACTTTCATCGGCTCTATTTCTTCCTGGTCCTTCTGCGATTAACGTATGTACTACGCTTTACTACAAGCTTTACATACATAGTTTGTTAAGCTTGGTGAAAGAATAGACAATATAGACAGTATGCGAGAGAAAATTGGTTCTGACGCAAGGAAGACTCATTATTTAGACTTATACAAATATAGCGAAACTGGTAGACTTTTTTTGCTTTGGAGTATATAAATAAAACTTACCCTACTTAAAATAGATTGGAAAGAGGTGGTTTCAACGTGTTTATGGACGCACTTAATTGGCTGGTTGGTCCAGCTAATGACTTTATATGGACATACGTACTGATCGGTGTTCTTTTATTAATAGGAGCTTATTTTACAATTCGTACAAAATTCGTTCAAGTACGATTGTTTGGTGAAATGTTCCGCCTGATTGTTGAGAAGAAAGAAGGAAAAAATGGGGTTTCCCCGTTCCAGGCATTCACAATCAGTGCAGCTTCTCGTGTAGGTACTGGTAACATTACAGGGGTCGCTCTTGCAATTGGAATTGGTGGACCTGGAGCGGTATTCTGGATGTGGATCATTGCAATCATAGGTATGTCCACAGCTTTCATAGAAAGCACGCTCGCGCAGGTCTATAAAGTAAAAGATGGAGATACATTCCGTGGTGGACCTGCTTATTATATGCAAAAAGCGTTGGGAATGCGGAAACTTGGGATTGTGTTTGCTATTCTTTTAACCCTTTGTTTTGGATTTATTTTCAATGCTGTGCAATCGAATACAATTAGTCAATCGTTCTCGGATGTCTTCGGAATTCCTGATTGGGCGATAGGTCTTGGCCTTGTTCTATTATCGGCAGTCATCATTTTTGGTGGAGTTCAAAGAATTGTAAAAGTAACGCAGACAATTGTTCCGGTCATGGCAATTCTCTACATTATCGTGGCACTTTACATTATGATTATGAATATTACAGAAGTTCCAGCTATGTTCAAACTTATTATTGAACATGCTTTCGGTATTAAGGAAATGGTCGGCGGAGGTATAGGTGCAGCAATGATGCAAGGGATACGTCGTGGGTTGTTTTCTAACGAAGCTGGGATGGGAAGTGTGCCGAACGCTGCAGCAACTGCAAATGTGTCTCACCCTGTAAAACAAGGACTAGTTCAAAGCCTTGGCGTATTTTTTGATACAATCATTATCTGTTCGGCAACCGCTTTCATCATTCTGCTTGCGGATCTTTATGGGACCGGGGATATGGATGGTATTCTTTTGACACAAGCTTCGATGGCTGTTCATGTAGGCGCATGGGCTCCGTATTTCATTGCTTTTGCAATCTTTTTCTTTGCTTATAGTTCAATTATAGGGAATTATTATTACGGCGAAACGAATATTGAATTCATGAATGCTCACAAATCTTGGATGACAGTTTACCGTTTCGTTGTACTTGGCATGGTTATGTTCGGTGCTATGGCAAAGGTAGGTATTGTCTGGAGTATGGCGGATTTATTCATGGGAATGATGGCGATAATAAACTTGATTGTCATTTTGGTCCTTGGTAAAGTTGCATATAAAGCGTTAGACGATTACTCAAGTCAGCGAAAAAAGGGTTTAAATCCTGTGTTTAAAGCAAGTACAATTCCAGGCCTCAAAGGTGCTGAATGTTGGGAAGAAGAGGAAAAGTTATAAAAGAAAACTAACATAAGTTAGCGAAAAGAGTACTGCCAATTGGTAGTGCTCTTTTTTTGTTTATTTCGACCATAAGAGCAAGAACGAGGACGAAATGAATGTGGTTACCCTGTTAAGATGAAGGCTAACAAACATTTAGGAGGAATTAATATGACGAAAATTCAAGATTTCAATGAGCTTCATTCATCACAGGAATTATTATTTATTGGAAATGCATGGGATCTACTATCAGCCTTAACGCTCGAGAAAGTAGGATTCAAAGCGATTGGTACAACAAGTTGGGGAATTGCAAACTCGTTAGGATACGCAGATGGTGAAGTAATTGATTTTGAAAGACATCTTAGAATCATCCAAACAATTACGGAGAATGTGAAAATCCCCGTTTCAGCAGATATTGAGGCTGGATATGGTGAAGACTCGAAGACTATTCTAGAGAATGTATTAAGGACGGCAGACGTTGGAGTTGCTGGTATCAATATAGAGGATTCACTCAAAAAACAAAAGGGACTAAGAAAAATAAATGAACATTGTCACCTTATATCAGAAATTAGAATGGCGTTAGACAATCATGGTTATAAAGATTTTTATATTAATGCAAGAACAGATACATATTTTCAAATGGAAGATCCTTTCTTTGAAACAGTAAATCGAGCAAAGGCCTATGTAGAGAGTGGTGCTAGTGGGATATTCGTCCCTGGATTAATGGACAATAATGAGATACAAGAGATCACGTTGAGTGTAAACGCTCCAATAAATATATTATCTTTACCTGGACTAACGAATTGTAATAAGCTTAAAGAATTAGGAGTTAAACGATTTAGCTTTGGAAATGCATTATCCGATAAGATTATTTCTTTTTTAGAAAAGAATGTGACACAATTAATGGAATTAAAAGACACTTCATTTTTATATGAGAACTAACTTAGCAAGGGTGTGGGATTAAATGGATGATAAAGTAAATCTTTCTTTTGATGAAATGTGGGATAAAATCATCGCTTGCGATAAAAAATATGATGGGCTTTTTTTTACTGCAGTGAAAACAACAAAAATATACTGTCGACCATCATGTAGATCTAGAAAGCCGAAAAAGATCAATGTGGAATTCTACCATGACATCAATAAAGTTGAAAATGCTGGTTTTCGTGCTTGTAAAAGATGCCAGCCAGAAGTCAACCATTCCCCGCATATTGAACTTGTTAGAAGTGTAATTTCCTTTTTAGTTAATCATTATAAACAAAAGCTGGTTTTACAGGATATTGCAAAACATGTTGGTGTAAGTGCCTTTTATCTGGAACGACTATTTAAACAAGAAACTACCGAAACTCCCCGTACGTATTTGGAAAAAATAAGAATTGACAAAGCGGTACATCTGCTAAAATGCACAGATCTTACAAATCTTGAAATTTGTTATGAGATTGGATTTCAAAGTCCTTCAAACTTTTATAAAGTGTTTCGCCGCTTAAGAAATTGTTCACCTAGCGAATATCGAAATTTTATCGCTAATCAGCTGGGGAATGAGTTGGTTTGAATATAGTTTGATTCGAAACCTATTGTATATCTAAATTCACTGGGAGTAGTATACATAAAATATATGAAGATGTTAAAATAACAAATATAGGATTATTGAATTGGAAGGAGTTTTTTGATGAAACCCAAGTTAAGTTATATAGTCAACTTATTAGTAACGATGATATGTATAATTATTTTACCTGTTTTTATTATGAAAAGTCATCCTTTTTATGGATTCCTTATTGGCCTCATCCTTGTTGTTATAATAAATAGTTTAATAGGTGCAAAATGGAGACCCTGGAAATCAATTAAGTGAAAAGTTAGGGAGTCTTTAGTAAAGAATGGGACAACAGTGATGTAGGATTTTTCTGTCATAAAAAAATATGAAGTTTAAAAATTGGAGAACGTCTTCACGGCGTTCTTTTTATTTTGTGAAAATAATAAGGAATACAAGTAAACAAAAGGGTTTTAAAGGTAGGGAGCAAATTCATCAACCTGTTTTAGGTGCTTGTATTTGTCTAAATCAATGTAGTAAAAGTTGTCACCGTCCATCAGTTTTTTCTTCCCGATAGTCTTATATAATCATGAATAGAATAAGGTAACTTCTTCTATGGAACGGTGGGGTGTTGTGAAGAAACATGGAGAGGAGCTAATCTATGCTGGAGCATGGGTGCTTGTAATTGGCACGACTATCTCTGCCCTAGGACAAACGAAAGAAATTGCGGTGGGAAATCCAAATGGTGCAAAGTGGGTTGCTCAAGGAAATGCCATTCAAGCTATTGGTAATGGTCTTCAAGGTCTGGGAAATATAGAATTATTTTTGGAAGAAAAAGAGCCGTTCCAAATGGACGGTATCATAGGTGCATGGCTTCAAGTTGGTGGGAACATAACAGATGTAGTTGCAACGGACATTGAAATCCACACTTCCAAAGAAGACGGACTTAGATTAAATGCAGTTGGTAGCGGGGTCCAAGGTCTTGGGGCGGTATATGAGGCTGTAGGAGCTGCAGCAGGAATATCTCCTACTAAAAATCTTGAGGTAACAGGAAATAGCTTATTCGCACTAGGAGCATTTCTTGATGCAACTGGCAGCGTTTTCGTATTAAATAAAATGGATACATCGGGAGGTAGCTTGTCATTGATTGGAAGCTGGGTTCAAGTTGTTGGCGCATATGTTGAAGTAATTGCATTAACAATAGCTTCGAATATCAACCTAACATCACAAAAAACGCAAGATGATACTGGTATGAGGTATTATTGGTACATGCCGAATTCTGATTTGCTAAATGGAATTAAGATGGTGCCTTTTTATCATTAACTATTCTTCTTAATCTCATAGGTGTATTTAAGAAATTAGATATGAAGGTAGGAATAACAACGATATGATTCCTTTTTAATCTAAATGATTCATTTAGAATCCAATAACCCTAATTTTTTGAATGATTTTAATTAAAATAATTCATTTCATTAATTTTGATTAAGATACTATAATATCCCTTGGAAGTAAAAAACATCGTGTTTACTATCTGATTCCTATACAATATGAAGAATATTACTCGTATAGGGGGAATGACAATGGAGCTTCGCAATCTAAAGACCTTTTTGATTGTGGCCGATTGTGGGGGATTTACCCGTGCTGGTGAACAGTTGGGGTATACACAGTCGACAGTAACTAATCATGTTAAAGCATTGGAAGAGGCTGTTGGAAATCGCCTCTTTGACCGGCTTGGGAAAACGGTTGTTTTAACGGACGCGGGCCAACATCTAGCGTCATATGCAAAGGAAATTTTACAACTCTACCAGGAAGCAGTTGACTCTTCACGGTTAAACATGGAACCTTCTGGTACGGTCTTGATTGGGGCAAATGAATCCCTAATGGTGTATAGGTTGCCAACCATCTTGTATGAGTTTAAGAGGATGTACCCGAATGTTCATCTTATTTTACAACCATCCGAAAGCCAAGAGCTTAATAACGAATTGAAATCCGGTAAATTTGATTTGGCATTATTTACAAATCCTGAAAAACTAGGATCTGATATCGTCACGAATGATCTAGTGAAAGAGACATTGGTGATGATTGCCCCGCCAGGTCACCGTTTATGTGACAAAGCTATTATCACCCCAGACGATTTGGAGGGTGAAGTGTTGCTTTTAACGGAGTCTGGAAGTTATCGTGATTTGTTAGAAAGATGGATCAAAGAAGAAGGCGTGGGTTGTTCCCGCATTGCTTTCTGGAATATCGAGGCCATCAAGCAATCAGTAAAGTGTGGCTTGGGTCTTTCTTATCTACCCTTAATGACGGTGAGGGATGAACTGGAACGAGGCAGTTTAATTGAATTACCTTGGGTGCACAGCGAGGAATTCGTAACTACCCAACTCGCATATCACAAAGATAAATGGCTGACGCCTGCGATGAATAAATTAATTGAAATAATTGAAAAACACGCAAAGAAATGGGAGTCAGAAGACTGACAGTACAGTACATAAAGTGGCGTTTGGCCGAATTGCGGCTGAACACCCAATTTTTTGACGGGTTAAATTGGTAGGAGGAAATACATTACATGGCACAACAACGTTTCAAAGAAATATCTTTAATCATTATAGGGTCCCTATTATTCGCGATTGGTATTAACTATTTTGCAATCCCATATCGATTATCCGAAGGTGGCGTCATTGGGGTTACCGTTATTACATACTATTTATTCCAATGGTCACCTGGTGTTGTAAACCTTGTTATCAATGCTATCCTTTTGACGATAGGCTATAAATTTTTCGATAAAAAGACAATGATTTATACAGTAATAGGAATCATTTCTTCCTCATTTTTTCTGTTCATAACAGAAGACGTTGGACATCGATTGAACGGGGACACCTTGCTTGCTGCACTATTTTCAGGGGTATTTGTAGGACTTGGTTTAGGGCTGATGTTTAGAGCAGGTGGAACTTCCGGAGGATCCGCCATTATAGCGCGTTTAGCCAATCAATATTTAGGATGGAGTCTAGGGAAAGGCGTCCTCGTCATTGATATTATCGTTATTGGGGGTTCGGTATTCATCATTGGCCAAGAAAAAGCAATGTACACACTTGTTGCTGTGTTTTTAGGTTCTAAAGTAATCGATTATGTGATTGAAGGACTGAATAGCCGAACGGCAGTGACAATCATTTCCGAACACTCCGAATCGATTCGCCAGTTTATCTTAGAAAACATGACGCGAGGCGTGACGATTTTAGAAGGACGCGGCGGTTATAGCCAGGACCAAAAGGAAGTCCTCTATATTGTCATCAATCAACAAGAACTAGTCCAATTGAAACAAACCATCAAAAGTGTAGATGAACAAGCATTTGTCGTCGTACATGATGTCCGCGATGTATTAGGGAGTGGGTTTAGTGTAAGCTGATTTTGGGGCTTGTAAATTTGGGGCTTGATGCTTGTCCCTGCCCCTGGAAAGCCAAGTGCTTTGGGCAACACATCAGATATTCTATTACCTTTAAAGTAATGGATCGTGAAGTGACTCGGTCACTTCACGATCCATTTTTTTTCGATAATCTTGTGTTGATCTTTTGCAATAGTTGTTCCTGCTCACTTATTCTAAGTTCATGTATATGCTTTTATATCATTTTGAAAATTAATTTAAGAGAATTAGTATCATTTATCAGAATCTTCTTTATTAGGAACTTTTTTGTGGAATATCGTTCCGATATTTTCAGAAGTTAAATTACCAAAATCTTTAATCATCCACTTCATCCAGCCTACGATCATAATGAGCATGATGAATATGACTGGTACTCCGGTTATGATCGCACTAGTTTTGATTGTGTTCAGATCTGCACCAATGAAAATCATCGTCAAGGGAACTATTGCCAACATGATACACCAAAATAGTCTGTGCATTGGGTGAGGATCTTCATTTTCGCTTAACCCAGGTGTTGCAGTTGATGCCATTGTGAATGCTGCTCCATCAAGTGTTGATGCAAGGAATAGAACTGATACAATGCAAAATAAAATCATGAAAATACTACTAAACGGAAGTGTTTGAAGTACTTCAATTATTGCCATATTATCATTACCTTCAGCCAACATTCCAACCATATCAACCATACCTTTTAGTTGTCTATCGATTGAAAGACTTGAAATTACTCCGAAAAAGAAGAAGCATCCAACGCTTCCACTGATTAATGTGTTAGCGATAACAGATCGTATTGTTCTACCTTTTGAAACTTTTGCAATGAAGATTCCTGTAAAGGGTGCATAAGTAATCCAATAAAGCCAATAAAAGATTGTCCAAGATTCTGGAAATCCAGATTGTCCTATCGGATCTGTAAACAAACTCATTTGGACGAAGTTTTGAAGCATCAGTCCTAGTGCGTTCGTACTATTAGAAATTATAAAGATCCCTGGTCCTACTAAAATTATTGCCACACAAAACAAGAGTGCTAACTTTGTAGTCCAGTTCGAAATCCTTGCCATTCCTTTTTGAAGTCCGATATAAGAACTCAAAGAATATACCACTGAAATTAACAATATTAATATTACATTCATTTTAAAGGAAGAAGTTATTCCAAAAACAGTACTAAGCACATTTGAAACTAATGGCACTGAAACACCTAAAGTGATACTTAACCCACCAAAACAGATGAATATAAACATGATGTCTACAATTCTACCTATAACACCATTTTGTTTAATGCCTGTAATGGAGCTGATTATGGAGCTAAGACTTAAACCATTATTTTTTCTAATATAGAAATGATAGCATATAGGAAGGGCTACTAAAGAATATAATGTCCAAGCACTAAAACCCCAATGAAACATATTGTATGGCAATGCCATTTCAAAAGCACGCTGAGAATTCGCTTCGATTCCAATTCCTGGAGTATTAATATAATAGGCCCATTCAATAAACGCCCAGTACACAGTTGCTGACCCAAGTCCACAAGCAATCATCATAGAAACCCATTTGAATGTAGAATACTCGGGTAGTTCATCACCGAAACGAATCTTACCGTATTTGCTAAAAGCAACGAAAACAAGCAAGAGTAACCCAAAGAATGTGAAGAGAAGTGTGAATGAACCAAACCAATGTGTCATGGAACCAAAAATACTATTTGCAATTTGCTGAGATTCTACCGGTTTGAAATATAGAAATCCTACGATCAATAAAACTAATGTAAGACTAAGGGAAATAAGCAATTTATCAATTTTTTTATTCATATCATTTTCTCCCATTTATTAGAATATTTATTTCACCTTGTACTTTTCAATTACATCTTCATTAAGCTCGACCCCAAGCCCTATGCAATCTGGTACGGTAACGTAACCGTTTTTGGAAGGGTTCAGATTGCTTACTAGACTTGTGAACAATGGACTGGTGCTTTGCGAGTATTCCATCAAATCACCATCTTTTGTGGACGCCAAGAATTGAACTGTTGCTGCCAGAAGAATTCCTGTGCTGAAACCATGGGGAACAAGTTTTGTTCCATTCATTGCTGCCAAATCGTAAATTTTCCGCATTTCACTAATACCACCACAACGAGTGATATCGGGCTGGACAATGTCAGGCTGGGCAAATTCAAGGAAGTCTCTAAATTCATATCGTGTAGTCAAAGATTCTCCTCCTGCAAGCTTTGCACCTGTTACCCCAGTCAACTTGGCATAACTCTTCATGTCATCGGCAAGTATAGGTTCTTCAATCCAGTTCAAGTTGAATTTTTCTAAACGCTTGAACATATTTACCGCACGTCCATAGGTGTTCCATTTTGAAGCAAGGTCAATTTGCAATTCAAAATCATTTCCTAATTCTTCCCTAACCGCTTTAACAATTTCGTAATCGATATTATCGTCATCGCCAAGAACTCCACCGCCGAATTTTAGGCTTGTAAAGCCTTGCGCTTTTAGATTTCGAGCTATTTTTTTACTTTCTTCAGGTGTATCTCCAGGTATGAAAGTACCATACACTCTAATTTTATCGCGGTATTTCCCACCTAATAGCATGTGTATCGGTACTTGATAATACTGAGAGGCAATATCCCATAACGCAATGTCAATTGCACTCATCGCGTGGATTCCTGCACCACGCCTTCCGAGATAGTTGGAAGACCAATACATTTTATCCCATAGTTTCTGGATTTCTAGTGGATTCTCCCCAATAAGTAATGCTTTTAACCCAGAGCAGTAAAGATTGGAGTTAGGGGCTTCAATTATTGCCCGAACTACCATTGGAGATGTGTCACTTTCACCAATTCCAACCAAACCGTTGTCGGTAAACACCTTAACAATTACGGCGTCTTCTCCCCATTCACATTTTTCATCTATGGAAGGGACCCTGAGTTCTATTACTTCGATGTCTGTAATTTTCATTTTAAACTTCCTTTTTATAGCATTTCTTATAAACTTTAAAAAATATAGATGTAATCATAAATAGCTGTCCTGTTATTTGTTATAATATAGGTGGACAGAATCTCTTGAAATATGAATGGTTGCCGCCGCATATTTTTTAAGCAGATTCTGTTTTTATTCTGACCATCCTTTTTTGTTATAAGCCAATATACAGGTTGCAGACTTTTCGATAAGCTGCCAGTCCATTTCTATCCCTAAACCGTTTCCACTTGGGGCATGTACATAGCCATCTTTGTCTGTTCTTATCGTTGTCTTTGCACCAAACTCCAATGCTTCAACTGGAATAGCTTGTTCAAAATATAAACAGTTATTATAAGCAAGCATCAAGTGTAAATTAGCTGCTTGGGATAATGTATAACCCCACGATTGAAGTTCTACTGTCATAGAATTCGCTTCAGCAAGAGCCATTATTTTTCTAGTTTGCGTTACCCCGCCGGCCAATGTTGCATCAACTCTTGCACTTGACCAGGCTCCAAGTCGAATTCCTTGTTCTATTTGATTTAAATGGAGCAAGGTATTACCAGCAGGAAGAATCGGGATTTGAACACGAGATCTCAATTCCTTATAGCCCTCTATATCTGTATCAGGAAGAGGAGCTTCGAACCAGATATAATCCATCAATTCTAGCTCTTTTGCGACTTTAAGCGCCTCATGTCTTGTATATGCTCCTTCAACATCCATCATAAATTTCAAACCTGAATCTTTAAAGACTTTATAAATAGATCGAGCTAATGCTAAGTCTTGTTCTGGTTCGCACCAAGTATGAAACTTAATGGCACGATATCCTTGCTCTTTTAATTCGTGGACATGAGTTATATAGTCTTCTATACTTGGCAAAAATGATGTACTTGCATACGAAAGAATTTTGTTACGCGCACCTCCCAAAAATTGATATAGAGGCATTTTTGCAAATTTCGCAACAAGATCCCAAAGTGCAATATCAATGGGAGATTGAGCCTGTGGTGTCAGCTGAACGCATCTATCTACCAAGATTTTATAAATTGCTTCTCTCTTCAACGCAGATTTTCCAATTAAGAATGGAATAAGATGACGAATCGATTCAGCTAGACTTTTATCAATACCTGCTTCCGTCCAAGAAATAGTACTACCAAAACCTTCATATCCATCCTCCGTTTGAATCCGTACAATTGTATTTGTAATTGTAAGGTCAGAGTAGTGGGAAGAAGTCTTATAACGGGCATTAGGGCCAGCAACAACGTAAATAGTAATGTTTGAGATTATTAATTTCGACATTTAATTTTTCACCCCCTCTCATTGCAATTTTTATTCAAGAAGATAGACATCTGGAATATTTGTTTCATTAATATGCTTTCGTAATGATTCCACAGCTTCTTCAATTGTTCCTCCAGATAATAGAGTACTAGCCAATTCCTCATGATCTAGAAGCCATTTTTGTAAAGTCCCTGATTTGCTATTTTGGTATAAAAAATGCAAACGAATACGGTGAACGATACTCTCCCAAATATTAATGACATTTTCCATTTTGGAAGAAATGACAATCATCTCATGGAATTTTATATCCAACTCAATGAAAGTTGGTAAATCTTCGTAGCTTACAGCTATTTTCATATTTTTTAGAATATCTTTGAATTGTTCTTTTGTTTCAGCATTCCATGAGGGTAATCCTTTTTTTAAAGCATAACTTTCAATCATTATTCGCATTGGAATAAGTATTTCAATAACTTCTTCTTGTGATATAGTTGCAACCCTTGTTTCCTTGTAAGGAGACGAAATTAGAAAACCTTCTAATTCTAATAACAACATTGCTTCTCTGACTGAAGTTCGGCTAACACCTAGCTCCTGCGAAACTTGTGTTTCAGTAATTTTTTCTCCTTGTTTTAGTTTCCCCTCAAATATTAACTTTCTAATTTCCTGTGCAATTCTATGTTTCAAGGAAAATTTAGATATATTTGTATTCAATCTAACACTCCTCTCTTAGACATTGTCTAATTGTCGACAATTTGATTCCTAGACTTATAATAAATATTTCCGACAATTTTGTAAATAGTTTTATTTCAATTTTCATTAAAGTCTAAATTATATTATTATATCTTATCTATTCAGGTATCAATAGTCACTAGAGGTTCGTATTGTTGTTAACAGAAGGAAGGAGCAATATATCTTTTAAGTTGCATTAATTGCTAGGTCAAGGTATTAATGAGACCCAAGTAACTTACATTTTTTAGAAGAGTGAAAATAAAGGGTATCATTTAGGTTGGAATACAGTTCTTTAAGCTCTATTTTTTTGGGGTTTCTTATGACCTACTTTTTATTTAGCTTTCTCTTAACCTTTCTAGTAATAGCAACCCAGGAAGATAGGATTAGTTTTTGAAAAGGAAAAATATGAAAAATATGAAATATGTAAAAAATTAATAAACTTTAGATTAACCGTACCTATTTTTTACATGAGTTAAATGATTCATGTGTTAATAGAATATATTATGCTAATATAGAAAAAAATAAAACTAAATAGGCAAACCTACAGAAATGTAGGGACGCAAAGCTAAAGGGACTAAGGTTTATAACTATGTCAGCCAGTTGCCAAAGAGTGCATGATGCTTTTTGTTTGTGCGAGGATGGAATCATCAAACCTCTCATAAATTGAATCTACTCTAAGGGAGTAGTTTTTTTATGGATTTTTAATGGTAAATAATTCATAGGGAGGAATAATTATGATGAGATTAATAGCGACTGTATTATCTGTTGTTCTGTTTTTGAGCATTTTTAGTGGTCCAGTTAATGTCTTAGCACAGGAATTACAATATGAAACTAAAGCGATAATGGCGAATGAAAGTGAGGTAGGTGAATCAAATAAGGCGAGTGTTACAAAATTTGATTTATTTGAAGCTGCTACTTTAAATTCCTATAATCAGGTATTTAAAATGAACCCTTCCAATATAAAATCCATTACGAACAATGGAGGAAAATATGCTAGCTCGATCATTGAGAATGCAGTGGATGGAAATATGAATACTTATTGGGAAACTGGAAGACCAAACAACGCGGAATTTAAAAATGAAATAGTAGTTCAATTTAAGGAAGCCACACAATTAAATAGAATTGTCTATGCAGCTAGACAATCAAGTGTTAAAGGGAAAGGCTTTGCTCAAGAGTTCGAAATATATAGCTCAACTACTGATGAAGGAGAGTTTCAAGCAGTAACCTTGGGTGAATATTATGAATCTACCGCGGATGTAGTAGAAATCCAATTTGACCCAACAAAATTTAAACGACTAAAATTTGTATTTACAAAAGCAAATCAAGATTGGGCGAGTGCGTCCGAATTTAGTTTTTATAAAGAAGATCAAGTCAGAGATCGTATGAAAAAGCTATTTACTGATAGTGCGTTTAGTACTGTAAGTGAAGAGTTTAATTCAGAAGAGAAAATGGAAGCGTTAGAAGAGAGTGCTAAAACACATCCACTATACACTTCATTTAAAGAAGATATTGCAAACGCGAAACTGCTATTAAACAAAGAAAGACTAGAAGCTACAACAGCAGTAACAAAATCATTTACTGATTATTCAAACGAAAATTATTCCAAGTTATTTAAAATGGACGCTGAAAATATCAAGAGTATACGTAACAATGGTAGTTATTATAGCAATTCTGTCTTAGTAAATGCTATTGATGGCAACTTAAATACGTATTGGGAAACGAACAAAAGTAACTCAAAAGATTTCACAAATGAAGTGGAAGTAGAGTTTAAAGAAACGGTATTATTAAATCGAATCATGTATGGAGCAAGAGCATCTGATCGAAAAGGATTTGCAGAAGAGTTTGACATATATGGTTCTAAAACATCAAAAGGTGACACATATGAACTTGTAACAACTGGAAAACATAATATGGTAGCTGGATTAGTAGAAGCGAAGTTTAAACCGACAGAATTTAAGCGACTAAAATTTATGTTCAAGAAATCCAATCAAAACTGGGCAACGCTATCAGAGTTAGCCTTTTATAAGGAAGACACTCTAAACGATAAGATATCAAACTTATTCACTGATGGAACAATGAGCGCAGTTATACCTGAATTTAATCGTTTTGAAAAAATTATTGCATTAGAAGAAGAATCAAAATCCCATCCTTTATATGAATCGAACTTCAGGGATGTACTACTTTTAGCTAAGGCTATTGTAAATGGTGAAATAGAGACACAAGGAATGCAGGTTACAGCAGAACAGTATGGAGATATGGTGAAACATGCTAACCAAAATTTAAAGTTTGGTTTCGGTAACAACCTTCAACCTACAGGATTTGCAGCACAACCAGGAGATAAAATAACCGTTTACGTTGAAGCAGATTCAAAAAGTCCAATGCCTAGTTTATCTTTTGCGCAACAAGAAGGTTCTTGGTCCAGCTGGAGAAAAGATGTAAGCTTAGTACCGGGTAAAAATAGCATAACTGTACCTACCATTATTAAAGATAGTGGGTATAACAAAGCAGTAACGCCTGGTGGAAGTATATATATTGTCAACCCGTATACAGCAGAACAACAAGGAAAAGTTCCTGTTTTAAGATTTGAAGGTGTAGAGAAATTTCCATTTGCAACTGCTAATACAAACATTGATGAGTTCAAATCATTCTTAATAGACTATAAGAAAAAATTAGACAAAGATAAAGCGAAACATCCAAATGTTGCAGACAGAGAAGTACTAGATGTTTTTGAATTCGTAAGTAAACATATTTTTTGGACAGGTACTGCGACAGGTGCTTATAAAACGTATATAGAAGATGGCTATAGTCCATTAGAAACAATTGAGTCTTACAATAATCATATGGAAGAAATATTTAAGTACTATGGTTTAGATGCGCGTAGCGAAGTGCATGATCCAAAATATATACGAGATAACGTCAGACTTGCTCAACCATATGCATATATGTATGCTGCGGGTGATCATATAGGCACTTTAGTTGACGTGATGGCTGACCATCTAATTCCATTTGAAGTCAGAGGACCTTCATGGGGCTTAACGCACGAAATAGGACACAGAATGGATGTAAATGCTAGACTTTACGGTGAAGTAACGAATAATATGCTACCACAATATATGGCAACCTTATATAATAAACCAGATAATAGAATACCATTTGAGTCAACTATTTATAAAAATGTCATTAAAGAAAATTTGAAAGATTATAATGCTCAAGGGCTTTTTGAAAAACTGGGAGTATATTGGCAACTAGAGATGTATAGTCCTGGGTACTGGGGAAAATTAAATAGATTATATAGAGAAAGAAATGTAAATCTTACAAATGGAGAAAGCACTAAACAACAATATTTAGTAGAATTTTCTTCAGAAATATTAAAACTTGATTTAAGTGAACATTTTGCAAGACATGGTTTTGTAGTAAATAAAGATACAGGAGAAAAGACTAGTAAATATTCAAAGCCAGATAAAGTATGGTATTTAAATAATTCTGTTGTTGGATATAAAGGAAACGGAATAGAAGATAAAACGGCATCGGTTGGCGTCACCCTTGTTTCGAGCGCTGCAAATAAAACTAACACGCTAAACTTTGTTATGGATGTAAGTCATAAAGAAGACGTTTTAGGATATGAAATATCTAGAAACGGTGAGATTGTAGGCTTTACATCGTCCAATAGTTTTATAGATAGAGGTATAGATCCAAGTAATAACTACAGCTATCAAATTATTGTATATGATAAAAAGTTAAGTACACTTAAGTCGATAGATATTAAGGCGTTTAAACCAACATTATCAGTGGAAGAGCATGTAACATTAAAATTACATCAAGTGTTTGATCCGATGAACTATGTAAAAGCAACTAACTACCAAGGAAATGATATTACCAAAGAGGTAGTCGTAAAGTCTTCCAATGTGGATGTAACGAATAAAGGTGAATATGAAGTTGTTTATGAAATAACAAATACAGATGCGAATGAAACAAAAAAAATGAAAGTTACTGTAGCAAGTGATTATGCATATATTTCGGATCTGAATGCCAAATCAGTAAGTGTTGGTTGGAGTACATTTAAGAAAGATAAAGCTCCAGCTGGTGGCACTATTACATTAGTTAGGCAAGGTCTTGAAGTAACCTATGCCAAAGGAATTGGGGTACACGCTAACTCGGAAGTAGTTTATGATATTGAAGGAAAAGGCTTTGATTTCTTTGAAAGTTATATTGGAATTGATCAAGCTATGAAAGGGAATACATCATCTGCAACGTTTGAAGTGTGGGTAGATGGAGAAAAGAAATACAATAGTAAGGTTGTTTAAATCAATGACGGAACATGAATTTGTAAAAGTTCCTGTAACAGGTGCAAAAGAAATTAAGCTTGTAACGACAGATGCAAAAGATAATGGGAATACAGCAGATCATACAGTATGGGCGGATGCCAAACTTGTTGAAAACTCGAACAAACTTACATTAAATATACCAAAATCAGTTGCGACAAAAGTGGGAGAGCCTATAAACATCAAAGAAGAATATTCTGCAATGGATCCTGAAGATGGGGATTTAACTGCGAAAGTAAAAGTTATTGGAGCAGATAAAGTAAGATTTGATAGAGCGGGGAAATATGAGATTAGCTACGTTGTAACAGATAATGATGGAAACGAAACACAAAAAACTCGAACGATATCAGTAGTGAATATGGAAGATTATAAATACCTATCGAATTTTGATTGGAAGTCTACTCAAAACAGCTATACGGCTCCTTTAAAAGACCTATCTATAAGTGCTAAAACATTGCGATTGACAGACGAGTCTAATAAAGAAGTTGCTTATGAGAAAGGAATAGGAGCACATTCTAATTCAACGATTGTGTATGATTTAACGGATAAACAATCAGATTATTTCACGTCATTTGTAGGGGTAGATAGACAAATGTATGGATCTGTCGGTTCGGTCATATTTCAAGTATTTGTTGATGGTGAAAAGCAATTCGACAGTGGTTTAATGAATTCTAGAGATCCTCAAAAATTTATAGAAATAAATATAAGTGGAGCTAAGGAACTTAAACTAGTTGTAACAGATGGTGGAAATGGAAATGGATCAGACCATGCGACATGGGGAGATACAAAATTACATTATGCAAATTCTGAAAGAGTGTACACGAATGAGCTAGAAAAAGAGGTAGAAGAAGCAAAAGTAATAGATAAAGAGATATATACTTCTGAAAGTTTCAATACATTACAAAATGCTATAGCTAAAGCAGAAGAAATGTTAGCAAACAACAAAGCTACTCAAATAGAAGTAGATGGAGTGTTAGCGTCCATAATAGAAGCAAAAAAAGCTTTAGTTGAAATAGACTTAACACAAGTAATAGTTACAAATGACCGATACTTAAGTGATTCTGTTAAGAAAACGTTAGGATTAGCCGGAGATATTACCCTTGGTAATATGCTCAAGCTTACAACTTTAATTAGTAATTCAGGAAGAGTTAGTGTAAACAGTCACTTTATTTCCTCAAAAAAGCATGAACTTTTTTCAAATTCCTTCAGTTTAACATCTATACTCTTCTGAGATAATGTGGTAAATTTTTTTCATATTATTAAGGGAGGGTTTTTTTGTGATTATTTCTTACGATTTTGGAGTTAATTTGAACGAGTATGCTTCAAGAGGGACGGCGAATTTTTTTCCATTATTAGAGACTTGCCCTAACTGTAACTGTTTGGCTCATGGAAACCTTCACCGGAATGGTTATTATTGGAGGTATGGGATTGCGGAGGATGTCACAGTCAAGATTCCTATTTGTCGTTTTAGATGCGTGGTTTGTAAGGTGAGTGTTTCGATTCTTCCAGACTTTCTGATTCCTTATTTCCAACATACGATTCATACCATACTAGGGCGTGTTCATCAGCTGCTTCAAAGAAAGCAAGCCTGCGGTGGAAGGCAATTATTAAGATTTCATCTAAAGCGCTACTTGAAAAACATTCATTGGATACATTGTTACTTTGTCGACAAAGGTCCTGTTTTTGGTATGTCAAATGAGATAAAAAAAGAAGCCACAAAATATATGAAAATGATCCTCGATTTTGGCGAATCACCCTTCTTGCGAAGGTCATGGGGTCACTTATCAAAATACTTTATGGCAAATTAATTCTAGCATATTTAGTGTGTTTAATAAATATTATTCGTCCCACATACCTTTTTCATAGTCAGGATTTGTCGTAAAAAGTAGAATTTAAATTATGGATGACCGGTCGTCCTTCTATCAAAAGGAGGAAGATTCCATGAATGAAAAAGTACGCAATGAGGTAGCTTTATTTCGATATGGGCTGATAGCCCCTCTATTTAATGGGCAAGTTGAAATGAAGGTATATTTTAATGAATTAGAGGGGAAGATTCACTCAGTTCCTTATTATGGGGAACGAAAAATAGCAGCTAAAACAATACAAGAATGGCTACTTCATTACCGTCGAAACGGATTTGAAGCATTAAAACCGAAGAAACGAGCGGACAGAGGGAATTCTCGAAGACTATCTCCAGATGATCAAGATCATCTTCTGGAAATACGAAAAAAATCCCTCCATATGCCCGTTAGTGTTTTCTACGAACAATTAATCGAGCGTGGAGAGATAAACAAAGCACAAATTTCTTACTCCACTATAAACCGATTATTGAAAAAGCACAATCTAATTGGAAAAAGTATTTTGGCGACGCCTGAGAGAAAGCGATTTGCGCATGACAAAGTCAATGTGCTATGGCAAGGGGATCTATCCCATGGGCCCTATCTATCAAGCAATAAAAAAAGTGTAAAGACTTTTTTAGTCGCTTATATTGACGATTGTTCACGATTAATCCCTTATGCGCAGTTTTTCACATCCGAAAAATTTGATGGATTAAGAATTGTAACAAAAGAAGCTTTAACTCGCAGGGGAAAACCGACCATTATTTATGCGGATAATGGCAAGATCTATCGATCTGAAACACTACAGTATGCATGTGCCCAATTGGGTATTACTTTAGCGCACACACAGCCTTATGACCCTCAAAGTAAAGGGAAAATAGAACGGTTTTTTAAAACGGTTCAAACTCGATTTTATCCGTTATTAAAAACAGATCCTGTTCATTCAGTTGAAGAGTTAAACGAACGATTTTGGCACTGGTTAGAAAAGGATTATCATCGCAAAGTGCATGCGTCCTTAGATGGAAAAACGCCACATGAGGTTTTTCAGGCGCAACTGAATCAATTGACATTCTTAGAGGATACATCCCTTCTTGAAACTATTTTCTTAAAGCGCGAACAACGTAAGGTAAAAGCGGATAGTACCATTACATTAAACAAACAGCTTTACGAGGTACCGAATCGTTTTATCGGGACCTCCATCGATGTGAGGTTAGATGAAAATGGTGTGTACGTATTTGAAGATGGTAAGAAAGTAGCGGAAGCAACGCTTGTTAATATGACTGATAATGCCCATGTCAAACGGGTACGTTCTCCTTTTTCATTGTCTCAGGCGACGAAGGAAAAGGAGGAGCAAGAAAATGTATAAAACATTTTACTCGTTGGCTCAAGCACCATTCTCAAAAGAGATCGCATCTTCCGATGCATTTCTTTCTACTGATTATCAAGGTGCAATTAGTGCATTACATTATTTGCAAAAATCAAAGGGGATGGGTCTTCTTATTGGCGATCCTGGTGTAGGGAAAACCTTTACCCTGCGATCGTTTAAAGAATCGCTTAATCCATCTTTATATCATGTCATCTACTTTCCGCTCTCGACAGGCGGTGTGATGGATTTTTATCGTGGTCTGGTCTATGGATTAGGAGAGGAACCGAAGTTCCGTAAAGTAGATCTTTTTAGACAAATTCAACAAGGTATTGAGCGAATGGCTTTTGAACGAAAAATAACGCCTGTTTTCATTTTAGATGAAATGCATATGGCAAAAGATGCATTCTTGCAAGATATAGCTTTATTGTTTAATTTTCAAATGGATTCAACAAATCCTTATATTTTAGTATTATCAGGTTTACCGCATTTAAAAACACGATTAATGTTAAATCATCATCGACCACTATCACAAAGAATGATTATGAAGTATGAGATCCAGCCATTGACTAAAGTGGAAGTTTCCAATTATATCAATCATCATTTGAAGTTAGCCGGAGCAAAAATGCCGATTTTCACTGAATCAGCTATAGAAGCAATCACCTTGCGGTCGCAAGGTTGGCCTAGAGTCATTAATACATTAACGGTGAATAGTTTATTATTTGGCTCGCAATTAAAGAAAGAACAGATTGATGAGGAAATCGTCCGGTTAGCCGTAGAAGATAGTGGTTTAGCATGAAGCGAGGCATCTTAGTTTATGATCAGCGAGAGCAAGAGTGGCGGGTGTGGATTGGTCAGACGCGTTACTGGGTACAACAAGGCTATACGTTTGAGTTGCGGATTCAGCAACGATATTTTAACGCATATTTAGAGAAAGATATAGATTGGTTCGTCACGTTGGATTATGAGGTTATTTTCATTCTTCACCTAAATGAGGTGTACAAGATTCGGATCAATACAATAGAATATATACCACTAGACACCCCGTTTTAGGGGTTTTCTTTTGTTTATGGATAGATGGATTAATGTGAATAAAGTTGGGCACATTCTGAAATTAAGTGAAAAAAATAGCACATTATTTCAGATTTCCCACTGGATTAATGTGAAAAGAAGTGCCTGGAATAATGTGCTCGGTTACAGAGTTAGTTCTCTGGATGGGTTACAATATGCCAGAAATTTAGTGATGCTAGATCTAACTGGAAATGGAATAATGGATTTCTCACCGCTAAAAG
Organism: Psychrobacillus sp. L4; assembly: GCF_042944905.1. Taxonomy (GTDB): domain Bacteria; phylum Bacillota; class Bacilli; order Bacillales_A; family Planococcaceae; genus Psychrobacillus. The sequence goes on from NZ_CP168496.1 coordinate 1,354,596, forward strand.
ATTTAAAAAATTTGCAAAGCATACATGTTACCCCTCAAGTATTGGAAATAGCAGCATTTAAAGGACCAGTAGTTGAATTTGAGAATCATGTGAGAGGAATAGACGGAAATAAAGTCACTCCGACTTAAGTGGTAATTAGAAATACTAGTACTTCTAAAGAGATAGTAGTTGATGTGAGTAAATGGGAACAAAACCCTGATAAGTTTACACTAGATCTTTCAAATGAAGATAAAGGATATTATAGTCTAATATTAGTTTATCAAGTAGATGGTAATCATATTCAAATAATGAGTATGATAGATAACAAGTAAATACTGTTTTCAAGATAATGATAAAGCCGGTGGAAGTATTTGCGATACTTCCACCGGCTTATTTCTTTTCGGGATTTCGTAATTAAAGTTGGTTATGTTAATAATCTGTTGAACAGAGAGTTTGTGGTTAGAACCATCTATGAAGCTTACAAACTCTTCTTTTGTATAGGTATCTAGTGCTTTTTGAACTTTTTCATCGTAGTTTCGGGGCTATACACTGAAACTTCATTATCAACAATAATGATAGATACAACAGATGTATATTTTTTCCTTAGATGATTCATCCGAATTGGAAAGTAATTTCCAACTACTGATTGTCTCAATGTCACTAGGATCTTTTACTATTCCTTCTTTTTGATTGAAAGCCATCTTCTCAAGTAATTGGTTTAGAGTACTGCTATCGGATGTTTCTCCCACAAAACTGATATTGCCACCACCCTTGATACCTATGCAGTCTAAATTGAAAAAATGGTTTAATTTTTGTTGGTTTGGGTAAAATTGGTATAGAGACATTTAAATTCAACTGTATGATAAATCCCCCATTTATATTTTTCCCGTTATAACCTGTTTGATGAAGTATTTATTTTATATGTTAACGAATATATTAATGTAATGAATACAGATCACCTGAAGAGCTGAAAACGTTTCAATTTAAAAGGAAAGAGGTGTACAAATGAGCTTTAAGATTGCCATACTTGTATGTTTAATTTTAATGGGGATAATAACTTGTATTACCTACTATCTAGCAAAAAAGGTATCTAATAGCCTAATGAAATATATCCCTGTGTTTTCATTTGCAATTGGTGCGCTCTTTTTTTTCCTCAAACTCAACTATATTTCTTATAAGCCAAATTCCATTGACGGCATTTTAGATATGATTGCATTTATTATCCTTATAATTTTAGGTAGTATTGCTTTTATAGAAGCGGTCATAATTGATGTTGTAGAAAATAGTAAATTATTTAGGAAAAGCTATTTGACTGTAAGAAAGGCAATGAAATTAGTAGATGTAAATAAAGCATTTAAGATTAAAATGCCAAGTGATTTTGTTAAGAAAATTAGAGGACTATAATTAGAGGAATACTTATTTATTTGTTAAAAGGAACAGAGGGGATGGGAGTGACGCAGATGCTCCTATCCTTTTTGTCATTATCTCGATTAAGTTGTAGCTGAAAGTGCAGTCCAAAAGCGGCCGGAGAACCATAAAGATAGATAGGTTGCTCATAGGTGGTGGCTCACTTCCGTATGAAATAGAGGAAGGCAGACTAAGTTCCCAGCATCGTACGGAAACGTCTGCATGACCCACATTAGTCGTAGTAATATTGTCATTAAACCATAAAAAATCGCCCATCTTTGAGTTCATGCTCGGACGGGTTATCCATAAGCTTACAGCCGACCTCCTTGAGGGAACCTGCTATTATATTTGACGGCACATGACAGGATGAAAGGTACCAGGTTTTCAATGAAATCTGAATTGCACTAGAACCAGGCACCATTCACTATGGGAGTGACGCGTACATTCTCGTCCCCTTTAGCTGGATTGGCTCTTTTTATTACCTCAACTATCTTAATATCGCTGTGTTAGGAACAATTCAGAATAGTGTCCAAGTTGTGCGTGACACAGGGAACACTTACTAAATACATGATTTACTTGCCGTTTTATAGTGGATTTTTTTCAGGGGGTTAGTACCAATACATGATATAATTGGGTAAGGAAGATACCCTAGCCAAAAAAATACGCTAAAAAAGGAGGCACGGATAAGTTTCTGGAAGGGGATTACAAAGAAAAGGAAGTTATCTAGGATGAAAAGAAATCTTTTTAAAGCTATATTATCAGTTGCAATATCACTCATTTTACTTATTTCAATACCACCTTTACAAGTGAAAGGAGAAAGCCTAACGCCGCCTAAAAATGAGATGCGTGCAGCTTGGATTGCAACCGTTCAAAATGTTGATATGAAATCTGGAATGAATGTAACTCAATATACAGCTTGGGTACGGCAAACATTAGATCAATTGAAAGCCAATAAATTCAATGCAGTCATTTATCAAGTAAAACCAACAAATGATGCGTTATATCCCTCCAAGTTGGCACCTTGGTCATCCTATATAACTGGGGGAAAACAAGGAAAGAACCCAGGTTATGATCCTTTATTAATCATGCTTAATGAAGCACACAATCGCGGAATGGAGCTTCATGCATGGATCAACCCTTATCGAGTAACCATGCCGGGCCAATCATTAGCAAGTCTTGCGCCTACTAATGTAGCTCGCACAAATCCTAGCTGGGTAGTTAAATATGGGAAGCAATACTATTTAAACCCTGGTCTTCCTGAAGTGCAAAATTATTTAATTTCTACAGTGAAAGAGTTAGTAGCTAATTATGATATTGATGCCGTTCATATGGATGATTACTTTTATCCTTATAAAATAAAAAATGAAGTTTTTCCTGATCAAGCAACATTCAAAAAATATGGCAAGTCGTTCAAAAAAGTGGACGATTGGCGCCGAAATAATGTAAATCAACTTGTCAAAAAAATATATTCATCTATTAAAACGACTAAACCAGATGTCCAATTTGGAATTTCACCATTTGGGGTGTGGCGTAATCAATCAGTGGACCCTACTGGAAGCAACACCCGGGCTAGCGTATCTAATTATGATGACTTATATGCAGACACAAGACAATGGATGAAAGACGGTAGCATCGATTATATTACGCCACAAATCTACTGGTCTAAAACATTATCTGTAGCTAAATATTCCACTCTATTAGACTGGTGGAGTAATGAAGTGCAAACGTATGCCAACGTGCATCCCGTTAATCTCTATATTGGTGTCGCTGATTATAAAGTCGCCCTTGACTCCGATAAAGCATGGCAAAATAAAATGGAGTTACCAAATCAAGTAATCGCTAACAGAGCAAACCAAATTGCGATGGGTCAAATGCACTTTTCATTAAAAAGCATTCAAAAAAATCCGCTTGGTTATGCAACAATCCTTAAACAACAGCTTTATAATTATACCGCTTTAACTCCAGCAATTTCATGGAACAACGCTGATCAACCATTAGCGCCAACTTCAGTTCAATGTATCAAGGATGCAGCTGGTATAAAGTTAGTCATTAATGATCAAAATAATGAACAACCAAGAAAATATGTGATTTATCGCTTTGAAGGAAAAGACGTCGGAGAGTATCAAAATCCTCTAAACATAGTAGATGTTGTCTATAATTCAAAAGGGAATACGGTATTTTTAGATAAGACAGCAAACCCAAACAAACAATATACATATGGAATTACTTCTTTATCAGCAACTGGTGTTGAGAGTATGGATGCATATATTGTAACAGAATGAATTAAAGTTGCCAGGAACCAACGCTATTTTGAATAGTTTTAGTTCCTGGCAACTTAATTAAAATTTGGATGAATGTATTCCATAAATTTTTTTGCTATCCCTTGATGGACATTCTTATTCGAGACGATGCAGCCGAATAAATTATCAGAAGAAAACTTGGTGTTAATCAAAGGGATGGGGATAATCCGTCCGGTTTCGATGTAGGGGTCATCGATTAAGACATAACTAGATAATAATCCAATGGCCAGACCTTCTGATACGGTTTTTTTAATCACTTCAGAATTAGAGGTTTGGAAAAGAACATTCATTAGATTGTGACTCTTTTCGAAGGAGTGAATATAGTCTTCCCAAAATTGACTGGAATAGATGACAATTGGACTATCTGTCAAATCATGCAAAGTTAAATCTTTTTGGAGTGCAAGAGGGGAGTTTTTAGAAACAATGACTTTAATATCAGCATTATAATCAAGCTTTTTAAAGATAAAATGGTCAGGCAGATTGTCTTCAATCGACTTTTTTACAGAGATAAATCCTAAGTCTATCGTATGTTGCTTAACCTTCTCAATAATTCTTTTGCTTTCCATTTCGATAACCATGATTTTTATGTGAGGGAAATCCTTTTTAAATAAAGAAAGAATCTTCGGCAAAAAAGTCATAAAACCTGGTATCGCAGCAATTTTTAACTCTCCTTTAAAAGCAGTAGTGAAGGCTTGTGCTTCTTCTTTAATCCTCTCGATATTATCAACGATTTTTAGGGCATTATTAATAATTCCTTTTCCTTCTTCTGTCGGTTTAGTGCCAAATCTTGATCTTTTGAATAATCGAATCCCTAATTCCTTTTCCAGTAACGAAATGGATTGGCTTATTGCTGATTGTGAAACATGAAGATTTTGTGCCGCTATGGAGATAGATTGTGTATGGATGATCTCTTTTATGTACTCCATCTGTTCTAAGTTCATAAATGCCTCCTGCTTTTTTATATCACTTTTACTTATATTAATATTAAATATAGTAATTTTACATTAGTATTATTTATACGTAAACTTATAAAAGAAAATAATTTTAAAAGGATGTAAAAATTGGCACACATTAAAAAGGGAAGAGATTCATTTGCATTTACTATATTAGCTATCTTTTTGGGGAATTTCTTAGCACTTGTTAATTCGGGAACAGTAAACGTTGCACTCCCGTCGATTATGAGGGAACTTCATACAAATATTAATATGGTTCAATGGTTAGTGACAGGGTTTATGCTAGCAATTGGCACCATTTCTCCAGTTGCAAGCTATTTAGGAAATAAGTTTGGTTATAAAAGGATATATGTTACTGCTTTGATTGGCTTAACTGTCTTTTCTGCCCTTTGCGGCTTTTCTGGAAACATTAATTTATTAATACTATTTCGGATTTTACAAGGATTATGTGCAGGAATCATTCAAATTTCCACTATGACGATTATTATTCAGTCTGTTAATAAAGAAAAACAAGCGATGGCCATCAGCTTATGGAGTATATCCATTATGATTGCTCCTGCAATTGGTCCAACATTAGGTGGGGTAATCACCAGTTTTTATGGTTGGAAGGCATTGTTTTTTTCAAATGTACCAATTGGAGTCATTGCAATTCTATGTGCAATTTTGTTTTTACCTGCCCTTAAAGCATCAAAAACCGTATCACTTGATAAAATTGGCTTGCTTACAGTTGTAATTGGGAATGTATCTTTATTACTGTATTTTACCGAAGGGTCTACCTTAGGATGGCTTTCTATTCCTGCTCTAGTTTTGTTCTTGGTAGGCATTATAGGTATAGCTGCTTTTATATGGAGAGAACTGACGGTAAAGGAACCGCTATTGAATTTAAGGGTTTTTAAATATTCTAGATATACTTTAGGAACCATTTTAAACTGTTTTATTTCCGTTGGTTTATATTCAACAGTCTTTCTACTTCCATTAGTGATGGAAGAAGCTCGGGGCTTTTCATCGTTAACTGTCGGTATTATTATGCTTCCTGGAGCATTAGTCATGATTGTTGTAACTATAATATCGGGGAAATTACAAGAAAAAATAGAGCCTTTTTGGTTTATCATCACAGGTGTATTTTTAGTGACGATTGCCACTTGGGGATTCAGTCAATTAAAGATGAACTCCTCTGCTAGCTATATTCTTTTTTTAATGATGATTCGTTATATAGGTTTAGGTTTGGCAAGTTCTATCGTTACAAGTCTTTCGATGAGTGTGATTCCAACTGAACATGCAGGTCATGCATCATCCATATCAAATTGGCTTAAACAAGCCATATCTGCCTTGTCTATTGCTATTTTTAGCTCAATTCTAGCAATCAGGACACAAACACATGCTTCCGAATTAAATGGAAAAATAGCAGGGAAAGCATTAAAGGAAACGGCCTTTCTATTTGCGACGAACGATACGTTCCTTTTCGCAACAATCATCCTTGCATTTTCCGTTCCATTATCACTTTTTTTGAAAAAAAGAAAAACAAAAGGTGCCAAGAACCAACACGATTCCGAATAGTGTTGGTTCCTGGCACCTTCATTTATAATCAGCTTAAACGACCAAAACCTGTGAAGTGATTTTCCCAATATGCTCCGTCTATATCGCTAATTTGTACGAAATAACCACTTGCAGCAATCATTTTGTTATCGCCAATATATATACCGATATGTGAAATCCCGGATTTATATGTATTGCTAAAGAATACCAAGTCTCCAATTTTTGGCTTAGATATTGGTGTTGATGCATTGTAGAATCCTGCTGCTGATAAACGAGAAGTTGAAATACCTGCTTTATTATAAACATAAGTAATAAAACCTGAGCAGTCAAAGCCACTTGGTGATGCTCCATCGAAAACATATTTTGCGCCTAAATATTGTTTTGCAACTGAAACAATATTATTACCAACTGAAGAACTAGTTGACGTTGATGTTGACGGTGACGTAGATGTTGTTGAGCCACTAACAATTAATTTTTGTCCAACTGAGATTGCTGTAGAAGTTAAATTATTTAATTCCATTATTGTTTTAGACGAAATGCCATATTGACTACCAATTTTAGATAATGAATCGCCTGATTTTACTATATATGTAGTTGTACTACTTGTATTAGATGAATTCGATTCTGAATTTGTTGTTGAAGACGTAGAACCTTTAACTACTAGTTTCTGTCCAATATGTATTAGAGTTGAAGATAAATTATTCCATTCCATTAATGTTTTAGATGAAACACCATACTGACTACCGATTTTAGATAATGAATCTCCTGATTTTACTGTATATGTAGATGTAGATGTATTACTTGAATCAGATGAATTCGATGTTGAATTAGTTATTGAAGTCGTAGAACTTTTAACTACTAGTTTCTGTCCAATTCGTATTAGAGTCGAAGATAAATTATTCCATTCCATTAATGTTTTAGATGAAACACCATACTGGCTACCGATTTTAGATAATGAGTCGCCTAATTTTACTGTATATGTAGTCGTAGAACTTGGAGATGAAGTAGTAGATGATTGATTTTCACTGATAATTAATTGTTGTCCAGGAAAAATTAAAGTAGATGATAATTTGTTTGTATTCATAATTGTTTTATATGAAATGTTGAATGCTTTTCCTATTTTATCTAATGAATCTCCTGATTTTACTGTATATGTAGCTGCTGAAGCTTGTCCAACAGATGTTAATAAGACGGTTGTCCCTACTGTTACCGCTGCTAGCTTTGAAGACCATTTATTCATAATATTATATTCTCCTTAATAACTTTTAACTGCCAGGTAATATAATATCATTGTGATATAACAATTTAGTATCAAAAATATAACAAGTTAGTATCAAGAGTATGACAAATTAATATCAAAAATATAACAAAAACAATTCCCTTGTAACATTTTAAATTTTTTAAATAATTAAATATTCCTGCAACACGATAGAGTGGTAACACAATTGTAATAGAATTAACAACTATTGCCCTGATCTTTGGCTTAGACAGTAATTTTTGAGTGATAGGAAATTTAAAAGTAACAGCCGAATTGATCCGCAATTGATACTCTAGTTCCAATGAGTTAATACATTGACTCAAAAAGAATAAAACCTTCTATTTAGAGCAAATTAGACTCTAGGAGGTGAATATCCATGAGTAAAAATAGTAATAAGACAAACAATGTTAGAACGCATAATAGTTTTGAGCTGTATAAAAATCCTTCAAATAATCCTGATGAAGAATTTGCTGAAGAATTAATAGCGATATCTAAAAACAAGGTAACGAAGGAAATTAATAACAATAAACCTAAAAAAAGGATTAAACCAGCACATGAAAGGTGAGTGTATTATATGCTCACCTCTTTTCCTGGGTTTGTCTTTTCTATTTGGTGTGCCCCGCCTTAATCCTGATTTATTACATATTTACAGAGAAGAATTACGCTATTGCGCAAAATTGTGGGTTACTAATAATTCTTTTATCAAAGAATTTCAGCGAATTTATGATTTGTTACTTTCGCTACGGGGGATGCTGTGTGAATAGGGTTATTTCGAACACAATATTGTTTATAGGTATTATTGAATACATAAATATATCTTATATTTTGGAAGTCTATGCTGATAGACAGTCCATATACGGGACTAGGAAAATAGAGGGTCATATAAAAGGTATATCGCTTAATATATTATATTAATATATAAATCTCAAACAATTGTTTAAATAAAAAACAATTGTTTATTTTTTTGTTGACGATACCTTAAATCATTGTTATGATACTTGTAAATTTAATGTAGAATTATGTCGTATAATATTGGGGATATGGCCCAAAAGTTTCTACCAAGCCGCCGTAAAGGGCTTGACTACGAGGTGAGTTTTAATTGGAAGAGGGAGTCTCTTTCTTTTATTTACTTATGCCCTAGTCAACGCTCCGGTAGATATCGGAGCGTTTTTTATCGTTTAAGTAATATTTAATTCTAGATTTTATTATGCGAAGTGACACACCAAGCAAGTTTTGTTCGCTTTTAATGTGTAATAAAGTATGCCCCATTCCAGCGCTTAGAAAAATGTTGGATCGCTTCGTAAAGCAATAAATATATTCAATGTGAAAGGATTGAGAAAATATGAAAAAGAAAATTTACTTTAATCATGATGGCGGCGTGGACGATCTTGTTTCTCTATTTTTATTACTACAAATGGATACCATTGAACTAACGGGTGTATCCGTCATTCCGGCTGATTGTTATTTAGAACCTGCTATGTTTGCAAGTCGAAAAATCATTGATCGCTTTGGAAAAGGCTGTCTAGATGTAGCAGAGTCAAATTCTCGCGGAAAAAATCCTTTTCCTAAAGATTGGCGTTTGCACGCTTTCTTTGTGGATGCCTTGCCAATATTAAATGAATCCGGAAAGATTGTTACACCAGTAGCGGAGAAACCAGCACATCTTCATATGATAGATGCAATTCATGCTTCAGATGAAAAAACTACTCTTTTATTCACGGGTCCACTTACTGATCTTGCTCGTGCACTAGATGAAGACCCTTCAATTGAAGAAAAAATCGATCGACTCGTATGGATGGGCGGCACATTTCGTGATGTAGGAAATGTAGAAGAGCCCGAACATGATGGGACAGCGGAATGGAATGTGTTTTGGGACCCTGAAGCAGCTGGTCGAGTATGGAAAAGTAGTATAGAAATTGATTTAGTCGCGCTTGAAAGCACTAGCCAGGTACCTCTTACAGTAGAAATACGTAATCGTTGGGCATCTGAACGCAAACACCTCGGTGTTGATTTTATTGGTCAATGTTATGCGATGTGCCCGCCGTTGGTTCATTTTACAACAAACTCAACATATTTTTTATGGGATGTCTTAACAACAGCGTTTGTTGGTAATAGTGATCTTGTAAAAGTGAAAAGAATTAATAGTATCGTGCATACAGATGGGCCGAGTCAAGGGCGTACAGAAGAAAAAGACAATGGTCGCCCAGTAAATGTGGTTTATGATGTAAATTCTAATGCTTTCTTCGATTATATTACTGAATTATCTAAAAAAGCTTAAAGAACATTCGTGTTTGTGAACCATTGATCGTAATACATTTAGAGAGTAGTTCTTAATGTATTGCGATCAATATAAATGATAGTATTTTTTTAGGAAAAATTATAGTGTTAGTGAGTCAAGTACCAATATTATAAATATAGTTTGCAGAATATTTAGATAATTAATATGTGACTCTAATTTAATATTAAGATTTTTAAAAAAGGGTTCAGAAAATTTTGTTTCATCACAAAAAGCATTGTTGGAGGAAAAAATGACTATAAAATCACGACTTAAAATTATGATGTCTCTTCAGTTTTTTATTTGGGGATGTTGGCTTGTTACACTTGGCTCATATATGTTCAATACTTTGCATTTTTCCGGCACACAAGTTGGAGGTGTTTATAGCACAATAGGGCTTGCTTCTCTTCTAATGCCAAGTCTTGTAGGTATTATTGCAGATCGTTGGATAAAGGCAAATAGATTATATGGAATTTGCCATTTCCTTGGAGCGATTTTCTTATTTTCAGCTGCAGGGATTTCGGAACCTAATCTTATGTTTTGGGCAATGCTTTTTAACGCAATGGTTTACATGCCGACGATTTCTTTATCTTATACGATTTCATATTTTTGCTTAGAAAAAGTAGGGCTTGATACAACGAAAGACTTCCCTTCTGTTCGTGTTTTTGGAACAATTAGTTTTATTCTTGCGATGTGGGTAATTAGTCTTGGTGGACTTGAGTTAAGCAATATCCAGCTTTACATGGCTGCAGGGGCCTCCTTCTTACTTGCACTTTATTCATTTACACTGCCAGATAATCCAACATCAAATGTCAAAAAGGATAAGTCGTTAGTAAGTCTTTTAGGTCTAGATGCTTTCGTATTATTTAAGCAAAAGAGAATGGCTATCTTTTTCATTTTTGCTATGCTGTTAGGTGCTGCGTTGCAAATTAACCTTGTATTTGCTGATCCGTTTTTACATGATTTTGCGTCAATCGCTAACTATAAAGATAGTCTTGTTGTTAAATATCCAGCCATTTTATTATCAATGGGACAAATTGCTGAAGTGTTCTTTATTCTTGCCATTCCTTTTTTCTTACGTAAATTTGGGATTAAGACGGTAATGTTGTTGAGTATGGTGGCGTGGACATTACGCTTTATTCTTTTCGCCTATGGCAATCCTTCTAATGTAGGTGTCATCTTATTGCTATTATCAATGATTGTATATGGTGCTGCATTTGACTTCTTTAATATTTCCGGATCCATTTTTGTTGAAAAGGAAGTAGATCGTCGAATTCGTGGAAGTGCACAAGGCTTATTCATGACAATGGTCAACGGAATCGGTACCTATGTAGGCGCTGTTCTTAGTGGGAAATTGGTGGATTATTTTACAATTAACGGAGTGAAGGATTGGCAAAGTATCTGGTTAGTTTTTGCAGTATACACATTCATCCTTGCAATCGTTTTTGCTGTAAGTTTTAAATACAAGAATGACCGTGATGCAATTCAGAATGTAAATAATGTTGCTTAATAGATATTCATTATCATTTTTGTTTCTGCTTTGAAACGATATTTGGTTTGGAATGTAATAAAAAATATTAGTAAAAATTGCATAAGAAACACAACCATTATTAAGCACTTAGTCAGTATTTTTATATAAGTATCAACCTCATTTTGACTAGTTACGGTGAGCCGGACCATAAGTAAGTGCGGTTTATAAAACAAGCCGTTCAGTTTAAAAGCTGAACGGCTTATTTATACTTAGAATTATTTATTTATTGAGATTATTTGAAAGAACCTTCAAATAAAATTTCTTCTAATGGGCGATGACCTGATGGTGTTTCGCGTTGTTGTAATTCGGGAGAAAGCATTTCTTTTTCACCTTTGTAACCGATCGCGATTGCTAATTGTACATCGAAGTTTTCAGGAATATTTAATGCTTCCTTCGCCACATCTTTGTAAATACCGCCCATTGGATGAGTGATTAAGCCTTCTTTAGCTGCTTGTAACGACAGGAATCCCCAAGCTGCGCCAGCATCAAATTCATTTGATCCTTTAGTATTATCAGAAACTAGTACTACTAATACAGGTGCATTTTTAGCCCATACTAAGTTTCCTTCCATTAAGATTGGATGGAATTTTTCAAGGTCAGCTTCTGTTCTAGCAACGATGAAGCGCCAAGGTTGGTTATTACCTGAAGAAGGAGCCCAACGAGCTGCTTCGAAAAGTCGATTTAATACGTCGTCAGCTACTGGTTTGTCTGCATAAGCCCGTGGAGACCAACGATTTAAAAATAAGTCTTCAATTTCGTGTTCAGCTGTACGGAAATCTTTTGCTTGGAATACCATAATAAAATCCTCCTAGTTGTATCAAATTACCTTGTTTATTTTAAATTATTTAAACAAGTTTGCAAGTAACTCGACTTACGAAAAGTAACCGTTAATTTAATCGTAAGAGAGGTTAGGGAATTTACTCAAATTCAAATTGAAAATAAATAACTTCCGTATTAATTGAAACTAAATACTTTTCTTGTCAGCATTTATACTAATGCACCAGCTATTATATTTTTCGAATTAAATATTACATAAACTGTATGCAAATATGATAGAACACCAAAAGCACTCAAATTGATTTTCGCTTCGAAAAAAAGATAGCATTCTTAATGCTATCTTTAAGAAATAATACCGTAGTTACAGCGGTAACTAGTAACTTCACTATAAATAGATACATTTTTCTACTAATTTTCTTTTAACCCATTGTATAGGATTATTGTTAAGTGTTTATTATTATGTAAATACGTTTTTGTTGAAGATTCATTTAATATACCTGTGTCACGAACAACTCAGACGCAATTCAGAATAGTGTCTGAGTTGTGCCTGACACAGTGGACACCACTAACGCATATAAACACGCAACATCTCCTTTGTACGATATCTGTATAGTGAATGGTAACAGGTATTTATTGAATTCTGAATAGTGTAAGAACCTGGTGCCATTCACTCTCAATTATCTCCTTACCATACTTTCTTTGTTCATCTAATTCTGAAGCTACCAAATCTCACCACATTCAATCACTAGTTTCCATATGAATTATAGATAGTTAACTTATATTAGAAAGAATTGAGATGAAAGGGAATTTCTATAACAATAGCGAATATTTATATTAGATAGGTTAATAGACAGGAGGAATAGTCAGTGGATATTGTGAAGATAGAGACAGAATATTTCACTTTACATAGACTTGCAGAAGGGGTGTATGCAGCAATAGCAAAACCTGGCAAAGGGGCATGGAGTAATGCAGGAGTTGTCGACTTGGGAGATGAGCTACTAGTGTTTGATTCATTTAGTACGCCATCAGCCGCAAGAGAGTTAAAGAAACAAGCAGAAATGATAAGTGGGAAAAAGGTGAAATATCTTATAAATAGCCATTATCATGGAGACCATGTGTTTGGAAATCAAGTATTTGAAGATGCTACGATAATTTCTACTTCTTTAACTAATAAGTGGTTTAGAGAACAAAATACTATTCATGATCTGCAGAAGGAAATAGAGGAAACGAAGCGATATTTACATAATTTGAGAAATCAGATAGAAAAAGCAGTAGATATAATAACAAAGATCAGTCTATTAAATCAATATGAAGAAATGTGCAAAGTGTTAGAGGAGCTGCCTCATTTGAAAACAGTATTGCCTTCCGTTATCTTTGAAAAATCTTTGGTTATACACGGCTCGAAACGTACTGTAGAGCTCCACTGCTTAGGGGGAGGGCACTCACCAAGTGATACCTTTTTGTACTTACCCGACGACAAGATAGCATTCATGGGGGATATCATTACAGAAGACCTTCACTTGCCAATTTATAATCCAAAAGAATTTTTGATTATTCTAGAAAACGTAATACAAATGGATGTGGAAACAATTGTCCCGGGACATGGGAAAGTAGGGACATTAGCGTTGAGTGATACATTAATGAATTATTTATCATTATTAATTAAAAAGGTAAGGGATGCGCTACAAAATAATATGTCTTTGAGTGATTTCATCTCTGATTTTATCATGCCTATTGAATATGCAAACTGGAAAGGTGTAAATGGAATCACCCGTAACCTTACAACTGTATATAACTTCTATGCAGGAAAGCATGAATAGGAGGGAGTTTTTTGCAAAATTATATGACAATAATGGATGGAAGCACAGTGAATTACTACGAATATGGCGATAAAAACTAGTGTAAGAACCTGGTACCTTTCATTAAAAAAGAAATTTATACAAATAGGAACGAAAAATTGAACAAAATTGCAATTTTAACTTTAGGAAAAAAAGATGACCCAACAAAAGAATTAAATTGGTTGCAGAAGGTGTAAGGATAATGTTGAATGTGGAAACACCGTATACTTTAATAGTATGGAAAAGATTTGATGAACATTTAAAAACCTACCACAACTTTGAATAGTGAAAAGATTAGAAAAAACCACTTCACCAATACAAAGTGGTCTTTTTAGATTAAATTGGTATATAAAACTTTTTGCTCATAACTTACTATGTTCTTTGGTGATATTCGCTAAACCGTACCATAAGTAAGGGTGGTTTTCTAAAGCGAAAAGATACTATAATCTATATAAAATCGTAGTTATGCTGTTGTGTTTGATTAATTCAAACAAAAACAGCATTTTGCTAATTTACATGTGATTTATTTTATATTGAAAAAATAAAGGCAGAAATCGAGTGAGATTTCTGCCTTTTAATATATTATTTTTTATGGAATATAATAAAGAAGACATGCCTCTATCTACATCCTAACAAAAATTGAATTATAAGTCTATTAATAATTTTATTGCCATGAGATAATTAATTTGCGCAAATACTTCATAACGTTATGATGAATTGAAGGGTAAAATGAAACAGAATATATATGATAACAATAAATTTTTTCAGCAATATCAAGCAATACGAGTACGAGAAAATAATTATAATAATTTACTTGAGCAACCAAACTTTTTTACACTAATTCCAAGCCTTAAAGATAAAGTAGTATTAGATATTGGCTGTGGAATGGGAGATTTTGCAGCATATTGTATTAGCCAAGGTGCAAAACATGTAACAGGAATTGATATTTCTTTTAATATGATTGGTAATGCAAAAGAACGTTATATTCATGAGTGTCTAACTTTTGAACAGGTTGCATTTGAGGATATGACTGTGCCTAATGGATCAATTGATTTTGTTAGTAGTTCACTAGCTTTTCATTATATTGCAGATTTTCAGTTACTTATAAAGAAGATTAGTACGGCATTATGCGAAGAAGGTATTTTACTATTTTCTATAAATCATCCGATTGTAGCAGCAAATAAGGGAAAAGAAAGTTGGGTTACAGATCAAGAAGGGAATCTTCTTCATTATGCAGTGGACAATTATCAGGATGAAGGCTTACGTACCCAAAATTGGTTAGTTGATAATGTTATGATGTATCACCGTACGATGTCTACTATCCTAAATACTCTTATTGAAAGTGGTTTACAAATCGAAAAAATTATTGAGCCAATACCAACGAACGAAGCAGTGTGTAATTTACCTAGTCTTAATAAGGAATTTCGTCGCCCGTCATTTTTAATTGTAAGAGCGAAAAAGGTATAAGTTTGGATTTTAAAAACTAAAGATTTTATTGAAAGTTTATTTAAGCGTAGTATTGTAAAATGAAAAACCGCACTTAGACTAGTTACGGAAACTAGTATGAGGTACCAGGTTCTAAAACAACTCTGAATTGTTTTAGAACCTGGTACCAAAAATAAACACGTTAAGGCATGAATAACCTGTAATTTTATTAATATGGGCTTTCGAAGATGGTAAGCCACATTTAAATCAGAAAAACCTTGTTTTCTTTCTTTTGGTAATTGTGCAAAGTAGTCTTCTGGCGTAATCATAGAGGTGACACGTTTCTCTCTTTATTTTGGTTTGGTTACCATTATTTTAACAAAAGAAGAGGTGTCTTTCTTTATGTGCAAACGAATTTTTTAGAAAAAGTCAAATATATATAAGACCACATAGGACTAGTTATACCGAAGGTTCATAGTAGAAATTAAACTTCGAAAGTTGAGTTATAACAATCTCTTTAAAAATAAGGATAAATTGAAGACTACTGAAAGTCTTTGACTGACATAAATATTTAAGACAGAAAATTTTTATAACTGGTTGAGTTTAGTATTGACTTACATTTTTTAATAAAGAGGTGGAAATGGAGCAATGGCTTTTTTAAAACTTAGAAATGGAAATTACGTTTTTCTCACTCATGAGAAACAAAAAAATATAGATTCATTTATTTTTGAAGAAAATAAAGACTATCCATTAATTTCTTTTAGTCATCACACATCAAAATTACAAAATAAGTTAAGAACAGAATATTTAAATGACATATATTCAGAATCCATTAATAAAATTAGTGAAAGAGAAGACTATTGGAGCGTTATTGAATTGGAAGGAGAAGAAGCACAAGAAAATGTGACAGATCTCATCATTGATTATTGTGCGGAGTATCCAAACATGAGGGTGGACAAAGTTAAGATAAATGAATCAATATTTGAAACAATATATCGAAATATGGCTACCTTCGATGATTATTATTATCCATTAGGAAAGCTAATAAGATTAACTACGGTACATATTGATTTGAAAGGGGACACTTTTTTCGATTTTCTAAAACGGAAAAAAAATATGTCACTACAATGGATATATTTATTAACGATATTGAAAAAATAGAGGGAGTACCTAGAGATTTCATTATTTCATTAAAAAATCTTCAAATTAGGTTTGTTAATGGGCATATAAATTTACAAATGATAGATTTTGGAGACGATTCTACAGATACTAGGCCGGGATAATTTCCGATTATATTTAATTTATTTCTAAGTATCGATAGGGGTTAATACCTGGTAGGAAATTTTCTTTGTAAACAATTTCTAGATGTGTATAATAAATATAAATATTCGAAAATAATAATAGCTTTAAATAGATCAAACAAAAAATATGTAATAACTACAAGATGTCGTTATATACTATGGACATCATACAAATAGAAAAGCTTTTAGAAGAGAATGATTTTAAACTAACAATAAAAAATAGCGAGCGAATCATTTTCTGTATGTTTTCACTTGACAGTTACATGCAAAATAAGGACTCTTTTTTACAATTTGTTCTAATATTGAATTATCTGGATAAATTTATTTTGATAGTTTATGATTATTTTAGTGAAACTGTTGAAGAGTGGTGTAGAGGATGAATTTGTGCAAGGTTTGCGGTTCTATAATTAGCAATTATTTTTGTCAAATACTTCAAAATCATATATGTACTAATTGTTGTAATCAATTTCAACTTTGTAAATTGGATAAATGGGATCAAATATTAGAAGAGGACGTCGACATAGATGAACTTAGTGAAAAATGTTTAAACTGCAAAGGTTTAACTAGAAATATAAATGAGGAAATTGGGAATAATGGTTTTTATTCGATGACCTCATTTACTTATAAGGATAAGTATGTATTTAGTAGTACTCCTGGGGATTTATTTAATAAGAAAAGAATAGTATTATTAGAAGATTTTAATGAAGATCTAGACGCTAAATACTATTTGGCTGAAAGTTTATATGGTATTGGTAGATCGGAACAAGCTATTGAATTATTGAAATACATACAGATTCAATGTGAGTCTATAGAAGTTCTTATACTACTAGGAAAAGCATATATATCCTTAGGAGATTACAATAATTCAGAACTGTGTTTTAGAAATGCCCTTAAATATGATTTTAATAATGCTCTAATATATAGACAACTTGGGGATGTATGCCAATATAAAGGAGATTATATTAGTAGTATTCATTATTACCAACAATCTTTGGATAATTTTGGTCTAGCAGTTTCATATTCAAAAATAGAAAATTATGGAAAAGTAATAGAATATTCTAATCACTATTTAGAACAAGAATACGATTGGGAATCTTTAAAAATTATAGTTACAGAACAACGTGAAGGTAAAGTTAATTACATGAATATTGACTATGACATTTTTGCGTTTTCAACATTATATCAATTAATGTCAATTAGCTATTTAGAATTAAACAACTTAGATTTGGCTCTACAATATATTGACCGTGCCGTAGAACTTAATAATAAGGATGTCTCATTCGCAAAGATACAAGGTATAATTATTGGTCGAAAACATGGCCAAGGTGAAATAGTAAAATACGAAGAAGATATAAAAATGTTAAAGGCTTATGCAGAACTTCGTGCAAGTAGTATTACAACATTAAAATCATTTTCTCCTGATGAGCAGGTTATTTTGTATACAGGAAATCAAGATGATAACGTCAAAAATTTTTTGGTAAAACAAATTTTTTCTTCTTTAAGATCTATATTGCCTTTAACTAGTCATATTACTCCATCATTAGAACAAGCTGCAGATGAGGATAAGTATACTGACTTATTTAGAGCAAATATGAAATGGTTGAATGAAGTATTTGGTTGGACTACACATACACAAGATAGAGGAGGATTCACTCGGGATATTTTTGGGGTTAGGGGTGGTATTGGAGAAAGAGATATTGTAATAAAATCCCACGAAGATAAAGATTTAATGATTGGTGAAGCATTAATTCTAAAAGGTTTGGATACTACTGTCATACAAACGCATACTGAAAAACCTTTTGGTTACGATATCCAGAGCGCAAATTTCCAAATAATTATTATATGGGGTTTTTCAAAAACACCCGATAATTTATGGGGAAAATATAAAAAATTAGTTCTTTCCCGTACCAAAGGCTTTTTTTCAGTAACAAAATTGGAGAAGTAGAGGAATTGATTCCTGATATCGATAAACAAGCATTAAGAACATTTTATACTATTCATTCTACAGATCAAGAGGATATTGAAGCAACAGTAATTCATGTTTATGTGGATATTTATAATGAAATGAAGCGAAGGATTTCTGAATCTTCACGAAGAAAATAATAAATCTAAGGCGTTATTCGCGCTAAAGTAGTTACAGAACGTTAGGCCGTAGCAACATTAAAATAACTTTAGATACTGACTCGCATGTATTTCCTAATATGTGGGAGGTAGTGGCTAATCAAATTGATGCTTTACTAAAAGAATCAAATTAACAATTGCTTTTATAGCGGTATTTTAGGTAGTTAATTTAAAAAAGAGAAAAAGACAAAACACTCTTATGTATTAAGGTTTGTGGCTTATATCTAATGATAGTCCCGACTGGTCTCGAACCAACGATCCCCACCTTGCCGAGGTGAAACAAATGAGATTGTTTCCAAATACTTTTAACTTTCACTTTAGAATCGTTAATAGTAAGTAAATATAACAAAGTAAAACAGCAGCCGAAATTGTATCTTTGGCTGCTAAATTTATCTATAGAATAGAATCTATTCTTTCATTCGAAGTGGAACTAAAAAACTAACGCTGTGGTTGAAGGAATGCGATGGACGCACTTAAGCCACAGAATTTCCGGAAAGAAAAGAGCCGATGGCAGTGATAGAGTCACTTCCATCGGCTTCTTCATCCTCTAGGTAAAGGTATAGCATATTTGCAATCCATAGCAAATCGGAAACCACCTCGTCTCCAAGAAATTTCTATTTCTTCATCAACCGAATCTTCTCCTCATCCGGAGTAACAAACACCGTAGTCTGCTCAAAATAAATCACAAACCCCGGTTTAGCCCCACTTGGCTTCTTCACTTGCTTAATCACAGTATAATCCACCGGCACCGAAGCAGACTCCCGAGCTTTACTAAAATAAGCGGCAAGATTCGCTGCTTCAAGTAATGCTACTTCCGATGGATTATCGGAATGTATAACAACATGGGATCCTGGGATATCCTTGGTGTGAAGCCATGTGTCCGATTTTTTAGCTAACTTAAATGTAACAAAATCATTTTGCTTATTGTTTTTACCAACGGAGATTTCTGTGCCATCTGATGCAAAGAATTTTTCAGGTGTTGGTTTCGTCGGTTTTTTCTTCTTTTTGGAAGCACGAGCTTTTAGTAATCCTTGCTCCATTAACTCTTCTCGAATTTCTTCGATGTCGGTTGGAGATGCTTGCATGACTTGTTGTAGCAGTAATTCAAAGTAGGTAATATCTTCATTCGTAATTTTGAATTGTTGTTCAATTTTTAGTAATGCCGTTTTTGCTTTTGTGTAGCGACTGTAATAGCTTTGTGCATTTTGAGTTGCTGATTTTCGGTTATCTAAAGGAATGACAACTGTTTTTCCATCCTCATCGTAATAGTTCACTAGCTCGACTTCTTTTAGCCCTTTTTCAATTGAATAAGAGTTTGCCATTAATAGCTCTCCGTACAATTGGAATGTATCTAGTTTTTCGGCTTGTTCGAAATCTTTTTGGAGTTTTTTCATCTTCAGCTTCAATTTGTTTAATTCGTTTTGAAGCCATTTTTCTAGGTCTCCTGCTTGTTGTTTTACACGGTCGCGTTCTGCTTTGGCGAAATACACTCGATCTAATAAATTTCCTAGCGTTTCTTCGCTAAATTTGTCGCCATCTAGATGAGTTAATTCATTCGGTGAATAATACGTTTTTCCGCCTGATTCGACAATTTGTATCGCGGCTCCACCTTGTTCAAATTCCTGCATATATGTTTTGTAAATTTCGACACGATTCGCACCGTCTTGGAATCGATGAAGTAATTCTTTTGCATGTAAAGGAGAGAAACCGGAAATCTGCTCGACGATCTCATTGGATTCATTGACCGATTGAATCACTTTCAACAGTTCCTCCGAATACTCTAAGGGATGGAGCTTATTTTGAGCAGGAGGTGCAATATAGGGCTGACCAGGTAAAATTGTTCGGTAACTATTCATGGAAGGTGATAAGTGCTTTATGCTTTCCAAAATAAGATTTCGAGTTGGGTCAACTAATAGTAAGTTACTATGACGTCCCATTATTTCCATATGGATTTCTCGTGTAATATCATCTCCAATTTCGTTTTTACTTTGAATTTGGAAGATAATAATACGATCTGTTTCATGTTGGCGAATAGAAGAAATGATTCCACCTTCTAAATGTTTACGTAAAACCATGCAAAATAATGGAGGTGTTGCAGGATTGTCAATTGTTTCGTTTGTAATTTGCACACGTGAATAAGAAGGGTGTACAGAAAACAATAATTTAAAGTTCTGTCCTTGTGCACGAATTTGCATTAAAATTTCTTGTGCATTTGGTTGATGTATTTTAGAAATACGTCCCGTTACTAATTGTTGCAATTCAGTTTTCATTGAAATTGTAAATAAACCATCAAAAGCCATAATATGTCCTCTTTCAAAACTTTATTTTTTTCTGGCTCCAGAAGCCAGGTTCTCTTTTTTAATACACTTTTTTCATTTAGTTATCTAGTTTCAGCGTCTTGTCAGTACATTGAATAACTCTAAAATAGTTTTTTTTAGAAACTATTCGCTTAATCTTAAATTCATATGAAAGGATTTAGCGCGGCGGCGAATTTTATTTGCGACGAGATAATGCTTTTCTTATTATCTTATCATTTTAAATGAAACTTGTGTTATAATGTGTTAAGTATGTAAACTGTTATAAATGTACAGGCAAACGGAGTATGCATGTATATGAAGGAGACATTATGCGAAGAGAAAAAGGTATATTGATCGTTTTATCAGGCCCTTCTGGTGTTGGTAAAGGGACAGTGAGAAAAGAATTGTTTTCAGAGCCCGGAACAAATTATGAATATTCCATCTCTATGACGACTAGACTTCCTCGTGAAGGCGAAATAGATGGAGTAGATTATTTCTTTAAGCAAAAAGAAGCGTTTGAACAGTTAATTGAACAAGGGAAGTTATTAGAATATGCCTCATATGTAGGAAATTATTATGGTACTCCGATTGATTATGTTAATGAAACACTCGATTCTGGCCGAGATGTGTTTTTAGAAATAGAAGTTCAAGGAGCAAGTGTTGTACGTCAAAAAGCTCCAGAAGCACTTTATATTTTCTTAGCTCCCCCTAGCTTATCTGAACTAGAACAGCGACTAATAGGTAGAGGAACGGAAACAGAAGATGTGATCAATTCTAGAATTCAAGCTGCTAGGCAAGAATTAGAAATGATGCATTTATATGATTATGTCGTTGAAAATGATGAAGTTGCAAAAGCATGTGCAAAAATTAATGCCATTGTTGCTGCGGAACATTGTCGACGTGAACGCGTAGAAAAAAGATATTTAGCCATGTTGGAAGGGGAATTATAAATGTTATATCCATCAGTAGACTCATTAAAAAATAAAATCGATTCCAAATATTCGTTAGTAAGTGTAGCTTCCAAAAGAGCTAGACAGTTACAAGAAGAAGGCGGCGAGCGTTTAACTTCATATGTTTCTGCTAAACAAGTTGGGAAAGCATTAGAAGAAGTAGCACAGGGTGAGCTTACGATCGAATCATCCCATGAAAATGCAATTTACGAGGACGAAGTTTAATACATTTTGAAGCAAACACCTCCCAAAGAATGAACAGTTCTTTGGGAGATTGTTGTTTAGAGGGGAGAAATTGATATGTTAACTTCTAAAAAAATTGTTGTTTGTGTGACAGGTGGTATTGCTGTTTATAAGGCGGTCGCACTTGTAAGTAAACTTACCCAAGCAGGAGCGGACGTTAGAGTAATAATGACGAAGTCTGCGATGGAATTTGTACAACCTTTAAGTTTTCAAGTAATGTCTCGAAATGATGTGTATTTTGATACCTTTGATGAAAAAGATTCTAGCGTGATTGCGCATATTAATTTAGCAGATTGGGCTGATTTAGTTATCGTTGCTCCAGCTACTGCGAATGTGATTGGCAAACTTGCTAACGGAATTGCAGATGATATGGTGACGACTACTTTACTTGCAACTACTGCAAAGGTTTGGATTGCACCTGCGATGAATGTGCATATGTATGAAAATGCTGCAGTTATACGCAATATTGCTCAACTTTCAAAAGACGGTTATTCATTTATCGAACCTTCTGAAGGTTTTTTGGCATGTGGTTACGTAGGGAAAGGCCGTTTAGAGGAACCAGAAAAAATGGTGAAGCTTGTAGAAGCTCATTTTTCACCAAAAGATTTACCTTTAAAAGGGCAAAAAGTAGTTGTGACGGCTGGTCCTACAAGAGAACTAATTGATCCTGTTCGCTTTTTAACGAATTTCTCAAGCGGGAAGATGGGTTATGCAATGGCGGAAGCTGCTGCTAATTTAGGCGCAGAAACGTTTTTAATTTCAGGTCCCGTAAGTATAGAAGCTCCGGCAAATGTTACGCTTATTCCTGTTGAAAGTGCTAAAGAGATGTACGATGCTGTAATGGAGCGATTTGACACTGCCTCCATTGTCATTAAAACTGCGGCGGTCGCTGACTACAAACCGAAAGAAGTACATAGTCAAAAAATGAAAAAGCAACTAGGGGATTCGATGATTGTTTTGGAGCGGACAAGCGATATTCTTGCAGAGCTAGGTAAGAGAAAGACGAACCAGCTATTAATCGGATTTGCTGCAGAAACAAATGATGTGATTCATTATGCAAAAGGGAAATTGGAAAAGAAAAATGCGGATTATATCGTTGCCAATGACGTGACAGAAGAAGGATCTGGATTTGGAACTGAGACAAATTCCGTCACTTTAGTAGGGAAGCATGATGTAGAAATGCATTTTGCTCATCTACCTAAAAAGGAGCTTGCACGTCAACTGCTTCAAACTATCCTAAAACTAGAAAAAGTTGAACTGAAATGATCGTAGAAGTCATTGTAGATGTGTCTGCGTATCCAATTGACCGACCATTTGACTATATCGTTCCCGACTATTTAGAGACTTTAGTTGAACGTGGGAGTCGTGTTCATGTCCCTTTTGGGAATCGTAAAGTGCAAGGATTTATAACTAATATAAAAGAACATACGGATATTGATATTACCAAGTTAAAAGAAATTCAGTCCATTATTGATGTGGAACCGGTTGTGACTGAAGAGCTCTTGCAATTATCTAAATGGCTTACGAATAAAACATTATGCTATGAAATTGATGCACTTCAAGTTATGCTACCAGCTGCTTTACGTGCTTCGTATAAGAAAAATATTAAGTTAATCAATCCTTCTGAACTGGATGAAAACTTTTTAGCTTTGTTTGGAAAAAAAGAGTCTATTTCTTATGATGTAATTGAAAAAGCTGGTTACTTGCGACAAATGAAAAAATACTTAACGCAAGGGTTTCTCCAACTGGAGACAGTCATTAAACAGCATGCCAAAGCAAAAACGATTGCTAAGTATCATGTAGTAGCGAGTAAAGAATTAATTCATGAACACTTAAGCAATCTAAGTAAGTCAGCGATTAAGCAAAAAGAATTAATGGAATGGGTATTAACTCAACAACAAACGTCTTTTACGATGGACGAAATGAAAGAAACGGCTTACGCAAATAGTAGTACGATTAAAGTATTAATAGAAAAAAATATTTTAGAAAAAGATAAAGAAGAAGTGTATCGTGAAATCTCTTCTTTAGAATACAATGACAAGGATCAAAGATTTCAATTGACGGATGAACAAGAAATAGCACTAGCTAAGATTAATCACGCTCAAAACAATGCGGAGAGCCCGACATTCCTTGTCCATGGCATTACAGGCAGTGGGAAGACGGAAATTTACTTAAATGCAATCGAAAATTCGATCTTAAAAGGAAAGCAAGCAATCATGCTTGTTCCCGAAATTTCATTGACTCCGCAAATGACACGCCGATTCAAACTGCGTTTTGGTGATCAAGTTGCTGTTATGCATAGTGGATTATCAGTCGGTGAAAAGTACGATGAATGGCGCAAAATTTGGCGAGGAGAAGTAAAAGTGGTGGTTGGTGCAAGATCCGCCATTTTTGCCCCATTTAAAGATTTAGGGCTTATCATCTTAGATGAAGAACATGAATCTACATACAAACAAGAAGATACTCCAAGGTACCATGCTCGGGATGTAGCGATTTGGCGCAGTGAGTACCACAACTGCCCCGTCATATTAGGAAGTGCAACGCCTTCACTTGAATCGTATGCACGTGCATCTAAAGGTGTTTATACATTGTTAACATTGAAAATGCGGGCGAAAGAGCAAACTTTGCCAACCGTGAATGTTGTCGATATGCGAGCAGAGCTGAAAAATGGAAATCGATCCATGTTTAGTATCGATCTAGCGGATGCTGTAAGAGAAAAGTTAGATAAAAAAGAGCAAATTGTGTTGTTTTTAAATAAACGTGGATTCTCTTCTTTTGTCTTATGTCGAGACTGCGGAACAGTTGTGGAATGTAAGCAATGTGATATTTCCCTTACGTATCACCGTGCTGGGGAGCAGCTTAAATGTCATTACTGTGGTCATGAGGAGCCAGTACCAACGAAGTGTCCGGAATGTACGAGTGAACATATTCGCTTTTTTGGGACGGGGACACAAAAAGTAGAAGAAGAAATTGCGAAATTATTTCCTTTAGCTAGAGTGCTTCGAATGGATGTAGACACAACAAGAACAAAAGGATCCCATGAGCGAATTTTAAAACAATTCGGAGACGGGGAAGCAGATATTTTACTTGGCACACAAATGATTGCCAAAGGGTTAGATTTTCCAAATATAACGCTAGTAGGCGTGTTAAATGCTGATACCACTTTACATTTAGCAGATTTCCGTGCTGCTGAAAAAACATTCCAATTGATGACGCAAGTAAGTGGAAGAGCGGGTAGGCATGATAAAGAAGGAAAAGTGTATATTCAAACCTATACCCCAGAACATTACGCGATCGAACTTTCGAAAGACCAGTTGTTTGAACCTTTTTATCATAAAGAAATGCAAGTTCGGAAACAATATGAATATCCACCATTTTATTATTTAACATTAGTTCAGGTGACTCATGAAAATGTCCTAATTGCGTCTGAATATGCAAGGCTCGCGACGGATTGGTTAAAAGCGAATCTATCGGAGCAGACAATGGTTGTTGGTCCAACAGCATGTGCTATCAGTAAGATACAAAATAGATATCGTTACCAATGTTTGATAAAATACAAAAAAGAACCCCTATTAATCGAAAAACTACAACAACTAATAAAAATTTATCGTACAGAGTGGATGAAAAAAGGAATCATCTTATCAGTTGATCTAGATCCATCCACTATTTTATAAACGGTTTGAAATGAGGAAAAGAAATGGCAATACGACCAGTTATTACACATCCAAATGAAATACTTACGACAAAATGTACAGAAGTACAAATTTTTGATGAAAAACTAGCAACACTTTTAGATGATATGTACGACACGATGATTGCTTCTGATGGGATTGGACTTGCAGCGCCGCAAGTTGGAGAAACAATTCAAGTCGCAATCGTCGACCTAGGAGAAGGACAAGAAGTTATTGAAATGATTAATCCGGAAGTCATTGAAATTGGCGGTTCTGAGATTGAAGTAGAAGGTTGTTTAAGCTTTCCAGATATTTACGGGGAAGTAGAACGTCCATTTTATGTAAAGGTGGAAGCACAAGACCGAGATGGTGCTTTATATGAATTAGAAGCAGAGGATTATGAAGCAAGAGCCATTTTACATGAAATCGATCATTTACACGGCGTTTTATTCACAACCAAAATTATACGTTATGTAGATTTGGAAGAACTAGAGAATGAGGAGGAAGAAGCATGACAAATATTATTTTCATGGGAACCCCTGCATTCTCTGCTCCAATATTAAGAATGCTTGTAGAAGAAGGATATAATGTGTTAGCGGTTGTCACGCAGCCGGATCGTCCTGTTGGAAGAAAAAAAGTATTAACTGCTCCTCCAGTAAAAGAAGAAGCTGTGAAACTTGGACTTCCAGTAATTCAGCCTACAAAACTAAAAGGTTCGGAGGAATTAAAGGAAATTATTGCTTTAAATCCAGAGTTAATCGTAACTGCTGCATTTGGACAACTATTACCAAAAGAGTTACTTGATGTACCTGAACTTGGCTGTATTAATGTGCATGCATCCTTGTTACCCGCTTATCGTGGAGGTGCGCCTATTCATCAAGCTATTATCGATGGGCAGGACAAAACAGGAGTAACGATTATGTATATGGAAGAAAAACTGGATGCAGGAGATATTATTTCGCAAAGTGAGATCTCTATCGAGCATTCAGATGATACAGGAATTCTATTTGATAAATTAAGTACGGTTGGTTCCGATTTATTAAAAGAAACGTTACCTTCCATTATTTCCAAAACAAATAACCGCGTGATACAAGATGAATCTCAAGTGACGTATGCCAAAAATATTTCACGTGAGCAAGAAAGAATCGATTGGAACAAATCCGCACTAGATATCCACAACCAAATACGTGGGTTGCACCCATGGCCAGTTGCTTATACGACGTTAGAAGAACAATCCGTTAAAGTTTGGAAAGCAGATACAATTCAAGTCAATACAAAAGAACAACCAGGAACTGTTGTGCAAATAGAATCGGATTATTTTGTTATTCAAACAGGTTTTGAAGAAGCAATTCGAATAAATGAATTACAACCAGCTGGAAAAAAGAAAATGTCCGCAGTTGATTATTTGCGCGGCGTAGGTTCGAAATTGCGAATAGGAGATACATTTGAATGACAAAAAAACCAGAAAAAATTTGGACAGGTAATGTTCGTGATGCAGCACTTACAATATTAATGGCCGTTGAAAAGCAACAAGCTTATAGCAACTTATTATTACATCAAACGATTGAAAAATATAATATTGAAGATAAAGACCGTGCATTATTAACTGAATTAACGTATGGCACAATTCAATACAAAATGACTTTGGATTATTATTTACAACCATTTATCAAAGGAAAATTAGATGATTGGGTTTTACAATTACTTCGTCTTTCGTTATATCAAATCCATTACTTATCACGAATTCCGGATCACGCAGCTGTGAATGAAGCGGTTAATATTGCCAAAAGAAGAGGACATAAAGGGATTTCCGGTACTGTAAACGGGATTCTTCGTTCTATTTTAAGAGAAGGTGTTCGTTCTACTGAAGAAATTAAAGATGAGTTAGAAAGGCTTTCTATTGAAACAAGTCATCCTCTTTGGATGGTGAAGCGATTTGTTTCAGCGTATGGTTTTGAAAAGACTGCAATAATGTTAAAAGAGAATAACGAACCCCCTGTGACTACGCTTCGTGTCAATTTATTTAAAAGAACGGTGGAACAAGTACTTCATTTATTGACACAAGAAGGATATGTCGTTGCCCAAAGCGAAGTTATTCCTGAGTGTATTTATTTATTCAATGGTCAAGCTGCTAAAACGACTGCATTTCAAAAAGGCTTTGTGACAATTCAAGACGAAAGTTCGATGATTCCTGCGTATGCACTTCAAGTAGAACCGGGAATGACCGTACTTGACATGTGTTCGGCTCCAGGAGGAAAAACGACACATATTGCAGAAAAAATGAAAAACAGTGGAAAGCTCATAGCGATGGATATCCATCAGCATAAACTAAAACTAGTGAAAGAAAATGCGGAAAGACTAGGCTTTAGCTTTATCGAAACGGTAGAAATGGATGGTCGTAAAGCAACGGAAGTTTATCCGGAACAAAGTTTTGATCGTATTTTAGTGGATGCACCATGCAGTGGTTTAGGTGTAATGAAGCGAAAACCAGATATTAAATACACAAAAAATGAAAAAGATTTTGCATCACTTAAACCAATTCAACTGAATTTATTGGATGAAGCATATAAACTGCTTAAACAAGATGGTCTGTTAGTTTATAGTACTTGTACAGTGGATCGAGATGAAAATGAAGGAACGGCTAAATTATTTTTAGAAGCGCATCCTGATATGCAACTTCAACCATTTCCAGACGTTATTAAAAGTATAAAAGAACAAGAGCAAGAAGGAATGCTTCAACTATTTCCACAGGATTTAAGAAGCGATGGTTTTTTTGTTTCGGTCTATAGAAAAGCAGAAGGCCCCCTCGAGCGGCTAGTGACAGGAGACTAGACAGGTTCTGTATAGAAAAGTTGAGATTTCTTTCCATTTAAAAAGAGGTGAAGGAATAAATGAAGTTCGATGTTAAAACCGATGTCGGTATGAAAAGAATAGTAAATGAGGACCGGGTAGATGTCTTTGTTCGACCCGACGGACGGATTCTAGCTGTTGTTGCTGATGGAATGGGTGGACATAAAGCTGGCGATGTTGCGAGCGAAATAGCAATAACAGAGTTTGAAAAATATTTTGCAGCCTATAATCCTTCCATTGTGAAAGCGAAGGATTGGTTAACCTATACATTCCAGTCTATTAATCAGACAATTGCGAAGCATTCTGCCATAACACCAGGTTGTGAAGGAATGGGCACTACTTTAATCGCTGGTTTATTTGAAGGTTACAGAGGGATAATTGCCCATGTTGGAGATAGCCGGGTATATCAAGCATCTCCAAACGGAATAAGGCAAATTACACGGGACCATTCCTTTGTAAACGTTTTAATTGATTCTGGAGAAATAACGGAAGAACAAGCAAAAACACATCCGAAGAAAAATGTACTCATGAAAGCAGTAGGGACGGAAATTTCTATTCAGCCTGATTTTTATGAAGTAGAATTTCAACCAAACTCTTACTTTCTATTTTGCACAGATGGTTTGAGTAATAAACTAAGTGAACCATTTATTCACACCATCCTTTATTCCGATCAGACTATACAAGAAAAAGGAACTGTGCTTGTGGACGAAGCAAATTTAACTGGTGGAGAAGATAATATATCGTTAATTTTATTATCTAATAATGATGAGGAGGTGTGAGGATGTTAATCGGTAAACGAATTAGCGGGAGATATAAGTTGCTAGAGATGATTGGCGGCGGTGGAATGTCGAATGTTTATTTGGCCCATGACATGATTTTGGATCGTGATGTTGCGATTAAAGTGTTGCGTTATGATTTTTCAAATGAAGAAGAGCTACGTCGCCGTTTTCAGCGTGAAGCATTATCTGCCACTAGCCTTACACACCCTAATATAGTAAGTATATATGATGTAGGTGAGGACGAAGACATTCAATATATTGTAATGGAGTATGTGAAAGGGGAAACGTTAAAACAATACATACAAAGTGATGCGCCTATTTCTCCCAATAAATCAGTTACCATTATGAAGCAATTGACATCTGCTATTGCCAATGCACATAACAACCATATTATTCATCGCGATGTTAAGCCACAGAATATATTATTGGATGAAGAAGGTAAAGTAAAAGTAACTGATTTTGGGATTGCAATGGCATTAAGTGCAACATCCTATACGCAAACCAACTCTGTGCTTGGAACTGTCCATTATTTATCACCTGAGCAAGCGCGGGGTGGAATGGCAACGAACAGATCAGATATTTATGCATTGGGAATAGTCCTATTTGAGCTATTGACAGGACAACTTCCTTTTTCAGGAGAATCAGCGGTCTCTATTGCATTGAAGCATTTACAAACGGAAACTCCATCTATTAGAGCGATTATTCCTTCCATACCTCAAAGCCTCGAGAATGTCGTGTTAAAAGCAACGGCAAAAGATCCGAAAAATCGCTATCGATCTGCAGAGGAAATGGAAGAAGATTTAGCAACTGCATTATCTCCAGAAAGATTTGGAGAAGAAAAGTTCGTTGTTGCTATGGATGATGATGCAACAAAAATTCTACCTGTTATTAAAGAACCAGTTTCTTTTGCAGAAGTATCGGAAACGAAAAAAATACCTACAATGACTGCTTCAAAAGAAACGAAAGTACCGAAGAAAAACAAAAAGTGGAAGTTGATAGGTGGACTTATTGCGGGAATTATAGCAATTGTACTTTTGACTTTCCTTGTATTTCCTGGACTTTTAAAACCAAACAAAGTGGAAGTCCCAAATGTAGTAAATTTAGAATTAAAGCAGGCTATCGAACAATTAGAAGCAGAAAGTTTTAAGGTTGGTGAACCAACGCTGGAGTATTCGGAAGATATTGAAGAAGGATTTGTCATTCGAACAAACCCCGAGGCAGGAAAGTTTCGCGAAAAAGGAACGGAGATTGCCCTGGTTGTGTCGTCCGGTAAAGAGTCTTCTGAGCTTTCTGATTACAGGGGTAGAGA
Organism: Psychrobacillus sp. L4; assembly: GCF_042944905.1. GTDB lineage: Bacteria > Bacillota > Bacilli > Bacillales_A > Planococcaceae > Psychrobacillus. Next base: position 1,385,396 of record NZ_CP168496.1, read on the forward strand.
TATTGATCAAGTAAAATCATTACTACAAAATCAAGACTTACGCTCAATTGAAACGGAACCAGTATTTTCGACTGAGTCTGTTGGTACAATTTTAGATCAAAATCCAAAAGCAGGAGATTCAATCATTCCATCTGAAACGGATTTAATATTTACGGTTAGTAAAGGACCAGATTTACGAACAGTGAAAGATTTAACGCTTTTCAATGAAAAAGCACTAAGTGATTACGAAGTATCTTCTGGTTTTAAAATTAGAATAGTTGAAAGAAAAAACTCGGATACAGTCACAAAAGGAAATGTTATTAGTCAATTACCGTTACCAAACAGCAAATTAGCGCCAGGAAGTACAATTGAAGTTGTTCTATCAGATGGACCTAAAGCAGCTCGAACAAAACTGTTTGTAAAATCAATCACTATTCCATACGAACCAGCTGAGGAAGAGGCTAGCGAAGTTGAAGTTAAACATGTTGTTCGCATTTATATACAAGATAAAACAAGAACAATGGCAGAGCCGACGGAAGAATTTATCTTAACGGAACCAGTAGAAAAAGTATTAAATTTAGAAATTACAGAAGGGCAAAAAGCTGCCTATCGTGTGATGATCGATTCAACTGTATTCAAAGAAGAAACCATTGATTTTAATGAAATAGATTAGGGAGGTATCGGATGCCGACAGGACAAATTAGAAAAGCATTGAGCGGATTTTATTATGTTTATGATAAGGATCAATTAATCCAATGCCGCGGACGCGGTGTATTTAGAAATAGGGGAGAATCGCCGTTAGTCGGTGACTTTGTCGATTATACAGTAGAAGGGAACAATGACGGTACAATTACGGTTATTCATGAACGAAAAAATAGTCTCGTTCGCCCACCTATCGCCAATATCGATCAAGCCATATTAGTGTTTTCCGTGAAAGAACCAGATTTTAATACGATCTTATTAGACCGTTTTTTAGTCGTGCTAGAGTCTTTTCATATCGAACCCATTATTTGTTTAACGAAAAGTGATTTGTTAGATGAAAAAATGGAGGAAACCATTAAAACATATATAAAAGAATATGAACAAATTGGTTATCAAGTCTTCATGACTTTTAAAGACGATCCACAATTTGATGATAAAATTACTCCTTTATTGAAAGGGAAAACAACCGTGCTTGCGGGACAATCTGGTGTAGGGAAATCGACGCTGCTAAATACGATTCTACCCACATTAAACTTAAAAACGGGTGTTATTTCGGATGCGCTAGGTCGAGGGAAGCATACGACTAGACATGTTGAACTAATAGAGGTTTGTGGTGGTTTGCTTGCTGATACACCTGGTTTTAGCTCTTTTGAATTTGACTTAATGGAAAAAGAAGCGCTTTCCAGTTGTTTTCCTGAATTTGTAGAGATACAAGATGAATGCAAATATAGAGGATGTATGCATGTAAATGAGCCGAAATGTGCTGTAAAAGAAGCTATAGAGACTGGAAAAATAAAAGATTATCGCTATAAACACTATTTACAGTTTTTTAATGAAATTCTGGAAAGAAAGCCGAGGTACTGAACATGGTAAAAATTGCTCCATCGATTTTAGCTGCGAATTTTGCAAAGCTTGGGGAAGAAGTAGTAGAAGTGGAAAAGGCGGGCGCAGAACTCATTCATATTGATGTAATGGATGGCCATTTTGTTCCGAATATTACAATGGGTCCGATTGTAGTAGAAGCATTAAGACCATTAACAAAACTTCCATTAGACGTACATTTAATGATCGAAAATGCAGACCAATACATCGAAGCATTTGCAAAAGCTGGAGCTGATTATATTACTGTTCATGTAGAAGCTTGTCCGCATCTTCATCGCACTATCCAATTAATTCGTTCTTTTGGAGTTAAACCAGGAGTAGTATTAAATCCACATACTCCAATTGAATCGATTCAACATGTGTTAGAAGATATAGATATGGTTCTATTTATGACAGTTAATCCAGGTTTTGGTGGTCAGAAATTTATTCATTCCGTTGTACCGAAAGTAAAACAATTGGCGGATATTGTGAAGGAAAGAAAGTTGTCGATTGAAATCGAGATTGATGGCGGGATAAATGAAGAAACGATCATTCCATGTGTAGAAGCTGGAGCTACGATATTTGTGGCAGGCTCCGCAATTTATAATGCTCCGGATAAGGGGAAAGCTTTGCAAGCAATAAAAGACGCTGGTCTTAGCGCTACAACAAAATGAAGAGTGTCATTGTTTGTTCAGGAGGACCAGTAGAGGAAGTTGTTGATTTTAGACAGCTTCCTTTTTCAAAAGAAGAAACTGTATTTATCGGAGCAGATCGGGGAGCTCTTCATTTATTAACAAATGGAATTACGCCAAATGAAATCATCGGTGATTTTGATTCTTTACTAGAAGAGGAATATCAATTTCTCAGAAAGTCTGTTGAAAAAATGACGATTATGCCCCCCGAGAAAGATGAGACGGATACACATTTAGCTATACTTAGAGCCTTAACATACAATCCAGATTCAGTAATTTTAACAGCAGTAACAGGTGGTAGACTGGATCATTATGAAGCTGTTTTGCATGATATGGTAAGATTTCAAAGAGAATACCCTGAGATTGTTTTTTATATTCGTAATAAGCAAAATATTATTCGTTTTTTATTGCCTGGAACGCATGAAATTGAGCAGGATAATTACTTTAAATATATCTCCTTCTTCTCATTTGGAGAAACAGTAAAAGATATTTCACTTCGAGGATTTTTATATGAAGTAACAGAAGAAAATATTTCGATAGGTAATGCGAAATTTACTAGTAATCAAGTAAGTGGACGAAATGGTACTATCTCTATTACCGCTGGCATATGTTTAATGATAAGAAGCAGCGACTAAAAGGGAGGAATTGTGTGAAGGTTTACACATTTAGATTACCTAAATCAGTTAGTAGTATTATGAGAGTTTGTATTCGCATGTTTAGAAAAGAAGAAGTAAAGAAAGAGTAATGTTAGTAAGGGCATAACTTCCAATGTAATCCACAAGAAAGAAGGACCCTTTAAGCGTAACGTGTCCTTGCCTTGATCGCCACATTACTTACTCTATTATCGGAAAATGTAAGTGAATTAGGAAGTGACCGAGTCATTTCCTAATTCACTTTTTTTCTGTAATCTTGTGTTCGAAGCCTTCTTGGAATGAATAGTTTTCCAAAAATAAAAAAATGCCAGGTCGACAATTGTCAACCTGGCATTAATTATGAGTGCGATTAAACGCGCTCAACTTTTCCTGATTTCATAGCTCTAGCAGAAACCCATACACGTTTAGGTTTACCGTTTACAAGAATACGGACCTTTTGAAGGTTTGCCCCCCATGTACGCTTAGTAGCGTTCATTGCGTGAGAACGAGCATTACCAGAACGAGCTTTACGCCCTGTGATTGCACATACTTTTGGCATTATATTTCCTCCTTTAAAAAAGAAGCTGAAAGTTTTTTTCAGTTCGTTATTTCACATACTTTAATAATTTACCACAGACTTTTATGAAGTGCAAGGCTTATCAAGAAAAAAACCTTTACACACTAAAATTGCTTTCAATACTATTAATGTTTCCTTAATGAGCAATCTTCCCATATAATATAATATAAAATGAAATAGTATTAGTGTAAACGCTCTCTTTTATAATTATAAAGGGTGTAGTACAATTATGGATAGTCAAAAAGGACTTGGGAGGTTTAGTTATGTCAATTGAATTGAAAAATGAATTCGGTCAAATTGATATATCACAAGATGCGATCGCACAAATTGCCGGCGGAGCTGCTATGGAATGTTACGGGATAGTTGGTATGGCCTCAAAGCATCAAATAAGAGATGGTTTAACAGATATATTAAGAAAAGAAAATTTTACAAGAGGTGTAATTGTAAGGCAAGAAAAAGAAGACTTACATATTGATATGTATATTATTGTTAGTTACGGAACAAAAATTTCTGAAATAGCTTATCAAGTACAATCGAAAGTAAAATACACTCTAAAAAAATCTCTTAGTATGTCAGTGAAATCCGTTAATGTATATGTACAAGGAGCTCGCGTGGCAAGCGTGTAAATGAGGGAGAGAAAACAATGAAATCAATTAATGGTATACAGTTTGCAGATATGGTCAAAATGGGTGCTCATCACCTATTTCAAAATGCGGACTATGTGGATGCTTTGAATGTATTCCCAGTTCCTGATGGAGACACGGGTACAAATATGAATTTATCAATGACCTCTGGTGCAAAAGAAATAGCTGCGCACACCGTAGAACATATTGGTAAAACAGCACAAGCTTTATCGAAAGGTTTACTTATGGGGGCAAGAGGTAACTCTGGAGTCATTTTATCTCAGTTATTTCGAGGATTTGGAAAGTCTGTGGAGCAGCTTTCGACTGTAGATGCCAAACAATTTGCTCAAGCATTAAATTACGGTGTGGAAACAGCGTATAAAGCCGTAATGAAGCCGGTTGAAGGGACAATCTTAACAGTTGCAAAAGATTCGGCTAAGAAAGCGGTAGAAGTGAGTGAAACGGAAGAAGATATTTGTTTGCTAATGGAGAAAATTGTAAAAGAGGCGAAGGCATCTTTAAATCGAACACCAGATCTATTGCCGGTACTAAAAGAAGTTGGCGTTGTGGATAGTGGTGGACAGGGATTAGTATTTGTTTATGAAGGATTTTTAGCTAGCTTAAAGGGCGAAGCATTACCAGAAAAAACAGTAAGCTCGTCTATGGATGATTTAGTAAGTGCTGAACATCATAAAAATGTTCAAGGCTTCATGGATACTGCTGAAATTGAGTTTGGATTTTGCACGGAATTTATGGTTCGATTCGAAGAAGGTAAAAAAGTATTTGATGAAACAGCTTTTCGGAATGATTTAAGTGCATATGGCGATTCCCTATTAGTTATTTCGGATGATGAAATTGCAAAAATTCATATTCATTCCGAAACACCTGGTGAAGTTTTAACATATGGTCAACAATACGGAGATCTAATCAAAATCAAGATCGAAAACATGCGTCAGCAACATACTGAAATTGTAGGAGAAGGCTTTACGAAAATAGCTCCAATCCAAAAAGCTCAGGTGTATCCTTATGCGGTTGTTACAGTTGCGATGGGGGAAGGTATTTCAGAACTTCTGAAAAGCTTAGGTGCATCTGCTGTAATTGAAGGTGGGCAAACGATGAATCCCTCAACTGAAGATATTGTCAAAGCAATTGAAGCGGTTGGTGCGGAGCGTGTATTAATATTACCTAATAATAAAAATATTATTATGGCTGCAGAGCAAGCGGCAGAAGTTTTAGGTATTGAAGCGGCGGTTGTGCCAACTAAAACACTTCCTCAAGGAATGGCAGCGATTTTAGCATTCAATGCACAGTCTACTGTGGAAGAGAACAAAAAGAATATGACAGAAGCGTTTGCACATGTAAAAACGGGGCAAGTGACTTTTGCAGTGCGCGATACCTCGATTGATGGCGTGGAAATTAAGAAAGATGATTTCATGGCAATTGCAGAAGGAAAAATTATTCTTTCTACACCATCTCGAGAAGAAGCAGCAACCAAGCTTGCGCAATCGCTAATTGATGAGAATGCGGAAATTGTGACAATCATTTATGGTCAAGATGTTTCGAAAGAAGAAGCTTCGAATTTTGCAACTTTTATAGAAGAACAGTTTGAAGATGCCGAAATTGAATTATATAACGGTAAACAACCATTATACCCATACATTTTATCTGTGGAATAATCGGAAGCCACGAGGGAACTTTCTCGTGGCTTTTATTGAAATTGATGAAAGTATATAAATTTTGTTTATCTGACAAAGGTTCGCTGGAGGGTGGGTAGGACTAGAGAAAAATAGATAGTATCCATGGATAAAGAAGTGCTGAGCGGACGAAATTGTATCTTCGTCCGCTTTTAAAAGAATAGGAAGGGATCTATTCTCTCATTAACCAAACCTTCTGCAACTTGTCTCTACCTATTTCAAGAGGGCGACGGACAAACATCCGCTACAAGATTACCGAAAAAAGTGGATTGAGAAGTGACGCAGTCACTTCTCAATCCACAAAAATTCCCTCGTTAATAGTGTAGCTGATGTTTAGTCCAAAGAACTCTGGAATCGGTTAAGGCAAAATGCACTTAAAGAACTCTAGCGTTTTCCTAAATAATATTTCATTCTTTCATCTCTATTCATATGCGCTTATGTGATAGTGAGATGCTTGGATTGATTAGTGTTATCTCATCAATGTTTTGTTTAATATGGGCATACAGTGTAAAATAGAAGAAAAATATAAAATTGGGGGTCTATGCAATGAAGTTCAAATCTGTTTTTGACATAATTGGACCAGTTATGATCGGACCATCCTCCTCGCATACTGCTGGAGCGGCTCGAATCGGGAGAGTAGCAAGAGATTTATTTGGTAAACAACCTACATGGGCTAAAATACATTTATATGGATCTTTTGCAGAAACATATAAAGGTCATGGAACAGATGTTGCGATTATTGGTGGATTGCTAGATTATGATACTTTTGACGAACGTATTAAAACGGCTTTTGAAGATGCTGAAAAAGCAGGGCTTACCTTTGAGTTCATTCCAGAGACAGCACATACTGAACATCCTAATACAGCCCGAATTGTCATTGGCGATGGGCATCAAGAAATGTCCTTGGTTGGTATATCAATTGGTGGAGGAAAAATAGAAATTACCGAGTTAAATGGTTTTCCACTTAGACTTTCGGGGAATCTAGCGGCGATTTTGGTCGTACATGAAGACCGATCGGGTTGTATTGCAAACGTTGCCAATTGTTTAGCGAAATACGATATAAATATTGGTCATATGGAAGTTTCTCGAAAAGAAAAAGGAAATATGGCATTAATGATTATCGAAGTCGATCAAAATGTAGAGACACATATACTAGAAGAGATAGGTGCTTTACCTAATATTACACAAGTAACAAGAATAGCGGACTAAGGGGGAAAACGAATGGAATTTTTATTTCATAATGTTCGTGAATTAGTTGATTTAGCGAATAAAGAGCAGAAACTTATTTCAGAAATCATGATTGAACAAGAAATTATAATAACAGGTCGTTCAAGAGAAGAAATTATGGAACAAATGGATCGTAATTTGACTGTAATGGAAGAAGCGGTGGAAAAGGGATTAAAAGGTGTTCACTCGAAGTCCGGTTTAACAGGTGGAGATGCGGTACTTCTTCAAGCATATATGCAAAAAGGAAATACGTTATCGGGTGAATTAATGCTAGATGCAGTAAGTAAAGCGGTTGCAACGAATGAAGTAAATGCTGCGATGGGGACAATTTGTGCAACTCCTACTGCTGGTTCAGCAGGAGTAGTGCCTGGTACATTATTTGCAGTGAAAAACAAATTGAATCCAACGAGAGAACAGATGATTCGATATTTGTTTAATGCTGGAGCATTTGGTTTTGTAGTTGCGAACAATGCATCTATCTCTGGAGCAGCTGGTGGCTGTCAAGCGGAAGTGGGCTCGGCGGCAGGTATGGCTGCTGCTGCAATCGTAGAAATGGCTGGCGGAACTCCGGAACAAAGCTCTACAGCATTTGCAATTACACTTAAAAATATGCTGGGTTTAGTTTGTGATCCTGTCGCAGGTCTTGTAGAAGTTCCTTGTGTGAAACGAAACGCAATGGGTGCTTCGAACTCTTTAGTGGCTGCAGATATGGCACTCGCGGGTGTAACTAGTCGGATTCCTTGTGATGAAGTAATTGATGCGATGTATAAAATTGGTCAAACAATGCCGACAGCACTTAAAGAAACAGCTCAAGGCGGGCTTGCCGCAACTCCTACTGGAAAATGGTTAGAAGCTAAAATCTTTGGTGGAGCGGTAGTAGGAAGTGGAAACTAAAAAAGATGAGTTAGTTACTTCCTTAAAAGGAGTGGGAAGTAGTATAGCTAACGCATTACATGAATTAGGAATTGTCTCTTTAGAAGATTTAGTTATGACATTTCCATATCGACATGAGGACTTTCGATTAAAAAATTTAGCAGAAACTGCACATAATGAGCGAGTAACGGTGGAAGGAAGGGTCGAAAGTGAACCTTCTCTTCTTTTTTTAGGGAAAAGTAAATCGAGATTGCAAGTTCGCTTACTTGCAGGTCAACATCTTATAAAAGCTGTGTTTTTCAATCAAGCTTATTTAAAAACTAAAATTATTCCAGGTTCGGTTATTACGGTAACGGGAAAATGGGACAGAGGTAGACAAGTTATTAATGTCACTACTTTTTCCGCAGGACCTAAAACAGATCAACAAGATTTTGAACCGGTTTATTCCTTGAAAGGTTCTATTAACCAAAAGACTTTCCGTAAGTTTATGCGACAAGCTTTAGATGAAGTAGATGGGCATTTAATAGATCCATTACCTGATTCAATTAGGGTTCCGTATCGATTACCAAGTATATCGGAAGCGTTAGAAGGAATACATTTTCCGCAAAATGTGGATCATTCCAAAGATGCTAGAAGGCGTTTTGTATATGAGGAATTACTCATTTTTCAGCTTAAGATGCAGGCCATTAAAAAAGTGCGGAAGGAACAAAATGCTGGAAATAGCGTTGCCTTTCATAATGATTTACTAAAGAAATTAATCGAAACTTTGCCATACGAACTTACAAATGCTCAAAAAAGAGTTGTCAATGAAATTTGTCGAGATATGAAAGAACCTCATCGAATGAATCGTCTATTGCAGGGAGATGTAGGTTCAGGGAAAACAATCGTTGCAGCTATTTGTTTGTATGCAGCAATTACAGCTGGTTACCAAGGGGCTCTTATGGCACCAACTGAAATTCTTGCGGAGCAACATGCTAGTTCACTAGATGAATGGTTATCTCCTATAGGTGTTCGAATCGCACTACTTACAGGTTCTACAAAAGCGAAGGCACGTCGAGCAGTTTTGGAAAATTTAGAAACAGGAAATATTGATTTATTGATCGGAACACATGCATTGATACAACCGGATGTAACATTTAAACAACTGGGCATAGTTATTACGGATGAACAGCATCGATTTGGTGTAGAACAACGTCGAGTGTTAAAGGAAAAAGGAGAAAACCCGGATGTATTATTTATGACGGCAACTCCGATACCAAGAACTTTGGCGATTACAGCTTTTGGTGAAATGGATGTATCAATTATTGACGAAATGCCTGCTGGGCGAAAGAAAATTGATACCCATTGGATGAAGCATGAACAACTTCATAAAATTATTGTTCGCCTGAAAAAAGAATTAGCTAATGGTAGACAGGCCTATATTATTTGTCCGCTAATTGAAGAGTCCGAAAAACTGGATGTACAAAATGCAGTGGATGTTTACCATATGATGTCTACTGATTTAGGAGTAGATTATTCAGTAGGTTTAATGCATGGTCGACTTCATCCGGATGAAAAAGAGCAAGTGATGAGAGACTTTTCTGAAGGGAAAGTGAAAGTACTTGTTTCCACAACCGTTGTAGAAGTAGGAGTGAATGTACCAAATGCTACTTTTATGATTATTTTTGATGCAGAACGTTTTGGACTTGCGCAACTTCACCAATTAAGAGGACGTGTTGGTCGTGGAGAGCATCAGTCTTATTGTATTCTGCTAGCAGATCCTAAATCAGAAGAAGGAAAAGAACGCATGACGTCGATGACAGAAACAAATGACGGATTTGTTTTGGCGGAGAAAGATTTAGAATTGCGAGGCCCTGGAGACTTTTTTGGACGAAAACAAAGTGGTTTGCCTGAATTTAAAGTGGCAGATCTTGTCCATGATTATCGTGCATTGAATACGGCAAAAGTAGATGCGGAAAGGCTATTAAACTCCGATGATTTTTGGAAGTCGGAAGAAATGGAAGGTCTTCGTAAAATACTAATAAATTCAAAAGCATTAGACGGAGAACGAATTGATTAGCCAGAATGCAAGAATGATTTTGAATCAATTCTTGCATTCTTTTTTTAATATTTATATACTGATATTAGTACCAAGTGCTAAAATGGTGGTGATTGGATGAAATATACAAAAAAAGAAAGACAAAAACTACTTTTAGATACGTTAGATAAAACACCATTTATCACAGATGAACATTTAGCTGCTGCATTTAAAGTGAGCGTGCAGACGATTCGTCTTGATCGAATGGAGCTTTCTATTCCAGAATTACGTGAACGTATAAAATCTGTCGCAACCCATAGTTTTGGGGAAGAAGTGAAATCACTTCCGATTGATGAAGTTATTGGTGAAATTATCGATATTGATTTAGATAAACAAGCCATATCTTTGTTAGACATTACAAAAGATTATGTGTTTGCTCGGAACGGAATTGCAAGGGGACATCATTTATTTGCACAAGCAAATTCATTAGCGGTTGCTGTAATAAATGATGCGCTAGCACTTACAAGGAAATCTACTATTACATTTGTTAAACCCGTTCAAGCGGGCGACAGAGTAATTGCAAAAGCAATCGTAGTTTCAAGTGATATGAAAAAAAATACAACACTCATTGAAGTAACAAGTAAAGTGGAAAACGACACTGTTTTTGTTGGTCAATTCAGCATGTATAGAGTGACAAAGTCTTAAATAAGGTGATGACATATGAAAATTTCAATTGATGCTATGGGTGGAGACAACGCCCCGCATGAAATAGTAAAAGGAGTATATAAAGCATTAGAAGCATTTCATGATCTTCATATTCAATTATATGGAGATGAGAAAAAACTATCTAAATTAGTAACTGCTCATGATCGATTACAAGTGATACATACAGACGAAGTTATTGAAGGAACAGATGAACCAGTTCGAGCGGTCCGAAAAAAGAAAAACTCTTCCATGGTCAAAATGGCGGAAGTTGTGAAAATTGGAGAAGTGGATGCTTGTGTTTCTGCTGGAAATACAGGTGCTTTAATGGCAGCAGGTTTATTTGTTGTAGGGCGAATTGACCAAGTGGATCGACCAGCACTTGCTTCTACTATGCCTACTATTGATGGCCAAGGCTTTGTGATGCTTGATATGGGAGCGAATTCGGATGCTAAACCAGAGCATCTCTATCAATTCGCTATAATGGGAAGTATCTATGCCGAAAAGGTACGTGGTATAAAAAAACCACGAGTTGGATTGTTAAACATTGGAACAGAAGATACAAAAGGAAATGAACTTACGAAAGAAGCATTTTCTTTATTAAAAAAAGCACCGATTAATTTTGTTGGGAACGTGGAGTCGCGAGATTTGTTGACAGGTGTTGCCGATGTTGTCGTAACGGATGGATTTACAGGAAATATGGTATTGAAATCGATTGAAGGTACTGCATCTGGAATTTTCACGTTGTTAAAAGAGGCTTTCAATACTTCCATGAAAACCAAAATTTCCGCTCTTTTAGTAAAAGACGAACTTCGGGGATTGAAAACTAAATTAGACTACTCAGAGTATGGTGGAGCAGGATTATTTGGACTAAAAGCTCCTGTTATTAAAGCGCATGGTTCTTCCGATGCGAATGCTATTTTTCACGCTATTCGACAAGCACGAACAATGGTAGAATATGATGTTTGTGGAATTATTCAAAGTACTTTACGAAAGGAATTATCAAATGACTAAAATTGCATTTATTTTCCCAGGACAAGGCTCACAATCAGTTGGTATGGGGCAACAATTCATCGCAACTGATCGTGAAAGCAAAAAATACTACGAGAAAGCGGACGAGGTATTAGGATTTTCTCTCTCAAACATTATGCTAGAAGGACCTGCGGAGGAATTGACGAAAACGTATCACGCACAACCTGCTTTACTGACAACAAGTACAATGATTGCCAAAAAACTGTTGGATGCGGGTATATCACCTGAATTTACTGCCGGTCATAGCTTAGGTGAGTATTCGGCGTTAGTAGCTTCTAATGTCTTAAGTTTTGAAGATGCAGTTTTATTGGTTCATCAAAGAGGTTTATATATGAATGAAGCCGTTCCGGCAGGTGAAGGGGCAATGGCAGCAATTTTAGGCTTAGCTAAAGATACCTTAGTTGAAGTGACAAAGGAAGTTTCCGAAGGTGGAGAAACAGTGCAAGTAGCCAATTTGAATTGTCCAGGTCAAATTGTTATTTCTGGAACAGCTACCGGAGTGGAATTAGCATCTGCTAAAGCGAAAGAAGCAGGAGCGAAAAGAGCAATACCATTAGTAGTGAGTGGGCCATTCCATTCCGAATTAATGCGACCTGCTGCGCATAAATTAGACACTGCTATTTCAGCTATTGCGTTACAAGATACAAAAACGCCGGTCATTTCAAATGTAACGGCACTTCCTGTAACAGAAGCTTCGAATATGAAGAATTTATTGGTCGAGCAACTGTATTCCCCGGTCCGATGGGAAGAATCAGTGCAGGAAATGATTAAACTTGGCGTCACTGTATTTATCGAATGTGGTCCTGGCAAAGTCCTTAGTGGATTAGTAAAAAAAATCGATCGTTCTGTTACTACTTATTGCGTGTTTGATGAGGAATCGTTGCAACAAGTAATGACTGATTTAGGAGGTGTTAAGCATGGGTAAATTAGAAGGTAAATCAGCAATCGTAACAGGTGCTTCGCGTGGAATAGGGAAAGATATTGCACTTTATTTGGCTAAAGAAGGCGCGAAAGTTGCGGTGAACTATAGTGGGAGTAAAGAAAAAGCAGAAGCTGTCGTTGAGGAAATTAAATCTCTTGGTGGAGAAGCATTCGCAGTTCAAGCGAACGTGGATCATGCGGAAGACGTGCAAAAGCTTATAAGTGAAACGATGGAAAACTTTGGCACTATTGATATTCTTGTAAATAACGCTGGTATTACAAGGGATAATCTTCTTATGCGTATGAAAGAACAAGAGTGGGACGACGTGCTTAATACAAACCTTAAAGGTGTGTTCCTTTGTACAAAAGCTGTTACTCGTCAGATGATGAAGCAGCGTCATGGTCGTATTATTAATATCACTTCAATCGTTGGTGTTTCAGGTAATCCAGGACAAGCAAACTATGTAGCAGCAAAAGCTGGAGTAATTGGTTTAACCAAGTCGACTGCACTAGAGTTAGCGAGTCGTAATATTACGGTCAATTCTGTTGCTCCGGGTTTTATTACAACAGATATGACAGATGCACTTTCGGAAGAAGTGAAAACACAAATGTTAAATCAGATTCCTCTTGCTAAGTTTGGAAATCCAGAGGATATTGCAAAAGCAGTAGCATTTTTAGCTTCCGATGATGCGAACTATATTACGGGTCAAACAATGCATGTAAATGGCGGCATGTATATGTAAGTTTTGCCTTTCATTAAAGAGAAGTTTTTTGTATAATCATTGAGGGGAGGTGACAAATGTGTCAACAGTTTTAGAACGCGTAAAAAAAGTAGTGGTAGATCGTCTAGGTGTCGATGAAAGCGAAGTAAAATTAGAAGCGTCTTTCCGTGATGATTTAGGTGCTGACTCTCTTGATGTAGTAGAATTAGTAATGGAACTTGAAGATGAGTTCGATATGGAAATTTCAGATGAAGATGCTGAAAACATTTCAACTGTAGGTAGTGCAGTTAGCTATATTGAAAGCAAACAAGGCTAATCTATTTAGCTGAGGAGACGTTCTACTTATTCCTTGCGAATAAGGATAGAACGTCTCTATTTCTTTTTGCACAATGCCTTATAAACAGGTAAACTAGAGAGCATACATGTTAAGTTAGGAAGGCAGATTATTCATGAAAGTTAATCGTAAAAATATTCATCCGAAAAAAACAGTTTTCCCTGAAAGCGTAAAAGAACAATTTGTACAGTTTCAACAACATTTTGAAGTTCAATTTGATAACCCAACATTATTGTATCAAGCCTTTACCCATTCATCTTATGTGAATGAGCATCGACGGAAATTTTTTACCGATAATGAACGGCTTGAATTTCTAGGTGACGCCGTTTTAGAATTGTCTGTTTCTCAATATTTATTTCAACAATACACAGGGATGAGCGAAGGGGAGCTTACAAAACTCCGGGCGGCAATTGTTTGTGAGCCATCACTTGTGATATTTGCCAACGAACTAAACTTTGGAAAATATGTATTGCTTGGAAAAGGAGAAGAATTGACAGGTGGACGTGAACGACCAGCTTTACTAGCGGACGTTTTTGAAGCATTTATCGGTGCATTATACTTAGATCAGGGATTAGAAACAGTCGTTGTATTTTTAAATAAGATTGTATTCCCTAAAATCGAACTCGGTGCTTTTTCGCATGTGATGGATTATAAAAGTCAACTACAAGAAGTTATTCAGCAACAAAATAATGGCATGATAAGCTATGAAATTGTCGAGGAAAAAGGGCCAGCGCATAACCGTACCTTTATTTCTCGCGTTATGTTAAACACAAGAGAGCTTGGAATTGGTAAAGGGCGATCGAAAAAAGAAGCAGAACAACAAGCAGCAAGACTTGCGATTCTTGCATTAAAGGATCATGAACGGGAGGAATAAATTTGTTCCTTAAACGATTAGAGATAATAGGATTTAAATCATTTGCTGACCGAATTGGAATAGATTTTGTTCCGGGAGTAACTGCGGTAGTGGGTCCCAATGGTAGTGGGAAAAGTAATGTAACAGATGCAATTCGATGGGTGTTAGGGGAGCAATCCGCTAAATCCCTTCGAGGTGCAAAAATGGAAGATGTTATTTTTGCAGGAAGCGATTCAAGAAAAGCATTAAATTTTGCAGAAGTCACCTTAATATTGGACAACACGGATCATCGAGTAGCACTCGATTTCGCAGAAATTAGTGTAACTAGAAGAGTATTTCGTTCTGGAGATAGTGAATATCTATTAAACAAGCAAACATGCAGATTGAAAGACATCACAGATTTATTTATGGATTCTGGTCTTGGAAAAGAAGCTTTTTCGATCATTTCTCAGGGGCGAGTAGATGAAATTTTAAATAGCCGACCTGAAGATAGAAGAACTATATTTGAAGAAACAGCAGGAGTGCTTAAATATAAACAACGTAAGAAGAAAGCAGAATTCAAACTTATTGAGACAGATGACAATTTAAATCGAGTATTGGATATTTTACATGAATTAGATAGTCGGATGGAACCTCTTCAAATACAATCCTCGCTTGCATCAGACTATTTGAAAATGTCTGATGAATTAAAGGGTATTGAAATTGCAGTTATCTCACATGATTTAAACTTATTTGTTCGAGAAAGCGCAGAACTACATACAAAACTCCGAGCACTTGAAGAAACGAAACAAGCGCTTCTATTACAAATAAATGATATAGAAGCAAGCATTCAAACAGATAGAAAAGTAATGTCTAATATTGACGAAAAATTGGATGTTGGGCAAAGTGAACTAGTAGAAGCAAGTTCCGAATTAGAGCGTTTAGAGGGCAGAAAGCTTTTACTTGCAGAGAAAAAGCAAAATGCTAGTCAACAAATTTCTCAGTTAAGAAGAGCGCTGGTTGAAGAGCAAGAAAAGCTGGAAGTACTGGAATTTCAACTGAAAGAAAATAATGTATCTAAGTCAGAAAAGCAAGTTCTACTAAAAGAACTTCGTTTAAAAAAACTACAAATTGAAACAGTTTTAAGTAAATCTGCTTCTGAGTTAGAAGAAGAGATAGAAGAATTAAAAAGTACTTATATTGATTTATTAAACGAAGAAGCGACCATGAAAAATGAAATGAAACATATGGAACAGCAACTTCAGTTTGAACTCATCTCTGCTGAAAAAATGATGGAAGATTATCGTGAAATAAAAGAAGAATTAGAGAAACTGACAAATCGCAAAAATGAACTAGACCTTTCTCTTTCTTCTTGTCAGAAAGAGTTAGCAGAAAAACTGCTCAATTTCAAAACAAAACGTGAAGTAGCTGAACAGCTTGAACGTGGGTTTGAAGAGCAACAAACGATGCTGCAAAAAGCATATCAAATGAAACATCAAATGCAAGCAAGAAAAGACTCTTTAGAAGAATTAGAATCTGAGTTTTCTGGATTCTTCCAAGGAGTAAAAGAAGTATTAATCGCACGTGATAAAAAAGAGTTGAATGGAATTCATGGTGCAGTAGCAGAGTTGATCCAAATTCCTCATACGTATATGAGCGCTATTGATACATCTATCGGTCAACAGTCCCAACATATTATTACAGATACTAGTCAAGACGCACGTGTGGCAATTGATTGGCTGAAAAAGAAAAGAGTAGGAAGAGCAACATTCCTTCCCCTTCAAGTGATGAAATCTCGTAAATTAAATGAGCAAACATTATCGATGATTAAACAGCATCCATCTTTTGTTAATACAGCAGATAAACTAGTAAATTACAATGATGGGTATCAAATTATTGTAGAAAATCTACTTGGTAATGTTATTGTTGCAAAAGATTTAAAAGGTGCAAATGAAATGGCATCTCGCTTGCAATACAAATACCGATTTGTCACGTTAGATGGAGATGTAGTGAATGCAGGTGGTTCTTTAACGGGTGGTTCTGTTAAGCAGCAATCTTCTTTATTTACACGTAAAGTAGAATTGGAACAGCTAAATGATAAATTAATAGAATTAGAAAAATCTGTATTACAAGCAGAAAAATCCGTTTCTGCAAAAAAACAAGAAGTACAGATGTTAAGAGTGGAATTAGAAGAAACTCGACTTGCTGGAGAGAATTTAAGAGCTCAAGAACTTACACTACTTTCTGAAACGAGAGAATGTGCTGCGATTATTTCTAGGCTTACAAGCCAGTTACTTGAGTACGATGAAGAAAAGACAGAAAAAGTGAATCTTCAATCTAACTTAGTTCGTAAAAAAGAAAAAACGACTTCAAGAGACGCAGAGATAAAAGAAGCGTTGGCTACTATTCAAGGGACGATTGACGACCTACAACATTTGAAATTGCAATCAATCGAAGAAAAAGACAAATTTCAAAATGAGCTAGGTATGTTATTATCTCAGATTGCAGTAGTAAATGAACAAGTCACACAGCAAGAAAGAGAAAAAACGCAATTTGTGAATTCGGTCCAATCGAGCACACAAAAAATAGACACATTACAAAAAGAAATTGCATGGTATGAGAATGACGATCAAGCAGGTCCTTCAGCCGAAGAATTAACGAATCTAATTGCGCAGCATAAAATGACAAAAGACCGGTTAATCGAGCAAATACAAGGTGGAAAAATGGGCAGAATAGAACTTGTTCAAAATATTAGTCGCTCTGAAAGTTCTCTCAAACACCTTCAACAACAAGCGGGATTACTAACCAATGAAGAACGTTCTTTTGAAATTAAACTAAGTAAATTAGAAGTGGAGATAAATACTTTACAAAATCACTTAGAAGAAACTTATGAGTTGACTTTAGAGGAAGCGGAGCGTGATTTTTCTTTTGAAATGGAAGAACATCTAGCTCGTAAAAAAGTCACTTTATTAAAACGCTCGATTGAAGAACTTGGTCCGATTAATCTGGGAGCTATTCAAGAATTTGAACAAGTGAGTGAGCGCCATTCATTCCTAACAGAACAACGCGAAGATTTACTTTCTGCCCAAGAGACATTACATGAAGTGATTAAAGAAATGGATGAAGAAATGATAATCCGCTTCGAAAGTACTTTTAATGACATTCAGCGGCATTTTAAAGTAGTTTTTCGGGAACTATTTGGTGGTGGCCAAGCAGATTTGATATTAACGGATCCGTCTTCATTACTTGAAACAGGGATTGATATTATCGCACAACCTCCAGGGAAAAAACTGCAAAACCTAACACTTTTATCCGGTGGAGAGCGTGCATTAACTGCTATTGCATTATTGTTCGCTATACTTCATACACGTCCAGTACCATTTTGTATTCTGGATGAAGTGGAAGCGGCGTTAGATGAAGCAAATGTTACTCGTTATAGTAATTATTTAAAGAAATTCAGCCATGATACGCAATTTATCGTGATCACGCATCGTAAAGGAACGATGGAAGGTGCGGATGTCTTATATGGTATAACTATGCAAGAATCCGGTATTTCTAAATTAGTTTCTGTTAAATTGGAAGAGGAATTGGTAACATAAAGTGGATTAAAGGAGCCTAGATATGAGTTTTTTTAAGAAATTTAAAGAAAAAATGCTTGGAACGAAGGAAGAAATTGAAGAAACAGTTTCGATTACGAATAAGTTCAAAGAAGGTTTAGCTAAGACCAGAAACCAATTTACTTCCAAAGTAAATGATCTTGTTGCTAAGTATCGAAAAGTAGATGAAGATTTTTTCGAAGAATTAGAAGAAATATTACTACAAGCGGATGTTGGCTTTGAAACGGTGTCCGAGTTAATGGAATCATTACGTTTTGAAGTACAACGAAAAAACATAAAAGATACGGCAAGTATTCAATCTGTTATTTCAGAAAAACTAGTGGAAATTTATGAAGCTGGTGAAGACAATGTAACGGAACTTCAACTGGAGAATGAGGGATTATCTGTTATTTTATTTGTCGGAGTAAATGGAGTAGGGAAAACAACGACTATTGGAAAACTTGCCCACCGTCTAAAAAGTGAAGGTAAAAAAGTAATGCTTGCTGCAGGAGATACATTCCGTGCAGGTGCCATCGAGCAACTTCAAGTTTGGGGCGACAGAGTAGGTGTAGAAGTGATTAAACAAGCGGAAGGTTCTGACCCTGCCGCAGTTATGTATGACGCTATAAGAGCAGCAAAAACGCGAAATGCAGATGTGTTAATATGTGACACTGCCGGGCGTCTTCAAAACAAAGTGAATTTAATGAATGAGCTAGAAAAAATTCATCGTGTTATTTCAAGGGAAATTCCGAATGCTCCGCACGAAGTTTTGCTTGCGCTAGATGCTACCACTGGTCAAAATGCGCTTGTGCAAGCACAGACGTTCAAGGAAGCAACAAATGTAACGGGGATTGTGTTAACGAAGCTAGACGGCACTGCAAAAGGTGGTATCGTACTTGCAATTCGCACAAAGCTTCATATCCCTGTTAAATTTGTTGGATTAGGCGAGCAAATGGACGATTTACAGCCTTTTGATTCAGAGAAATATGTATACGGTCTTTTTGCTGAAGGTTTAGAACTTGAAAGTGAAAATGAATCAGACAAGTAATTTTACTTGACAGAAGAACAATCTGTTAATAAACTAGAGGATGACAAATATAATTCACTGGTCGTCCAAATACACAGTGAATTATATAGCCTCCGGCGGATGTCACAGATTTTGAAAGGGTTCAATTGT
Source organism: Psychrobacillus sp. L4 (assembly GCF_042944905.1). Classification (GTDB taxonomy): domain Bacteria; phylum Bacillota; class Bacilli; order Bacillales_A; family Planococcaceae; genus Psychrobacillus. The sequence continues at coordinate 1,404,589 of NZ_CP168496.1, forward strand.
GTGCACAATTCAAAATCTGGACGCAATTACGCCGAGGAGTAATTGATTTGGTAAGGAGAGATGGGAATGATTGAAAAAACAACTCGTATGAATTTTCTCTTCGATTTTTACCAAGCTTTATTAACAGACAAACAAAGAAGCTATATGCAGCTTTACTATTTAGATGATTTATCACTTGGAGAAATAGCGGAAGAATATGATATTTCGAGACAAGCAGTTTATGATAATATTCGCCGCACAGAAGCAATGTTAGAAGAGTACGAGGAAAAACTTAGTCTTTTTTCAAAGTTTCAAAATCGTCAAGAAACAATCGAACAGCTGCTGCTAGTAGCAAAGGATCAATCATCTGAAAACACACTGATTCAACTCATTATTCAATTAAAAGAATGGGATTAGGAGGCGGCATGCATGGCATTTGAAGGATTAGCTGAACGACTTCAAGGGACGCTTCAGAAAATTAAAGGAAAAGGAAAAATTTCTGAGGCCGACGTAAAAGAAATGATGAGAGACGTTCGGTATGCACTTTTAGAAGCAGACGTAAACTTGAAAGTAGTAAAAGAGTTCGTCAAAAATGTTTCAGAACGTGCCGTTGGGCAAGACGTGATGAAGAGTTTAACACCTGGTCAACAAGTCATTAAAATCGTAAAAGATGAGCTGACGAAGTTGATGGGTGGAGAGCAAAGTCAAATCTCTTTTTCAACAAGACCACCAACTGTTATTATGATGGTCGGGTTACAAGGTGCAGGTAAAACGACTACCACAGGTAAATTAGCAAGTTTACTGCGAAAAAAGTATAACAAAAAGCCACTTCTTGTAGCTGCAGATATTTATCGTCCAGCAGCTGTGCAACAGCTTGAAACGTTAGGTAAGCAGTTGTCTTTACCTGTATTTTCTTTAGGAACTGATATTTCACCTGTAGAAATTGTAAAACAAGCAATAGAGCATGCAAAAGAAGAGCATAATGATGTCGTCATCATTGATACGGCGGGACGTCTTCATATTGACGAAATACTTATGCAGGAGTTAAAAGATATTCGTGCGATCAAAGAACCGGATGAAGTATTTTTAGTCGTGGATGCAATGACAGGTCAAGATGCGGTCAATGTAGCGAATAATTTTAATGAGACAATTGGCATTACAGGTGTCGTATTAACAAAGCTTGATGGAGATACCCGAGGTGGGGCAGCTCTATCAATCCGTTCAGTTACGCAAAAGCCTATTAAGTTTGTTGGTATGGGAGAAAAAATGGATGCTTTAGAACCCTTCCATCCAGAACGAATGGCTTCTCGTATTTTAGGTATGGGAGATATGATGTCGCTTATAGAGAAAGCACAAGCGAATGTTGATGAAGAGAAAGCGAAGGAACTAGAAGAAAAATTCCGTACGCAATCTTTTACATTTGATGACTTTTTAGAGCAAATTAGTCAAGTTAAAAAAATGGGACCATTGGATGAAATTTTAAAAATGCTTCCAGGAGCAGGTAAAATTAAAGGTTTGGAAAATGCGAAAGTCGATGAAAAACAAATGGATCGCGTAGAAGCGATTATTTATTCCATGACAACGCAAGAAAAAACAACACCTGAAATTATTAATGGACCAAGAAAAAAGCGGATTGCAAAAGGATCTGGAACGACGATACAAGATATCAACAGATTATTAAAGCAATTCGAAGATATGAAAAAAATGATGAAACAAATGACAAACATGCAGTCTAAAGGGAAGAAAAAGATGAAAATGCCTGGTTTAGACTCGCTTTTTAAATAAATTCCCCATAAAAAAATGGGGTGTTAAGAAAAAACACTTTACAAACAAATAAAAGCTTGATAATATACTATCTTGTGTGAAACTATTCGGAGGTGCAATAAAAATGGCAGTTAAAATTCGTTTAAAACGTATGGGAGCAAAAAAATCTCCTTTCTATCGTATTGTAGTAGCAGACTCTCGCGCTCCACGTGATGGTCGTCAAATTGAAACAGTAGGTACTTATAATCCACTTACTAAACCAGCTGAAGTTAAAATTAACGAGGAATTAGCGTTAAAATGGCTTCAAGACGGTGCGAAACCATCTGATACAGTACGTAACTTGTTCTCAGAACAAGGAATTATGGAAAAATTCCATAACGCAAAACTCGGCAAATAATCGGAGGGGACAATGTGAAGCAGCTGATCGAAGCAATCGTAAAACCATTAGTTGATTATCCAGATAAGGTTCAGATTGAAAAAGAAGAAAGCGTAAACCGTATAGTTTATAAGCTATCTGTTCATCCTGAAGATATGGGGAAAGTAATTGGCAAACAAGGGCGAGTAGCGAAAGCGATTCGTACTATTGTTTACTCAGCGGCAGGCAGTCACCAGAAGAAAAAAACATATGTCGACATTCTAGATTAATGTACAAAAAGGGAGAACAATTTGTTCTTCCTTTTTTGATAGGAGGTATTTTTATGGAATGGTTTAACGTTGGTAAAATCGTAAATACACATGGTATTTGGGGAGAAATTCGTGTTATATCTACCACAGACTTTCCTGATGAACGCTATGAAGTAGGAAGTGAACTTGGGCTTTATAAAGCAGATGGATCAAAACCGATTATTGTGAAAGTGGCTAGTCATAGAAAACATAAAAACTTTGATTTGTTAACTTTTGAAGGATATACATTGTTAAAGGATGTTGAACCTTTAAGAGGTGCGGTATTAAAAGTATCGGAAAAATATCTTTCTGATTTAGAAGATAACGAATTCTATTATCATGAAATTATTGGCTGTTCCGTTGAATCAACGGAAGGTGAAATAATTGGAACTATTACAGAAATTATTCAAACAGGTGCCAATGATGTGTGGACTGTTCAACCGACAAAAGGGAAGACGCATTATATTCCTTATATTGAGGATGTAGTAAAAACGGTAGATATTGATAATAAAAAGATCATTATTGAAGTGTTAGACGGTTTATTATCATGATGAACATTCATATTCTTTCGCTTTTTCCAGAAATGTTTGCAGGTGTTTTTAATACATCCATTTTGAAAAAAGCACAGGAAAAGAATGAAGTGGTACTAAACGTAGTGAATTTCCGAGATTTTTCTGGAAACAAACATCACCAGGTCGATGATTATCCATATGGTGGCGGTGCTGGAATGGTATTAAAGCCAGAACCCATCTTTAATGCAGTTGAGTCTCTCACTTCAAATAAGGAGCAAAAGAGACGCATTATATTACTTTGTCCTCAAGGAGAGCGCTTCTCCCAACAAAAAGCGGAAGAACTTTCTCGAGAGGAAGAGCTTATTTTCATTTGCGGACATTATGAAGGTTATGATGAACGCATCCGAGAGCATCTTATAACAGATGAAATTTCCTTGGGAGATTTTGTGCTTACTGGAGGAGAGCTTGCCGCAATGACTATCGTAGACAGTGTCGTTAGGCTATTGCCAAATGTTTTAGGGAATGCGGAGTCACATGAAAAAGATTCTTTTTCAACCGGCCTTCTTGAGCATCCGCATTACACACGTCCAGTAGAGTATCGAGGATACAAAGTACCTGATGTATTATTATCGGGAAATCATGCGGAGATTGAAAAATGGAGAAGAGAACAGTCTCTAAAACGTACATCGGATAGAAGGCCCGAGTTATTAGCAACAGCTGAATTGAATGAAGGAGATAAACAAGTCCTTCGCATGTTAAAAGCGTAACAGAAATAACGATTAAATTATTGCAACAAGAGATCTGTTATGTTATATTCTATTATGTACTTCTATGTGAAGTGCGCATTTTGGGTGTTCCGCTGCAACAGTTAATGGGTGTAAGAACATTCTATACAAGGAGAGAAAATGATGCAAAACATTATTTCAGAAATCACAAAAGAACAATTACGCTCAGATCTTCCTACTTTCCGCCCAGGTGACACAGTTCGTGTACACGTTAAGGTAGTAGAGGGAACTCGTGAACGTATCCAAATGTACGAAGGTGTTGTTATTAAACGTCGTGGTGGCGGAATTAGCGAAACTTTTACAGTTCGTAAAATCTCTTCCGGCGTTGGTGTTGAACGTACATTCCCTGTACACACACCGAAAATTGCAAACTTAGAAATTATTCGTCGTGGTAAAGTTCGTCGTGCTAAATTGTACTACTTACGCGATCTACGCGGTAAAGCGGCTCGTATTAAAGAACGTCGCTAATAGTAAAAAAAGTAAATGTTGTAGCAAAAGTGAACCCACTTTTGCTACAACATTTTTTCATAAAAGCAAAAGAAAATCAGTTCATACTCATACTCATTTTCGTTGCAAGACTTCTTTTTACGCTTCGTCTCACATAAAGTTAACTCGTTATATAGAGAAATGGTTGCTTTCACGATAAAATTGGTTTCTCTAATATACTTTTTTCCTTTTATAAAATAGCAAAAGGTGAAATTATATTTTTTCGGCTGCTGATATCTCTTTAATAAGTGTCTATCATTTAGATATGTCACAAAAACGTTCGGAAATCATTACTAAAAATAAAATTCTTTCTTTTCTTTTTGCTTGAAATAGATTTTCCTTGTACAATAAAGGGAGCATATAAAGGGGGCAAGTTGATGGAACGAGTGAAGAAAGAAAAGAACGAATTATGGGAGTGGTCCAAAGCCCTGTTAATTGCCTTTGGTATCGCCGCGATTATTCGTTTCTTTTTATTTACACCAATAGTAGTAGACGGTGAATCAATGATGCCGACTTTAAAAAATGGTGACCGAATGGTTGTCAATAAAATTGGTTATATGGTTGGTGAACCACATCGTTTTGATATAGTTGTATTTCATGCTCCAGAGCAAAAAAATTACATTAAACGTGTAATTGGACTTCCTGGAGATCGTGTTGAATATAAAAATGATCAGCTATACATTAACGGCAAAGCAATTCCAGAACCATATTTAGATCAGTACAAAAGTGAAATTACGGAGGGGTCTTTAACAGATGACTTCACGTTAGCAGAGACAGCTGCCCAAGTGGATAAAATTCCAGAAGGTTATATTTTTGTAATGGGAGATAACCGAAGATACAGTAAAGATAGTCGACTTATTGGTTTGGTTGCAATTGATGAGATAATTGGAAATACAAATCTCGTCTTCTGGCCATTTGATGAAATTGGCTTTGTGAAATAGTAAAAACGAAAATTATTGGAATAATTGAAAGTTAGAAAGTAGAAGAGTAAATACTTTCTCATCCTTTAAAGGAGGAGATATAACATGACCATACAATGGTTTCCGGGTCATATGGCCAAAGCAAGAAGAGAAGTTACAGAGAATTTAAAACTGGTGGATATCATTTTTGAATTAGTAGATGCACGTTTGCCGTTATCTTCTAGAAATCCGATGATCGATCAAGTCGTACATCAAAAAACGAGATTACTTATATTAAATAAGATGGACATGGCAGATGAAATGGAAACAAAAAAATGGATAGCCTATTTTGACTCAAAAGGGCTTCCTACAGTGACGATAAACTCTTTAGAAGGAAAAGGTCTACAAGCTGTCTTTAAAGCCGCTAAAGAGCTTTTAAAGCCCAAATGGGATCGGATGAAAGAAAGAGGTATAAAACCTCGAGCAATTCGAGCGATGATTGTTGGTATTCCGAACGTCGGAAAATCCACACTGATTAATCGATTTGCTAAAAAGAACATTGCAAAAACTGGTAATACACCTGGCCTTACTAAGAGGCAGCAATGGATAAAAGTCGAAAGGGAAATCGAATTACTGGATACTCCTGGTATTCTTTGGCCTAAATTCGAAGACCAACAAGTTGGCTATAAGCTTGCATTAACTGGAGCTATAAAAGATGCGCTGATCAATATGGAAGATTTAGCAGTGTACGGACTTCGATTTTTGCAAGAACATTATCCAAAGCGCATGGAAGATAGATATCAATTGACAGAAGTTAGTGAAGACTTAGTGGAAACTTTCGATCATATTGGAAAGTTAAGAAGATGTTTTGCTGGCGGTGGAGAGATTGACTACGATCAAGTAGCCGAACTAATCGTACGAGATATTCGAAATCTTCATTTAGGTCGCTTAACTTTTGATAATGTAACTGAATAAAACAAAAAAATTTACCCTTTTTGCCATTTGGTGAAAAGGGTTTTCTCGATTTTTCCATAAATATACCGATACATATACTAATACTTAGAAAGTTGATGTGAACCAAATGTTAAGCTTGAAAGAAATAAAAGGAAAGTTAGAAAGTACGATTACTTGGCAGTCGTGGATGAATGAATTGGAGACGGATAGTAGAATTGGTGCAATCAAGTTATTAAATACTTGGAAGAACAAGCAATCTCAACTTGAAAAAGAAATACTTGCACATGAAGAAAAGTGTTTGTTTGATGCAAGCTTTTGCCGACACAAGACAGACTTAGTGGCTGGTGTAGATGAAGCAGGACGCGGTCCACTTGCTGGACCAGTAGTTACAGCAGCAGTCATCTTAAATGACAATACAGATGAACTTATCGGTTTAAATGACTCCAAACAAATATCAAAGAAGAAACGGCAAGAACTAGCGATTAAAATAAAAAATAATGCAATCAGCTATTTTATTCATTTTCAATCTGTAGAAAAAATAGATGAACTTAATATCTACGAAGCAACAAAACAGTCTATGACAGAAGCGGTCTTAAATTTAAAGGAACGTCCATCAGTAGTTTTGGTTGATGCGATGAAACTTCCGATTGTGATAGAAACGCACTCTATTATAAAAGGGGATGCTAAAAGTTTGGCAATTGCAGCAGCATCTATACTAGCGAAAACCGCACGTGATGACTATATGGATCAATTACATGAAGAATACCCGCAGTATTTATTTAACAAGCACGCCGGGTATGGTACGAAACAACATGTAGACATGATCTATCAGTACGGTCCTACTATCCATCATAGGAAAACATTCGAACCGATTAAATCATTAATAAAAATGAGGTGAATAAATGTCTTCTACATCTTTTACGTCCATTCAATCCCAATCGACACAAGTAATTACATCAAATACTCAAGTATCCATGAAAGAAGGACAAGTTGTTCACGGAACCATTAAAAAATTGTTTCCAAACCAAACGGCAGAAGTACAAATTGGCAATCAAAAAGTAATTGCAAAACTTGAAACTCCACTTAAAGCCGGAGATGCTCATTTTTTTCAAGTGACCAAATCAGAGCCTGAACTGCAATTAAAAGTAGTATCAGGACCGCTAACCCAAGGAAACTCACTGTCTCAACAAGCGCAGCAACTTTTGCAAGTGATGAATTTAACTAAAACTACAGAAATGCAAGCAGTCGTTCAATTTTATCTAAAAGAACAATTACCAATTTCAAAAGACTTATTACTCCAAGTAGAACAATTATTAAAGCAACTTCCTTCCAATTCGACTATGAATGAAGGGTTAGAAGCAATCCGCAAGATGACGGAGCTGAAATTCCCTTTAACGCAACAAATAGTTGAATCTGTATTAAGCGGGAAGTCTACAAATGGTTTACAAACACTTATTCAGGATTTCAAAGTTGCTTTACGAGAGGATTTTTCTGTTTCTTCCAGTATAAAAAACAATATACTTCAGACTTTGCAAAAAATAGCAGAGCCATTTGGAGAGCCTGTTGCAGGAGCATTGATAGGAAGACTAATAGAAAATTTACAAAATCCACAAATAAGCATGGGTACTAAGTTTCCTTTGCTGCAGGCGTTAAAAGAAGCAGAAGTCTTACCGATAACTGCATCGTTGCATAATATTGTGCCAGCTTCTGCATCTGTTTCCATATCAAATTCTGCAGGTAATATTATGAATAAGCTAACCGAAATGCCAGCCAATGAACAAAACTCGATAATCACACAACTTCGAGACTGGATAAGTGCTCAACCCTTGTTAACGACGGGGCAAAAAGAACAAATACTATCTTTATTTAAGGATAGTGGCCAGCCAATGCAAATTTCAACAGTGAGTAATGCGCTAGTGCAAGTTTTTGCCGAGCAAAGTCAGCAAGCTATCTTCTCAAAAGATGCACATGGTCTGACTGCAAGGGAACATCTATTATCTTTACTGGGAAAAGCTGCAAATGCTGACGTAGTTAGTCAAACACTTCAACAGGTCATTTCAATGAGTAAGAATAGTTCACAAACAATTTTTTCTGCTTCACTACAACAAACGGAAGAACAAGTACTAAATCAGCTAGATGGAAAAGCATTTGAACATGCGATGAAAGAAGTATTAAAAAATCTTGGGTTTAGTTACGAAGCAAAAATTAACCATCCTAATGAAGACGTAAGAAAGCTTGCTTTAGAGTTAAAACCACAGCTAGTGGAGTTAATTCAAAATCAAACTATCTCTTCTCCACTAAAAGATCATGCGCATTTACTATTAAATCGCATGAATGGCTTGCAAATGCTATCAAATGAAAATGGACCTCAGCATCAGTTGTTAATGCAAGTTCCTCTAGAATTTCTAGGAAAGAAAATGGATGCTACGCTTGAATGGAATGGACGAATGAAAGAAAATGGAAAAATTGATTCAGATTTTGCGAGAATTATGTTTTATTTGCAATTGGACGCTTTAAAAGAAACAGTAGTGGACATGCAAGTTCAAAACCGAGTTGTCACAATCTCTTTATACAATAATGATGCCAGCTTGAAACCAATAGCGAACGCGTTGAAAGATTCTCTAAAAGAAGGACTTTTGACAGTAGGGTATAAACTATCTGGTGTTTTTATGAAGACCTTTGACGATCACAAACTTTCCTCGCAATTAAACTCAAAATTACTTTCAAAAGAATCACAGGGAGTAGACATAAGAATATGACAGATGAAAAACATGCACGAAAAGAAGCGGTTGCTTTAAGTTATAAACCAGGCATTATACAAGCACCAACGGTTGTAGCGAAAGGGAAAGGGAAAATAGCTGAAAATATTTTACTCAAGGCAAAAGAGCATAATGTGCCGATTCAAGAGGATCCAAGTTTAGTAGAACTTCTGGGGCAATTAGATATTAATCAATCTATTCCGGAAGAGTTGTATCAGGCGGTAGCTGAGGTGTTTTCATTCGTTTATAAATTGGATAAAGAAAAAAGTAAACATACAAATTTGTAGTATTAAATTCGACAAGGTATCCGAATATTCGCAGTTTAATAGAAATACTGTACTTTTGTAGACAAGATGTGACTGTTTTATTACAATGGGGTAGGTAGTAAATTACTGGACATAAGTTTGATTGGAGGATGTAAAATGAATATCCATGAATATCAAGGTAAACAACTCCTCAGACAATATGGCGTAGCAGTTTCTAACGGGATTGTAGCTTTCTCACCTGAAGAGGCAGTTAAAGCAGCGAAAGAGTTAGGCTCAAGCGTTATTGTTGTTAAAGCACAAATTCACGCAGGTGGTCGTGGTAAAGCTGGTGGGGTAAAAATCGCGAAAAATTTAGATGAAGTACGTGAATACGCGAAGGAACTATTAGGAAAAGTGTTAGTTACACACCAAACTGGTCCTGAAGGTAAAGAAATTAAACGTTTACTGATCGAAGAAGGTAGCGATATCAAGAAGGAATATTATGTAGGTTTAGTATTAGACCGTGCAACTTCTCGTGTAACTTTAATGGGCTCTGAAGAGGGCGGTATGGATATCGAAGAAGTAGCAGCAAATAATCCTGAGAAATTATTCTACGAAGAAATCGATCCAGTTGTAGGCTTAACAGGCTTCCAAGCTCGTCGTATGGCTTTTAAAATGAATATACCAGCTAAACTTGTAAACAAAGCAGCTAAGTTCATGCTTGGCTTATATCAAGTTTATAAAGAAAAAGATGCTTCTATTGTTGAAATTAACCCGTTAGTAGTAACGAACGATGACAACGTATTAGCACTTGATGCAAAATTCAACTTCGATGCAAATGCTTTATACCGTCATGCTGATATTCTTGAAATGCGTGATTATGATGAAGAAGATGCAAAAGAAATTGAAGCTTCTAAATTTGACTTAAGCTATATTTCTTTAGATGGAAATATCGGTTGTATGGTTAATGGAGCAGGACTAGCTATGGCAACAATGGATACGATTAGCTATTACGGCGGTTCACCCGCAAACTTCCTTGACGTTGGGGGCGGTGCTACAGCTGAAAAGGTTACAGAAGCATTCAAAATCATCCTTTCTGATGTAAACGTAAAAGGTATTTTCGTTAATATCTTCGGTGGTATCATGAAATGTGACGTAATCGCAGAAGGTGTTATTATTGCTGCGAAAGAAGTTGGTCTTGCTGTACCATTAGTAGTACGTTTAGAAGGTACGAATGTTGACTTAGGTAAGAAATTATTAAATGAATCTGGCTTAAATATTATTGCTGCTGACTCTATGGCAGACGGTGCTCAAAAAATCGTTAATCTTGTAGGATAAGAAAGGCAGGGACATAAAATGGGCGTATATATTAATAAAGATACGAAAGTAATCGTTCAAGGAATTACGGGCTCAACTGCTCTTTTCCATACAAAACAAATGCTTGAATATGGTACTAAGATCGTTGCTGGGGTTACACCTGGTAAAGGTGGTACTGAAGTTGAAGGCGTACCAGTTTTCAATACAGTACAAGACGCTGTAAAAGCAACTGGCGCAAACGTTTCTGTCATCTATGTACCAGCTCCTTTTGCTGCGGATGCAATTATGGAAGCGGTAGATGCTGAACTAGATATGACAATCTGTATTACAGAACATATCCCAGTACTAGACATGGTTAACGTGAAACGTTACATGGAAGGTAAGAAAACTCGTTTAGTAGGACCTAACTGCCCAGGTGTTATTACGGCAGATGAATGTAAAATTGGAATTATGCCAGGATACATTCATACAAAAGGTCATGTTGGTGTTGTGTCACGTTCTGGTACATTAACTTATGAAGCTGTACATCAGTTAACACAAGCTGGAATTGGTCAAACAACGGCTGTAGGTATTGGTGGAGATCCAGTAAATGGAACTAACTTTATTGATGCTTTAACTGCATTCAATGCAGATGAAGAAACATACGCAGTTGTTATGATTGGTGAAATTGGTGGTACTGCTGAAGAAGAAGCAGCGGCATGGATCAAAGCTAATATGACAAAACCTGTAATTGGATTCATCGGTGGTCAAACAGCTCCAGAAGGAAAACGTATGGGTCACGCTGGTGCAATTATCTCAGGTGGTCAAGGTACTGCTGAAGGTAAAATTAAAGCAATGAAAGAAGCGGGAATGAAAGTTGCTGCTACACCATCTGTAATCGGTGAAACTTTAATTGAAGCAATTAAAGAAGCGGGTCTTTACGACGCTTGTAAAACACATTAATATAAGAGTACGGCACATCTAATGGTGTAGCCGTACTCTTTTTATAAATAGGAGGGAAGTAATGAATTGTACAGACGAACGATGGATGAACCGATTTCTAGCCTTGCACTATGTATTTCCAGTTCCTTTAAACAAAATTGAACCGCTAATTGAGTTTGATCCCACCTTATCCGAGTTAGCGAAATTGCAAACGAGTAAACTTTCAGAGATTCTAAAGATTACACAAAAACGTGCAATACAACTAAAAGAAATGTATCAAAAATTTGTAGAAACCCCATTTCTACAAATCTATGAAAAACATCGAATAACCCCAATTATATATACCAATCCCAATTATCCTTTAAGTTTAAAATATCTCTATGATCCACCAGCAGTCCTATATGTTAAAGGCGATATTAGTCTTTTAAATGTGGCAAAAAAAATAGCAATAATCGGGTCCAGAGATGCTACTGAGTACTCTGAAAATAGTATAAAAATGATATTACCTCCATTAATAGAACAAAATTTCGTTATCGTAAGTGGTCTTGCAAAAGGAGCGGATACGATGGCACATGAAATCACTATCCAACTCGGAGGGAAAACAATTGCCGTATTAGGTACGGGGTTATTCCATACTTATCCAAAAGAAAATGAAGGATTAGCAGAAAAAATGTCGAAAAATCATTTATTAGTGACAGAATATCCTCCTTATATAACACCTAAAAAGTGGAATTTTCCAATGAGAAATCGGATAATCAGTGGTTTATCACAAGGAGTTGTTATTACAGAAGCAAAAGAAAAGAGTGGTACAGTTTCTACAATGGAACATGCTTTGGAAAATGGAAAAGAAATATTTGCTATTCCAGGTGCAATAGATTCACCACTATCTGCAGGACCACATTTGCTTATTTTAGAAGGGGCAAAGCCTATTTGGAACGGATATCAAATTCTTGAAGAATTATGTGATAATGAACAAATAAACAATTAAATAAATGAAAAGCCTTGCATTTATAAGGAATCTGTTATACATTTTGCAACAGGTATTTGTTTTGTAGCTTAAAGCGAGTTACCTTCTATAAGGAGGCACATTTATGTCGGATTATTTAGTGATAGTGGAATCGCCAGCAAAGGCAAAGACAATTGAAAAGTATTTAGGAAAAAAATATAAAGTAAAGGCATCCATCGGTCATGTAATCGATTTACCAAGAAGTAAAATGGGTGTAGATGTTGAAAATGACTATGAACCAAAATATATTACGATACGGGGAAAAGGCCCTGTATTACAAGATTTAAAAAAAGCTGCTAAAAAAGTGAAGAAAGTCTATCTCGCAGCTGACCCTGACAGAGAAGGGGAAGCAATTGCATGGCATTTAGCTCAAGCATTAAACGTAGACATCGAATCGGATTGTCGTGTTGTATTTAACGAAATTACAAAAGATGCAATATTAGAATCTTTTAAACACCCAAGGCCTATTGATATGGATTTAGTAGATGCTCAGCAAGCTAGAAGGATATTAGACCGACTTGTTGGATATAATATAAGTCCTATTTTATGGAAAAAGGTAAAGAAAGGTCTTTCAGCAGGTCGAGTTCAATCCGTAGCTTTACGTTTAATTATCGATCGCGAAAATGAAATAACCAATTTTATACCGGAAGAATATTGGACAATTGAAGGGCAATTTGAAAAAGGCAAAAAGTCCTTTGAGGCACTATACTACGGTTCTGAAAAAGAAAAAGTAAAACTTACGAACGAAAAAGAGGTTAAAGAAGTATTAAAAGGTATGAAAGGTAAAAAGTTTGAAGTGACCAATGTGGTAAAAAAAGAAAGAAAAAGAAACCCTGCCGCATCCTTCACAACTTCTTCTCTTCAACAAGAGGCAGCAAGAAAGCTAAATTTTAGAGCAAGAAAAACAATGATGCTCGCTCAACAATTATATGAAGGTATCGACTTAGGGAAAAAAGAAGGAACTGTCGGTCTGATAACTTATATGAGAACAGATTCTACGAGAATTTCTGATACCGCAAAAGCGGAAGCTCATACGTTTATTCAAAATGAATATGGCAGCGAATACATTACATCAAGAAATGCTGAAAAACAATCTAAAAAAGCACAAGATGCACATGAAGCGGTTAGACCAACAAGTGTTTTAAGAACGCCAGATCAAGTAAAAGCGATTCTATCTAAAGATCAGTTCCGTTTATACAAATTAATTTGGGAGCGTTTCATCGCGAGTCAAATGGCATCGGCAATACTAGATACTGTTGCGGTAGATATGAAAAATGGAGATGCGGTGTTCCGTGCAAACGGTTCGCAAGTGAAATTTCCGGGATTCATGAAAGTGTATGTAGAAGGTTCTGACGATCAAACCGACGATAAAGACAAATTACTACCTGTGTTAGAGGTCGGAGATATAGTGAATTCATTAGCTATCGAACCAAAACAACATTTTACACAGCCGCCACCAAGATATTCAGAAGCAAGATTAGTGAAAACGTTGGAAGAACTGGGTATTGGTAGGCCTTCTACATACGCTCCAACACTGGATACCATTCAAAAAAGGGGCTATGTTGCTTTAGAAACAAAACGTTTTGTACCAACAGAGTTGGGAACAATTGTTCATAAATTAGTGTTAGAATTTTTTCCTAATGTATTGAATATCGAGTTTACGGCACAAATGGAAAAAGACTTAGATAGTGTAGAAGAAGGGCAAGTTAAATGGGTTCAGGTAATTGATGGGTTTTATCAAGACTTTGCGAAACATGTGGAGCATGCAGATGCTGAAATGGAGAAAATCGTCATAAAAGATGAACCAACTGGAGAAGATTGTGAAAAATGCGGCTCTCCAATGGTTTATAAATTAGGACGATTTGGCAAATTTATGGCTTGTAGTAATTTTCCAGATTGTCGGAATACGAAAGCAATTGTAAAAGAGATTGGTGTACCGTGTCCATCTTGTGGAGAAGGACAAATTGTAGAACGTAAAAGTAAAACGAAACGAATTTTTTATGGATGTGACCGATATCCGACATGTGATTTTGTATCATGGGATAAGCCGATAAATAGACCATGTCCAAAATGTAATGATAAGTTAGTAGAAAAGAAATTGAAAAAAGGCATACAAATTCAATGTGTTTCTTGTGATTACAAAGAGGATCCACAGAGTTAATAGAAAGAAGGATTTAACATGACTGAAATAGTAAACGTGATTGGTGCTGGACTTGCAGGAAGCGAGGCAGCTTGGCAAATTGCTAAGCGGGGTATAAAGGTTCGTCTTTTTGAAATGCGACCTGTTAAACAAACTCCAGCTCATCATACAGATAAATTTGCAGAACTAGTTTGTTCTAATTCGCTACGTGCAAATAATTTGACAAACGCTGTTGGTGTTATTAAAGAAGAAATGCGTATATTGGATTCTCTTATTATTCATGCTGCAGACAACAGTAGTGTGCCTGCAGGTGGTGCACTAGCTGTTGACAGACATGATTTTGCTGGAAGAGTAACAGATACGATACGTAATCATCCTTTAATTGAAATTGTAAACGAAGAAGTAACGGAGATCCCAGAAGGTATTACTGTCATTGCAACAGGACCATTAACTTCTCCTGCTTTAGCGGAAAAAGTAAAAGATATAACAGGTCAAACTTATTTATACTTTTACGATGCCGCAGCTCCAATTGTGGAAAAAGACAGTATTGACATGGACAAAGTATACTTGAAATCCCGTTACGATAAAGGGGAAGCGGCTTATTTAAACTGTCCAATGACAGAAGAGGAATTTAATCGTTTTTACGACGCTCTTATAGCAGCGGAGGTTGTCCCATTAAAAGAATTTGAAAAAGAAATCTACTTCGAAGGATGTATGCCAGTAGAAGTAATGGCTGGAAGAGGTCGAAAAACATTATTATTTGGACCCATGAAGCCGGTTGGTCTCGAAGATCCAAAAACAGGGAAGCGACCATATGCAGTTGTCCAACTAAGACAAGACGATGCTGCTGGTACACTATATAATATTGTTGGGTTTCAAACGCATTTAAAATGGGGACCACAAAAAGAAGTATTACAACTAATACCAGGTCTAGAAAACGTAGAGATTGTTCGATATGGTGTTATGCACCGTAATACGTTCATTAACTCACCTACTGTCCTACAACCAACTTACCAACTAAAAGCAAACCAACAAATTTTCTTTGCAGGTCAGATGACTGGTGTGGAAGGATATGTGGAGTCTGCAGGGAGTGGTTTACTTGCTGGCATTAATGCGGCTAGATTTGCAAAAGGGGAAGAATTAATCGTATTCCCGAGCGAAACAGCTCTAGGTAGTATGGCTAGATATATTACAGAAGCAGATCCGAAAAACTTCCAACCAATGAATATTAACTTTGGCCTATTCCCAGAGCTCCAACCAAAAGTGAGAGATAAAAAAGTGAGAACCGAGCAATTAGCAAATCGCGCATTAAAAACAATTCAAAATTTTGTGAAAAATGAATCGATTTAATTGCTTTAAGCCTCTAAAACTTGATATACTTTTAGAGGCTTTTACTATGGAAAGAGAATTGGAGTTGTTCGAATGATTGGATTAATTGAATTGCATTCATTTATTGATTATATTCAATTAGAGAAAAATTACTCAAATCTTACAGTCCATGAGTATGAGAAAGATATTGAACAGTTTTTACTTTTTCTAGAAAGAGAAGGTGTAGGTCATTTAAATGAGGTAGAATATGTTCACGCGCGATTATTTGTTACAACTCTTTATGAAAAAGAATTAGCGAGAACCTCTATTTCAAGAAAGATTTCATCCGTTCGTTCTTTTTACAAGTTTTTGCACAAGGAATACAATATAAGAGATGAAGCCTTTCAATCGTTATATCATCCGAAGAAAGAGGAGAAATTACCTCATTTCTTTTATGAGGAAGAAATGGAAAAACTGTTCGAAGGAAACAAAGGGACAGATCTACTTTCCTTGAGAAATATGGCATTACTCGAATTACTGTATGCAACTGGCATTCGGGTAAGCGAACTTATTTCAATCGAAATGAGTCATATAGATAAGAGTTATGGGATTGTCCGTGTAATGGGAAAAGGAAGAAAAGAGCGGTATGTTCCTGTTGGCGATTTTGCACTATTAGCAGTGGAAGAATATGTAGAAAAAAGCAGATTTAAGTTAATGAAATCTACTTCCCACTCTTTTCTTTTTGTGAATAGCAGAGGTCATCATTTAACCACAAGTGGCGTTCGTCATATCCTAAACGAAATGATAAAAAAAGCTGCTATGCACACGACTATATATCCTCATATGCTTCGACATACATTTGCTACGCATTTATTAAACAATGGTGCAGATTTAAGAAGCGTGCAAGAACTGTTAGGTCATTCCCATTTAACTTCTACTCAAATCTATACACATGTTACAAAGGAACATTTAAGAAAAACGTATATGAACGCTCATCCTAGGGCATAAGTATTGGAGGTAATGAAATTTGGCTGGAGCTGGAATACATGCAACTACAATTTTTGCGGTAAGTCATAATGGAAGCCATGCAATGGCAGGAGACGGACAGGTCACTTTAGGTAATCAAGTTGTTATGAAACATACCGCTAAAAAAGTTAGAAGATTATTTAATGGTAAAGTAATAGCGGGGTTTGCCGGTTCCGTTGCAGATGCTTTTACTTTATTTGAAATGTTTGAAGGTAAATTATTAGAGTATAATGGAAATCTTCAGCGTGCGTCTGTTGAATTAGCGAAGCAATGGAGAGGAGATAAAATGTTGCGTCAACTGGAAGCGATGCTTTTAGTAATGGACAATAATAATTTATTACTCGTTTCTGGAACTGGTGAAGTAATTGAGCCAGATGATGGTATACTTGCTATTGGCTCTGGTGGAAACTATGCATTAGCAGCAGGAAGAGCATTAAAGCAATATGCGGGGGAAAAAATGACTGCGGAAGAAATAGCAAAGGCAGCTTTAACTACTGCTGCAGATATTTGCGTATTTACAAATCATCAAATAATCGTGGAGGTTTTAGGTGAATGAAAGAAAATAACTTAACACCAAAACAAATTACGGAGCACTTAAATAAATATATCGTTGGGCAAGATGCTGCAAAAAAAGCGGTAGCAGTAGCTCTGCGAAATAGATATAGAAGACAATTACTAGATGAAGATATGAAGAATGAAGTAATCCCTAAAAACATTTTAATGATTGGTCCAACAGGGGTTGGGAAAACAGAAATAGCGAGAAGAATTGCGAAACTTACAAAAGCTCCTTTTGTGAAAGTTGAGGCGACTAAATTTACAGAAGTAGGTTATGTCGGTAGAGACGTTGAATCTATGGTAAGAGATTTAGTGGAAGCGGCTATTCGAATTGTGAAGGAAGAGAAAATGGAAGAAGTGAAAGATCAGGCTATACGATTAGCGAATGATGCTATTGTAAAGCTTCTTGTTCCTTCGTTAAAGAAAAAGAATGCCAACCAAAATCCGTTTGAAGCATTATTTGGAGGGAAAGCAGATGATGATCTCCAAGATAATGAAGATACGGAAGTTCGTATAAAAAGATCACAAATTGCAGAAGATTTAAGAGATGGAAAATTAGAAGATGAAATTGTTACTGTTGAAGTTACTGAACATGCTCCATCTATCTTTGACGCACTTCAAGGCGGCGGGATGGAGAGTATGGGGATGAATATGCAAGATGCACTCTCTAGTTTAGTTCCAAAGAAAAAAAAGAAAAGAAAAATGAAAGTAAAAGATGCTCGGAAAGTATTATTGCAAGAAGAAGCGAGCAAACTAATTGATAATGATGAGTTATCTCAAATTGCGATAGAAAAAACGGAACAGTCTGGAATAATATTTATCGATGAAATGGATAAAATTGCGAATAAAAATGGTGGTAGTGCTTCTGCTGACGTTTCGCGAGAAGGTGTTCAACGAGATATCTTACCAATTGTCGAAGGTTCAACGGTAAATACGAAATACGGTGCGGTTAAGACGGACTATATCTTGTTTATTGCGGCTGGTGCTTTCCATATGTCTAAACCCTCTGATTTAATCCCTGAGCTTCAAGGTAGATTTCCAATTCGTGTAGAATTAGAAAAGCTTACAAAAGAAGATTTTGTTCGAATTTTAAAAGAACCGCAACATTCTTTAACAAAACAATATGAAGCATTACTTCAAACAGAAGGTGTAACAATTTCATTTACAGATGAAGCAATTGAAAGAATTGGGGAAATAGCATATGAAGTAAATCAAGAAACGGATAATATAGGAGCTCGACGTCTTCATACGATACTCGAAAAGATCTTAGAAGAACTTTCATTTGAAGCTTCTGACATTTCTCCAGCTCAAATTCAAATAACTCCTGGATATATTGACCAAAAACTTGACAATATTGTGAAGAATAAAGATTTATCGCAATTTATATTGTAATATTAAGTTTCTGCTATTCCAAAAAGAATTAAAAACCTTTAGAATATTAAAAATAAATACGTAAATTAAATGGAGGATACAACAATGAATTTATTAGATAAAACAAGAAAGATTAACTCGATGCTCCAAGCATCTGCAGGTAAACCTGTGAACTTTAAAGAAATGGCAGCAACATTAAGCGACGTTATTGAATGTAACGCTTTCATCTTAAGCCGTAAAGGTAAATTACTAGGACATGAAGTACATCAACAAATTGAAAATGAACGTATGATTAAAATGATGGAAGAACGTCAATTCCCAGAAGATTATACAAAAAACTTATTTAGCGTAAACGAAACATCTTCAAATTTAGATGTATACAACCAACATACAGTATTTCCTGTAGAAAATCGCGAATTATTTAAAGATGGGTTAACAACTATTGTACCGATTATCGGTGGTGGAGAACGTTTAGGAACGTTAATACTTGGCCGTTTAAAACAAGAATTCCATGATGATGATTTAATTCTTGGAGAATATGGTGCTACTGTTGTTGGGATGGAAATCTTACGTGAGAAATCAGAAGAAATTGAAGGCGAAGCAAGAAGTAAAGCAGTCGTTCAAATGGCGATAAATTCTTTATCCTATAGTGAGTTAGAAGCAATTGAGCATATTTTTGAAGAATTAGATGGAAACGAAGGTTTACTAGTAGCTTCCAAAATTGCTGACCGCGTAGGTATTACTCGTTCTGTAATTGTAAATGCCTTACGTAAGCTTGAAAGTGCTGGAGTAATTGAATCTAGATCATTAGGTATGAAAGGAACGTACATTAAAGTTCTTAATGATAAATTCCTTGCAGAACTAGCTCAATTAAAATTGAAATAAGCAATAATAAAACCTCTTCTACTTTTGTAGAAGAGGTTTTTTCATGAAAAGAAAAAATATATATTTTTTATGACATAAAAGGTTGATTTCCGCTGCAGGCTGACGCTTGCAAGTCAAGCAAGCACCAAGCCGCTTCCTTCGCGCAGCTTTAGTCCAGGGTCCTGATTTGCTTGCTAATCCCCTAGGAGTTGCCGCCTTACGCTCCTACACTCCTCTCTCAAGAGTCTCTTGCTCCTGCGGTTACTCGTCGCAGAAAAGATTTGCTCCTGCGGTTACTCGTCGCAGAAAAGATTTGCTCCTGCGGTTACTCGTCGCAGAAAAGATTTGCTCCTGCACTTAATTAGTCTCGGATAAGTAAGAATTGGTCTCGCCACTGAGTAAAATGGTCTCGGGTACAACACGTTTGATCTCGAAGTATCATTTAGTGTAAAAAATGTAAAAAATTCTACCTCGTAGATAAGAACAATAATAATTTCGAAATATATAATGCCATTTTTTTGAAAATTTCTTCGAATTAGTATGTATGCATTATGAAATATGACTTTTCGACATTTATATTAGAAAAAGATCGAAAAAAAAGGAAAAATGACCTATGAAATAAAAAAAAAGAGAATAGACACTATGTTACATTTTCATTACAATTAGATTATTATGATTTTCGTAGAATATTATTAAAATTTTTACCTTTAAGAAATAAATGAGGTGTAATAATTGGGTATTTTTGGAGGAACAATTTCAAATTTAGAACGCGGCTTAGATTTTTCAGCAATGAAACATAAAGCAATCGCGCAAAATATTGCAAATGTCGACACGCCAAATTATAAAGCGAAGAGTGTTAATTTCAAGGATTTCTTATCTAATGCCAAACACTCGACAATTTCCGCATATCGCACGAATGAAAAACATTTTAACTTTCAAATGAACACAAGTTCACCAGGTGTTAATAATTATGCTGATTTTCAATATAGTCAGAATGGTAATGAAGTAGACATGGATAAAGAGCAAGCGAATCTAGCTACAAACCAAATCTATTATAATGCATTGGTTGACCGGATGAGCAGCAAGTTAAATACTTTGCAATCTGTCATTAAAGGAGGTCGCTAAATTTGTCGATTTTTCACGGAATGAATACTACGGCTTCCGCTTTAACTGCTCAACGTCTTCGCATGGATGTCATCTCTTCTAATATGGCGAATGTAGATACTACTAGGTCTAAGCTAGTCAATGGTGAATGGCAAGCATATAGAAGAAAAACCGTTACATTTCAACCTCTTGAAGGACAATTCTCAAATTTTTTAAATGTCGCTAAAGGTAATCAGGGAGTTGGCAATGGCGTCAAAGTAGCGAGTATCAATGAAGACTTGGAAACCCCGCTTAAGTTAGTTTATGATCCAACACATATTGATGCGAACGCAGAGGGTTATGTAGAAATGCCGAATGTAGACCCGTTAAGAGAAATGGTAGATTTAATCTCTGCAACTCGTTCTTATGAAGCGAATGTAACCGTATTTAATGCCAATAAAGCAATGCTTACTAAAGCTCTAGAGATTGGTAAATAGAAATGAAAGAGGGTCAAGCAAGATATGGCAATAGAGTCTATTTCGTTATTTAATATAGCCCAAATTAATCCGGCATCATCTACTCCGAAAGCAAGTGTATCAGAAGCCCAACACAACTTTGGTGATTTTCTTAAAAGTGCAATTGAATCCGTCAATCAAGATCAAAAAGCTTCCGATGTCTTAACTGATAAGTTAGTTCGCGGGGAAGACGTAGAATTGCATGACATAATGATTGCTTCACAAAAAGCAAGCATTACTTTAAATACAACATTAGAAATTAGAAACAAAGTTGTAGAAGCATATCAAGAAATAATGCGTATGCCTGTATAAATCCTCGGTTATTCTTAAATATCGAGTAAAAATATTCACCATAGCCGGAGGATACAAATGAATGAACGTATAAAGAAAGTCACTAGTGATATCTCTGCTTTTTGGACTAGCAGAACAAAAGCGCAAAAAGGAACCATAATCGGGAGTACGGTTGCCGTTATTCTTATTGCTGCATTCATATCTTACTTTTCGACAAGAACTGATTTTGTGCCTTTGTACTCCGATGTCGCGCCGTCTGAAGTAGGGCGTATTAAAGAAACACTAGATGCTCAAGGTGTCCAAAACAAAATAGCTCCTGGTGGAACATCTATTTTAGTTCCTTCTGATCAAGTGGATTCATTGTTAGTCCAGCTTGCTGCAGATGGTTTTCCACAATCAGGTATGATTGATTACAGCTTCTTTTCTAAAAATGCTGGTTTCGGTATGACCGATAATGAGTTTAATGTGTTGAAATTAGCCTCTACTCAAACAGAGCTTGCTAATTTGATCAAAGGTATAAAAGGAGTTAAAGATGCAAAAGTAATGATTTCATTGCCACAAGAGAGCGTCTTTCTATCTCAAAGCAATGGAAAAGCTAGTGCTTCAATTGTCCTAAACACAGAGCCTGGTTATCAATTTACTGATGTACAGATTCAGTCTTTATATAACTTAGTGTCAAAATCGGTTCCAAATTTATCGACTGAAGATATAGTCATTACAAATCAATATTTTGAGTACTTCGATCTTCTTACAGCAAACTCTCATACAACAGGAGCGAATGCTGGAGATCAAATGTCCATTAAGAAATCAATCGAACGAGACCTGCAAAGACAGGTACAAACGATGTTAAGTACAATAATGGGACAAGATAAGGTAGTAGTTTCTGTTACAACCGATATCGATTTTAAGCAAGAGAATAGAGAAGAAAACCTAGTAGAACCAGTAGATGTAGAAAATATGTCTGGTATTCAAATTAGCGCACAACATATTTCCGAAACATTTACAGGAACGAATCCAGTTGTCGGTGGAACACCGCAAGCAGAAGATGCAACTGATAACTTTACCAACTATGTAGCAGGTTCAAATGCAAATGGTGACTATGAAAGGAAAGAAGATACTCTAAATAGTGACGTCAATCGAATTCGAAAGGAAATCGTAGAAAGTCCTTATAAAATTAGAGATATCGGCATCCAAGTGATGGTGGAACCTCCTAATCCAAAAGATATTACATCGATGCCGAATGGGGTGCAAGGTGATATTGAACAAATTCTTGCAACTATTATTCGAACTTCCATCGATAAAGGAGAAGCTGGAAATTTAACTGAACAACAATTGAAAGAGAAAATTGTTGTCTCTGTACAACCGTTTAATGGTAAAGCGAATATGGTTACTGCAACGAGTCCTGTAATTCCATGGTGGGTTTATGTAATTGGTGGAATTCTTTTAGTTGCAGTTATTCTATTAGTAATCTTTATTATTCGTTCTCGACGAAGCGAAGAGGAAGAACTAGAAATACTAGAAGAACAGCGAGAAGAACTGAAAATTGAAGATATAAATGATGAAAAAGAAACAGAAGCTACGTTAAGACGTAAACAACTTGAAAAAATG
This sequence comes from Psychrobacillus sp. L4, assembly GCF_042944905.1. Lineage (GTDB taxonomy): Bacteria > Bacillota > Bacilli > Bacillales_A > Planococcaceae > Psychrobacillus. The sequence goes on from NZ_CP168496.1 coordinate 1,427,640, forward strand.
GCCAAAGATAAGCCAGAAGATTTCGCTAAATTGTTGCGTACTTGGATAGCAGAGGATTGATGGAGGGACGGCTATGGTGAAAAAGGATAAAGATCTTAGTGGTAAACAAAAAGCCGCGCTCTTATTAATTTCTCTCGGACCGGAAGTGTCTGCTTCTATTTATAAGCATTTAAATGAAGAAGAAATCGAGCGTTTAACATTAGAAATCTCAGGCGTTAAAAAAGTAGAACCTGAAATAAAAGAAGATATTATTGAAGAGTTTCATAATATCGCATTGGCACAAGACTATATTTCTCAAGGTGGGATTGGTTACGCCAAAACAGTTTTAGAAAAAGCATTAGGTGCAGAGCACGCGCAAGCTATAATAAATCGCTTAACCTCTTCGCTTCAGGTACGGCCATTTGACTTTGCAAGACGAGCAGAACCATCTCAATTATTTAATTTTATTCAAAATGAACACCCGCAAACTATTGCTTTGATCTTATCTTATCTAGAGGCACAACAAGCAGGGATTATTCTCTCTTCATTGCCTCAAGAGGTGCAAGCGGATATTGCGAAACGAATTGCAACTATGGATTCTACTTCTCCAGAAGTAATTAGTGAAATTGAATCTGTGTTAGAGCGTAAGTTGTCTTCTACTGTTACACAGGATTATACGGTAACTGGTGGAGTGGATGCAGTTGTTGAAGTGTTGAATGGAGTAGACCGTACAACTGAAAAAACAATTTTGGATGCATTAGAAATCCAAGATCCCGAACTTGCGGAAGAAATTAAGAAAAGAATGTTTGTGTTTGAGGATATTGTTACACTTGATAATCGTTCGATTCAACGAGTTATTCGTGATTGTGAAAATGAAGACTTACTATTGTCAATGAAAGTGTCAAGTGAAGAAGTGAAAGATATTATATTCCGAAATATGTCAACTCGAATGGCAGATACATTTAAAGAAGAAATGGAAATTATGGGTCCTGTTAGATTACGTGATGTAGAAGAAGCGCAGTCTCGGATTGTTTCTGTCATTAGAAGGTTGGAAGATGCGGGAGAAATAATTATCGCTCGTGGTGGAGGAGATGACATTATTGTCTAAAATTTTCCGAAACGTTCAAATGAATGGAGATAGTGGAAAAACTAGATCTATACAAATAAAAGACCTTCAATTGAGTGAGGAAATGGATGAGAGTCAACCGTTATCCCTAGAAGTGTTCCTACAAGAAAGAGACCGAATGATCCGTGAAGCGGAACAAACTATTCTTTCAAAAAGAGCAGAACTGGAAAATGATATTGAACAAAACAAACAATATATTGAAACCCAATTAAGAACGTGGGAAGAACAAAAAGTAGCTTTTCAGCATGCTGCATACGATGAAGGCTTCACCCAAGGTCTTGAAGAGGGAAGAAGCAAGGCGCAAGAAGATATGAAGCAAGCATTAACTACAGCGAATGAAACCATACGAATTGCTCATGAAAATGCAGCGAGTTATTTACAACACCAAGAACAAGTCATTTTAGAACTTGCTATCCGGACTGGGGAGCGGATTATTGGAATGAAACTTGAAGAAAACGAGGAACTCTTTCTATCGATAGTGAAGAGAGGTTTAAAAGAAGCAAGAGAAATGAAAGAGATAAAGCTTTATGTTTCTCCTGCGTACTTTTCGTTAGTATCAAGTAATCGGGATGAACTTGCTTCCATTTTCCCAGTAGATGTCCCATTTATGATTTTTGTAGATGAAGATATGAACGCAACCGATTGTTTTATAGAAACAAACCATGGAAGAATTGTAGCAAGTATTGATGAACAACTACATGAATTACGACTAAAGTTAGTTGATATTCTAGATAGTATGGAGTGAATGTGATGAAAGCAATCGATCTAATTCAACAAATCCCCAATCTTTCTACATTTAAAAAATATGGGCGTGTGAATCGTGTTGTTGGATTAATGATTGAATCACAAGGGCCTGAAAGTTCTATAGGAGATGTATGTAAAATTCACATACATTCTTCTAAAAATGGACATTCCGTCATTCTTGCCGAAGTTGTGGGATTTAAAGAAGAAATCGTCGTGTTAATGCCTTATACGAATATTAGAGAAATTTCAACCGGTTGTTTAGTGGAAGGTACTAATCGACCACTTGAAGTGAAAGTTGGCTCTGATCTTATTGGAAAAGTATTAGATTCAATGGGTAATCCCATCGATGGGACAATATTACCAAAGGGATTGATGACGGTTGGAACAGAAAAAGATCCACCGAATCCTTTAACCAGACCTCCTATTCATCAACAGATTGAAGTAGGGGTCAAAGCTATTGATGGCATGCTAACGGTTGGAATTGGTCAAAGGATAGGGATCTTTGCAGGATCCGGTGTTGGTAAGAGTACATTGCTTGGAATGATAGCGAGAAATACAAATGCCGATTTAAATGTTATTGCGCTTATTGGAGAACGAGGAAGAGAAGTACGCGAATTTATCGAAAGAGATTTAGGAAAAGAAGGCTTAGAACGTTCTATCGTTATTGCGGCTACTTCTGACCAACCGGCTTTAATGCGTATAAAGGGTGCTTTTACCGCAACAGCTATTGCAGAGTATTTTCGTGATAAAGGATTGAACGTCATGCTTATGATGGACTCCGTTACCCGGGTTGCAATGGCGCAGCGAGAAATAGGATTAGCGGTCGGAGAACCACCTGCTACAAGAGGTTATACTCCTTCTGTATTTTCTATACTACCGAAATTATTGGAACGTACTGGTACAAATGAACATGGATCGATTACAGCTTTTTATACTGTATTAGTAGATGGTGACGATATGAATGAACCGATAGCTGATACTGTCCGGGGGATTTTGGACGGACATATCGTACTTGATCGTGAACTAGCCAATAAAGGTCAGTACCCAGCGATTAATGTGTTAAAAAGTATTAGTCGACTAATGAATCATATTTCAGACGAAGAACACATAAAAGCTGCTGAGCGTTTACGCGATTTATATTTTACTTACAACAAATCAGAAGACCTTATTAACATTGGGGCTTATAAACGTGGAACTTCAAAAGAAATTGATGAAGCAATTCAATACGAGCCTTTAATAACATCTTTCCTAAAACAAGGATATTTAGATAAGGTATCACTTGAATCAACTGTAAATGAACTAGTTGCATTATCTAATGGTGGTGTTTAAAAATGGTTGCATATCAGTATAAATTCGCGAAAGTTTTAACAGTTCGAGAACAAGAGAAAGCGGAAACAGAGATGGCTTACAAAGAGTCTGTCGTGGCTTTTGAGAAAGTGGCAACTGAATTATACACGCTGCTAAAGAAGAAGGAAGATACGACAGATGACCAAAATAACCATTTAACACAAGGTTTATCCATTAATCATATTCATCACTATGCAAACTACATCGAAGGATTGCAAAAAAGAATTGACAAGGTACAGAAAGAAGTTATCCAAGCACGTTCTAAAATGCATTGGTTTGAAGAGAGATTATTAGAAAAGTCTCTAGAAGTTCGTAAGTTTGAAAAGATAAAAGAAAAGGACTATGAACTTTTTCAGCAAGAACAACAAAGACTTGAAACAATACAGTTAGATGAAATATCATCTTTAAAGTTTCAAAACAAAGAGATTAGGTGAGTAAAAACGTGGCTAAACGGAACAAAAAGAATAATAGCATGGAAAAAGTTGACGATGAATCCAAAGGTGTAGGCAAATTGAAAATGTTTTTTTATTGGTTTATCATACCTTTTTTATTTACTTTATTTATTCTCTTACTTGTTGCGCAACTAACCAATGTAAATGTATTTGAAAAAGCAAAAGAACTAACGGGTGTAGGACAACCTAAAGTAGTTACAGAGGATATAAAAACAGAACGATTAGAAAAAAAAGTTGTCTCGATTCAAGCGGAAATTCAAGAAAAAGAAGCACAAATTGATAAATTGCAAATTGAATTAGATAATTCTTCGAAAACAAATGAAAGTTTATTGATAGAACAACAACGTTTACTGGATGAAATCGATAACCTTCAACGTGAACAAACAAGTACAAAGAAAGAATATTCTTCAATTGTTTCTACATTCGAAAAAATGTCTGCTAAAGCAGCTGCTCCTGTCATTACAAAAATGAGCGACGCAGAAGCTTTACGAATTTTATCAAGTTTAAAACCAGATACTGTAGCACAAATTTTCGAAAAAATGACTCCAGATGCAGCAGCGAAATATACGGAGTTAATGACAAAGCAATAACTGTTTCTATTTGAAGGGAGGTGAAATATTGAATATCGCAACAGTCGTTCATATGGGGAATAATATTGTTAACCAGCCACCAGAACAGCAACAAGTAGCTACTCAAAACAATCAACAATTTGGAAATATCTTTGGCAAGCTATTATTGAATCAGCAGGCGCAACAAATAGTTACTTCAAATCCAATTGAATCGCAACAAAATCTTACGCAAGGATTAGCATCTATATTAAATGCAGATTCACTAGAAGAAGTCGAGACTTTATTGGGATCGAAAGAACTAACGGTGATTCCAAAAGAACTGAAAGAACTATTAAATAAGCTTTCAGGAGAAAAAACGGATACAGATGATGATCCTAGAGAATCGAATATTTGGGATTTATTAGCTGGTATAAATGAACAAGCTAGTCAACTGACGGATGAAATTTTGAAGTCTTTAAATGGACAAGGTTCAGTAACACCTGTTGAAGCAAAAGAAGCAGTACAATTACTGAAAGTTGTGCAATTGATTGGGAAAAAATCAGATTTAACGTTAAAAAAAGAGTCAACATTGTTTGATATAAATCAATTAGTAGATGATTTAAAAGAAGCAGTTTCAAAAAAAGTTCCAACAAGCGAAAGTGATCAAGCGCTATCTAATATAACAAAGCCACTAACTTTGGATCAGGCAATGAAACCAATAGTTCAACATGTGATTATTAAGCAAGTAACCTCTCCAACCGAGACAGTTACAGAGACAAAAGAAGTAACCACTAATGTACAAGGTCAGACATCAACCATTGTACAAGCAAAAGTAGAAAACGTGTCTATCACATTGCCTACTGAAAAACCTGCTCAATCCGAAGAGTTTATGAAAGAATTACAAAAAGTAATGAATCGTGTACAGTTTGGTCAAGCTGGTGGAGCAAACAGACTTGTAGTAAAGCTTTATCCTGAACATCTTGGAACGATTCGAATCGAGTTAATACAAAAAGATGGCATGCTTACTACTAAAATGCTGGCTTCTACTGCTCTTGGAAAAGAGATGTTAGATACACATTCAAATCAATTAAAGCAGGGCTTAGTAAATCAAAATATACAACTGGATAAATTAGAAATTACGCAAGCATTACAGGACTCATCCAGACAAGAACGCAACCAAACTTTCCAAGAATCTTTTAGACAACAACAGCAACAACAAGAGCATAAGGAAAATAGTAAAGACGACACAGAAGAGCCTTCAACTTTCGGAGACTTATTAAAAGAAATGGAGGTCTAAACAATGGCTGAAATGAATGCAATTACTAGTAATATGTACTTAGCCAATAAAGCTCCTAAAACAGCAACGACTGGAAATGGTACTTTAGGTAAAGATGCTTTTTTGAAAATCTTAATGGCACAATTACAAAACCAAGATCCGACAAAACCAATGGATGACTCACAATTCATTGCACAAATGGCACAATTTTCTTCATTAGAGCAAATGACAAACTTAACAACCGCATTTGAAAAGTATGCACAAGCACAAGAACAAACTCAAATGATCGAATATAGTAATTTTGTTGGAAAACAAGTGAAGTGGCACGAACTGACGGATAAGTTAGATGAGAAAAAAAATCCAATAATAAATGAAGGTACAGGCACAATTTCTTCTATTAAATTTGTTGATGGAAGTGTGAAATTTACGTTAGCAGATGGAAAAGTAATTACTCCTGGTAATATTTCCGAAGTTATTTCCAGTGCTTCAAGTTCTAATAGCTTAGTAGAAGCAAGCATGATGATTGGCAAAACAGTTAGCTATATTCCGACGAGCACAGTAGATAATATGGAAGCAGAAACTGGAACAAATACAGCAGTTTCAGCACAAGTAGAATCTGTATCTAAAAAAGATGGAAAAGTTATATTTAATCTAGTTGGTGGTGCATCCATAACAGCAGATCAAATTATTTCTATTAAATAAACGAGAACGGAGATATGCAATGGACAACATTTCTATTAATCGAGTCCCTCTGCAACCAAGTATCCGTCAATCACTTACATCTAACCAAGTTACAGCACCTAAACAGTCTTTTTTACAGCATTTACATGAAGCAACTGTAAAAACTGAACTAAAGGTAAGCAAACATGCAAATCAGCGCTTAGCGGAAAGAAATATACATATCTCTGACGCAGAATGGCAACTTGTAAGTGAAAAAGTATCAGAAGCACGCTCAAAAGGTGTGAATGACTCATTAGTATTGATGGATCAAGCTGCATTAATCGTCAGTGCAAAAAATGCGACGGTGATTACTGCTATGGATCGCAAGGAAGCGAAAAATCAATTATTTACAAATATCGACGGCACCATTGTGCTGTATTAAAAAATAGCAGGACCTATAAAGGATGCTATGTGCAGCTGACTGATAGACGCTAGAACACAAATTGAAGGGAGAAAAAATATATGATTCGTTCCATGTACTCAGGAATTTCCGGCTTAAAAAACTTCCAAACAAAACTAGACGTAATAGGTAACAATATCGCAAACGTAAATACGTACGGGTTTAAAAAAGGACGTACCATTTTTAAAGACTTGATTTCACAAACAACCTCATCAGCTTCTGGTGCTACGGCTACTAGAGGAGGGGTAAACGCTAAGCAAGTAGGATTAGGTTCTCAATTATCTGCAATTGATACAATTCATTCTGGTGGAGCATTACAATCTACTGGTAATACACTTGACTTGGCCATTTCAGGAGATGGATTTTTTCAAGTAGCTGACTCAACAAATGCTAGTCGTGATGGTTTTGTCAATCCGTTATACACCCGTGCTGGTAACTTCTATATGGATAATCAAGGTTATTTAATAAATAGTGATGGTAAATTCTTAGTTGGTGGAGTTACTAAAGTAGATCCTCAAGCTCTTATAGATGCAAAAGATTTAGTAGCCACAGCAACAGGTAATGTTAAGACCGCTGCAGATAATGCTAAGACTGCTACAGATACTTTAAATGCAACGCTTGACCCACTTAAAGCAGATGTAAAAACTGCAAAAGATGATCTAGCAGATGCTAAAGCTCTTAATCCTGCTGACCCAGCAGCAGTAACGAAAGCAGAAGATGATTTAAAAAAAGCAGAAGATGACTTAAAGAATGCTATGGACCCTAGCCATATTGATGGTGCTGATGCTAAAGCAGCTCTTGAAGCAGAAAAAATTGCAACAAATGCAGCAGAAACACTAGCATCAGCTAAAGCAGCAGTAACTAACTTATCATACCCCGATGCTTCTAGTGTAGAGCGAAATTGGGAAGCAACTGGTAACCTTGATACCGGAGGAGGTTATTTGCCTGATACGCCGATTACAATTGGTGGAGAATATAGACCAATAAAAATACCAACCGATGCGCAAAGTATGAGTATTGGTCAAGATGGAACAGTATCATTTGTGGACAAAGAAGGGACATTACGTTGGGCTGGTCAACTAGTTCTAGCTAAATTTCCAAATGCAGGCGGCTTACAAAAGGTTGGAGCAAACTATTTCAAAGACACAGCGAATTCAGGAGATCCAATTCTTCAAACTGCAACTGAATCAGGAATGGGTTCAATCAACTCAGGCTTCCTAGAAATGTCAAACGTTGACCTATCCGAAGAATTCACAGACATGATCGTTGCACAACGTGGGTTCCAAGCAAACACTCGTATCATTACAACATCGGACTCCATTTTAGAAGAGCTTATTAACTTAAAACGTTAATCAAATTAATTTCATAAATAGCATTTAATTATTAAAACACGAATAATGACTATTTTATTGAATGGAGCGACAGCCGGCGACTCCAACGGGATGAGTAAGACAGATGAGACATCGCAAACGATGCGAATGCTGCCCCCGCGGAGAGCGGAATTCATTCTGGTCTATGAAATTGATTTAATCTATTAAACTAATAATTTTTGTAAGGGAGGGTTGGGCCGTTCCTATAATGGCCCGGCCCTTATAATCATGATTAAATTAACACGATTAAACGGCAAAGAATTTTCGTTGAATGCTATATACATAGAGACGGTTGAATCTTTTCCGGATACTACGATAACGCTCACGAATGGTCATAAGTTCGTTGCTTTAGAATCACACGAAGAAGTAACTAGTCAAATCACTCAATTTTATAAGGAAATACATATATTATCGAACCCCAATATAAGAGGTGAAGAATATGAAGAGTAAAAACAAACTTCTAACCATTATGCTAATTATTTTGGTATGTATTACATTGCTTGGTGTCGTTGCATTAGTAATTATTACACAGTTAAATAAAACGGATAAAAATGCAGAGCCGACGATTGATCAAATTGTTGAATCTTCTGTTGATATACCAGAAATTACAACCAATTTGGCTGGCAATCAATTTATTCGAATTTCGTTAAAAGTTCAAACTGACAGTGTAAAAGCTGCAGGGGAATTAACGAAACGTGATTTTCAAATTAAAAATATAGTTATTAATGAGCTTTCCGAGATGACAAAGCAAGATTTAGAAGGAAAACAAGGAAAAATATCGTTCGAAGCAACATTAAAAACTAAAATAAATGAGTTAATGGATATAGGAGAAGTTCAACAAGTTTATATAACTTCTTATATTATTCAGTAAGCCAATATTTTTGAATGGAGGTGGGCAGATTGGCAGGGGATATACTATCTCAATCAGAAATAGATGCGTTGTTAAGTGCACTTTCAACAGGCGAAATGACAGCAGATGAGATGAAAATTGAGCAAGAATCTCGGAAAGTAAGAGTATATGACTTTAAACGAGCACTTCGGTTCTCAAAAGATCAAATTCGTAGTTTAACGCGTATACATGAAAACTTTGCTCGATTATTAACTACATTTTTTTCTGCCCAATTAAGGACGTATGTACAAATTTCAGTAGTATCTGTTGATCAAATACCATTTGAAGAGTTTATTCGCTCTGTACCACATATGACACTGATCAATGTCTTTGAAGTTCCGCCACTGGAGGGGAATATTCTAATGGAAATTAACCCGAATATCGCCTATACGATGTATGATTTATTGATGGGTGGAAAGGGTGGGGCATATACAAAAACAGATAGTTTAACAGAAATTGAAACAAAAATTATGACCAACTTGTTTGAGCGCTCATTTGATAATCTTAGAGAAGCTTGGGCAAATATAGCCGATATAGATCCAATATTAACGGAACTGGAAGTGAATCCACAATTTCTTCAAATGATTTCACCAAACGAAACGGTTGTTGTTATTTCATTCAACACGATTATAGGTGAAACAAGTGGAATGATTAATATTTGTATACCTCATGTTGTATTAGAGCCAATTGTGCCTAACTTATCCGTACGATATTGGATGCAAACAAATAAGAAAGAAGTTTCACCCGAACAATTAAAAGTATTAGAGAAGCGAGTAAAATCAGCTGAAATTCCTCTAGTAGCAGAGTTAGGTAGAACGGATATTTCTATAGAAGATTTATTGTTTTTGCAATTAGGTGACGTCATACAATTAAATTCTAAAATAGAGGACCCTCTTATGATAAAAGTTGGAGAAATACCTAAATTCAAGGCACAACCTGGTAAACTTAAAAAAAGGATGGCTGTACAAGTCATTGAAATTTTGAAAGGAGGAGAGGATGATGATGAGTGATGATATGCTCTCCCAAGAAGAAATTGAAGCTCTCCTTAGAGGAACTTCAATTGAAGAAGAGAAAAGCGCAATTATTGCAGAAGAAATTAATGTAGAAGATTATTTAGATTCCTTTGCACAAGATACACTTGGGGAGATTGGTAATATTTCTTTTGGCAGCTCTGCAACCGCGTTGTCTGCTCTTTTAGGTCAAAAGGTAGAAATTACTACTCCAGGTATTGATATGATTCAGCGTTCAAGATTAGATGAAGAGTTTCCTCAACCATACGTAGCGGTACAAGTGCAATATACTGCGGGACTAATTGGCATGAATTTACTTGTTATTAAACAATCCGATGCAGCAATTATCGCGGATTTAATGCTTGGCGGAGATGGAACAGATCCAAAACCAGAACTAAGTGAAATTCAAATAAGTGCTGTGCAAGAAGCGATGAATCAAATGATGGGATCGGCAGCTACCTCGATGTCGACAGTATTTAATAAAAAAGTAGATATTTCTCCCCCTTCGATAGATTTGATGAATTTAGGAGTAGGTGAAGGAATAAATGCTATTCCAAATGATGAATTACTCATTAAGATTTCCTTCCGACTAAAAATAGGAGAGTTAATAGATTCAAATATTATGCAATTACTTCCCCTGGAGTTTGGATTAAAATTAGTAAAATCTTTAATGGGTGAAGAGGAAGAAGATCAAGTTGCTGCGACAATCATGGAAGAAAGAGTGGAAGCAACTCCAACTCCTATCCCTCAACAGCAACAGACAAACGAACAAATTCAACCACAAACACAAATGCAGTTTACGCAAACGCGACCACAAACACCACAAGTGGAAGTACAACAAGCGCAATTTGCTAGTTTCGAAGCACCAAGCTTATCACAAAATGAATCGAGAAATTTAAATTTACTACTTGATATTCCACTTCAAGTAACAGTAGAATTAGGTCGTACTAAAAGAACTGTAAAAGACATTCTAGAACTCACTAGTGGATCAATAATTGAACTAGATAAATTAGCAGGTGAACCAGTAGATATTCTAGTAAACAACAGACATATCGCAAAAGGTGAAGTTGTCGTAATTGATGAGAATTTTGGAGTTCGAATTACAGATATTTTAAGTCAAGCTGAACGAATTAACAATTTAAGATAAGTAACGGAGGAGTCGTATTATGTCGAAAAGAATATTAATAGTGGATGATGCAGCATTTATGCGTATGATGATTAAGGACATTTTAACAAAAAATGGTTTTGAAGTTGTAGGAGAAGCAGGAGATGGCGCTCAAGCAGTTGAGAAATATGCGGAATTAAAGCCTGATTTAGTAACAATGGATATTACAATGCCGGAAATGGACGGAATCACGGCATTAAAAGAAATTAAAGGAAAGAATCCAAATGCAGTTATTATTATGTGTTCTGCAATGGGACAACAAGCAATGGTTATTGATGCAATTCAAGCCGGAGCGAAAGATTTTATTGTTAAACCATTCCAAGCAGATCGCGTAATTGAAGCAATTTCAAAAGCGCTCGCGTAATGAAATGAAGAGGAAATTAACCATCATTTATTGCATTTTTTGCTTGCTAATCCTATTACCTTTTCAAACGGTAGTTCATGCAGCAACAGACCCAAACGGGAGTATTGACGATTATTATAACAAGTTAAAAGATGAGCCAAGCAAAAAAACAACACTAGATACAGGTACAGATACTGACAAGGATTTAGACAAAGGTTCTGGTGGTGTATCTGTAGGTATTTGGGATTATGTGAAGATGATTTTTGCATTAGCATTTGTAATTCTCTTACTTTATGGATTATTACGTTTTGTGAACAGTAAAAATAAAACGTATCAAACGCACCAACTTATTCAAAATTTAGGTGGAGTTGGGATTAGTCAAGGTAAATCTGTGCAACTCCTCCAGGTTGGTAATTCGCTGTTTTTAGTGGGAATAGGAGAAGATGTTTCCTTACTAAAAGAAATTACAGATCCTGAGGAAATAAGCAAACTTACCAAAAAGTACGATGAGAAGCTTGAGATTGGAAAGACTGTACCGTACATAACAGAGCTTTTTAGCCTCCTAAAAGGAAATCTCTCTAAGAAAAAGAATCGTAATGAAAAAAAAGATCCTACATTTAACGAAACGTTCCAAAAAAGATTACAAGAAATCCAAAAAGACCGTAGCGATGTTATAAAGGATTGGAAGACAAAGGAGCGAGAAGAGAATGAATGATTTCGTCCAGTTTTTTTCGGACAGTGATCCGTCAAACGTCGCCACTTCTATCAAATTAATGCTATTGCTTACGGTTTTATCTTTGGCGCCTAGTATTTTAATACTAATGACTTCCTTTGCTAGAATCGTTATTATTCTTTCATTTGTTCGAACGGCACTTGCGACACAGCAAATGCCACCGAACCAAGTGATTGTAGGGTTATCCTTATTTTTAACATTTTTCGTTATGGCACCTACATTTCAAGAAGTGAATGAAAAAGCACTTACTCCACTCTTTGATGAGAAAATTACATTGGAACAGGCGTATGAAAATGCAAGTGGTCCTTTTAAGGAATTTATGAGCAAGCAAACAAGGCAAAAAGATCTAGAGTTATTTTTACGTTATACAGAGGCAGAGCGACCAGAATCAATTGATGATATCCCATTAACTGTGATGGTTCCTGCATTTGCATTAAGTGAGATTAAAACGGCATTTCAAATTGGTTTTATGATTTTCATACCATTTTTAGTAATTGATATGATAGTAGCGAGTATTTTAATGTCTATGGGTATGATGATGCTACCTCCAGTAATGATATCTTTACCATTTAAAATTTTGTTATTTGTTTTAGTAGATGGCTGGTATTTAGTAATGAAATCGATATTACAAAGTTTTTAGGAGCTGATCGTAATGAGTAATGAAATGGTAATTTCGATTGCAGAACAAGCTATTTGGGTCATTCTTCTTACATCAGGTCCTCTTCTTTTAATCGCTTTAATAACTGGACTAGCAGTCAGTATTTTTCAAGCAACAACGCAAATTCAAGAACAAACTTTAGCTTTTGTTCCTAAAATTATTGCTGTTTTAGTTGCCATTGTTTTTTTCGGACCGTGGATGCTTTCTCATGTAACATCGTATGCATCGGATATCTTTGAAAATTTAATACGATACATTGGTTGATTCGATGAATGAAATTTTACCTAAATTAACTGTTTTATTGCTTGTAATCGCACGTGTTTCTGCGTTTTTCGTCACTTTACCTCTCTTTTCACATCGAACAATTCCTGCTACTCACCGTATTGCATTCGCTGTCGTTATTTCGTGGATGATGTATTACACGATGGATGTTGGTCCGTTTGAACTGAATGGGGATTACATATTATTAATTATGAAAGAAGTAATCGTTGGTTTATTTATTGGTCTGTTGGCTTATATCATCATGTCAGCAATTCAAATCGCTGGCGGATTCATTGATTTTCAGATGGGGTTTGCTATTGCCAATGTGATTGACCCTCAAACGGGTGCCCAAAGTCCATTAGTTGGACAATTTTTGAATACACTAGCTCTCCTATTATTATTGGCACTTAACGGACATCATTTGCTATTAGATGGTATTTTTTATAGTTATAAGTTTATTCCATTGGAACTTGCTTGGCCACCTTTTGGGCAAGAAAATTACGTCGAATTTATTATGAAAACATTTGCGGGTGTTTTTGCAGTTGCTTTCCAAATGTCGATACCAATAGTTGCAACCCTATTTTTAGTGGATGTTGCATTAGGGATTACTGCTAGAACTGTACCTCAGCTAAATATATTTGTAGTTGGTTTTCCAATAAAAATAGGTGTAAGTTTTTTAGTTCTTTTCGTCATGATGGGTGTATTAATGGCAGTTGTCCAAAAATTGTTTCAAATAATGGTTGTAAGCATGCGAGATTTAATGATTATTTTAGGTGGTGGATAGTATGTGGAAACTCCGATTAGACTTGCAGTTTTTCGCAGGAGAAAAAACAGAAAAAGCAACACCTAAAAAACGACAAGATTCCCGTAAAAAAGGACAAGTTTTAAAAAGTGCGGATGTTACAAGCGCTATCGTATTACTCTCCGTTTTTCTGTTTTTATTGTTTAGTGCAGGGTATTTACGAGCGGAATTGTTTTCTTTTTTTGATGTTACCTTTACAAAATATATGTTAATCAAAAATCTCTCGATTGATACGGCTGTAGAAATATATAAAGAATTACTCATAGGAATGGCAAAAGTATTGCTTCCGATTATGGGTGTGGCTGTTGTTGCGGCTATCGCTGCAAACTTTTTTCAATTTGGATTGTTGTTTACAACCGAACCCTTAAAGTTTGATTTAAAAAAAATTGATCCAATAAAAGGTCTCAAAAGAATGTTTTCGCTTAAAGCAATTATTGAACTCTTGAAGTCTATATTAAAGATATCTTTTATTGGTTCTGTTACTACCCTTATTCTATGGATGAATTTAGAAAAGGTGTTATCTTTATCATTTAAGACAGCATGGGACACACTTTCAACAGTAGGTTGGTTAACCGGAATGATGGGAATAGCAGCTTCATGTGTTTTATTATTTATTTCTGTTTTGGATTTTTTCTATCAGCGGTTTGACTATGAAAAAAATCTTAAAATGTCGAAACAAGACATTAAAGATGAACATAAAAATTCAGATGGAGATCCAATTATTAAATCCCGTATAAGACAGCGGCAAAGGGAAATGGCTATGCGTCGAATGATGCAAGAAATTCCATCAGCAGACGTGGTTATTACGAACCCAACGCATTTTGCAATCGCTTTAAAATACGACGATGAATCGATGGATGCTCCAACTGTTGTTGCAAAAGGTGCAGATTTTGTTGCTCAGAAAATCAAACTTATTGCAAAAGAACATGATGTAGTTATGGTTGAAAATCGTCCGCTTGCAAGAGCAATGTATGATCAAGTCGAAATTGGCCAACGAATTCCGGATGAATTTTTCAAAGCTGTTGCAGAAGTACTTGCTTATGTATATCGAATTAAACAAAAAATTTAAAGGTAAAGTTTGAGGTGGAAGTATATGCAAGTCCGCGATATAACCGTATTAGCAGCTGTAATATCTGTTGTGGCAATGCTAGTAATTCCTCTTCCACATTGGTTAATAAGTTTCCTAATTATCATTAATATTACAATCGCTTTGTTAATATTAATGACCGCTATGAATATGCAAGAGGCCCTTCAATTTTCTGTTTTTCCTCCTTTATTATTACTCGTAACACTATTCCGACTCGGTCTGAACGTGTCCACTACAAGAGCCATATTATCTGAAGGTGATGCTGGTAAAGTTGTAGAAACTTTCGGTACATTTGTAACAGGTGGAAATATATTAGTAGGTTTAGTTGTATTTACTATATTAGTAATTATTCAATTCATTGTAATTACGAAAGGTGCAGAACGTGTATCCGAAGTTGCTGCTCGATTTACGTTAGATGCTATGCCTGGGAAACAAATGAGTATTGATGCTGATTTGAATGCAGGGATGATTTCTGAGAAGGAAGCAAGAGAAAGACGTGAAAAAGTAAGTGGCGAAGCAGACTTTTATGGTGCAATGGATGGTGCGACAAAATTCGTAAAAGGGGATGCCATTGCTGGTATTATCATAGTACTTATCAACCTTGTTGTTGGTATTATCATAGGAGTAGTGCAACAAGGACTACCTTTTGCGGAAGCGGCAGTACTTTTTTCTACATTAACTGTAGGGGATGGTCTCGTTTCTCAAATTCCAGCTCTATTAATTTCCACAGCTACGGGGATTGTAGTAACGAGAGCGGCATCTAATGGAAATCTTGGTAGTGACATTACTAGTCAATTGTTTTCTCAGCCAAAGCTGCTTTACGTTGCAGCTGGAACGATTGCTTTACTTGGAATAGTTACTCCGGTAGGACCGTTAATTACTTTTCCAATTGCAATCGCTTTGGCAGTAGGTGCATATATGATGAATAAATCAAGCAAAGAAGATCCAAATGAAATAGAAGAATTTGAAGAAGAAGTTACAACGGACAATATGAAAAGTCCGGAAAATGTTATTAATCTTCTAAATGTAGATCCAATAGAGTTTGAATTTGGTTATGGACTTATTCCTTTAGTAGATACTGCACAAGGTGGAGATTTACTTGACCGGGTAGTAATGATACGAAGACAGCTTGCGTTAGAGTTAGGTATTGTCATACCAGTTGTACGTATTCGAGATAATATTCAATTACAACCAAATGAATATCGACTTAAAATTAAAGGAAATGAAATGGCGAGAGGCGAATTATTACTTGATCACTATTTAGCGATGAGTCCTGGAGATGATGATTCCATCGAAGGAATCGATACTGTTGAGCCTTCTTTTGGTTTACCTGCCAAATGGATTACGGAATCAGTGAAAGAAGAAGCAGAAATACTTGGTTATACGGTTGTTGATCCTCCAAGTGTTGTCTCTACACATATGACGGAAATAATTCGAAATAATGCACATGATCTACTAGGTCGTCAAGAAACGAAACAACTGATTGATCATATTAGAGAAACATATCCAATACTTGTAGATGAACTAACACCAACACCACTCTCAGTTGGAGAAATACAAAAAGTTTTAGGGAATTTACTACGAGAGCATGTTTCGGTTCGTAATCTTCCCATTATTTTTGAAACACTTGCAGATTATTCAAAAATGACTTCCGATGTCGATATATTAACTGAATATACAAGGCAATCATTAGCGAAACAAATTACGACACAATATGCAGGGAATAATCATGTGCTAAAAGTTCTAACTGTTTCGGGTAGAGTAGAAAAATTAATTGCGGATAGTATCCAGCAAACGGAACATGGTAACTATTTGTCTATCGATCCAAATGATTCACAAGCAATTTTAGAATCGATGGCGAAGGAAATAGAACGAGCATCATTGATGGAACAATCGCCCATTATTTTATGTTCGCCTGCAGTAAGGGTGTATATGCGTCAAATGACAGCACGATATTTTCCTCAAATTCCGATACTTTCTTATAATGAATTAGAATCTTCCATTGAGGTACAAAGCGTAGGAGTGGTGAATGTTGAATGAAGATGAAAAAATACACGGCTAATACAATGCCCGAAGCGATGAAACTAATTCGAAATGAATTAGGGGAAGAAGCAATCATTTTGAATTCAAAAGTTGCTTATTCGAAAGGTTTTTTAGGAATGTTCAAAAAGAAGTCTATCGAAGTGTTAGCGGGTATTGATACGTTTGATCCACCTCCTGCTCCTGTAGAAAAAGCAACCGTCCAAATGGTTCATTCAAGTAAGGCAACGGACGAAATTAAAAAAGAATTAGAAGACTTAAAACATATGGTGAAGTCGATTCAACGTCCACAGTTGGATGATAAATATCCAGACGAACTAGAAGCTCTTATTCATCATTTGAAGGAACAAGAGTTAGCAGAAGAGCTTATCACAAAAGTTAGTGATGAGCTTTTTATGCATATGAAAGAAAATAATCAAAAATTAGATTTAGAAGAACAAATTAGAAATACGAAGAAAATATTGTCGTCACTCTTAGACCAGGTTCCTTTTGGTGGTTTGTCCTATTCGAAGAAATACATTAATGTGTTAGGTCCAACAGGTGTAGGGAAGACGACAACAATTGCCAAAATGGCTGCTCGAGCAGTTTTAGAAAAAAAGAAAAAAGTTGGTTTTATTACCACAGATACTTATCGAATTGCTGCAATTGAGCAATTAAAGACGTATGCAGGCTTGCTTCAAGCTCCCATTGAAATTGTTTACAATGAAATAGATTTACAAGATGCAATGAAAAGTTTCGAAACTTTAGATATAGTCTTTATAGATACTGCAGGACGTAATTATAAAGAGCTCAAGTTTGTAGAGGATTTACAAAAGCTGATTGACCTAAAAGAGAACACAGAAACCTTTCTTGTTCTGTCCACTACTTCTAAGCAAAAAGACATGGAAGTGATTATCGAACAGTTCACAGAATTCCCTATTGAAAAATATATTTTTACAAAGCTTGATGAAACAAATTCTATTGGCTCAATTATCAATTTAATGGTTAAATATAAGAAGGGACTTGCTTACTATACTGATGGTCAAGAAGTCCCAGAAGATATAGTTGAGGCTAATCAAAATGAATTACTCAATATGCTTTTAAAGGGGATTCGTTATGAGTGATCAAGCAGAAGAATTAAGAATGCGAATGCTTAGGAGTCAGAACAAACTAGGAAGATCTATTGCGGTTGTCAGTGGTAAAGGAGGAGTGGGAAAAAGTAATTTTTCCATGAACTTCACTACTATGCTAAGTTCATTAGGTAAAAAAGTAGTTCTGATTGATATGGATATAGGTATGGGAAATATTCATATTTTGCTAGGGAAAACAGTTTCCTCTAATTTGAAAGACTATTTAGTAGGAGATGCTTCCATTGAAGAAGTGTTGTTTGAAGGTCCTAATAATCTTCAATATATCTCTGGTGGATCTGGTTTATCGGGTGTAATGGAGTGGAATGAAGAAATGTTTGGAAGACTAGTAGAAGCATTCGAGTTTATGCAAAAAAATTATGATTATATTGTATTTGATATGGGGGCTGGAGCAACAAGTCAAACATTGGATTTGTTAGTTTCTGTCGATGATATTATCGTCATAACGACCGCCGAACCAACATCTATAACCGATGCATATTCCATGATGAAATTTATTTTTTATAAAGATCCAGATAAAAATTTCTTTCTTTTGTGTAATAGGACTTTTACCGATGAGGAAGGCATTGAAACAACATCTAGATTAAAATTAGCGATGTCCAAGTTTTTATCTAAAGAAATCGTTGTACTTGGCTCTTTACCAGAGGATCCAGCTGTTCGAAAAGCGGTGAAAGAACAAGTTCCATTTTCGTTATTATACCCTCATGCTGAAATAACGAAAAAGTTAAAAGAGATTGCCAGCAAATTCTCGGATTTAGACTTTGAGAAAGAGAGTTTACCTAGACAAAGTAAATTTATATCTCGATTGAAAAATCTCTTTACGGGGAGGGCGTGACCTAGTGGAGCAATTACAAAGAAAGAAACTTCTCATAGTAGATGATTCTGCCTTTATGCGAAAGCTAATAACGGATTTTTTTAACGATAGTAAGCTTATTGAAGTTGTTGGAATTGCACGGAATGGAAAAGATGCTATTCAAAAGATAAAGTCTCTTCAGCCTGACGTAGTGACGATGGATGTTGAAATGCCGGTAATGAACGGTATAGAAGCTTTAAAAGAAATCATGGCAGAAACACCAGTTGCGGTTGTTATGCTCTCAAGTACTACGCAAAAAGGGACAGAAAGTACACTCCTTGCGATGGAATATGGAGCAGTTGACTTTGTCGCAAAACCAAGTGGTACGATCTCTTTAGATTTACATAAAATAAAAAAAGAATTAGTAGAAAAAGTGGAAAATGCTGCGAATGTGTCGATTATAAAAATGAAAAGACCTCAGCTTGAAACGAAAAAAACTATTATTCTTTACGAAGATTTAAAGATTATGGAACCTGTTATTCCATTGAATACCAAACCAAGAAGTTGGAATAAACAAAACAAAAAAATGGTATTAATCGGTACTTCAACTGGGGGTCCTAGAGCGCTACAGGCAGTAATTACTAAGCTTCCTAAAGATATGCAAGCTCCCGTGCTTATTGTACAGCATATGCCTGCTGGATTTACAAAATCGTTAGCAGATAGGCTAAATCAATTATCGGAAATAGAAGTGAAAGAAGCCGAAAATGGTGATATTTTACGAGATGGTTATGCTTATATAGCACCAGGAGGTTATCATTTACGTCTAAATAAAATGGGTAATGTCTATTCCATTGTTTTAGACAATGTGGAACCGGCGAGAGCCGGTCATCGACCCAGTGTGGATGTACTATTTGAAGATAATAGCCGGTTTAATGATTTCGATAAACTAGCTATCATCATGACAGGTATGGGTTCAGATGGTTCTTCTGGACTTCGGAAATTGAAAGAAAATGGAAACGTGGTTGCTATTGCAGAATCTGCAAATACTTGCATTGTTTATGGAATGCCAAAAGCTGCTATAGAAACTAAATTAGTAAATGAAGTAGTAGATTTAGAAAATATTACACAAGCAATTTTAAAATACTTGCCTTAAAGGGGTGTTTATTAATGGATACAAGTCAATATTTAGAAATGTTTATCGAAGAAAGTAAAGAGCATTTACAAGCTTGTAATGAACATTTATTAGAACTAGAAAAAAATCCATCAGACATTGCAATTGTAAATGAGGTTTTTCGCTCTGCTCATACGTTAAAAGGTATGTCGGCTACTATGGGTTATGAAGACATCGCTAATTTAACCCATAAGATGGAAAATGTTTTAGATCTAATTCGAAATAGTAAATTACATGTTACTGCTGAATTATTAGATGTTGTTTTTATTGCAGTTGATCAACTAGAAGAAATGGTTTTAGATATCGCTGTGGGTGGAAAAGGAAAGTTGGACGTGACTGATACAGTTCAAAAGTTGCATGTGATTGAGACAGGTGAAGAAGTCCCTGTTGCAGCTACTACGGTTGAAATGAAAGAAGAAATTGAATCGGCACAAGAAAACTTGCTTTCTTATGATGATTATGAACTAACCGTCATTCACCAATCATTTGAACAAGATTATCAAACATATGAAATTTCTGTGCAACTTCGAGAAGATTGTCTTTTAAAGGCAGCTCGCGTATATATGGTATTCGAATTATTGGAAAAAATGGGAGACGTTATTAAATCTTCGCCGTCTGTAGAAAAGCTGGAGGACGAACAATTTGATAATACATTTTATATTGCTTTAGTTACTTCCGAACCAAAAGATGATGTACAAAAGAAACTTCTGAAAGTTTCTGAAGTGACAGAAGTTAAGGTAAATCCAGTAACAATTGAACAATTAAAAAACCGTCAAAATAGTGAGTTGCAAAAAGTTGTAGAAACGCAAGAATTAGTAGTGCAAACGGAAGAACCAAGCGATACTAATGATTCTCCACTTACTTCATCTGAAAAGTCAAGTCCATCTAAAGCTAATCAAACGGTTGGAAATAAGACGATTCGTGTAAATATTGAGCGTTTAGATATTTTGATGAATTTATTTGAGGAGTTAGTCATCGACCGTGGTCGTCTCCAATCTATTTCAGAAGAACTACATAATAATGAGTTAGATGAGACGGTTGAACGGATGTCACGCATTACTGGAGACCTTCAAAATATTATTTTAAACATGAGAATGGTACCAGTTGAAACGGTGTTTAATCGTTTCCCTCGAATGGTACGACAACTAGCTAGAGATTTAAATAAAAAGATTAACCTGGAAGTAATTGGGGCAGATACAGAACTAGATCGTACTGTAATTGATGAAATAGGGGATCCCCTCGTTCACCTTATTCGAAACTCATTAGATCACGGGGTAGAAAGTCCAGAAATTCGAAAAGCAAATGGTAAACCAGAAGAAGGTACAGTAGTGCTTCGTGCATATCATAGTGGAAACCATGTTTTTATCGAAATTGAAGATGATGGAGCTGGCGTAAATCGTCAAAAAGTTCTTAAAAAAGCTATTTCAAAAGGACTTGTGAGTGAGGAAGTAGCATCTACATTAAGTGATAAGCAAGTTGCAGAATTTATCTTATCTTCCGGTTTTTCTACTGCAGACGTAATTTCGGATGTCTCTGGTCGTGGAGTTGGTTTAGATGTTGTGAAAACAACGATCGAATCACTTGGCGGAACAATTGATATATCTTCCACAGAAGGAAAAGGATCATTGTTTTCTATTCAATTACCTTTAACATTATCAATTATTTCTGTCATGTTAGTGGAGCTTGGAGAAGAGATTTATGCTATTCCTTTATCTTCTATTATTGAAACGGCAATTGTTAGATCATCAGATATTCTAAATGCACACAATCAAAAAGTGATTGATTTCCGTGGGAAAGTAGTTCCATTAGTATTTTTAGAAGATGTGTTTGATGTTCCAAGAGAAAGTAATGAGGACGAATTTCACTCGGTTGTTCTTGTAAGAAAAGGTGATAAACTGGCTGGATTAGTAGTAGACTCATTTATTGGACAACAAGAAATTGTTTTAAAATCACTTGGGGAATATTTAAACAGTGTGTTTGCGATTTCAGGAGCAACCATTTTAGGAAATGGGAAAGTAGCACTTATTGTTGACTGTAATGCATTGATAATATAAGGGAAATACTCTTTGAAAGGATGCGTAAACTATATGACAGAAGCAGTAGACATTAAAAGTTTAAAAGTAGTAGTTTTTCAGTTAGCTGATAAAGAATATGTAATTCCTGTGAGTCAAGTACAGGGTATAGAAAAGTTAATTCATATTACGCGTGTACCAAAAACACCTTCTTTTGTAAAAGGTGTAATTAACTTAAGAGGTGTAGTTACACCCATTATAGATTTAAAAAATCGTTTTGGTCTTGGAGAAAGTGATTTAAATGAATCTTCTCGAATTATTATTATTACATTAGAAAATATGAATGTTGGCGTTATTGTAGATTCTGCTAACGATGTCTTAGATATTCCAACAGATGCTATTGAGCCTCAACCAGAAGTTGTAGGCGGATTAGAACAAGACTTTATCGCAGGTGTTGCAAAATTAGATCGTCGTTTGTTAATACTTCTACATTTAAATCTTGTTTTAAATCCGATAAAGTCTGGTTTGTAAGTTATGTATGAAAAAAGTATTACCTCCATGCATTTAGATGTATTAAAAGAAATAGGGAACATTGGTGCTGCTCATGCTGCTACATCACTTTCCACGTTACTAAATAAAAAAATAGACATGAAAGTTCCTAAAGTAGAAATGGTTTCTTTTGATGATATGATGGACCTCGCGGGAGGACCAGATAGTGTCGTTGCCGGAATCTATCTTCGAATTGATGGAGATGTCACTGGTAGTATGTTTTTTGTATTACCTGTAGAACAAGCTAATCGTTTTATCAGAAGATTGGTTCAAGATGATCATTTTGATTTCCAAACTGGAGCAGTTACTGAAATTGGTGCATCTGCAATGCAGGAACTAGGGAATATTCTTTCGGGTTCTTATTTATCAGCTCTTTCTGATTTCACACAACTTAATATCTATCCTACTGTACCTGCACTAAGTGTAGATATGGTAGGAGCGATTATTAGTTTTGGATTAGTGGAGGTTTCTCACGTAAGCGATTATGTCATTGTAATCGATACAGCTATTAATGAAGAAGATGTTCCCAATGAAGAAAGTGTAAGAGGACATTTTTTCTTATTACCAGATCCTGAATCATTCGAAGCTATTTTTAAAGCATTAGGAGTAAATTAATATGATTGTACAAGGACAAGTAGTTAAAGTGGGTATTGCGGATATGAAAGTCGCAAAACTTCCTGATACAATTCGCACTTCGGGTCTTGGTTCATGCGTTGGAGTTGTACTTTATGATGAACGATTAAAAATAGCTGGATTAGTCCATGTCATGCTACCTGACTCTAGTTTAGGAAGATTGGAGAATATCAATATTGCAAAGTTCGCAGATACAGGAATACCAGCAATGATTGAACAACTCAAATTAGAAGGAGTGCAGCCATTTAAGCTACGAGCAAAAATAGCTGGAGGAGCACAAATGTTTCAATTTTCTTCAAGCAGAGACACTATGCGAATTGGTCCCAGAAATGTCGAGGCAGTCAAAGAACAGTTGAAAAAATATACAATACCGATTGTTTCGGAAGATACTGGAGGGAATAGTGGCAGAACAATTGAATTTGATCCGTCCACTTGCATGCTAAATATCCGAACGGTGAACCAAGGAGTGAGAGAAATATAATGGTTGGAACGATTCTTTCCAATTTTTGGACATCTCTTTTCGCTTTTAGTATTTATTTTTTTTCGACGTATCCATTTCTTGATGCGAAAAATATATTGTTTAATGCGAGTATTATTGCCATTACAGTATTTTTGATCACATTCCTAGCACGAGCAATTTTATCTTTTGTGATGGAAGATCACTTTGAATCAGAACAAGTAGAAATTCTAATAACGAATACGGAAGAATCTGATTTAACACCTTCATCTAGTGAATATGCAGAAATTGTGAAATCTATGTTGAATGAAGACGTATAAGGAGGGGGCGAATATATTTCGACTCTCCTTTTTTGTTGTTAATTTGATATAATTAAAGTATTCATTCCATATATTCGGAAAGGGGGATATTTGTGGCAAAACTTAATTCGACAGAAGAACAGCTTCTTTGGAAAAACTGGTTAGAAAAAAAAGATCCTCAAGCTGGTGATTCTTTAATAAGACAATATACCCCTCTGGTTACGTATCATGTGCAACGTATTGGTGCAAGCATCCCTAAAAATATTTCAAGAGACGAATTAAAGAGTCTCGGAATGATGGGATTATTTGATGCGCTTAATAAATTTGACTATTCTAGAGACTTGAAATTTGATACGTATGCTTCGTTCCGAGTTAGAGGAGCAATAATTGATGGTTTAAGAAAAGAAGATTGGCTTCCTAGATCTTCCAGAGAGAAAGCGAAAAAACTAGAAGCAAAAGTAGAAGAATTAGAACAAACTTTAATGAGACATGCAACAGCAGACGAAATTGCAGATTATGTTGAAATGCCTGTAGAAGATGTGTACCAAACAGTTCAGGAACATTTTTTTTCCAATGTATTGTCGATTGATGAGAATCTTCAAGATAATGAAGAAATGGAAAACAAATCATTCGTTGTTAGGGATGATTCACAGAAAACGCCAGAACAGAAAATGGTCAAACAAGAATTACTTCAAGACCTTGTAAAACAAATTAATATGCTCAATGAGAACGAACAGCTTGTATTAAGTCTTTTTTATACAGAAGATTTAACTTTGACCGTAATTGGAGAAATGCTTGGCTTATCCACATCAAGGATTTCGCAAATACACTCCAAAGCTTTGTTTAAGTTGCGTAAACTTTTAGCAAGTGAAATGATGAATGTCTAAAAAGGGAGAACTAATGAGATGAGTTTAAAAGGTGTTGAACTCCAAATTGCAATTCCAAAAACATTCGATGCTGGTAAGATAGCAGAACAACTACAACAACAAAGCTCTGTGAATCAATCAAATGCTCAAGCTGCTTCTGCAAGACAACTAGAAAAAAATAGAGAAACAGTAACCAAGGCAAATAATGCTGCGGAAGCGAACTTACATGATTCTGAACAAGAGCAAGCAGAACAGGAAAGAAAAAAACGGGAAAAAAAAGAACAGGAAATGAAAGAGATAAAGCATCCTTTTAAAGGGAACTTTGTGGATTTTAGCGGGTAGGGGTATTTATGACATCTATTATATTAGTAATATTATTTTTACTACAATTATTTAGTTTTTATTGGATTGCTTTATTAAATGCGAAGTTAAATAAGTTTAATGATTTGGAAAAGAAGCAAGAACAAGTTTTAGCTGAAATAGATGATTCGTTTGGTGCTTATATTGCAGAGATGAAAGATGAAAATACTAGACTTCTAGAAGAGTTGAACCGTACGGAGAAATCATCTGGAGCTTCTCCACGTGAAGTGATAGAAAAAGAAGCTCAGACTTTCGAACTTCCAAAAACATTTGTATCCAAACAACTTGCAGCGAATAGTTACTTAAAGACTGCGGCAACAATAGAGAAAAAAATACCTATTACAATAAAAGAAAAAGTTCTTTTTTATAGCGAAGAAGGAAAAAATAGAGATGAGATCGCAAAACTTTTACAAATTGGAAAGACAGAAGTAGAGCTTTTCTTAAAATTTAAGGATTAATAGTTGAAAGTATTAAATTTGTATGGTATATTACAATACGGTATGAATAAACACGCATTTCGGATGAATTTAGCAGGTGCTCTATTTTTAGAGTAGCTAATGAAAAATGATGAATGCGGAAGACTAAACCAAAACAGGAGGAAATAATCATGTCAGTAATCTCTATGAAACAATTACTTGAGGCTGGTGTACACTTTGGTCACCAAACTCGCCGTTGGAATCCAAAAATGAAAAAATTCATTTTTGTTGAACGTAACGGAATCTACATCATCGATCTTCAAAAAACGGTGAAAAAATTAGAAGAAGCTTATGACTTCATGCGTCAAGTTGGTCAAGACGGTGGGAAAGTTCTATTCGTTGGTACTAAAAAACAAGCGCAAGAAGCTATTAAAGAAGAAGCTGAACGTTCTGGTAACTACTACATCAACCAACGTTGGTTAGGTGGTACTCTAACAAACTTCGGTACTATTCAAAAACGTGTAGCGCGTCTAAAAGCGATTGAAAAAATGGAAGAAGACGGAACTTTTGATGTTCTTCCTAAAAAAGAAGTTGTTCAACTTAAAAAACAACATGAACGTCTTGTGAAATTCTTAGGCGGTATTCGTGATATGAAAGCTGTTCCGGATGTAATGTTTGTAGTTGACCCACGTAAAGAGCGTATTGCTGTAGCAGAAGCTCGCAAACTAAACATTCCATTAGTAGGAATTGTTGATACAAACTGTGATCCAGATGAAATCGACTATGTAATTCCTGCAAATGATGATGCAATTCGCGCAGTAAAATTATTAACTGCTAAGATGGCGGATGCATTACTTGAAGCAAGACAAGGTGAAGACGAAGAAGTAACTCCAGCTGAAGTTGCTGCTGAGTAAGACACATGTAAGTAAAAGGTGATAAGCGGCCAAACCTCTTATCACCTTTTTTTGAGACAATGAATTTATATGTACTAGGAGGAATTTTAAATGGCAGTTACAGCACAAATGGTAAAAGAATTGCGTGAAAAAACTGGTGCAGGTATGATGGATTGTAAAAAAGCTTTAGTAGAAACAGACGGTAATTTAGAAGCTGCAATTGATTTTTTACGTGAAAAAGGTCTTTCTTCTGCAGCTAAAAAAGCAGATCGTATTGCTGCTGAAGGTACTACTTTTATTCAAGTTGAAGGGAACAAAGCTGTATTGTTAGAAATGAATGCAGAAACAGATTTCGTTTCAAAAAACGAAGCGTTCCAACAATTAGTTCAACAAGTAGCTACACATTTAGTGGCAACTGAACCAGCTTCAGTAGAAGAAGCTTTAGCTTCAACTATCCAAGAAGGTGTTACAGTTGAAAACTTAATTTCAAATGCAATTGCTAAAATTGGAGAAAAAATTACACTACGTCGTTTTGTAATTGAAACAAAAACAGATGCAGATACATTTGGTCCTTATTTACACATGGGGGGACGTATTGGGGTTCTTACGGTGATAGAAGGAACAACTGATGCAAACGCAGCGAAAGATGTTGCAATGCATATTGCTGCATTAAACCCTGCTTTTATTTCACGTGATGAGGTATCTGCTGAACAAGTGGAACATGAACGTAAAATACTAACAGAGCAAGCGTTAAATGAAGGGAAACCTGAAAATATCGTTGCAAAAATGGTAGAAGGTCGTCTTGGGAAATATTTCGAAGATGTTTGCTTACTTGACCAATCTTTCGTTAAAAATCCAGATCAAAAAGTGCGTGTTTTTGTTGAATCAACTGGTGGTAATTTAAAATCTTTCACTCGTTATGCTGTTGGTGAAGGAATTGAAAAACGTGAAGATAACTTTGCTGAAGAAGTTATGAGCCAAGTTAAAGGTAACTAATAAGAAAAGCGCAAGGCACATCTTGGTGTTCCTATGATTTTCTTTATTATTCACAATATAATTAAGAACAGCTAGGGAACACTTAATTTGTGTTCCCTATTTTTCAAGAAAAAGAGGCGGAGGATACCTATGAGTACACCACAATACAAAAGAATCGTTTTAAAACTAAGTGGCGAAGCGTTAGCTGGAGAACAAGGTTTTGGGCTATCACCGGAAATTATTAAATCTGTGGCTGAACAAGTAAAAGAAGTAGTGGAGCTTGGAGTCGAAGTTGCAGTAGTAGTAGGTGGCGGTAATATTTGGCGAGGAAAAGTAGGAAGCGAGATGGGAATGGACCGAGCGACTGCTGATTATATGGGGATGCTGGCTACAGTGATGAACTCACTTGCTTTGCAGGATTCACTAGAAAAAGCAGGTGTCGAAACTCGTGTGCAAACTTCTATTGAAATGCGCCAAGTTGCAGAACCATACATACGTAGAAAAGCAATTCGTCATCTAGAAAAAAAACGAGTAGTAATTTTTGCGGCTGGAACAGGAAATCCATACTTCTCAACAGATACAACGGCGGCACTAAGAGCTGCTGAAATAGAAGCAGATGTAATTCTTATGGCTAAAAATAATGTGGATGGTGTTTATTCTGCTGATCCTAAAATGGATAAAACAGCAGTTAAATATGATGTACTTACATTTATTGAAGTGATCCAACAAGGCTTACAAGTGATGGATTCTACTGCATCTACATTATGTATGGACAATGATATTGCACTTATTGTATTCTCAATTATGGAAAAGGGAAATATTAAAAAGGCTGTTCTAGGGGAAACTATTGGTACAGTCGTTAGGAGGAATAGATAATGCCGAAACAAGTAGTAGAACAAACAAAAGATAAAATGGCTAAAACGATTTCAGTTTATAGTAGAGAACTATCAACAATCCGTGCGGGTCGTGCAAGTGCAGCTTTGCTTGACAAAATTTCTGTAGATTATTATGGTGCACCAACTCCTATCAATCAAATGGCTGGAATTGCAACTCCTGAAGCACGATTAATAACCATCCAACCATATGATAAAACAATTCTTGGTGACATTGAAAAAGCAATCATGAAGTCAGATTTAGGTATTACACCGACAAATGATGGTTCACTCATTCGTATTGCTGTTCCTGCACTAACGGAAGAACGCCGTAAAGAACTGGTCAAACAAGTAAAAAAAGAGGCTGAGGAAGCAAAAGTTAATATTCGAAATGTTCGTCGGGATGGCAACGACGATCTAAAAAAACTAGAGAAATCTGGGGATATTACAGAAGATGATTTGAGAAGCTACACAGAAGAGATTCAAAAACTCACTGATTCAAATATCGAAAAAATAGATGCAATTACGAAAGAAAAAGAAAAAGAAATTCTGGAAGTTTAACTTTGAACTTTTCATTTGCAAAAGGCGTCCTTTTAGTAGGACGTCTTTTTACATTCAAGAGATAAACTAAAGTATTCTATAACAATCTTACTAATCATGAAAGTCTTGCGCTTTTCTAAATATTAATGAAGAAAAATAAGGCGAAATTTGATATGATAGAATATATATGTTCCGAGTTGGTTTAAGGTGGGGGATTCAGTATGCTAAAAAAACTTATTCGTAAGAATGAAAAAACGATAAGTAAAGATATGAATGACAGAAAAGCTAAGGCTCAGCAAGAACAGTTACCTAACCATATTGCTATTATTATGGATGGGAATGGAAGATGGGCAAAAAAAAGAACCCTACCACGTATTGCAGGTCACTACGAAGGCATGAAAATAGTGAAAAAAATTACCCGTTTTGCAAATGAACTTGGTATTAAAACGCTCACGCTCTATGCTTTTTCCACAGAAAATTGGAAAAGGCCGAAATTGGAAGTCGATTTTCTAATGCGATTACCAGAAGAATTTCTAGGAACTTATTTACCAGAGTTAATAGAGCAAAACGTACGAGTGAACATGATGGGGAATATTGAATCATTACCGGAGCATACGAAAAGAGCGGTTACAAATGCGATGAATCAAACGGCAAATAATGACGGTCTCCTTTTAAACTTTGCATTAAATTACGGTAGCAGAGATGAAATTGTTCAAGCAGTGCAGAAAATAGCAAATGAAGTACAGGAAGGGAAAATTACAGCTGATAGTATCTCTGAAAAACTTCTAGATAGTTATTTAATGACAAAAGATTTAACAGAACCAGATTTACTTATTCGGACAAGTGGAGAAGTGCGTTTAAGTAACTTCATGCTTTGGCAGCTTGCGTATACGGAATTATGGTTTACAGATACTTTATGGCCAGATTTTGATGAATCTTCTTTACTTGAGGCAATCGAAAGCTTTCAAACAAGAAATAGAAGGTACGGCGGTCTAAAGGGGGAGGAAATTAATTGAAACAACGTATCATTACGGGAGCAATCGCAGCTGCGTTCTTTGTTCCAATTGTATTTTTAGGTGGATCATTTTTCAATATATTGATTTACTTCATGGCAGCGATTGGGTTATTTGAGCTTTTGCGTATGAAAGGCATTAAATTATATTCCATTGCAGGACTAATATCTATATTACTTTTATTCGTTTTACTAATTCCTAATTCAATTGCAGTTAATCTATCACAAATAACAGGACATACAAAAACGGAATGGCTATTTGTAGCAGTTTTTCTATTACTAATTTATTCCGTTTTTGTTAAAAATCAATTTACATTTGATGATGCTGCATTTGCTATAATGGCCACTTTATATGTTGGAATTGGCTTTTACTATTTCATTGAAACTAGAGAGATTGGATTAACTTATGTTATATTCGCATTAGTTGTCGTTTGGACAACAGATTCGGGTGCATATTTTACTGGTAGAAAATTTGGGAAAAGAAAACTATGGCCAGAAATATCTCCAAACAAAACTGTAGAAGGATTTATTGGAGGAATTGTTTGCGCAATAATTGCAGCGTTCATACTACAGTGGATAACTCCATTTAGTTCATCCTATATAATATTAATTGGGATAACAATTGCTGCTTCCATTTTTGGTCAGCTAGGTGACTTGGTAGAATCAGCTATAAAAAGACATTATAATGTAAAAGATTCTGGAAAGATATTACCAGGACACGGTGGGATATTAGATCGCTTTGACAGTTTGCTTTTTGTCATTCCGTTATTGCACTTTTTACATTTTGTATAAGGAGAAGACATTAAATCATGACAAAAAGAATAAGTTTATTAGGAGCGACTGGTTCTATTGGGATACAAACTTTGGATATAATTAAAGAGCATCCAAATCAGTTCCAATTAGTTTCTTTTTCATCAGGAAGAAATATAAGTAAAACTCGAGAGATATTAAAGGATTTTGAGGTAGAAGTAGTTTCTGTTGCACTTGAAGAAGATGCTTATCAATTACAAAGGGAATTTCCAAAACTACAAGTTTTTTTTGGAGATGAAGGATTAGTTCAAGTAGCAGCAAATACGAATGCAGATGTACTTGTGAATGCTGTACTTGGAAGTGTTGGATTAAAACCTACATTAGAGGCAATTAAAAAAGGTATAACAATTGCTATTGCAAATAAAGAGACGCTTGTCACAGCTGGGCATCTCGTTATGCAAGCAGCAAAAGAAAATAATGTTCCAATTTTACCAGTAGATAGTGAGCATTCAGCGCTTTTCCAAGCGATGAATGGAGAACAAAGATCCCAAATATCAAAGCTAATCATAACGGCTTCTGGTGGGAGTTTCCGCGACCATACGAGAGAAGAATTAAAAAATGTAACGGTTAAAGATGCATTAAATCATCCGAACTGGTCTATGGGAGCGAAAATTACAATTGATAGTGCCACAATGATGAATAAGGGTCTAGAGGTAATTGAAGCTCATGTATTATTTAATACTTCATATGACGATATTGAGGTTTTATTACATAGAGAAAGTATCATTCATTCTATGGTGGAGTTTAATGATACAAGCGTAATCGCGCAACTAGGTACGCCTGATATGCGAGTGCCAATTCAATATGCACTGTCGTATCCGGACCGTTTTGAACGATCAAACGCGAAAAGATTAAATTTAGCAGAAATTGGAAAGTTGCATTTTGAAGAAATAGACTATAAGAGATATCATGCTTTAAAACTTGCAATAGATGCCGGAAGAGCTGGCGGAACAATGACTACGGTATTAAATGCAGCGAATGAAGCAGCGGTAGCCCTATTTTTACAAGAGAAAATTGCTTTTTTAACAATTGATGAATTGATAGAGCGTGCTATGAATGAACATGTCAACATTGCAAGACCAAATTTAGAAACGATATTACATGTTGATGCTGAAACAAGAAAAAATGTTCAAAACATGATAAAATGAGAAAATAATATGGGACATCCAATCTTAGCTTAATCAGCAACTGGTATAGTGAGACAAGTAACTGCGGAAGCAAATGTTTTCTGCGGAGCTGAACAAAGAGAAGCGGAAGCAATTACTGGGTGACGTAATTGATAATAAAGGTGGGGTATAATGGAGACGGCCATTGCGTTTATAATAATTTTTGGTAGCATTGTTTTTTTTCATGAACTAGGGCATTTTATCTTTGCGAAAAAAGCTGGAATTATGGTACGAGAGTTCGCAATTGGGATGGGCCCAAAAATTTTTGGAATGACAAAAGGAGAAACGCTCTATACAATTCGATTATTACCAATAGGTGGATATGTGCGAATGGCTGGAGAAGATATGGACTCCGTTGAACTTCAACCGGGGTTTCGTTTAGGCATACATGTAAATAATGACAATGAAATCGACTTAATTGCTTTAAATCAAAATAAGCAATTCCCAGACATGCTTTTCTTAGAAGTAGAGAAAGCTGATTTAACAAACGAAATGTTCATTGAAGGGTACGATGAAGAGGAACGTTTCGTTCGGTATAAAATAGCGAGAAACGCGAGAATAAATGAAAATAGCAACGAGACTTTTATCGCACCATATGATCGTCAATTTGGGTCTAAAACGGTTGGTCAAAGATCGATGGCTATATTTGCAGGTCCACTTTTTAACTTTATTTTAGCATTTTTCATCTTTTTAATATTAGGTTTACTACAAGGAGTCCCTACTTATGAGCCAGTCATTACGACGGTAGTAGCAGATGGTCCTGCGGCACAAGCAGGAATGAAAGATGGCGACTTGGTAACCAAAATTAATGGAAGTCCTATTTCAACTTGGGATGAATTGTCTGAAGAAGTAAAAGTTAGCCCCAATCAAAAAATGGGCTTTACGGTTGATCGTAAAGGAGAAACTTTAGAATTTTCGATGATTCCTAAAGAAGTAACTTCTGGAAAAGAAAAACTAGGGCAAATTGGTGTTCAATATGTAAGTCCGTTAGAAAAGAATCCGATTAAGGCTGTAGCTTTTGGTGCAGAGCAAACATATGATTGGACTAAGCGAATATTTACATTATTAGGTTCATTAATTACTGGTAAGTTTTCAATTGATGATTTGTCAGGACCAGTAGGTATTTATAAAGCAACAGAAGAAGTTGCGCAATACGGTGTATTTAATTTAATGCATTGGGCAGCAATTTTAAGTATCAACTTAGGGATTATGAATCTTTTACCACTACCAGCACTAGATGGTGGTCGTCTTTTATTTTTCCTATTTGAAGCAGTTCGAGGAAAGCCGGTCGATAAGCAAAAAGAAGGGATGGTGCATTTTGTTGGTATCATGCTCTTGATGGTATTAATGGTTGTAGTAACCTGGAACGATATACAAAGGTTTTTCTTTTAGAGAAAAAACGACAAGAAGGGAAAGTTCGATATGCTGAACTTTCCTTTCTTTTTCTGTTATAAGTAGTTAAGGGAGGGAATTATCATGCAAGATGGCAAAACAAGAATGCATATATTATTGCAACAACTCGATTTAATCGATGATTCCTTTGTGAAACATTTCGAAAATGCTTCCATCACACGGTTTACGGTACATAAAAAAGTGAGACAATGGCATTTTCACATTCGGTGTTCGGCGATTCTTCCGATTAATGTTTATACAATTTTAAGACAACGGCTAGAGGAGAAATTTACAGGTATTGCGAGCGTACTTTTAACAATAGATAGTGAAACCTCCACAGTATCAGAAGAACAAATTAAAGAATATTGGATTCCGGTAATGAAAGAATTAAGCGACATGGCCCCCCCCCTTAAAGATCGTTTACTTCAACAACAACCTGAATGGAATGGGCAAACAATACAACTTACATGTGGACAGGAACTGGAACTGCGAACATTTAAAAAGAAATACGTGGAGCTAATAGGAGATACTTACGTAAATTTTGGATTCCCAAAAATGGCTTTCGATTTTCGCTTAGTGGAAGATACGCAAGCACTTGCGAAAGCACAACTCGCCTTTTTAGAACAACGCAAATTAGAAGAGGAAGAATTAGGGAAAAAAGCATTAGATGATTTACAGAAGAGAGAACAAAATCGACAGGAAAATGGATCAGAAGGAGAGGCAGAAGGTCCATTCCAACTAGGTATCCCGCTTAAGAAAGAAGAGCCTATTTTGGAAATTCGTCAAATACAAGATGAAGAGCGTAGAGTGACCATCGAAGGATTTGTATTCGATGTGGAAGTAAAAGAATTGCGAAGTGGCAGATCTCTATTGACGGCAAAAGTGACCGATTACACAGATTCTATACTTGTTAAAATGTTCTCGCGTGATAAAGAAGATGCACAGATGATGGAACGATTGAAAAAAGGAATGTGGATCAAGGTACGAGGCTCTGTTCAAAATGATACGTTTGTGCGTGATTTAATCATAATGGCGCAAGATATGTGC
Source organism: Psychrobacillus sp. L4 (assembly GCF_042944905.1). Lineage (GTDB taxonomy): Bacteria > Bacillota > Bacilli > Bacillales_A > Planococcaceae > Psychrobacillus. Next base: position 1,461,980 of record NZ_CP168496.1, read on the forward strand.
GAGATAAATCCAGCGGTACGTCTAGATACAGCAAAGGAAAAACGAGTTGAATTGCATTTACACTCACCAATGAGTCAGATGGATGCCGTATCATCGGTTTCTTCACTTGTTGCACAAGCAGCTAAATGGGGACATAAAGCAATTGCCATTACAGATCACGCAAATGTTCAATCATTTCCCGAAGCATACGCTGCTGGGAAAAAGAATGGGGTAAAGATTTTATATGGATTAGAAGCAAATCTCGTTCATGATGGAGTTCCGATTGCTTATGAAGAACAACGTATATTACTAGAAGATGCTACTTTTGTGGTGTTCGACGTAGAAACAACTGGTTTGTCTGCAACTTATGACAAAATTATCGAGCTTGCAGCGGTAAAAATGTACAACGGAAACATTATTGAAAAGTTCGAGCGGTTTGTAAATCCTCACCATGCATTATCTGCTACAACAATTGAACTTACTGGTATTACAGATGAAATGGTTCGCAATGCTCCTGAAATAGAAGAAGTCATAAAAGATTTTTATGACTTTATAGGAGATGGCATCATCGTTGCGCATAATGCTTCTTTTGATATGGGCTTTTTATATGAAGGATATCGAAGATGTGGCATTGACCATTTTACACATCCGGTAATTGACACATTAGAGCTTGCAAGATTTCTACATCCAGAGTTAAAAACACATCGTCTTGGTTCTCTATGTAAAAAGTTTAATATTGAGCTAACACAAGCGCACAGAGCAATCTTTGACTGTGAAGCAACAGGATATTTATTAATGCATCTATTGAAGGAATCGGAGGAAAAAAATATCCAGTTCCACGATGATTTTAATAAACATATTGGGCAAGGTGATTCATACAAAAGGGCAAGACCCTCACATTGTACTATTTTAGCGGTCAATGAAGAGGGATTGAAAAACTTATTTAAATTAGTGTCGCTTTCACATATTTCTACTTTTTACAGAGTACCCAGAATTACACGATCTACCTTACAAAAACATCGTGCAGGTTTAATTATTGGTTCTGCTTGTGATAAAGGGGAAGTATTTGAAGGTTTAATGCAAAAACCGCTTGAACAAGTAGAAGAGATTGCAAAGTTTTATGATTACTTAGAAATTCAGCCTAAAGAAGTTTATTCTCACTTAATTGAACTGGAACTAGTAAGGGATGAATGGAATCTAGAAGATATAATTCGAAAGATGATTAAAGTAGGAAAAAAACTAAACCTACCTGTAGTGGCAACAGGAAATGTTCATTACTTACATGAAAATGATGCGATTTTCAGAAAAATTTTAGTGAATTCTCAAGGTGGTGCAAATCCACTGAATCGACATGAGTTACCTAAAGTACATTTCCGAACAACAAACGAAATGTTAGATGCTTTTTCATTTTTAGGGGAGGAATTAGCGAAAGAAATAGTTGTGACCAATCCTCAAAAAATTGCAGATTCCATTCAGGATATAAAACCTATTAAAGATGATTTATATACTCCTAAAATTGAAGGTGCGGACGATGAAGTCCGTTCGTTAACTTACGCAAAAGGTAAAGAAATTTATGGAGAAGAGCTTCCAGAAATTGTGGAGGCGCGTATTGAAAAAGAATTAGCATCTATTATTGGACATGGATTTGCTGTTATTTACTTGATTTCGCATAAACTAGTAAAAAAATCACTAGATGATGGTTACTTGGTTGGGTCAAGGGGCTCAGTTGGTTCTTCATTAGTTGCAACATTAACAGAGATTACGGAAGTTAATCCACTGCCTCCACATTATGTATGCCCAAATTGTAAGCACTCTGAGTTTTTTCTAGATGGTTCTGTAGGATCTGGGTTTGACTTGCCAAATAAAAATTGTGTCAAATGTGATACACCTTATGTAAAAGATGGACAGGATATTCCTTTTGAAACTTTCCTTGGATTTAAGGGGGATAAAGTCCCGGACATCGACTTGAACTTTAGTGGCGAGTATCAGCCAACTGCACATAATTACACGAAAGAGCTTTTTGGTGAAGATTATGTATTTCGAGCAGGAACAATTGGAACAGTGGCAGAAAAAACTGCTTATGGTTATGTAAGAGGATATACGAATGATAATAATTTAACGCTACGTGGAGCAGAAGTTGATCGATTAGTGCAAGGATGTACTGGAGTTAAAAGGACAACTGGACAACATCCTGGCGGAATCATAGTTGTTCCTGACTATATGGAAATTTTCGATTTTACGCCTATACAATTCCCAGCAGATGCGCAAGATTCTGAATGGAAAACAACCCATTTTGATTTCCATTCGATTCATGATAATTTACTGAAACTTGACATTCTAGGGCATGATGACCCAACTGTTATTCGAATGCTTCAAGATTTATCGGGAATTGACCCTAAAACAATCCCTACTGATGATCCGGAAGTGATGAAAATCTTTAGTGGAACTGAATCTCTAGGAGTTACCGAAGAACAAATTGATTGTAAAACAGGTACACTAGGAATTCCTGAGTTTGGTACTCGTTTTGTTCGTCAAATGTTAGAAGAAACAAAACCTTCTACATTTATGGAGCTTGTTCAAATTTCTGGCCTTTCCCATGGAACAGATGTATGGCTTGGAAATGCGCAAGAACTTATCCAAAATGGTACATGTCAGTTGTCGGATGTTATTGGTTGTCGTGATGATATTATGGTTTATTTAATTTATCAAGGTCTTGACCCATCGTTAGCATTCAAGATTATGGAATCTGTTCGAAAAGGAAAAGGATTAACTCCGGAGTTTGAGGCAGAAATGAAAAAAGAAGGAGTACCTAATTGGTATATAGAATCCTGTAAAAAGATTAAATATATGTTCCCAAAAGCCCATGCGGCTGCTTATGTATTAATGGCGGTTCGGATTGCATATTTCAAGGTGCATTTCCCAATTCTATACTATGCAGCATATTTAACCGTGCGAGCATCCGACTTTGATTTAATTTCTATGATTAATGGTTCGCAAACGATTCGTGCAAAATTGGATGAAATCAATGCAAAAGGTCTAGATGTCTCACCGAAAGAAAAGAGTTTAGCTACAGTATTAGAAATTGGTCTTGAGATGTCAGAACGTGGTATTAGAATGCAAAAAGTCGATTTATATAAATCAAATGCTAGTGAATTTATAATCGAAGGAAATACGCTAATTCCCCCTTTTAATGCTATCCCGGGTTTAGGTACAAATGTAGCTTTTCAAATTGTCAAAGCCAGACTAGATGGAGAGTTTCTATCGAAAGAGGACCTGCAACAAAGAGGAAAAGTGTCGAAAACGATAATTGAATATATGGATCAAATGGGCTGTTTAGAAGGCCTTCCAGATGCCAATCAACTTTCCTTATTTTAGTATATTTCCATTAAAATCGGAAGTCAGATTAATTTTGAAAATGAATAAAGCTACAAGGTAAGTTCTAGATGTAGAGGGACTCTGGTTAGTGAATAAAAGTTGTGTTTCAAATCTTACATGTGCTTGATCTAGAAAATTTTTACTTTTACAGCCCGCAATACACATAAATTAGTTGGTGCATGATTAGAGTTGGTGGTACTAGAGAAAAATAGTTAGCATCCATTGATAAAGAAGCGCTGAGCGGACGAAATTCCATCTTCGTCCGCTTTTAAAAGAATAGGAAAGTATCTAATCTCTCATTAACCAAACCTTACGCACCTCGTCTCTACATAATTCAAGAGGGTAACGGACAAACATCCGCCACAAGATTACCCCAAAAAATGGATCGTGTAGTGACGCAGGCACTTCACGATCCAAATTCCTTCAGTATTAGTGTAGCCACTGTTTCGTCCAAAACACTCTGGAATAGGTAATGACCAGATGCACTTAAAGGTCGCTTGCATTTTTCTTATGAAAATAGAACAAGCTATAGCTAAATACGAGAAAAGATTTTCATTTGGGGTGTGCGTGTAAAATCATCTGTGTTTCTTATTTATTTGCAAGAAATTCAATCGTATGGTAATATAAAACTACCAATGTTTCATAGTTCTGTGACGAAAGAGTGGGATTTCCCGCTCTTTTCTGTTGTTATATAGGAATTATAAAAATTACACTCGTAGAAGTAATCTACATTTATAGAAAATCATTATTGAGTAGGAGGCTTGTATGACTAATATCACTAGTAAAATTGAAGAGCTTGTAACGCCGATTTTACAAGAGTTGAATTTAGAGCTTGTAGATATTGAATACTTAAAAGAAGGTCGCGATTGGTTTTTGAGAATCTATATTGATACATCGACAGGTGGTATAGATATTGAGCAATGTGCTCAAGTTAGTGAAAAACTAAGTGAAAAATTAGATGACGTTGATCCAATTACGGAGAATTATTTCTTAGAAGTTTCCTCTCCAGGCGCGGAACGTCCATTGAAAAAGGATGCAGACTTTCTACAAGCAATCGGGAAACATGTATATATTAAAACGTATGAACCTGTAAATGGTGCCAAAGAATTTGAAGGAACTTTGCTTTCTTATTCAGCAGAAGAAGGTGCTTTAATAGAAGTACGTGTGAAAACTAGAAGAATTAAAATTCAAATTGATAAAGAGAAAATTGCGCTTGCTCGTTTAGCGATTGATTTCTCTGCATAATGTATATTAAGGAGTGATATCTATGAGTAGTGATTTTTTAGATGCGCTTACTGCGCTTGAAAAACAAAAAGGGATTTCTAGAAATGTATTAATAGAAGCAATTGAAGCTGCATTAGTGACAGCATATAAAAGAAACTTTAACCAGGCTCAAAATGTTCGTGTAGATATCAATCTAGCTACAGGTACAATGCTTGTTTATTCAAGAAAAGATGTAGTGGAAGAAGTAACAGATGAACGTTTGCAAATCTCATTAGAGGATGCAAACATCATTAATCCACATTATGTAATCGGAGATGTTGTGGAGGAAGAAGTAACTCCACGTAACTTCGGCCGTATTGCTGCGCAAACCGCTAAACAAGTTGTGACACAAAGAGTGCGTGAAGCGGAACGTGGTCTTATATATGAGGAATACGTTGACCGCGAAGACGACATTGTAAACGGAATTGTGGAGCGTTTAGATGCAAGGAATATTTACGTTGGCTTAGGTAAAGTAGAAGCAGTTTTACCTGTAAATGAACAGATTCAAACAGAAACTTATCGTCCTCATGATCGTATAAAAGTATATATTACGAAAGTAGAACGAACTACTCGTGGTCCTCAAGTTTTTGTATCTAGAACGCATCCAGGGTTACTTCGTCGATTGTTTGAAATGGAAGTTCCAGAAATATTCGAAGGAATCGTTGAAATAAAATCAATTGCTCGAGAAGCAGGAGATCGCTCTAAAATTTCTGTGTTTGCACATAAAGAAGAAATAGATCCAGTTGGTTCGTGTGTAGGAGCAAAAGGAGCAAGGGTCCAAACAATAGTGAATGAATTAAACGGGGAAAAAATTGATATTGTAGAATGGTCTGAAGATCCAGTCGTTTTCGTTGCAAATGCATTAAGCCCTTCTAAAGTGTTAGATGTGCAAGTAAACGAAGAGGAGAAATCTACAACAGTAGTTGTTCCAGATTATCAACTTTCATTAGCTATCGGTAAAAGAGGTCAAAATGCTCGTCTTGCTGCTAAATTAACTGGATGGAAAATTGATATAAAGAGTGAAACAGATGCTAGAGAATTAGGGATTTATCCTAATGAAAATTCTCCTAAAGTTCTTTTGGTAAGCGCTGAAGATGAAATGGATGATTTCGACTTTTACAAAGACGAAGAGTAAGCAAGGATGGTGAGTTTGGATGGCTATTCAAAAGAAAATTCCATTGCGTAAATGCGTTGCTACGGGAGAAATGTTCCCTAAGAAAGAAATGATTCGCATTGTTCGATCGAAAGAAGGCGAAGTCTCCGTAGACTTGACAGGAAAAAAGTCGGGTAGAGGAGCATACGTTTCGAAAACGTTAAATGCGGTTGATAAAGCAAAAAAGAAAAACTCCTTAGGGAACCATTTAGAAGCAACGATTCCACATGAAATATATGATGAGTTAATCGTCATAATCGAAAGAGAAAAACTAAAATGACAATTGAACAACAAATAACGCAGCTACTAGGACTTGCAACTCGAGCAAGAAAAACTATTTCTGGGGAAGAACTGGTAGTAAAAGAAATTAGAAGCCAAAAAGCGAAGTTAGTTTTACTATCATCAGACGCTTCTAAAAATACATCTAAAAAAATTAATGATAAATGTGCATCTTTTAACGTTGAGCTGCATGTCTTTGGAGACAGGCACGATCTCGGACATGCGACGGGAAAAGAGGCCAGAGTGGCAATAGCCATTATGGATGACGGTTTCGCTAAAAAACTGTCCGGCCTTCTCAACGAATTTAACCGGAGGTGAGCTAATGACTAAAATCAGAGTTCATGAGTACGCGAAACAAATAGAAAAATCAAGTAAAGAAGTTATTGATCAGTTAGGAAAGCTTAATATTCAAGTGGCTAACCATATGTCAATGCTTGAAGGAGACGCAGTTCAAAAATTAGACAGCGTTTATAAAAAATCAAATCAGGTTAAACCTCAAGCATCAACACAATCAAAACCAACTGGACAGAATACGCAAACAAATCGTCCTGCAAACAACAATGGAAACCAAGGTCAGTCGAGACCAACTAGTCAAGGTCAATCAAGACCAGCTAACCAAGGTCAGTCGAGACCAGCAAGCCAAGGTCAAGGACAATCAAGACCAGCAAGTCAAGGTCAAGGACAATCAAGACCAGCAAGTCAAGGTCAAGGACAATCAAGACCAGTAGGCCAAGGTCAAGGACAATCAAGACCAGCAAGCCAAGGTCAAGGACAATCAAGACCAGCAAGCCAAGGTCAAGGACAATCAAGACCAGCAAGCCAAGGTCAAGGACAATCAAGACCAGCAAGTCAAGGTCAAGGACAATCAAGACCAGCTGCTCAAGGTACTAATACTAATAGCCAAGGTAAAACATTTACTAATAATAAACCAGCTGGAAATAGCCGTCCAGGTGGACAAAATAGACCAGGTGGACAACAAAGACCGGGACAAAAATTCCAAAAAAGAAGAAAAGGTCCAACTACACCTGTTCAACCACCAGTTCCAAGAAAAGAAAGAGAACTTCCTGCTAAAATTACGTTTACAGAATCATTAACAGTAACTGAGTTAGCGAAAAAATTAGGTCGTGAGCCTTCTGAAATTATAAAAAAATTGTTTTTACTTGGGGCAATGGCAACAATTAACCAGGAACTTGATAAGGATGCAATTGAATTAATTTGTGCAGACTATGGAGTAGAAGTAGAAGAAGAAATTAAAATCGATATTACCGATTTAGAAGCTCATTTCGAAATCGAAACGACAGAAGAAGATGAAGCAAATAAACAAGAACGTCCTCCTGTAGTTACAATTATGGGTCACGTTGACCATGGTAAAACGACTTTACTTGACTCTATTCGAAATACAAAAGTTACAGCAGGTGAAGCAGGTGGTATTACACAACATATTGGTGCATACCAAATAGTTAGTAGTGGGAAAAAAATTACATTTCTTGATACTCCTGGACATGCTGCTTTTACAACAATGCGTGCTCGTGGAGCAAAAATTACAGACATTACAATACTAGTGGTTGCAGCTGACGATGGAGTTATGCCACAAACTGTGGAAGCGATTAACCATGCAAAAGCGGCAGAAGTACCAATTATTGTTGCTGTAAATAAAATGGATAAACCATCAGCCAATCCTGATCGTGTCATGCAAGAACTAACAGAACACGGATTAGTATCGGAAGCATGGGGCGGGGAAACAATTTTTGTGCAAATCTCGGCTTTAACTGGGGATGGAATCGATAACCTTATTGAAATGGTCTTACTTGTTTCCGAAGTTGCAGAATTAAAAGCAAATCCAAAACGTCTTGCATTGGGGTCTGTAATTGAGGCTCAGTTAGACAAAGGTAGAGGGTCAGTTGCTACATTATTAGTTCAAGATGGTACTTTACGAGTTGGTGATCCAATCGTAGTAGGTCATGCATTTGGGCGAGTTCGCGCAATGGTAAATGATCTTGGGCGTCGAGTGAAAGAAGCGGGTCCTTCTACTCCTGTTGAAATTACAGGTTTAAGTGAAGTGCCACAAGCAGGAGATCGTTTTGTCGTTTTTGAAGATGAAAAAACAGCTCGTCAAGTTGGTGAAAATAGAGCATCACAAGCACAAGTTAACCAACGTTCTGAAAAAACTCGTGTGACATTAGATAATTTATTTGATCAAATGAAGCAAGGCGAAATGAAAGAATTAAACTTAATCGTTAAAGCAGATGTTCAAGGTACAGTAGAGGCAATGGCTGCTTCCTTGATGAAAATAGAAGTAGAAGGTGTAAATGTACGAATCATCCACACTGGTGCAGGGGCAATTACTGAATCAGATATCAGTCTTGCAGCTGCTTCTAACGCTATTGTAATCGGTTTTAATGTTCGTCCTGATGTAAATGCGAAACGCGCTGCAGACGCAGAAGGTGTAGATATCCGCTTACACCGAGTTATTTACAAAGTAATCGAAGAAATCGAATTTGCGATGAAAGGATTACTAGACCCTGAATTCCAAGAAAAAATCATTGGTCAAGCGGAAGTTCGCGAAACTTTCAAAGTAACGAAAGTTGGTACGATTGCCGGTTCTTATGTAACGGAAGGTAAAATTTCTAGAGATAGTGGTGTTCGTATTATCCGCGATTCCATCGTTATATTTGAAGGTGAATTAGATACATTAAAACGATTCAAAGACGATGCAAAAGAAGTAGCTAAAGGATATGAATGTGGTATTACCATTAAAAACTTTAATGACATTAAAGAAAATGACATTATCGAAGCATTCGTTATGGAAGAGATTAAACGATAATGATTGTGTATGCAGAGTGTGAATATATCATTTCTACTGCACATTCCTTGAAAGAAAAGCGAGCAGTTTTACAACGAATGCTGACACGAACAAAACAAAAATTCAATGTTTCCATTGGGGAGCTAGATCACCAAGATGTATGGCAACGTACATGTATTGGTATCGTTATTGTTGCTTCAGATAAAGTAGCAGCCGAACGAGAACTGATGCATGCCATCAGATATTTGGATTCTAACCCTGAGTGGGAACGAATAGAATTTAGAAAAGAATATTTATAAACAGAATATGAGGTGTAGCGATTATGTCGATGCGCGCAAACCGTGTTGCTGAACAAATGAAAAAAGAGTTAGGCGAGATTATTGTCCGAAAACTAAAGGATCCTAATATAGGTTTTGTTACTGTGACAGATGTAGAAGTCACTGGTGATCTCCAACAAGCAACTATTTATATAACTGTGCTTGGCGGAGAAGCGAAAAGTGGTCAAACACTAAAAGCTCTAGAAAAAGCTAAAGGATTTATTCGTTCTGAAATAGGACAACGAATTAGACTTCGGATAACGCCTGAACTGCTATTTAAGTTTGATGAATCGGCAGCATATGGAAGTCGAATTGATAATTTGTTAAGACAGATTAACAACTCGTCAGAAGAATAAAAAATTAGAGAAGTCTGCTTACTACAACAAGCAGACTTCTTTGTTATATATTATCGTTAAATGAGGTGGAAACGTGTACGAAGGCATACTTCCTTTATGGAAAGAAAAAGGGATGACCTCCCATGATTGTGTGTTTAGACTCCGCAAAATATTAAAAATGAAAAGAATAGGACATACAGGCACACTAGATCCGAGTGTAGAAGGCGTTTTGCCCATTTGTTTAGGCCAAGCTACTAAAGTTTCTGAATATATTATGAACGAAGGAAAAACTTATATTGCAACAGTTAGTATAGGAGAGTCTACTACGACAGAAGATGCAGATGGCGCGATTGTAACTAAAGATGAAACGGTTAAACATTTTTCACGAGAGCAGCTATTAGAGGTTTTAAACAAATTAACAGGTGAAATCGTTCAAACTCCACCAATGTATTCTGCGGTAAAAGTAAATGGAAAAAAATTATATGAATACGCAAGAGAAGGAAAAATAGTGGAACGTCCAAGTAGAAAAGTAACGATCTATACACTAGATTTATTGGAAGAAGATACAGAATTTTTCGGAAAAAATGTATCTTTTTCTATTGAAATTAGCTGTAGTAAGGGTACATATATCAGAACTCTTGCTGTCCAAATTGGTGAAATACTTGGTTATCCAGCGCATATGTCTTCTTTAGTTCGTACTGCTTCGGGGAGCTTTACGAAAGCTCAATGTTTAACACTGGAGGAAGTGAATATAGCAAACGAAAGTGGTCATTTAAATGACTCTATATTCCCTATAAATTATGCATTACAAAGCTGGCCAAACGTAGAAATAACAACTGAGAACGAGAAAAGTATTGCAAATGGTCAAGTAATAATTGCCCATTTATTACTTGAAAAAAATGAAAAAATTATTTACACAAAAGATTTAATTCCAAAAGCAGTATATGTAAAACATCCAACGAAAAGTGGTATGATGAAACCTGAAAAAATGTTTTCAGCTGAAAAGGAGTAATTAATATGGAAGTACATCACTTATCTTACCCAAATCATTTGTTTGAAAATAAGAACGAAGATGCGTATTCTTTAGCAATTGGTTTTTTTGATGGCATACATAGAGGGCATCAAGCGGTCATTCAAGAAGCTTCCGCTAAAGGAAAAGAGCTTCAGATCAAAACGGCTGTAATGACTTTTGACCCTCATCCATCCCTCGTACTTGGTAAAAGTAAAGAGCAAGTCTTTTATATTACACCTATGGAACAAAAAATAGATATATTAAAAGGTTTAAACGTTGATACATTATTTGTTGTTCGTTTTACTTCCGATTTTGCTAAGTTAACACCTGTACAATTTATTGACTCTTTTATTAAAAAAGCGAATGTGAAGCATGTGACAGCAGGCTTTGATTTTACTTTTGGTGCATTTGGCAAAGGCACTATGAAAGAAATGGAACAGTTAGCGGGTGGAGAATACACCGTTTCAGTTGTAGATAAACAAATGATGACAGGAGATAAAATAAGTTCAACTCGAATAAGAGCGGAACTGAAAATTGGAAATATGGAACAAGTGAAGGAACTTTTAGGCCGCCCATTTATGTTATCTGGCGTAGTTATTCACGGAGATAAAAGAGGTAGAACGATCGATTTTCCAACCGCAAATGTACAACCGATGGAAGATCAATTTATACCTTCGACAGGCGTCTATGCCGTGAAAATAAAAGTGCAAGAAAATTGGTATGAAGGTGTTTGTAATGTTGGGTATAAACCAACATTTAACAACCCAGAAGATAAAAAACTTTCCATTGAAGTACATATAATTGATTTTGACCAATCTATATACGGTGAAGAAGTAATAGTTCACTGGTATTCCCATATACGATCGGAGCAAAAGTTTAATGGAATTGATGCTTTAAAAGAACAAATTGGAAAAGATAAACTAGTGGCTGTGAATTATTTCCACATAAACGAATGAGTTGATTCTGATGCATTCATATGGTATATTTTAAAAGTACAAATTGTACTAAACCTTTCCTTGGCTTTTTCGATTCTCCAACGATTGCTCAGGAGCAGGGGATATAAGAATATTTAGGAGGAAAACAAAATGGCAATTACAAAAGAACGTAAAAACGAACTAATCGCTGAGTTCAGAACTCATGAAAGCGATACAGGATCTGCCGATATTCAAATCGCAGTTCTTACAGCAGAAATTAATTCTTTAAACGAACATTTACGTACACATAAGAAAGATCACCATTCACGTCGTGGTCTATTCAAAATGGTTGGACGTCGCCGTAACTTATTAAAATACTTACGTGAAAACGAAGTACAACGTTACCGTGACCTAATCGCTAAACTTGGTTTACGTCGATAATATTTCATGGAATTAAGCGGGATTCGTCCCGCTTTTTCTTTTGCGTAAAAATACTTCGCATAGTTTCGGTATTTTTGATACACTACTTATGATACATATAACTTTTATATACCTTACATTAGGAATTTTTGAAGTTGAGAGGAGTCCAGATTAAATGAGTGAAAAGAAAGTATTTACGTACGAATGGGCAGGCCGCCCGTTGCAAGTAGAAATTGGGCAACTTGCAAAACAAGCGAATGGTGCAGTTCTAGTAAGATATGGTGATACTAGCGTATTATCAGTAGCGACTGCTTCAAAGCACCCGAAGAATCTAGACTTTTTCCCATTAACAGTTAATTACGAAGAAAAATTATACGCTGTTGGTAAAATTCCAGGTGGATTCATTAAACGTGAAGGTCGTCCTTCTGAAAGAGCAATTTTAACTAGTCGTTTAATTGACCGTCCAATTCGTCCTTTATTCCCTGATGGCTTCCGTAATGAGGTTCAAGTAATTTCCATCGTTATGTCTGTAGACCAAAACTGTTCGTCAGAAATGGCTGCTATGTTAGGTTCTTCTTTGGCGCTTAGCGTTTCGGATATTCCTTTTGATGGACCGATTGCAGGAGTTCAAGTTGGTTTAATTGGCGAAAAATTCATCATTAATCCGACTGTAGAACAAATGGAACAAAGTATTTTAGATCTTACTGTAGCAGGAACTAAAGATGCTATTAACATGGTAGAAGCAGGGGCAAAAGAGGTTTCTGAAGAAGTCGTGTTAGAAGCTATTATGTTTGGGCATAGTGAAATTGTTAAGTTAATTGAATTCCAAGAAAAAGTAGTTGCTGAAATCGGGAAAGAGAAAAAAGAAATTGCTCTTTTCGAATTAGATAAAGTGCTTTTAGAAGAAGTGAAAATTCTTTGTGAAGTAAACTTGGTACAAGCTATTCAAGTGCAAGAAAAACATGCACGTGAGGATGCAATTAGTGAAGTTAAAAATGAAGTATTAGAAAAGTATACAGAAAAAGAAGCAACAGACGAAACATTAAAACAAGTTCGTGAAATTTTAGATGCGATGGTTAAAGATGAAGTTCGTCGTTTAATCACAGAAGACAAAGTGCGTCCAGATGGTCGTGGAGTAGCTGAAATCCGTCCTCTTTCTTCTGAAGTTGGTGTTTTACCTAGAACGCATGGTTCCGGTTTATTTACACGTGGACAAACTCAAGCATTAAGTATTTGTACATTAGGACCACTTGGCGATGTTCAAATTATTGATGGTATTGGTCTAGAAGAATCAAAACGTTTCATGCATCATTATAACTTCCCACAATTTAGTGTAGGGGAAACAGGACCAATCCGTGCTCCAGGTCGACGTGAAATTGGACATGGTGCATTAGGAGAACGTGCTTTAGAAGCAGTAATACCAGATGAAAATGATTTCCCATATACACTTCGTTTAGTAGCAGAGGTGCTAGAATCGAATGGTTCTACTTCTCAAGCAAGTATTTGTGCATCTACACTTGCAATGATGGATGCTGGTGTACCATTAAAAGCACCTGTAGCTGGTATTGCGATGGGGCTTGTGAAAAAAGGCGAAAATTACACGATTTTAACAGATATTCAAGGGATGGAAGATCATCTTGGAGATATGGACTTTAAAGTGGCTGGGACATCTAAAGGGATTACAGCACTTCAAATGGACATCAAAATTGATGGGTTATCTAGAACAATCTTGGAGGAAGCACTTGAGCAAGCTAAAATTGGTCGTATGCAGATTTTAGAAAGCATGCTTGCAACTATTAGTGAACCTCGTGAGAAATTGTCTAAATATGCTCCGAAAATTGTGGTTATTAAGATTAATCCGGATAAAATCCGTGATGTAATCGGACCAGGTGGTAAACAAATTAATAAAATCATTGATGAAACTGGCGTGAAAATAGATACCGAGCAAGATGGTACCATTTATATTGCTTCAGCAGATGAAGAGATGATTGCTCGTGCAAAAGAAATTATTGAAAACATTGTTCGTGTTGCAATCGTTGGTGAATATTATCTTGGTAAAGTGAAGCGAATTGAAAAATTTGGAGCATTCGTAGAAATATTCACCGGTAAAGACGGCTTACTTCATATTTCCGAAATTCAAGAAGAACGTACGAAAAATGTAGAAGATGTCCTTAAAATTGGCGATGAACTTTTAGTTAAAGTAATTGAAATCGACAACCAAGGCCGTGTAAACTTATCTCGTAAAGTAGTAGTAAAAGAAGAAAAAGAGCGTGCGGAACAAAAAGACCAATAATTTTAAGAATAGTGCTAGTGGATACCCTGCCGCGACAAGTTTGCGAGCCTGGTATCGGGAGCTGCATAGTTTCTAAGTAGAAAAATGTATACTTTTACAAAACAAGGTTGACCGTAGACAAGCTTCTACGGCAACCTTTTTAAATGGATGAATAGAATAGTTAGGGGTGCTAATTTGATAAAGAAAAATACTTGTAATAATGGACTTCGTATTGTCTCAGAACATATCCCACACGTGCGTTCAGTAGCAGTAGGTATATGGGTGCAAGCTGGTTCTAGGTATGAACTTCCAGAAGAAAATGGTTTAACGCATTTTATTGAACATATGCTTTTTAAAGGAACAACTACCAGGTCAGCAAAGCAGATCGCAGAAGAATTTGATCGAATCGGTGGTAATATTAACGCTTTCACATCAAAAGAGAATACATGTTATTATGCAAAAGTTTTGGATCATCATGCGGAGCATGCTGTAGAAATTCTTGCAGATATGTTTTTCAATTCTCTTTTTGATCCTAGTGAAATTGAAAAGGAAAGACAAGTGGTTTTAGAAGAAATAAATATGGTGGAAGATACACCAGACGATATTGTTCACGAATATCTATGGCAAAAGATGTATGAAAATGATCCTCTAGGGGCTTCCATTTTAGGAACAGAAGATACACTAAATAGCTTTACAAAAGAAACAATCTTGTCTTATATGGAAAAACATTATACACCTGAAAATGTTGTTATTTCAGTTGCCGGAAATATTCAAGAAGGCTTTATCGAATATATTGAGTCGTTATTTGGGCAATTCGAAAGAACAAAATCACCAATTTTTCCGATAGAAACCCCTACAATTAAAGCAATATATACCGAAAATTTTCGAGAAACAGAGCAAGCACATATTTGTTTAGCATATCCTGGTTTAAGTGTGAAAGCAGACAATATTTATAGTTTAGTTGTATTGAATAATATTGTGGGGGGAAGTATGTCTTCAAGGCTCTTCCAAGAAATACGTGAAGATAAAGGGCTAGCGTATTCGATTTATTCGTACCACTCTTCTTATGAAGATACTGGAGTAGTAGTAATCTATGGGGGAACATCTAGTAATCAATTAGTTGAATTAAAAACCTCTATACTTGATTCTATACGTACAATTGTAGAAAATGGAGTTACAGAAGTAGAAATTACTAATTCAAAAGAACAGCTAAAAGGTAATTTATTGTTAGGTTTAGAAAGCACAAATGCACGAATGAGTAGAAATGGTAAAAATGAGTTGCTTTATGGAAAGCATCGTTCGCTCGATAAAGTAAGTGAGACAATAGATGAAGTGACGCTAGAATCCGTAGTAGAACTTGCAAAAGAAATTTTTTCGTATGAACCAGCTATTTCCATTATTAAGCCCAAAAAAGTCGATCAATAAAGTTCGGCTTTTTTTTGTTGTCCGCTACCAAAGCAAATCTGCTTTTCTTATTCACTTTGTTTGGCTAAAAGGCATATACATAAGTAGAAATATAGTTAGGGGAGGGGAAAGGTTGTTACTTTCGGAACTTGCTGAAAAAGAGCTTATCCAAGTAAAAGATGGTGCAAGATATGGAAAACTCGCAAATACTGAGTTACTATTTGATCCAGCTACTGGAAAAATTGAAGGGTTTGAAGTATCTCCAAAGACAGCTTCTTTTTTTCAAGCGAATAAAGCAAACAAGAAAAAAGAATTTATTTCTTGGAAGGAAATTATTCTTATAGGGAAAGATCGTATTTTATTCAATGAAACGGATTCTTTTAATGACGATAGTGGGTACTTATGAACAAAAAATGTGCCATAATCGGAACGGATGATAGATTACAATATTTACAAGAAGAATTGTCCAGTAGTCTCGAGGTTAAACTATTTTCAACAATGGTATGGGATGATGAATTAGAAAAAAAAATTCATCAATTTCAGCCGCAAATAGTATTTTTTCCAATTCAAGCAATGGAAATGCAAGGTCCGTTATCTTTACCAAAAACATGTGAAATTCTTTTTGTTGGAAAAAATTTCAAAGAATTAGAACAGGAATGTGAAAATCAGAAACGTAAAGTAATTAATTATTTAGAAGATGAACAGTGGATATGGGATAATGCAAATTTAACTGCTGAAGGCTTTATTAATTATTTCTATTTAAACGAAAAACAATCATTGTATAATAAACAGTTTATCATTACCGGGTATGGAAGAGTCGGTAAAAGACTAGCATTTGCACTACATCATTTAGGAGCGAAAGTGATTATTTCTGTACGATCCGAAAATCAGCTGTTTGAAGCAAAAAGTTACGGGTATCAAATAGAAGCGTTAGAAAATTTAATACAGAAGCAAAAAGAACAAAAAGCTTATTTAATAAACACGATACCGTTTAAATGGCTAGAAAATACAAATGCTTTGCATTTCACCAAAGTATACGATCTGGCTTCTAAACCGGGTTGTCTTTTAAATAGTAAGGAAAATATAACTAATTATGTTAACCCCACTAGCTTGCCAGGGATGTATTTCCCCCAAGATGCTGGATATTTAATAGCTAGATCGGTTCAAAATCATCTGGCTTTACTGAAGGAGGAAAAATAGTGTTAAATGGTCTTCGAATAGGTCTTGGAATAACCGCTTCTCATTGTACGTATGAGGAAGTAATTCCAATGATAAGACAGTTCACTGATATCGGTGCAACTGTCGTTCCAATTATTACGTATTCCGTATTAACGGCAGCAACTCGATTTGGAACGGGGGAAGAATGGATTGAAAAAATTGAAACGGCAAGTGGGAGCAAAGTAGTCTCAAAAATTGTCGAAGCTGAACCCTTTGGTCCCACAAATCCACTCGATTGCATGGTTATAGCACCGATGACGGGAAATTCGATTAGCAAACTTGCAAATGCGCAAACAGATTCGCCTGTATTAATGGCTGCTAAAGCAACCTTACGAAATGGCAAGCCAGTCGTACTGGGTATCTCAACGAACGATGCGCTTGGTTTGAATGGAATGAATATTATGAAGCTCCTTTCCACCAAAAACATTTATTTTATCCCCTTTGGTCAAGACAATCCTCAGAAAAAACCAAATTCGTTAATAGCGGACTTTACAAAGATAATTCCAACAGTAGAACACGCCATTCAATCTCGACAATTACAGCCAATACTTATTAGCCATGCATTATAAATATTAAAGATGATGTATTTTCATGTATAATATGATACAATATCGCCAATATGTTTTGATTTGAGAGGAGAGCTTATGGATGTCAAAAGGTTATACAGTAGCAATAGTTGGAGCAACAGGTGCAGTTGGGCAAAAGATTATCGAAAAATTGGTTGAGAGAAGTTTTCCCTTTACAAGTTTAAAACTACTAGCTTCAAAGAATTCGGCAGGTAAA
Source organism: Psychrobacillus sp. L4 (assembly GCF_042944905.1). Taxonomy (GTDB): domain Bacteria; phylum Bacillota; class Bacilli; order Bacillales_A; family Planococcaceae; genus Psychrobacillus. The sequence continues at coordinate 1,479,507 of NZ_CP168496.1, forward strand.
CAAGTTGAAGTTAATGGTTTCCAATATACAATTGAAGAAGCAATACCAGAAGCGTTTCAAGGGGTAGACGTAGCTTTTTTCTCTGCTGGTGGTTCCATTTCTAAAGAATTAGCAAAAGAAGCTAGTAGCAGAGGTGCGATTGTAATTGATAATACAAGTGCTTTCCGAATGGATAAGGATGTTCCGCTTGTCGTGCCAGAGGTGAACAAACATGCCTTACATGAGCAAACTGGGATAATTGCTAACCCGAATTGTTCCACTATTCAGATGGTTTGTGCATTGGAACCAATAAAGCAGCATTACGGATTAACTAAAGTAATTGTTTCTACCTATCAAGCTGTATCAGGTGCGGGAGTAGCAGCTATTAACGAACTTACAACGCAAAGCACAAGTATGAAAGAGAAGAATCCAAACCCTCAAATTTTACCTGTCAAAAGTGCAGAAAAGCATTATCCTATTGCAGGAAATGTTATTCCCCAAATTGATGTATTTGATGAAGATGGATTTACATTTGAAGAACATAAAATGATGAATGAAACAAAGAAAATCATGTCGATGCCTGAGCTTTCTATTGCCGCAACTTGTGTACGAGTGCCAGTAGTTACAGGTCATTCAGAATCAGTTTATCTAGAAGTAGATAGAGATAATGTATCAGTAGATGAGTTAAAAGAATTGCTGTCAAATTCAGCAGGAATTACCGTCCAAGACAAACCCGAGCAACAACAATATCCAATGCCCTATTTTGTAGAGGACAAAGATGATGTTTTTGTTGGGCGTATTAGAAAAGACCCTTCGAACAGTAAAGGCTTCCATATGTGGATTGTTTCTGATAACTTATTAAAAGGTGCAGCATTAAACTCCATTCAAATTGCAGAGGCTTTAATTGAAGAGGGAATATTAAAAGAGGTGTAACGAAATGAATTTAGGTCAAGTTTCTACAGCAATGGTTACTCCATTTCGACTAGATGGTTTTATTGATTATATTGCAACTGAAAAATTGGTTGAGCATTTAATTTCTAATGGAACAGATTCTCTCGTTGTTTGTGGAACTACTGGAGAATCTCCAACGTTATCTACATCTGAAAAACTGGAATTGATCCAATTTGTTGTAGAAAAAGTAAACAAAAGGATTCCTGTAATTGCAGGAACAGGCAGTAATAATACAGCTGATTCGATTGATTTATCCCTAAAAGCGGAAGCACTAGGTGTAGACGCAATTATGATTGTAACGCCCTATTACAATAAACCAAATCAACGAGGGATGATTGCGCATTTTGAAGCAATTGCAAATGCAACCAATTTACCAATAGTGTTGTATAATATTCCAGGGCGATCTGGAGTAAATTTAGAGGCTGAAACAATTGTCGAATTGAGTAAAAACCCCTCTATTCAAGTTGTAAAAGAGACTAGTGGTAGTTTGGATCAAATGACGAAAATTTTGGCAAACACAGAAGAAGATTTCTTAGTATACAGTGGGGACGATGCTTTAACGTTACCATTATTAGCGATAGGAGGAACTGGAATCATTTCAGTTGCTTCGCATGTTATCGGAAAAGATATACAAGAAATGACTCATGCGTTTCATGAAGGGAACCATAAACACGCAGCAAAAATTCATCAACGAATTTTACCAGTTATTAATGGATTGTTTCAACATCCAAATCCTGTCGTGGTAAAATATGCCCTATCTAAAGTAGGGGTAGATGTTGGTTCTCTGCGTCTTCCAATGGTTGAAATGACGGAAGAGGAAAAAATAAGTTTTGATCTAATATGGGATGAATATATACAAAGTAAATAAGTAAAAAAAGACTGAAGCTACTTTTTCAGTCTTTTTTTAAAAATATATGAAAGTATATGGGTTATCAACCTGCGAAACCAGTGTTCATAGTACTTTAAAGAATTAAAGAATACCGCGGATTTCCGTTTCAGGTGGACGCGTTCCGCGGGGGCGTCGCATTCGCGTCGTTTGCGATGTCTCATATGTCTCCGAGGAACGAAGGCTAAGAGCGCCACATCGTGTGGCAACGCCTTCGTGACCAACATCCTGTTGGCCTCCGTCTGGAGTCGCCACCTTTCACTACAATCCATTAAGTGTGTAGTTCCTAACAAGAAGATTTTGCCCAGCTATTGCTAAGAGGATAGAATTAGTTTAAGTTTGATTTTTATAAAGTTTTCCTTTTATTCCGAACGTCTAAAAGTATACATAATTCATTGGGTAGCTGAATAGCGCTAGTGGAACTTGAAAAAAATAGGTAGCATCTATTGATAAAGAAGAGCTGAGCTGACGAAATTGTATCTTCGTCCGCTTTTTAAAAAAAGGAATGGATTTATTCTCTCATTATCCAAATCAAATGTACCATGTTTCTACATATTTCAAAAGGCCGACGGACAAACATCTGCCACAAGATTACCGAAAAAAGAGGATCTGGAAGTGATGCAGTCACTTCCAGATCCTCCATAAAAGTCTTAGTTAATAGTGTAGCCGATGTTTCGTCCAAAGCACTCTGGAAATAGTAAAGACAAGATGCACTTAAAGGACGCTAGCGTTTTTATTAAATGCAGTACCAATTCTGGACAAGCAAAATACATGCTTTATGCTTTTATTATTGTGCGAATCGCCCTCGTTCGATATAATGAAAATAAGTGGATGTTGGTCGGGTTAAATATAGGAGGAAAACAATTGGTAAAAGTAAAAAATGAACTTATTCGAATCATCCCCCTCGGTGGAGTAGGGGAGATCGGAAAAGCAATGTACGTAGTAGAAATTGATGAAGAAATATTTGTAGTAGACAGTGGACTTATGTTCCCAGAAAATGAAATGCTTGGTATAGATATTGTCATACCGGATATAACTTATTTAGAAGAAAATAAAAATCGCGTAAAAGGAATATTTTTGACACATGGACACGAAGACTCCATTGGTTCTATTGCTTATTTATTACAAAAAATTCAAGCCCCTGTTTATGGTTCAAAATTAACGATTGCACTAGCTAAGACGCATTTAAAAGCGTTACCTACAAAGCAATCCGTTAAATATTTTGAGGTTACAAATAAAAGCCGGATGAATTTCCAAAGCACTTATGTGACATTCTTTCACACAACACATAGTATTCCAGATTCATTTGGTATTGTATTTCATACTTCAGAAGGTGCCATTGTGCATACAGGAGAATTTAAATTCGACCAATCTGCAAAAGGAAAATACCGTCCGGATATCGCGAAAATTGCTAGCCTAGGTGAAGAAGGCGTATTTATATTACTATCGGATTCAACGGAAGCAGAAAGACCAGGATATACAACATCAGAGGCAGTTATTGAAAACCAATTATCAGAAACATTCCACGCTGCTCGAGGTCGTATTCTTGTGTCTTTATATGCTTCTAACTTTATTCGAATTCAACAAGTATTCGATAAAGCAGCAGAAACAGGTAAAAAGGTTGCAATTGCAGGGAAAAGTTTAGAAAATATTTTTGAAATTGGATTAGATTTAGGTTATTTTACTGTTGACGAAGAAACAATTATTCCCATTAAAGAAATATCAAAGTACAATGATGACGAAATTGTCGTTATCTTATCTGGCAATCAAGGAGAACCGCTAGAAGCGTTAGAAAAAATAATTCGCAAACATCATAAAGATATTAAAATAAAAGACACAGATACAGTATTAATCACATTCACACCCTCTCCTGGAATGGAAGTAAGCATGTTTCAAACAATGAACCAACTTGCAAAGGCTGGAGCGAAAGTATTAACATCCAGCAAAAATGTTCATGTATCTGGACATGGTAGCCAAGAAGATTTAAAAATGATGTTAAACTTAACAAGACCAACCTATTTTATTCCAATTCAAGGCGAATATCGTATGTTAATTGCACACTCAAAACTAGCTCAAGCCATAGGCATGACGAAATCGGAAATTTTTATTGCGGACAAGGGTGATATTGTCGAATATAAAAATGGTAAGATGAGAATGAGTGGAAGGGTACAGGCTGGAAATGTATTAATTGATGGGATTGGCGTAGGTGACGTAGGTAATATTGTACTACGTGATCGTAAGCTGCTCTCGCAAGATGGTATTTTTATAGTAGTAGTGACCCTAAATCGTGCGCAAAAGAAAATTGCATCTGGTCCAGAAATTCTTTCGAGAGGATTCGTTTACGTAAGGGAATCTGAAGCGTTAATGGATGAATCAGTTAATCTTGTCAGAACGATTGTTGAAAAATATGTGAATAAAGAAACGTTTGAATGGACAAACATTAAACAAGAAATCCGCGATACGCTAAACTCATATTTATTCCAACAAACAAAAAGACGTCCAATGATCATCCCGATTATTATGGAATATTAATAGGAGTGTGAGGATTTCCTTCCGTAAGCGGATAGGAAATCCTTTTTATCTTTTAAAGGAAAGTAGGTGACAATTTTGGCCCAGAAGAAGAAAAGAAAAACATTAAAAAGACCAACAAAAAAAACAAACAAGCAATCAATGCATCCATTAATGTATGAAATCGTGGGATTGATTGTAATTGGAATTGCCATTATTTCTTTTTTTGAATATGGTCTAGTTGGTAGAGGATTAGCTTATATAGGTTATTTTTTCTTTGGTAATTGGCATATTGCTATTCCTTTTTTATTAATTGTTATTGCACTTATTGTTATGATTAAGCAAACGTTTCCATCTTGGAACCATCGACTATTATTAGGTTTTGCCTTCTTGTTAAGTAGCCTTTTGCTATTTAGCCACATAGCTCTTTTCGAACAATTATTTACAGGAAAGGCTTTAGTGACCAATTCTGTCCTAAGAGAAAGCTATAGGATCTTAGTGGAAAGTGGAGGGATTGTAGATAGAAGGAGTTCTTTGGGTGGGGGAATGATTGGAGCAATCCTTTTTGCATCGTTCCATGTTCTATTTGACTCATCAGGAGCCAAAATTGCTGGTTGGCTATTGCTACTAATTGGACTAGTCCTAATAACAGGAAAAGCACTCGTCCCATATTTGGTAGATTTATCACCTAAAATAAAAGACTTAATCATAAATAGGAAGAAAAAAAAGAAACCAGCTATTTCTGAGAGAAAAGCAAGAAGATCCAAAAAAGAAATTGCGCAAGAAGAAGCGGTTACAACACATGATGAAGAAACGATTCGTATAGAGGAAATAGTAGTAGATTCTGCTCCAATCATTTCTGCATTTACGGAACGTATTTCAAAAAGAGAAGCACCTGTTGAACCTTCTCCTGAACCAATTGAAATAAATATAGATTCAGAAGTAGTAGAGAACGAAGATTATCAACTACCAGCCATCACGCTTTTAGATGCGCCTGCTCATAGCGATCAAAGTGGTGAGTTAAATGCCATTCAGGCAAATGCCAAGAAATTAGAACAAACATTTTTAAGTTTTGGTGTAAAGGCCAAAGTTACACAAGTACATTTAGGACCTGCTGTAACAAAATATGAAGTACTACCGGATGTAGGAGTTAAGGTAAGTCGTATTGTCAGTTTGCATGATGATTTGGCATTAGCCCTCGCTGCAAGAGACATACGAATTGAAGCCCCAATTCCCGGAAAATCAGCAGTTGGTATAGAAGTACCAAACAAAGAAGTAGCGATTGTAAGTTTAAGTGAAGTACTGGAATCAGAAGAAAATAATAAGCCGAATTTAAAACTGTTAATAGGATTCGGGCGAGATGTTACTGGTCAAGCAGTATTAGCTGAACTGAACAAGATGCCTCATTTACTCGTTGCTGGCTCGACAGGTAGTGGGAAAAGTGTTTGTATTAATGGCATTATCGTTAGTATTATGATGCGTGCGAAACCTCATGAAGTAAAAATGATGATGATTGATCCAAAAATGGTGGAGTTAAATGTATACAATGGGATTCCACATCTATTAGCACCTGTCGTAACAGATCCAAGAAAAGCTTCTCAAGCATTGAAGAAAATTGTTTCTGAAATGGAAAGAAGATATGATCTATTCTCTCATACAGGTACTCGTAATATGGAGGGATATAACGAGCATATTGATAAATGGAATGAAGAAAACGAGGAAAAACATCCAAAACTTCCTTATATTGTTGTTATTGTAGACGAGCTAGCTGACTTAATGATGGTTGCTTCAAGTGATGTAGAGGATTCCATTACGAGACTTGCACAAATGGCACGAGCTGCAGGTATCCATTTAATTATCGCCACACAGAGACCGAGTGTGGATGTAATAACTGGTATTATAAAAGCAAATATTCCTTCCAGAATTGCATTTGCAGTGTCTTCTGCAATTGATTCACGCACCATATTAGATATGGGAGGTGCTGAAAAGTTACTGGGTCGAGGAGATATGTTATTTTTACCAGCGGGTAGCTCTAAGCCAATTCGAGTTCAAGGTGCTTATTTATCTGATGCGGAAGTGGAGAGGGTAGTTGACTTTGTTATTGAACAGCAAAAAGCAAACTATCAAGAAGAGATGATTCCAGAAGAAACTTCAGATTTGGAAGAACAAATGGATCGTGACGACCTGTATGATGATGTAGTTCAATTAGTTACGGAAATGCAGACGGCATCGGTTTCTTTATTGCAACGTCGCTTTAGAATTGGATATTCGAGAGCCGCAAGAATTATTGATCAGTTGGAAATGAATGGAGTAGTGGGTCCTTACGAAGGAAGTAAGCCTCGGCAGGTACTTGCTCCAAAATACCCATCAGATCACGACCTTACATGACGAAATGATTACAGTCAAATGAAATTATGATTAAATCTTTTTTTAAAATAAGAATAAAAGTATTTATTTCAATCATTAATAATGGTATAGTATGACTGATTAGTAGGAATGTTTTACATCAGAGGTCTGATCTCTATAAAATGGTGGTGTTTTCGTTGACAATCAAAGTGGACAATCGTCATTTATATCTTCAAGTGATTGATCGTCTAAAAAAAGACATTGAAAAAGGCATTTTCAAAGAAAAGGAAAAACTTCCTTCTGAATTTGAATTAGCTAAATCACTTGGAGTAAGTCGTGCAACTTTACGAGAAGCGCTTCGTTTATTGGAAGAAGAAAATGTCATTATGAGAAGACATGGTGTTGGAACATTTGTGAATTCAAAACCCGTTTTTACTTCAGGAATTGAGCAACTCTCAAGTGTTTCATCCATGATTCGAAGTGTTGGTATGGAACCGGGTACGATTTATTTAAGTTCTTTGCAAACGCTTCCTTCAAAAGATGATTTAGAACGCTTTCAATGCAGCGAAGAACAATCTATTATTTCTATGGAACGAGTACGTACAGCAAATGGTGAACCAGTTGTATATTGTATCGATAAAGTTCCAGAACAATATTTGCCAAATGATTTTCTCGTTAGGGAAGAAGGTTCCATTTTTTCTGCTTTAGAGGAATCTGGAGACATTCGTGTATCACATGCAGTAGCTTTCATTGATCCAGTGGGATATCATGAAGTTGCTTCACCAACATTAAATTGCGAACCAGAAACTTCATTGCTAGTATTAAAACAACTTCACTACGATGAAAATGATCGAGTTGTTTTATACTCGAAAAATTATTTTAGAGCAGATAAGTTTAGCTTTCATGTTGTTCGAAAAAGGGTGTAAAATCATTTAAATTCCTGCTAATAAGAAAATTAATGGAGGTTTTCAATTTGACGAAACGTAATTTTGGATTAGGACTGTCACTTGTATTAGCTGCTGGTACTATCCTTGGAGCTTGTGGTTCAAAAGATGAAGGAACAACTTCTAAAGGTTCAGAAAGCACTGGTACTCCTGAAGCAAAAGATTTCTCTCTAGCAATGGTAACGGATGTTGGTGGGATTGATGACAAATCATTCAACCAATTAGCTTGGGAAGGTATTGAAGCGTTTGGTAAAGAAAACGGCCTTAAAAAAGGTGATGGTGGATACGATTACCTTCAATCAGCTGGAAATGCTGATTATTCAACAAACTTAACAAGCTTAGCACGTCGTAACTTTGACGTAGTATACGGTATTGGTTTCTTGATGGAACAACCAATTGCTACAATTGCAGAACAAAAACCAGATAATCACTTTGCTTTAATTGACTCTGTTGTTGATGCGCCAAACGTTGCTTCTGTAATGTTTAAAGAACAAGAAGGTTCATACCTAGCTGGAGTTGCAGCTGCTCTTATGTCTAAATCTAAAAAAATCGGTTTCGTAGGTGGAATGGAAATTCCAGTAATTGAACGATTTGAAGCAGGGTTCTTAGAAGGAGTTAAAGCGGTAGATCCAAGCATTAAAGTAGATGTACAGTATACAGGTAAATTCGATGATGCTGCACTTGGTAAAACAACTGCAAACCGTATGTATTCTTCAGGCGTAGATGTTATTTTCCACGCTGCAGGTGGTACTGGTAACGGAGTATTTTCTGAAGCAAAAGAACGTAAAAAGAAAGATCCAAATGCTAATGTATGGGTAATCGGAGTTGACTCTGACCAATATGCAGAAGGTCAAGTTGGAGATAAAAACGTAACACTTACTTCTATGCAAAAACGTGTAGATGTTGCAGTACAAGAAATTGCTAAACTTGCAATGGATGGTAACTTCCCTGGTGGTAAAACAACTACTTATGGTATAGCTGAAGGCGGAGTTGGTCTTGCTGACTCACGTGGAGCTATTTCAGATGATGTTTTAGCTAAAGTGAAAGAATACTCTGACAAAATTGCTGCTGGAGAAATTGTTGTACCTGAAAAAGTGGAAAAATAAGTAAGTTAAACATCATAAAGACCGAGTTATTCGGTCTTTATGATATTTTAATTAATAGATGAAAGATTTTAAATATTTAAAGTCTTATTTGGGTTGTATGCAAAATCTAATGTTGAAGGTGGACATATTCAGTTTGGAGTAAAATAGCTTGACAACAATATCAATCAAGAAGTATTTTTATAGACTGACTGGATAAAAAAATTTAAAGTCTTTCCTGTATTAATTTTGTACTAGTATAGTAGGGAGTGAATTCATTGGATTATGTAATAGAGATGCTTGGTATTCGAAAAGAGTTTGGATCGTTTGTTGCAAATGATAACATTACCCTTCAATTAAAAAAGGGAGAAATTCATGCTCTTTTGGGAGAAAATGGTGCTGGGAAGTCCACACTCATGAATGTCCTATTTGGACTATATCAACCTGAAGCTGGGGAGATAAAAGTTAATGGGAAATCTGTTAACATTACTGATCCCAATGTAGCTAATGATCTTGGCATTGGAATGGTTCATCAGCATTTTATGCTTGTTGAAAATTTTACAGTTACTGAAAATATTATTTTAGGAAATGAACTAACAAAAAGCGGAATGCTTAATATTAAAGATGCTGCGAAGAAAATCCAGGCATTGTCCGAAATGTATGGTTTAGAAGTAGATCCATATGCAAAAATCGAAGACATATCTGTTGGTATGCAGCAACGTGTCGAAATATTAAAGACGCTTTATCGAGGAGCAGAAATATTAATTTTCGATGAACCAACAGCTTCTCTTACACCTCAAGAAATAACGGAACTAATTCAAATAATGAAACGATTGATCCAAGAAGGAAAATCGATTATTTTAATCACACATAAATTAAAAGAAATCATGGATGTTTCAGATCGAGTGACAGTTATCCGTAAAGGTGTAGGAATTGGAACTGTTATTACAGCTGAAACAAATCCAAATGATCTAGCTTCATTAATGGTTGGTAGACAAGTAGATTTCACTACTGTGAAAAATGAAGCGCATCCAACAGAAGATTCACTAATAGTGAAAAATCTAGTCGTAACAGACTATCGTGGGGTAGAGAAGATCAAAGGATTGAATTTAACAGTACGTAAAGGTGAAATTTTGGGGATAGCAGGGATTGATGGAAACGGTCAATCGGAATTAATTGAAGCTATTACTGGCCTTCGCAAAGTGAAAAGTGGAACAATTTCCATCAATGGAAAAGATGTGACCAATAAAAAGCCTCGTACTATTACAGAAGCTGGGGTTGGTCATATTCCACAGGATCGACATAAACATGGACTAGTTCTCGATTTTTCAATTGGACATAATATCGCGTTACAAACATACTATATCCCTCCAATTTCTAAAAACGGAATTATTAATTATGGTAAAGTATCGGAACTTGCGCAAAAAATAATTACTGATTTTGATGTACGTACGCAAGGGGAAGATACACTTGCTCGCTCTTTATCGGGTGGAAATCAACAAAAAGCGATTATTGGACGAGAAGTTATTCGAAATCCCGAATTATTAATCGCTGCTCTTCCAACTCGTGGATTGGATGTAGGAGCAATTGAATTCATTCATCAACGCTTAATCGAACAACGTGATAAAGGAAAAGCGGTACTTCTTCTATCATTCGAGTTAGATGAAGTCATGAATGTATCGGATCGTATAGCAGTTATTTATGATGGCCAAATTGTCGATACTTTATTGCCAAAAGAAACAACGGAGCAAGAGCTTGGTTTGTTAATGGCTGGACAAACAAGAAATGAAAAAGATGTAAATCAGGGGGATAAACCGCATGTCGAATAGAGTAGTAAATATACTTGTCCCTGTTATTTCTGTTATTTTAGGACTGCTTGTTGGAGCAATCGTTATGTTAGTAAGCGGCTATGATCCTATAGCAGGATATAGTGCATTATGGAATGGTATTTTTGGTGATGCATATACGATGGGTGAAACAATACGTCAGATAACCCCTTACTTATTATCAGGATTAGCAGTAGCGTTTGCTTTCCGTACTGGGTTATTTAATATAGGGGTTGAAGGTCAACTACTTGTCGGGTGGTTTGCGGCTGCGTATGTTGGAATCGCATTTGATCTCCCAATGTATATTCATTTGCCTTTTGCCATTATCGCTGCAGCCTTAGCAGGTGCATTGTGGGCATTCATTCCAGGTCTATTAAAGGCCAAGTTACAAGTGCACGAAGTTATCGTAACAATTATGATGAACTATATAGCACTCCACACAACAAATGCACTTATCCGTGTTGTTTCTCATGGTGGGGAAAATACAGGGAACATTAAACCAACTGCATCATTAAAATCCGCATTCTTTGAAAGTATAACGGATTATTCTAGATTACATTATGGTATTTTCATTGCACTTGCAATGGTGTTAGTCATGTGGTTTATTTTAGAAAAGACAACAACTGGCTTTGAATTGAAAGCAGTTGGATTTAACAAAAATGCTTCTCAATATGCTGGTATGAATGTTCAGAAAAATATCATTCTTTCCATGGTTATCTCAGGAGCATTTGCAGGACTTGCAGGAGCGATGGAAGCACTTGGTACTTTCCAATATGCAAATGTTAATGGTGGATTCACCGGTATAGGATTTGATGGTATAGCAGTAGCTCTATTAGGTGCTAACACACCACTTGGGATTATTTTTGGTGCAACTTTATTTGGTGCGTTAAAATTTGGATCCTTGAATATGCCAAATGCAGCTGAAATACCTGTTGAGATCGTATCGATTGTCATAGCAATCATTATTTTCTTCGTAGCTTGTGGTTACGTAATTCGCTATTTCCTTGTAAAAATGAACAAGAAAAAGGAGGCGAAATAGTATGAGCTTTTTAGACGTTCTATATTTCATCATTCCAGCAGCTATTTTTTATGCTGCACCACTTATCTTTACAGCTATTGGTGGGGTTTTCTCTGAGCGATCAGGTGTTGTTAATATTGGACTAGAAGGTTTAATGGTAATGGGTGCATTTATCGGCATACTATTTAACTTGAAGTTCGTCGACGTATTTGGAACTTATACTCCGTGGGTTTCACTTCTTGCAGCAATGGTTGTATGTGCAATATTTTCTTTAATGCATGCAGTCGCTTCCATATCATTCCGTGCAGATCAAACAATCTCCGGGGTAGCGATTAATATGCTTGGTGTTGCAGTCGCATTATTTTCTGTGAAACTGATTTTTGGCAAAGGTCAAACAGACTACATTCAGGAACGTTTTATTCGATTTGATATTCCTCTTTTAAGTGACATTCCAGTCCTTGGACCGATGTTTTTCAAAGATGTATATTCTACATCTATCTTAGCTATTGGAGTAGCAATAGGAGCTTGGTTTGTCATATATAAAACTCCATTTGGCTTACGTCTCCGTGCTGTTGGTGAACATCCAATGGCGGCTGATACAATGGGAGTAAATGTAACAAAAATGCGTTATATAGCGGTTATATTATCTGGTGCTCTTGCTGGAATTGGTGGTGCAGTATATTCTCAATCCATCTCTGGAGAATTCAGTCATACTACTATTAATGGACAAGGTTTCATGGCACTTGCTGCGATGATTTTTGGTAAGTGGCATCCACTTGGTGCACTTGGAGCAGCATTATTCTTTGGTTTCGCTCAAGCACTAAGTATTATTGGTGGTCAAATTCCTTATATCGATCAAATACCAAGCTACTTCTTGCATATTTTGCCTTATGTATTAACGATTTTGGCAGTTGCAGGGTTTATTGGTAAAGCACATGCACCAAAAGCGAGTGGTGTTCCATATATTAAAGGAAAACGATAAAACTTTTAGGGACCAAATTCATTTGGTTCCTTTTTGTTTGTCATGGAATCACTTGAACATGTATAGTGAATAGAAGAAAGAGTTAAACTAGAAAGAAAAAGGGGGACAACAACATGTTTCAGCAGTTTGAACTTGCACATGGTGTTAAGTTATTTGTACGACCGACAGAACAATTTAAAACAATTAATATTTCATTTAAATGGAAACAGCCAATAACAGTAAAAGATGCCTCAATTCGAGCAGTTCTTTCGAATATACTTCAATATAGCAATGAAGTGTATCCGTCGAATGCAGATTTTCGTAAACGCTTAGATGACCTATATGGAGCGGCATTATATTTTGATACAACTAAAAAGGGGAACAATCATATTTTTTCGTTAAATGCAGAAACGGTGAATGATGCCTATTTATCGAACGAAAAAGTGGTTGATGAAGTCTTTTCTTTACTTGCAACAGTTATCTTTAAACCCCTTGTAGTGAATGGGAAGTTTGTAGATTCTATTGTAAAACGTGAAAAGGAGCAAGTGATTGAGCGGATTCAATCTATGTATGATGATAAAACAAGATATGCACAGCAACGTTTACTTGAAAACATTCGTCCCGATCAACCTGCATCTATTTCTTCAAATGGGACAGTTGCAGAAGTACAAGCAATTACAAATGACCAACTAATTGAAATGCACGGAAAATTATTACATGAAGATGAGCTATCTATTTATATAGTTGGGGATGTAAATGTCGACGAGATAAAAGAAAAAATGAAAAACTACTTCCCATTTTCGAATAGAACGATGAAACTACCAGCGGAGGTAGTTAACAAGCAAGGAAAAAATGAAACAAATTATTTACATGAAATACAAGACATGAAACAAGGGAAATTACATATCGCCTATCATACTCCAATTACTTTTTATTCAGAAGAATACCCAATTATGCAAATGACCAATGGTATATTAGGTGGATTTGCTCATTCAAAAATATTCATGAATGTCCGGGAAAAAGAAAGTATGGCTTATTATGCATCCAGTAATTATTCTTCTTTGTATGGTTTAATTTTTGTGTTAGCAGGTATTGATTCGAACTTACAGGAAAAAGCAGTTCAATTAATTGATGAGCAGATAAAAGCAATACAAAAAGGTGATATTTCGGACTTAGAAATAAACCAAACAAAATCGATGTTAAAGAATCAACTAAAAGAAGCATTAGATTCGGCAAGAGCGCAAATTGATATTTACGATCAATATAAAGAGTTAAATGAAGCTTTTACAGTCGAAGAATGGGTAGAAAAATGGTCTAACGTGACAAAGGAACAAATACAACAGATGGCTTCTAAAATTGAGAAGGAATTTGTCTATTTTCTATCTGGTAAGGACGGTGCAAACAATGAATGAAACTTATTTTAAGCAACTAGAAGAAACTTTATACCATGAGCAATTACCTAATGGCTTAAATGTATATATTTTACCTAAAAAAGGATTCTCTAAAACCTATGTTACATTCACGACGAATTATGGTTCCATTGACCGAGAATTTATACCACATGGTAAAGAGGAACCTGTAATTGTGCCAGATGGAATTGCTCACTTTTTAGAGCATAAGATGTTTGAAAAAGAAGACGGGGATGTATTTCAAAAGTTTAGTGAAAATGGTGCTTCTGCTAATGCATTCACTTCTTTTACAAGAACTGCCTATTTATTTTCTTCCACAGACCTTGTATTAGAAAATACGAAAGTATTGCTTGATTTTGTGCAACAACCATATTTTACTGAACAAACTGTTGAAAAAGAAAAAGGGATTATTGCCCAGGAAATCACTATGTATGACGACCAACCAGACTGGCGTTTATACTTTGGTGCAATTGAGAATATGTATAAAGAAAATCCAGTAAAAATAGATATCGCAGGAACTGTTGAATCGATAAAACAAATTACTGCAGATCATTTGTATGAATGCTATAACACGTTTTACCACCCTTCAAATATGATTGTATTTGTTGTGGGAGCAGTGAATCCAGAAAAAATGATGACTTTTATTAAGGAAGATCAAGCATCGAAGTCATTCGAACCACCACAAGAAATTAAACGCTTTTTCCCAAATGAGCAAAGCGCTGTGGCAATCTCCGAAAGAACATTGCAAATGGATGTACAAAAACCAAAAGTTATTTTTGGGATTAAATCTAATAATACAACTATATCTGGTAAAGAAATGTTAAATTATGAACTTTCTATGCAAGTGGCAGTAGAAATGATTTTCGGAAGAGCTTCCTCCTTTTATCAAGATGTATATGAAAAAGGGTTAATCGATGAATCGTATTCAGCAGATTACTCTATGGAACATGGTTATGGTTTTACGATGATTGGCTCCGATTCAATAAATCCTGAAATGCTTATTCATGCGGTCAAACAAACCATTATAGACAATTCAAAAGAGTGGAAGTTTTCAGAGGAAGATTTAAAACGAATTACACGGAAAAAGATCGGATTTTTCATGCGTGCTTTAAATTCTATTGAATATATTGCAAATCAATTCACGCGGTATTCGTTTAATGATATGAATTTATTTGATGTAGTACCTGCTTTGGAAAATTTAACGATGGAAGAAGTGAAGGAAGCTTTTGAATCGTTAAAAAATGAAGAGACGCACACTGTGTTTAAAATTATTCCAAATGTGAAAAAGAACGATGAGTAAAAAGTTTGCATTAGTGGTAGGTGCATCAGGTGAAATTGGCCATACGATTAGTTATCAACTCGCAGAGGCTGGCTGGTCATTGTACCTGCATTTTGCAAGCAATGAAGCACGTATAAAGCGTCTTTTACAAGACTTAGAAGCATCTTACCCAGAACAGGAATTCATGCTCATACAAGCAGATATGCGTCACGCAGCATCAGTAGAGATATTAGCTTCAGCTATTTTTTCGATTCAGTCGATTGTTTTTGCTCAAGGACATAGTTTGTATAAAGGATTGGAAGATACCTCATTAGAGGAGATTCATCATCTATTTCAAGTGCATGTGGAGCATCCAATGTTTTTAGTTACTCAATTGACGCCGAAACTTCGAAAAAACGAACATGCTTCGATTGTTTTTGTAGGTTCCATTTGGGGAGAGACTGGCGCATCCTATGAAGTTGCATATTCTGCTGCAAAAGGTGCACAGCATGCATTTGTAAAAGCATATGCGAAAGAAGTGGCTTCGCAAAAAATTACCGTGAATGCGGTTGCTCCAGGATTTATAGATACAAAAATGAACCAGCATGTGGAACTAAAAGTACGTCAACTACTATTGGAGGAAATACCAGCAGGTGTATTTGGATCTGCGGAAGATGTTGCAAATAGTGTGGTATTTTTGGTTAGTGGGAAAGCAAATTATATAACAGGCCAAATTATCCGAGTAAATGGTGGATGGTATATTTGACTATATTCTGCCGGGCGTTAATTGCCGTCTAAATTTAGTCAAAATACGCCAAGGCGAGTTTGATCTAACGAAAGAAAAGAGAGTTATTGCCGCTCTTTTCTTTTTTTCTTTTATTCATCTAGGAAATCAGATATGATAGAACTTATAATGAGCGAATAACGTCATCTAAATAGAGAGGACAGATATACTATGGCAAGTGAATGGTTTTTTGAATACGATATCCAGATAAATCGTCCAGGACTTCTTGGAGATATTGCTTCTTTACTTGGTATGCTTAGAGTGAATATTGTAACGATTAATGGTGTGGACGAAGGTCGTCGTGGAATGTTAATTAAAGCAGAAAAAAAAGAAAATATCGAACGATTTGAGCATATTGCTTCTACGATGGAAACGATTCAATTAACTAAGTTTAGAGAACCAAAGCTTAGAGATCGTCTAGCTGTTCGACATGGTAGATATATACAACGCGATGCCGACGATAAAAAAACCTTTCGTTTTGTTCGCGATGAACTTGGTTTGCTAGTAGATTTTATGGCGGAAATATTTAAACAAGAAGGCCATAAGTTAATCGGGATTAGAGGAATGCCGCGTGTAGGTAAAACAGAATCAGTTGTTGCTGCAAGTGTATGTGCAAATAAGAAGTGGATATTTCTTTCATCCACAATGATTAAGCAAACAATTAGAAGTCAGCTTGCGGGCGATGAGTTTAGTGATCGCAATATTTTTATATTAGATGGTATTGTGACAAGAAATTCAAATGATGAAAAGCATCAGATGTTAGTAAGAGAAATGATGCGAATGCCTACTATTAAAGTTGTAGAGCACCCGGACATGTTTATCCAACATTCCGAGTATTCGATTGATGATTTTGACTATATAATTGAACTTCGTCATAGTCCAGAAGAAGAATTTACGTATGAGATGATGGAGAAAAACCACGGAATGTCCGACAAAGGTACAAGTGGATTTGGCGGATTTGGTGGATTTAATTTTTAACGGGTAGGTGTTTTAGTTGACAGAACTTGGGTCTCGCTTAAAAGAAGCGAGAAAAGTAAAAGGATATAGTATTGATGATTTACAAGAAATCACAAAAATCCAAAAAAGATATTTGACAGGAATAGAAGAAGGCAACTATGAAACGATGCCGGGTTCTTTCTATGTGCGTGCTTTTATAAAACAATATGCAGAAGCAGTTGGTTTAAATGGAGACGAGCTTTTAGAAATGTATAAAACAGAAATTCCTACTCCATCGAATGAGGATGTTTCCAAAAATATTCCACAAACGCCTACTAGAAGGTCATTAAGCGGTCGTTCGTCTAATAAGTTCATGGAAGTTTTTCCAATGATTATCGTAGTCCTATTTGTTATCGCAATTATCGTTATTTTATGGTTTTTATTTCAAAAGTCTCCGAAAAACGATCCTGTACAAGTGGACTCAGGCAATGATTTAACAATGGATATAAAACCTCAACCGGAACAAAATAATACAGTTGCACCTGTTGAAGAAGAAAAACCTCAGAAAGAAGTAGTAATAGAAGAACCGAAGCCTGCGCAACAGTTAACATTTGTTGAAACGCAAGGGCCAACTTCTACTTATGATTTAACCGATGCAGAAAAATATGATCTGAAAGTGGTAGTCGCTAATAATACTTGGTTAAACATTAGAGACCAAGACAATAAAATTTTAGTGGACAAACAGGTTAATGCTGGTGAAACATTTGAGTTTGATGCAAGTGCTTTATCACGAATTCGTGTTCGAGTGGGTCATACACCTGGTAATATGGTATATATAAATGAGCAATTAGTCGAATTTCCAACAACTAAGACCACTCAAAATTTAGTAATACAGTTCAACAAATAGTCATCTATAAGATGGCTATTTTGTTTGAAAAATGAAAGGAGCTTACTGCAGATGAAAATGAATGTTCCCAATCAAATTTCGATGTTTCGTATTTTTTTAATCCCCATTTTTATGTTTTTTATGCTTGTAGATTTTAACTGGGGAAATATAAGTTTTCTTGGTGCAACTATCCCTATAGGACAGTTAATTGGAGCTATTATTTTCATCATTGCTTCGATTACGGATTTTATTGATGGCTATTATGCTCGAAAATATAATTTAGTAACGAATATGGGGAAATTTTTAGATCCACTAGCAGATAAATTACTTGTTTCAGCTGCACTCATCCTATTAGTTCAGTTTGGAATTGCTCCTGCTTGGGTAGTGATCTTAATAATTAGTCGCGAATTTGCAGTTACTGGACTGCGCTTAATCCTTGCAAACGAAGGCGAAGTTGTTGCTGCCAATATGTTGGGTAAAATAAAAATGTGGACGCAAATCATTGCAATATCTTCGTTGTTATTAGGAAATGTTTTCTTTGAGATGTTCTCCATCCCTTTTGACATGATTATGTTATATGTATGTCTCGCATTTACTTTATGGTCTGGCTTTGATTACTTCTATTTAAACCGTAAAGTGTTATTGGATTCGAAGTAGGAAGGAAGATTGAGTAGATGAAAGCAGAGATTATTGCAGTTGGTTCAGAATTATTATTAGGGCAAATTTCCAATACAAATGCACGATTTATTTCTTCTCAATTAGCCGAGCATGGGATTGATGTGTATTATCACACAGTAGTAGGCGATAATTCCAAACGATTATTAGAAACCATTAAACTCGCAGAACAACGAGCAGATTTAATCATTTTCACTGGTGGATTAGGTCCAACTAAAGATGATTTAACAAAAGAAACGATCGCTAACCACTTGAATAAAAAATTAATCATGAACGAACAAGCCTTAGAATACATTGAAGAGTTCTTCAAAAAAATGAATCGTGAAATGACTGAAAACAATAAAAAACAAGCATTGGTATTAGAAGGTTGTACTGTATTACAAAATAACCATGGAATGGCACCTGGAATGTTGCTGATAGTAGATAAACACTCTTATATGCTACTACCAGGCCCCCCCAAAGAAATGGAGCCAATGTTCCAATTTGAAGCGAAGCCGCTACTTCAAAAAATGTTAAATGGAGAAACAATCATTTTATCGCATGTTATGCGTTTTTATGGAATTGGCGAAGCCGAACTCGAAACAAAAGTGCAGGACTTATTGGAAAATCAATTGAATCCAACATTAGCACCACTTGCATCAGATGGCGAAGTTACGTTACGACTTACTGCTAAAAGTAATACAGAGGAAGAGGCATGGGGAAAAATTGAAGTGCTTCAAAATGAGATTTTTAATCGAGTAGGAAAATTCGTGTATGGGTATAACAATGACTCTCTTGCCTCTAAGCTGCAGGAAATATTAAGCGAAAATCATTTAACTATTTCTGCTGCGGAAAGTATGACTGCAGGATTATTTCAATCAGAGCTTGCATCAATTCCTGGAATGGGAGCCGTATTAGTGGGTGGTATGATAACTTACACTGAAGATATAAAAGTGGAGAAACTGGGAGTTAAAAAACAAGTTATTACCGAATATGGTGTTGTATCTAGTGAATGTGCTGAAGCCATGGCGATGCGTATTAAAGAAAAGTTTGGAACGAACATTGGGATTGGTATTACAGGTGCAGCTGGTCCAGATGCACACGGTGGACAGCCTGCTGGTACTGTTTGGATAGGCATTGTATTGAACGATTTGGCCCCTGTTTCATACATGCTAAACCTTTCAGGAATGAGAAACACCAACAGATTGAGAGCTGTGAAGTTTACCATCCATTATTTAATCCAGTTACTAAGTGAACAAGGATATAAAACAATTTAACATGATCGCTCTATCAAAATAGAATTTTCAGCATCAAAAACGGTTCAAAATTGAATTTTGGGCTGTTTTTAGCTTCCAAAATGAAATTGATGGAAAAAATAACGAATAAACGTTCGCTTTTTTCTTGTGTATTTCCTTTGTACCTAGTATAGTAGAGATAGAAATAAAATCAGACTTTCTTTTGAGGAGGAAAAACAGTTGGCAAATGATCGTAAAGCAGCTTTAGAAATGGCTTTAAAACAAATAGAGAAACAATTTGGTAAAGGTTCAATTATGAGACTTGGGGAAAAGACAGATAGAGAAATTTCTACTTCTTCTAGTGGTTCTTTAGCACTTGATGCAGCATTAGGAATAGGTGGTTATCCAAGAGGTCGTATTATTGAAATATATGGTCCAGAAAGTTCAGGTAAAACTACTGTAGCTCTTCATGCAATTGCAGAAATACAAAAAACTGGTGGGCAAGCAGCTTTTATTGATGCAGAGCATGCATTAGATCCAGTTTATGCACAAAAACTAGGCGTAAATATTGATGAGTTACTTTTGTCTCAACCTGATACAGGAGAGCAAGCACTTGAAATTGCAGAAGCATTAGTACGAAGTGGTGCTGTGGAAATTTTAGTAATTGACTCTGTTGCTGCTTTAGTACCGAAAGCAGAAATCGAAGGAGAAATGGGAGATTCACATATTGGCCTTCAAGCTCGTTTAATGTCACAAGCATTACGCAAGCTTTCTGGTGCTATTAACAAATCAAACACTATTGCTATTTTCATAAATCAAATTCGTGAGAAAGTAGGTGTAATGTTTGGAAATCCAGAAGTAACACCAGGTGGACGTGCACTTAAGTTCTATAGTTCGGTACGTTTAGAAGTTAGACGTGCAGAAGCGATTAAACAAGGAACTGATATTGTAGGCAATAAAACAAAGATTAAAGTAGTAAAAAACAAAGTAGCACCTCCATTTAAAACTGCAGAAGTAGATATTATGTATGGTGAAGGAATTTCTCAAGAAGGAGAAATTATCGATATAGGCTCAGATATGGATATTGTACAAAAAAGTGGTTCTTGGTATGCGTACAATGAAGAACGCATTGGTCAAGGTAGAGAAAATGCGAAACAATTCCTAAAAGAGAATCCAACAGCGAAGAATGAAATAGCTGCTAAAATACGTGAATCTATGGGAATGACTGCTAGTTCCTTAACAATTGCTGCACATGAGGTAGAAGATGATGAAGAATTTGAATTATTATTAACGGAAGAATAAAATATTGAAAAGTCTCTCAATTATTGGGAGATTTTTTTTGTATATTCCTTTCGTTTCCTTGACAGAGTATTTCTACATCTATACAATTAAAATTGTATAATTTCTTTAATAAAAGATGAATAGGCAATACATATATGCGATTGTATATATGTGCCGATTGAAACTTTAAAAAGTATAGCAATAGGGGGGTGTTCGAATGTTAGAAATTATCATCTCCGCTTTGCTTGGTCTGTTTGTCGGTGCTCTTGTTAGTTATAATTATCTGAAAAAAGTGAACGATTCAAAAGTGACCGGTGCAAAACAATCTTCAGCACTCATCTTAGATGAAGCAAAGCGAGAAGCAGAAGCTTTGAAGAAAGAAGCACTGTTAGAAGCCAAAGATGAAACTCACCAATTACGAAATGAAGCCGAATCTGACATCCGTGAACGCCGTATGGAACTGCAAAAACAGGAAAATCGGTTAGTACAAAGAGAAGAGAATCTTGATCGTAAGGATGATGCTCTAAACAAGAGAGAAGTAGGTCTTGAGCGTAAAGAAGATGCTCTAACCGAAAGGCAACAGCATATCGAACAGAAGGAAAGTAAAGTGGACGAGCTAGTTGGAATGCAAAAAAGCGAACTTGAAAGAGTTTCTACATTAACACGTGAAGAAGCGAAGTCGATTATTCTTCAAGAAGTAGAGAATGAGCTTGCAACTGACATAGCTGTAATGACAAAAGAGTCGGAAACTCGTGCAAAGGAAGAGTCAGACAAAAAATCTCGTGAAATTCTTTCCTTGGCATTACAACGTTTTGCAGCAGATCATGTAGCAGAAACAACTGTTTCCGTTGTTAATCTACCAAATGATGAGATGAAAGGTCGCATCATTGGTCGTGAAGGTCGTAACATTCGTACGTTAGAAACTTTAACAGGCATTGATTTAATTATTGATGATACGCCAGAAGCTGTTATTCTATCAGGATTTGACCCTATACGTAGAGAGACTGCCCGTTTAGCACTTGAAAAATTAGTACAAGATGGACGTATTCACCCTGCACGTATTGAAGAAATGGTAGAAAAGTCTAGAAGAGAAGTGGATGAGCAAATCCGCGAGATTGGTGAACAAACAACATTTGACATTGGTATTCACAATCTACATCCAGACCTCATGAAGATTTTAGGTAGACTCCGCTATCGTACAAGCTACGGCCAAAATGTGTTAAAGCATTCTACTGAAGTAGCATTTTTAGCTGGATTACTCGCAGCAGAGCTCGGAGAAGATGTAACACTTGCTAGACGCGCGGGTTTACTTCACGATATTGGGAAAGCAATTGACCATGAAGTGGAAGGAAGTCATGTAGAAATTGGTGTAGAACTAGCAACAAAGTACAAAGAGCATCCTGTCGTGATTAACAGTATTGCTTCTCACCATGGCGACACGGAAGCTACTTCCGTTATCGCCGTATTAGTAGCAGCAGCAGATGCACTGTCTGCTGCTCGTCCTGGGGCTAGAAGTGAAACACTAGAAAACTACATTCGTCGTTTGGAGAAACTAGAAGAAATTTCAGAATCGTACGAAGGCGTTGAAAAATCTTTCGCAATTCAAGCAGGAAGAGAGATTCGTATTATGGTTCGTCCTGACCAAATTGATGATTTAACTGCGCATCGTTTGGCAAGAGATATCCGTAAACGAATTGAAGAAGAACTAGATTATCCTGGTCATATTAAAGTAACGGTTATTAGAGAAACTAGAGCGGTAGAATACGCAAAATAATAGAAAAAGGCTTCGTTAAGAAGCCTTTTTTTCGTGAAAGGATTGGAGTAAAAAATGAAAATATTATTTATAGGTGACATTGTTGGATCTATAGGAAGAGATACTTTGGAGAGTTATTTGCCAAGATTAAAAAGGAAATATGCGCCGGATGTAGTTATTGCAAATGGAGAAAACGCTGCGGCAGGGAGAGGGATTACAAAAAGTATTTTCCAATCATTATTACATATGGGTGTCGATGTTGTAACAATGGGTAATCATACTTGGGATCAGAAAGAAATTATGGATTTTATTGATGACACAGATTATTTAATCCGTCCTGCAAATTTTTCGGAAGAAGCTCCTGGTAAAG
Source organism: Psychrobacillus sp. L4 (assembly GCF_042944905.1). GTDB lineage: Bacteria > Bacillota > Bacilli > Bacillales_A > Planococcaceae > Psychrobacillus. The sequence goes on from NZ_CP168496.1 coordinate 1,502,574, forward strand.
GAATGACGACCATTTCGAAAAATGGGCAAACTATTTCCGTTATCAATATGCATGGTAGAACTTTTTTACCTCCACATGACGACCCTTTTAAGAAAGCAACGGAGTTAGTGGAAGAAGCAAAAAAAATATCTCCCATCATCTTTGTAGATTTTCACGCGGAAGCAACAAGTGAAAAAATCGCATTTGGTTGGCATTTAGATGGTAAAGCATCTGTTGTGGTAGGAACGCATACACATGTTCAGACAGTTGATTCACGGATTTTGCCAGGAGGAACAGCATATATTACAGATGTTGGAATGACTGGTCCTTACGATGAAGTTTTAGGTATGAAAAAAGAAGATGTTTTATATCGTTTCCAAACGAATATGCCCACTCGTTTTGAAGTTCCAAAAACTGGGCGTTCCGTATTGAGTGGATTTTTTGTAGAAGTAAATGATTCTACGGGAAAAGCTATACATCAAGAACGTGTTTATATAAATGATGATTACCCGTTTAAAGGGTAAAAGAGTCTAAAAAAATTCCTCTTTGCATAAGTTATATTATGGACGAAAGCAAGTTCATAATCTAGCGATAAAAGGAGAAATGATAGTGGATTCTTTAAAAGTATCTTCTCGTTCCAACCCAAATTCAGTTGCAGGTGCATTAGTTGCAGTAATAAGAGAACAAGGGTATGCAGAGATGCAAGCAGTAGGAGCAGGGGCATTAAATCAAGCGATAAAAGCAATTGCAATTGCAAGAGGATTTGTTGCACCTAGTGGAACTGATTTGACGTGTTCACCTGCTTTCACAGATATTGTTATTTCAGGTGAAGATCGAACTGCTTTGAAATTATTAGTAGAAAAAAGGTCGAAATAACTTTAGACTTTTGAAAATGTGTTTTCATTATTGTGATGAATTTAGGTTACTTCGACTGAACAGCGCTTAGTAAGCAGTAGGAGGTTTCACCTTCCAGTTTAAATATTATCATAATCCGAAGTCGCTATTGTTATCAGTAGCGACTTCATTTTTGTTTAAAAGAATCTATACATAATGATATTCTGAATATATTGTGACGAGGTAATTCCGTCAAAGGTCTGAACTTCATGAAAAAATAGGGATAAAACATAGTGATTCTGAGTACTTCATGATAAACTTATGAAGGAAAAAAGCATTTAACCAGATAGTAAGGAGATGTTAGTATGTTGCAACAACTTTCATGGAAAGTAGGCGGGCAGCAAGGAGAGGGTATCGAAAGTACTGGGGAGATTTTCTCAATGGCGATGAATCGCCTAGGGTATTACCTTTACGGATATCGTCATTTCTCTTCTCGTATTAAAGGTGGACATACGAATAATAAAATCTGCGTACGACCAACACAAGTTCGTACAATTCCGGATGATCTAGATATACTTGTAGCATTCGATCAAGAGACAATAGATGTTAATTACAAAGAGCTTACCGAAAAAAGTGTTATCTTAGCCGATGCTAAATTCTCACCAGTTTCACCAGAAAACTGTCTTGCACCAATGTACATTGTACCTTTTACAGAAATTGCAGCAGAACTTGGTACGTCTTTAATGAAAAACATGGTAGCTATAGGAGCAACTTCCGCTTTATTGAATTTAGATAAAGCAGTGTTCCAAGGAGTAGTAGACGAGATTTTTGGTAAAAAAGGAACAGAAGTAGTAGAAAAAAATATGCAAGCAATTCAACAAGGTTTTGAAATTATGGCGGAGCAATTAGGCGATCGTATAGGGGAATGGGAACTTGTTGTTGCTGACGGTAAGCATCGTATGTTCATGATTGGAAATGACGCGATTGCACTTGGGGCATTAACAGCGGGTGTTCGATTCATGGCAGCGTATCCAATCACGCCAGCATCTGAAATTATGGAATACATGATTAAGAAGCTACCGTTATTTGGTGGAGCGGTTATTCAAACAGAAGATGAGATTGCAGCCGCAACGATGGCGATTGGTTCAAACTACGGTGGAGTACGTGCATTTACTGCTTCAGCAGGACCAGGATTATCACTAATGATGGAGGCAATTGGATTATCAGGTATGACAGAGCAACCGCTTGTAATTGTCGATACACAGCGTGGTGGCCCATCAACAGGCCTTCCAACCAAACAAGAACAATCCGATTTAATGCAAATGATTTACGGTACGCATGGTGAAATTCCTAAAGTTGTTATTGCACCTAGTACAGGCGAAGAAGCCTTTTTTGATACGATTCAAGCATTTAATATTGCAGAAGAATTACAATGTCCTGTAATTATCTTATCAGATCTACAACTTTCACTTGGGAAACAAACAGTGGAGCCATTTGACTATTCTAAAATTGAAATTCGACGTGGTAAATTAATTCAAAACGAAGAAATTCCACCGACAGAAGATAAATCGTATTTCAAACGTTATGAAGTAACAGAAGATGGTGTTTCACCTCGAGTACTTCCAGGGACGGAGCATGCAATCCACCACGTAACTGGTGTAGAACATGATGAAACAGGAAAACCTTCTGAAGCTGCAACAAATCGTATATTACAAATGGACAAACGTTTAGGTAAGTTAAAGCATATCAATTTCAGTGAACCTGTTTATGTAAATACTCCTTACGAAGAAGCGGATATTTTATTGGTTGGATTTAACTCTACAAGAGGCGTGTTAGAAGAATTACAACAGACACTTATTTCGCAAGGAGTGAAAGTGAACCATGCACATATTCGATTAATTCATCCATTCCCGGTAAAAGAAATGGAAGCTCTAGTAGCAAATGCAAAAAAAATAGTCGTAGTTGAAAATAATGCTACAGGCCAACTTGCCAACATATTAAAAATGAATGTGGGCGGTCATGATAAAGTAATTAATGTAACGAAGTACGATGGAACGCCTTTCTTACCATTACAGCTTGAAAAACAAGTAAAGGAGTTGCTTAACTAATGGTAACGTTTAAAGATTTTCGTAATAATGTAAAACCAAACTGGTGCCCAGGTTGCGGTGACTTTTCTGTTCAAGCAGCTATTCAACGTGCGGCTGCAAATGTTGGCATTCAGCCTCATGAATTAGCTGTAATCTCCGGTATTGGCTGTTCGGGTCGTATTTCAGGGTATATTCACTCTTATGGGTTTCATGGGATTCACGGGAGAGCACTTCCGATTGCTCAAGGGTTAAAAATGGCAAATAAAGATTTACACGTCATCGCATCTGGTGGAGACGGTGACGGTTTTGCCATAGGGCTTGGACATACGATTCATTCCATTCGTCGTAATATCGATATAACCTATGTCGTAATGGATAACCAAATTTACGGACTAACTAAAGGGCAAACTTCTCCTCGCTCGGCAGAGGGGTTTAAAACTAAATCTACACCAGGTGGAGCAATTGAACCTTCTCTTAAACCGCTTGAATTAGCACTCACTTCTGGTGCTACGTTTGTTGCTCAAGGATTTTCATCCGATATTAAAGAACTAACTGCGATTATTGAAGCGGGGATTAACCATAAAGGTTTTTCATTTATTAATGTGTTTAGTCCATGTGTAACATACAACAAAGTGAATACGTATGATTGGTTTAAAGAACATTTAACGAAGCTTTCTAATATCGAAGGTTATGATCATACGAATCGGGAAGAAGCAATGCAAGTAGTAATGGAAAAAGAAGGTCTTGTAACAGGTATCATTTATCAAAACGAACATGCTCCATCTTATCAAGAACAGGTTCCTGGATATGCAGAAAACCCACTTGCTGATCAAAATTTAAAAATGAGTGAAGAAGAATTTAACGTTTTAATGCAAGATTTTATGTAATATATAAGACTGCCGATGCAAATTGGTGGTCTTTTTATGTCTAATTAACAACTTTTGAGGTTAATACCTTGTAGCAATAGAAGTCTATTCAGTATAATAGTAGGATGGATATTCGTGTTATTATACGAATGTACGAAAGGAGCGTTCTCATGAACGAAGAATCACGTTTACTTAGTAGTCAAGTGAAAGAACCTAATTCTCCGGACAAAAAATCCGAGAAGGATTATAGTAAATATTTTCAAGCAGTATACACGCCTCCATCTTTAAAAGAAGCGAAAAAACGAGGAAAAGAAGAAGTTACTTACCATAACGATTTTGCCATTGCCGAAGAGTTTAGAGGGATGGGTCAAAATCGCAAATTTTATATACGCACATATGGCTGTCAAATGAATGAACATGACACAGAAGTAATGGCGGGTATATTCATGCAACTAGGATATGAACCAACAGATACTGTGGACGATGCAAATGTTATTCTTTTAAACACATGTGCAATCCGTGAAAATGCGGAAAATAAAGTATTCGGAGAGCTGGGTCATTTAAAGCATTTAAAGCAAAATAATCCAGACGTTTTAATTGGTGTATGTGGATGTATGTCTCAAGAAGAGTCTGTCGTCAATAAAATTCTAAAAACATATAACCAAGTAGATATGATTTTTGGAACCCATAATATTCATCGTCTGCCTAACATTTTAAATGAAGCATATCTTTCGAAAGAAATGGTAGTAGAAGTTTGGTCTAAAGAAGGCGACGTGATCGAAAACTTGCCACGAGTGAGAAAAGGTTCTATTAAAGCATGGGTTAATATTATGTATGGTTGTGATAAGTTCTGTACATATTGTATCGTTCCTTACACACGAGGAAAAGAACGTAGTCGACGACCAGAAGATATTATTCAGGAAATTAGACATCTTGCAGCGCAAGGCTATAAAGAAGTGACATTACTTGGTCAAAACGTAAATGCATACGGAAAAGACTTTGAAGATTTAGATTATCGCTTTGGCGATTTAATGGATGATCTTAGAAAAATCGATGTAGCACGTATACGTTTCATGACGAGCCACCCAAGAGATTTCGATGATCATTTAATCGAAGTACTGGCAAAAGGCGGAAACTTAGTCGATCATATTCATTTACCTGTTCAGTCTGGCTCTTCTGAAATACTAAAAATAATGGCTCGTAAATATTCAAGAGAACATTATTTAGAGCTTGTTCGTAAAATTAAAGCTGCCATTCCAAATGTATCCTTAACAACGGACATTATTGTAGGATTCCCAAATGAAACAGATGAGCAATTCGAAGAAACAATGTCTTTATATAAAGAGGTAGGTTTCGAAATTGCGTATACGTATATTTATTCTCCAAGGGAAGGTACTCCAGCTGCAAAAATGGTAGATAATGTTCCAATGGAAGTGAAAAAAGAGCGATTACAGCGACTAAATAAACTTGTAAATGACATGTCTGCGGAAGCAATGAAAAAGCATGATGGACAAATTGTAGAAGTGTTAGTAGAAGGAGAAAGTAAGAATAATCCGGATGTTCTAGCAGGATATACAAGAAAAAGTAAACTAGTAAACTTTAAAGGACCAAAAGAAATTGTTGGTCAACTTGTGCAAGTGAAAATTACGGACGCAAAAACATGGTCACTTACTGGAGAACTAGTGGAAGTACCAAATGAGCAAAAGGTGGGAATATAATGACTACAAAGTATACAAAAGACGATATTATTGAAAAAGCAAGAGAAATTGCCACAATGATTGCAAACACAGAAGAAGTGGATTTCTTTAAGCGTGCAGAAGCACAAATCAATGAAAATCAAACTGTTCGCGAAAAAATTGCTAGTCTAAAAAGCTTACAAAAACAAGCAGTGAACTTTCAACATTTAGGGAAAGAAAAAGCATTAAAATTAATTGAAGGAAAAATTGAAGCAATCGAAGCAGAAATTGACGAACTACCAATTGTTCAAGAGTTTAAGCAATCGCAAGGAGATGTAAACGGTCTTCTACAAATGGTTGCCAACTCGATCTCTAACAATGTTACCAATCAAATTATTGAAGCAACAGATGGCGACTTACTAAGAGGCGAAACAGGATCACAAGTAAGAAACTCCACTCCAGGTAGTTGCTCGTAATAGGAAGAAATTAGTAAAACGTACATTTATCTAATGGATAAATGTATGTTTTTTTTGCAATCCTTACAAGTGTACAGAAATGTATTAAATGATTTAAGATAATGCAAAATTAGTAAAATTGTTATAACTAAATATTTGTTAACAAACGTTCAACTAATTAATTTAGCTGTAAAAGTAGAAATAGGCTAGTATTATCGATGTCCTTACCAACTTATGTATTATTAGTATTTAGGCTCTTGATGTCTTTAAATTAACTGTAAATGTGTATAGTAAGCCCATGGTGTGGTTTAATGCAACCAAGTGTTATAATGAGGATAAATTAATATGCAAGTCAATGGAGAAACTTTTAAATCCCCCCGAAGATCTTCACCTTGCTTCAAGTTAAAGGAGTTTTTTAATGAATTGTCCAATTTGATCCCCTAAAATACATTCAATATACATCTTGAATTAATGGGGGATTATAATGAAATTAAATAAAAGTTTTCGTTTCTTAATGCTTGGCCAATCTTTAGCTAATCTAGGTGATGTATTTTATGTGGTTGGTATCATTAGTATTTTATATAAGTTAACGGGCTCTGCAACTGTTGCTGCAATTGTTCCATTTACGATTACTTCTGCAATGTTCATTTCTAGTATTATTACACCTTTAGTAATTGGTAAGTGGCGCTTAAAAACGGTATTATTAGGATCTCAAATCGGAAAAACCGTTTTACTGGTTGGATTAGGTTCTTTTCTGTTGCTATTTTTACAAGATATGAACTATTATTTAATCTTTTTCATCATTGCTGGAATAGCATTTCTAGATGGCTGTGCGAATCCTATTTTGCATACGCTTATTCCGTACTATGTAGAAGATGAACAGTTGATCAAAGCTAATAGTATTGCAGAGTCCCTTACACAAATGATACAAATAGGAGCTTGGCTTTTCGGTGGTCTTTTATTGCTCGTTATAAGCTCATTTCAATTAATAGGCATAGTAAGTTTACTATTTATGCTGTCCTGTGTACTTCTGACCTTCATTCAACACGTGAATTATGTCCAGAAAGAAAAACAAAAACTTTGGGAACAGCTCACTGGAGGGTGGAAAAGTATTGGAGCAACTCCAGTTCTGAAAAAAATAGTTCAAATGGACATTATAGAAACTATTGCTGGAACGGTGTGGATTGCTGCAATTGTTTATGTATTTGTCGAGCAAGAACTACATGTAGGAGAACAATGGTGGGGCCTTATAAATGGTTCATTCTTTATTGGGTTATTAATAGGTAGTCTATATTGTATTAAATTCCCTCATCTTGTTGATCAATATAAGTACCTTTTTATTTTCGTGGGAGTCTTAATCTCTAGTATCTTAACTATATTATTTGGTACAATTAGCCATCCTATAATAGCGTTAATTTTGTCGTTTGGTATTGGTTTGTTTAGTCAGCTTAAAAATATTCCTCAAAGAACGGTTATTCAAAGAAGTGTTCCTCCTGAAAAACTAGTAACTGTTTATACATCAATGGGAACAGTTGCGACTGGAGTTTTTGGAATTTCTTCTTTAGTAATTGGAATACTTGCAGATCTCCTAGGAGTACGTGTGGTATTTATACTTTCAGGATTATTATTGGCAGTAGTAAGTATTATTGCATATCGAAACAAAAAATTATTCGTATAGTTTCTTGAGAAGAGTGTCTACAAGTAGGCACTCTTTCTGTCATGTCATAAAATCATCACAACTTCATAGTTCATTGCACTTGTGTCTTCTAAACCATTTCTTCTATGATGGAAGAAGTAGCAGGAGGGATGACAGTTATGTTAAAAGAAGCAGAGGATTTCATACGAACTTTTTATGATGAAACGGGTCGATCAGAGCAGGAAATGCAGTCTCGTTTACTTGAGATAGAGAGTCAAATGATAAAATATGGAGGTTATGAACAAACGAGTGATGAGATTATATATGGTGCTAAAATGGCATGGCGTAATAGTAATAAATGTATAGGGCGGTTATTTTGGCAAAGTTTGAACGTTATTGATAAACGAGACTTACATACAGAGGAAGAAATCTTCCAAGCATTATTAGGGCATATACAGTTTGCGACGAATGAAGGAAGAATTCGACCGACTATAACTATATTTTCACCTCAGGATATTCGCATCTGGAACCATCAGTTGATACGCTATGCAGGCTATGAAACGGAAAAAGGAATAATTGGTGATCCAGATTCGATAGCATTTACGAAAAAATGCCAGGAACTTGGATGGAAAGGTAATAACGAACGGTTTGATGTATTGCCACTTGTCATTCAAACAAAGAATAATCAGCCTAAATTATTTGAGATTCCAAAAGAATATATTCTAGAAGTGCCAATTCGTCACCCGGAACACAAGTTGTTTGAGGAGCTACAAGTAAAATGGTATGCAGTTCCAATAATTTCAAGTATGAAACTAGAAGTTGGAGGTATTACTTATACAACAGCACCATTCAACGGATGGTATATGGGAACGGAAATAGGTGCGCGTAACTTGGCAGATGATAACCGCTATAATATGCTTCCCACAATTGCGGAGATCATGGGGCTAAACACGAAATCCAATGCTTCACTTTGGAAGGATCGCGCATTAGTAGAGTTAAATGCGGCGGTATTATTTTCTTATAAGGAAGATGGAGTAAGCATCGTAGATCATCATACTGCTGCCCAGCAATTTAAAAGGTTTGAAGCAAATGAAATAGACGCAGGACGTGATGTTACAGGAAACTGGACTTGGCTAATCCCTCCTTTATCACCTGGAACTACGCATATTTTTCACAAGCCCTATAATAATGAAAAGAAAACTCCCAATTATTTTTACCAGCCATCTCCATATTAAAAAGAGGAATCAGCATATAAATTTGCTGATTCCTCTTTTTTACAGACAGAAGATATAAATTTTCTACAAACTCCCGCCACAAGATTAGTGGAAAAAATGAAGCATGAGCTTTACTTAGTTTTCTTTAGAAACAAAACGATCTCTTCCTGCTTGCATACCTGAAGCGAATAAAACTAAAATGATGACAATAAATAATATTTTCGGAATAAACCAACTTGCCGTTTCATCATGTATAAATCCGAAAAATACAGGACCGATTGCTGCCAAAAGGTATCCAATAGATTGTGCTGTCCCAGAAAGCTCGGCTGCTTCGATTGGTGTTCGAGAGCGAAGTGAAAAAAACATCATGACTAGTCCAAATGATGCTCCTCCTGCTAAACCGAGAAAAATCATCCAGACAATAGTTAGGGAAGCTGGTCCAGATAATAATCCGATGAAACCAATTAAATACAAAGCCGTATAAAGTACTACAAGTATTCTTTGATCTTTTAAACGACCTGCAATGATAGGGATCAGAAATGTCATGGGTAACTGCGCAAATTGCATAATGGATAACATCCACCCAGATTGTTCTGCTTTCATACCTTCGGATTGCAAAATTTCAGGAAGCCATGCTGCAGTAGTATAAAAAATTAATGATTGTAATCCCATACATAAGGTAATCGTCCATGTTAAGGGAGAATATAATATCGACTTAGATTTGTTGGTTGAAGATACTTTTTGTATCTCCATGTTTTCTTTTCTTTTTGTAATTTGTGGAATCCAAACGATCACTGCTATTATAGCTAAAATTACCCAACATCCAAGTGCGCCTTGCCAACCAAAAGTAGTGCCTTCCGCAATAGGATAACTAACTCCTGCACCAATTCCAGCAGTTAAATTCATGAAAACAGTAAAAACTCCTGTCAATAAACCAACTTGTAAAGGAAATTTTAGTTTAATTAAGCTTGGCATTAATACATTACCAAATGAAATTGCGATTCCAATTAATGCAGTTCCAATAAGCAATAAAGTTGTAGTTCCTAATGAACGAATAATAATTCCACCAATTAACAATAGAATGGAAAGAAACAAAGTCATTTCCGTTCCAAATCGACGGGCAATTTTAGGTGCAAAGGGAGAAATCACAGCAAATGCAAGAAGCGGAATAGTGGTAATAAAGCCTGCTAAAACATTTGAGATTGCTAGTCCGTCTTTTATATAAGAAATGATTGGTCCTACCGAAGTAAGAGGTGATCTAAGAGTGGAAGATATGAAAATAATTCCGAGTATTAATAAGATTGTATTTTTTTTTCTTGTTTCTGTTTTTGTTGACAAAAAATTCTCTCCTTAAGCTAACATTTATATTTAGTACTATGAAAGACTAACACTTTTTGATAGTAAAGTTCAATAGAAAGATTCTGGAGATAGACTAATTGAAAAAACGTGGAGATTGTTTCGTAACAGCTATCTCTATATTAATAATAAAAAATATGAACCATATCCTTAAAGATGCTCCATCCGAGATGAAAGGCAATATGGACACATATTCAAATCCTAACTTGCAGTAGCAAAAGGGCTTGTAGACGGAATGGTAGAATTCATAAAATAATTCGACTTGGGGAGGTAGCTTCATGAACGAGGAAAAGGTGTTGTCCTTAATAGATGTATCTAAAAGTTACGGAAATAAAAGAGTGTTACAAGGTGTAAATTTAGAAGTATTTAAGGGACAAATTATTGGATATATTGGTCCGAATGGTGCGGGTAAAAGTACTACCGTTAAACTAATGCTTGGTTTATTGAATGATTATAGCGGGAAAGTTGAAATTTTCGGGAGTGATATTTCAAATGGCGATATTAGTTACAAGAAAAGAATTGGGTACGTACCCGAAACCGCCGAATTATATGAGAATTTAACCGCATGTGAATATTTAACATTTACTGGAGAACTTTATGGTTTAAAAAGTGATGTTGCCGAGAAAAAAGCGTTGGATTTGATGAAAGAATTTAATCTAGAAGCATCTTTTCATCAGCGTCTATCTTCTTTTTCAAAAGGGATGAAACAAAAAGTACTAATAATTTCAAGCTTGTTACACGACCCAGATTTATTATTTTATGATGAACCTTTAAGTGGTCTAGATGCAAATAGTGTGATGGTTATTAAAGAGTTACTAGCAAAACTTGCATTACAAGGAAAGACTATTTTTTATTCCTCTCATATTATGGATGTTGTTGAGAAGATTAGTAACCGAATTGTTTTACTAGTAGAAGGTAGAGTAGTTGCGGATGGCACTTTCGAAGATTTAAAAACGCAGAACAAAGAGGGATCACTTGAAAATATATTCAATCAGTTAACAGGGTTTACACAACATGCAGAAATTGCTGGAAAAATTGTAGATATAGTTAGTGAGGATTCAGCTCATGATTGATTTTAATTCTCTTCGTATACTGGACCGTTTTAAAGGTTTATTTTGGAAGTCGGGCATTGATTATGAAATTATGAGAAAGATTATACAGTTGAAATTAACAATGGATAGTAGAAGAATGCCAACCATTTTTAATGGGTCGAAAGTGAAAAAAGAAGGTAATCAGTTTTTGAAATTTTTGTGGATGTATGCGTTATATGGTCTTATCTTATTGACTCCTTTTCTCTTTTTAGGAAAACAATATATTTTTCTAATAAGCATTATGTTTAGTTTATTAATTTTTATATTAATGACATCGATGATATCCGATTTCTCTGCGGTGTTACTAGATATTCGAGATAAAAATATTTTGCATACAAAACCTATTAACACCAAAACATTAAATGCGGCTTAAGTAGTTCATATTTTGATTTATATTTTTTTATTAACAGGATCTTTTGTAGGGATTCCATTAATAATCAGTATATTTACTGGTGGAATTGGATTTTTCTTTATATTCTTGATAGAAATTGTGCTGACCAGTTGCTTAGCTGTCGTATTAACTGCTTTTGTTTATTTATTTATATTACGCTTTTTTAGTGGAGAGAAATTGAAGGATATTATTAATTATGTACAAATTCTCTTAACAATCGGCATAATGGTTAGCTATCAACTAGTTGCACGGTCATTTGAAATTTTTAATCTTAAAATTTCGTATACATTTGAGTGGTGGCATTTATTATTGCCTCCTATTTGGTACGGAGCACCATTTGAGCTTTTCTTAAACAAGGACTATTCAGCACACATCATTTTTTTATCGATCCTTGCATTCCTAGCTCCTATAATAGCTATCCTACTTTATATTCGACTAATGCCATCTTTTGAACGAAATTTAGCAAAATTACTAAGTGATTCTACTACTAGGAAAAAGAAATCTAGAAAAATAGATAAGTTATGGGCAAAAATTTTATGTAGAACTGTGGAAGAACAAAATTTCTACCGTTTTTCTTCGCTTATGATGAAGCAAGAACGCGAAATAATATTAAAAATTTACCCTCAACTTGGATTTGCATTCATATTTCCTTTCATCTTTTTGTTTAATGAGGTACGATTTCGGTCATTTGATGAAGTAGTTAATGGAAATATTTATATGGTCATTTATTTTAGCTTAATAATGATTCCAACCGTTGTTCATATGCTCCAATTTTCTGGTACTTACAAAGGTCATTGGATATTTTTGGCTGCTCCAGTTCAAAACAAAGCATCCATTTATAGAGCTACGTTAAAAGCATGTATGGTTAATTTCTTTCTACCAATTTTTGTCCTCTTAAGTATTCTTTTTGTTTGGCTATTTTCTATTCGGATTTTACCGGATTTGTTTGTTGTATTGCTTGTAGCAATTGTCATAAGCCTTATTTCTTATAAGATGTTAAACGGAGAAGTATACCCATTTTCGAATTCCCATGATCATACACAAGATGCAAGTACATTCAAGGTACTAGCTAGTATGGTTGTGATAGGTATGTTTGTGTTAGTCCATATAATAGCTTCTAAAATACCTTATGGATTATATGGGTATATGACGATCTTACTAATTGGAATAATAGTCGGTTGGAAAGCAGTATTTCCAACACAATTGAAAAAAGGGGGTATTAGGTGAAGATCCAAGGTGAAAAAGAGATAATAAAAATAATCAAAGAAGATGAATGGATGATGGAAATATTAAAAGCAGCAAAAGCATTAAAACTTCCTGATTGGTGGATTTGTGCAGGATTTGTTCGTTCGAAAATATGGGATACGATTCATGGTTTCGAAAATAGAACTCCATTACCCGATATTGATGTAATCTATTTTGATTGTACAAACGTAGAGGAATCCATTGAAAAATCTTTAGAAAAACAGTTAATCGAATGGATGCCGAATATACCTTGGTCAGTGAAAAATCAAGCAAGGATGCATGTCATAAATAATTTACCTTCCTATACATCATCAGTTGACGGGATTGCAAACTTTCCAGAGACAGCAACAGCATTAGGAGTGAAATTAGACGAAGAAGATAAAGTACTATTAACTGCACCGCATGGAATTAATGATGTCACTAAACTGGTAATAAAGCCCACACCTCGATTTCAAACAACTAAAGAGTTGGTGACTAAATACGAGGATCGAATAAGAAAAAAGAATTGGTCTTCTATTTGGCCAATGATTTCAGTTAATAATATGAGGAGTGATTGATTGAAAAGAATATCGCTTGTCATTTCTCTAGCTTTTTCATAATCTGTTTAGGGGCTTGTAATAAAGAAATTCAATTAACCAATACAGTTTCTGAAGCAAAACTAACAGATAGAGAGAAATTTCTTTTGTCTTCTACAAGTGATAAATCATTTGTTTTTGATTACAAGGCGGATAAAAAATATAAACAAGTCTCTTTGTGGGTGGACAAATACGAGTTTGGAAAACTGGTAGAAGAAAAATTAAATAATATGTTAACGGAAATTGATGGTACCGGAACGATTATTTTTTCAACTTCTCCAACGATTGCCGAGCAAAAAGAGTCAACTATTAATATAAGTGTTAATAATAATAACGGCTTTAGTACTATCAGAACACAATTAATAAAACCAAAAGCGATGAAAAGTACTTGGGGTAGCAATCCATCGGAGCATATTCCGATAGCAGATAAAATGGTTCTTGCGAGTATTTGTTACTCTAATGGCCAAGGGATGAGTTCGCTTACAAATGATTTTTATTCAGATATAGACAATCGCTTACATGAGATAAAAGACTACGATGATGTATATGTTTTAAGAGCCGAGTTTCTCGATAAGTAAAAGATATGAACCTTATTAAAATAATCGACTATCCAGTATTCATGGGGTTTTGTAGCTCTTTCTTATCGCGACTCTCTTATATAGAGCATCTCCTAGATTAAGTAACATAAGGATTGAAATAAACGACTACTTAAGTTTACTTTACTCTTAAAGTTACAAGTTTATGATGCATTATACATCTATTAAAAAAGGTGGTACTAGAGAAAAATAGATAGCATCCATTATTAAAGAAGCGCTGAGCGGACGAAATTGCATCTTCGTCCGCTTTTAAAAGAATAAGAAAGAATTTATTCTCTCATTAACCACACCTAGTGCACCATGTCTCTACCTACTTTAAGAGGGCGATGGACAAACAACCGCCACAAGATTACCGAAAAAAATAGCTCGTGAAGTGACTCAGTCACTTCACGAGCTAAATTACTACAGTAATAGTGTAGCCAATGTTTCGTCCAAAGCACTCAGGAAATGGTGAAGACAAGATGCACTTAAAAGACCCTTCCACTTTTCTTATTTTATATCTGTAATAACCGTAACATGCGGGTGTCTCTTTAAAACAGTAATTGGCAACTTTTCTGTAATTTCATCCCCAAGTAAAGCTTCGATGGCTTGTCGCTTCTTTTCTCCAAATGCCAGTAAAATAATTTGTTTCGCATTCATGATAGAAGCAATCCCCATTGTAAATGCTCTAGTAGGTATTTCTTCCTGATCATCAAAGTATTGACTATTCACTCCAAGTGTAGAATCTGTTAGATTAGCTACATGAGTTGTGGAGTCAAAAGAAGTGCCAGGCTCGTTAAATGCAATATGGCCATTTTCCCCAACACCTAAAAACTGAATATCTAATGCGTATTCCGTTAATTTATTTTCATATCTCGTACATTCCGATTCTAAATCTTCCGCAAGTCCATTTTGAATATACGTTTCTTTAAAAGGCTTTTTTGAAAATAAATGTTCCTTCATGAAAAAAGCATAGCTGTTTTTATTAGTTGGGGCTAATCCAACATATTCATCCAAGTTAAAAGCGGTAACTTGTGAAAAATCTAATGAAGAATTGATGATACTTTTATAAATTGGAATCATCGTACTTCCGGTTGCTAAACCTAATGTATGCAGTGTCTTTTCATTTAAAGCATTTGCCAGCCTATTTACCACGTGAGAAGCTGCTTGTTGTTGATCTTCCACTTGAATCATTTCAAAAAATGGCATGTTAATACCTCGCTATTCTATTAATGTATTAAGTGTATTTGTAAACTTCCGAAAGGTCAATCATCTATCTTTACAAATAATATGAACCCATTGGGCTTATAGCGCATATGATGTTATGACTTGAATACAAGGAGGAAAAAAATGAAACATTTAAGACAGATAGTGACGAAAGCTGTTATTGCTAAAGGGAAAAAGAGAACGGAATCAAGTGAAGTTCTTTGCCCACCAAATACGCCATCAAGTATTTTAGGTTGTTGGGTTATTAACCATACGTTTCAGTCGAAAAAGCACGGGAAATACGTAGAAGTAACAGGTAAATTTGATATAAACGTTTGGTATGCACATCACGACCATTCCAAAACATCTGTTTTTACTGAAACGATTAGTTACAAAGACAGAATTAAATTACACTACCGTGACAAAGATTCTACTGGCGAAGAAGTACATGTGCGTGTTATTCAGCAACCAAATTGTACAGAAGCGATTATTACATCGGGTGGAACTAAATTCCAAGTAACAGTAGAACGTGAACTTTTGGCAGAAGTTGTAGGGGAAACAACTATATGTATTCAAGTTCAAGACCAGGATTTTGAAGAAGAATGGGCATTTAAAGACGAAAGCTCATCTAGTTCCTCCAGCTCATCTAGTTCTTCAAATGATAACTCTTCATCCTGACTTTAAAAGCCGGCTAGTATTTCCGGCTTTTTTTCTTTATCTTTTGTTATAATAAATAGAGAAGTATAGAAGAGAGAAGGATAGAAAATGACAACACATACTCCAATGATGCAACAATACCTGAAAATCAAAGAAGAATATATAGATGCGTTTTTATTTTTCCGATTGGGAGATTTTTATGAGTTATTTAATGAGGATGCAGTAAAAGCATCAGCTATTTTAGAAATTACATTAACGAGTAGGAAGGATAATATCCCCATGTGCGGGGTGCCACATCATGCAGCCCAGAATTATATTGAATCCCTCATTAGCAAAGGACATAAAGTAGCTGTTTGTGAGCAAGTAGAGGATCCAAAACTTGCAAAAGGGGTTGTAAAAAGAGAAGTAGTACGCTTGATAACCCCCGGAACGATAATAGAAGGAAAAACAATGCATAACAAAACAAATTATTTTATTGCTTCTGCAGATTTACTTTCCACAAAGGAAGTAGCGTTTTCCTATCTAGATGTATCGACAGGAGACGGTTTTACAACTATTTTAAATGGCGATGAAAAAGAAATTGTGCAGGAATTATTGTCCCTACAGGCAAAAGAATTGATTGTAAGTGAACAGCTATATGTATTGATTAATGACTTATCGGCATTGCATGAATTTACTTTATCAATTGAGCAAGAAGAGTTAAATATGGAGGAAGCAGAAAAATATGTTGAAAATCATCCGATAGAGACACACCGAACAGTAAAACGATTATTGCAATACATTCAAAAAACACAAAAGCGTTCTCTCCTACATATTCAGCCTTTCACTTTTCAAAGAAGAGACTCTTTTTTGATCATTGATTATCATTCGAAAAGAAATTTAGAGCTTATTTCCTCCATTCGTAATGGGGATCAAAAAGGAACACTCTTATGGTTATTAGATGAAACGGTAACTGCAATGGGAGGGCGAAAACTGAAACAATGGATTCATCAGCCACTTGCAGATAAACGAGCGATTGAATCGCGTTTAGAAATAGTAACGAGCTTTTTAGAAGACTTTATGCTTAGAGAAGAAATGAAAGAAGCATTTAAAGAAGTATATGATTTAGAACGATTAGTTGGAAGAATTGGGTTTGGAAGTGCTGGAGGAAGAGATCTTGCGCAACTAAGACAATCTCTATCTATGATTCCTATGATAAAACAGCTTTTATTAGACTCCAATAATCATGCGCTCATAACGTTGGGACAAGCAATAGAGGATTGTCAAGCTATTTGGAGGAAGTTAGATATAGCGATAAGTGAAAATCCGCCTATTTCTGTAAAAGACGGTGGAGTGATAAACAGTGGATATAATCCTCGTTTAGATCAACTACGTGATGCTTCTGTAAACGGCAAAAATTGGATCGCTGAACTGGAACAAAAAGAACGAGAACTAACTGGTGCTAAAAATTTGAAAATAGGGTATAACCGGGTATTCGGTTATTATATTGAGTTAACGAAATCGAATATTCACCTTGCAGATGAAACGAGATATGTTCGAAAACAAACGCTTGCGAATGCGGAACGTTATATTACGGACGAGTTAAAAGAAAAAGAGTCACTTATCCTTTCCGCGGAAGATGAAAGTTTATTACTAGAATATGAATTATTTACTCAATTAAGAGAAGAAATAAAAGCATATATTCCACTTGTACAAAAATTAGCAAAACAAATAAGTGAGTTAGACGTTTACATATCATTTGCGCAAGTATCTGAAAAGCATCGATTAACAAAACCAAATTTTCATGAAACAAATGCGATGGAGATTAAAGAAGGAAGACATCCAGTTGTTGAAAAAATGATGAATAATCAATTGTATGTGCCAAATGATTGTGTGTTGACTGAAGATAAAAAGATGCTCTTAATAACTGGTCCAAATATGTCAGGTAAAAGTACCTTTATGCGACAAGTCGCTATTACCATAATTATGGCTCAAATTGGTTGTTATGTTCCTGCTAAATCGGCATCATTACCAATTGTTGATAAAATATTCACACGAATTGGAGCAGCGGATGATCTAGCGGGCGGGCAAAGTACATTTATGATTGAGATGATGGAATCCCAACATGCTATTACCAATGCTACAAGTAAGAGTTTGCTTCTTTTTGATGAAATTGGCCGTGGAACATCTACTTATGATGGGATGAGTTTAGCGCAATCGATGATGGAATATATTCATGACCATATTGGTGCAAATACTTTATTTTCAACTCATTACCATGAGTTAACTGACCTGGACCAAACATTGTCTAAATTACGAAATGTACATGTCTCTGCTACTGAAAAAGATGGAAAAGTGGTATTTCTTCATAAGTTAAAAGAAGGTCCAGCTGATAAAAGTTATGGGATACATGTTGCTGAACTTGCACAACTACCTAAAGAGATCATTTCAAGAGCAAGAGACATTTTAGCAACATTTGAACAGAAAGAAAAAAATGATAAATCGAGTGCTGCAGTTCAAGAAACGCAACTATCTTTTTTTGACGAGCAAATAACGCCATCAACTGAATCTAAAATAATGGAAGACAAATCATCCGAAAAAATACTTACAAAGTTGAAAAAGATTAATATTTCCGGCACCACGCCATTGGGAGCACTACAGTTATTATATGAGCTTCAAAACGAATTAGAATAACCAAAAAGTAGGGGAACAGAATGGGACAAATCATCGTCATGGAAGAACTGCTTTCCAATAAAATTGCAGCGGGAGAGGTAGTAGAACGTCCCGCGTCCGTAGTGAAAGAGTTAGTGGAAAATGCCATTGATGCAGAAAGTACATCTATAGAAATAATACTAGAAGAGGCTGGATTAGCAAAAATACAAGTAACAGATAATGGGAAAGGAATGGATGAGGAAGACGCTGTCCAATCCTTTTCAAGACATGCTACTTCAAAAATTACAACAGAACATGATCTTTTTAGAATTCGATCTTTAGGATTTCGAGGAGAGGCACTAGCAAGTATTGCTTCCGTTTCGAAAATTAGTTTGTGGACGTCGGATGGAGAAAACGTAGGGACAAAAGTAGAACTGGAAGGTGGACGCGTCCTTTCTTGCACACCGGCTTCTATTAGAAGAGGTACGGATATTGTGGTGAAGCAATTATTTTTTAATACACCAGCTCGATTAAAATATTTAAAAACAATTCAAACAGAGTTGGGACATTCCATTGACTTAATTAACCGATTGGCCTTAAGTTTTCCTTCCATCGCATTTAAACTGTCGAATAATAACCAAACAATTATACAAACAAGTGGGCGAGGAGATTTAAGGCAGGTTCTTGCTTCTATATATGGAGTATCTAATGTAAAGAAAATGATTGGTTTCGAAAGTGATTCCGCCGATTTTCATATTACGGGTTATGCTTCTTTACCGGAAATTACGCGTGCATCAAAAAACTATCTGACGATTCTTGTAAACGGTCGTTGGGTTAAGCATTATGGCCTAAACAATGCAATTGTCGATGCTTATCATACATTGTTACCAATAGGAAGATATCCAATTGTAGTATTGAATATCGAAACGGATCCAATGCTCACGGATGTAAATGTGCATCCTGCAAAGCATCAAATAAGATTAAGTAAGGAAAAGGAATTAATGGAGCTTGTAAGACGCACAATTCGTTCCGTTATTCATAAAGTACAACAACCACCGAAAGTGACTGAAAAACCAGAAGTAAAAAAACAACCAAGTGTCCAGTTTGACTTTTTTAAACAAACGTATCAAGCGCCACAACAAGAAACAATTCCAAAAAAGGTTGAAACAGAACAACCATTGATTGTTCATGAGGAGATAGAGCCTCTTCAAGAAGAAATTGTGGTAGAAACGTATATAGAAGAGAAAAAGCCTTTTCCAGACTTACATGTCGTAGGACAAATACATGGAACATATATTGTTGCACAAAGTGATGATGGCTTTTATTTAATTGATCAACATGCGGCACAAGAGCGTATAAAATATGAATTCTACAAAGAAAAAGTAGGAGATGTAAATGCTAGTGAACGACAAGCGTTATTACTCCCACTTACTTTTCACTATTCGTTAGATGAATCATACCGCATAAAAGAATCATTGGAAGAGTTAGAGGGCATTGGTGTTTATTTGGAGGACTTTGGTTCATCTAGCTTTGTCGTTAGAGAGCACCCGACTTGGTTTCCAAAAGGAAATGAAACGAAAATTATTGAAGCATTAATCGAACAAGTATTAACGAATCGAAAAGCGGATATTAAAAAGCTTAGAGAAGACGCGGCGATAATGATGAGCTGTAAATTATCCATCAAAGCGAATCATTATTTAACAACAAAAGACATGGAGCAGTTATTAGAAAGCTTAAAAAATGCGCAACATCCATTAACATGTCCACATGGTCGTCCAGTAATCGTTCATTTTACTACGTATGAAGTGGAAAAGATGTTCAAACGAGTAATGTAGGAGGGATTTATATGGGGAAATATATCTTATCAATTGATCAAGGAACTACAAGCTCACGAGCAATATTATTTGATAAACAAGGAAATATTGTGCATTCTGCTCAAAAAGAGGTTACACAATATTTTCCTAAACCTGGCTGGGTGGAACACGATGCGAATGAAATATGGGGCTCTGTTTTGTCTGTTATTGCTGCAGTTTTAACGGAAAGTGGAAACCAACCAGAAGATGTGCATGCAATTGGCATTACCAATCAACGAGAAACAACCGTTGTTTGGAACAAAAAAACTGGTAAACCCGTTTATCATGCCATTGTCTGGCAATCAAGACAAACGCAAGAAATCATTGATCAATTAAAAGATGAACAGCTTGAATCCTTTTTTAAAGATAAAACAGGCCTAATGCTTGACCCATATTTTTCAGCAACGAAAGTAAAATGGATTTTAGATCACGTAGATAGAGAAAGAGAACAAGCACAAAATGGTGAGCTTCTTTTTGGCACGATTGATACTTGGCTTATCTGGAAGTTATCGAATGGAAAAGCTCATGTTACAGACTATTCGAATGCTTCCAGAACGATGCTTTATAACATATATGATCAATGTTGGGATAAAGAAATCTGTGAGAAACTGGATATACCTATGAACATTCTGCCTGTTGTAGCTTCGTCATCCGAAGTGTATGCACAAACAGACTCATCTGTGTTTTTTGGGAAAGAAATTAGTATTGCAGGAGCAGTAGGAGATCAACAAGCAGCTCTTTTTGGTCAATGCTGTTTTGAAAAAGGGATGGCTAAAAACACATATGGTACAGGGTGTTTTATGCTTCTTAATACAGGAGAAGACGCAGTTTCATCTCCATCGGGATTATTAACAACGATTGCCTGGGGACTGAACGGAAAAGTGACCTACGCTTTAGAAGGAAGCGTATTTGTAGCCGGGTCTGCGATTCAATGGTTAAGGGATGGTCTTCGAATGGTGCAACATGCATCAGAGTCTGAAACCTATGCAAAAAGAGTAGACTCTACAGAAGGTGTTTATATTGTTCCGGCTTTTGTTGGATTAGGTACCCCTTATTGGGACTCCGATGCAAGGGGGGCTATTTTCGGCCTATCTCGTGGGACAACGAAAGAGCATTTTATCCGAGCTACACTTGAATCGCTTGCTTACCAAACAAAGGATGTACTTCTGGCAATGGAAGAAGACTCTGGAGTATACGCCGAAGTGCTTCGAGTAGATGGTGGGGCAGTAAGTAATGAATTTCTCATGCAGTTTCAGAGTGATTTGTTAAACTTGCCAATAGAACTTGCAAAGTTAAATGAAACAACGGCACTTGGAGCAGCATTCCTAGCAGGATTAGCAACAAATTTTTGGCAAGATGAGCAAGAACTTATAGCGATGCGTCTAAGTCAAAAAAAATACGAACCAAAAATGGATGAAGTGAAACGGAATGACTTATACAGAGGCTGGAAAAAAGCTGTGGAAGCAACAAGAGTATTCAAACTATCAAGGAGTGAGTAAATGAAATCTTCTGTAGAACGTGAGCAAATATTTAACACATTAAATTTTTATGAATTCGATGTATTAGTAATTGGTGGAGGTATTACAGGCGCTGGTATTGCATTAGATGCCGTTACAAGAGGAATGTCTGTAGCCCTTGTAGAAATGCAAGACTTTGCAGCCGGTACTTCAAGTAGATCGACGAAGTTAGTGCACGGAGGGTTACGCTATTTAAAGCAGTTTGAAGTCAAAATGGTAGCTGAAGTTGGGAAAGAACGAGAAATTGTCTATGAAAATGCTGTACATGTGACCGAACCAGAATGGATGCTTCTTCCCTTTCATAAAAAGGGGACATTTGGTCCAATGACCACTTCTGTTGGCTTAAAAGTATATGACTTGCTAGCAGGAGTCAAAAAAGAAGAAAAGAGACATATGTTATCGGCTGAAGAAACGCTACAAAAAGAGCCGTTATTAAAAAGTAAAGGACTTCTTGGCGGCGGTTATTACGTAGAATATCGAACAGACGATGCTAGACTGACGATGGAAGTTATAAAAAAAGCGATTGAAAAAGGTGCAGTATGTTTAAACTATGCAAAAGTAAGGTCTTTTGTCTACAACGACAATAATGATATTGTTGGAGCAGAAGTAATCGACCAATTAAATACAAAAAAGATTACAATCCACGCTAAAAAAGTGGTCAATGCAGCAGGTCCATGGGTAGATTCCGTGCGAGCGCTTGATGCAATCGATAATAATAAAAAATTAAGACTAACAAAAGGCGTTCATATAGTAATCGATCAACAATTTTTTCCTCTTCAACAAGCGCTATATTTTAATGCGCCTGATAAACGTATGATATTTGCCATCCCAAGGGAAGGGAAAACTTATGTAGGCACTACGGATACTTTTTTTGAAGGAGACATACAAAATCCTGTTGCAACAATAGAAGATGTTCAATACTTACTAAAAGCGATACAAGATATGTTTCCAAATGTTCAAGTCACCGAACTACATGTGGAATCTACTTGGGCAGGTGTTCGTCCGCTTATTTATGAAGAAGGAAAAGACCCTTCTGAAATCTCTCGAAAAGATGAAATATGGCAGTCGAATTCTGGTTTGTTCACAATAGCTGGAGGAAAACTGACCGGGTATCGTAAGATGGCTGAGTCTATTGTGAATGCTATTTCAAAACAACTAGGAGATTATAATTTTGGACCTTGTGTGACAAAGCATTTAGAACTTTCAGGTGGAGACATCGGTGGTTCAAAGAATTTCCAAGCTTTTATAGCCAATAAAGAAAGACTTGCACAATCTTATGGTTTATCTTTAGAAGAAGGAAGACGATTAGCTAAACTTTATGGATCAAATGTAGATAAAATATTTCGATATGCACACCTATTAAAAACAACCTCTACTTCCAGTTTACCACTTGGTGTATTAGCCCAAATTTACTATGCGATACATGATGAAATGGCATACACACCAGTAGATTTTTTAGTGCGAAGAACCGGAATGCTTTATTTTAATGTGGAGCAATACAAAGTGTATATGCATGAAGTATTACAGGTAATGAGAGATCTATTGAATTACACGGAACAAGAAACGGAGAAATTCAAAAACCAACTAGCTAAACTTCTTATGCAGGCAACTTTAGAAGGGAGTTGAATCGTGTATTGAAATCAATTTTAGAAGTAGAGATGTCGGATGGTCATCACATTCATGTAGTGAAGTATACTCCTGAACAATCTCCAATAGGACATATACATTTACTACATGGCATGGCGGAGCATATTGAACGTTATGATGAATTTGCTCTTTTTCTTGTGGATGAAGGATATATAGTAAGTGGGCACGACCATAGAGGGCATGGCAGAACGATTGAAAAAAATGGACAACAGGGCTATCTTGCTGAATCCAATGGATTTGAGCGTGTAACAGAAGATGTTCGAGAAGTGTTGCTTAAAGTTCGGGAAGATATGATTGAGGTACCACTTATTTTATTCGGACATAGTATGGGCTCGTTTGTTGCTCGGAGATATATGCAAAAATATAGTGAATCTCTCTCGAAAGTAGTTATTTGTGGCACCTCCTACAGTCCAGGAGTCCTTGGAGAAGTGGGGTCAATGATTGGGAAAATGGCTACTAAATTTCAGACACCAACAACGGAAAGTAAATTACTCCATACTATAGCTTTTGGAGGATTTAATAAACAAATTAATCAGCCTCATTCACCATTCGATTGGTTAAATACAGATAAAACGGAAGTAAAAAAATATATGGACGATCCGATGTGTGGGTTCATCCCGTCTAATCAGTTTTATGTTGATCTGTTTTATGGGATGAAAATAATTCACAAAACAGAAGAGATTGGCCGCATCAAAAAAGATTTACCCGTGCTTCTTGTAAGTGGTGCGGAGGATCCAGTAGGTAAAAATGGAGCTGGCATATATAAAGTAGCGAAAGGTTTGACGAATGCAGGTATGGAAAATGTAACCGTTCAATTAGTAGAACAAGCAAGGCATGAAATTTTATTGGAAAAAAATAAATTGGATACTTTTGAAGTAATTGCAAAATGGCTGATGAATAATGTGTGAAAAACCATTCGTAATAGCAATTGTAGGTCCGACAGCTGTCGGAAAAACCGCGCTCAGTATCGAATTAGCAAAAGCTTGTAATGGTGAAATTATTAACGGCGATTCCATGCAAGTGTATCGTGGATTATGCATTGGAACCGCTAAAATTGATTTTGAAGAGATGGAAGGGGTTCCCCATCATTTATTAGATATAAAAAATCCGACAGATAGTTTTTCGGTAGCGGAATATCAAAAAATGGTCCGACAAAAAATAGACGAAATTACTTCGCGAGGTCATGTGCCAATTATTGTTGGAGGAACGGGGCTTTATATTCAATCAGTATTATACGATTTTAGGTTTTCGGAAGAACCGAAAACAGATAGTACTTTGTCGAAGGAATTGGAACAATTGTCATCAGAAGTGTTGTTTGAAAGATTATCTAAGTTAGATCCTATTGCTGCGGCTGAAATTCATCCGAATAATGTGCAAAGAGTTATGCGAGCGATCGAAAGGGTAGAGTTAAGCGGAAAAAGAAAAGATCAGATAGAACAAAATCAAGGAAATGAAAAGGTTTATCCTCATTACATCATTGGTCTTTCTATCGATCGAGCGCTTCTTTATGAAAGAATTAATAAAAGAGTGGATATTATGTTGGAAAAGGGATTACTTCGAGAAGTAACCGAGCTTTATGATCAAAATATTCGACATGTCCAGTCGATTCAAGCAATTGGGTATAAAGAAATTTATGATTATTTGGAAGGGCATCTTACTTTTGAGGAAGCAATTGATAACTTAAAGCAAAACTCTAGAAGGTACGCCAAACGCCAACTTACTTATTTTCGAAATAAGATGGATATCAATTGGTATAATCCATTTACCGATACAGAAAGAATTATGAAAGAAATTAATGCAATTTTGCAGGAGATTCACTAAAAAGAGCGAATAGTAGTAAAGGAAGATTCTTTACGATGTAAAATGAATAATGGGGGTATTGGGATGAAACCAATAAATATTCAAGATAATTTTTTAAATCAATTAAGAAAAAGTGATATTTTTGTAACCGTCTTTTTATTAAACGGCTTTCAGTTAAAAGGGTATATTAAATCGTATGATAATTTTACTGTGTTGCTTGAATCAGAAGGTAAACAACAGTTAATTTATAAGCATGCCATTTCAACTTTCGCTCCATCTAAAGCAGTCAATATTAATGTAGAATAGTATTTAATAATTGACATATAGAAATGTTCCTATTACTATTTGTAGGAATATACATGGAAAGTGGCGATTGAATGATGAATTTAATAATGACTGAAGAACTATTGCAAAAGTTAGATGCTGGCGAACAATTCAGTATTATTGATGTACGTGAAAGCGAAGAGGTAGCAAATGGAATGATTCCAGGAGCAGTACATATCCCTTTAGGTCAAATTGAGTCTAAGTTCGATCAAATTGACAAGTCTACTCCACAATATATTGTTTGTAGATCTGGAGGACGTAGTGCAATGGCTTGCGAAATTCTAGAGGAAAACGGTTTTAGTGTAACGAATGTGGTTGGTGGAATGTTGGATTGGGAAGGCGAATTACAGTTTTAAGAATAAAAGAGAAAGGCTAATTTCACTTTGGAATTAGTCTTTTCTATTTGTATTGAAAACAACTTTCAGGAGAGAATGACATGAATTTTATAACAACATTATCAAAAGAAGTAGTCGAGTTTGCAGAAAATATGGAATCGAAAATTGCGAGCTTTCATAAAGATATAGAAAAAATAGCATTTTATAATCAACAAAAAGTAATTTCCGCATTTAAATCGCATCATGTAAGTGACCATCACTTTCATCCTTCAACTGGCTACGGCTATGACGACGAAGGTCGGGATACATTGGAAAAAGTATATGCAACAACATTCGGTGCAGAAGCGGCTCTTGTCAGACCCCAAATCATATCAGGTACACATGCGATTTCGATTAGTTTGTTTGGTGTATTGCGTCCGAATGATGAATTGCTTTACATAACAGGAAAACCATATGATACGCTTCAGTCGATTGTGGACGGTGGTGGGGAAGATACAGGGTCATTAGCAGATTTTGGTATAGGTTATCAGCATGTTGATTTGCTAGAAACGGGGGCAGTTGACTGGGAAGTGGTAGAAAATGCAGTAAAAGATAATACGAAAGTAATTGCTATACAACGTTCGAAAGGGTATGCAGTCAGACCGTCTTTTACAGTAGAACAAATTAAGGACATGGTGCAAAAAATTAGATCAATAAAAAAAGATGCAATCATTTTTGTGGATAATTGCTACGGAGAATTTGTTGAAGAGCTAGAACCTACGAATGTTGGTGTCGATTTGATGGCTGGTTCACTTATAAAAAATCCAGGTGGTGGTCTTGCTAAAACAGGAGGATATATAGCTGGTAAAACGGAATTTGTGACGAAATGTGCATACCGAATGACATCCCCAGGAATTGGAGCGGAAGCTGGTGCTTCACTAAATACGTTACTAGATATGTACCAAGGATTTTTCCTAGCTCCTCATATTGTTTCGCAAGCTGTAAAAGGGGCCATTTTTACTTCTGCAGTTTTAGAAGAAGTAGGAATGAAAACAGAACCACATTTTTCTGAGAAAAGAACAGATCTGATTCAATCGGTTTCGTTTCAGACAGCTGAACAAATGATTCAATTTTGTAAAGCAATTCAACTACATTCCCCTGTAAATGCTCAATTTGCTCCAGAGCCTGCTTATATGCCAGGCTATGAGGATGATGTTATTATGGCCGCAGGAACCTTCATTCAAGGATCTAGTATGGAATTAACCGCAGATGGGCCAATCCGTCCACCTTTTACTGCTTTTATTCAAGGTGGTTTGACATATGAACATGTCAAATATGCTATTTTAGGAGCCGTTCAAACGTTGTACAAATAAACAATTACGCCACTTTCAAGTTAAAAAGGAAGTGGTTTTTTTTATTTATTTTTCCTATGTTAGTTTACCTGACATCAAATTGACAAGAAAGCTGACATGATATATAGTGTTACTATATTCAACTGGGGGTGCAGTGATGGAAAAGGAATGGAGACGTTCGATGGCTTTGTTATCTATGAATATCGTGATGCAGTTAACAGGTTTAACAGCAAGGCAAATTCGTTATTATGAAGAGCACGAACTAGTCCAACCTGCACGAACAGAAGGAAAGCAGCGTATGTTTTCGCTGGATGATGTCGATCTTTTATTAGAAATAAAAGATATGATATCCTCAGGAGTAAACATTGCGGGTATTAAACAAATATTTGAAATGAAAAACAACACAACTTCCACCAAAGAAGTGCAACAAGCTATTTCCGATGCACAATTACGAGCAATCTTCAGAGAAGAAATGCAAATTGCGCAAAGACACCAACGCGCATCATTAAGACAAGGGAACTCTCTCGCTTTTAAAGTTAAAGCGGGGTTCATATATAAAAATCAATAGGAGAGTGAAATAATGAGCAAGTATACAAAAGAAGACATAAAAAGATTCGTTCAAGAAAATGAGGTGAATTTTATTCGTCTTCAGTTTACTGACATCCTTGGTACGATTAAAAACGTTGAAATTCCAGTGAGTCAGCTCGATAAAGCTCTCGACAATAAAATGATGTTTGATGGCTCTTCTATTGAAGGGTTCGTTCGCATTGAAGAATCGGATATGTACTTAGTACCAGATTTAAATTCATGGGTAGTGTTTCCTTGGATTACAGGTACAGGTAAAGTTGCTAGACTAATCTGTGACGTGAATAAAGCAGATGGAACACCTTTTGCTGGAGACCCACGTAATAACTTAAAACGAGTTCTAAAAGAGATGGAAGAGTTAGGATTTACAAGTTTTAACTTAGGACCTGAACCTGAATTTTTCTTATTTAAACTAGATGCACAAGGAGAACCAACGCTTGAACTAAATGACCATGGCGGTTATTTTGACCTAGCGCCAGTAGATTTAGGTGAAAACTGCCGTCGTGATATCGTACTTGAGCTAGAGGAGATGGGTTTTGAAATTGAAGCATCTCACCATGAAGAAGCTCCTGGACAACACGAGATAGACTTTAAATATGCAGATGCATTAACTGCTTGTGATAACATCCAAACATTCAAGTTAGTAGTTAAAACAATTGCTCGTAAACATGGTTTACATGCAACGTTTATGCCAAAACCACTTTTTGGAGTAGCTGGATCTGGAATGCACTTTAACGTTTCCCTATTTAAAGGTGAAGAAAATGCATTTTTTGATGAATCCGCTGAAAATAAAATGAGTGAAACTTCTATGCAGTTTATGGCGGGGGTATTAAAGCATGTACAAAGTTTTACAGCTATTACAAATCCTACAGTAAACTCCTATAAACGATTAATACCAGGTTATGAAGCTCCTTGTTACGTTGCTTGGTCAGGTCAAAATAGAAGTCCTTTAATTCGTATTCCTTCTTCAAGAGGCTTAAGCACTCGTATTGAAGTTCGTTCTGTTGACCCTGCTGCAAATCCATACCTTGCTATGGCGGTTATTCTACAAGCAGGACTCGATGGTATTAAAAACAAATTAACACCACCACCTGCAGTGGATCGCAATATTTATGTCATGACCGAAGAAGAAAGAAATGAACATGGTGTCTACAACTTGCCATCTTCACTTCATGCAGCCATTAAAGAACTAGGTAAAAATGAAATAATTCGTGGTGCACTTGGTGAGCATATTTACGCAAACTTTGTAGAAGCTAAAGAGATTGAGTGGGATATGTTCCGAACGGCTGTTCATCCGTGGGAAAGAGAACAGTATTTGAAGATGTACTAAGCTTATAAACACTAGGTTTATGAAGTATATTGATGAGGTGGTTTAATTTAATTGAGTCTGCAAAATCATTCACACTCCATACGAAACCCAAAAAATAAGTAAAGAAAATAATATTTATCAACTTATGTAATTCCTTAAAAACATCGTTCAGTCGTAAGTCGACTTGTTCGGTGTTTTTCTTTTTTATTTTTTGAAAATAAGCTTTAAAAGTACTGGGGGTAGAACACGGGGAAATAGTAATTGAACTAGTTCATTGTTAGTCGTCAGCAAAGCGCTTAATATGAAGTCATGTGATCCATCTAAAAATTTCGTGCATTAATCAATATTCTCAGAGCCTCTCTCATATGCTTGAACCCCTCAATTGCAAGGGTATCTCGAGTTTATGCAGTTTTCATGAAATAAGACAGGTATAAAACCTGTCTCAGATGTACTCAAGATATTGACTTTAATCTCTTAGCTAGCAACCACAACCGTATCCTCCGCCGTAACCGCCGCCACAATATCCTCCGCCGTAACCGCCACCAGTGTTTAAGAAACTTGCGCCAATAATAATCAAAAGAATAAACAGAACAATAATTAAAGCGAATCCTGAACCATTTCTTTGCCCGTATCCACCAACTGCTTCACTCAAATTGTACACCTCCTCTATATGGGATAGTTCATTCTATGTCGATTAAAAAAGTCTGTGTGATTAATCTGTTTGGTTTTTAGAAAATATTTTAAAGAGGCATTCTGTTGATGGGTAATTTTGATACTAAAACACAGACGCCTCTCAAGGGTGGTGTGATGGTGTAACAGGTAGTTTTATATAATAGCTTATTCAATTATTAGAAAAGTATCAGGGCGTTGTTCTTACGGGAAAATAATTAAGTAAGCTATTTGTAAGAAGCATTCCATCATAATTTTGATAAAAAAGCTATACTTAATTTTAAAGGTAAATAATCGTGGGCCGAGAGGGTTGAAGTGCTATACCTTTTTAACTATTGATAATAATTTGGTAAGACCGATAACAATAGAAATAGGTTAGAGGTGTTAGTATGGATATTAATGAATTAATGAAAAAAATGAATGAAGTTATGGATAACTTAGATTTTGTTTCTGCAAGAAAAATTATGGAAGAAAATATGGAATTAATTAATGAGAATAGGCATCTTCTAAGAAGTAATGCAAGATCATTGTTACAGATTTTGAAAGACAATACTGAACCCCACACAAAACCATTAAATAGAATTGAAATGAGCGCGGTACATGCCATTAATGCATATGCTTCAAAATTTGATGTTAGAGGTTTGAGAATGTCGATCAAAAGCAATTCGGATCTTTTGATGAGGAAAGACATAAAACAATATTTGAACGAAGATGCGAAAACATTATTAATTGGAATGAAAGCTATTCATATCGATGAATAAGTCGATTCTATTGAATGCCTGTTGATTAACCACTTTTTTACCAGTCGTTCCTTCCTTATTTTTGCAAAGGAATACGACTCGTATGGAGGTGCTGTGTAAGAAAGTGACGCTTACTTTCGATACAAGTGATTCTATAATAAACTGATTATGTTTTTTGAAAAATGGAAGAAGGGATCCGCATTCTTATTTCGTTTGAGACTTTTTATTGGTCATTAAAAAGCTGGTTTTGCTCGTCCTGTTGCAAAATAGTTAAAGCCTCATTTAATAGATAAATATCTATTAGTATTTGCTCTTTAATAGACAAATTGTCGCATTTATCGTAATCGTCTAATAAAAGTTTGAGCTCATGCTTCATAAGTGTCATAGGTCATTAATCCCTTCTTTGGTTCTTTATAATTACTTTTATTATGCGCTATTTTTGGGGAAAAAGAAATAGTTGAATTTAAGTCTAATTAAAGATTTTCGTATTAGTTTTTTACTTTTAACCACGTCTGTTGATTAGCTAATTATTCCCAATAGCATATGTGAATTAACTAAAGATAACCAACAAATTATACTTTAGAAATAATGCGCAGTATTCCTCCGCGCTTGCCGCACCTTGCATGAGCCAACTCGTGCTTCGCCCGAGTGGGTCTCATCCTACGGATCATGCGGCCCGACGCGGCTCCGGCAATAAGTATCCTCATTTTATAAAAAATCCAATAAATGGATAAATGAGACATAACAGGTTATGAACGCGACAAACGTCTCTTAGTAAAGCCTTTACCTGGCATGAGATGTGCCTATTAATGGTGCACTATTTCAATGTTGAGCATATGCCTTAATATTGTAGGATAATCGCTCTGATTAGCTAGCAAACTTCATTGGATTGGAGCGGCAGGCGGCGACTCCAGACGGAGGCCAACAGGATGTTGGTCACGAAGGCGTTGCCACACGATGTGGCGCTCTTAGCCTTCGTACCTCGGAGACAGATGTGCCATCACAAGAGGCGCGCATGCGACGGTGCTGGCTCATCGCTCCCCCGCGGAAAGCTTCCGCCTAGAGCGGAAATCCTAGCGGTTAATGAGTCGCACTATTTCTAAAGTCTCCAAAGTAAACCGAAAACGTGTAAATGCAAATGGATTCTATTAACTTTTTTACTAAAATTCAAGAAAAGGTTAATTAACAGACGTGACTTTTAACTTAAATAGTTTAAATAATTCAAGGGCTATATCATTTTAGAAGGTGGCACCAGATAAAAATACATAGTATTTATTGATCAAGAAGTGCCGAACGGATGAAATATTATTGGCCGATTCTAAAAGAAGGACAGGATTTAGTCTCTCATTTTCAAATCTTATGCACCTTGTTTAGAATGCGTTGGACAAACACCCGCTACAAGACCACAAGATCACCGAAAAAGGATCGTGAAGTGACGCAGTCACTTCGCGATCCTTTTGAATTCTAACGGTAATAGTAAAATGGTTCATTTTAAAGTATTTTAAATCTCTTCCTAATGATTTAATACCTGAAATGCTTTAGCAAACTTGTGTGCAAAAGATAAAGGGGATTCAACAGATTGAAAGTGTACATATAAAATAGTTGGATTGGTGAAGATCCAGTGGTTGTGAATAGCGCTAACTATTAAATTATTATTCACTAAAGCTTTAACAAATTCGGGTAATTCTTCTTGAAGCACTGCTACTTCCCCAAGGTTCAATGCACTTCCTTCGTAATCTAGCGATTCAAATGTTATTCCTGCAGGAAGTGCACTTCTACTAGGACGGCCTTGAATGGTAACGTTTAGATTACGCTCCAGTTCTACTGAACAAGCACCTTGTTTTACACTAGCTTTTCCTTTAACGATTTGTCCATATTGATTGCAAATATCTTGAATGTTCTCCAACGACACACGCTCCTGATTAAAATTAATGAGAAAAAGTTAATTACCTCTTTTCTAAAATATGGGTGAAGGAAAGTAAATGAATCTTGTCCAAAAGAGACGTTGAAAAGTTAGGGGAGAGAAAAGGAAACAAAACAAGAAAATATTATTTGAATAAAGTAATGAAGATTGACTATGTATTCTAACTAGTAATTGCATTTATTAATAGAGTGAAGCATTGGTTTGTACAAGCGGATCCAAAAGAATTGAAAGGAGGGAAATATATGTTATTTTTTAAGCCTTGTGAAGGACGTATCACCTCACGTTTTGGACAGTTGCGAAAAAACTCTGAAACTAATACTTCAAGGTTGCACAAAGGGGTAGACTTTGGTAGTGATGGAAGTCCAAGAATTATTGCAGCAGCAGGTGGTATAGTGACGAGAGCAAAAGTTATAGAGGGATATGGTAATACAGTAACAATTGCTCATCAACTAAATGGCAAAGATTACGAAACATTGTACGCCCATCTCAAATCAATCTCAGTTAAAGTTGGACAGGTCGTTAAACGAAGTCAACAAGTCGGTATAAAAGGAGATACAGGAAATGCTACAGGAGTCAACTTGCACTTTGAAATTCATATTCCAAAATATGCTGCCGGTCAACCGAATGCAGTAAATCCTTTAAATTATATCGTCGTTCAGGAAGTGGTAGAAATACAGAAACTTTTAGTAAAAGCAGGATATAAGATTGTTGTGGATGGAATTGAAGGGCCGGCAACTGTTGCGGCGATTAAAGCATTTCAAAAATCTAAAGGATTAACACCTGACGGAATTGTAGGACCACTAACACTCGATGCGTTAAAAAAGAGTAAAAACAGTTAGAGCAGAGATACTAAAATAAGAAAAAAGACTTATCCGCTATTCTTTGGATAAGTCTTTTTTCAGGTATGTAAGGAATTAATGAATTATTTATTGAATGAAAATGCTCTTGATAATTTAATGAAAAATTAATGTTATTACTAATCAATATGGGGAATAATCATATTAACAATGAAAATTTTTATATAAAAGTGTTAAAAGTATGTCCTAGAATATATTTTAAACTTCTTAACGTACAAGGTTGACTAGATAGAAAACTCAGAATAATGTAGAGTAGTTGACTAATGAATAGTAATCTTATAGGATTTAAAAGATTAATGAATCCGTCAAGATAAATGATGACTAGTATCAAGTGGATATAGAACAACTGGTTAAAAAACTGTTCAAATTGAAATTTATTTTTTTTGTTTGTTTGGTGTATAAAATAAGGAGGAAAATGTGATGAAAAAAAGTAAGGTTTTATTGGCTCTAGCAGTAATGACGGCCTTGTTGTTAGGAGCTTGTGGTAATAATTCGACTAAAGGAAACGATAAAAATTCGTTAAAAGCTATTCAAGATAAAGGTGAAATGACAGTAGGCATAATGGGTACTTATGCACCTTACAATTTTATGAATAAAGAGAACAAATACGATGGCTTTGACGTGGATATTGCAAAAGAATTATCGAAACGATTAGGTGTAGAAGCGAAATTTGTTGCTCAAGATTTTTCTGGACTTATACCTGGATTACAAAAAGGTAAATTCGACATTTTAATAAGTCAAGTAACCATAACGGACGATCGTAAAAAACAAATTGATTTTACAGAACCATATATTACAAATGATGTAAAAGTGATTGTAAAAGAGGATAATACAACGATTCAATCTGTAGAAGATTTCAAAGGGAAGAAAATTGCCGTAGGATTAGGAACTAATGATGAAGCATTTTTACGTAATGACTTAATGCCAAAAGTAGGAGACTTTAAAATCAATACGTATGATGATGTAATCACCACCTTAAAAGATTTAGAAGCAGGTCGGGCAGATGCAACAATTAATAACGTATACGCATTAAAACCTATTATTGAAGAAAATGGATTTAAAGTAAAAGTTGTTGGTTCACCTATAAAATCCGATAAAGCTGCCGTAGCTGTGAAAAAAGGGAGTACGGACCTAGTAGATGCGTTAAATAAAGCATTGGCTGATATGAAACAAGACGGTACATATAAAAAAATCTTCTTAAAATGGTTTGGGGAAGAACCTGTAGTTGATTAAAGAAAGAAGGTATTTTCTATGGATGTGGTAATTGATAATTTGCCCTTTTTGCTGAAAGGGGCTTATTATACATTATTAATTACAGTGGTATCTATGTTCTTCGGTTTGATTATTGGTTTAATTACAGCGATTGCTCGTTTAAAAGGTAATCGTTTCTTTCGTACAATAGCGAGAGTGTATGTATCAATTATTCGAGGAACGCCGCCACTTGTTCAAATCGTCATTGTATATTATGGTCTTGTTGATTATGGCATTGAATTAGGAGCGCTCACAGCGGCTTATATTGCACTGAGTATTAATATTGGAGCTTATGTTTCAGAAGCATTCCGCGGGGCTATTCAAGCAGTGCCAGTAGGACAAACTGAAGCTGCGCTTGCGACAGGGATGACGGAGGGGCAAGCTATTCGACGTATTGTCATCCCACAAGCAATTCGCATCGCTATACCAACACTTGGTAATACATTTGTAGGTATGTTAAAAGAAACTTCATTAGTATCGGTTATTGCTGTAACAGAGTTATTACGTTCTGCTCAGTTATTAGTCGCGCAATATTATGTGTATATGCCATTTTATTTATCGATTGCAGTGATGTACTGGATTATGAGTACGTTATTTACATTTATTTTAAACAAAATAGAGAAACGACTATCGGTATACTAGAGGGGGGGAAAGTTTTGATACAAGCAATAGATTTATCCAAAAGCTATGGTCAACATGAGGTGTTAAAACATATTTCATTGACGATTCCTGCTCATCAAGTTGTCGCAGTCGTTGGACCAAGTGGTTCAGGAAAAAGCACTTTTTTACGTTGTATAAATGGACTAGAAACAATCACGAGCGGATCTATTTCTGTTAATGATCATCTATTACAAGCAACAAATAAGAAAAAGGTACGCCAAAAAATAATTCATGCCATCCGTCAAGATACCGGCATGGTGTTTCAGCAATTTAATTTATATCCACATAAAACGGTTATCGAAAATGTAATGGAAGCTTTAATTGTCGTCAAGAAACAATCAAAAGAACTTGCAAAAAAAATGGCTACCGAGTTATTGAAACGTGTTGATCTCCAAGAAAAAGAAGGTGTTTATCCTTCCAAACTATCAGGTGGCCAACAACAACGTGTTGCAATTGCTCGTGCACTTGCAATGGAACCACAAATCATGCTATTTGATGAACCGACATCAGCGTTAGATCCTGAACTAGTTGGAGAAGTACTAAAAGTGATGAAAGAATTAGCAGATGAAGGAATGACGATGGTGATCGTAACACATGAAATGAATTTTGCCCAAAATGTCGCTGATCGTATTTTGTTTATGGCGGATGGACGGATCATCGAGGATGCGGAACCAAAGGCGTTCTTTGCGCATCCCGTTACAGAGCGTGCACAAAAATTTTTAGCAAAAGTAAAAGAATTTTAAGAGCAGAAAGGTTGATAACGATGGAAGTAAGAGCGATATGGGAAGGAGGACGTGCTTTTGAAGCAAAAGGTCCTTCAGGTTATCCGATGAATATGGACGCAACACCTAATTATGGAGGGGAAGGTCAAGCGCCTACACCAACAGAAATGTTACTTAGTGCTCTAGCAGGATGTATTGGAATAGATGTGACGATGATCTTAAAACCACATTTAGAAAAAATGGAGTCCATCGAAATAATAGTTAAGGGTTCTAGACGAGAAGAATTGCCAACTGCGTTTACTGCAGCTGAGCTTTTATTCGATGTAAAAGGGGATATTGATGCGAAAAAAGTAGTTCGTGCGATTAAACTGGGAGAAGAAAAATATTGCGCTGTATCCGCGTCGTTGAAGGCTGACATCACTCATCGTTTAATCTTAAATGGTATAGAAATTGAATTTTAGGAAAACAGTTTATGGTGTTTTTTGAATAATAAATACAAAATAAGTGAATCAATTTCAATTAACTCAACTAAAGTGTTATTTAACAAAAAAAATTCTTTTGCATATCCTTATAAATAGAGATCAATGGTCTTGGGGAGGAAAATATGCATTGGATAACAATTATCCTGATAGGGATAGCAGCTAATTTAGACAATTTAGGAATAAGTTTGGCCTATGGAATAAAACAAACTAAAATCCCTATATTTTCGAACGTAACAATTGCAATTATTTCTATGGTGGTCTCTTATGTTGCAATCGTAAGTGGAGAACTAGTCACATCGTATATTCCAACCTTACTTGCAAACTTCTTAGGTAGTTTCCTACTATGTATTATTGGTTTGTGGACTATTTTATCGAATAGATTTTCGAATAAGGATTCTTCCAATAAAACAGAAAACATTGATAAAGATGGAAACAATATCATTTCAATTAGAGAAGCAATTACCTTAGGATTTATCTTATCTGTAAACTGTTTGGTAAGTGGAATTGCAATTGGAGCAAGTGGAATTTCTGCTATTTGGACAGTTATTTCTATTGGATTTTTTTCAGTTTTAACAGTTGGAATTGGAAGTCGTTTTGGTTTGTTACTTAATAAAACGTTTATTGGTAACTATTCAATAACCATTTCGGGATGGTTACTTATTTTTATTGGGATTTATGAGATGTTTGACTAAGCTTTTTAAAGACTTCTACTATAAATTTGTAGAGGTTTTTTTATAGTTTTCGAAGTAATAATAACTTTAAATGTTCATTCACATGCGATAGATTATTTATCACGATCTTTATCTATATTTAGGGTATAAATTTCAGCAGAAACGGCAGATTTAAATTTTGACTACCTCTTTTGTTTTTGGCTTTTGCATCTTTTGCGACGCCACCTTTATATATTTTATTTAGGTATTTACAATTGCTAAAGTAATCTTCCGCTTCATGACCTGCTTGTGGTGCAGCTACGAAAAACTCCAAAATTAGTATCGTAGAAAGCAATGCAAGTGCAAAACCATTCACATTAATTTTTCCGATTTTTCAATATCAAAATAAAAACCCCTCAACCAAAAAGGTAAAGGGGTTTTTTCGATGACTAAAACGAAAATGTCCACTTTTCGTTTTAGTATGATATCGGCTCTACATAATAGTAAGCTTTATAGTAGAATATGTCAAGTTACAGAGGATTTATTGCATATGACGATATACACCAACAACTTTACCTAGTATCGTTACTTCATTGACGATAATTGGATCCATCGAAGAGTTTTCTGGTTGCAGACGGAAAAAAGATTTTTCTTTAAAGAAACGTTTTACAGTTGCTTCATCATCTTCTGTCATAGCAACAACTATTTCGCCATTATTAGCAGATTGTTGTTGTTTAACAACAACATAATCTCCATTTAATATTCCTGCTTCTATCATACTGTCGCCCATAATTTCAAGCATGAACAAGTGATCATCTGATGTACCGAAAGTTTCAGGAAGTGGGAAAAACTCTTCCACATTTTCAATTGCTGTAATTGGAAGTCCAGCGGTTACTTTACCGATTAAAGGCACGTGAACTACACCTTGTTTTTCTATCGAATTTGCACCGTTTAGTATCTCGATTGCACGTGGTTTAGTAGGATCTCTTCTTATCAATCCTTTACTTTCCAATCTAGCTAAATGGCCATGTACAGTTGAGCTAGAAGCTAGTCCTACTGCTTCACCTATCTCGCGTACGGAAGGTGGATATCCTTTTTTTCGTACTTCCTCTTTTATAAACGCTAAAATATCTTCTTGTCTTTTAGATGCTTTCTTCAATACATTCACCTCTTTTAAATAATATTAATTTATTCTTTCTTATTTACAGTATATCAGTCTCTAAAACAATATGCAAACATAGGTTCTGAAAAGGTGTTGACAAAAAACATGTGTTCGTTTTATTATAAAGTTGTACAAACGAACAAGCATTCTAAAATGGGGGTTTTTTGATGAAACTATTACAAAAAAATTATTTTATCACTTTATTTATAGGTTTAAGTCTATCTTTTATTATGACATTTGTTATTTTTAATTCTCAAAGTGAAAGTGAAAATTATCCGATCACAATAGAACGTGGAGATTCGTTATGGAAGCTTGCTGATAAATTTGGTTCTGAAAAGTCAAAGGAAGCTTGGATAAATGAAGTAATGGCATTAAATAACTTACATACTGCACATATTAAAGCGGGAGATACACTGTTTATCCCCAATGGATCAGAACGTATTCATCATGATTATTCCACAGAATTAGCAGGTGTTAGTCGATGAAAGCAGTCATTTATTGCCGAGTTAGCACAGAAAAGGAGACACAAGAAACATCATTACTAAGGCAGGAAGAAGAGTTATCACAATTTGCTGCTCATCAAGGCTATGAGGTAGCAGATGTATTTGTAGATAAACATAGTGGCTATGACATTGAAAGAGATGGACTTCTTGATTTATTATCCTTTGTAAAAGAACAACAAATAAAAGCTGTGTTTGTGCAAGATGAGACTCGTATTGGTCGTGGTAACGGTAGAATGGCCGTATTACATCTATTGCAGAAAACGAATACATCCGTTTTTACTTTACAAGACAAAGGAGTTTTAAATTTAAATGAAATGGATTCAATGTTATTAGAAATTCTTGCATTAGTAGAAGAGTACCAACGGAAACTACATAATGCGAAAATTAAACGAGGAATGAAGCGTGCGGTTTCCCAAGGATTTCGCCCAGAGAGTAATTTAAAAACACGGGGTAACCCTGAAGGTAGGGACCGCATTGAAGTTCCAGTTCAAGAAATAGTAAGATTACGTCATGCAGGTTTAACTTATGAAGAAATTGCATCCACATTAAAAGGATTAGGTTTTGAAATTAGTAAAGCAACTGTAAATAGACGATTTATTGAATTTATTGATACACACGAAGGTTAAAGGCTTGCACTCTGTGTGTTTTTTCCTTACCTTTAAATTAGAATAAAATTTAAAGGGTGAATCTTATGTTAAGTAAAGAAAAAATTGCACGAATAAGTGAACTTTCAAGGAAATCAAAATCAACTGGATTATCTATTGAAGAAGCAAAAGAACAAAGTGCATTAAGAAAAGAATATTTAGAGACATTTCGTGCAACAATGAGGGATACAATCGAAAGTGTAAAAGTAATAGACCCTGCTGGTAATGATGTCACTCCTCTTAAAGTAAAACAGGCTAAAAAAGGGAAATTTCTGAATTAACTAATCATTAAGAAACCATTGATAATGCATACATTGTTGTCTAAACTAGAAGTATAGAAAAAATTAGCTCGAGAGGATGTTACAAATGTCATTACAATCAGATTTGCTTGCAATTAATACCATTCGTACTTTATCTATTGATGCAATAGATAAAGCAAACTCCGGTCATCCAGGTCTTCCGATGGGGGCCGCACCAATGGCATATACGCTTTGGACAAAACATCTACGCCATAACCCAAATAATCCAAACTGGTTTAATCGTGACCGTTTTGTTTTATCAGCGGGGCATGGATCTATGCTTTTATATAGTTTACTTCATCTTGGTGGGTATGACTTACCAATGGAAGAGATTAAGAATTTCCGACAATGGAATTCAAAAACACCAGGTCATCCCGAGTTTCGTCATACAGCGGGTGTAGAAGCAACAACTGGGCCACTAGGGCAAGGGATTGGAATGGCTGTAGGTATGGCAATGGCAGAGGCACACTTGGCCGCTACGTACAATCGTCCAAACTTTGAAGTTGTGGATCATTACACATTTGCACTTTGTGGAGATGGGGATTTAATGGAGGGTGTAGCAGCAGAGGCAATTTCGCTTGCTGGACATTTACAATTAGATAAATTAATTGTTTTATACGATAGTAATGATATTTCTTTAGATGGTGACTTGCATAAATCGTTCTCTGAGAAAATAGAAAAACGTTTTGAATCATATGGATGGAATTATATTTTCGTGCAAGACGGAAATGACATTGAAGCTATTTCCACTTCAATTGAAAAAGCTAAATCTCAAAACGATAAACCCACAATTATTGAGGTTAAAACAGTAATTGGATTTGGTTCACCGAACAGAGCAGGGAAATCTGACGCTCATGGTATGCCACTTGGAAAAGAAGAGTCACTATTAGCGAAAGCGGCTTACAAATGGTCATCTGAAGAAGATTTCTATGTGCCAGAAGAAGTATATGAAACGTTTAAAGAAGCTTCTAATCTTCTTGGTGTTGCAGAAGAAGGAGCTTGGAATGAAAAGTTTAATGCGTATTCTTCGGAGTTTCCTGAACTTGCAGCTACTTTAAAACAAGCAATTAGCGGAGATCTACCTGAAAACTTTGATACTGCGATGAAAGCTTATGAAGAAGGGACATCACATGCAACTCGTTCCGCTTCAGGCGATGCCATTAATGCTATAGCACAAAACTTACCATCTTTCTTCGGAGGTAGTGCGGACTTAGCTGGATCAAACAAAACGACGATGAAAAATGCAGGAGACTTTTCTGCTGACAATTACGAGGGTAAAAACATTTGGTTTGGTGTACGTGAATTTGCTATGGGCACTGCTCTTAATGGTATGGCGCTTCATGGTGGGTTACATGTGTTTGGTGGTACGTTCTTTGTATTCAGTGACTATGTAAGACCAGCGATTCGACTATCTGCTCTTATGGGACTTCCAGTAACGTATGTGTTTACTCATGATAGTATTGCGGTAGGGGAAGATGGTCCAACACATGAGCCAATCGAACATTTAGCTTCACTACGAGCAATGCCAGGTTTATCTGTAATCCGTCCTGCAGATGCTATTGAAACAAATGAAGCATGGAAGCTTGCGGTTTCATCGAAAGATCATCCGACTGTACTTGTTCTTTCAAGACAAAACTTGCCTACCCTTAAAGGATCAGTGGAGCAAGCAAGCGAAGGCGTTTCAAAAGGTGCATATATTGTTTCTCCAAGTGATAATGCGGAAGCAATACTTCTTGCAACTGGATCAGAAGTTAGTCTTGCGGTGGAAGCACAAAAAGCGCTTGCAAACGAAGGAATTCAAGTATCTGTAGTATCTATGCCATCATGGGATCTTTTTGAACAACAAGATGATGCATATAAAAAATCAGTACTTCCATCACATTTAACGAAACGCCTTGCTATTGAAATGGGTTCTTCTCTTGGATGGCATCGTTATGTTGGGTTTGAAGGAGATGTTATCGCCATCGACAAATTTGGCGCTAGTGCACCAGGTGAAATTGTGATGAGAGAATACGGTTTCTCTGTAGAAAATGTCGTTACTAAAATGAAAAATTTACTTCAAAATTAAAACATATGAGGTAGTTCGAGTGACTCCGGAAAAGGGAACTTCGAGCTACCTCTTTTTCATAATTATTTTTAAAATTATAATTAAATATAGAATGCATTAAGAATCTATAGTATAATTTTCAATGGTGTCTTGTACACGTAGACAAGATCGTAAAGGAGGAGAAATTATGTTAGCTACATGGATTTGGATTATTATCGTAATCGTTGCGTTAATCGGTGGTGCAGCAATTGGATTTTTTGCAGCACGTAAATATATGATGAAATATTTAAAAGAAAATCCACCTATCAATGAACAAATGCTTCGGATGATGATGGCACAAATGGGTCGTAAGCCTTCTGAAAAACAAGTAAAACAAATGATGAATCAAATGAATAAAATGCAAAAATAAAAGCACTCACTTTCGAGTGCTTTTATTTATTTAGTAAATTATTTTGTTGTAAAAAATCTGCAACTACTTGTTCGTATTCTTCACTATTTTCATTAAATGATTTGGCATGAGCCCCTAATTCAAATAGTTTTAATGATTTTGGACCTTTTTTCTTCTCATACAATTCTTCGGTCATGTTAGGAAGTATAAAATCATCTTGTAAACTATGGATAAAAAGTACAGGTTTTTCTATATGATCCACTACATCGATGGGAGATACAAGATTTAATGTATAGCCGTCTCGCACTTTTAAGAATAAGTTCGCAAATCGTATTGCTAAGCTGGAGCGAAGTGGCGTAGTTTGACGCATAATATTCATCACTTGGTCCTCGAAATCTGAAAAAGAACAATCAGAAATATAAAAATCTGCGTCATCTTTTATGGAACCTGCATACAGTAGAGTAGTTGCTGCACCCATCGATTCTCCGTGAATTCCAATAATGGCATTGTCACCTGCTCGCTCTCGCACTACTTCAATAATGGATTGTAAGTCAATCTTTTCATAAAAACCAAAACTAGTTGTTTTTCCACCAGAATCTCCATGGCGCCGATGATCATATACAACGCTGTTAAATCCTAGTCGTTCAAACATTCGTACAAATCTTAGTGAATTAATTTTATTTTCCGTTACGCCATGACAAATAACGACATAATTATTTGTTGGTAATGGTTCTACAAATATCGCTTTAAGCGAGTAACCGTTTTTTGACTCAATCCATTTTTCGGTTTTATTGACGGTATTAAACCAAGCTTCGTCAAAGCGTTTAGATGTAATCTCTCGGTTTAATATAAATTTATCTTCTTTTTTCTTCATATACATGAGCTTATTTGTCACAAAATAGCCCAAAACAGTAGCGGTAGCGGTTAAAATACTAGTTAATACACTAGTCCAAATGATTACACGTTTTTTCATCGCAACAACCCCTAACTATTTTTTCTTAGTTTATACATTCCTGTCTCAATTGGTCTAGACACATAAGGTGCAATTATATCAATAGCATTTACCAATAGGTCAAGATGAATATTTGTGTCAATATTCATTTGGTGTAGCATATTCACAACATCCTCCGTTGCAACATTTCCGGTTGCACCTGGAGCAAAAGGACAACCACCTAATCCGCCTGCGGAGCTATCGAAACGATCCACTCCTGCTTGAAGTGCTGCAAAGATATTTGCCAAGCCCATTTTTCGTGTATCATGAAAATGTGCTGTAATTAGAGTAGTTGGAAACTCACCTTTAATTAGTTCAAATAGCAAATAACTTTCTTTTGGATTAGCCATTCCTATAGTGTCTGCCACACTTAATTCATTTACACCCCACGAGACAAATTCTCTACATAATTCGATTGTTTTAAGAGGATCTATAGCTCCTTCGTATGGACAATAGAAAGCGGTAGAAATGCAAGCTCGAACAAACTGACCTTCTTTTAGTAGCGATTCTACTATAGGTTTAAGCCCAACCATACTTTCCTGGGTTGTTTTATTAATATTTTTTTTATTAAAGCTATTTGATACGCCTACAAAAACAGCAAAACTATTAGCACCCGCTTGTTTGGCAAGTTCTACACCTTTCTCATTTGGTGTTAGTACAAATTGTCTACCCTTTTT
Source organism: Psychrobacillus sp. L4 (assembly GCF_042944905.1). GTDB lineage: Bacteria > Bacillota > Bacilli > Bacillales_A > Planococcaceae > Psychrobacillus. Next base: position 1,546,415 of record NZ_CP168496.1, read on the forward strand.
TGTGGCACTTTCAATAATTTCTTTTGCATCTTTCATCTGTGGCACCCATTTTGGTGATACAAATGAGGTCAACTCCATCTCTTCGACACCGGCTAATTGAAGCTTTTCGATAAATTCTAATTTTACTCCTGTAGGTACTTCGTTTTTCTCATTTTGTAATCCGTCTCTCGGACCGACCTCGATAATTGTCACTTTCTTTGGTAAACTAAACATAATCATCCCTCCAACTATATTGTAAGGAATGGATGGTTCAACAAGCAAACTTTAATTTTTATTCGGAAGAATTAAATTAAAGAATAAGGCGGATACAATCGTCGATGGGAATTTTATATTAGGGGATTATGAGGAGGAAATAACATGTCAAACGAAGTAGTTATCGTAAGTGCAGTAAGAACTGCTATTGGATCATTTCAAGGGGCTTTAAAAGATGTTCCAGCAACTAAACTAGGTGCAATTGTAATTGATAAAGCGTTAGAAAAAGCAGGAGTTTCAAAAGATTTAGTGGATGAAGTCATTATGGGGAATGTACTTCAAGCAGGACTTGGGCAAAATCCAGCAAGACAAGCTTCTATCCAAGCAGGATTATCGGTATCCGTACCAGCACTAACAATAAATAAAGTATGTGGGTCTGGCTTAAAAGCAATCCATCTGGCAACACAAGCAATCATTGCAGGAGATGCAGAAATCATCGTGGCTGGCGGAATGGAAAATATGAGTCAAGCTCCTTATCTATTGAAAAATGCTAGAGATGGCTTCCGTATGGGAGATCAAAAAGTGGTGGATAGTATGATTTCGGATGGATTATGGTGTGCATTTAATGATTATCATATGGGAATCACTGCTGAAAACTTATGCGATCAATATAATATCACTAGAGAAGAGCAAGATGCTTTTTCTGCTAGTTCTCAGGCCAGGGCGGCAAATGCAATCGAAGAAGGAAAATTTGTGGATGAGATCATTCCAGTAGAAATTCCGCAGCGAAAAGGTGACCCAATCGTATTTGATACCGACGAATATCCGAAAAAAGGCTCAACGCAAGAAAAATTAAGTACACTTCGTCCAGCATTTAAGAAAGATGGATCCGTAACTGCAGGAAATGCTTCTGGTATTAATGACGGAGCAGCAGCTGTAGTTGTAATGTCTAAAGCAAAAGCTGATGAGCTAGGTTTAAAACCACTAGCGACAATCGTTGCAAATGCGTCAGCAGGAGTAGATCCAAGTGTGATGGGAATTGGACCAGTAGAAGCAGTGAAAAAAGTATTAAGTAAATCACAAATTTCACTTGCTGACATTGATTTAATTGAAGCGAATGAAGCATTTGCTGCACAATCAATCGCAGTAGATCGAGAGCTTTCATTTGACCAAGAAAAATTAAATGTAAATGGTGGAGCTATTGCTCTGGGCCATCCTATAGGAGCAAGTGGAGCTCGTATTTTTGTTTCATTACTTCATGAAATGGTAAAACAAGATGCAAAAACAGGGCTTGCGACACTTTGTATCGGTGGAGGTCAAGGAGTAGCTACTATCGTTAAACGCTAATATAAAGAAGGTGAATTAATTGGCAAAGAAAAAACAAAGACAATCCGTAAAACCTGCTGTTCCAAAAGAAGAGGGAAATGGTCTTTTCGAACAACTTTCATCAGATGTGCTTGCTAAACTAAAGGAAACAAAGAAACAACTAGTGGCGGCGGAACAAGAGAAAGAGGAAGAAAGACAAGCACAACTTCTTTTTGAGAAAAAGCAAAAAGAAAAAAACAAATCATTTGAAGAATTACTCGATGAATATGGATACGGTGGTTCGAAGTTTTAGGTGAAGCACTGCGATTAAAATAAAAAGGCTGGTTAGAAATCTAATTAACGGATTTCTGGGTAGTCTTTTATTTAGGCTATTTTCTAAAAGATTGTTGTTTTAAAGCTATTTGCAATTTTCCGGTTTTCCGTTAAAATTTGTGTAGATATTTAAACGGATAAAATGAAAATATTTTAAAAGCCTTTGATGAAAATGATGTAAAGCTGAATATTATGGTTGAATGCAAAGATATTCCAATGGTTGTTGCACTTGTTAATCGAGGATTAGGTATAACCATCATTCCGAGAATGTACTATAAATCCTTGTTTTTCAAACATTTTAAGATATACGAACTTCAACAATTTGATTTTAGTGTAGAACCAGTTATGATGAAATTAAAAGATGAACCAATTTCAAAAGCAGCTGCACAATTTTGGGTAATGATGAACTAACTCATTCTTATACACAATCTAAGAGGGCGACGGACAAACATTCGCCGCAAGATTACCGAAAAAAAGGATCGTGAAGTGACGCAGTCACTTCACGATCCTTTGCTTTAGCGTTAAAAGTGTAGCCGAGGTGTAGTACAAAGCACTCGGGAATTGGTGAAGTCCAGATGCTCTTAAAGGGAGCATGGGCTTTTCTTATATTATTTTTCTGCTCTTGGGATTTATATAAGTTATTGCGAATTAAGTTATAACTTTTTTGGAGGTATTTGTAATGGATGTGTGGAATACATACAAATTGTGGATCGTATGTGGAAAGGAAATATGCCATAGTAGTTGCCTTTAACAAACAAATGATTAACTGGAGTATGGACGCAGTATATTATGCGATTGATTATAAAGGAAAGAAACTACTAGCGAAAATGAATTGTTTAACATAGCTTCTTCTATCAACTACAAATACCAGGGGAGTAGATTCGAATGATTAAAGCTGTATTATTTGATCTAGATGGAACTTTATTAGATCGTGACGAATCAATAAGAAATTTTATAGATAATCAATACGAACGATTGATAAATAGCTTAGCTCATATACCAAAAGAAAAATATAGGACAAGATTCTTAGAGTTAGATAGTCACGGATATGTCTGGAAAGATAAAGTGTATCAACAACTAGTAAAAGAATTCAAAATACAGGATATTAGTTGGGAATTTTTACTGCAAGACTATATAAATGAATTCAAGAATTTTTGCGTTCCTTTTCCTAATCTTCACAATGTGTTAGAAGGGTTAAAAGAGAACAATCTTATTCTAGGCATGATTACAAATGGCTATGGGCAGTTTCAGATGGATAATATCGAGGTATTGGGAATTGAAAAGTATTTTGATACGATTTTAGTATCGGAAACGGAAGGAATAAAAAAAACAAATCCAGAAATATTCGAGCGAGCATTAAAGCGCCTTCATGTTGTTCCTAGTGAAAGTATATTTGTTGGAGACCATCCGGAAAACGATGTGAAAGCATCTGAATTCGTAGGAATGACAGGCGTTTGGAAAAAAGATAATCAATGGGGTACATTTGAGACTGATTATACTGTTGAAGATTTATCGGAACTTCCGAATATTATAAAGAAATTGAATGATGAAAGCAGCCCGAAATAATCATAGATTGAATATAAAGGAGGTGAAAAAATGGAAAGGGAATGTGTTTTTATAAGGTTTAGCATCGTGTCAGATGATTGGCCAGTAGATGAATTTACGACAAAGATAGGTATAACTCCCACAACATTATATAAAGTTGGGGATGACTATATACGTGGAAATAGACTAACTAAACGATTTGAAACGGTATGGAGCATAGAATCTGGTGAAATGCCAATGCGCTATGGAGAAGATGCAGACAGGAGATTCTTTGAATCGGTCATTGCTCCTTTAAAACCACATCTCAAACTAATAAATGCTTATAAAGAAGAACATAATCTTACTTGTATATTTTTCGTTCATTAGAACTTTTACAATGCTCAAACGCCTGGCATGCGTTTGGATCCGACCATTATTACCTTTGCGCATAGTATAGGGGCTATCATTGATATTTATATCGATAACGAAACAGACTGGGAAGACGAGGAATGAGTGTCAGGTTAATTCATACATTTCGCTGTGTAGTTAGTGAAGTAATTATTAATGATATCAGCTTATGTCAATATAGAAAGGGAGAGGGTAATGACCATACAAAAATGTGATAAATGCAATAAACGATTTAGTTGGAGTAAAATCTACAAATATCTAATTGTTTCATACAGACCAATTAGTTGTAGTCAATGTAATACTCCACATAGGATTACTTTCTTTTCTAGGATCATAGTATCAATTGTAATAGTTCTGCCATTGTCGATCTTCCTCTTTTTGATACCAGATCAACTATCGTTAACTACTTTTACGATTGTATCCTGTTTAACTATCTATTTTGCCATCACATCTGCATTTTTTCCTTTTTTGGTGAAGTACAACTCTTATTAGAAAGTAACATTTATATATTGTGAATATTACGCGTGACGCTTGAATTTCACTATGGTCGGTGGAAATAGAGAAAAATAAGTAGTATCCATTGATAAAAAAGCTGTGAGCGGACGAAATTGTATCTTCGTCCGCTTTTAAAAGAGTAGGAAAGAATTTTATCTTCCATTATCCTAACCAAATGCATCATTTCTTTACACATTTCAAGAGAGCGACGGACAAACATCCGCCACAAGATTACCGAAAAAAGTGGATCGTGAAGTGACGCAGTCACTTCACGATCCACAAAAATTCCAACGGAAATAGTGTAGTTGATGTTTCTTCCGAAGCCCTCGAGAAATAGAAAAGACAAGATACACTTAAAGGGCTTTTGCGTTATTCTTATAACCGATGTTCTTTATACACATCTTGCTTGGTAATCTCACTAGCTTTTAGTAGAATATCTTTAGAAACTGGCTGGTTGTAAGCTTCGATCGATTGTAAAAGCTGCTCCGTACTACTTGCACCAATAATTAGAGAACCTGTCACTTTTTGTTGTAAAACATACTGAAGTGCAACAGAAGTAATAGGTGTATCTAATGCTTGCAGTTGTTCAATCACTGAGATTAATTCTGCGTTAGAATAAGATAAATATTCCGAAGTTTTATTCGCTCTATTCATACCTTCAAAAGTTAATAACCCTTTTGCTAATGTACCGCGACTCAACAACGAAACATCATTTTTTTCTAACAAGGAGAACCATTCCTCTGGTCTTCTATCCAATAAACTATATTGCATCATTATGGATACCGCGTTGCTTTTCTTCAAAAATCGATCAATTACAGTTGGTCGAATAGAAGAAATACCGTATTCTCGAATAAGACCTTCTTTTTTCAATGAATCCATCGAATCAATCACTTCATCGACATCATCTTCCATTGTTCCTCCGTGTAATTGATAGATATCAATATAATCTGTTTGGAGACGTTGTAAAGATTTGTGAACTGCGGAAGTTATCCACTTTTTGGAAGGATCCCATGACCAACCTTCCCCCGAATCATTCAAACGGTTGCCTACTTTTGTTGCGAGAATAATATCTTTTCGATTATTTTTTAATGCATTTCCGACAATCTTTTCATTTTCTCCATTATCGTATAAATCTGCCGTATCAAAATAAGTAATACAGTTCTCTAATGCAAATTGAATAATCTTATTGGCATCTTGTTGATTAGTCGGAAGCGACATACAACCAAGTCCAATCTCAGAAACAGTTATATTACTTTTACCTAATTGTCTTTTTCTCAATTTTCAACACGTCCTTTTCTACATGTTACAATGTGTAATAGTTAGTTACAAATGAAAGGAAGATAAAATATGAAAAAATTCGAGGAAAAAACGATTACATCTGACTTTAAATACAAGGGTCGAGTGATTACTTTGCAAGTAGATGAAGTTTTGCTTCCGAACGGTAAAACTAGCAATAGAGAGATTGTGAAACATCCAGGAGCGGTTGCTGTAATGGCTATAACAGAGGACAAGAAGATTATTTTAGTGGAACAATATCGAAAAGCATTAGAACGATCCATCATAGAAATTCCTGCCGGTAAAATAGAGCCTGGAGAGCCACCTGAAGTGACTGCACGAAGAGAATTAGAAGAAGAGACAGGATATACATCTAGTAACCTACAATATGTTCAATCTTTTGCCACATCTCCAGGGTTTGCAGATGAAATTATTCATCTCTATTTTGCAGAAAACATTGAGAAAATGACAGGAAAAGCAGATCTAGATGAGGATGAGTTTGTAGAATTAGTTTATGTATCAATCAAAGAAATGGAATCATTAATAAAAAATAAACAAATATATGATGCCAAAACGGCTTTTGCTTTTCTTTGGTTAAAAGATTATTTAAAAGAAGCATGAAGTAACTTTGTACAAGCATATGATGAAAATAGATAGGGAGGTGTTCCAATTTGAACCAAACTTATACTATTTTCATTTCATTATGCGTACTAGTTTTTAGTTTTATCGGGGGTTTAATTCTTTTTGAAAAAAGCACAGCAGAGCAGCAGCAATGGATTATTCATCTCTTGGACGCTCGTGTTCTTTTAGTAGAACAACCTACTTTTCTAGAAACAATTTTTCCGCATTTGATGATCGCTATTGTGTTTTTTTTATTCTATCAACATCCTTTTTTACGAAAACTTATTCTGGTGATTTGTGCTTTTAAAATTTCGTTTTACGGGTTTTGCTCCAGTTATTTGCTCCAAACACAGGCTTCCACATTTCCGTATGTGTTTTGGTGGTTTCCGTTTCAACTAGTTTATTGTGTTCTTCTTCTTGCATTAGCAAATCGAGTCAATTTGTTTGCGTTATCCTTGTATTCTATTATCATCATAATAGAATACTTCTTAATACCATTTATATTATATAATAATTAATATCTATTAATAATTATTACTAAGTGAATCCCTTGTCATAATAATTCACTATTTGGTATAATGGAAGAAGTTTAAGGAGGCGTCACATGGAAAGCCGTATTGATCGAATAAAAAAACAATTATCTGGTGCGAGCTATAAACTGACGCCACAGCGTGAAGCGACAGTCCGGATTTTGCTTGAAAATGAAGAAGATCATTTAAGTGCAGAAGATGTATTTTTACTAGTTAGAGAGATATCACCTGACATAGGACTTGCTACAGTTTATCGTACACTAGAATTATTAAATGAATTGAATGTGGTGGATAAAATTCAATTTGGAGATGGCGTATCACGCTATGATTTGAGACAAGAAGGAGCAGCTCATTTCCATCATCATCTTGTTTGTATAGAATGCGGAGCTGTGGATGAAATACAAGAAGATTTGTTAGAAGACGTAGAAGCAATTGTGGAAAGGAAATGGAACTTTATCATTAAAGACCATCGATTAACCTTTCACGGAATTTGTTATCGTTGCCAAGAAGATAAATAAACAAAAAAAGGATAGCAAATCGCTATCCTTTTTTTGATAGGAGGTAGATAAAATTGGAAAATGGATTGCTTTATTTAGAGGATTATTTGCATTTTTTGCGTATTGAGCGACAATTAGCAGATAACACGCTAATTTCCTATAAAAAGGATTTAACCGATTATTTACGGCATATTTTTAACATCCAACAATTACATAGTTTAGATAATGTAGAACGGCAGCATATTATTAACCATCTTAGAAAATTAAAAACGGAAGGAAAAAGTCCGAGATCGATTGCAAGGCATATTTCATCTATTCGTTCTTTTCACCAGTTTCTATTGCGCGAAAAAGTGACTAATCAGGATCCTACTATCCATCTGGAAATACCACAAATGGAACAAAAATTACCTAGTTTTCTTTCAGTGGAAGAGTTAAACGGTTTGTTAAATAGTATAGATACTTCTAAGCCGCAAGGTGTCCGTGATTTAGCAATGTTTGAGCTCATGTATGCAAGTGGTATGCGTATTAGTGAGTGTTTAAACTTGGATTTAGAAGATTTACATCTAACTATGGGATTTGTACGTGTATTTGGTAAAGGTGGCAAAGAACGTATTATACCTCTAGGAGGTGCTGCTATTCGTGCTTGCACGACCTATATAGAAGAAGCTAGACCAAAATTGCTAAAATCAACCGAACGCACAGATGCAATTTTCGTCAATCAAAGAGGAAAGCGTTTGACAAGACAAGGAATTTGGAAATTATTAAATAAGCACACGGTAAATGCAGGAATACAAAAAGAGATTACACCGCATATATTGCGCCATTCATTCGCTACGCATTTAATAGAAAATGGAGCGGATTTGCGTGCTGTGCAAGAGATGCTAGGACATGCAGATATTTCTACTACCCAAATATATACGCATGTCAGTAAAACGAGATTAAAAGAAGTTTATAAACAATTCCATCCAAGAGCATAATTTGTCAGAGGTCTGACGTGTACATTATTAAAAAATTTGGTAAACTAGAAGAAAATAGTAGGAGGGAATAAAGATGAACAAATTTAAACGTATTCACGTAATCGTTATGGACTCTGTAGGAATCGGAGAAGCACCAGATGCGGCCGATTTTGGGGATGTAGGTTCCCATACATTAGGTCATATCGCGGAGAAAATGAATGGTCTGAACATGCCTGAAATGCAAAAACTTGGGCTTGGAAATATAGATGCTATTAAAGGTATAGAACAAGTGGAAAATCCAACAGCGTATTTTGGAAAAATGCAGGAAGCTTCTGTAGGGAAGGACACGATGACCGGGCATTGGGAAATTATGGGTTTGAACATAGATAAACCATTTAAAGTCTATCCTGAAGGTTTTCCGGACGAATTGATTTCAGCACTAGAAGAAAAAATAGGGCGAAAAGTAATTGGAAATAAACCAGCAAGTGGTACAGGAATTCTAGATGAGCTTGGCGAAGAACATATGAAAACAGGCGCAATTATTGTTTATACATCTGCTGATCCAGTGTTGCAAATCGCAGCTCATGAAGGAATAATTCCACTTGAAGAACTTTATCATATTTGTGAAGTTGCAAGAGAAATGACTCTTTCACCAGAATTTTTGGTTGGTCGAATTATTGCTCGTCCATTTATCGGAGAGCCAGGAAACTTTGTTCGTACTTCCAATAGACATGATTATGCGCTAAAACCATTTGGTCGAACTGCAATGAATGAATTAATGGATGCGGGATTAGATGTTTTAGCAATAGGTAAAATTTATGACATATTTAACGCAGAAGGAATTACTTCTACCGAACGTACGAAAGACAATATGGACGGAATGGATAAACTCATCACAACATTAGACAAAGACTTTACTGGAATAAGCTTTTTAAACTTAGTAGACTTCGATGCATCTTTCGGACATCGTCGTGACCCAATTGGATACGGTAAAGCATTGGAAGAGTTTGATGCTCGTTTAAAAGAAGTTTTGCCGAAGTTAACAGAAGAAGATTTACTAATTATTACGGCAGACCATGGAAACGATCCAACTATGCCAGGTACGGATCATACGCGAGAATTTGTTCCGTTAACCGTCTATTCTCCAGCACTAAAAGAAATAAAGGAATTACCGCTACGTATGACATTTGCTGATATAGGTGCAACTATTGCCGAGAACTTTGGAGTAGCTAAAACAGCATTCGGTGAAAGCTTTTTATCTTTACTTAAATAGAAGAATAAGATGGGAGAGGTGTAGTTATTATGAATATGCTTGAGCTGATTGATAAGAAAAAAAGAAACAATTCATTAACAGAAGAAGAAATACAATATATGATAACGAATTATACAAATGATGATATTCCAGACTATCAAATGAGTTCCATGCTTATGGCAATATTAATTAATGGGATGAACGATAAAGAAACAGCTTGGCTAACAAAAGCAATGGTTGATTCAGGAGATGTAATTGATTTGTCATCAATCGAAGGTTTTAAGGTGGATAAACATAGTACTGGAGGAATTGGGGACAAAATTAGCTTACTAGTCGCACCAATTCTAGCATCATTAAATATTCCTGTTGCTAAAATGAGTGGAAGAGGGCTAGGCATTACTGGTGGTACAGTAGACAAGCTAGAGTCAATCAATGGTTTTCACGTTGAATTAGAATCGGAAGAGTTCATTAAGCAAGTGAACGAACATAAAATAGCTATAGTTGGACAATCTGGAAACTTAACACCTGCAGACAAAAAACTTTACGCTTTAAGAGATGTGACTGGTACAGTAGATTCGATTCCGCTAATCGCCTCCTCTATTATGAGTAAAAAGATTGCAAGTGGAGCGGATGGTATTGTTTTAGATGTTAAATGTGGTAAAGGTGCATTTATGAAGGATTTAGAGCATGCTACTGAATTGGCTTCTACAATGATTAGTATAGGTGAAAACTTAGGTAGAAAAGTAGCAGTAGTTATTACGGATATGAATCAACCGTTAGGTCATAATATCGGAAATAAACTAGAAGTTGCAGAAGCGCATGATTTTCTAAGTAACTATAAAGAAAGTGAACAAGGTTTACTTGATGTGACAATAGCTATTTCTTCTAAAATGTATCAGTTAGCAACTGGAGTAAATGAAGAAGAAGCAGAACAAAAAGTATTAGAAACACTTTCAAATGGTGAAGCATTAGATAAATTCAAAGAATTCATTACTGCTCAAGGTGGGGATTCAACTGATATACTTGCTAAAAATACGAAGCATCAGATTGAAGTAAAAGCATTAAAAGATGGGTATATTCAGTTGATTGATGCTGAAATGATTGGTAAGTCTTCTTTATTAATTGGAGCGGGAAGATTAACAAAAGCAGATATTCTTGATTTCGATGCTGGAGTTAAATTAGTAGCACTAACAGGGCAACAAGTAAAAAAAGGTGATACTTTAGCTATTTTGTATTCAAATAAAGATGAAGTTACTGAATCGGTAAAATTAATCGAAGATGCCTACACAATCACAAATGCTGAACCAGTAAAGAAAAATTCCATCTTAAAAATAATGTAAAAGATCATATGTAAATGCCATGGAGGCGCTAGCACAGCTAGCGCTTCCATGGCATTTTATTTGTAAATAGCGTATTTAGGGTGTTTTATGGGCATATAGCCTCGCTTCACGAGCTTATAGCGTTGCTTTAGGGGTATATGGAATCGGTATGGGCTTATACAATCCGTTTAGGGGAGGATAGCCACACTTTATAGGCATAGTGCGACTTAGCGCTTGTATGTCTCCACGCTTGCCGTTAATGCACACCAAATTTGTTCTAATACTAAGGTTAATAAGAATATAGATAAAGGGAACTGATTATTGTCCAAAATACTATGACTAAATTAACTAAACTGAGTAAAGGGATTTGTGGCTATTTAAGCGAATCATATAAAAGAATAACGAATAACGAATAACGAATTGTCAAAGTACCTTGGAGGTTAGTGAGATGAGAGCAGCCGTTTACAGTTCGTATGGATCCCCGGAGGTCCTTAGGATAAATGAAGTTGAACTACCATCTATAAAGAATGACGATCGTGTACTGATCAGAGTGCATAACGCTTCGGTCAATCAATTTGATTGTCTATATCGGAAGGGTTATTTGCCTACCAGATTAAATAATGGTCTTAAAAAACCAAAATCATCAATATTGGGGATTGACGTTTCGGGTATCGTTGAAGCGGTCGGTAAAAATGTACAAAGATTTAAAGTTGGCGACTATGTCTACGGAAGCTGCTTCGGATCCCATGCAGAATATGTCTGCCCTCCACAGAGTAGACTGAGTCATATGCCGAAAAACATAACTTTCGAACAGGCTGCAGCCGTGCCATGTGCTGCTCAAACAGCTCTTCAGGCATTGCGGGACGTAGCAAAGATAAAATCGGGGCAAAAGGTTTTGATCTACGGAGCTTCGGGGGGGGTCGGTCACTTTGCAATTCAGCTTGCCAATTACTACGGGGCTGAGGTAACCGCAGTTTGTAGCACCTCGAATCTGCAGTGGGTGAAAGATCTCGGCGCACATTACGTGCTCGATTATACGAAAGAAGACTTCTCGAAAAACGGACAAAAGTACGATATCGTACTGGATGCTGTAAGTAAACGGACCTTTTTTGGTTGTTTAGGTTCACTAACCGAGAATGGTGTCTATATAACAGAAAACCCCCTCTATCCTATGTATCACCCAGTTCAGTTACTGGTAGGTTCCTTGCTCGGTCGAAAGAAAGCTAAGCTGCATCTAGCAAAGCCTAATAACATGGATCTAGAATTCTTGCGTGGGCTTATAGAGGAAGAGAAAGTAAAACCAGTTATAGAGAAATGTTATCCTTTGGATCAAATCGTAGATGCCCATAGGCATGTAGAAAGCGGACGTACAAAAGGGAAGGTAGTCCTTCAAATCAAATCTTAATTAACATACGTTGAACCTTAAAGGATTCACGCTATTAATTTCGCTGCGCTCGATGCAGGGTCTTGACTTTCTTGCTAAGTCGCCGCCTTTCGCTTCAATCTATTCTATGTTAATCTTGCTTTTTTTTACTTTTTCTGTAAAAAATTTAACTGATTCTGTGTGAATATGATTAGAGCTGGTGGACCTGTAGAGAAATAGATAGCAATCATTGATAAAGAAGTTCTGAGCGGACGAAATTGTATCTTAGTCCGTCTTTAAAAGAGTAAGAAAGCATCTTATCTCTCATTATCCAAACCAAATGCATCAATTCTTTACATATTTCAAGAGGGCGACGGACAAACACCCGCCAAAAGATTACCGAAAAAATGGATCGTGAAGTGACGGAGTCACTTCACGATCCATAACACTAAAAGTAATAGTGTACCTGATGTTTCGTCCAGAGCACTCGGGAAATATTGAAAACAAGATGCACTTAAAGAACGCTTGCGCTTTTATTATCTATTAGTTTCAAATTGATATCGGATACCGTTGTAGCGCTCGGCAGAACTGAAGGTGAATTTTTTTCTTATTTGGAGAAGTTTCCGCTCGATTCTTCGCCCGCGGTAAGCTTCGGAAAACAATAAGATAGACTAATTATTAAATAAATAGGCATCTTGTTAAGGTTTATAAAAACTTTTACGAGATGCCTATTTTTTGATTAAAAAAATGTTAATGTTCCCATACTATGAATGAATAATTCTATGTCGAAAATCGACTAAAAAACAATGATTTTTTCTACTTTTGTCAAGCACAAGGAATTTTAGCTATTGATGGTGAATTGTGCTATCAAGAGGAGGCGATTATATGTATCACGAAGTAGAAAAAGTCGGTGAAGAGATTATTATTATTCGATTAAAAGGTGAATTAGATCATCATGGTACGCATGATATACGAAATGAAATAGTACCGATGATCAAAAATGGCTCTATTAAAGTATTAGTTTGGAATTTAAAAGATTTACATTTTATGGACAGCTCGGGTATTGGTCTTATTCTTGGTAGGATGCGGGAATTGGCGCCTAAAGAAGGTCAGACAATTATTGTAAATCCATCTCCTACAATGAAGAAGATTTTTCAGTTTGCGGGGTTAAGCCCATATATTTATAACGAATCAGAAATTGAAATTATGTCAAATTTAGGGGGCATTGTATATGGACAATGAGATTACATTATCTTTTATTGCTAAAAGTGAGAATGAAGCGTTAGCTAGAATGGTAATGTCTAGCTTTATTGCCGCAATTGATCCAACCATTGAAGAGTTATCGGAATTTAAGACTGTTATTTCAGAAGCAGTAACAAATGCGATTGTACATGGATACGAAGAAGATGGTGTCGGGAAAATTGATATTCATGCACAAAGAAGCAATAGAGAAATAATTGTTTCTATCGTTGATTATGGACGAGGAATTCAAGATGTTAACCAAGCACGAGAACCCTTATTTACGACGAAGCCAGAGGAAGAACGGTCAGGAATGGGATTCACGATTATGGAAAGTTTTAGCGATGATGTGGACATTTATTCCATTCCTAATAGGGGGACTACTGTAACTATTACGAAGAAATTTGTACCAATTCAAGAATCTTGTAGGATCGTCTAATGATGAATAATAAGCCGTCTATTTTACTTACACAAGAAAAAATGAGAGAGCTAATTGCATTATCGCAAGATGGGGATAAACTAGCTAGACAGCAAATGATTGAAGGTAATACGAGGCTTGTTTGGTCGATTGTGCAACGATTTGCATCTAGAGGCGCTGACTTGGAAGATTTGTTTCAAATTGGTTGCATTGGACTCATGAAATCCGTGGACAAATTTGATCTTAGTTATGAAGTAAAGTTTTCTACTTATGCAGTTCCAATGATTATAGGCGAAATTCAGCGTTTTTTAAGAGATGATGGTATGGTGAAAATTAGTCGCTCGATTAGAGAGCTTAACTTTAAAATTCGTCATGCAACGGATGATTTTTTAAAGACGCATGAACGACAGCCGACCATTTTAGAACTAGCAAGTATTTTAGAAGTTACAAGAGAAGAAATCGTTATGGCAACAGATGCCTTACGAGACCCTGCATCGTTGCAAGAACAACTGTATGAAAATGAAAGCGGCGATGCTTTAACGTTAATGGATCAAATGAAAGATGAGCGTTCAGAAAAGTCGTTCGATCATATCCCTCTTAGAGAGCTGGTTGAAAAATTAGAAAAAAGAGAACAAATGATTATTTATTTGAGATATTACCTAGACTGTACACAAAGCGATATTGCAGAACGACTAGGTATATCTCAAGTCCAAGTATCTAGACTCGAGAAGAAGATATTAACCCAGTTAAAAACGTGGTTAGTACCTGTTGGTTTTGCTAGTAATCAAAAAGTAAAAGACGGGTGATTGATACGAATTCATTATTTTCCAGTATGTCAGAAGCAGAAGAGTTTTTGAAAGAAAAGTTTGGTGTCAATGAATCCTATGATGTTGGGAATTTGCATACACATTTATTTGATTTTCCAGTGTTGCTTATCTATATAAATGGATTAGTAGATGGTGCAGTTCTAACGGAGTTATTGGCAAATGTGCAAGAAAATAAATGGGAAACAGATTTAAATGAAAATAGAGTAATGGAACACTATTTTCCGTATCACTCCATTACTCAATATGATTCAAAAGAAAAATGGCTAGTAGCACTTCTCAGTGGTCAAGTAACATTTATATTGAAGAATGGATCTGTTTATACGATTGATGTTCGGACTTACCCAGGCAGACAGCCAGAAGAACCGGATAACGAAAAAGTAGTAAGAGGATCAAGGGATGGTTTTACGGAAAACATAGTTCAAAATACCGCTCTTATCAGAAGAAGAATCCGTGATACCGACTTACGTTTCGAGTTGCATCAAGTATCTACGATTGGCCAAACGGACATTGCGATTTCTTTTATTAAAGGGATAGCTAACGAAGATAATTTAGCTCAAATTCGAGATAGGATGAACCAAATTCAGCATGATGGGTTCACAATGACGGATAAAGCATTGGAAGAATGGATATTTAAGCAAGGGTTTCATCCGCTTCCATTTGTCCGATTTACAGAAAGACCAGATATTGCAGCGGCACATTTACTGGAAGGACATATCGTAATAATTGTTGATACTTCTCCATCTGTGATCATTGTGCCAACAACTTTATTTCACCATCTTCAACATGCGGAGGAGTATAGACAAGCGCCAATAATTGGTACGATTGTTCGATGGATACGTTTTTCAGGTGTATTACTAAGTCTATTTCTACTGCCGTTTTGGTATTTACTTGCGAAAAATTCTGAATATCTTCCGAATTCATTGGATTTCTTAGGTCCAAAAGATGTAGGTGAAATTCCGTTGTTACTACAGATATTATTTGCGGATGTTGGAATAGAATTTTTGCGGTTAGCGGCGATTCATACACCTACACCTTTGTCGACCGCAATGGGTATTATTGCGGCGTTAGTAATAGGTCAAATGGCCGTCGATGTAGGTTTATTCATTCCAGAAGTGATTTTGTATACAGCAATTACAGCGATATTTACTTTTGCTATACCATCTTATGAGTTAAGTATTAGTACGAAAATTTTTAGAACGTTTCTGTTGCTTAGTACTGCATTATTTGGAGTAAATGGTTTTTTTGTAGCAAATGTATGCTTACTTTGGTATGTATGCTCCGTAAGACCTTTAAATGTCCCGTATTTGTGGCCAGCACTCCCTTTCTTTCCGAAAGCCTTCCTGCGTATTCTAATCAGATTTCCAATGCCGACTAATGCAAAAAGACCATATATTACACGAGCGCCTGTTCGAAAAAGGTCGTGAATAACATTGCAATTTCCTCTTTTACTGTGGTAAAGTTCATATAGAAATAGAGGAAAAGAGGCGGGATACATGGTGATGATATCAAAGCATGCTGTAAATGAAAAAGGTCACTTATTAATAGGTGGAACAGATAGTATAGAATTAGCCAAAACATACGGAACACCACTATTTGTATATGACCTGTCGCTTATTAGAGAACGTGCTCGTGCATTTATCAATACTTTTAAAGAGCAAAATGTACAGGCCCAAGTAGCATATGCAAGTAAAGCCTTTTCAAGTGTAGCGATGTATCAAGTGATGAATCAAGAAAATTTATCCCTTGACGTAGTGTCAGCAGGAGAATTATATACTGCACTAAAGGCAGGATATCCTGTAGAACGTATTCATTTTCACGGGAATAATAAAAGTAAATCGGAATTGCTGCTTGCTCTTGAACATAATATAGGTTGTATCGTGGTAGATAACTTTTATGAAATTGAATTATTAAAAGAATTAACTACTGAACTTAACCAAAAAGTAAATATTTTATTGAGAGTTACTCCAGGGGTAGAGGCACACACGCATGATTATATTACAACTGGTCAACAAGATTCAAAATTTGGCTTTGATTTACTAAATGGACAAGCGGACCGAGCATTTCAAGAAGTTTATCTAGATGATCATATCCAATTACTAGGTTTGCATTGTCATATTGGATCACAAATTTTCGAAACAGCTGGTTTTAAAGTTGCTGCCGAAAAACTTATAAAAAAAATGATTGCGTGGTATAATGAATATAATTTTCAATGTACAGTACTAAATTTAGGTGGAGGATTTGGGATTAAATATACAGATGAAGATACCCCTTTAGAGCCTTCAGTATACGTGAAAGAAATGGTAATAGTCGTGAAAAAGTTAGTTGCAAACACTGATTTTGCGATGCCAGAAATCTGGATTGAACCGGGTCGTTCTCTCGTAGGGGATGCTGGTACTTCTTTATACACAATTGGAGCAGAAAAAGAAGTTCCAAACGTTCGGAATTACCTTGCTGTAGATGGTGGTATGTCAGATAATATTCGACCTGCATTATATGGTGCATTATACGATGCCGTTATTGCGAACAAAATCGACTATAAAATTGAAAAAGAGTATACGATAGCAGGCAAGTGTTGTGAATCAGGGGATAAACTCATTGAACATATTTCATTACCAAAAGCACAGGCTGGGGATGTTTTAGCTATGTTCTGTACGGGTGCGTATGGATATGCTATGGCAAGTAATTACAATCGGTTAACAAGACCTGCAGTCGTTTTCGTGGAGCATGCAAAGCATCAACTAGCAGTAAGACGAGAAACGTTAGAAGATATTGTCCATCTAGATCTTCCTTTAACAATGGAAAAGGAGTGATGAATGGATGAAAAAACAAAATATTATTCTCTTTTTCATGTTGCTATTAGTTGGAATTGGTTGGGGAGTAGTGTATTGGCTCTTTTTTGCTCCGAATGGAAATTTGTAATTTGAATAACTGTCATGTAAGATAGAAAAAGTTTCTTTAAGAAATTAAAAGAGGGTATAACATATGTTGCTACGGTATAAAAAAGCATTTGAGAAAATTTCAATGGGGCTTCTTTCTTTCATGCCTCAAGAAAAAGACGTAAAAAAGTTATTAGAAACAATTCATCAATATGAAACTGATCCGAATTGGCACTTGTTCCTATGGAAAAGGGAAGAGGATTTAGTAGGGATAGTTGGCGTTCGAATGCAAGATTCACATGGAATCATTCAGCATATATCGGTTAATCCTTCCCATCGAGGGGAAGGTATTGGGAGAGAAATGATTCAAAATTTGCCATCTATTCTACATACAACATCTATTCAACCATCAGATGATACAAAATCTTTTTTTGAAAAATGTCAAATGGAAAATGAAGAGGAATGACGTTAACATCTGTCATCTCTTCTTTTTTTGCTTTTTTCTCGTTCTTCAAGTATTTCTGAACGATCCCTTAGCATATGCTTATGAATAAGATAATCTAATGCTTCTCTATTTTCGATCTTTCTTTTGTTCACTAAAGTTAGTAATTTGGAATCTTTAATCTGAATGGAAAAAGCTTGAAATGCACTCGCTTTTTGCATGAGTGCAAGCGAGATAGTTGTAGCTTGCAAAATTTGTTCATAGTCAATTGTTTCAAAAAAAGAAGAATCACTTGTTTGGATTAATCGTTTGATACTCGTACTCATTGTTTTAATTGCGCCTGTAATATTTCCTCTTCGCCAATGATACATACTAGTGGAAATAAGTATTAAAGCCGTTAAGGGATGATCTTTTTGTCTTGGAGCAACCTCTTTCCAATAATCTTCTAACACTTCGTGGCATTCAAAATAATCGGTGGTTTCATTAAATTCTTTTAGAAATTGTACAAAATTAGGATGGAATGTAGGATGCAATATAATCACCTTTCCTCTATAATGATGTTAAAAATCGATAATAGGTGGAGTTTTATGTCGTATGAAGTTAAGACAGAGGCGTTTGAAGGACCTCTTGATTTATTATTGCATTTAATAAATCGTTTGGAAATAGATATATATGATATTAAAATGGCGGAAATCACTTCACAATATATGGAGCATATACACGCTATGCGAGTGCTAGAGCTAAATGAAGCTAGTGAATACTTAGTAATGGCAGCAACTTTATTGTCCATTAAAAGTAAAATGCTTCTTCCGATTCATCAAGATGAGGAAATGGAAGGCGATTTTGATATTTCTTTTGATGATCCTAGGGATGAGTTAGTATTAAAGTTAATTGAATATAAAAAGTATAAAGAAGCTGCTGGAAGCTTACATGAAATGGAAGAATCTCGTAATCTATTTTACACAAGACCTCCTACAGACTTGAGTGGTTTTCAAGATAATCAGCCAGTTGCTTTGTTTGAACTAGATGTTAATGTGTATGATATGTTAGGTGCTTTTCAAAAAATGCTCCGTAGGAAGCAATTAAATGCGCCACTACAAACTAGAATTAGTAAACAAGAAGTTTCGATAAGAGATCAAATGAAAAGTGTGATCTCGACTTTAAAACAAAGTGGAGGTAAATTATCTTTTTATAATTTATTTCCGTCAAGAGATAATAGGACAATAGTTATCACATTTTTATCCTTACTGGAACTAATGAAGCGTCAAATTGTTCAAGTAGAACAAAAAAGTAATTTTGAAGAATTATTTGTTCTATTGCGAAAGGAAGATATGGAAAGTGAATTCGACGATAAACTTATTGAGTAAAATGGAGAGCTTGCTATTTGTTAGTGGCGATGATGGGTTAACAAAAAAGCAATTAGCATTTTTGACAGAAACAACAGAAGAACTAGTCACAGAAACGTTAGATAAAATGATGAGAGAATATGAGTCGAATGCAGAGCGAGGCATTGTCATCAAACAACTGGCAGGGACCTATCAATTTGTGACCAAATTAACCAATGTAAAAACGATCCAAAAGTTAGTAGAAAATCCCACCTCCCAGTCACTCTCTCAAGCGTCATTAGAAGTGTTGGCAATTATTGCGTATAAACAACCAATTACAAGGGTAGAGATAGAAGATATTCGAGGAGTGAAGTCAGAAAGACCAATCTATACGTTATCAACGAAAGGTCTTGTACAAGAGGTTGGTCGCGCAGAAGGAACGGGAAGAGCCATTTTGTATGGTACAACAACCGAGTTTCTTCAATATTTTGGACTCCAAGATATTAAAGCACTTCCGCCATTGCCAGAAGAAGTTTCGGTGGATGAAATGGAAGACGCGGATTTATTTATGACAAAGTTTCAAGAAGCATTTGTAAAAGAGGAATAACTTAAAGAGGAGTATATATTATAGTCAAAAAAACACTTATTTTTTTGTTGCTTTTCCTATTTTGGCAAACGAATGGTGTCGAGGCTTCATCGTCTTATGTTGTAATTGATGTCAATTCCGGAAGATTACTAGAAGGGAATAATGCTAATGCTGAACTTCCGATTGCTAGTTTAACGAAGGTTTGGACAGCTTTAACCGTGTTGGATTCTTGCGATTTGAATGAAGAAATAACGATCTCAGCACAAGCTGCCTCCCAAGAAGGGTCCTCCCTATACTTGCAAGCAGGGGATGTTTGGACTGTGAATTCTCTGCTTCACGGACTTCTTTTGCAATCTGGAAATGATGCTGCTTATGCACTTGCGGAACATACAGGTGGTTCGATCGAAGGATTTGTCCAAATGATGAACGAAAAAATTCAAATTGCAGGAATGGAGCATGCTCATTTCACGAACCCTTCTGGACTTCACAATGATGACCATTATGCATCTGCTTTTGATATGGCTACTATGCTTCGATTGGCGCTTCAAAACGAAGACTTTTATAAAATTGCATCTGCTAAAACTTTTAAGCCAAAAGAACGCAATGTCCAATGGAGAAATAAGCATAAGCTTCTGCATTATGAGGATGATGCTGTAGCGGGTAAAACAGGTTTCACTAAAAGAGCTGGTAGAACACTCGTAACGTTTTTCAAAGATGGAGCGAAAGAAGTTATTGTCGTAACTTTAAATAATTCAAACGATTGGAAAATGCATACTTCTTTAGCGGATAAAATTTTCGCTAACTATGAGGTTGTGAAAGTTGTAGAAAAAGGCAAATATAAATTGTTGAATAACGAGGTTATTGAGGTAAAGCAGGATCACTTTTTATTGGTGAATAAAGAAGAGAAAAAACAATTACAAAATGTATTACATATTCCTAGGAAAAAAGATATAAATACTCCTTATTTGTGGAACGTTTATATAAATAATGATCTTGCTTTGCGATTTAATGTAACGAAAATAAAAAGTTAAGTTTGGAAGACAGTTTTACAAAAAGACTGTCTTCTTTTAATTTAGATGAAAGTATGACATAATTCACTCATGTTAGTGGAAAGAATGGACGAGGTGAATGATTTGGAGAGATTACAAAAAGTACTTGCTCACGCAGGTGTAGCATCAAGAAGAAAGTCAGAAGAAATGATCTTGCAAGGAAAAGTAAAAGTGAATGGTAAAGTAGTGACGGAACTTGGTTTAAAAGTGACCGATGCGGATACAGTGGAAGTAGAAGGAGTTAAGTTAGAAAAAGAACAAAAGGTGTATTATTTACTTTATAAACCAAGAGGGGTTATATCTGCGGTAACGGATGATAAAGGTAGAAAGACGGTAACTGATTTGCTACCACATGTGACAGAACGTCTCTATCCTGTAGGTAGATTAGATTATGAAACATCCGGTGTGTTATTACTTACAAATGATGGCGATTTTTCATATGCATTGACGCATCCAAAATTTAAAGTCGATAAAACCTATGTTGCAAGAGTGAAAGGGATTCCGCTAAAAGAACAATTACGCCCATTAGAACGTGGAGTTGTTTTAGAAGATGGTAAAACGGCTCCTGCACGAGTGAAATTACTATCTTCCGAACGAAAAACAAATAAAGCAATCATAGAAATTACGATTCATGAAGGCAAAAATCGACAAGTTCGACGTATGTTTGACGCAATAGGGTTCCCGGTGCAAAAACTAAAAAGGGAACGATTTGGCTTTTTAACATTGCATAGTCTAAATGCTGGAGAGTGGAGAGAACTGTCAACACATGAAGTGAAGCAGTTACGAGTTCTTGCTGAAACAGGTAAAATAGGGAACTAAAACCAAGTATGTTCACAAAGCAGTCAAAAGTCTCAATTTTAACCGTTATTTATTTTGGTATAATAAATAACGGTTATGCTTTGAATTGGAGGAAAAGAAATGGCTCAATCGAAAAAGAAACGGTTATACATAAGATCCGTTATTTTGGTAGTGCTTACATTAGCAATTGTATTTACTGTATATTCAAACTTAAATAAAGAAAAAAATGCAGTACTTCAAGTAGGCGATAAAGCCCCGGATTTCATTTTGGTTGATATGCAAGGAAATGAGCATAGACTTTCAGATTATAAAGGTAAAGGGGTATTCTTGAACTTTTGGGGAACTTGGTGTAAACCATGTGCAACAGAAATGCCTGCTATGGACAATCAATACAACATTTATAAGGACCAAGGAGTTCAAACATTAGCGATCAATATTGGTGAATCAGATCTGAAAGTAAATAGTTTTGCAAAACGTTTTGGATTATCATTCCCTATTGCAATCGATCGAAATAAAAGTGTCATGGAATTATATAATATTGACCCGTTGCCTACTACTTTTTTAATCAATCCAGATGGTCGAATTGTAAAAATTATAAAAGGTCAAATGACTGAGAAAGATATTGCTAATTTTATGGGTCAGGTTAAACCTTCCTAAAGGAGTTCGTAAAAATGGACAAAATAGTTTGTGCATGTGGGAACGTAAATCCAGCTGGTACTGAATTATGTGAGAGCTGTGGTCGTCCTTTAAACAAAGATGTAAGCGAAAAAAAACTTGTAGATATGCGTTATGAAGGTTCTGCTAGACGTTCTCAAACATATAACAAAACAGTAATTGATAAAATATGGAATTTCTTCTCGAGCGTGAAGGTTGGTATGTGGATAATTACTTGCATTTTAGTTGCCGCTGCAATTGGTACGATACTTCCGCAAGTTTTTTATGTTCCCGCGACTAGAGAAGCCGATATTGCGGCATATTATGAAAGGGTATATGGCACTTTTGGGAAACTATACTATGACTTAGGGTTATCCGATTTATATAGCTCCTGGTGGTTCCAAACACTAGTCGGCATGCTTGGTATTTCATTAGTTATTGCAAGTCTGGATCGTGTAATTCCACTCTACAAATCATTAAAGAAACAAAAAACAAAACGACATATTAGTTTTTTAAGTCGTCAACGCATTTATGGAATTGGTGAAGTTGAGACACCTAAGGATTCATTAGACAAAGCGGAAGCTAAGTTAAAAACAATGCATTTTAAAGTGAAACGCGAAGGAAATGCCATTTTAGCGGAAAAGGGACGTTTTTCACGATGGGGTCCCTATATCAATCATCTTGGTCTGATTCTCTTTTTATTTGGCGTTATGTTACGAGCTATTCCGGGATTTTATGTCGATGAAACGATGTGGCTAAGAGAAGGAGAAACGCTTCACATACCTAAAGCAGATGGTTATTTCTTGGAAAGCAAACAGTTCACTTACGAGACATATTCAAAAGAAGAATCTTCAGAAGTATTTGGTGAAGCAATTGATCGAGTTGGCTCTATCGCTAAAAATTATCAAACAGATGTTACTTTATACAAAGGTTCAGAAGATGCGGTAGCAGGAAAATCAGAGGAGTTAGAATTTGTTAAAGATGCATCCATACAAGTAAATAAACCCCTAAAATTTAATAACTTTTCAGTGTTCCAAATGGATTTCCGTTTGGATGAGTTAAAATCCATGACTTTCCAATTACAAGATAAAGCATCGAAAGAATCCTTCGGAGAATTCACTATAGATCTAGCTAATCCTCAATCTGATTATGATTTTAAAAATGGTTATAAGGTAGAGATATTAGATTATTATGCTGATTTTACAGGATTCGAGGATGGAGTCCCACAGTCAAAATCTCCACTTCCAAATAATCCTGCATTTTTAGTGAAAATGTATAGTCCCGAATTTCCAAAAGGGGAAACAAGCTTTGTTATGATAAAAGAAACACTTGAGCCATTAGGTGAAACAAAACATAAAATTGCTTTCCAAAGTGTTGAAACAAGAGATGTCTCTGGTTTAACCATACGAAAAGATTTAACACTTCCTATTGTCGGGCTTGGAGGACTTATCTTCATGATTGGAGTAGCTCAAGGGTCGTACTGGAACCATCGTCGTATTTGGTTGCAACTGTTAGAAAATGGTCAAGTTGTAATTGCTGCCCATACGAACAAAAACTGGCTAAGCATTATGAAAGATTTAGATGCAGTGTCAGAAGTAGCGGTGCTTCCACCATATGAAGATCAACAAGATTTAGATTCTAAAGCAGAAAAAGAGGAAGGGGTATAAATTTTATGAATATGGTATCACTTAGTAGTAACTTATTGTTTATTGCGTTTATCGCTTATTTAATAGCAACCTTTTTATTTGGAGGTGCAGTAAAGGGTTCGAGCTCAGAAGCTTCTAAGTCTTTTGAGCGTTGGGGTAAATTAGCAATAAGTGTGACTATTCTTGGATTTATCGCTAATGTTAGTTACTTTATTACTAGATGGATTGCTGCTGGACATGCTCCGGTAAGTAATCTATTTGAGTTTACAACGGCCTTTGGTATGATGGTCGTTGGTGCATTTATCTTACTTTATTTTCTATACAGAACTCCTGCACTTGGTCTTTTTGCTTTACCTATCGCAATATTAATCATTGCATATGCGAGTATGTTCCCAAAAGATATTACTCCATTAATACCAGCACTAAAAAGTTATTGGTTAACAGTGCATGTAATTACTGCTGCACTTGGTGAATCTATTTTGGCGATTAGTGCTGTTGCTGGTTTTATTTGGTTATTAAAAAATATTGACCTAACTAAAAAATCTAAGCAACGTTTTTGGATAGAAGCAGTTATGTATGTCATTGTGTTAGTTCTAGGATTTGTTGTTGCAACTACTTCTTTTTCTTTAGCAGATTATAAAGCTGAGTATAATTACGTAGATAAAGAAGGAAATGTTGCTAAAATGGAATATGATATGCCGCCTATTTTCGGTATGAATAAATCAGAAGCAATCACTGAAAATGCAATGGCGCCATTAGTGGAAATGCCACCACTTGTAAATGCTAAAAAACTTACGATCGTTACTTGGTCTGTCCTTTTTGGAACAGTGCTGTATGTATTACTACGTTTAATTTTACGTAAACGAATTGCTACAGTCCTACAACCATTTGCGAAAAAAGCAAACTCTCAATTCATGGATGAAATAGGTTATCGTTCGGTGCTAATCGGATTCCCAGTGTTCACACTAGGTGCACTTATTTTTGCGATGATTTGGGCGCATGAAGCATGGTCTAGATTCTGGGGTTGGGATCCTAAAGAAGTTTGGGCGCTTATTACATGGCTTTTTTATGCAGTATTTTTACATCTTCGCCTTACTAAAGGTTGGCAAGGTGAGAAATCTGCTTGGTTAGCTTTAATTGGGTTTATTATTATTATGTTTAACTTAGTTGCAGTTAATCTAATTATTGCTGGTTTACATTCTTATGCTTAAATTTTTTGCTCTTATCTCTTCATAATGAGGTAGGAGCTTTTCTTTCAATTTAGGAACACAAATTGTACAATATAAATAGAAGTTGATAGAGAGGTATGATAATATGTCAGAAATGATTAAACTTTTAGTGGTGGATGACGAAGAACGTATTCGTCGCTTGTTGAAAATGTATTTAGAAAGAGAAGGATATGAAGTTGAAGAAGCGGAAAATGGAGAAATTGCTCTACAACTTGCATTAGAAAATGATTATAATTGCATATTATTAGATATTATGATGCCAGAAAAAGACGGAATCGAAGTAATAACAGCATTACGTGAACATAAACAAACTCCTGTCATTATGCTAACTGCTAAAGGAGAGGAAGCAGACAGAGTAGAAGGTTTTGAATTAGGGGTAGATGACTATATAGTAAAGCCTTTTAGCCCTAGAGAAGTAGTTTTGCGTACTAAAGCTATTCTTAGAAGATCAGCCGTGTTGTCGCCAATCCAAGGAACTTCCGCTTCAAAAGATATCGTTGTATTCCCTCATCTAACTATTGATCACGATGCCCACCGTGTGACAGCAGATGGGGTGGAAGTTAGTTTAACGCCGAAAGAATATGAGTTACTCTATTTCTTAGCAAAGGCACCAGATAAAGTATTTGATCGGGAACAATTACTAAAAGAAGTTTGGCATTATGATTTCTTCGGAGATTTACGTACAGTAGATACACATGTAAAACGTTTGCGTGAAAAGCTAAATAGGGTTTCTGAAAAGTCTGCGAAAATGATTGTAACTGTTTGGGGTGTAGGTTACAAATTTGAGATTGTCAATGAATAGAATTTGGAATAGTGTTGTCGGGAAGCTATGGGGAACCATATTGCTTCTCGTCTTATTTGTGTTGTTTATCGTAACCGTATTAATGCTTGAATTTCTGGAGAACTTCCATACGCAACAAGCAGAAGAAACATTAAGACAAGAAGCTGCAACCATTGGTAAAATAGTAGAGCAACACGATAAAGTAGAAGACTCGCTTCAAATCATACAAGATATACTGGGGGCAGAGACAAACGCATTAATTGTCAGAAATTCGGAATCTGTTTTTTTATCGATTCATGATGGGTTAAACAAGGATGTCATAAAGGATAAAATATTAAGTGATTCTGACCTCACAAAAGTATATATATCCAATAAAACAATCATAAAAAAAATGTTGATGCCCTCTATGACAAAAGAAGACCAAATGGAATCTTATATTATTTTAGCTTCTCCTTTTGAATCAGATAAGGAAGTACATGGGGCTGTCTTTATTTATCAGAGCTTAGAAGTAGTAAATAAAACATCTAATCATACGACGAGAATTGTTTTTTTATCTGGTTTTATCGCATTACTATTAACGACAATGTTTTCGTTCTTCTTAACTTCCAGAATTACTTCTCCATTACGTACGATGCGTGAAGCAGCATTAGAATTAGCTAAAGGAAACTTTGAAACGAAAGTACCACAGCTACAAAGAGACGAAATAGGTGAACTTGGATCTGCTTTCAACCGAATGGGAAAACAGTTAAAAAATCATGTCGAGGTAATTAACCAAGAAAAAGAGCAGTTGTCGAATATCTTAACAGCTATGACAGATGCGGTTATAACATTTAATAAGGATTTTCATGTTCTTGTTAGTAATCCTCAAGCCGATAAACTATTTCAAAAATGGAATATAAATAACGAAACAACGGATTATTCTCATCTACCAGCTGAGTTATTCCATTTACTCGATCATGTATTCAATTTAGAAGAAGAGTTAGAAGAAGAATTGGGTATTAAAGGTTCCTACTTCTCGGTATCCATTAGTTTACTCTATAGTAAAGACGCCATACGCGGAGCAGTGGTTGTGCTTAGAGATATGACCGAACAGCACCGTCTAGACAAAATGCGTTCAGACTTTATCGCCAATGTATCGCATGAACTTAGAACACCAATATCCATGCTCCAAGGATACAGCGAAGCGATCATTGATGATGTGGTCACGACAGAAGAAGATCGAAAAGAAATGATACGAATTATTTATGATGAGTCGAAACGAATGGGAAGATTAGTGACAGAGCTTTTAGACTTAGCTCGTTTAGAATCAGGGTATTTAAGTATTTTCAAAGAGGAAGTCTCCATAATACCAACGATTGAACGGATTACCCAAAAGTTTGATCAAATAGCAAAGGAAAATAATGTCCGATTAGTGCTTGAGCAAAATCTTAAAGATCCACTATTCTTAGAATTAGATGAAGACCGAATGGAACAAGTGCTTACAAACTTAATAGATAATGCGCTACGTCATACAGAAGAACAAGGCTCAGTAACGGTGAGATTAACCCGACTGAATCATCAATTGACTATCGAAGTAGAGGATACTGGTTATGGTATTCCAAGTGAAGATCTTCCTTACGTATTTGAACGTTTTTACAAAGCAGACAAAGCAAGAACAAGAGGGAAAAGTGGAACAGGTCTTGGTCTAGCTATCGCGAAGAATATTGTAGAACGTCATGCGGGCAACTTATCGGTAGAAAGTGAATTAGGAGTTGGGACAAAATTCATTGTCCAATTGCCGATTACGTAATTGATCGTTTCATGCATATTTTTTCCTGCGTCTATCTTTATGCTAGAGAAAATTTTGATGTAAGTGAAACAAAAATAAATTATGAACGACTAATTGTAAGAACGGGGGGAGTATATGAATGACTCCGTTTTCCACCGCTTGTATGATAGTTATCATCAAGACGTTTTTCAGTTTCTCATCTATTTAGTGAAAAATAGACAAACTGCGGAAGACTTGGTCCAAGAGGTATATGTACGTGTTCTAAGGGCATATAGCAGATTTGAAGGAAAGAGCTCTGAGAAAACATGGCTATTTTCCATTGCAAAAAATGTAGCGATTGATCATTTTAGGAAGCAATCAGTCAGAAAGAAAAGGCTGTTCGAATCTTTTGATTGGGAAACAATGCAGCTTGCATCAACTGATATGCTTCCAGAAGATTCAGTTCAATTAAACGATGAAATGAAAACTCTACTCATCGCATTGGATGATTGTACAGGTGATCAAAAAATGGTTATCATTATGCGTTATTTTCAAGAACTTTCTATTGCTGAAACAGCTCAAATATTAAACTGGACAGAAGGGAAAGTGAAAACAACGCAACATCGAGCAATAAAAGCACTTCGTGAACGATTATCTGCAGTAGAAAAGGAGGGTAATGTTCATCATGAGTGATTGGGAAAAAGATGAAGAAGCACTAGATGAGCTAATGAATAAAATGCCCAAATTTACAGATCATCGTTCCAAAGAAGATGTCTATAATCGGGTAAAAATGGAAATAGAAAATCAAAATAGCGAAAAAAACAAAAGGACAACTCGTATGTTCTTATCCAAATGGAAGCCTATTGCTGTTTCCATTGCCTCAATACTTATTCTTACGTTTCTAGTAACTAGCTTTTACAACGACAAAGAATCTTCTATGTCAAAAGATATTTCAAGCAGAAGTATGGAACAAAAAAGTAGTAAAAAAGAAGGTTTGCATTCCATGGATCCTACCGAAGAAGCATCCATCTCAAGTGATACAGCGGAAACTGAATCAACTAATTCAATGTTGACAATGTCGAGTTTAGATATATCATCTATAGAGTTAGTTCCGTTGAATAACACAACTTCTGTTTACGAAGATAATCTTCATGGTGGAACTATTTTTCACTTTTCGTTAATTGAAAATGCATTATCGGTTCCAGTGACTATTATTATTCCAAAAGAGCAAATGATTAGTGATTTTCCAAATATGACTCCAAATAGCCTTCAACTTTATGAACGCTATGCAAATATAATTGACGAAGAGGCATTAGGATTCAATAACTATCATCCTTACAATGGATATTTTAGTGCAGAAGGTAAACAATTAAAGCATTATTTACCTGCTGAACACGGGTATGATATAGCTCCTGGTACATCCGCTCCCTATTGGTCTTCAATCAATGAAATTTTCACAGATTTTGATTCATTGATGAGATTAAATGAGGATGGAACTCCAATCGAATGGGACCAAGCAGGGATATTGGATAAACCGAGTGTATTATCTGGTGCACATGCCCATCAAAGCTACTTCAAGTATGTGGCGTTTAATGGTAATTTTTATTTATCTCCAAACTTCACAAAAAGTTTTGATACACTGTCTGAAGCGTTTGTTGATATGAAAAATTCCAAAAATGATATATACACGTCGGTTATTCCGGATAAAGTGACCTATTCTTATCGAGCTGATCATGACACTGCAATTATTCAGTTTGACGAACCTTTAGATCTTTCTGTAATGGAATCAAGTGATGCAAATAGGATGATTGAAGCATTTTCATTAACAGCCGCTAGCTTTGGAACTCAAGTGAAGTTAGAAAATATCGTTCAAAAGCAGTGGAATGAATTTGATCTTACAAAACCCCTTCCTGTACCATTAGGACCAAATGGTTTTATAATGGAAGCAAAATAATTATAAGGAATGCCAACTATGAGTACTCTACATAGCTGGCATTCTTTTTTGTCTAGAATTTTTTATACATATAGACATCTTTCTACAAATGTTTCCCCGTCCAGAATCCGTAGCGTGCACTGAAAAAGTCCATAAAACCAACTTTGCTAGATAGGGCTTTCCAATTTTCATCGGTGTTGAATAAGCCTCCTCGCGTATCTAGCGGGGTTTTCTGGTAGCGCTATTCCTGCTAGGTATGTAATACGAAGCAGTTATATTGCATAACCATACTATTTTTGTTAATATGGAATTAATTCAAGATAAATATCTTGAAGGTTAATAAAATATTGATTCATCTTCGGGGCAGGGTGCAATTCCCGATCGGCGGTATTAGAAGATTTTTTCTTGAGCCCGCGAGCCGTTAAGGCAGGATTTGGTTAAATTCCAAAGCCGACAGTATAGTCTGGATGGGAGAAGGTGAAGGTACAGTCGTTTTTCGTATACTCTAATACGGATACGCTTATTTAAGTGTGCCTTGGTTCTCCCTTAAGCTTTATTTGCTTAAGGGGTTTTTTGAGTATGGAATACGTTCTGAACTTTTCTTCTTGTGGAGTGAATCGCAAAAGGAGAGAGAACATTATGTCAAAGAGCAAGACACGAATGCTTATTGCAATCGCTATGTTAAGTAGTATTTCGTTTGTATTAATGCTACTTGCATTTCCGTTACCTGTATTACCCGCTTATTTAAAGGTGGACTTTAGTGATATTCCTGCACTAATTGCCGCAATTACGATGGGGCCGATTGCTGGTATTCTCGTAGCATTTTTGAAAAACGTGCTAGATTGGTTGTTTTCAGGTAGTCCAACCGGTGTTCCAGTAGGACATATGGCGAATTTTGTAACCAGTATTTTATTTTTAACACCGGTTTACCTAATTTATCGTAAAGTTTCATCTTCAAAAGGAATTATGTATGGTTTAGCCTCTGGGACGATTTCCATGGCAATAGGGATGAGTGCATTAAATTATTTTGTATTTTTACCTATGTATTCCTATTTTCTGAATTTTCCAATGGAGTCAGGTACTGCGTTATTTAATACGATTATTTTCGGTATTTTACCGTTTAATTTGATCAAAGGTATTTTAGTAACGATTGTTATGATTGTCCTATTCAAACGATTAAAGCCTATACTCGATAAAGTAACCCATTCATTCAGAATTCCTGATATAAATTAATAAAAGGTCGCTTCTCTATTTCAGAGAAGCGGCCCTTTTTGAAAGTATATAAGTTTTATGCCATGAACAGCTTAATTTCCGCTGCAGGCGGATAATTTCCAGGGCGCAAGCATCAAGCCTCATTATCCAAACCAAATGCATCATGTCTTTACAAATTCCAAGTGGCGACAGAAAGACATCCTCCACAAGAATACCGAAAAAAATGGATCGTGAAGTGTCGCAGTCACTTCTCAATCCACAAAAATTCCCGCGGTAATAGTGTAGCCAAAATTCTTTTTGCGACGAGTAACCGCAGGAGCAAATGTTTCGTCCAAAGCACTCTAGAAATAGAGAAGACAAGGTGCACTTAAAGGGTGCTTGTGCTTTTCTTATTCAAACTTTAAAGCGTCGCCTTCAAATGATTCATCTGCTACTTTAATAGAGTCAGTTGGGCAACCTTCAAATGCATCTTCCATATCTTCTAGTAATTCGTCTGGAACTTCAGCAGTACCCATGTTATCATCTAAAATAACGAAAGCTATTCCTTCATCATCATAATCATAGATATCTGGTGCAGCTGCGCCGCAAGCGCCACAAGCGATACATGTATCTTTGTCAACTATTGTATATTTTGCCATTACTTTATTCTCTCCTTTATATCTACTTACATGAATATACTATCTTATTCATTCTAAAGGTGTTTACACGACATTTCAACAAAAATACATTTAAAATGTGAGGGATTTCAATTGTATTTTCATCAACTATTATTATTAATCATACATAAATTCCATGGCGAGAGATCTTCTACAGCCCCATTCTATTTGTTGAAAGGGAAAAAATCTGGTCAAACTATACAAGATGTAACTTATTTTAACTTACATCCTTTTTTTTCGCTTTATCCTAAACTCTCAAAAGAAGAATACGATGTTGAAGTTTCTAAACTATTATCCAATGAATATATCGAAATTAAAGAGTCATCCATTTCATTAACAGAGAAAGGCGTTCTTCAGATGAATTCAATGCACAAACCTTTATATAATGGCTGGTTATATAGAGGAAATGAACTTATTTTCTGGGGAAGAGTAGAGTTAGTAGTGCAAACATTGTCTAACTTTCAAGCAGATGAAAAACGGTTTGTTCCAAATCAAAAAAATCAGGCCATTCAACAATTTGTGAAATTGTATTTATTAGCGAGAAACTTCCAAGATTCAATATTTGTAATTGAGTTTAAAAAACAATTAGAGCAATTACTTTATAGTCCGATCTTTGAAGACATACACAGGGAGCTGTTTGTTTATCGATTAAGTGGAATGGATAAAAGTGGTATGACATGGGAGCAACTTGCTCGTTATTATAATAAAAGTATTTTAGATGTGAAGTTTATATTTATTGAATGTTTACATATTGCATTAACTGCTATAACAAAAGAAAAATATTCCCATTTATATGCCCTTACTTATGATATTGAAGTAATGACACCTTTAACAGATTCAGCAATGAAAACGTATCGTATATGGGAAAAAGGATATACCATCAATGAAATTGCAGAAATGCGATTTTTAAAAATAAATACGATAGAAGATCATATAATCGAAATAGTTTCAATAAAACATGATTTTCCAATAACCTCTTTTATTAATGAAGAACAAGTACAAAAGGTGTTACAAACATCTAAGGAATTACAGACGAAGAAATTAAAAAGGATTCGAGAGAAATTTCCAGAATTAAGTTTTTTTCAAATAAGACTTGCACTTACAAAAGGGGAAGTGTTGAATGGATAAGTTGACAGAAATACTTAAACAAAAATTCGGTCATACTTCTTTTCGAGATGGACAAAAAGAAATCATCCAACAAGTGATTGAAGGGAAAGATGTCATAGCTATTTTACCAACTGGGATGGGAAAATCATTATTATTTCAATTGCCAGCTTATCTCATGAAAGGTGCAGTTGTAATTGTTTCGCCATTATTGTCACTTATGCAAGATCAGGTGGAACAACTAAAAATGATGGGAGAAAAACGAGTTGTTGCGATAAATTCATTTTTATCTTTCGAACAAAAAGAAATGGTATTTCAAAACTTATCCGCCTATAAATATATTTTCACTTCTCCAGAAATGCTTCAAAACGACCGATTTAACAGGGCGCTTTCCTCTATTCAAATAGCATATGTAGTAGCTGACGAAGCCCATTGTATTTCGCAATGGGGATTCGATTTCCGACCAGATTACTTAAGGATTTCCACGTGGCTTCAAACTTTTCCTAA
The DNA here is from genome assembly GCF_042944905.1 of Psychrobacillus sp. L4. GTDB lineage: Bacteria > Bacillota > Bacilli > Bacillales_A > Planococcaceae > Psychrobacillus. Next base: position 1,579,514 of record NZ_CP168496.1, read on the forward strand.
AACGAGTGTCCTTGCTTTAACGGCAACTGCAACTAAAAAAGTTGTAAAAGAGATCAAACGTACACTACATATGAAAGAACCATATGAATATGTCCATTCGTTAGATCGGCCCACTATCGCATACGAAGTGAAACAATTGGCTGATCAAAAAGAAAAAGTAGCGTGGATTTTAGGTCGAATAACGACAACTAATGGACCGGGTATTTTATATACTCAATCACGTAAGAAAACGGAGTCCTATGCAGATGAGCTACTAAAAAAAGGAATTCGTGCTGCTTTTTACCATGCGAAAATGGAGCAAGATGATCGAGTGTTGATCCAACAACAGTTTCAACAAGGGAAATTGGATTGGATTTGTGCGACTAATGCATTTGGGATGGGTATACACAAAGACAATATTCGACAAATAATACACGATCATATACCCACATCCATCTCTAGTTATATGCAAGAAATAGGAAGAGCTGCAAGGGATGGTAAACAGTCCGTAGCTTCACTTGTCTATACTAATTCAGATGTTGAACAAGCTTTTTACGTTGCAATGCAGGATTTTCCTGAAGAAGCTGATATTAAACTTGTTTACCAAACCGATGACGTTCAAATTCAATTATCGGAAACAACAACTCGTATATTAAATTATTGGAAGGAAATTTTATCAGAACAAGAAACAACAGATTTATTTTATGAAATCAAACAAAAGAAAAGGATGGAAATACAGAAATTGTTTACATTATTTCAAAATGAACGGTGTATTAGAGAGCAATTATTAAACAATTTTGACGAACAATTAAACGAGCGGCCAATTAATTGTTGTACTGTTTGTTCTTATGACATTCATCATGTGCTTACAGAAAGAACCGAACAAAAGGAAGAGGAAAAACAACTAAATTGGAAAAATAGACTAAATGAATTGCTTTACTAGTATTACTATTGGGAAGTTTACTTTTTCAACAAAATTCGTCATAATAGAAATAGTAAAAAGAAGGAATGATTGGAGTTAGAACAATATGAATCAAGATGATTACCAAAAAAAAATAGATGAACATAGGCAATCTATTGGCTTAGAGGAAGAAATGAATGAGCCCAGAAGAAGCAGAAGAACGAGCTATGCTAAAAAAACAAAGAAAAAATCTAAAAACGTACTAATACCTGTCTTATTTTTTATTTTTATTTTAATACCCATATGTATTTTTATTTATGTACAATTTTTCTACACCGCGGAAGTTGAAAACGTTACGAATCAAGGTGTTACTTTAGAAAAAAAAACAATCTCTAATACTGGTGATAATAATAACAAGGAAGATAAGGAAGAAAATGATTCTGAGACAGTAGTAGAGCAAAATACGGTAGTGACAGCCCCTGAAAAGGTAGCGGATGAAGAATCTAAAGCTGAAGAACCAATAACAGAAGTAGAAACTAAAACAGCTTCACAGACAGAAGTGGAAACAAAACCAACAGAAGTTTCCCAAGCTAAAACACATATCGTACAAAAAAATGAAACGCTTTACCGAATTGCTATCAATTATTATAAAGATCCTAAAGCAGTTGAAAAAATTAAAGCTGCAAATGGATTAAAATCGGATAGTATTTCAGCAGGTCAAAAGCTTATTTTACCTTAAAAAATTGTAGAAAAGAAGGATATTCACAAACTTTGTCGAATATATATCATTAATCTGTAATGGAAGAGGTGTATATATGTTTGTTAAAAGTGTAATGATTCCAAAAGAAAAATGTTTGACCGTGAATGTGAATGCTTCATTAATGGATGCTTTACAGCAACTAGATGAAAAAGAGATTGATGCGTTGCCGATACTTGAGAATGGTATCTATAAAGGAATGTTTAATAAATATCTTTTGTACAAAGCATTTTTCTATAGCGATGTAGATAGAGATACCTTTTTAAAACAAACTACCGTTAGAGATATTGTTGTAAGAGAGGACACGTTTGTACAATTAGAAGATGTTTTTGAAAGTGCATTAGTAAAGTTGTATGATTTTCCAATCATTGCTGTTTTAGATGAAGGGAAATTTCTTGGGATTGTCACTAGATACGACACTATTTTACAATTCCGAAGCGCATTTGGTATGGAAAGTAAAGGAACAAGAATAGCGCTTACCTCTGTTGAATCGGAAGGGCGTATTCTGAAAGTAGCTGATATATTAAAGAAATACCATACACCGGTTATTTCCTTAGTTACTTTTGACGAAACAGATAAAATAGCTCGTAGAATTGTATTGAAGATAGATAATGATCAAAAATTGAATCGTATAATTGGAGATTTTGAAAAGTCTGGATTTCGTGTATTACATATCGATAAAGACGAATAATGAGTTCAATATTTTTTCATGCTATACTGGACAGGGGGAAATCCCTGTCTTTTTCTATGTTTCGTAGGAGGCTTTTTTTTGACGTATATCATTATACTTATTATAACCTGCATTATTTTAACACCCTTATATATGCTTATCCTGGCTTTTCAAATTAACGTGAAAGAACATTCTTTGCATATAGGAGAAATGAAAGATGGGGAACAATTCCGTGTATTTTTCATTTCAGATATTCATCGTAGAAAAATACCCAATAAATTGATTGATACTCTTTTAGGAAGAGTGGATATAGTCATTATTGGGGGAGATTTAACCGAAAAGGGAGTGCCTTTAGAGAGGACAGAAAATAATATCTTGCAGTTATGTAGAATAGGCAAGGTTTTTTATGTCTACGGAAATAATGATCGTGAAGTAGGAGAACCACAATTAAATTCGATACTAGAGAAATATGGAGTTTGTATCTTAAATAATAAATCTGTCGTCCTAAAAACAAGTCAATCTATCATTCGCCTTATTGGAATAAATGATGGATTTAATGGTAGGGTTAATATATATGATGCATTTCAGGATGTATTAGATGAGGAGATTATTATTTTTGTATCCCATGCACCTGCTTTTTTTAATAACGCGAAAAAAGTAGCACAACCGCATCTACTGTTAGCTGGGCATCTTCATGGCGGACAAATCCGTTTTGGGCCTTTTGGTATTTACGAAAATGGTGCGTTTAGAGAAAAAGAAAATAGTGCCGAACTGATTAGCAACGGATTTGGTACAACAGGGGTACCGTTAAGATTAGGAGCAAAATCAGAGTGTCATATTATAACGTTATTCGGTAAAGCAACAGTAAATAATTTCTAAAATGGTGGAAGGAAGTTTTAAGGTTGGAACAAAACGTAGATGTGCTTATTGTTGGCGGAGGACCATGTGGGTTAGCTGCTGCAATCTCAATTCAAGAACTTGGGTTAAATTATGTGGTCATTGAGAAAGGAAACATTGTAGATGCAATATATAATTATCCTACTCATCAAACGTTTTTTAGTACAAGTGAAAAATTAGCGATTGGTGATGTTCCCTTTATCGTCGAAGAACGAAAACCAAAGAGAAATCAAGCCCTAGTGTATTATCGAGAAGTTGCCAAGTTAAAAAAACTTCACGTAAATAAATATGAATTTGTAAACAATGTTGTGAAAAAAGAAAATAAGTTTCTAGTTACTACCTCGAAAGCAACTTACTTAGCAAATTACGTAATAATTGCAACTGGTTATTATGATCAACCAAATTATATGGACATACCGGGAGAAGAACTATCAAAAGTCTTTCATTATTTTAAAGAAGGTCATCCTTATTTTGCTCAAAATGTGTTAGTTATCGGAGGTAAAAACTCTGCAATTGATGCCGCTTTAGAGTTGAATAAAGCAGGAGCCAATGTGATTGTAGCATATCGGGGAAGTGACTATTCCCCTAGCATTAAACCATGGATATTACCAGAGTTTGAAGGGCTTGTTCGGAACAAGGAAATTAATATGCTTTTTAATACTGAGGTTCTATCTGTGGATGAAAAATTCGTCTATTTAAAAGGTCCAACTGGTGCATTTAAAGTTGCCAATGATTTTGTATTTGCCATGACTGGTTATCATCCCAATCAAAGTTTTTTGGCCAACATCGGAATAGAAATTGATTCTGTGACCGGAAGACCATCTTTTAACGAAGAAACAATGGAAACGAACGTAAAAGGTGTTTTTATCGCCGGAGTAATTGCTGCAGGGAATAATGCAAATGAAATCTTCATTGAAAATGGTCGTTTTCATGGTGGACAAATTGCACAAGAAATAGAAAGAAAGCGAAAAGGCAATTAAATGCCTTTTCGCTTTTCTTGCGCATTGCCTATACGAGAGCAACCATCCCCAATACGAGAGCGCCGACTCCCAGAACGAGAGCGATTGACCGTAATCCCTGCCTATACGAGAGCAACCATCGTCAATACGAGAGCAACGACTCCGAGAACGAGAGCAATCTCCCGTTCCGAGAGCAATCCTCGGCTATACGAGAGCAACGACTCCGAGAACGAGAGCAATCTCCCGTTCCGAGAGCAATCCTTGGCTATACGAGAGCAACCATCGTCAATACGAGAGCAACGACTCCGAGAACGAGAGCAATCTCCTGTTCCGAGAGCAATCCTTGGCTATACGAGAGCAATCATCGCCAATACGAGAGCAACGACTCCCGGAACGAGAGCGATTGACCGATCCGAGAGCAATCCCTAGCTATACGAGAGCAACGACGCCCTAAACGAGAGCAATTTCCTCTTCCGAGAGCAACCATCGCCTATACGAGAGCCCCTTCGTCCGTGGTAAAATTAGACTGCTTCAAATCTCCAGTTGCCTTCCAAGATAGCCAAAAGTGCTTACAACTTTCTTAAATAGAAAAAATATCCTGCATTGCTTTTCTAGAATCTGAATGATTCAGTGCAATAAGAAGGGCAAGTCTTGCTTTTTGTCCATTTAGACCTTTAGTGAAAATTACTCCTTGTTCTTTTAATCCTTTTCCACCACCAACATAACCATATACATCTTGTGCGATTCCATTAAAACACCTAGAAACAAGCACAATCGGTATGTCTTTTTTCAAGATTTCTTCAATAATTGGAACGAGGCTTGGGGGTACGTTTCCTTGTCCTAGTGCTTCCAATACAATTCCGTCATAACCTAACTTTACAGAAGCTTCTAGTAAATCCGGTTCCATTCCTGCATATACTTTAAATAGTACGACTCTTTTCGTAATACTTTGAATAGGAAAAACAGCACGATGATTAGGTGAGTGATGAAAATGGACAATTGACTTGGAAATAAAACCAATTGGTCCGTATTGCGGACTCTGGAAAGTGCTTACATTACTGGCGTGTGTTTTGGTTACATTTTCTGCCGTATGTATCTCATCATTTAAAACAACGAGAACACCCTTTTCTTTTGCGTCCTCTGAACATGCAACCTTTACAGCAGACAACAAATTGTAAAGTCCGTCTGATCCTATTTCATTGGAAGAACGCATAGCACCTGTAAGGACAATTGGGATGGTTGTTTCCAAAGAAAGGTCTAAGAAATAAGCTGTTTCTTCCAAAGTATCCGTTCCGTGTGTAATGACAACTCCATCTATTTTTTGCTCGCGAGTATAACTTTCGATTAACTCTTTCAAGATGAGCATTTCTCTTGGTGTAATGTGAGGAGAAGGTAAGTTAAATGCTTCTATTTCTATTATATTTGCATGTTCTTTTAATTTCACTCCCTCAATAACAAGGGGATTATTTTCTGTAGGAATAACTACTCCTGTTTCTGCGTGGACCTCCATGGAAATTGTTCCACCAGTATGAATTAGTAATATTGTTTTCAATTTAATACCTCCGTAATTTTTACAAATTATCTAAAAAATAATGTTATAATAAAGAAACCCTCGGTCAGTGCTTACTGAGTTAGGTTGAAACAAGCTCGATAAAAATTTAGACTTGGATACGCAAAAATGGATTTGAGTTTATTGGAAGGAGTAAAAATATGCTAATACTACTTTCCGTTGCAATTGCTCCTGCTCTTGCGCTTTTAAGTTATTTCTATTTACGAAGAGAAATTGCAGAAGAACCTTCAAAATTATTGTTACATACATTTATATATGGCGCTATACTAACTTTTCCTATACTTTTCATTCAACATGTAATACAAGAAGAAAAAGTGATTTCATCCATCTTTGTTCATCAAGTTTTAGTAACCAGTGCATTAGAAGAATTTTTTAAATGGCTTATCTTAATTATGGCTATTTACAAACATGTGGAGTTTGATGATCCTTATGACGGAATATTATACGGAGCGAGTGTTTCGCTTGGATTTGCTACCATCGAAAATATATTATTTTTATTGAACTTTGGAATGGATGAGGCTTTCTTGCGTGCACTACTTCCTGTTTCAAGTCATGCTTTATTTGGTGTCGTGATGGGTTATTACTTAGGAAGAGCTAAATTTTCCAATGACAAATTAGCCAAATATGAAATTGCCTACGCATTTTTAGCCTCGTTTATGTTGCATTGTGCTTATAACAGTATACTAATTATTAAAGGAATTGATTTACTTTTAATCGTACCATTTATGTTATTTTTATGGTTATTTGGCTTATCACGCGTAAAGAAAGCCCATAGTTTTTCGCGTACTAAAAGATTTGAACAACATGAATACTTAACAAAAGAAAAATCTGGCTAATTGCTAGATTTTTTTTGTATATTTGGGCATTTTTTATCCAAGCTATGTATAAAGGAGAGATGTCGTTTGAAACAATTAAAATACATCCTTATTAGCTTGGTCTTTTGTACGGTTAGCTATACATTTATTACGCAGGAGCAATCTACTCAAGCTTTCTCCACTCAAATATTAGAGAGGGGAGCTTTTGGTGATGATGTGATTGAATTGCAAGCCAGACTTCAATTCATTGGATATTACAAGAGTGAAATTGATGGGAAATTTGGCTATAGCACCTATTGGGCATTAAGGAACTTTCAAGAAAAATATGGGCTTCCAATAGACGGCTTACTTGGAGAAGCAACCAAGAAAAAGCTTGTGAGTGCTTCCGAATTCAACAAAGCTTGGGTACATGAACAAATTAATAAAGGCAATAGTTTTACCTATTATGGAGGCACAGACCTAGGAAAACAAGTAAAAAATAAGAAAGCGGAAAGTACAAAAATGCAACTTCCTCCGAAATATACTGAAAAAGACTTGAAAATTCTTGCAAATGCAGTATATGGGGAAGCCAGAGGAGAACCATACGAAGGACAAGTAGCTGTTGCTGCGGTTATTTTGAATAGAGTAGAGCACCCTGATTTTCCTAATACTATTTCTGAAGTAATTTTCCAACCATTAGCTTTTACCGCAGTAGCGGATGGTCAAATTTGGTTAGAGCCAAATGAACGAGCAAAAGAAGCAGTGCTAGATGCATTAAATGGGTGGGATCCCTCAGAAAATGCTATCTATTATTTCAATCCAAAGACCGCAACTAGTAAATGGATTTGGTCACGACCACAAATTAAAACAATCGGACAGCATATTTTTTGCTCTTAAGGAGATAAGATGAAAAAGTATATATGGATCATTGCTTCTGTCGCTGTTATATTCCTGGTGTATCATTTTTCTATCCAAAGTAAGAATACCCGATTAGAAAATGCGCTTGCTATCCAATATTCCAACCAATTAACTACAGCTTCTGAAAAATTGACAAAATTAAGTGACTCCATTGATCAAACGCTGTTATTCAAAGATAGGGAGGCACTAGACAAACCTTTAGAAGATGTATGGAGAATTTCTTCCGATGTACGTGCATCTATTTCGGCTCTACCAATAGATCACGAAACTTCCACTGTATGGATGAATTACTTAAGCAGAATTGGAAATGGTGCTTCCCTTGTGAAGACGGGGAAAATACCAATCGAAGAATGGCAAAAAAATATGACATCTGCCAGAGATAACTTAAGAGAACTATCCAATCAGTGGGCTTTTACGAATAAAGATGAAGGAAAAAAAGATTATATAGTGAATACATTTGTATTAAATAAAGTAAATAAAGATAATGAAAAAAGTTGGAAGCAACTAGGAAATTCGGCGAAAGCATATACAGAAAGTGATTTTCCAATGACAGCTAGTGAAACAGATCATCAAAAAAAGAAAGACCTGCAACAAATTGAAGATTCGGAAGTGAGCCTAGAACAAATAAAACAAAAATTTTTTCAACTATTTCCTGAATTAAAGGATGCGACAATTCATACTACTGAAAGCTCTAATGACGCTCCGTATCCTTTTTATCACTTACAATTTCATAAAGGTATACGAATTGGTTACGCAGATTTTACGAAAAAAGGTGGACACTTATTATCATTTCTAATGGAAAGACCTTTTGAAAACACTACTATAAGTGCTGAGCAGATGAAAGAAAAAGCAAAGAGCTATATGAAATCTTTTGACTATGCAGATACGGAATTGGTTGACTTTCGAGAAAACCATATCGCTTGGCATTTATCTTTTGCAAGAGTAGAAGCTGAAAACAAAGCACTTGTCTATGCGGATGGTATCCAGCTAAAAATAGCAAAAGATAATGGAGAATTACTAGGTTTAAATGCAATGGAGTATATACAAAAAGAAAAAATTGGTCCTCAGGAAATTAAACCTCTAAACTATAAAGAGTTATTTTCAGATGACTTTTCTGTCGAAGAGGAGAGATTGTGTTTTGTAGAAAATAAGGAGCTGCAACAGCGACTGGCATATGAAATACTAACAAGAAATGATTCCATTGGCACCTATAAGATTTATATAGATACAGAAAATCATGAAATTCTACAAGCAGAAAAACTGCCATAAGAAATGTGCAAGCGTTTGTTAAAATAATTTTATAGAAATAAAATACTTTAAGTGTCATAATAGAACTATAATCACACTTAAAGAGGTAATGTGTATGAAAATTAAACTAGGGACCATTCTGATATTAGAACCTACTTTTGTAGAAAAAGTAGAGAAATATCGTTGTAAAGTAGTGGATTTAGACGAGCAATTTATTTTTATTGATTATCCAATTGACACAATCTCAAATAAGACGGTTTTTTTAATGGAAGGGACTCAACTTCGTGTTTCTTATGTAGAGGAATCTACATCTGCGTTTGCTTTTCACACAGAAGTGTTAGCTAAGCGACAAGGTCAAATACCGATGATTAAGCTTTCGTATCCAGGGGACTCAGAAGTTATTAAAATTCAAAGAAGAGACTTTGTGCGAGTGTCTACTTCATTAGACATTTCTGTTCAATTTGAAGATGATAAATATCAATTTGTAGCAGATGATATCAGTGCTGGAGGATCGGCAATAATTTTGAATCGCGAAGTTAAATTTAAAGAAGGAGACGAAATCTCCATGTTGATCCCTTTAGCATTTAATAATGGGGATATAAAATATGTAACCACTACAGCAGCTGTTGTCCGAATTTGGGATAGAGGTCAACAAAAATTAGCATCCTTGCAGTTTACAGATACCGATGATTTAGACAAACAACAAATTGTCCGTTTTTGTTTTGAACGTCAATTGTTTTTAAGAAAAAAGAAATGAATGAAAAGTCTGTGAATACAGGCTTTTTTTTTACGGATGGTTTTATGATAAAATATACTCGAATAGAGTGGAGGCTACAATATGACAAAACAAATTCAAATCGCTATTGATGGTCCTGCGGCGGCAGGAAAAAGCACGATTGCTAAAAAAGCTGCAGAGTTACTCGGATATACATATGTAGATACAGGAGCAATGTATCGAGCGATAACGTATAAAGCGATTCAATCAAACATAGATTTGCAAGACGGAGAAAAATTAACGAATATATTAAATAAAACATCTATTGAGTTGAAGCCTTCTCCAAAAGGTCAACTAGTTTTTTTAGATAATCAAGAAGTAACAGATGAAATTCGCTCCAAAGAAGTAACAGCTTCTGTTTCAGAGGTTGCCGCGCATGCAGATTTAAGAAAAGAAATGGTATTAAGACAACTTGAAATGGGGAAAAACGGAAGTATTGTAATGGATGGTCGAGATATTGGGACGCATGTATTAACAAATGCAGAGCTAAAAATATTCATGTCAGCAAGTGTAGAAGAGCGAGCAAGAAGACGATTCCTAGAAAATCAAAAAAGAGGAATTTCAACGAGCTTAGAAGAACTAATAGAAGAAATAGCTCTTCGAGATAAAATGGATAGCGAACGAGCAGCTTCTCCATTAATAAAAGCAGAAGATGCAATATTTATTGATACGACATCTCTCACTATTGAAGAAGTATCTGAGAAAATTATGCAACTTGCAAAAGAAAGGATGAGATAATATGAATCTCTATTCATTTGCGAAAACAGTCGTGTATGCCGCGTTAAAGCCGATTTATCGATTTGAAGTAATCGGTGCAGAGAATTTTCCAAAAGAGGGAGGCATTCTCTTATGTTCAAATCATATAAATGCGTTAGATCCTCCAGTTGTCGGAATTAATGCGCCAAGACCCGTGAATTTTATGGCAAAAGAAGAATTATTTCATATTCCTATTTTAAAAAGTATTCTTCCAGGAGTTAATGCTTTTCCTGTTAAAAGAGGAATGAGTGATCGTGATGCCCTTCGCCGTGCCATAAAACTTTTAAAGGATGGGGAAGTAGTAGGTCTTTTTCCAGAAGGAACAAGAAGTAAGGATGGAACCTTGGGAAAAGGTTTTAGCGGAGCTGGATTCTTTGCACTTAGAGGAGAAGCCAATATTGTTCCTTGTGCAATTATAGGACCATATAAGCCATTTAGAAAACTGAAAATAGTATTTGGAGAGATGATTGATATACAACCATATCGAGATCGAAAAGCTTCGGCAGACGAAGTAACGGAAGTCATAATGACTAACATCGGTCAACTACTGGATCAATATAAAAAATCAAAATAATCAATTCTTTTTCGTTTGATAAGGGCTACCTTTTGTATTTCTGTGCTAGTTCGCATAAAATAGACTTGAGACGTTGTGAAGGAGGATATCATATGTCAGAAGAAATGAACTTAGTCGACACACATGAGTTTAAAGAAGGAGATCTAGTGAAAGCGACGGTTGCGCAAGTAGATGAGAAATCGGCAATCGTAACAATTGAAGGTGCACCTTTTGATGGTATAGTTCCGATTAGCGAACTATCTAGCTTGCATATTGAAAAAGCATCCGACGCCGTTTCCATCGGTGACGAACTGGAATTGATGATTACAAAAATGGAAGAAGCTAATTTTGTACTTTCCAAACGAAAAGTCGATGCTGAAAAAGCATGGGACCATTTGGAAAAACAATTCCAATCAGGTGAAATTATTGAAACTGAAGTAAAAGAAGTTGTGAAAGGCGGATTAGTAGTAGATTTGGGTGTGCGTGGTTTCATCCCTGCTTCATTAATTGAAGACTATTTCGTTGAATCCTTTGAAGATTACAAAGGAAAGGTATTAACATTTAAAATCGTAGAATTTGAAAAAGATAAAAATCGCTTAATCCTTTCCCATAAAGCAGTTTTAGAAGATGAAAAAGCTGTAAGTAAACAAAAAACCCTTGAAACTATTCATAGTGGAGAAATATTAACTGGAATTGTTCAGCGAATAGCATCATTCGGTGCTTTTGTAGATATTGGTGGCGTGGATGGCCTTGTTCATATTTCCCAAATATCCCACGATCACTTAGAAAATGTTGGAGATATGTTATCGGAGGGACAAGAAGTAAATGTAAAAGTATTATCTGTAGACAGAGATTCCGAAAGAATTTCTTTATCTATTAAAGATACGTTACCTGGACCATGGACAGATATTGAAAATAAAGCGACTAAAGGCTCGATATTGGCAGGAACTATTAGACGTATTGTTTCTTATGGTGCTTTCGTAGAAGTATTTCCAGGCATAGAAGGACTTGTGCATATATCTCAAATTGCGCATAAACATATTTCAACCCCACATGAAGTACTTAAAGAAGGCGAAGAAGTCCAAGTAAAAGTGCTGGATGTAAACAGTGCTGATAAACGTTTATCTTTAAGCATAAAGGATTTAATCGAAAACGAAAATGACTATAATCTAGAAGATTATCAACTGCCAGAAGAGTCTAAAGGCTTCTCCATTAGTGATGTTTTAGGAGACAAGTTAAAAAACTTTACAAATAAAAACTGAATATAATAAAAATACGGGCGATTTGATAAAGTCGCCTGTTTTTGTCATTTTGTTGTATAATACAAAATAGACGAAGTTGGAAGGATGAATAAGTAATGACAAAACCAGTAGTAGCAATCGTTGGTAGGCCAAATGTGGGCAAATCAACAATTTTTAATCGTATCGTAGGAGAACGTGTATCCATAGTTGAAGATATTCCTGGAATAACGCGTGATCGTATATATAGTTCAGCAGATTGGTTGACACACGAATTTAATATTATCGATACAGGTGGTATTGAGTTAAGTGATGAGCCTTTTTTAGAGCAAATTAAGCAACAAGCTGAAATTGCTATGGACGAAGCAGATGTCATCATATTTTTGACAAATGGCCGTGAAGGAATTACGAGTGCAGATGAATACGTAGCAAAAATTTTATACAAAACGAAAAAACCTATTGTATTAGCGGTCAATAAAATCGATAATCCCGATATGAAAGAAATGATTTACGATTTCTATTCGCTTGGAATGGGAGAGCCATTTCCAATCTCGGGTTCACATGGACTAGGACTTGGTGATTTACTGGATGAAGTTGCTAAAAACTTTCCAGAGCCAAATGATGAAGATTATGGAGAAGAAGTGATTAAGTTTTCTTTAATCGGAAGACCTAATGTAGGAAAATCCTCTCTTATTAACGCATTCTTAGGACATGATCGAGTAATTGTAAGTGAAATTGCTGGTACAACAAGAGATGCGATTGACACAGAATATTCTTTTGATGGACAAGAATATGTGATGATTGATACAGCGGGAATGCGTAAAAAAGGAAAAGTTTACGAAACAACGGAGAAATACAGTGTCCTTCGTGCTTTAAAGGCGATCGAACGTTCCGACGTTGTTTTAGTTGTGTTAAATGCAGAAGAGGGTATCCAAGAGCAAGATAAGAAAATTGCAGGCTATGCACATGAAGCTGGTAAAGCTGTTATTATTGTGATGAATAAATGGGATGCAATTGAAAAAGATGATAAAACGATGAATGAAATGACAAAATCCATCCGTAAGCATTTTCAGTTTTTGGATTACGCACCAATTGTTTTTGTTTCGGCGAAAACGAAACAACGAGTTCATGCTGTTCTACCAGTTATTAACAGAGTGAGTGAGAATCATGCACTTCGCGTTCAATCTTCTGTATTGAATGAAGTAATTGAGGATTCTGTTGCACGTAACCCGGCTCCAACAGATAAAGGGAAAAAATTGCGTATTTATTATGCGACTCAAGTTGCCATTAAACCGCCAACATTTGTTGTGTTTGTCAATGAACCTGAAATGATGCATTTTTCCTACGAACGATTTTTAGAAAACCGTATTCGTGAATCATTTGATTTTGAGGGGACTCCGATCCGAATCATTACTCGTGCAAGAACTTAATTATGTAGTTTTAAGGGGCGTATTTATATGGAGAAAATAACTGTGCTTGGAGCGGGTAGCTGGGGTACGGCTCTTGCCATGGTTCTAGCTAATAACAATCATGATTGCCTTCTATGGTCTCATCGAGAGGACCAAGCAATCGAAATTGATATTGACCATACAAACAAACGGTATTTACCAAATATAGTATTACCAAGTAATTTAAATGCTACAAGTGACTTTGAAAGAGCTATTGATCATGCCACTACCATTATTCTTGCCGTTCCTACGAAAGCAATTAGAGAAGTTTGCCAACAGATGAGAGCGCTTCTGAAAGAAAAAAAATTATTTGTACATGTTTCTAAAGGAATCGAACCAAATTCACTAAAGCGAATTTCGGAAATGATCGAAGAAGAATTACCCTCTAATTTGGTTGAAGCAATTGTGGTCTTATCTGGACCAAGCCATGCGGAGGAGGTTGTATTACATCACCCAACAACCATTACTGCTGCTAGTGAGAAACTAGAGGCCGCAAAAAAAGTACAAGATTTATTTATGAATAATTCTTTTCGGGTTTATACGAATGATGATGTTATTGGAGTAGAAATAGGAGCAGCACTGAAAAACGTGATTGGACTTGCAGCAGGTATCGTAGATGGATTAGGTTACGGTGATAATGCAAAAGCTGCACTTATTACGAGAGGTTTAGCTGAAATTTCGAGACTAGGTATTAGTTTAGGTGCCAAAGCCTATACTTTTTCAGGTTTAACAGGTATGGGGGATTTAATAGCGACCTGTACAAGTGTTCACTCACGAAACTGGAAAGCTGGGAATTTGCTTGGAAAAGGTGCTACATTGAAAAATGTTCTAGACGAGGTGGGAATGGTAGTAGAAGGAGTACGTACAACGCAGGCCGCCTACCAACTCGCTCAAAAACAGCAAGTAAGTATGCCAATAACTGAAGCACTTTATTCTGTTTTGTTCGAACATGTTAATCCTAAAGAAGCTGTAGACATCCTTATGATTCGTACGAAAAAACATGAGTTAGAGGATTATAAAACATTTTAAACGATCAGATTGATGTTAAACGCTTGCATTTATAGATAGGTATTTGTCCTTTACAAAGGGAACTTACTGTCCGCAATTTGCTAAGCGTTTTCCAATAATCTGAAAACTCCTTCCAAAATATATAGTTATATCCACATTAAAATGGGTTGTACAAATTGCAACTCTTTTTTTATGTGTGATACTTCTAAGTCTTAGAAAGTAGGGGATAACCCATGTTATTAATATCATCTATGGAAAAAATGTGGATCTCATTTGGTTCTATGGGAAGTTTATTTTTAGCTATGTTGTTTATGTTCTTTGTTAAAACGAAGTTTAATAATAGATTCTTAAAAGCTATATTTGGTTTGATTGCGTACATATTGTTGTTTATAGGCTTTATCACGATGGTATATATTATCTTTAATCCAACAAAAGCTTAGTAAGGAGATTAGGATGAAAAACATAAAACTTTTAACTACTATTCTTTTAGGAATACTAGTTTTAACCGGTTGTGGCTATAAAAGTGGACAACAGCCCGAAAATTTATTGCCATATGAAGATCAGTTAATGGTCGTTCAAAATGCCGTCAATAGCTTTAGAGAAGACTCTGGTGGATTATTACCGATTAAAACTCGAGATATGGAAACAGATCAATATATTAAGTATCCCATTGATTTTACAAAAATTGTTCCAAGATATATAGGTAAGTCACCAGCTAACTCATATGAAGCTGGTGGTATTTATCAATACGTACTTATGGACGTAGAAGAGAATCCAACGGTTAAGTTGGTAGATTTACGTATTGCCGACACCCTACGTGATATTAACTATCGTAAAGGCATTAATGGTTATGGCCCTATCGCAGAAATCATTGCAGAAGGTGTGTATAAGCTCGATTATAAAAAGATGGGATACAAAAGTGAGTTGTCGGTTCAAAGCCCTTATTCGGATACACAGTTGCCTTTAGTAGCAACAGGTGACGGGAAAATGTATGTGGATTACTCTATTGAACTAAATCGAATGCTTCAGGACAATCAAACAAAAGTAAAACCTGGAGAGGATATTCGCCACCTACTCACGGATAACTTTGCTATTGTTCCTGCCTATTCACTTCCATATACCGTAAATGAAAAGAACGAACCAATTTTTATGTTGTCAAAATAAACGATTGAACGTTTCATGCGTTATGCATGAAACGTTTTTTTTGTGCATATATTAAACTGCGAAGAAAGGAGAGTATCCATGTCAAATAAACTTTATGAACAAATAGCAGAGCGTACTAATGGAGATGTGTATATTGGAGTTGTAGGGCCTGTTCGAGTTGGTAAATCTACTTTTGTGAAACGAGTAATGGAGCTAGTTGTTATTCCTAATATAAAAGAGGAATCAGAGAGATTGCGAGCACAAGATGAACTTCCGCAAAGTTCACCTGGAAACGTCATTATGACGGCTGAGCCGAAATTTGTTCCTGCACACGGAACAAATATTTATCTCGGAGAAGAACAATTACGATTACAAATTAGGTTAGTAGATTGTGTAGGGTACATGATTGATGGCATAAAAACCCATTCAGGAGAAGAAGGGCAAAAACTAGTGCATACACCTTGGCATAGTGAAGCCATTCCATTTGAAGAAGCTGCAAGAATCGGAACAGACAAAGTAATACGTGATCACTCTACTATTGGGATAGTTGTAACTACTGATGGCTCGGTGAATAATATTCCGAGAAAAGCGGCAGAAAATGCAGAACAACAGATTATTGCTCAATTAAAAGAAATTGGTAAACCATTTGTCATCGTTTTAAATAGTAAAATGCCTGGTCACGCTGATACGATTCATTTATGTGATGAGTTACAAAAAGAACATGAAGTACCTGTAATTGCAGTAGCCGTGGATCGAATGACTGCAGAGGAAATTCAATACATACTCCAACAGGCACTTTATGAATTCCCTATTACAGATATTGAACTTGTTAAACCAGATTGGACCGATGTCTTAGAGCCGGATCATTTCGTTAACAATGCAATCACCTCTTCGTTGCAAGAATGGCTTCAAATTGTTTCTAAAATGAAAGATGTAAAAGAGCTTGCTGCTAGATTTAAACAAGTTCCATTCATACAATCAGCAGATGTAGTAGAAGCGAACCCCGGACGAGGCTCTGCTTGCATTCAAATTGGCCTAAAACCAGAAGTGTTTCAAGAAGTATGTGATGAATGGTTAGAAGAGCCGATTCAATCAAAAAAAGATTGGCTTTTATTTGTAAAAGAAGCTTCTACTGCAAAAAAAGCTTATAACAAATTTTCAGAAGCATTAGAGGCGGCCAAAAAACATGGATACGGGGTATCCCTTCCGACAATTCATGATTTCCAACCTTCTGCACCCGAAATTATTAAACAAAATAATTTTTATGGAGTCAGTTTAAAAGCAAAAGCAGCATCTCTGCATATAATTCGAGTAGATATGGAAGCGGAATTTGCTCCTTTAATCGGTTCTGAATTTCATAGTCAGCAGCTGCTAAAAGATTTAAAACACGGCTATTTGCATGATCGAGATGCATTGTGGCAAACACAAGTTTTTGGTACTTCCCTAGTCGAAGTAATGAAAGAAAGCTTGCGTTATAAAACAGAAAATGTATCAGTACTTGCGAAAAAAAGAATGCGTGAAACGATTGAAAGAATGGTAAACGAAGGAGATAGAGGTTTAATAACGTTCATTCTGTAAAATGGTTAATAATGGATTTTTTGATTTAAAAACATGAAATAATTAGGCCATGTCTTCCTTGAACAAAGGTAGATGAAGTTGTGGGTAATATGCAGAAAATTTAAAAAGATAACCTAATTATTTGGAACGGGGCTTTTCGCGTCTATGCGAAAAGTCCCGTTATTTCATTAAATTCGTCATTTTTTGCTTAAAGTTCCCTAAACACATGCAAATAGTGTTGCGAAGCCTTTTTGGTTGTGATACTCTTTTTACAGGATTAAAGCTATCTTCCTTTGAGAGGAGGTGAATGTTATGAATAAAACAGAATTAGTGAACTCTGTTGCTGAAGCTACAGATCTTTCTAAGAAAGATGCTTCTAAAGCAGTTGAAGCTGTATTTGAATCAATTCAAACTGCTCTTGCAGATGGTGAAAAAGTTCAATTAATCGGTTTTGGTAACTTTGAGGTACGTGAACGTGCTGCACGTAAAGGACGTAATCCTCAAACAGGTAAAGAAATCGACATCGCTGCAAGCAAGGTACCTGCTTTCAAACCAGGTAAAGCGCTTAAAGACGCAGTTAAATAACTGATGTTGTCGTACATAGAACGGTTACCTTGAAGCTATCTTCTTGGTAGCCGTTCTTTTCTTTTTGGCAATGACAGAAAAGAAATGATAAATATACATAATTGAAAAATATTTATTATCTTTGAATCGTATGCTAAGATTCTTATGATTACGATGTTGTTTTAGGAGGTATAACAAAAATGAAAAATGTCGATTTAGAAAAAATAGAAGAAGCAGTGAAGATGATACTAGAAGCAGTGGGTGAAAATCCTTTTAGAGAAGGTTTACTGGATACACCGAAAAGAGTAGCTAAGATGTATGCGGAAATGTTTGAGGGATTGCATCAGGATCCAAAAGAATATTTTCAAACTGTTTTTAACGAAGAGCATGAAGAGCTAGTGTTAGTAAAAGATATACCATTCTATTCGATGTGTGAGCATCATCTAGTGCCATTTTACGGTAAAGCACATGTTGCCTATATTCCACGAAATGGAGTTGTGACGGGGCTGAGTAAACTTGCAAGAGCGGTAGAAACAACCGCGAAACGTCCTCAACTTCAAGAGAGAATTACATCTACAGTTGCAGATGATATAATGGAAATGTTAAACCCTCATGGTGTTTATGTTGTAGTGGAAGCGGAGCATATGTGTATGACAATGCGAGGTATAAAAAAACCGGGTTCAAAAACCGTTACTGCTGTTGCACGGGGTATATTAGAAACGGATGATATAAAACGTTCCGAAATCTTATCTTTCATTCAGATGAGTTAACTGCTTTGGATGAATGGACAAGAATATGGTATGATAAAAAAAGACTTCGAACAAAGGAGACTTTAAAATGTCTAGTTCAGATTTTATCGTAATCAAAGCAGAAGAAGATGGTGTACATGTAATCGGATTGACTCGTGGTACAGATACTAAATTCCATCATTCTGAAAAATTAGATACAGGTGAAGTAATGATTGCTCAATTTACAGAACATACTTCAGCAATGAAAATTAGAGGAAAAGCGTCTATTCAAACAGCTAATGGCGTGATTCAAAGTGATTCCAAAAAAATGTAGTAAACTATATAGAAGATTAACCGCAGCTGAGAAATGGAGTAAAGTGTATGAACGAAGCATTGATATTACAACATGTTGAAACCTATAAAAAGAATATTCTTATGCAACTTCAACAAAGCACTTTGCAAAAATACACCGGGATACCTGTAATTGATGAAGATCGTTTATTTTTCACAATTTTACCATTTCTTAATGAGGAAGATTGGGATAATTCGGTAGAGGTTTCTGCAATCGCCGTTTCCCTTATTTTTTCTGCTCTTGCTGCACACGATTTAGTGAAGGAAGAAAATGCGACGGCTAAATCACAACAACTACAAGTGCTAGCGGGAGATTATTATAGTGGTAGATATTACCAACTTTTGGCTAGTGAAAATAAAATAGATTTAATCCAACTATTGTCTAATAGCGTTGCTATCATTACAGAGCATAAGTCTAGATTTTATGATCTAGAAGATTACACACTGGAAGAATTAATTCAATCGATTCAACTAATCGAAAGTAAACCAATCGAACGATTTTTAGAATACTACGCTTATCATGAGTATGTGTATATTATGAATGAAGCATTATTACTAGCAGCGTTAAAAAAAGAGTTAGTTGCCTTCGAAAATAATGAAAAAACATTTTATATAAGTAAATCTAAAATACTTCAATCGAATATGGACACACTGCGCCTTGAAATTGAAAAAATTGAACTAACACTAGTGCAAGACGTTCGTTCGTCAAACTTATTAAATGAATCCTTGAAAGATGCGATTTTAGAGCGAGTGAGCAACCATTCACTGGAAAAGCAGTTGAGAGAAGGGTAAACGTGGGAAAATCAAAAGAACAATATGTACACGAAGTTTTCGAAAGTATTTCAGATAACTATGATTCGATGAATTCGGTCATTAGTTTTCAGCAACATATAAAATGGCGTACCGACACGATGAAAGCAATGCAGGTGAAAAAGGGAAGTACAGCACTTGACGTTTGCTGTGGTACGGCTGATTGGACAATTGCTTTAGCAGAAGCGGCAGGTCCAACCGGAAAAGTTGTTGGATTAGATTTTAGTAAAAATATGTTAAATGTAGGAAAAGAGAAAGTAAAAAATATTGCTCAAATTGAACTGGTACAAGGGAATGCAATGGAGTTACCTTTTGAAGATAGTTCATTTGATTATGTGACTATTGGTTTTGGGCTACGAAATGTTCCAGATTATAAACAAGTGCTGGAAGAAATGAAACGTGTTGCGAAACCGGGTGGTATGGTCGTTTGTTTAGAAACTTCGCAACCAGATTCTAAATTATTTAATGTTGGCTTCCGCTTTTATTTCCGTTATGTAATGCCTTTGTTCGGAAAACTTTTTGCGAAAAGCTACAAAGAATATTCGTGGCTTCAAGAATCAGCAAAGGACTTTCCAAATAGAGAAACGTTGTCCCAGTTATTCGAAGAAGTTGGTTTGAAAAAAGTATCAAATAAGCCTTATAGTGGTGGAGCAGCAGCGAGGCATATTGGTTTTAAGAAAGATATTTGAGTGGGAGAAGGTATTATCTGTGGATAAGATGAAGTTGAAATTACTTTATTCCGATTTAAAATCGGATTTAGATGTCATCGAAAAAGAACTAGCAACTGCAGTGAATTCTTCTTCTCACTTATTAAATGAGGCTTCTCTTCATTTACTTCTTGCTGGAGGAAAGCGAATTCGTCCTGTTTTTGTCTTACTTTCAGCAAAGTTTGGCGATTATTCAATTGACTCTATAAAAAATGTTGCTGTGCCTGTTGAACTTATTCATATGGCCTCACTTGTACATGATGATGTAATAGACGACGCGGAAACAAGAAGAGGTAGAGAAACAGTAAAAACTCAGTGGAATAATCGAGTAGCGATGTATACGGGAGATTTTCTCTTTGCTAGAGCGATTGAATACATAACAGTGTTAGAAAATACATATGCACATGAAGTGTTATCTCATACGATGGTAGAACTTTGTATTGGTGAAATATTACAAATTGAAGATAAGCATTTAATAGATCAAACTGTTCGAGATTATTTAAGACGGATAAAGCGGAAAACTGCCATTCTAATTTCAGCAAGTTGTGCTTTAGGTGCAATTGCCTCTGGGGCAGATGAAAAAACGATTAGACACTTAAAGCGATTTGGTTATTATGTAGGTATGTCTTTTCAAATCATTGATGATATATTAGACATTACTTCGACAGATGAGCAGCTTGGAAAACCAGCTGGAAGTGATTTATTGCAAGGTAATATAACTTTACCCGTTCTTTATGTCAAAAATGAACCAGCTATCGCTCCTTTATTAAAGGAAATGCTAGATGGTAGTATTTCAGAAAACAACAAGCAACAGCTATTAACGGAAATCCGTAATTCCGACGCCATTAACCATGCCAAACAAGTAAGTAATATGTATTTGCAAAAGGCATTAAATGAAGTGAAGCAATTGCCAACTAACTCTGCGAAAAAGTCGTTACAAAATATTGCTTTATTTATGAGCAAACGTAAGTTTTGACTTTATGAAATTTGAATCTTATTGCAGCGATGCGATCGAATATATGAATAAGTGTAACTTAGATAGAATTTAATTTGAAAATAGTGCATGATAGTGATATTATTTGTAACGGTGGAGAAATTAGAAATTATCCCCTTATATAGTTGAAGGAGTGTTATTCATGGAAAAAACATTTTTAATGGTAAAACCTGATGGCGTACAACGTAACCTAATCGGTGAAATCGTAAACCGTTTTGAGAAAAAAGGATATCAATTAGTTGGAGCAAAATTAATGCAAATTCCAACTGAATTAGCAGAAGAACATTACGGTGAACATAAAGAACGCCCATTCTTCGGTGAATTAGTAGAATTCATCACTTCTGGACCAGTTTTTGCAATGGTTTGGGAAGGTGAAAACGTTATTTCAACAGCTCGTCTTATGATGGGTGCTACAAATCCAAAAGAATCAGCTCCAGGAACAATCCGCGGAGACTTCGCAGTAACTGTTGGGAAAAACATTATCCACGGTTCTGACTCACTTGAAAGCGCTGAACGTGAAATCGGCTTATTCTTTAAACAAGAAGAATTAGTAGCTTACGCAAAAGACGCTAACAACTGGATTAACTAATCGAAAAACAGGCACAGTTGCCATTAGTTAATTAATAAATCTCTGAAATGACAGTCAAATTATTCCTATTTGACTGTCATTTTTTTGTCGAAAAAGGCTACAAATTATACGAATGGGGATTTCGTGTTGTGACCGGATAGAAAAAATATGGCCGGATAAATAAATTGATGACTGGATATATATTTTTCTTTCCATAACGCTAACGGTAATAGTGTAGCCAATGTTTCGTCCAAAGCACTCTAGAAATAGAGAAGACAAGATGCACTTAAGGGACGCTTGAGTTTTTCTTATAGATTAAGTATATAAAATACCGTGTTCATTGTGTTTTTAGTTTCACTGGATTGTCTAACATTGATTTGTGCCATCTCACATAAAGTTAACTCTTTATATAGAGATATGGTTGCTTTCGCGATAAAATTGGTTGCTTTCTTCAAGGATTTTGTTGCTCTCAGTGTAGAATCTGTAGCTTTCACCTTACAATTAGTCGCTCTATGACAGTTTTTAACTTTTTAGTTGAGCATTTAAACTTAATAATACCTGTACCCTGTGGAATTTGAGAAAAATAGTTAGTATCCATTTATAAAGAAGCGCTGAGCGGACGAAATTGTATCTTCGTCCGTTTCTTAAAGAATAGGAAAGCATCTAATCTCTCATTAACCAAATCTAATGCACAATGTCTTTACACATTTCAAGAGAGCGACGGACAAACATCCTCCACAAGATTACAGAAAAAAAGGATCGTGAAGTGACGCAGTCACTTCACGATCCTTTTCCTTTCCCACGATAATAGTGTAGCGGATGTTTAGTTCAGAGCGCTCAAGAAATGTTGAAGAATAAGATTCAGATAAAGGATGACTGCAATTTTTTCAATGAAAATAAAACAAGCGAAGACCAAATGTGAGAGAAAAAATCTGCATCTAGGGGTGTGCATGTAAATTCAAGTGTATTTCTTATGTCCTAAATGTTCAGAATACGATATACTTTATTATAGGTATTTTGAAAGGAACGATGTTATTGTGCCAGACTACATAAAATTTGTGGAATCTATCAAACATAAAACAGGTATTGATCTTGCTGCATATAAAGAAGCACAGATGAAACGCCGACTTACTTCGCTATATGAAAAAAAAGGATATAAAAACTTTGTCGAATTTTTTAATGCGCTTGATCATGATAGAGACTTATTGAACGAGTTTTTAGATCGAATGACGATTAATGTATCCGAGTTTTACCGCAATGGAAAGCGTTGGGAAGTTTTGCAAAATAAAATATTTCCTAAACTATTAGCTGAAAATAAACGATTGAAGATCTGGAGTGCTGCATGTTCTACAGGTGAAGAACCATATACAACTGCTATGGTATTATCGAATTATCTTCCTCTTTCTCAAATCTCTGTGCATGCAACAGATTTAGATGAAAATGCAATACATAGGGCCAAAGTTGGGATATATCCCGAACGTTCACTTGCAGAAGTACCTAATGAGATGAAAATTAAGTATTTTGAGAAACAAGGCCAGTTTTATAAAGTGGAAGATGCGATTAAAAAGACGGCTAATTTTAAAAAGCATAATTTATTGAAAGATACATACGATAAAAATTACGATTTAATTATTTGTCGTAATGTAATGATTTATTTCACAGAAGAAGCAAAAGATCAAATTTATCAAAACTTTAGTAATTCCCTGCGTTCAGGTGGAATTCTCTTTGTCGGAAGTACCGAACAAATATTTAATCCTGGTAAATTTGGATTTGAGATAGAAGACACATTTTTTTACCGCAAAAAATAAAACTGTCCAATGAAAATTTTGGGCAGTTTTCTTCTATACTTTAAAACTGATTTTATGATATAGTTGAAAACAAATACTTTAGCGAGTTGAAGGGGGAAAGTGTTGTGCGTTATTTAACAGCAGGTGAGTCACATGGACCACAACTAACAGCAATTATTGAAGGGTTACCCGCACAATTAGAAATCACTAGTGAACAGATTAATAAAGAGTTAAAGCGTCGACAAGGTGGGCATGGTAGAGGGCGACGAATGCAGATTGAAAAAGATACGGTAGCTATCACAGCGGGTGTCCGTCATGGAAAATCATTAGGATCTCCAGTTTGTCTTGTTGTGAACAATGATGATTGGAAGCATTGGACGAATATTATGAGAATTGAACCACTTGGGGAAGAAATTGATCCAGAAGATATTAAAAGACAAATTGCAAGACCAAGACCAGGTCATGCCGATTTGGTTGGTGGTATGAAATACGGGCACCGTGATTTACGTAATGTACTGGAACGTTCTTCTGCAAGGGAAACTACTGTCCGTGTGGCAGTTGGAGCAGTCGCTAAGCAGTTGCTAAAACAATTAGGTATTTCAATAGTAGCTCATGTAACCAAAATAGGGGGCATTGAAGCTGACTTAAATTTAGCGAGTGGAAAGTCCATTGAAGAAATTCGAGATATTGTAGAAGCAGATCCAGTATATTGTTTAGATCCAATAGCTTCAGCGAAGATGGTGGAAGCGATTGATTATGCAAAAAAAGCTGGCGATACAATTGGTGGCGTAGTAGAAGTAATTGTTACAGGTATGCCTGCAGGGGTTGGAAGCTATGTTCACTATGACCGTAAGTTAGATGGAAAACTAGCAATGGCAATGATGAGTATTAATGCGTTTAAAGGTGTAGAGGTTGGTTTAGGATTTGAAATGGCGAATTTATTCGGAAGTCAAGTGCATGACCAAATCTCTTGGAATAAAGAAGATGGTTATACTCGTGATACTAATCGTCTAGGTGGTTTAGAAGGTGGAATGTCTACTGGAATGCCAATCGTTGTGAGAGGCGTTATGAAACCAATTCCAACACTTTATAAGCCATTACAAAGCGTTGATATTGAAACGAAGGAACCATTTAAAGCTAGTATAGAACGTTCAGATAGCTGTGCGGTACCAGCAGCATCAGTTGTTGCAGAAGCAGTCATTGCTTGGGAAATAGCGGCAGCTGTTTTAGACACGTTTAACGGGGATCAGATTGAAACATTGAAAGCAGATATAGAAAGACATCGAACTTATACAAAGGGGTTTTAGTGTATGATTATCCCAGTAAAAACGAAAGACTCTAGCTATGAAGTTCATTTAGGAGAAAATATTCTACATGGGTTTTGCGAAAGAAATATAGACGCCTTTCAAAAAGCAGATCAAATCGTTGTTATTTCGGATGAAAACGTTTGGAATTTGCATAAAATTTATTTTCAACAAAATTTTACATTTCCTTTTAAAATTCATCTTGTACCTAATGGAGAAGCATGTAAAACGTTCGAATCATATTTCAATGTCCAAACGTTTCTCCTGCAAGAAAATTGTTCAAGAAATAGTATTTTATTTGCTCTAGGTGGAGGCGCTGTTGGAGATTTAACGGGTTTTGTGGCAGCAACTTTTATGAGAGGTATCCCATTTTATCAAATTCCAACGACTATTTTAGCACATGATAGTGCTATAGGTGGAAAAACAGCGATTAATCATCCAAATGGAAAGAATATGATTGGCGCTTTTTATCAACCGAAGGAAGTTTTATATGATTTTCATTTTCTACAAACTTTGCCTGAAACAGAAGTTCGTTCGGGACTAGCGGAAGTAATAAAACATGCACTTATTAGCGATGAAAATTGGGTAAATGAATTCTTACATTTGGCCAGTATTGCTGATATTCAAAAACGAGAGCTTCTTGTATGGCTTGAAAAAGGAATTCGGGTTAAAGCGCAAATAGTAGAGTTAGATGAAAGAGAACAATCATACCGTAAGTTTTTAAATTTTGGGCATACATATGGACATGCAATCGAAGCTTCTGTTGGTTATGGGAAAGTCACGCATGGAGAAGCTGTCATGATTGGTATAATTCCTGCATTAATGTTAAGCGAATTACATGGAAAAGTGGAAGTTGGCTATGCGCATAAAGTATTTGGGCTTGCGAAAAAACTTGGATATCAATTTCAACATGTATTAAACTGCTCTTTTGAACAATTAGCAACATTTATGTTGAAAGATAAAAAAACCACAAATGGAGAACTTCATTTTGCGTTGTTACAAAAAATAGGAGAACCTTTTGTTAAAGTTATATCTATGGAAGAAGTTAAAAAATGTGATGAACAATTAAGAAAATGGATTGAGGAGGGGAAGTAAGTGATCAGAGGAGTTAGAGGAGCAGTAACAGTAAGAGAAGACTCAAATGAAGAAGTACTTCGAGAAACAGCTAGACTTGTGACAGAAATGGCTAGAGCAAATGATATAAATCCAGAAACAATTGCTTCCGTCATTATATCGACAACGACAGATATCTCCTCTGCTTTTCCAGCGAGAGCAGTACGTAACTTAGACGGATGGACATTTGTACCAGTTATGTGTACGCATGAAATGAATGTCCCTGGTGCATTAGAAAAATGCATTCGATTATTAATGCATGTAAATACAGAGAAAACCCAAAAAGATATTCAACATATTTATTTAAATAACGCTGTCCAGTTAAGAACCGATTTAGTTAAGTAAATGAAAGAATGGAGGAGCTTTAAGATGAAATTCAAAAAACAAATTAAAGGATTGGAAGCTTACCAACCTGGGAAAACAACGGAAGAAGTAAAAAGAATATTTAACCTAGACAAAGTGACTAAACTGGCATCTAATGAGAATCCATATGGAGCTTCTCCAAATGTAAAAGCATTTTTAGAAAATGCGAAAGTAAATTATGCCATTTATCCTGATGGCTATGCTTCAAAGTTACGAACTGCAGTGGCTAAACACTTAAATGTTTCGGAAAAACAATTATTATTCGGTAATGGATCTGATGATAATATATTAATTGTTTCAAGAGCAATCCTTCAACCTGGATTAAACGCAGTGATGGCCTCTATCACTTTTGGGCAATATAAGCATAATGCAATTGTAGAAGGTGCAGAGGTTAGGGAAGTACCATTAACAAACGGGGAACATGATTTGGATAAAATGTATGAAGCAATAGATGAAAATACAGCTATCGTTTGGATCTGTAACCCGAATAATCCAACAGGAACATTAACTCCTTCGGATAAAATAAAAGAGTTTCTTGTAAGAGTACCTAGCGATGTATTGGTAGTGCTTGATGAAGCTTATACCGAATATATTACAGACGAAAAGTATGAAAGTTCCATTGGATTATTGGAAAAACATCCAAATTTATTAATTATGCGTACTTTCTCTAAAGCATACGGATTAGCAAGTTTCCGAGTAGGGTATGCAATTGGTTCGGAAGAAGTGATCAGTCAGCTAGAACCTACTCGTGAACCATTCAATAATACAGTATTAAGCCAGGAAGTGGCACTTATCGGCCTGGAGGACCAAAACTTTATTGATACATGCAGAGTGAAGAATAACGCCGGTAGAAAGCAATATGAAGTGTTCTGTTCAGAACGTAATCTTCATTTTTATCCTTCTCACACTAACTTCATATTGATGGAAGTTAAAGCAGATAGTGATGCAGTTTTCCAAGGGTTAATGAAGCGTGGATTTATTGTCCGTAGTGGGAATGCGTTAGGTGTACCAGGATATCTTCGTATAACAATTGGTACAGAGGAAGAAAATATGGAGTTATTGCAAAAACTAGATGAAGTTTTACATGAGGAAGGCGTAATCTAATGAAACAAACAGTTTTCATCATTGGACTCGGACTAATAGGAGGTTCTTTAGCACTTGGATTAAAGCGCAATAAAGATATTTC
The DNA here is from genome assembly GCF_042944905.1 of Psychrobacillus sp. L4. GTDB lineage: Bacteria > Bacillota > Bacilli > Bacillales_A > Planococcaceae > Psychrobacillus. The sequence continues at coordinate 1,607,160 of NZ_CP168496.1, forward strand.
TATTATCGGTTACGATGCACAAAGTCATACACTTCAAACGGCCCGAAAAATTGGTATAATTGATGAAATGGCTTTTCATATTGAAGAAGGATCTGCACTTGCAGATGTGATTATATTTGCTACTCCTGTCAATGAAACAATTCGATTAATGTATGAAATGCCTAAATGGAGTCTTAAGAAACAAGTAATCGTAACAGATACAGGAAGTACAAAAAACGAAATCATGAAAGCGGCTCTAAGGTTAAAAGAAATGGGCATTACATTTATCGGCGGACATCCGATGGCTGGTTCCCATAAAAGTGGGGTAGAGGCTGCGCGTGCACATCTATTTGAGAATGCATTTTATATGCTTACTCCATTTGAAAATGAAAATAAAAAAGAAGTAAAAATACTTTCTGATATATTACAAGTTACAAAAGCAAAAGTTGTTCAAGTGAATGCAGTAGAACATGATCATATGACAGCGGTTGTTAGCCATTTCCCTCATTTGGTTGCTGCCTCACTTGTGCACCAACTTGCTGGAGAAAATGAACAATTTCCTTTTACGAAGCAACTTGCTGCTGGTGGGTTTCGTGATTTAACAAGGATTGCTTCAGCAAATCCAATTATGTGGCGAGATATTACGCTTCAAAATCGCAAGGAGTTAAGTAATCAATTACGCATGTGGTCAGAAGAAATGAACAAGCTTCAAAACCTTTTGCTACATGGGGAAGCAGATGAAATAGAAACTTATTTTTCAAAAGCTAAACAAGTTCGTGACGAGCTCCCAATTACAACGCAAGGTGCTATGTTTTCTGTATTTGATTTATATGTCGATGTACCGGATTATCCAGGGGTAATTTCTGAAATTACTGGTTATTTAGCTAAAGACAATATAAGCATTACAAACTTACGAATTGTGGAAACTCGTGAAGATATTTTTGGGATTTTAGTAGTTAGTTTTCAAACAATAGATGATCGTGCTAAAGCTGTTAAATGTATAGCTAATAATACAACATTTGAAACATATATTTCTTAAGGGAGGAGAATTACTATGAGTAAAGAATTAGATTATGCACAGCCCTCCTTGCAAGGAACAATACGAATACCTGGCGATAAATCCATTTCTCACCGTTCTATCATGTTTGGTGCCATAGCAAAAGGGACAACTACGGTAGAAGGATTCTTGCAAAGCGATGACTGTTTAGCGACAATTGATTGCTTCACTAAGCTAGGTGTGAAAATTTTGGTAGAAGCTGAAGCTGTTCAAATTGTAAGCAATGGAATAGATGCTTGGAATGAACCAAGTGAAATCTTATATACAGGTAACTCTGGTACAACTACAAGACTCATGCTCGGTATATTAGCAGGTTCAAATGTTTCGAGTGTTTTAATTGGCGACGAATCTATTCAAAAGCGTCCAATGAAACGAGTAACTGTTCCGCTCAAGCAAATGGGAGCTCATTTTATTGGTAGAGACGACGCACGGTTTACACCAATCGCAGTGGAGGGTAAAAAGCTTCAAGCCATCCAGTATAAAATGCCCGTAGCAAGTGCACAAGTGAAATCTGCGATATTATTCGCGGGTTTACATGCTGAAGGTGAGACAGTGGTAACTGAAATGGAAACTTCCCGTGACCATACAGAAAGAATGCTTCGTCATTTCGGAGCGAACATAGCCGTAGAAGGCAAAAAAATTCGTTTACAAGGACCGCAAGAACTTAGAAGTACTCATGTTGTGGTACCAGGAGATATTTCATCTGCTGCGTTCTTTTTAGTTGCTGGTGCAATCGTACCTAACAGTAAACTAGTACTTCAAAACGTTGGATTAAACCCTACTAGAACAGGAATTATGGATGTTCTTCAGGAAATGGATGCTCAAGTATCCATTCGACCCTTAAATAATGTGAGCCATGAAGAAATAGGGGATATTACGATTAGTACATCTGAACTAATAGGGACAGAAATATGTGGGGAACTAATCCCACGATTAATCGATGAAATTCCAATTATTGCATTACTTGCAACGCAAGCAAGAGGTAGAACGGTAATTAAAGATGCGGAAGAGCTGAAAGTAAAAGAAACCAATCGTATTGATGCGGTTGTAACCGAGTTAAAGAAACTTGGAGCTAATATTACTGCAACGGATGATGGAATGATTATTGAAGGACCAACACTTTTACATGGTGCTGATTTGCTTACTTATGGAGATCACCGGATTGGTATGATGGCTGCAATTGCATCTCTTGTCACATCCAGTGCAGTAACAATAGACAATGAGATGTGCGTTGGTGTTTCTTATCCAAACTTTTTTGAACAACTTTCAAGTGTGATAAAATAGTGAACTCTCCTTAATCGGAGGGTTTTTTTCTTGTATGACGTTTAACTGTCCTGTACGATGAAAAGGACACTAGAAGGATAGGTGAATTGATTGGAAAAATTAGAGCCATTTATTGAAGCGATAGAACAAGGAAATATGGAAAAGCTAAATGACATGATCGATTCTTTTTTAATAGAACCGGATGCCGAAACACAATATGAGTTGGCTGATGTATTGACCCAATATGGATATACGGAAGAAGCGATAAAAGTTTTAGCTCACCTTCAATTTTTATTTCCAGATGAAAGTCAATTAAAAATTGATCAAGCTCAGCTATTTTTAGAAATGGATAAGGAAGATGAAGCGTTAAATCTCTTAACAAGTGTAGAAAAATCGAGTGAAGCATACCCACAAGCCCTACTTACTCTGGCGGATTATTATCAAATGATCGGTCTGTATGAAGTAGCTGAACAAAAAATAGATGAAGCGATTGCAATTATGCCAAACGAACCATTATTACTATATGCCAAAGGAGAAATATTATTTGAAACTGGTAGATATTTAGAGGCTGCTAGAGTTTTAGAGAATCTTTTGCCATTACAAGATTCCATTCAAGGAGTCGATTTACCTTTGAAGCTTGCTGAAATTTATAGTGCCGGAGCAGCTTATGAAGAAGCGATTCCATACTATGCAGAAGCTTTGAAAAAAGAAGTATCACCTGATGTTTTATTTCATGCAGCATACGCATCATTTCAAGTGCAGCATTATGATACAGCAGTAAATCAATTAGAAAATTTACTAGAGATAGATCCGGACTATTTTTCAGGCTATATGTTGTTAGCTGAAACATATGCAATGCTGGAGAAAAACGAAGAAGCATTGAAAGCAATAACAAATGGAATTGCTCGTGATGAATTTGAAAAAGAATATTATTTATTTGCAGGTAAAATTTCGTTAAAAATGGGTAAAGTGAAAGAAGCAGAGTCATTTTTACAAGAAGCAATTGCGCTAGATCCAGAATATATGGATGCGATTTTCATTCTTTCTTCTTTATTTTCTAAGGAAGAAAAAGATGAAGAGCTGATTGAACTATATGAAACGTTGAAAAATGAACATTTTGAATGGTCGTCCATGTATCCATTTTTAGCGGATGCTTTTAATCGATTAGAAATTTACGAAAAAGCATACGAATTTTATAAGTTAGCATATACTGAACTTAAGGACGATGCACAATTTTTGGGTAAATATGTATACTTTCTACTTGAAGAAGGAAAAAGAGAAGAAGCTCTAGAAGTAATAGTTCTATTACAGGAATTAGAGCCGGAAAATAGTACATGGTTTGAAATGACCTAATTTATCCGTACATTGCTGAATTAGGTTAAGCCTCGGGCATTTTGTAAAGGAGTTCATCGAGCTTGCTCAATGCAATATCTGGACGCAAATAGGCTAAGGCGAATTTGATTGGACAAAAAAAGGAAGGAGAGGTTACGTGACTGCTTCTGTTTCAGTTGGCGAGAAGAAAGAATTTGTCCGTTGGTTTTTGAAAAAATATCAAATGAAAAGAAGAGAGTGCGTCTGGATATTGAATTACTTAATTAGTCATGAAACATTATTAAATAATGTACATTTCGTGGAGGAAGCTCATTATTGTCCCCGAGCAATGGTTATGTCCGTTACAACTTCTTCGGGTATACCTTTTCGATTTTATAAAGGAAGCATTATGACAGCTGACGCGGAAAAATCATTTCATGATTTGAGGCTGCATCCTGAGGAAGAAATGTACATCCAGTTAAACTTTCAAACTGTTCCACCAAGTCCAGAATACTTAGCTGTTTTAGAAGAAAACCCTTATATGCCGAAGTATTTGCATATTAGTGAAAAAGATAAGCTTATTGTAGAAGATGTATTGTCGGAGAGTTTACACTTTTTTCAAGTTGAACAGTTACAAAAACAAATAGATCAAGCAATTGATCAAAATAATAAAGAAAAATTTCTTGAACTTTCTGCCTTGTGGAAAGAACTAGTAGCTAAAGAAATTTAGGAGAGATAATCATGCATTGGAACGGAAAAGATAGTGCTGTATTTCAAGCACAAAAAGAATATATAGATACTGCAATAATTCCCTTAACATTAATCGATGGGTCTGACAGTGGATTCCAATTTGCGGCCTCTGCTGCAGACTTCGTTTTATCATTAGGAAATATAATTGAAAATCAATTTAAAGGAAGGATCGTCTTATTTCCTTCCTTCTCTTATACTAAAAATCAGGACAAGCATTTATTGTTAGAAAATTGGTTGGAAGAATTGAAAAAGGCACAATTCAAACATATATTTTTCCTTACTTCTGATCGTGATTGGATTACAATGGAAGAAGAGCAAAATGTTTTTTGGATACCTTCTATACCGCTAGAATCAATGGATCAAAAAATGAAAAATTCTGTTTTAGAAGATCAACTCCGTCAACTTATACCCACTTTTGCTAAAAAATGGGCAAATTAATGACGATATCATTCATTAATTGTTCACAAAGTTCATAATTCATTTCTCTGAAATATTGACCTTCCTTTTTTATTGATATATCATGTATATGTCCTAGTATTATTAATTTAAGCAAGTATGTCCATTGGACTGACCTTTAAGTTAGAGGGGGGAAAAGGATGAGTAACAATAAGGTTTCAAGACGTCAGTTTCTAAGTTATACATTAACAGGTGTTGGTGGATTTATGGCAGCTGGAATGCTAATGCCAATGGCACGTTTTGCAATTGATCCAGTTTTGCAAAAAAAAGCTGGTGGAAACTTCGTTCAAACTGATAAAAAGGTTGCAGAAATTACGGATGCTCCTGTACGCGTGGATTTTACTTTTGAACAAGTGGATGCATGGTACAAGTCTGATGTAACGAATACTGCATGGGTTTACAAAGAAGGAGATCAAATTATCGCTCTTTCTCCAGTATGTAAGCATTTAGGTTGTACAGTGAACTGGGAAGGTGACCCAGCACACAAAAATCAATTCTACTGTCCATGTCATGGTGGTCGCTATGAGAAAAACGGAAAGAATGTTCCAAAAACACCACCTCTAGGTCCGTTGGATCAATATGAAGTTCGTGAAAAAGACGGTTTCATAGAAATTGGAAAAGCAATACCTAACACATTAGTTTAAAGTAAGGGGGTACGACATCAGTGCTGAATAAAATCTATGATTGGGTGGATGAACGGTTAGATATTACACCAATATGGCGTGATATCGCAGACCACGAAGTACCAGAACACGTAAACCCTGCACATCATTTCTCTGCATTTGTCTATTGTTTTGGAGGGTTAACATTCTTTATTACGGTTATTCAAATTTTATCGGGTATGTTTTTAACGATGTATTACGTACCAGATATTGTAAATGCATGGGAATCTGTTTACTATCTTCAAAACGAAGTAGCATTCGGTGAAATCGTGCGAGGGATGCATCACTGGGGAGCATCGCTTGTAATTGTTATGATGTTCTTACATACATTACGTGTATTCTTTACTGGTTCTTATAAAAAGCCTCGTGAACTAAACTGGATGGTCGGAGTATTAATCTTCGCTGTTATGTTAGGTTTAGGTTTTACAGGTTACTTACTACCTTGGGACATGAAAGCATTGTTCGCAACTAAAGTAGGTATTCAAATTGCAGCATCTGTTCCACTGATTGGTGGAGCTATTAAAACATTATTAGCCGGTGATGAACATATTATCGGTGCACAAACATTAACAAGATTCTTTGCGATTCATGTGTTCTTCTTACCAGCTGCGTTATTTGCTTTACTTGCAGCTCACTTTATCATGATTCGTCGTCAAGGTATTTCTGGACCACTATAATGGGTAAGTGGAACAGATAATTCTTAAAAGGAGGGGAATTTATGCATCGCGGAAAAGGTATGAAGTTTGTTGGGGATTCTCGTGTAACAGATCCAGCTAGCAGACCTAAAAAAATGCCGAAAGACTATTCTGAGTATCCGGGTAAAACAGAAGCTTTCTGGCCTGACTTTTTGTTAAAAGAATGGTTAGTCGGTGCGGTTTTCTTAGTGGGTTATTTGGTGTTGACTGTTGCTCATCCGTCGCCACTTGAGCGTCCGGCTGATCCAGCTGACACAGCTTATATTCCATTGCCAGACTGGTATTTCTTATTTCTATACCAATTATTAAAATACGAATTTGCTTCTGGACCATATAATGTGATTGGAGCAATTGTCATTCCAGGTTTAGCTTTTGGAGCGCTATTATTAGTACCTTTTTTAGATACAAGCAAAGAAAGAAGTCCTTGGAAACGTCCGTTGCCAACTGGATTTATGCTTCTTGCTCTTGCTGCTATGATATTTTTAACTTGGGAATCAGTAGCAAACCATGACTGGGTAGCTGCTAAAGCTCAAGGGGAAATTAAAGCACCAGTTGCTAAAGTAGAATTTGATGAAAGCTCGGAAGGTTATCAAATTTATGCCAAAGCATCGTGTATCGGTTGTCATGGTAACGCTTTTGAAGGTGGAATAGGTAAGCCGTTAATCGGTTTAAAATATACAGCCGATGAGATCGTTAACATCGCACATGAAGGTTTACCAGGCGGTATGCCAGGTGGTACTTTCCAAGGTACAGATGAAGAGCTTCACAAACTTGCAGAGTTTATAACAACTCTTCAACCAGTGGGCAAATAATAAAGCTTTAGCTTGATAAAAAAGAGTCAGGAAACTGACTCTTTTTTTTTACCTACATATAATTAGGGGGGGTTTCATGAAAGATCTGACGATGTTTTTGAAAGTAATACTCTACAATAAATCATTTATGTGGCTGTTGTTTTTTGTGAATCTTTTAGGTACAATTTATGGTTATTATTGGTATGGTTCTCAACTCGCTATTACAGAACCTAAATTTTATATTTTTGTTCCTGATAGTCCTACCGCTAGTTTATTTTTTACTATTGCATTGTTGGGATGGCTGCTAAAGAAGAATTGGAAGTTAGTTGAAGTACTTGCATTAATCACGCTTGTGAAATATGGATTGTGGGCTGTTGTTATGAATATTTGGACATATATAGAAACGGGATCCATTGGTTGGATGGGATGGATGTTAGTTGTTTCCCATTTTGGGATGGCACTTCAAGCTATTTTATATATGCCATTCTATAAATTCAAATGGGTACATATATTGATTGCTTCTATTTGGACTGTACATAATGACATAATCGATTATGTGTTTGATCAAATGCCTATTTACAGAAGTTTAGATGTTTATGCTAACCAGATTGGTTATTTTACATTTTGGTTGTCTATTGCATGTATTCTAATTGCTATTTATAATTATCAAAAAAGGTCAAGGCTAATAAGTTGATGAATCCTAAATTTCGATTTAATATAATAGTATAGAGTGAGAGGGGGAAGTTTTGTTGGGTTCTTATATAGTGTATTTTGCAATAATTTTATTATTGCCTTTATATGCACAAATGAAAGTAAAAAGTACGTATAATAAATATGCAAAAGTTCGCTCGACTTCAGGTATGAGTGGTGCACAAGTAGCCAGAACTATTTTAGATGCGAATGGATTACATGATGTAAAAGTGATTGAAAGTAGAGGCTTTTTAAGCGATCACTACAACCCAATGACAAAGGTCGTTGCTTTATCTTCTCATAATTATAATGAGGCGTCTGTTGCTGGTGCAGCAATTGCAGCCCATGAGGTTGGACATGCAATCCAACATAAAGAAGCTTATTCGTTTTTAACATTAAGACATAAGTTAGTACCCATAGCAAATATTTCTTCCAATGCATCTTGGATTTTTGTGATGATTGGTATTTTTGCGAGCCTAACTAATATGCTACTTTTAGGTATTGTTTTACTTGCAGTTGGGGTGGTATTTCAATTTGTAACACTTCCAGTAGAATTCAATGCATCTAGCCGTGCAATGGATCAAATGGTTTCTTTAGGTATTATTCGTAATGAAGAAGAGCGTCATGCGAAAAAAGTGTTAAGCGCTGCTGCTTTAACTTATGTTGCCGCTACTGCTGTTGCCGTTCTTGAATTATTACGTTTAGTATTAATTTTTACAGGCATGAATAGAAATGATTAAATAAAATATAAAAGCTAAAAAGGATCGTCCTTTGTCAGAAAAGACTAAGGGCGATTCTTTTAGTATGCGTCTCTTTCCCTTTAGAAGAACATGTTATGGGAAATCACACATTTTTCCGTGTAGCAGGCTTTAGTATGTATGGAGTAATGGCCTCATTTTCATTAATGGATTTGAGTAGTTGTAAATCTACTTTTAAATTTTCCAGACTCAATAATTTTGTTGGAAAGAAGAATTGAACAAAAAAATGGTTGCTTTCTCTGTAGAAAGTTAATCTTTCTTCAATATCTATCTCTTTCTCTTTCTTTTACCGTGTGAGGCATACATGATTAAGTGGGTATCATATTAGAGTTTGTGGAATCTGAGAAAAAGTAGATAGCAACCAATGATAAAGAAGCGCTGAGCGGACGAAATTGCATCTTAATCCGCTTTTAAAAGAGTAGAATAGGATTTATTCACTCATTAACCAAACCTTATGCACCTTGTCTCTGCATATTTCAAAAGGGCGACGGACAAATATCCACCACAAGATTACCGAAAAAAATGGATCGTGAAGTGACGCAGTCACTTCACGATCCACAATAATTCCAACGGTAATAGTGTAGTTGATGTTTCGTCCAAAGCACTCGGGAAATAGTAAAGACCAGATGCACTTAAGAGACTCCTGTCTTATTACTCTATTGGTCTTTTCTCATCGTCGAGTGTAAAGCCTTCCCCCATTACATCATGGACTTCAGTTAGGGAAACGAAAGCATGAGGATCGACAGAAGTAATAATAGACTTCAAACGAACGATTTCATTTTTTCCAATTACACAATAGAGAACTTCCCGATCGTTTTTAGTGTAATGACCATACCCCTTTAATACAGTGACCCCACGTTCCATTTCTAAAGAAATCCGATTAGCAATTTCATCCTGTAATTCTGAAATGATAAATGCACCTCGAGCAGCATAAGCACCTTCTTGTACAAAGTCGATTACTCTCGCACCAACAAATACAGCAACAAGGGTATACATCATAGAACGTTCATCTAAAAACGTCAGCCAAGATAAAAGTATGACTACGGCATCAAACATAAACATCGTTTTTCCCATACTCCAACCGATATACTTATGAGCAAGACGGGCAATAATATCAACCCCGCCAGTTGTTCCACCAAATCTAAAAATAATACCTAAACCAACACCCACAAATACACCAGCGAATAACGAAACGAGCACCATATCATCTTCTAGGCCAATAGGTATTTCATAAATGCCGAATATTTTTAAAAATATTGAAACAGAAACTGTACCAATAACCGTATAAGCAAACACCTTTTTGCCTAATAGTTTCCACCCTAATATAAACATAGGAATATTCAATATAAGATTCATTAATGCTACATCCCATTTAAACACGAAATATAAGATTAATGTAATTCCAGCAAAACCACCCTCTCCAAGATGATTTTGCATATTAAAATGCACAAAACCAAAACTATAGATAGCGGACCCAATAATAATAAAAATTATATTTTTAAGTTTTAAACCTATTCCCACGAATTCACCTCTAATATAAATATACTATAGTTAATATTATCAATCATTTGTTTGCTTTTGACAACCAGTGTATATTTTTATTAGGATGAGATAAGGAGTGTGAAAATAATGGCTGAAAATAAAACATTATCCGAATTACAAAAAGAAGTAGATTTATATATAAATCAGTTTAAGGAAGGTTATTTTCCACCAATGGAACTGTTAGCGAGATTAACAGAAGAGTTAGGGGAGCTTTCTAGAGAAATTCAACATAAATATGGCACAAAGAAAAAAAAGAAAACGGAAGTAGAAAAAGCACTTGCGGATGAAATGGGAGATTTCTTCTTTGTATTAATTTGTATGGCAAATGCGGAAGGTATCGACTTAGAAGAATCATTACAGAATGTCTTAAAAAAATACAATACAAGAGATAAAGATCGTTGGACTAAAAAGGAGGACTAGTTGTGGTTATTAAAGTAGCGATAGCAGGACCAAGGGGAAGAATGGGGAAAGAAGCAGTAGAAACGCTTATAAAAAATAAAGAATTTTTATTAGTGAGTGTTTTGGACCATAAAAAAGAAGAAGATTTCTTGGGAGATAATATTCCTATCTACACTTCATTACAAGAATTAATTTATCAAACGAAACCGGATGTATTAGTCGATTTGACTGTGCCTTCTTGTGTTTATGAACATACTATCACTGCATTAGAGAATGGAGTAAGGCCAGTTATTGGTACAACTGGCTTCACTGATTTACAATTAGAAGAGATTAGAAAAAAAGTGGAGGAAAAAGAAGTAGGATGTATTATCGCTCCTAATTTTTCCATTGGAGCAGTACTTATGATGAAGTTTTCACAAATAGCAGCGAGGTATTTACCGAATGTGGAAATAATTGAGATGCATCATGATCAAAAAGTGGACGCTCCTTCAGGTACGGCTATTAAAACGGCTCAAATGATTCATGAGGAAAGAAATGCTTTTGAGCAAGGACATATAGATGAAAAAGAGTTAATAGAAGGCGCTCGAGGGGCTAATGTTAATGGAATGCATATTCATAGCGTTCGATTACCAGGCTTAGTAGCTCATCAACAAGTACTTTTAGGAGGAGAAGGGCAGCTATTAACCCTTCGACATGATTCATTTGATCGTACTTCATTTATGTCGGGTATTGTGTTATCCATCCATGAAGTAATGAAACAGAATACGCTTATATATGGTTTAGAAAATCTTATTTTTTAGGAGGAGTATAATGAGAATTGCATTAGTGGCACATGATAAAAAAAAGGATGATTTAATCCAATTTGTAACTGCATATAAACTTATTTTAGAAGACCATGATTTATTTGCCACTGGAACAACTGGTCTGCGAATAATTGAAGAGGTTGGTTTATCTGTTTTTAGATATAAGTCGGGTCCTCTTGGGGGGGATCAACAAATAGGATCTGCCATTGCCAATAACGAAATGGATATGGTTATTTTCTTTCGAGACCCTCTTACTTCACAACCACATGAACCAGATGTATCGGCATTAATTAGACTTTGCGATGTTTATCAAATACCACTTGCAACGAATATGGGAACAGCTGAAGTTTTGTTAAAAGGATTAGAAGAAGGTTTTTTAGATTGGCGATTATTAGAAGAGAGACGATCTCGTTAAGGAAGTGATTAAGTGCGTAAACTAAAAATTGGCATTACCTGTTACCCTACAGTAGGTGGTTCAGGAGTTATTGCTACTGAACTTGGAAAAATGCTTGCTGAAAAAGGGCATGATATACATTTCATAACTTCTAGTATGCCTTTTCGGTTGAATAAAATGTATCCGAATATTACTTATCATCAAGTAGAGGTAAACAGCTATTCTGTTTTTCAATATGCACCTTATGATATTGCACTTGCAAACAAAATGGCAGAGGTTATTGAAGATGAAGGACTTGATGTTCTGCATGTGCATTATGCGATTCCTCATGCAGTCTGCGCAATACTTGCAAAAGATATGGCAAAATCGGATATTGGAATTGTTACCACATTGCATGGAACTGATATTACGGTTTTAGGAGACGATTCATCTTTATCGGGTGCAATTCGTTACGGTATAGAAAAATCAGATATAGTTACTGCAGTCTCTGATTCTTTAGTAAGTCAAACAGTGGAGTTAATCGCTCCTAAAAAAGAAATAGAAACCATTTATAATTTTGTAGATGAGGAAGAGTACTCTAAAAAAGATGTTGGTGATTTAAAGGAATTGCTTGGAATTCGATCAGATGAAAAAGTAATTATTCATGTTTCCAACTTTAGAAAAGTAAAACGTGTTCCAGATGTGGTGAAAAGTTTTGAACTAATTCGACAAGAAATTCCTGCGAAATTGTTATTAGTAGGAGATGGACCTGAAAAACATCCTGTAATGGAATATGTTAAAGGGAAATCATTTGAAAAAGATGTATTATTTCTAGGGAAACAAGACAATCTTTCTGAGTTATATTCCATTTCTGACTTAATGTTACTGCTATCTCAAAAAGAGTCATTTGGTTTAGTTTTACTCGAGGCAATGGCTTGCGAAGTTCCTTGTATTGGAACAAATGTTGGTGGAATTCCTGAAGTAATTTCACATGGAGAAAATGGATACTTAGTGGAACTTGGGGATATTGCAAAAGTGGCAGAATACGGTGTGAAAATTTTGCAAGACCCTTTATTACATAAAAATTTAAGCGAGACATCTATCCAAATTGTTCAAGAGCGTTTTAGTTCTTCTCAGATTGTCGAACAGTATGAAGCGATGTACGAAAGAGTGGCGAGAAAATAACATGATGAAAAATCGGTGGCCAGCTGCATATCAAGTAATTGAAAAACTTGAGTATGCTGGATTTGAAGCCTATGTAGTTGGAGGAGCGGTTCGTGATTTTATTCGAGGAGTTTCTGCAAATGATGTAGACGTCACAACGAATGCAACACCGAACGAAGTCAAACAGTTATTTGAACATACGATTGACGTAGGAATTGAACACGGGACCGTATTAGTAGTCGTAAAAGAATCAATTGAAGTGACTACTTTTCGTTCGGAAGACACGTATTCTGATTATAGAAGACCCGATAATGTGATGTTTGTCCGATCTCTACAAGAAGATTTACAGAGACGTGATTTTACAATGAACGCTATGGCATTAACAAAAAAGGATGAACTGATTGATTATTTTGATGGAAGAGCAGATATTAAACAGAAACTTATTCGGGCTGTAGGTGATCCAAATAAGCGCTTTTCTGAAGATGCGCTCCGTATGTTAAGGGCTATACGTTTTTCTGCACAACTAGACTTTTCATTGCATGTAAAAACTTTAGAAGCTATTGAGATGCAACACAAATTAATTAGCCGTGTTTCTTTGGAAAGAGTAAAAGTAGAATTAGAGAAAATTTGGACAAGCAATTATGTAGGAAAAGGTATGCATTTGTTTGTGACGAGTAAGTTAGCGATAAATTTCCCTGGTGATTGGAAAACATATCTAGATAAATGGAATAGATTTTTAATGTTTGAAAATGTAGCGAATGGATGGACATTCTTTGCACTAATGCAGCAATCAAACGATATAAATACCTTATTAAATTTTTATAAATGCTCGAATGCAGAAAAAATGCATGTAAAGCAAGTTCTGCTTGCAGTAGAAAAGCTTAAAAAAGGACAATGGACGACATATGACCTCTTTCAATTTAAAGAAGAGGTATTAGTAGCAGCGGCCTATTATGCTGAAATCATTTTGGATATGAATACTCCTTATGAAAAGAATGACATTCCACGTTTAAAAGCAGCTATACCAATTGCATCTTCCAGAGAAATTGCTGTTAATGGAAATGAATTAATGGAATGGAAACAAGAGAAAAGAGGACCATGGATAAAAGAAGTTCTCGAGAAGTTAACAATAGCGATTGTTAATGGACAAGTTGAAAATGAGCGAGCACAAATAAAGGAATGGTTTTTTCGTGAATATGACAATTAAAGAAAAGATTCTATCCCAACTACTATCGGCAAAAGGGGAACCAATCTCAGGACAAAAATTAGCAGATGAATTATCCATTTCTCGTACAATGATTTGGAAGCATCTAAAAGCTTTAGAATTAGAAGGTTATGTGATTGAGGCTGTAAAGAAAAAAGGATACATGCTACTTTCTATACCAGATATCGTTTCCAAAGAAAGAATAACTACTTATTTAGAGACGGCTCAGTTAGGCCACAACATTTTATATTATCCAGTTTGCGATTCTACTCAAAATATTGCTGCAGAGAAGGCTAGGGAAGGGGCTTCACATGGTACGGTCGTGATCACAGAAGAGCAAACTGCCGGTAGAGGAAGATTAGAACGAGTATGGGATTCTTCTGCAAGTAATGGAATTTGGATGAGTGTCATCATTCGTCCTGAAATTAGTCCACATATGGCACCCCAATTTACGCTTGTTTCAGCAGTTGCCATTACAAAAGCAATAGAAGATTTGACTGGAAATACTCCAGAGATAAAATGGCCTAATGATTTATTGATGAATGGAAAAAAAGTAACTGGTATATTAACCGAGCTTCAAGCGGATATGGATCGAGTACAATCCATTATTATTGGAATTGGGGTAAATGTAAACCAGGAACTCGAATCATTCGAGCAATCGATTCAATCGATTGCGACTTCATTAAAAATAGAAACAGGAAATGGCATTAATCGTGCTACTTTAGTTGCTAAGATCCTATACTACTTAGAAAAGTATACAACGATGTATGTCGAGAATGGGTTTGAACCTATAAAATTACTCTGGGAAAGCTATAGTTGTACACTAGGAAAGCGAATACGAGCAATTCTCTTAAGAGAAACGTTAGAAGGAACTGCAATCGGTATTTCAAATGATGGTGTACTTCAGTTACGACTGGATAATGGAGAGATACGAGGAATATACTCTGCGGATATTCATTTAACATGATGCAACTAAAACAAGTGTGTCGTGACATACTTGATAGAACAAATAATAATTTGGACTATTAAGCAGGATTCTGTTAATCTATATGCGAAGGGTAGTATCTTAATCGAACTGCACCTGTCACATTCTGTACACAAATAAATAGTCTGCCTTGATCACGCTTTGACAGGGACGGAGAAAACCTACATTAGACATTTTCTGCCCTTCTGTCCACTCTCGGATTGAAGGGCTTTTACTGGTTTTCTTCTCCAAAAAAGAGGAGGAGTAAAATTGAAATCAACTAGTAGTTTTGTAGACATGAAAAAGAATAACGAAAAAATTGCGATGGTAACAGCTTATGATTATCCATCTGCTAAATTTGCAGAAAATGCAGGGGTAGATATGATTTTAGTTGGAGATTCCGTTGGGATGGTCGTGTTAGGATATGATTCCACGGTACTTGTGACAATGGATGATATGATTCATCATGGAAAAGCTGCAAGAAGAGGAGCACCAAATACTTTTTTAGTCGTAGATATGCCTTTTGGGACTTATCATGGTTCGGTCAATCAAACGCTTGCTAACGCAGTTAAAATTATGCAGCAAACGAATGCTCAAGCAGTAAAAGTAGAAGGGGCAGATGAAGTAATACCTGCAATACAAAAGTTAACATCTTCTGGTATACCAGTAGTTGCTCATCTTGGGTTACTTCCGCAATCTGCTGGAGTGCTAGGTGGTTATAAAGTACAAGGTAAAACTGCAGCTGCTGCAGAAAAATTAATAGATGATGCCAAAAAATGTGAAGAAGCAGGTGCTTGTGCAGTAGTTCTAGAATGTATTCCACATCAACTGACAGAAAAAGTTTCAGCAGCATTAACAATTCCTACAATTGGAATTGGAGCTGGTTTAAGAGCAGATGGTCAAGTGTTAGTTTTTCATGACATGGTTAAATACGGAACGCATCATATTCCGAAATTTGTTCAGGAATATGCAAATGTTGGTACTTCTATTGCAGATGGAATTACACAATATGTGCGAGATGTGAAAAATGAAGAATTTCCAGCAGAAAAGCATCAATTTACAATGAAAGAAGATCAACTTCAACAATTGTACGGAGGCAATCATGAAAACAGTCCAAACAATTAATGAGTTACAAAACTTTTTTTATAGCAATAAAGAAAAAACAATTGGGCTTGTACCGACAATGGGATATCTACATGAAGGCCATTTAGCTCTATTAAATAAAGCGAGAAAAGAAAATGACATAGTCGTTTCAAGCATCTTCGTAAACCCAGCACAATTTGGTCCAAATGAAGATTTGGATCGCTATCCAAGAGATATCGAACATGATACAGAACTGGCGGCAAAAGCTGGAGTAGATGTCCTTTTTGTTCCTACTGTAAATGAAATGTATCCATTCGAAAGTGGTATTACGATTCATGCTGGTGAACTTTCTACAAAGCTATGTGGGGAAAGTAGACCTGGACATTTTGATGGTGTTTTAAAAGTAATTACAAAGTTATTTCATTTGATCCAACCAACAAAAGCTTATTTTGGCCAAAAAGATGCGCAACAACTTGCGATTATCGAGACATTCGTGAAGGCTTATAACTTCCCTGTACAAATTGAACGAGTTTCCACAGTTAGAGAAACTGATGGGTTGGCGAAAAGTTCTCGAAATGTATTTTTAAGTGAAAAGGAAAGAGCAGAAGCGATTCATTTATATAAGGGACTTACCATTTCAACGGAAATTTGGCAAGAAACAAAAGATATTAGTTTGGCTATTTCAGAAGGTAAGCGGTATATCGAACAAAATACTTCTGGTAAGATCGATTATTTGGAAGCTTTAGCATATCCCAACTTACAAGCAGATTTACATCAGGCTGAACAAATCTTGTTCGCAACGGCAGTATTTTTCGAAAATGCTCGCTTAATAGATAATATTATTGTTGATGTAAAAGGAGTGTAATAGATGTTACGTATGATGTTAAATAGTAAAATTCACCGTGCAGTTGTAACGGAAGCTGACCTAAATTATGTAGGAAGTATTACGATTGATCAAAATATTTTAGATGCTGTTGGAATGTTACCAAATGAAAAAGTGCATATTGTAAATAATAACAATGGTGCTCGCTTTGAAACGTACATTATTGCTGGTGAAAGAGGTAGCGGTGTTATTTGTGTAAATGGTGCGGCTGCCCGTCTTGTTCAACGAGGAGATATCGTCATTATTCTTTCTTATGCATATGTGATGAACGATGAAGCGCAATCACATCAACCAACTGTTGCTATTATGAATGAAAATAATACGATTAAACAAATTATACATTATGAACCAGAAGCTACCATAATGTAGTATTCCTCTTCTAATTTGGCATATCTTAAAAATGGAGTCAGCTTACAATGCTGCTCCTTTTTTAAAAGAGAAAGTATATGGATTTTTCTCCTGTGAAACCAGTGTTCCTAGAACTTTAAAGAATTAATTAATATCGCGGATTTTCGTTTCAGGTGGACGCTTTCCGCGGGTTGAGCGATGAGCCATCACCGCCGCATCCGCGTCGTTTATGTTGTCTCATCTGTTCACATAGGAACAAAGGCTAAGAGCGCCACATCGTGTGGCAACTCCTTCGTGACCAACATCCTGTTGGCCTCCCGCAGGAGTCGCAACCTTTCACTACAATCCATTAAGTGAGTAGTACTTAACAAGAAGATATTGTCCAGTTATCGTTAAGAATCCAGTAATAGTAAGGCTTCAATAGTTTGTTTGCAAGGGCTTGATGTTGATTGTTTTTACTTTTACGGTACACAGTATATGAATCAGTGGGTGTATGATTAGAGTAGGCGGTTCTAGAGGAAAATAGAGAGCATCCACTAATAAAGAAGCGAAGAGCGGACGAAATTGACTCTTCGTTCGCTTTTAAAAGAATAGGAAAGCATTCCTGTTTGAAAGATTTTCAGGGGCTTGAAAAAGTAAAAGCCCTCTTGTATGATGCATAAGTGTCAACGGCTATTGACTCATGACCATACAGGAGGACCTATTTATGAATTCTAAAACGAATGACAAAATTAATCAAGTCAATGAAAAAACACTCGTGATTGGCATCGATATTGCCAAATCAAAACATTATGCTTGCGCAATTGATGAACGAGGGCGTGTGCTTCAAAAATCATTTCCTTTTTCGCAATCAAATGAAGGATTCAATCTTCTTTATCAAAAGATTAGTCTGCTACTCACTGAACACCAGAAATCAGAGATAATAGTTGGTTTTGAACCGACTGGTCACTATTGGATGAATCTCGCTGCCTTTTTACATCTGCACGGGATTCCTTATGTCATGGTACAGCCGAATCATGTGAACAAATCAAAAGAGCTCGATGATAATCTACAAACGAAAAACGATCAAAAAGACGCATTAGTGATTGCCCGTTT
The DNA here is from genome assembly GCF_042944905.1 of Psychrobacillus sp. L4. Taxonomy (GTDB): domain Bacteria; phylum Bacillota; class Bacilli; order Bacillales_A; family Planococcaceae; genus Psychrobacillus. The sequence continues at coordinate 1,625,430 of NZ_CP168496.1, forward strand.
AATGAAAGATGGACGTTTTAGCTATCCGCGTATTCTAGAAGGCGTAGATGCAGAATTACGTAACGGAGCGAATTTACGTTCCAAATTACAGGAAGATCTGAATGGGATACAGAATCGTATCATTCGTTGGCTAGATCGTTTTTTTCCAGAGTTTACAAAGGTGTTTAAAATCCCTGGGAAGATGGCCTTTGCGGCACTTGAAAAGACACCACTCCCCGAAGATGTTCATGGGAAAACACCGGAAGAACTATTGTTTTTATACCGTCAAGTGGAAGGGATGAAATCTCCACAGCTTCCCAAAGCGAAAAAGTTAGTGGACGTTGCACAACACTCTATTGGGCTAACAGAAGGACTAGGGATGGCACGAATTGAAATCACTACACTTCTTCGCCAGTATCAGTTGATTCAAAGCGAAATCAATATACTAAGTGAACAATTAACTGTACTAGCCCAACAACTGAATGATTATGAATACTTGGCTTCTGTTCCAGGTGTGGGCGACGGTACAATTATCGAACTATTTTCGGAAGTTGGTAGTCTTACACAATATGAGCATCCACGCCAATTAATCAAATTAGCGGGGCTCACATTGCGTGAAAGTTCATCGGGGCAACATAAAGGACAGAAAAGGATTTCAAAGCGGGGAAGAAGAAAGTTAAGAGCCCTTTTATTCCGTGTTATGATTCCAATTCTCAGCCATAATACAGCATTTAAAAAGCTCCATAACTATTACACAACAAGAAGCGTCAATCCATTAAAGAAAAAACAATCAATCGTTTTACTCTGTGGTAAATTACTAAAAATTTTGCATGGGTTATGTAAGAAACAAGTTCACTTTGATGGGCAATTGATGATGAAGGATCTCTCTTGTCTCGAAGAGGCAGCTTAGAACAAATCTTTAATCGATCGAAAACAGCAGGATGACACGGAAAGCAGGCATAAATAGATACATAAGACCAAGAGTCCCAAGGAAAGCTTCGCCAGCCTCTGCCTTATGAATAGACCGAACGAAGGAATGTGTGCGCTAGACGCCAAGAGACATGGGAGGGTAAGTCATCATAAGCATCGCAGAGATCCAATTTGTGCATCACATACTTACAGGATAGTTAATTATAAACAATTAGCTCTAGCGAAGCGTATCTTCATATTGTAAAAAAATAAAAGAATTAGAAAAAAACTATAAAATTTGACCAATAAAATTTTTTTTCGTTACCTAAAAAGTAACTTGAAACGTTGATCTAACAACATTTCAAGAGGGAGTATCTAATCTCTCATTAACCAAACCTAATGTACCATGTCTCTACCTATTTCAAGAGGGCGACGAACAAACATCCGCCACAAGATTACCGAAAAAGAGGGTCTGGAAGTGACGCAGTCACTTCCAGATCCTCCATAAAAGTCTTCGTTAATAGTGTAGCTAATGCTTAGTCCAAAGCACTCTGGAGATAGTAAAGACAAGTCGCACTTAAAGGAAGCTTTCGTTTTTCTTATTAAAAGTATGGTTTTGGTAGTAAAATTTTAGTGAATATTAAATGGATGTGGTACAATTTTTTTAGAATATAAGAATTGTGAGTTGAGGAATGGTGGAAAATCATAAATATGCAGTTGTAGATATCGAAACAACAGGCCATTCATCTTCTAATGGTGATCGTATTATTCAACTTGCAATTGTATTTGTTAATAATTATAAAGTCGTACATACTTTTTCTACGTTTATTAATCCTGAAAAATCGATTCCTTTTTTTATCCAAGATCTAACTAAGATTAAAGATGCAGATGTAGTGAATGCACCATTATTTGAAGAAGTTGGTTCCGAAGTTTTAGACATGCTGCAAGATCATATTTTTGTTGCCCATAATATTCATTTTGATCTCATTTTTTTACAAAGCGAGTTAAAGAGAGTGGGACTTCCAAAATTAATTTGTAAAACAATGGATACGGTCGAATTTACAAAGTTAATGTTTCCTAATTTGTATAGCTATAAGCTTCAAGATATAGCATCTGAATTACAAATTGACTTGCAAATGGCGCATCGAGCAGATGATGATGCACTTGCTACCGCATATTTGTTATTAAAATGTATCGAGCAGCTATCACATTTACCACTTCGCACGATTGAATTATTACATAAAAGATCATTTCATTTGAAATCTAACTTATCGTTGCTTTTCTTTGAAATATTATCTACTAAAAGAACGAAGTACGAACCGAAAGAATATCCAATGTATCGTAGTATTCCTTTAAAACAGATGGAAGAAGAGAAAGATTTTGGTCCGATAAACCAAAGTTATCCGCTAGAGAAACAATTAAAGTTAAAGCTGTTCCAAAATGGCATTCCACTTTTTGAAGAGCGTCCTGCTCAATTTGAATTAATGGATACAATTCACCTTACTTTGCAAGAAAAAAAGGAAATTGTTTGTGAAGCAGAGACAGGAATAGGCAAAACTTTAGGTTATTTACTTCCAGCAGCCATCTATGCAATGGAAACACAAAAACCGGTAATTATAAGTACATATACAACTCATTTAATCGATCAATTAGTGCAAGAGGAAATACCTAAACTGGATGAAGTTTTAGGCGTGAAAACTAGAGTGGCGAAGCTAAAAGGAATGCATCATTATATTGATTTGTATCGTTTTTGGCAACATCTTCAACTGGAAGATGAATCGTATGATGAAACTTTTACAATTATGCAGATTTTAGTTTGGTTGACGCTTACAGACGAAGGAGATTTAACAGAGATAAATGTATCTGGTGGTGGGCAATTATTTGTAGACAAGATCAGAAGAGCCGTTCCATTCAAATCTGAAGAATCGGAAGTAGTAGATTTTTATGAGAGAGCGATTCAAAAAAGTAGAAATTGTAATATTATAGTTACAAACCATGCCATGATATTGGCGGATCAAGACCGAGAATTTCGATTATTAGCAAAGGGATGCGCAACAATTATTGATGAGGCTCATCAATTTATTCATGCAAGTATGTCTAGAAAAGAACGCATTTTTTCATACACAAATTGGAAATACATTCTGGGTCAGTTTGGGACATTAGATACTGAACAGCTACTGTATAAGTTGTCAATCATTCATATACCATTGCCTTTACGTATACGTCTAGAAAAAGAATTTGTAGGAATAGTTAATATATTCGATGAAACGGTTTCTTATATTATCAATTCTGTTCAACATACAAAAAATCGCTCAAAAAATACAAAAAGAACAATTTTGTTAGATGATTTACATTTAAATGAATCGATTTTTCGTAAAGTTGCGCTTTCTATCCAAACTTTTATCCTATCAGCAAAATCCATCATTCAGTCCTATTCATTGAAAGAGGAAGCAGTAGCGCCAATTATTTTGAATGAATGGGAATATTGGATACGAGAGCTTGAGATAAAAGTAGCTGAGTGGGATGAAATTTTTTTACAAGAAGAGTCGATTGAAGCGAAGTGGTTAGAAATTGATACAAGAAGCATACCAGGTAGTCTTACAATTATTAAAAGACCACTCAACTATCAGAATGATATTAAACATGCATTAAATCCTTTAAGGGCTGCAGGAGCAGTAATTTGGACTTCTGGAACGCTTTCTGTACCTTCGAATAGACATTTCATAACTTCTCAGCTTGGATTACACGAAAAAATAGAAATTTGTTCATATAAAACTTCGGCTGACTATTATAATGGTGCAGAACTATTAATTATTGACGACATGCCGGAAATTCAACATGTTTCACAAAGTGATTACATTGAATCAGTGGCAGAAGCTATTGTTCAAACAGTACTTGTTACAGAAGGTAGATGTTTTGTATTGTTTACTTCTCAAGATATGCTGCGAAAAACAGTGGACTTGATACAAGATACAAAGTTACTAGATGATTATATGCTATTTGCGCAAGGCATGTCCTCGGGAAGTAGAATGCGATTATTAAAATCATTCCAACGGTTTTCGAAATCTGTCTTATTTGGTACGAATAGTTTTTGGGAAGGTGTCGACGTTCCTGGAGATGCGTTGTCTGTAATCATTATGGTGAGGCTTCCGTTCTCTTCACCTGACGATCCTATATTCAAAAAGAGAGCTGAGTTACTTACCATGAATGGTCAAAACCCTTTTGCTGCATATTCCTTACCTGAAGCAGTTCTTCGATTTAGACAGGGATTTGGTCGTTTAATCCGTTCATCTTCCGATAAAGGGGTATTTATCGTGTTAGATAGAAGGATTGAAACTAAATCTTACGGCAGTGACTTTTTACAAGCCATTCCTAATATTCCTGTGAAGAAAGTATCGCTAGAAAATATGGTCTTAGAGCTTGAAAATTGGTATACTAAGTAAGTATAGTTTTAGAAAGCAGGTTAGAAATATGGAAAATAAAATTGAAGTGCTATCAACGGTTACAGTCAATTACCAAAATGACTTATATAAAATAGTTGATCAATTAAATCGAACATTAAAAGAGCAGGATTTAATGTTCGGATTAGCGCTAGATAAGCAACAAAAAGATAAAGCTGTATTTACTATTTATAGGACTTAACAGATGGCTTTAAAACGATGGATTCTGTTTATTGTTACTTTTTTGATTGGTCTTACGCTTATTCTTAGCCTACTTATTTACTTTCAAGCAAAAGCGCCATTTAAAGCTGCTAGTGATGATGCCGAAACATATGTATTACATAATAATTTGTTATCCCAAATCAATGATTCGTATGTTTATAATAGCAATATTTCTTACCACACAGTCATTGGTAAGACTGCTAAAGGGGAAGTAAAAGCTTTTTTTATTCCTGAAAAGAAAACAGATGATCCAATAATGGAAGTTAATTTTAAAGACGGAATAACAAAAGAACAGGCAAAGGAATTAGCAAAGAAGGATGAAAAAATTAGTAAATTATTACATGTAAAACTTGGAGTAGAAGAAGTAGGACCAGTATGGGAAATTTCGTTCATTAACAAAGATAATAAACTAAGTTATGTATACTTATTATTTGATAACGGAGACTGGTGGAAACGAATATCTAATTTATAACTAAACTTTTAAACTTTTGGAGGATAAAATGAAAAAAATTATGATTAAAGATATGGCAAACCATGTGGGCGAAACAGTGAAACTTGGTGCATGGCTTGCCAACAAGCGTTCAAGTGGTAAAATTGCATTTTTACAATTACGTGATGGATCTGGATTCGTACAAGGTGTTGTTGTAAAAGAAGAAGTTGGAGAGGAAATTTTCCAAACTGCTAAAGGGTTAACACAAGAAACATCTATGTATGTAATTGGCGAGATTATTAAGGATGAGCGTTCTTCATTTGGATACGAACTACAAATTAAGGAAATTGAAGTGATTCATGCAGCAGTTGACTTTCCAATCACACCTAAAGAACATGGTACAGAATTTTTAATGGACAACCGTCATCTTTGGTTACGTTCTAGAAAACAACATGCGATTATGAAAATTCGTAATGAAATAATTCGTGCTACATATGAGTTTTTTAATACTAATGGGTTTGTAAAAATGGACCCACCAATATTAACAGGGTCTTCTCCGGAAGGTACTTCTGAACTATTTCATACTAAATATTTTGATGAGGACGCATACCTTTCTCAATCAGGTCAATTGTATATGGAAGCTTCTGCGATGGCTCTTGGAAAAGTTTTTTCTTTCGGTCCTACATTCCGAGCAGAAAAGTCAAAAACACGTCGTCATTTAATCGAATTCTGGATGATCGAACCAGAGATGGCATTCGTTGAATTTGAAGAAAATTTAGAAGTTCAAGAGCAATATGTAGAATTTATTGCACAAGCTGTATTGAAAAACTGTACATTGGAATTAGAACGTTTAGGCAGAGATGTGTCAAAACTTGAAAATATTAAAGCGCCATTTCCACGTATTTCATATGATGATGCCATCAAATTTTTACATGAAAAAGGCTTCGATGATATCAAATGGGGAGATGATTTTGGTGCACCTCATGAAACTGCAATTGCGGAAAGTTATGAGCAACCAGTTTTCATCACGCATTATCCGATAGGTATTAAGCCATTCTATATGCAACCGCATCCAGATAGAGATGACGTAGTATTATGTGCAGACTTAATTGCTCCAGAAGGATACGGGGAAATCATTGGTGGATCAGAACGTATCCACGACTATGAATTATTAAAACAACGCCTAGCAGAACATGGTTTAGATGAATCCGCATATGCTTGGTATTTAGAGCTTCGCAAACAAGGATCAGTACCACATTCAGGATTTGGACTTGGATTAGAGAGAACAGTTGCATGGCTAAGCGGAGCGGAACATGTTCGTGAGTCCATTCCTTTCCCTCGTTTATTAAACAGATTATACCCATAATAGAAAGAGCTTTTCGCAGTAGAAATGTTTTTACTGCGAAAAAGCATGCAGCTGCTTTTAGATGGCTTCTACACTATGTAATATCATTAAGAAGGGGAGACGAGTATGCAAAAGCGAGATCGACTCCGTATTTGGACAGAGCAGGGGAATGTAACCATTTCCCAGCTTTTTTTTAACTATTATAAAATGATTGATGTAAAAGATGAAGAAGCTATTTTGCTTTTGCATTTAATCGCATTTGGAGAAGCAGGCAACCACTTTCCTACTCCGCAAAACTTAGTTGAACGTACGCATTTTGATGAAAATAAAGTAACGAACATTTTACAGCGCCTTGTGCAAAAAGGATTTGTTCAAATCGAACAGCAAATAGATGAAGAAGGTATACGATATGAATATTATAACTTTCAGTATTTGTGGAATCTCCTTTTAAATTACGCGGAGCAAGAAGAGAATAGTGCAGAAGATGATGTATTGAAAGTAGAAGAAGGAACTATCTATAAATTATTTGAACAAGAATTTGGAAGGTTATTGTCTCCAATGGAATATGAAACGATTGGCATGTGGTTTGATCAAGATCAACATTCTCCTGCATTAATCCGGCTAGCACTAAAAGAGGCGGTATTATCCCAAAAGCTTAGTTTACGCTACATCGATCGTATTTTGTTTGAATGGAAAAAGAAAAATATTAAATCAGTGGAAGCAGCGGAAAAACAGTCAACTAATTTTAGACAGCAAATCCCAGTACAAAAGCAAGTTGAACAAGCAGTAAGTGCAACAAAGGTATCTTTTTATAATTGGTTAGAAGAAAGAGAGTAGGTGGAGATATTTTGCTGACGAAAGCACAATGGCACTATTGTCTTGAAGAGATGGAGCGAATGTTCCCAGATGCTCATTGTGAGCTAGTTCATGAAAATCCATTCGAACTACTTGTCGCTACATTATTATCTGCACAATGTACAGATGTCTTGGTGAATAAAGTAACGAAGAGTTTGTTTCAAAAGTATCGTAAACCAGAAGATTACTTAGCTGTTCCAATAGAAGAGTTACAGAACGATATTCGGTCGATTGGACTATATCGAAATAAAGCTAAAAATATTCAAGCGCTAAGTAAACAACTGATTGAATTATATGACGGAATAGTCCCGGCAAATAGAGACTTACTTACAACTTTTCCTGGAGTAGGACGCAAAACAGCAAACGTGGTAGTTTCTGTTGCTTTCGATATACCGGCAATTGCTGTAGATACACATGTAGAACGTGTGTCCAAGCGTTTAGGTCTTTGCAGATGGAAAGATTCTGTACTCCAAGTGGAACAAATATTGATGAAAAAAACTCCGATGGAATTATGGTCCAAAGCTCATCACCAACTAATCTTCTTTGGTCGTTACCACTGCAAAGCACAAAATCCACAATGCCCGCAATGTCCTTTATTGTCCATTTGCCGAGAAGGTAAAAAAAGGATGAGTAAAATTGTCTAAGTATAATTTCATCAATGCCGGAAGTAAATTTGCTGAGTGGGATCTTCTGAAAGAAAAGTTAGCAATGCTTATTAGAATGGAAGATGAATCACGTCACAATATGATGGAGCATAGCATTCTGCTATTGACTCAAATTTTAGAAGATTCGGAAGAGGTTAAACCGATTAATTTTTCAGAGCGTTTGGAGTTTATTAAAAAGAATACTCATAACTATACTTCCTTCCGTCAACTTGAAGAGTTATTCAAAGAAACTAAAAAGAAAATTGCAGTGAAAAGAATTATGGGTAATAAACAACTAAATAGGTGGGATTGAGTTTTCAATTAATTGAAGGCTAGGTGAATATGAGAATTGCCCTACTAATGAAGGACTTCAATCTTGGATAGAAAGTGAAGAAGAAAAGCCGAACGCAGAATGCAATTGGCTTTTCTTTATTTATAATCGGTATCTGGACTATTACAAAACAAAAAAAGTTGATAGCTAGAATAGGAAGGGTATTCAGCAAATTAATGTTGCTTGTAGTGGAACACTTATTCAAGATATTCTATCAATAAAAGAAAAAGATACATTTTTGTTTTAGAGATTTAAAAGAATAATAATTAAATTTTATGAGGAACCTGGGTATAGAATGGACTTAAGTTCCTTTATTATCTTCAAGAAAATGTAAATAATCAGCTCCTTTTGTTGTGATTCTTGTACCAGTTCTGCCTCTTCCTTTTGTAATGAAACCATTGAGCTCTAAAGAATTCAATCTTCGTCGAACCTGCTGTTGCGAAAGGAAATGCCCTTTTTTTTCACTACTCAGTGAGATAAGTTGCCTACTTGCGGGTTTGCCATTATCGTTACATTGCTTAATAGTTTCTAATAGGAATAGATATTCATGCATTTCTAATAGATTCTCAGGGACTGGAAAACTTGTAATAATATCTTGAATATCTTTGTTTTGAAAGCGGTCATGAGGAATGTCCTTTAACTCAATTTTGTCGCCATCACAGATGGTGAGCATATAATCAATCGTACTTTTTAATTCACGAATATTGCCAAACCATTCTTGCTTCCGAAGCTTTTCTAGGACCTCTTCTTCGACCTTAACCCATTTTCCGCTTTTTGTAATAAAATGTTTTACTAGTAAAGGTATATCCATTTTCCGCTTTCTAAGCGGCGGAACAGAAAGGGTAAGAACATTTAAACGGTAAAACAAATCGGAACGGAACGTTCCTTCCTGTGATTTGGTTTGAATATTTTTATTAGTTGCAGCAATGACCCGGACATTTAGAGGAATTACTTTTCTTCCTCCTATTCTCCTCAATTCTTTTTCCTGAAGAACTCTTAATAAATGGGATTGAACTGTTAAACTAATATCTCCAATCTCATCTAAAAAAATCGTTCCATTATCCGCTAATTCAAATAAACCCTTTTTCCCACCTTTTTGAGCTCCAGTAAAAGTTCCCTCCTCGTACCCGAACAATTCACTTTCTAGCAAACTTTCTGTTAAAGCACTGCAGTTGATTGCGATAAATGGTCCATTTTTTCTCACTGAATGAAGATGAATTGAGTGGGCGAATAATTCTTTCCCCGTTCCTGTTTCCCCTTGAATTAGGATTGGATGCTCCGAGAGGGCAAGTTTTTTTGCTATTTGTATACTATCCTTGAGTACTGGATGATCTCCAACGATATCACCAAAATTATATTTTGCATAAAAACCCTTATTTTTTAACTCCTGCTGTGCCATTTTTTTTACTTCAAACGCCTGATTAATGCTTTTAAATGTCGCTACAATTGTATTTTCTGTTTCCATTTGATGTCGGAATATAACTAGATCCACGCCGTATATCGTAAAGAATTTACTTTCTTCATTGCTATGGAGGATAAAATCAATAATCTCCTGACTGGCGATAACCTTCTCTAACTGTTTGTGTATGACCTCATCTACAGATAAATGAAAAAGAGCTTCTAAGCGACGGTTAAATACGGTGATTTTCTGATGATGATTAATCGCTAAAATACCGTCATCGACAGTGTTTACAACATTTTGAATATGTTGACTCAAATGTTTAGCGTTTTGTTCTGCAACTGATAGTTCTCGTTGTAGATCAATAATGTTACGAATATATCTTTCTGAAATTAATGATGAAATTTTTTCGCCTAATCCGAAGTATTCTACTATCTTTAAAATAGTTGCCATATCAAACAACCGAACGCCAATATCAATCACATTTTTTATAGATGGAGGACAAAGATGAGACTCCCCAGGAGAAACAGCGATATCAATGTTTTTATAAAATAACTGTTCCCTTTTAAATGGTACGTATTGGAAATGATCAATACCCAGCTGATAAAGTGATTCAATGAGCTCGATCGTAGCAAAATCATCATCATTCACAATCAGTACATTAGAATGTTGTGGGATTTTTAAAAGCTGATCAATAAATTGATGATGGACCGTTCGTTTGCCGACAACCATTTCTTTGCCCGTTAAATGACACATCTCAGTTGCTTCTATTCTCGTAACTTCAGATGAAAACAGAAAAAAATCAGCATTCAATTGAGCTGGAAGTCCAATCATTGATGCAAAACTTGTAATTTGAACATAATCTCCTAATAATTGTTGAAGCTGTTCATATAAGACTTGTTTTGTTTGGGTACTTCCTGCTATTAATGTAATTGTTTGTTTGACCATCGAAGTCTCCTTTTTAAATAGTGTTCTTTTAGGTTATATTATAGCACCAAATAGAACCAAAAAAGACCAATTGAATTAATTAATAAATCCAATTTTCAGAATTAATGCGTTCTTCGAGTTGGCACAAAAATTGCATATATATAAAATGTATCGCTTTAAAATTAAAAAGGGAGATGAGAAGATGAGTGAATTGGGTAAAAATGGAGAAATGATTACAGGGAAAAGAAAGCCGGTTCAAATTAATGCATTTGCTTTATTATTCTTTGTTGTAGTAGTAGCCATGATTTTAACATTTATTTTACCTGCAGGAGAATACAATCGTGTAGAAGTGGATGGTCGGACTATTGTAGAAGCGGATTCCTTTAAATGGATTGAATCCTCGCCAGTCTACCCATTCGATATGTTTAAGGCTCTCCATAAGGGGATGGTTGAAGCAGGAGGAATTATTTTCTTTGTATTAATCATTGGTGGTTTTTTTGGTGTCCTTAAGGCAACTGGTACAATTGATGTATTGATCGCTACGATGGCTAGAAAACTGCAAAAACGAGAAAAGCTATTAATTCCCATCATGATGCTATTCTTTGCTGCAGGGGGATCGTTAATGGGGATGGCGGAAGAAGGCCTTGCCTACATACCCCTATTAATCCCGCTGGCACTAGCCCTTGGATTTGATACGATCACGGGTATGGCAATAGTATTGCTTGGTGCAGCTGCAGGTTTTACAACAGCTGTAATGAATCCATTTACAGTAGGGATTGCTCAGGGGATTGCGGAATTGCCTCTTTTTTCAGGAATAGGACTACGTCTGGTCTTGTTTGTGGTGGTTTACCTTGTTTCTGTTATATTTGTCTATCGCTATGCAATGAAAGTAAAGAAAAACCCTGAATTAGGTTTCTACGGAAATTACGACAAGTCAGCTGCAGATAAACTGTTGAAATCCAATGTAAGACTTACAACTAAACACAAGCTTATTCTTGGAGCGTTTCTTTTAACCTATGTTGTTCTGGCGTATGGTGTTATTAAATTCGAATGGTATCTTTCCGAAATTGCTGCCTTATTTATTATTTTAACGATTGTTGTAGGGATATTCGGCAAATTATCAATTGATAATCTGGTGCAAAACTTTATGAGTGGATCTGCTGCACTAATAACAGGTGCTTTAATTATAGGTGTCTCGAGAGCGACATTGGTTGTATTAAGTCAAGGGCATATTGTCGACCCTATGCTTCATGGAGTATCCGAAGCAATTAAACATGTACCAGGAACGATCAGTGTCATCGGTATGTATGGATTCCAAACGTTGATTCATTTCATTTTAGCTTCAGGAAGCGGTCATGCAATGTTAACAATGCCAATTATGACTCCGCTAGCGGATTTGCTTGATATTACTAGACAGACAGCTGTTTTATCGTTCTCATTTGCCGACGGAATTGGAAATATTATTTTCCCGACTGCAGGTACATTAATGGCCGGCTTAGCCATTGCCGGGATTCCTTGGACGAAGTGGGCAAGATGGGTTCTTCCGCTAGTCATTATCCAATTTGTAATTGGTTTAATTGCAGTTATTGTTGCGCATGCCATAAATTACGGTCCATTTTAGCATAGAGACATCGATAGTGTAACTTAAGGAGGAGAAAATTTGTGCTGACTTTAATTAAAAATGGTGAAGTGTATGCACCTCATTATTTAGGAAAGAAAGATATTTTAGTAGTTGATAGTAAAATAGGCTATGTCAAAGAGGTCATCGAAAATCCACAAGATTTTGTTGCAATTAAGGTGATTGACGCTTCTGAAAAGTTTGTTGTTCCTGGATTTATAGATGCCCATGTTCATATCATTGGCGGGGGTGGGGAAGGTGGATTCAAGACTCGAACCCCTGAGTTGACCTTAACTAATTTAACTACAGCGGGCATTACTACGGTTATTGGACTTCTTGGAACTGATGGTACGACACGACGAATGGAAAGTCTGCTCGCAAAAGCGAGGGGCTTAGAAGAAGAAGGTGTAACATGTTATATACATTCAGGTTCGTATCAGTTGCCGGTAAGAACATTAACAAACAAGATACAAGAAGATATCATATTTATTGACAAAATAATCGGAGTCGGGGAAATTGCCATTTCTGACCATCGCTCGTCTGAACCAACGTTTAACGAAATTGCAAAAATTGCATCTGCCGCACGAAACGGAGGGATTTTATCAGGAAAAGCTGGACTATTGGAAATTCATGTCGGTGATGGAGAAGATAAGCTTTCATTGCTAGAGGAAGTTGTTAATAAGACCAATATTCCCATTTCTCATTTTCATCCGACTCATATAAACCGGACAGAGGAATTATTTATTGCTGGAATTCAATATGCCTTAAATGGAGGATATGTTGATTTAACAACGAGTACTGTTCCGCAGTTTTTAGAGGAAGGAGAAGTAAAGTCCAGTAAAGGGTTGAAGAAGATGCTTGATGAAGGGGTTTCCATCGAAAATATTACTTTTTCCTCCGATGGCCAAGGAAGTTTACCTACATTTAACCGAAAGGGAGAGTTAATTGGACTTGAAGTTGGATCTGTTTCTTCTTTATATAAAGAAGTACGTGACGCGGTCCTAGAAGAAGGGATTTCATTAGAAGTGGCACTACAAGTCATAACATTAAATCCGGCCAAAGTCCTCAAATTACCAAATAAAGGGAGAATCCAGGAAGGGTCAGATGCTGATATTGTCCTCCTAGATAAAAGGACACTTGAAATTGATAGTGTCATAGCTAAGGGGCAATTGATGGTTCAAAATAAAGTGGTAATTGTAAAAGGGACATTTGAATAAGAAGAAATGGAGGGGTTAAAGTTGAGAAAATTATCGATTATTTTTGTCCTTGTATTAACGATGTTTTCAATAAACATGTTTTCATTTCAAGCAGAAGCAACTCAAAGTAGTTTTCCAAAAACTAGTGGTTCTCTCGTTATTGTAGGTGGTGCATTAAGTTCCGATAATGAGGCAGTTTACAAAAAATTCTTGACCTTGGCCCAAGAATACAAAGGGAAAGCATTAAAGGACGTAAAGATTGCGATAATCCCTGCTGCTAGCGCTGTTCCTATTGAAAGTGCTGATGGATACAAAGAAGATTTCGTCCGTTATGGCGTCCCGGTAGATAACATCTATACCGCGCCAATTGCTTTAATCGATGACCCGTTGACAAAGGAGATTGACGAATCGACTTGGAAAGATAACGGAAACAATATTGAAATTGCGAAAAAAATAGAAGAGTTTGATGCGATTTGGTTTGTCGGTGGTGACCAATTACGTCATATTAAAACATTAGTGACGGCAGACGGAAAAGATACAGTCGTATTAAAAGCAATTAGAAAAATATATGAAAACGGGGCGGTCCTTGGTGGAACAAGTGCTGGGGCTGCAGTTATGAGTAACCCTATGATTGCTTCAGGAACGAGCGTAGGAGCCTTAACTAATGGGGTTCATATACTTAAGAACTTTGATCAGGACACTGGTGATGATCAACTTTTTCTCACGACAGGTTTAGGGTTCTTTACTCATGGGATTGTAGACCAGCATTTTCTAGAACGCGGCCGTTTTGGTCGTTTGCTTGTCGCAACTCAATACAACAAATCACGATATGGATTTGGAATTGATGAAAATTCGGCAATGGTTTATACAGGAGCAGACGACAGTATTGAAGTCGTTGGTACAAGTGGTTTATTAATTGTTGATCTGCAAGGGTCGACAGCACCAAAAGGGAAACGCTTTGCCATGAATAACGTAACAATGCATTATTTGGAAAAAGGCGATCGTTTCAATATTAAGGATGGAACTTTTACGTTGAATAAGCTTCATAAAACAACCAAAGGAATCGAATATTACAGTAAAAATCCAATTGCAATGGGTATCTTTGGCAAGCAAGTATTAAAAACGGTTCTAACGGAAGATTTAATTGATAATGAAGCAACTAAAGCAGAAGCGTTATGGTTTGACCTGGATGATGACAAAAAAGGAAATGGATTTAAATTTACATTTAGAAAAATGAAAACAACAGAAGGATTCTGGGGAAAAATTGATCAAGTCGGGTCTTATGCTGCATTAAATGTTCAGATGGATGTTGAACCAATTTCAATTAAGATTCAAATAGATAAATAGTATTTTAGAACCCTAATCGATACACATAGATTAGGGTTTTTTGAAAAATACAAGTGATGTCAAAAAAATCTAGATACTGTTTAGGAGAAATTAGTTTATATTTAAAAGGTTTCGGGAAAGTTGGACAGCCCGGAAACTTTTTGTCTTCATTCTGTATATGTAGATGGATTCTGTTTACCGTTTATAAGTAATGCCTTTACTCTTACAACCACTTGACCTGGATTGTTTTTTACTTTTACTGTCCAAAGTATATATGGATTAGTTGGCAGATGTTTAAAAAAGGTGGAAACAAAAAATAGATAGCATTCACTCATAAAGAAGTGCTGAGCGGACGAAATTGACTCTTCGTCCGCTTTTAGTAATGTAGGACAGCATCTTATCACTTATTATCCAATCTTTATGCATAATGTCTTTGCACAAACCAAGAGGGTGACGGACAAACCTCCGCTATAAGATTACCGAAAAAGGCTCGTGAAGTGACGCGGTCACTTCACGAGCCTTTTTCGGTAACAGTGTAGACCAGATGCATTTAAAGGACGCTTACGCTTTTCTTAGAATTTTGGTTAAAAAATAAAATGGTTGAATCTAAGCCAAAAAGTTCGACTTAGATCCAGCCAGCTTTAAAATAAATTATGGGTTTGAACTGGAATTTTCTCCTGAACCAGTTGTGCCATCAGGATTAGTAGTATCATCAGGGTTAGTTCCAGATTGATCTCCGCCTGAATTATTTGCATTCCCATTATTACCATTGTTCCCATTACCATTTCCATTATTGTTTTCATTGCCATTATTATTCGGGACGCCTTCGTTTTCATCTATAATTGGTTCCTCGGGTGGCGTTACTACAGGTTCTTCTTCCACTACTGCTTCTATAGTAAGTGAAATGGAAGCAGGTTCACTTCGGACATCATCTGAAATGGCGGTAACAGTGAATACATACGAACTACCCGGGATTAAGCTTTGGATAACTAAGCCCATTTGATCAGTTGTTTGAAGTATTTGACTAGGCCCATTGTTAATTGCTACGGATACTTCATATTTAACATTAACTTCTTTATTTTTTGGTTTATCAAAGTCCCATGATAATGTTGCGGAGGACGATTCTTTATCGTAATCCACTTTTAAATTAGTCGGTGCGTTTAATTCCAGTTTTTCGTATTCATCAGATACAGTAGTTGGTTCCGTACCTTTGACAAATAATTCCGTTTGCTTCAAGTCATCTGGTGTAAATTCACTTGCTAATTTAAGTGGATTAGTACCTTTTTCGATGGTTGCTTCAACTACAGAATTAGGCTTCTTAAACCGAGCCGTATTTTTTCCTTTTGAAATATTAGTCATCACTTCTTTGAAGATATGTTGCGGTAAATAACGTTCTTCATTTGTGGTCATTGGCGTTTTTAATTCGGGATAACCAGCCCATATTGCTATAGAATAATCTGTTGTATATCCCGCAAACCAAACATCTGGAAACGCACTACTTGGTAAGTTCCATTGTTTAATTTGATTTGAATCATAGTTGGATGTACCTGACTTACCAGCAATGTCTAATCCGCTTATCGCTGCTTTTGTTGCAGTTCCTTTTGTTAAAACATCTCGTAAAACATCTGTCACCATATATGCGGTCGAGTCTTTCATAACTGGAACTGATTTAGGACGATAATCTTTTTCGGTTTTTCCATCACGGTAGACAATTTTTTTGATAGAGTATGGTTCTGTATGCACGCCATTATTACCAAAAGCAGCGTATGCTCCAGCCATCTGAATTGGTGACATTGACTTCGAGGTTCCACCAATTGCACTACTTTCGTGTACATCTCCAATATCAATACCAAAACGATTGATAAATTCTTTTGCATTCTTTGTGCCTACTTCTTTTAATGTTTTCACAGCAGGTACATTTCGAGAGTTATAAAGTGCTTCTCGCATTGTCATAGCACCTTTATATTTTCCATCAAAATTTCTAATTACTTGATCCGTATTGGTATACGTAATTTTATCATCCACAATTGTTTGTCCGGTTGACCATTTTAAAAACTCAATTGCAGGACCATAATCCAGCAAAGGTTTGATAGTAGAACCAGGGGATCTAAGTTTCATGTCTTGTGCGTAATTAAATCCGCGTTCCGCTCCGTAATTTCTTCCTCCGCCGACAGCAGCAATTGCTCCAGTCTTCGTATCAATAACCGCAACGGCTGATTGAATTTCTTTATTCGGGAATATATCTGAGTTTAGACTTGCTTCGACTTGCTTTTGAGCATTTGGTTGAAGTGTTGTATAAATCGTAATTCCATCTGCAATGGAATCGCCGTCTCCATTTTTTTCTAACTCATCTAATACGATATCGATAAATGCATCATATTTAGAATTATTCTTAGCAATGCGTTGATCTTCAGGAAGTAGAGAATTTTCAATAGGAACCGCTTGTGCCTTTTTCATTTCAGCGTCCGTAATTTTGCCATGTAAATTCATCAAATGAAGAACAATATTTCTACGTTTTTGAGCAAGTTCAGGATTTTTAAATGGATTGTAATTATTTGGACTTTGCGGCATACCAGCAAGTACAGCAAACTGATCCAGTGTTAAATCTTTTAATTCTTTTCCATAGAAATACTCTGCAGCTGTTCCGAATCCATAAATTCTTCCTGACATTAATACTTTGTTAAAATACATTTCAAAGATTTCATTTTTATCATACTTACGTTCTAATTGTAAAGCAAGATAAGCTTCTTGAGCTTTTCGTTTCAATGTTTTTTCATTTTTTAAGAAAGAGTTTTTAATAACTTGTTGTGTAATCGTACTAGCACCTTGAGCACCAAATCCACCTGTAAAGTTAGCAATAACCGCTTTACCTAATCGCAAGAAATCGATACCATTGTGTTGATAAAAACGGGAGTCTTCTGTTGCGATAATAGCATCTACCATTTGTTGTGGGATTTTATCAAATGGGACATATTCTCGATTTTCCGACCCAACAGTTGCGAATAAGTCTCCATTTGCATCCAATAGTCTTGGACTAATAGGATCTTTTAAGGATGATTCGTCTAATTTTGGTGCAGTGCTTGCATAATAAGCGAAAAGGGAACCTCCTCCGATAAGTCCAAGAACACCTAAAATGCAAACGGTAATGATAATACGTTTAAACCATAGTTTTAAGGGTTTTTTGTGTTTTTTTTGTTGTAATTCTTTTCTTCGTTGTTCACGAGTTCTTTTTTGCTCACTCATAAACGTCTCCTCACTTTCACTTTATGCATTCAAGTTATTAACTATTTTAAGATAATCAATTCTTGGCGCATATTTTGGGGTAATTTCTATCGCTTGTTCTTCAAATTCAGTTAATGCAATAGATTTTCTACCTCCTGCTTGCATTCTTTCCCAAAACGATTGTAATTGCGCAAATGGTAAATAAAAATAACGATCAAATGCAGAAAAACGAACGAGTAAAAAGCAAACGCCGTTTTGTTTCGATACTCTGTTCATATGATCCATTTGATGGAGATGAACATTTTTTAATGGAAATGCTGTTCTATTTTCCGTTTCTTTTGCTTCAAAGTCAATATATTTACCTTGGTACACACCATTAAAATCAGTTGTAGATGGTGTACGATAGTATGCTTCTTTAATAACAGCCCCACTTCTACTTGGATAGTCAACTTTCACGACTTGTATTGGAATCGGTTTTTTGTATATAACAGCAATATCATTAGAAAGGTAATATTCGTTCGCTTCGCTTAGCTCATCTTCTAAAGTTTTACCCCTATTACTGAAGGAATAATCCTTTTTACTTATTTTTAACAGTTCTTTTTTGGGCTCGTATGCTTTTCCGTTTGGATAATGAATAGCCAAGAAGATCACCTCTTTATGCTATAAGTTTATCACAAGTTAAGTAGACGTTAACTATACAGATTTAGTTTCATATTGGATCAGGTCTGTTGATCAGCTAAAAATCATCAGTGAATTATCGCTTAACTTTATCTATGCAGCATCTATATAAACTACCATCGCCCTTATTAAGTGGGGCAAAGAACGCATTGTTTGTATAATGCCTCATAGTGACCGCCGGGATTTCCGCTCTAGGCGAACGCTTTCCAAGGGGGGAGCGATGAGCCAGCACCGTCGCATGTGCGCCGCTTGTGCGGTCTCATCTGTCTCCCTGATCCCTTCGGAGTCGCCGCCTGCCGCTGCAATCTAGCATATTTGCTATCTATGCAGTGTCACTATTTACTTTTCAATCTTAACTGTATTATCTAAATTGAAATCCTATAAATGGATGAACGAGACAAATCACGTGATGAATGCGACAAATTTCTTATAATAAAGTTTTAACTTGGCGTGAGATGGCACTGACTAATTGCACACACTCTTTATAACGCGTACTAACAAAAAAACTCTATTCTTGTGGCACTTTTTAATATTTAGTTGGAATTTTGAGACGTTTAGTTGGAAAAAAGAGAAGTTTTTTAGTTGAAAAAAACTATTCTTCTCCTTTTTTATACACAACTACCCAACTCAGAATAACTAGCAAGCTCTAGTGGATTGTAGCGAAAGGGCGGCGACTCCTGTGGGATGAGTGAGACAGATGCCCCATCACATCGTACGCATAGCGTCGGTGATGGGGCATCGCTCACCCCACGGAAAGCGTCCGTCCTGCAGCGAAAATCCTAGAGGTAACTTTCTTAAGACACAGTATATAAAAAATCCGTTCTATATTACTCGTAATAAAAAAATGCTGTCTTCTCAAATTCCCGTGTGCTTTAGTTTCCTTTTTAAGTGCAAAACTTGTTAGTAGACGTTACGGGGTTGACGTCTTTGTTACAGTTTCTTTGTCGACCCATCACTAGTTTTGTCCTTTTGAAAGAACGTTTGTCGTTAGGGAAGGTATTCTCTTAGAAAAAAGGAACATACTCTAAAAAGGGAGGAATTAAGATGAATAAAATTGAACGTTTAATTGACCAATTAGAGCTATTAGAATACTTGCTTGAAAATCGTTTACATGAAGAACAAGATAAATTTGAGGAAAATTTTAGCAAAACATCTTTTCATCTACTAGCTAAAATAGAAAAAATTGAAAATAAACTATAAGGAATGTATGTTCGTTGAAGCTAGTAATATGCTTTGAAATTTGCTAAACTATTACTAGAATGCGAGGGATTACTTTGTCGTTATTAGAATTAAGTACGCAGCTATTAAAAGAGTGTGATGATTGTATCATCCGTTTTGAATCATATAGAGAAGAAGATAAGGACCCAGATTTTTTCCAAGACGTTAAACCACATGCATATAAAGTAGATGCACTATTGAATGAATGGGAAGAACTAGTACGATCGTGGATTCAAGTGAAAAGACCTAAGTATGTTCATCCAAGTCAAGTGGATTCTTTGCTTGAGTCTATGGAGCAATTTATTGTTCAATCTTATTATAAAGGAACAAGTAAAAAGCGTTTTTTAAAATCAGTCCATTCTACAAAATACACATTTGAAACGATTATTCAGGCGATAAAGGAAGTGGGGGATGAGCATGCATAAGCAGAAAAGCATACGACAATTATTAGATGATTGGAAATTAGATGAAAATCGCAATTCGAGCATAATGCATGTTCATTCAACAGAAGAGAAGCAAGCAAAATATGCACCTTTTCCGGATAAGATGCATGTCTCCTTACGAAAAGCATTAATTAGTAGAGGAGTGAAACTATTATATGTACACCAAAGACAGGCATTTGATGCTGCAATGTCTGGTAAATCATATACGACTATCACTCCTACGGCTTCAGGAAAATCTCTCTGTTATCATCTTCCAGTTCTCCAGTCTATATTAGACGATCCTACCTCGCGAGCCATTTATTTATTTCCAACAAAGGCATTGGCACAAGATCAAAAAAGTGATTTGAATGCACTTATACAAGCCAGTGAGGAAGAGATATTAAGCTACACTTATGACGGTGATACGGAACCTGGTATTCGACAGAAAATTAGAAAGTCTGGTCATATTGTATTAACGAATCCCGATATGTTGCATTCCGGAATACTTCCACATCATACAAAATGGGTTTCTTTATTTGAAAATTTAAAATATATCGTGATAGATGAAATTCATACATATAAAGGTGTTTTTGGTAGTCATGTTGCACACGTCATTAGACGATTGCAAAGAATTTGTGCTTTTTACGGAAGTCACCCACAGTTTATTTGTACCTCCGCAACGATTAAAAACCCAAAAGAGCTTGCGGAATCATTAACGAATACGTCGCATATATTAATCGATGAAAATGGTGCACCTGCCGGTAAAAAACATTTCGTCTTTTATAATCCACCAGTGATCCATCCTGTTTTTAATGTGAGAAGGAGTGCAGTATTAGAAGTTAGAGACCTAGCGCAGGAATTATATGTGAATGGAATTCAAACGATTATATTCGCAAAAAGTAGAGTGCGAGTGGAAATGCTCGTTACTTATTTACAAGCATTGGTAAGTAAAAAGATTAATGATCAATCCATCCGTGGTTATCGAGGTGGCTATTTGCCATCCGAAAGAAGAACGATCGAAAAAGGGCTGAGAGAGGGAATCATTCGAACTGTTGTAAGTACCAATGCACTTGAGTTAGGTGTTGATATTGGACAATTACAAGCATGTATTATGACAGGATACCCTGGAAATATTGCGAGTGCTTGGCAACAAGCAGGAAGGGCGGGGAGAAGACAGGACGAAGCACTAATTATTTATGTTGCGCAGTCTACAGCGCTTGATCAATATGTTGTAAATCATCCTGCGTTTTTCCTTGGGCAATCTCCAGAAGAAGTAAGAATTCACCCTGAAAATATTATTATTTTAATGGATCATTTAAAATGTGCTGCTTTTGAATTGCCTTTTACAACGCAGGATTTCTATGCGGAATTTTCTGTGCAGGAATTACTTGCATTTTTAGAGGATGAGGGCGTTTTATTACAAACTGCTGAGAAATGGCATTGGATGTCTGAAAGTTTTCCGGCTAGCAATATTAGCTTACGTTCTGCTTCCCAAGAAAACGTCATTATTATTGATCATTCGGTACCAACAAGAACACGTGTAATAGGTGAGATGGATCAATATAGTGCAATGACTTTACTTCATGAAGAGGCAATTTATTTGCATCAAGGAACACAATTTCAAGTAGAAGAATTAGATTGGGAAGAAAAGAAAGCGTTTGTTCGAGAAGTGGATGTGGATTATTTCACTGATGCCAATATTGCGATAGAGTTAAAAGTATTGAGTGAAGATAAAGAAAAAGAAACAAATGATGGAATATTGTCCTATGGAGATATAATTGTATTAGCTCAACCAACTATTTTCAAAAAAATCAAATTTGATACACATGATAATATTGGATCTGGGAAAATTCATTTACCCCCGATAGAATTGCATACTTCTTCTACTTGGTTTAGCTTCGAAAAACCAACAGGTTGGACGGATACTTTGCTTTCGGATGCAATGACAGGTGTAGCTTACGCATTGCATGCCTTTATCCCTTTATTTATTCATTGTGATGGAAAAGACATTCATGTAGTCCCTCAAGTAAAGTCAATCAATATGGAAAAACCAACTTTTTATATTTATGATAGTTATCCTGGAGGAATTGGGTTGTCCGAAAGAATGTTTGACTTATGGAATGAGTTAGTTCCAAAAGTAACGGAGCAAGTGGAAAAATGTTCTTGTACAAATGGGTGTCCAGCATGTATTGGTGCGCAAGATGCCTCGTTAAATTTGAAAAAGGAAGTATTGAAATTACTTTACTATCTGCAGGTAAAAGAAAATGTCTTATGAAAAGAAACTAATGCAAATGAAGGGGCTAGTGAAAAAGAATCCTCCCAATGAACAAACAAAAAAGGAAGTGCGTAGTCATGCGCTTCCTTCTTATACGGACGCATGGATCAATGAAGGATTAAAGCTAGTGAAAAATGAACAAGGATTATTTTTTGTTAAAGAAACGTTTTATCCGGAGCAGTATATACATGGAAATATTCCACTAAGTAAACTTTCAAGTGCTATAAATTATATGCATGAGCACTATCCAAATCATCCCCTAACCATTTCTCCAGAAAGTTTATATTCATTTTATGATACAGAAACAACGGGGCTAAAGGGGACAGGTGTGCTTATCTTTTTGAATGGAATATTAAAAAAAACGGATCAAGGTTTTCTTTTAAGGCAGTATGTTCTTGCAAATCCCGACCAAGAAGTCGCTTTTTTATATGCTACTGAGTTTTGGAGAGAAAAAGCACAAACAATTATTACGTATAATGGTAAGAGCTTTGATCTACCTCAATTGGTTACGAGATGGACAATGAACAGAAACCTACTTCCAAAGTTAAAACAACTTGCTCAAATTGATTTGATGCACTCTTCCAAGCGAATTTGGAAAGGTGATTTGGAGAGGTTCAAGTTAAAGCAAGTAGAAGAGCAAAAGTTAGGATTTATTAGAAAAGATGATATACCTGGACATCTTGCTCCTATCATATATTTTGATGCTGTTAAAAGCGGTAATCCTGTTAACTTAATGAAAGTGTTAAAACACAATGAATGGGATATTCTTTCTTTAGTCACATTATATATATTGTCCGTGGACTTATTGAAAGAAAAAGATGTTGTAGAATCTGCAGTGACTTATACGAATATTGGGAAGTGGTTTCAAGATTTAAAAACAAAGCAAGCAAGCTACGACTGGTTTCAATTTGTAGTAAATCAATTTCCAAATGAAGAAGCGAGCTTAGCTTATTATTATGTTGGCTTACATTTAAAAAGAAAGCAGTTATTTAATGAAAGTATTCAAGCTTTTCAAGAATCCTTAAAGGGAATAGACGGGAAATTTCGATATGAAGTTTACGTAGAACTGGCGAAACTATATGAACATCAGAATAAGGATTTTGCCTTAGCTTTAGAAATTACTTTACAATGCACAGTTTATTTGGCTAATAATATTTATGATGGGTCACCATTGAAACTGTTGAAGATAAAAGAAGATTTACAAAAAAGAAAGGAGAGAATAATTCGGAAATTAACTATTTCCCGGGAAACCGCACAAGCTAACAAAAAGCGCCTAGAAATGCCTTAAAATACTCCATTAATCGACATCGTTATGCTATAATACTGTTAGCGAAATGTAGATGGAAGGAAGATACCGCATGGAAATGAAATTAAAGGCTTCGGAGATACTAGAAAAAGAATTTAAAACAGGCTTAAGAGGTTATAACCAAGAAGAAGTTGATATGTTTTTAGATGATATTATTCAAGATTATGAGGCATTTGAAAAACAAATTTCCCAACTTCAACTAGAAAACAAACAATTAAAAGAGGAATTAACAGAAGTTCCTAAAAGAGTTCAACAAGCTCCACAAACAGGAGCAACTAATTTTGATATATTAAAACGACTATCTCATTTAGAAAAACATGTTTTTGGAAGTAAATTGTACGAATAATTATATTAATTGATAAGCATTGTAACTAGGTAATACATCGTATATACTAGAAATACCACTTATATATTCGGGCAATCGCTGCAATGCTAGACATTGTAGAGGAAAGTCCATGCTCACACAATTCTGCGATGAATGTAGTGTTCGTGCTTAGTGAAAAAATAAACTAAGGCAGCTAGATTAGCTGACGGCGGGATGAAGGCCTAAGTTCTATTATGGGATATGGCTGAAAATCTCTGAAAGTGCCACAGTGACGTAGCTGTATAGGAAACTATACAGGTGGAACGAGGTAAACCCCACGAGTGAGAAACCCAAATTATGGTAGGGGCATTTTCTTGAAGGAATTGAACGGATAGAAGAACAGAAGTAATTCTGTAGATAGATGATTGCCATCTACATCGTACGAGGTAAAGCACCGTTTGAGTACCGTAGAGACAAAACATGGCTTATTGAATGTATGAGTGGCTAAAAATAAATGATTAAAAAGCTCTCCATTCATAGGAGGGCTTTTCTATTCTTATATAATTTGAACATGAAAAACTTTGGAAGTAATCTTAATAATTAGGGAAGGTAGGTAATCAATAATGAAAAAAGTGCAACCACCTGATCAAATTTATTTGTTCCCAAATAAATTAGTGGATGAAGTTTTTCATTCAACTACTGAAGGAATTATGATTACTGACAATCAAATGAACATCTTACTGGTAAACACTGCTTTTGAAATGGTTACGGGGTTTTCACAAGAAGAAGTTCGTGGAAAAAACCCGCGAATATTACAATCCGGCAAGCAAGATGAATTATTTTATGCACATATGTGGAATACTATAAAAACTAAAGGTGCTTGGCAAGGTGAGATTTGGAATAAAAGAAAAAACGGGGACATTTATCCAGAACTCTTATCTATTTCAAGTATTATGAATGATCAAGGGGAAATTACCTATTTTTTTGGGGTTTTTTCTGATATATTCCATGAAAAAGTAGTAGAAAAAGAATTAGAAGAAATGACTATTACGGACCCTTTAACGAATATCGGGAATCGTAACTTCTTTAATGAATCTTTAAATAACTTGATACATATTTCAAAACAAAATGAGTATAAGCATGCTGTGCTTTTTATAGATTTAGATCGGTTTAAACAAATTAATGAATCGATTGGTAACGATGGTGGTGATTTAATACTAACAGAAGTCGCTAATCGTATAAATAGTATTGTTCAGCGTAAAGATATCTTTGCAAGATATGGTGGAGATGAATTTTTAATGACTTTAAACAATATTAACCATCAAAAAGAAGCAGCATATTATGCGAAAGAGATAACTAAGTTATTAAATAGACCGTTTTATATTAATGGAGATGAAATATATATAACTTCAAGTATAGGAATTAGTATTTATCCGCAAGATGGTATAAGTGCTAAAAAACTTATACATAAAGCAGATAAAGCCATGTATTTTGCAAAACAAAATGGTCGAAATCAATATGCATTCTATTTTGAAGAATTAAAGAGTGATTCCAAAAGATTACTATTACTTGAATCCGAGCTTAGAAAAGCTATTCAGAAAAAGGAATTCACTATTTACTATCAACCGAAAGTTTCTATTGAAAAACAAGAAATAATTGGTGTGGAAGCTTTGGTTAGATGGCAAAATGAAAAATTAGGATTTGTTTCTCCAGGAGAATTTATCCCTTATGCAGAAGATACTGGTTTAATAATCCCATTAAGTGAAGTGATTATTGAAAAGGTATGTTTGGATATTATCGATTGGCGAAATAAAGGGATACTACATGTTTTAGTGTCTATTAATATTGCGTCTTTACATTTTCAACAAGATGACTTTATAGAAAGAATAAATTCTATTTTAATGCAATATAATTGTAGTCCAAGGCAATTGGAATTAGAGCTAACGGAACGTACGATTATGAATGATACAGAAGGTATTGTGGGAAAGCTTATTAAATTAAAAAATATGGGTTTCAAATTATCTATAGATGATTTTGGAACTGGCTATTCCTCCTTAAGTTACTTAAATCGTTTTCCATTAAATTATTTAAAAATTGATGGCAGCTTTATAAAACAAATAACTTCTTTAAAAGATAAGCAAGCTATTGTAGATTGTATTATTTTGTTGGCTCATCGTTTACATATAAAAGTAGTTGCAGAAGGTGTAGAAACAAAAGAACAAGTTAAGCTTTTAAAAGAAATGGGATGTGATATTATTCAAGGATATTATTACAGCAGACCAATTCCTAGTAAAGAGCTATTGGATTTCTTTGAACTTTGGGAAATTCATAAGAGAGAAAGGAATGTACTATGACAAATTTTAAATTAGTAGCAACTTCAGCAATGGGCTTAGAATCAATCGTTGCAGATGAAGTGAAAGCATTAGGATACGAAACAACAACAGAAAATGGGAAAATCTATTTCGAAGGTGATGAAAGAGCAATAGCTAGAGCGAATGTGTGGTTACGAGTCGCTGACCGTGTCAAAATAGTTGCTGCTCAGTTTCCGGTTAAAACTTTTGACGAACTGTTTGAACGAACGAAAGCGGTACAGTGGGAAAAATTTTTACCTGTAGATGCAGCTTTTCCTGTTCAAGGGAAATCTGTTAAATCTACTTTATTTAGTGTTCCAGATTGCCAAGCAATTGTAAAAAAAGCTGTAGTTGAACGACTAAAATTAGCGCATAAGCGTATTGGTTTCTTGGATGAATCAGGTGCTACTTACAAACTTGAAATTAGTATTTTGAAAGATATTGCTACTATCACAATCGATACAAGCGGGGCGGGTCTCCATAAACGTGGATATCGTCAAGATCAAGGGGAAGCACCTTTAAAAGAAACACTCGCAGCTGCTCTAGTAAAAATATCTAAATGGAATCCAGATCGTCCTTTTGTAGATCCATTTTGTGGGTCTGGTACAATTGCAATTGAAGCTGCTATGATTGGGCAAAATATTGCACCTGGTTTTAACCGAGATTTTCATAGTGAAGAATGGTCATGGATGCCTAAGACTATATGGGAAACCGTCCGAGAAGAAGCGGAAGCACTTACAAATTATGATCAAGAACTACAAATTATTGGTTCAGATATTGATCATAAGATGATTCAAATTGCCGAAAAAAATGCTTTTGAATCAGGCTTTGCTGATATCCTTACATTTAAACAAATGCAAGCACGGGACTTTTCTACGACATTAACGGATGGTGTCATGATTGGTAATCCGCCATATGGAGAACGAATTGGAGAAATTGAAGAGATTGAAAAACTGATAAGTGATCTTGGATATGCGATGGAAAATTATCCTTCATGGTCTGTTTATATGTTGTCTTCGATGGAAAATTTCGAACAATTATATGGTAAAAGAACAACGAAAAAACGAAAACTATTTAATGGATTTATTCGAACGGATTATTATCAATTTTGGGGTAAGCGTTCTTAATATAAGAATATTTTTGTAATTGGGGACATCAGTCTAAGTCTAACGGAAGGGAATTGCTCCTTTCCGTTCTTATTTTATTTTGGAGGAGTTATCATATGAAAAAAGCGTTACCTTTTCAATTATCAAAAGACCGTTCTTTCTTCGAATCATTAGGTGATTGGATGGGAGATGTTTTATACGACGAATTACCAGAGAAAGGATTTGAATGCCGTGATGAACAAATCTTTATGGCATATCAAATTGAAAAAGCATTGAAAGAAAAAAATGTATTATTTGCGGAAGCTGGAGTAGGTACCGGAAAAACAATTGCCTATTTATTACCAGCCATCTCTTACGCAAGGTATACGGGAAAGCCTGCTTTAATTGCTTGTGCGGATGAAACATTAATAGAGCAATTAGTTAAAGAAGCAGGGGATATCTTTAAACTGCAAAATTATTTAGATATTACAATTGATGTTCGATTAGCAAAGTCACGCAATCAATATTTGTGTTTGAAACGTTTGGAAGATGCGCAAAAAGATTTAGACAATGAATATTTCTTAGAAGAAATAGAGGATCTAATTCCTGACTTTGTCTATGGACATTCTTCTCTTCAGCAAATTTATCCATATGGGGAACGAAGTCAATTTCCTGGAGTAAGCGATGAAGATTGGCAAAAAGTAAATTATCATCCAACCCAACAATGCATGGTATGTGACGTGAGAAATCGATGTGGTCAAACGATTCACCGACAAAATTACAGAGAGTCATCTGATTTAATCATTTGTTCACATGAATTCTTAATGGAACATATTTGGACAAAAGAATCGAGAATAAGAGAAGGACAGCTACCATTACTTCCCGAAGTTTCGATGACAGTATTAGATGAAGGCCATTTATTGGAATTTGCAGCACAAAAAGCTCTGACGTATGAAATACAAAGTGAGACGCTTGTTCGTTTACTGGAAAGAATTATGGTAGATGGTATTAGAGAAAAAACATTATACTTAATGGAGCAATTACAAGAAGCGCATGACGAAATATTTGGTCAAATAAGAAAAAATAGTATAACCCAAGATAGTGAACGTATGACAATTGAAAAATCAGATTTACTGATACAAACATGTAAAAAGGCAATAAGAATCACTAATGACTTATTAGAAGAGTTTGTTTTTGAATCTGAACTATATACGATTCCAGAATATGAACTTCGTATGGTCGAGGAATTTTTAGAACAATATTCTTTCTCTTTACGCTTATTCACGGAAAAAGGGGATGGAGTAGAGTGGCTAGAAATAATTGATGGACATGAAACGTTAATCATTATGCCGCGTCTAGTTACAGATATATTAAATGAAAAACTATTCACTTCTAAAATGCCCATCATTTTCTCTTCCGCAACATTATCGATTCAAAAAGATTTTACGTATATTTCGGATTCATTAGGAGTAGAAAAGTTTCAATCATTTTCTGTAGCATCACCTTTTAATTATGATGAAGTGATGAAAATCTATGTGGAAGAAATAGAACAAGAAAACAAAACAGCATATGTTCATAAATTACTGGAAGAAAAACAACAGACATTAATTTTATTTAAATCGAAAGCAGCAATGGATCAATTTAGATTATCTACCTCTAAAAAAAGCGATATCGTATTTGAAGGGGAACGTGAACTTTCTACTATTGTGAAAGAATTTCAAAATGGAGACTTTGCTACACTTTGTTCCTATCATTTATGGGAAGGTCTTGATTTACCAGAAAAGGCTTTAACGAGAGTCATTATTTTTGATTTACCGTTCCCACCTGTTGATCCATTATTCGATGCAAAACGTACGTTTTCTAATGATCCATTTGAGGAAGTAGATTTACCGTTTATGCTATTAAGACTTCAGCAAGGTATCGGAAGACTTATTAGGACTTCTAATGATTATGGTGAGATTCATATTCTGCTAAATGCTGAAGAAGCTGAAACAGAAAGTCGTTTTGTGAATATTTTGCCAACATCTATTCAACCTTCATAAACTTATGGTAAGCTAAAATTGAAATGGATAAAAGGGGGATGTAATTTTGACACTTGAACAACAGTTTCTAAACTATGTAAAAAAGATTGGTGCCTACAATGAAGCATTAGGGGTATTATATTGGGATATGCGCACTGGGGCACCTAAAAAAGGAATAGACCAACGTTCTGAAGTTGTGGGTGTTCTTGCAACAGATGTATTTAATCTATCTACTTCGGAAGAATTAAAGCAATTATTAGATGAATTAGAACCAACGATTGGTACTGCTAATAGTGTAACGAAACGTGTATTTGAAGAAGTAAAAAAACAATATGAACTAAGTAAAAAAATACCTGCTGATGAATATAAAAAGTTTGTCATTCTGCAATCTAAATCAGAATCTGTTTGGGAAGAAGCAAAATCCAAAAATGATTGGGAAATGTTCAAACCTTATTTAACAGAAATGGTTGAAACGTTAAAGAAATTCGTAACGTACTGGGGAGTTAAGGATGATAATCCGTACAATGTCCTTTTGGATCAATATGAACCTGGAATGACGACGGAAGTGTTGGATACAGTATTTGGTGACTTAAGGAACCGTATTGTCCCGTTATTGAAGAAAATTTCTGAATCTCCAAATCAACCAAATACAGATTTCTTATTTAAACATTTTGATAAGAAGCAACAAGAAGCTTTTAGTCTAGATGTACTTAAGCAATTAGGCTATGATTTTGAAGCTGGAAGATTAGATGAAACGGTTCATCCATTTGCTACCGGTTTAAATCGTGGAGATGTACGAATTACAACGAAATACGATGAATCAGATTTCCGTTCTGCGGTATTTGGGACAATTCATGAATGTGGTCATGCCATATACGAACAGAATGTGGGAGAAGAGTTGACAGGGACACCTTTATCTGGTGGTGCTTCTATGGGAATACATGAGTCTCAATCATTGTTTTATGAGAATTTTGTAGGACGTAATCCGAAGTTTTGGGAACAAAACTATGAGAAATTACAAAGTTATTCTCCAGAACAATTCGGAGATGTTGCAATGGAAGACTTTTTACGTGCGATAAATGAAGTGAAGCCTTCACTAATTCGAATAGAAGCTGATGAGCTGACTTATGCGCTACATATTATGATTCGTTACGAAATTGAAAAAGGTTTATTCAATGGAGATTTAAAAGTAGAAGAATTACCAGAGATTTGGAATGCAAAATATGAGGAATATCTTGGTGTTCGACCAGAGACAAATGCAGAAGGAATTCTACAAGACGTGCATTGGGCAGGGGCAAGTTTTGGATATTTCCCATCATACGCTTTAGGATATATGTATGCATCTCAATTTAAAGCTGCAATGTTAAAAGATATACCAAACTTTGATGAACTATTTGAAAAAGGAGATTTATCTCCAATTAAAGAATGGCTTACGCAAAATGTCCATCAATATGGAGCACTTAAAAAACCATTAGAAATATTAAAAGATACAACAGGGGAAGGGCTTAACGGCAATTACCTTGCAGACTATTTAGAAGAAAAATATACAAGACTATATCAATTATAATATATGTAAAGAGAACTAAGCTGCAAAGTTTAGTTCTCTCAGACTGTAGACAAACTCGATAAAAGTCGAGGCTGCCTACAGTCTTTTTTCTATTAATATAGAAAAGGAAGAAAATAATGTCCGAAATTGTATTTTTGTCCGCTTTTAAAAGAGTAGGACAGCATCTTATCTCTCTTTATCCAAACCAAAAGCATCGTGCCTTTACGTAATCCAAGAGGGTGACGAACAAACAACCGCTACAAGATTACCGAAAAAAGTGGATTGAGAAGTGACGCAGTCACTTCTCAATCCACAAAAATTTCCTCGTTAATAGTGGAGCTGATGTTTCGTCCAAAGCACTCTGGAATCGGTTAAGACAAAATGCACTTAAAGGACGCTTGCGTTTTTCTTCCTACCAGAACTTATATCCTCTTGACCCTGGTGGTGCATTTTGGATTATCTCTATAACTGGAATTGTATATGCGAATAATATTAAGGCAATACAAATTGTCAGCCAAATCTTCCAGTTTTCAAGTGCCATTGGAGTTTTTTCAGCATGTTCAGAAACTTCACCTACTGGGAACTCTGTTTCTCCTTTAGGAGCAAACCATAACAAATTTACAACAATATACAGTACTAATACTATACCGATGAAAAGAATAGTACCCCCAACAGCTTGAACAATTTGGTAAGGAATCCATTCAGCTGCTTGAGCAGAATCACCATAAGTAGAAAAAGTAGATCGCCGTGGTGCTCCGAGTAACCCAACAATATGCATTGCTCCTGACATGATGGACATCCCAACTGCCCATACAATTGCTTGAATAATAGCAAGGCGGTTCATTTTTTTCGTTAAAACTCTTCCTGTAAGGTGAGGGATTAACCAATAGGCTGCTCCAAAGAAAGTTAAAAGGACTGTAGTTGCCACTGTAAGATGAAAATGACCTGTTACCCAAATCGTATTATGAATAAGTTGGTTCATTTGATGAGAAGCATTTATAATACCCCCAGCACCTGCTGGTATAAATGCTACCATACCGATAAAAGGAACTATAAATCGTGCATCACTCCATGGTAATTTTTTTACCCAACCGAATAAGCCTTTACCGCCTAATGCACGTCCACGAGTTTCAAAAGTTGCAAACATCGAAAAAGCTGTTAATAGTGAAGGGATAACTACCATTAGAGTTAAAATAACTTGTAAAAATTTCCAAAAAGAACTAATTCCAGGTTCGACTAATTGATGATGAAATCCTACTGGAATTGAAAACAAAAGGAACAAAATAAATGACATTCTAGCAAGAGAATCGGAGAAAATTTTCCCGCCAATAATTTTCGGAATAACAACATACCAGATCATATATGCTGGTAATAACCAAAAATAAACTAGAGGGTGACCAAAATACCAGAACAGTGTCCGTGAAAGTAACACATCTACTTTATCTACCCAGCCCAAGGACCAAGGGATAAGTTGAAATACAACCTCAACTGCAACTCCTAATGATGATATAATCCACATTGTTAAATTCACTACCACCATAAAAGTTAGAAGAGGACTAGGTTGCCCTGGGTTTGCTTTTCTCCATTCCATATACTTTAAAATTTGACTAGCTCCACCTATCCAAGATCCAACGACTACTAAAGCTAAACCTACGTAGAAAATCCAGTGGGCTTGCAGTGGTGCATAAAACGTATATAATACAGATGCTTTATTAAGTAAAACCATAGTCGAAGCAGCAGTGGTACCAATAGTCATTGTCCAAAAACCAATCCAACCTAATAAGCGTTGTTTGTCTGTTAATGTACCTGAAGTTCTACTCACTGCAGCAATTTGAAAACCAAAAATGAAATAAGTAGTTAATATAAGACCAAGTAAAACACCGTGCACAGTTAAAATTTGATAATAGGTAATTCCCCAAGGGAGTGTAAACTGACCGGAACGGACTAATGTTTGTAACAGGCCACAAAGCCCGCCGATTGCCAATGCTATAAATGCAACATAGATATGTGCAAGCGCTAATTTTCCATCTCTTTTATCCACTTCGGCAAAACCTTTTGCTCTATCTGAAATAGTTGCCATTTTACTCTACCACCTTTAGCATCGAAGTCATGGAGGCATGCCCAAGTCCACAATATTCATTGCATAATATTAGATACTCTCCAGCTTTATCAACTGTTGTTACATATTCAGATACATAACCTGGCTCAAGTATCATGTTAATATTTGTTCCTACTACTTGAAAACCATGCACTACATCTTTAGTAGTTGCGATAAACTTAACTTTTGAACCTAAAGGAACTTCAATTTCAGGGGGATTATAGTAAAATGCCAGAGCAACAAAAACAACCTCGTAATCCCAGTCTTTCCCTTCCACTTTATGAACACCTGGGTTATTGAAAGGGGCAATTTCATCCACTCGCTCAGGATCAACATACACTTTTGCGCTTGGTGGGTGAGAACCATAATGGAATGCGCTAAAACCAACAACTACCAAAAATAAAACAAGTGATCCAATTCCAAATGTTAACCACCATTTTTCATACTTATGAATATGAATCATCTCAATCCTCCAATTTAATCAATTAGACCTTGGTGGATATCTTTACAACTTTTGAATGGAGCATTTTAACTCCTTATAAAAATTTGTGACATCCAATGAAAGCCTTCACTTTATTCTGAATGGGATCGAACTTAGAATCGTTCCATAAACAAGTAAAATGCCAAGAACCATGTGACTAAAATAAATGCGCCTAAAAATCCAACAGAATACAATGTACCCTTCAAATCGGGCTCTTTTTCCGGCTTATTCGACATTTGATTTCCTCCTCCTGTAAAAGATGTTCTTGTGTACTTAATCATAAATAGAAATGAGCGGAGATGATGTGATAAATGTCAC
This sequence comes from Psychrobacillus sp. L4, assembly GCF_042944905.1. Lineage (GTDB taxonomy): Bacteria > Bacillota > Bacilli > Bacillales_A > Planococcaceae > Psychrobacillus. Next base: position 1,659,376 of record NZ_CP168496.1, read on the forward strand.
ACTAGAAAGCGATTATGTGAATTAAATGTGAAGATTAGAAAAGAGAAAAAATTTTTTTCAATAAAAAAAGACTTTCTCATAGTAGAAAGTCCTAGGAAATCATTATTCATCAATTGTTAAAATTATTAATAAATCACCAATTCCCGCTATTTCGACAGGAAGTTTAAAAGCACTCTTGAATCCAAACAGCTTAGTGGTGCCAACGATAACGGTAGGTGGGGTTATGTCAATTTCAACACCATTTCCTGCTACGGAAGTACATAAATTACCTGCAATCATATTTCCTAACTCACCAGTAAAAGATTCAAGCATTTCTCCCTCTAGTGGCATGCCAAACATTGTTGCACCAATAGATGAAAAGCATTTTGCGGTGGAATCTATAATAATTCGTCCTTTTACATCCCCAATAATTCCTATGAGTACGGCCATTTCTTTTTGTTCAAATGGTTGTACCATTAGTGAAGGCGATTTAATTTCCATCGGAAGAGGGATTACAGATTTTAATGATTGTATTGTGCCATTTAGTATCGTTTGTATGTGTTTTGACTCACTCATTTTTTCCCTCCATCTAGTAAAGATGGCTTAATTTTAGCATAAAAGTAATCTTAAATGAATACTTTATGTAGAAAATGTCGAAATGCTGTGTTATTATTTAAATGAGAATGAATTTCAAATTCACTTGAAAGGACGATTTGTATGATAGTTTTATTAATCGGATCGACAATTCTGTTATATACTGGGGTTACAGCTTATGTATTACGTTCTACATCCCCACAAGCTAAATAACATCATTAATCATAGATGACTACATTTGATCTTTTTTAACAAAGACAAATGGAGGCATCTTTTTTTTGTTATTTTATATTAATACGCAGGCTCGTCGCAGAAAATATAATGAACGCTTTTGCGTATGAAAAACAGTGCTCCTGCGCGAGCTCGTCGCAGAAAATATAATGAACGCTTTTGCGTATGAAAAACAGTGCTCCTGCGCAGGCTCGTCGCAGAAAATATAATGAACGCTTTTGCGTATGAAAAACAGTGCTCCTGCGCAGGCTCGTCGCAGAAAATATAATGAACGCTTTTGCGTTCATTATATTTTTGCTATGATGTACATATATTGTCGAATTATAAAGGGGAATTATTTTTTAATGGTGAATATAGAAGAGCTCCATATTATAAAAGAACGAAATGCGTTACTTGCAACATTATTCCAACAAAATAAAGATGATGAACGTTTTGCAAAAGCAAAATCATTTGCAGGGAAATTGGAAAAAGAGACGTTTACTATAGCATTTGCTGGGCATTTTTCAGCAGGTAAATCTAGCATGATTAATGCTTTAGTTGATGAACAATTGCTCCCAACAAGCCCAATTCCCACTTCTGCTAATATTGTAACTGTGCAAAAGACGGATGAAAATTATGCGCTCGTGCACTTTCTGGATAGAGCACCTGTAAAGTTTTCCGGAGAATATGATATTCAACTAGTTAAAAAATATTCGAAAGATGGGAGTAACGTTTCTCAAATCGAGATTGGCCATTCTGGATCTCATTTGCCAGAAGGAATAACTGTTATGGATACTCCTGGTGTGGATTCAACAGATGATGCACATCGTGTTTCGACAGAATCTGCACTTCATCTTGCGGATATCGTGTTCTACGTCATGGATTATAATCATGTTCAGTCTGAACTTAATTTTCAATTTACGAAGCAATTACTTCATTATAATGAGAATGTATATTTAATTGTAAACCAAGTTGATAAACATAGAGAAGAAGAATTATCATTTGAAGATTTTAAACAATCAGTTGCGCGTGCATTTAAAGCGTGGGCAGTCGAACCAAAAGATATTTTCTACACTTCTTTAAAAGATAAAAACCTCCTTCATAATGACTTTTCAAATGTGCAAAAAATTGTTCAACATTCCATTCAAAATAAAGATGATTATTTTCTTACTGCTGCTAATGCCACTTTAAAGAAGCTAACGGATGAACATAGAAAGTTTTTAGAGGATGAAAAAGCACTATGTTTAGAAACATTTGAAGACCAATTAACAGAAGAAGAATGGGTTAATAAAGAAGAGATAAAAGAACAACTAGCAATTTCTAATAAGCAAACAGAGCTTCAGGACATAAGCCTTTGGAAAAAAACTTTTGAAGAACAACGGAAATCCATGCTAGAAAATGCCTCTATTATGCCTTATGAAATGCGTGATTTTCTCAAATTATACGCGGAAGGCATGCAGAGTTCATTTAAAGTTGGATTTATCGGAAGTAAAAAGAAAACAGAAGATGAAAGACAAAGAAGATTAGAAGAGGCAAGACAAAACCTCGAAAAAGTTATTACGACTAATATTACTTTTCATCTAAAACAATTGATGAAAGGAATGCTAAAAGATGTTTCGCTTTTAACTTCCGAACGCACGAACGAAATAGATGAGAGAGTTTTTGAAATTTCTTCATCTCTTATTAGTGGGACATTACATGATGGTGCAAGTACAACGGGAGATGCGCTTCAACATTTTGCTAATCGTGTTCGAGATGCTGTTATTCGATTTTTTATCGTGGAAACGGATAGTTGGAAAGAACAAAAAATCCGTTTTATGCATGAACATCCAATAGAAGAAACAGAAAAGATTGAGCAAAAAACGCAAATTTTGAATGGCAAGATGTTGGCAATTCATACAATAGAAGAACTCGATGTTAAACTCAATTCATTTGAACACGCGATTAAAACGCCTGCCTTGGCGCTGAGAAATGACCGCGATCAATTGATGTTGGAATGGGAAAATGAACGACATATTTTCAGGAATTCTATAACAGAGTTTGATCCGTCATTAGTGGAAAAGGAACAGAAGATTGAACAAAGGTCATTTACAGAAAAAGTTGAATCGAATGAGATAATACTTCCTACAGAAGCAGTTTTAAAAAGAGCAAATAGAATGGGTGAAGTATTAAAACAATTACCGGATTTCCAGGAAGCTGCTGACATTATTAAGCGGAAAGCAAAACGGGTAGAAAACCAACAATTTACAATTGCTTTATTTGGGGCATTTAGTGCGGGTAAATCAAGCTTTTCAAATGCATTAATGGGAGCAAATGTATTACCTGTCTCACCGAATCCAACAACTGCTGCAATTAATAAAATTCATCCGGTTTCAGAAAAACATCCGCATAACACGGCAGATGTGGCATTCAAAACAAAAGAACAATTATTTGAAGATGTAGCCTTTGCTTATAGCCAATTAGGGATTACGGTTTTGTCTTTAGATGATGCAATTGATCAGGCAAGTATTGTAATGAAGCAAGCTGTAGCAGAAGAAGTGCATAAATCTTTTATTATTGCTTTTTATAAAGGCTACGCAACTTTCCAACATCAACTAGGTAAAGTGCTTCGAGTATCGGGTGAAGAGTTTGGGAAGTATGTGGCAGAAGAATCGAGAAGTTGTTTTGTCGACTTCATTGATTTTTATTATGACTGTGAACTGACGAGACTTGGGGTCACATTAGTAGATACACCAGGAGCAGATTCTATCAATGCACGGCATACTGGGGTTGCGTTTGATTATATTCGAAATGCAGATGCCGTCCTATTTGTTACGTATTTTAATCATGCATTTGCAAAAGCAGACCGAGAGTTTTTAATTCAGCTAGGGCGCGTGAAAGATGCTTTTGAACTAGATAAAATGTTTTTTGTTGTGAACGCCATTGATCTTGCTGATACGGAAGAGGAAGCAAGTCTTGTGAAGCAATATGTGCAAGAGGAACTACAACGTTTCGGTATTCGGTTCCCAAGAGTATACGGTGTATCTAGCTTACAAGCGTTAAAAGAAAAGGTTGAATCTACTACATTACATGAAGGAATGGTACAATTTGAGAAAGAATTCCTTCGGTTTTTAGATAAAGACTTGAAACAAATTGCAGTAACCTCATTAGAGGAAGAAGCAACCCGTCAGCAGACTAAATTGTTTACATTAATCGAACAAACGGAAGCAAATCTTGCGAGAAAAGATGCAAGGCTACAAGAATTGCGTGAGCAAGAGCAAAATATTCGTAAGCGCTTTGCAAGCTCCATGTCTGCTATTACCGCGAAAGAGGCAAAGCAAGAGCTTGAAACCTTGTTATATTATGTTCTTCAACGAGTATATTATCGTTTCAATGAATTTTTTAAAGAAGCATATAATCCATCGCTATTTACAAATAAATCGGGTAACTTGGCTTTAGAAATAGCATTAAAGGATATTCTTGGCATGTTGCGATTTGATTTAGAGCAAGAAATGCGAGTGACTAACTTCCGTGTGCTGCAATTTATTCAAAAACAAATAAAACAGTTGGAAAAAGAAGAATTGCGGGTATTAAAAGACTGGAATGCAAGTTTTACATTTACACCACATGAAAGCGGAAAATGGGATTTATTGGAATTCGCTGGTCCGTTTAAAGAAATAGCGAAATATGACAACGTCAAATCATACTTTAGAAATACGAAATCATTTTTTGAAAAAAATGAAAAAGAAAAACTGCGGGATGCTTTATCTGAACAAACAAAAATAGAGGCACAGGCTTATATAGAAAAAGAACAGTCAAGACTTTCTAAGTGGGTAGAGCAGTGTGTGGATTTGGAAACAGAATCTGTTCGATTAAAGTGGTTAAATGAATCTGTTGCACAAATCGAGGCCGAACGAAAATTATTGGAGCAGGAAGAAATACTTGCAAAATGGAAGAAAATTTACGAACGTGTTTCTAATGAAGGGGGATAATAGGGTGAGTAACGTTTTTATAGATTTAAAAGATTTAGTTGGAAAAGATGTCCGGTATATTGACGCTCGCTTTGATCTTGTAAATCGTGATGCAGGTCGAGATATGTATCAAATGGGGCACATAAAAGGGGCTATTTATTGGGACTTGGAAAAGGACTTGTCCGACATGGAAAGCAAGTTTGGTCGTCATCCTATGATTTCAAAAGAGAAGATGACGAAGCTTGTTAAGCAAGCAGGACTATTATTGGATGATTCGATTGTCATTTACGATCAAGGTGGTTCGCCATTTGCATTACGTGCATATTTTTTATTGGAATGGGCCGGTTTTTCGGACATTCATGTTCTTCGTGAAGGGTTTGAAGAAGCGAAAAAAATTCTTCCTGTTTCCGACTTGGATTTGAATTATCCGCTTTCGAACGTCTCACCGATTTGGAAGGATGAACTATATGTTGATATTGAAACGGTTAAGAAAATTGTTGCAGGTGAAGTAGATGCTCAATTAATAGATGCTCGTTCAGCTATCAGGTATCGTGGTGAAATGGAGCCAATTGACGTTGTAGCAGGGCATATTCCTACAGCTCTAAATTTTGATTGGGAGCAGCTTAAACAGGATGGTAAATTTATGAAGCAAGAAGCATTAATAGAAAAACTAACTGATTTAACGGATAATACAAAACCAGTTATTGCGTATTGTGGTAGTGGAGTTACTGCTGCACCTCTGTATGCAAGCTTAAAAGAAGCTGGTTATGAAAATGTTCAATTGTATGTGGGTAGTTATAGTGATTGGATTAGAGAAAATGGGATAGAAACTTCTTTAATGTAGTAGCAGCATGAATTTAATCCGAAGAAAAGGAAATCCTAGTGAGTTCCTTTTCTTATCGATCAAAGAAAAATTTTTTATTTATATAAGCACCATCTTTGTTGGCGATTATTTCTGCATAAGGAACACCAAAAACAGTGTATGCAATAACTACGGACGAAATGAGTTCCCCATCTTCCTCCTCTAATGATTCAATTTCGTAAGAAACAATTAGAAGTTGATCTATAGAGTTACTAAACGTATCAGTAGTCATTTTAATTACCTGCATAGCCATGTCCCTACTATTATTGTTTTCGTAATCCAGTAGATTTGTTTCTAAGAAGCTTGAAGGCAAAAAAGCCGAAATACCAATAATTAATATAGCTAATTTAAAGAAAGCACGCCTTTTTTTTTGAGAAATAATTTTCTTGCTCGTCTTATTCATACTATACATCTCCAATTCGATATCAAAACTATTATATTATTAAAAGTAGTTGAATGTATTAGTATATTATTCAATGCCTAACAAAATTAATCCACAATCGTTCTTAAAATAATTCGCATAGTTATTCAAAAACTAAATAATATCTTTTTACCTTCATTTCCGATATAATTAATTGTCGTATGTAAACATTTATAGTATAATAGGCAAATTGTATACGAATGAAATGAGGAATATGAATGAAAAAATCGATATATGGTCTCACTAAAGATCAGTTAATAGAGTGGTTACTAGAACGCGGTCAGAAGAAATTCCGAGCGGAACAAGTTTGGGATTGGTTATATATTAAAAGAGTACAGAGCTTTGAAGAAATGAATAATGTGAACAAGGACTGTCTTCAAATATTAGAGGATAATTTTGTCATTCAAACATTAAAACAGTCTGTCAAACAGGAATCGGCTGATGGAACGATTAAATTTTTATTTGAAATGTCAGATGGGAATCTAATTGAAACTGTGTTGATGCGATTCAATTATGGTTTATCTGTTTGCGTTACAACACAAGTTGGCTGTAATATAGGTTGCAGTTTTTGTGCGAGTGGTTTGCTGAAGAAAAACCGTGATCTGGATTCAGGGGAAATCGTTGGTCAAATTATGAAAGTACAAGAACATTTAGATCAGCTTGGTAAGAGCGAACGCGTTAGTCATATAGTTGTTATGGGTATCGGAGAACCATTCGATAACTACACGAATTTAATGAGTTTCTTACGTGTCGTAAACGATCAAAAAGGGCTTGCAATTGGAGCTAGACATATTACGGTTTCTACAAGCGGTCTTGCAAAAAAAATTATTGACTTTGCTAACGAAAACATTCAAGTGAATCTTGCGGTATCATTGCATGCTCCTAACGATGAACTTCGTACACGTATTATGGTGATTAATAAAGCTTTTCCGATCGAAAAAGTAATGGCTGCGGTAGATTATTATTTAGAAAAAACAAACCGACGAATTACGTTTGAATATATATTACTTAGAGACGTGAATGACCATGTGGAAGAAGCGCACCAACTAGCTAAACTGCTTGAAAACAAACGTCATTTGTCCTATGTAAACTTGATTCCTTATAACCCGGTAGATGAGCACGGTCAATATCAACGAAGCTCAGAAGAATCCATCAGCGCATTCTTCCAAACACTGAAAAACAAAGGGATTAACTGCGGAGTTCGCATGGAACAAGGGACAGATATAGACGCTGCATGTGGACAACTTCGAAGTAAACAAATTAAAAAAGAAAAAACAACAGTATAAGAAGAGAACATTAATAAAATATTAAAATCAGTGGAACTTGCGAAAAAAAGTAACCCATGATAAAGAAGCACAGAGCATCCGAAATTGTTTCTTCGGATGCTTTTTTGTGTGTAGAATTGTATTAATTGTTCAAACAAACATGAAAGTTCGAACTTTCGTGTTTGTTTTGGTGCCAGGCACCTGAAATATAATGTTATTGACTATCTTTCGAATGCAGTGTAACATATCTTTAAAGTTGACACTTTAGCGAGTTGAATCGTTGGTGTAAAAAATACTGGGGGGTATGGAGGAATATGAGAAAAAGTATAAAAATATTGATGTTTATGGTAATTGGTGCAGTTCTTTTATTGGCTGCCTGCGGAGGAAAAGAAAATTCAAGTTCGCCTACTGAAACAAATCAAGGAGCAAGTTCAAGTGGAGAAACAAAGAAATTCAAAATAGGAGTTACACAAATTGTGGAACACCCGTCTTTGAATGCGGCATACGATGGATTTAGAAAAGCATTGGAAGATGCTGGAATTGATGCAGAATACAAAGTGGAAAATGCTCAAAACGATAATAGTGCAAATACGACCATTGCAAATAATCTAGTAAGCTCTGGAGTAGATTTAATATTTGCTAACTCAACACCAAGTGCTCAAGCAGTTGCGAGCGTAACAAAAGATATTCCAATTGTATTTACATCTGTTACAGATGCAGTTAGTGCTGAACTCGTTCAATCCATGGAAAAACCGGGTGGAAATGTAACGGGAACTGTGGATACACAACCAGATGCAATACCAAGTACGATAAAATTTTTAAAAGAAGAATTAGGTGCAAAAAATGTTGGGATGGTATTTAATGCCGGAGAACAAAATTCTCGTGCACAAGTGGATGCGGTTAAAAAGCAAATGAACGCTGTAGGGTTAAATGTAGTGGAAGCTTCTGTTTCTACTTCCGCTGAAGTAAAGCAAGCAACTGAATCTTTAATTGGAAAAGTAGATTCATTGTATATTATTACGGATAACACGGTTGTATCAGCTCTTGAATCAGTTGTGTCTGTTGCTAATGATCATAAGCTACCAATGATGGTAGGTGAATTTGACTCTGTAAAACGGGGTGGATTAGGCGCTTACGGATTTGAATATTTTGATATCGGCTACGAAGCAGGACAAATGGCAGTTAAAATTTTAAAAGGGGAGAGTACAGCAGCGGAGTTACCTGTCCAATATCCTCAAAATTTAAGATTTGTCATCAATAAAGAAACCGCTGATATACTGGGTCTAAAAGTAAAAGATGAATGGAAAGCGGAATTTGCAAAATAGATAGGAGATTGATTCTTTATGTTTTCAGCTATTTTTGGCTCTGTTGAGCAAGGAATCATCTATGCAATCATGGCACTCGGAGTGTATCTTACATTCCGAGTGCTAGATTTTCCGGACTTAACGGTAGATGGAAGTTTCGTTACGGGTGCTGGAACGGCAGCTACGATGATTGTATTAGGATATCATCCGTTGCTCGCTACGTTGGCTGCAATTGTGGTTGGGTTTGTAGCAGGATGCATGACGGGCTTATTACATACAAAAGGTAAAATAAATCCTTTACTTTCAGGAATACTAATGATGATTGCTTTATATTCTATTAATCTTCGAATAATGGGTTTAACAGTGGAAAACTCAATTGGTCGGCCTAATATTCCCCTATTAAACTCGGAAACATTGTTTAGTTTGTTTTATGGCTGGTGGGGCAATTTAGGAATTGATGACTCTATAAATAACTTTCTGAAAAGTATTGGTGTTCAGTACGTTCCTGGAACTTGGGGAACGATTGTAGTAGTTGCAATTGTAGTTTTGGTTATAAAATTTATTGTAGATTGGTTTTTGAAAACCGAAATTGGTCTTGCAATTCGTGCAACTGGTGACAATAAAAAAATGATACGAAGTTTTTCTGCAAATACTGATAATCTAGTTATTATTGGTTTAGGTATTTCCAATGCACTTGTTGCTCTCTCCGGCGCATTAATTGCACAATATGCAAAGTTCGCAGATATTGGAATGGGAATCGGAATGATTGTGATTGGATTAGCATCGGTTATTATTGGTGAAGCCATCTTTGGAACGAAAACAATTGTTCGAACTACATTAGCTGTTATCTCCGGTGCGATTATTTACCGTATTGTGTTAGCTCTAGCTCTAAGAGTAGATTTATTAGATACAGGGGATATGAAATTAATTACAGCTATAATTGTTATTGCTGCATTAATTTTGCCTCAATACTTTGATAAGCGCCGAGAGAAAAGAAGAAAAGCAAAGCGTCATTCGGAGCAAGCGATTAAGAATACTCAAGTCTTGAAGCAGGAGGGGAATGATCTTGCTTAAACTTCAATCGATCAATAAAATCTTTAATGAAGCAACTGCAGATGAGAAAATTGCCTTAGATCAAATTAATCTAGAACTAAAAGTTGGAGATTTTGTCACAGTCATCGGCAGTAATGGAGCAGGGAAATCTACAATGATGAATATGATTTCAGGAGCAATCTCACCTGACTTTGGAAAAATAGTAATAGATCGTAAAGATGTTTCGAAACTACCAGAATATAAGCGATCTCAGTTTATTGGACGTGTCTTCCAAGATCCTATGGCAGGTACTGCACCTTCAATGACTATAGAAGAGAATCTTGCGCTTGCTTATTCGAGAAATAAAAAGCGTGGTTTAAAGATTGGAGTGGATAAAAAGAGACGAGAGTTCTTCGTCCAATCTTTGGAAACATTGCATTTGAACTTAGAAAGTCGATTAAATGCTAAAGTGGGTATGTTATCTGGAGGGGAAAGACAAGCACTGTCACTATTAATGGCGACATTTACGAAACCTTCTATATTACTTTTGGATGAACATACTGCAGCGCTTGATCCTTCTCGAGCAGCGTTAATTACAAAGTTAACGAAACAATTAGTGGAAAAAGATCAACTCACTACCATTATGGTCACGCATAATATGCAACAAGCTCTGGATTTAGGAAATCGACTGATCATGATGGATAAAGGCCAAATTATTTTAGAAGTGGATGAAGAAGAAAAAAAATCACTTACGATTGAAAAACTCATGGATGAGTTCCAACGAATTCGTGGTGAAAAGTTGACAAGTGATCGAGCTCTTTTATCTGTATAAAATGTAAGGAATCGCTCCGAAAAGTCATTTATTGACTGATGGAGCGGTTCTTTTTTGATTCGATGAAAAAGAAGCTATCCTTATCAAAGGATAGCTTGAAGTAAGCACTATTAAGCCATTGCGGCTTCCACATTGCCCCAAGGAATTTCCATGGCGACCGAAAGACCTTTTCCATAAGCTGGTTCTGCTTTGTAACAATGAATGATGTGACGAACTTTAATATGTTCTTCTACGCCATCCATATTACGAGCGGTGTTTTCAAATAATATTTGTTGTTGCTCACTACTCATTAGATTGAACAGTTTACCTGGTTGTTCGTAGTAGTTATCATCGTCTTCACGGAAGTCCCAAATGGATGCTGCACCATTAATCGCCAGAGCAGGCTCTTTGAATTCAGGTTGCGCTTTCCATTGACCGTAGCTATTTGGTTCATAGTGAAGTGTTCCACCTAAGTTACCATCTGTACGCATTGCTCCATCTCTATGGAAGGAATGTACAGGGCATTTTGGTTGGTTAACCGGAATTTGGTGATGGTTTACACCCAGACGGTAACGTTGTGCATCACCATATGAGAATAAACGACCTTGTAACATTTTGTCAGGAGAGAAGCTAATTCCTGGTACTACATTAGCTGGAGTAAAGGCTGCTTGCTCTACTTCTGCAAAATAGTTTTCAGGGTTGCGATTTAGTTCCCATTCGCCAACTTCGATTAATGGGAAATCTTTTTTATACCAAACTTTTGTTAAATCAAAAGGATTATATGGCATATTATTTGCTTGTTCTTCTGTCATCACTTGAATATACATTTTCCATTTAGGGAAATCACCTTGATCGATACTATCTAAAAGATCACGCTGATGACTTTCACGGTCTTTACCGACAAGTACTTCTGCTTCTTGATCTGTTAAGTTTTTAATAGGCTGCTGTGAGCGCATGTGGAATTTAACCCAAACACGTTCGTTATTTGCATTTATCATACTAAATGTATGGCTTCCGAAACCATGCATATTACGGTACGTTTCAGGAATTCCACGATCACTCATCACGATTGTCACTTGGTGAAGGGCTTCAGGTAATGATGTCCAAAAATCCCAGTTGTTATTTGCGCTGCGCATATTGGTACGTGGGTCACGTTTAACAGCATGATTTAAATCGGGAAAGTTAAGTGGATCACGGAAGAAGAATACTGGTGTATTATTCCCAACTAAATCCCAATTTCCTTGTTCTGTGTAAAATCGCATAGAAAATCCACGAATATCTCGTTCTGCATCAGCAGCACCACGCTCACCAGCTACTGTGGAGAAACGCACGAACATTTCGGTTTCTTTTCCAATTTCAGAGAAAATACTTGCTTTAGTGTATTGGGTAATATCATTAGTAACAGTAAATTTACCGTAAGCTGCAGAACCTTTCGCATGCATACGACGTTCCGGGATTACTTCTCTATCAAAGTGCGCTAATTTTTCTAATAACCAAATGTCTTGTAATAATAGCGGTCCTCTTGGACCAGCAGACATTGAGTTTTGGTTGTCCACTACTGGTGCACCGGCTGCAGTTGTCAATTTGTTGTTGTTTTGATTCTCTGTCATTCACGATTTCCCCCTAGATTAGAATATTTATAATACAAGAATGATTATATCAAAAGAATGATTTTTTTACTAGGAATGAACAATAATATATTTTCGACAATTGCGTCAAAATATGTAGAAAAAAATACAAACACTTGTGAAAGTATTGATGTCACAAGTGTTTGTATGAAATATAATTAAATTAAAAGTTCGAAAAGAGTACTATCTTTGTTTACTTCTTTGTAAGAAAAACCATTCTCAGTCATTCGAGAAATAAGTGCCATATAATCATTACTATGTTTCAATTCAATTCCTACTAGTGCAGGACCACTTTCTTTATTATTTTTCTTGGTATACTCAAATGTCGTAATATCATCGCTTGGACCTAATACTTTATCTAGAAATTCTCGTAACGCCCCAGCTCTTTGAGGGAAGTTTACGATGAAGTAGTAAAGGAGACCTTCATGCATTAAAGATTTTTCTTTAATTTCTTGCATTCTACCAATATCGTTATTTCCACCACTAATAACACATACTACTGATTTTCCTTTTATCTGACTTTCATAAAAATCAAGCGCTGCAATTGAAAGTGCCCCTGCTGGTTCTGCAATAATTGCGTGCTTATTGTACAAATCCAAAATAGTTGAACAAACTTTTCCTTCAGGAACGAGCACAATATCATCTACATATTTCTGGCAAACTTCATAGGTAAGACTACCTGCGCATTTTACTGCTGCCCCATCCACAAACTTATCAATAGTTTCCAAAACAATTGGTCCATTATTTTCTAAAGCTGCTTTCATACTAGCAGCACCCGCTGGTTCTACACCAATAATTTTTGTTTGAGGGGAGAGACTTTTTATATAAGTAGAAATCCCAGATATTAATCCACCGCCCCCAATACTTCCAAATACAAAATCAATAGGTTCTTCCATATCATTCATAATTTCAACGGCAACTGTTCCTTGTCCTGCAATGATATCCCGATCATCAAAAGGATGGATGAACATTCGATCTTCTGCTTCTGCATAAGCTATCGCGCTTTGTGCAGAATCATCAAAAGTATCTCCAGAGAGTATAATTTCAACAAATTCACGACCAAACATTCTCACTTGGTCAATTTTTTGTTTTGGTGTAGTGAGAGGCATAAATATTTTGGCTGTTATTCTTAAATGAGCGCAAGCATATGCAACGCCTTGTGCGTGATTACCAGCACTAGCACATACTACCCCTTTCTTACGGGCCACATTCTCAATTGTCTTTATTTTGTAGTATGCTCCTCGTAATTTAAAAGAGCGAACATGTTGTAAATCTTCTCTTTTAATATAAACTGTGCAATTGTATTTTTCAGATAAATATTCGTTTTTTTGTAATGGTGTGTGTACCACTACATCTTTTAAAAACTGATGTGCAATTAGCACATTTTCTACTTGAATTGATTTCATATCTGCTACTTGCATCATAAAGTTACAAACCTCCAATATATTAAATATTTATACATTTTAACACACTACAGCGGTAAATCGCTACATCTATTTTGAGAATTCGAAATTATGTAACAAATAATAAATTTTGACTTGTTACAAAGTTGTTACTGGTGCCAGGCACCAGTAACACTTCTGTAACAATAGAGATGCGTTTAATAAGGCAAGATTGCTTGTTAAATTTTTCTGAGCATTGTATAAGCATAATTTTTAGACTTAGTGGTATACTACCAAATGTGATATTTTGTTAAAATTTATTAGCATTTTATTAATCAAATGGAATTGGAAAGAGGAGAAATTACATATGGCAATTAAAGTAGCTGCAATAATTGGAAGCAACAGAAAAGAATCTTATAACTTAAAGCTTGTAAAATACATGAAAGATCGTTATGCGGAGCAATTAGATATCGAAATCGTATCTATTAATGACGTAGAAATGTTTAGTGCAGATATTGAAGAAAATCCTCCAAAAGGTGCTATGAATTTTAAAATAAAGGTTCGCAATGCAGATGCAGTTTTATTTGCTGTACCAGAATACAACTTCTCTATTCCTGGTGCTTTGAAAAATGCGATTGACTGGATGTCTCGTAGTGGTCATGATATGAAAGACAAACCAACCTTTATAGTAGGTTCTTCAATGGGAGTATTAGGAAGTGTTCGTGCACAATTGCATTTGAGAGAAATCATTTCCAATCCAACATTACAACCAAAATTACTTCCTAATAACGAAGTATACATTGGAGCTATTCACACTAAAATGAATGAACAAAACGAACTGACAGATGAAGGAACAATTGGTTTTCTTGATTCAGTAGTAAATAATTTCGTTGAATTTTATAATAAAGTTAAATAATTTATTGCTTTTAAACAAACAAACATGAAAAACGTGAAATTCACGATTTTCATGTTTGTTTTAATTTTCACGAAATTCATAATTGTTTTGGTGCCAGGCACCTGTAATAATTCACTCTGCTAGCGCGCTAAATTTTTTGTTTTATTTAGCGAGAATTGATGGCATAATAAATATATACTAAAAGTGGAGGCAAGAGCATGATTGGCATTATAGATTATGGCGCAGGGAATTTACATAGTGTGTTGAAAGCGATAGCTCGTTTAGGTTATGAAACCAAACTAATAACCAAAGCAACTGATCATGATGAGTCCATTACCAAGCTAATATTACCTGGTGTAGGTAATGCAAAAGTTGCGATGGATGTGTTAAATGAATCCGGTTTAAGCGATTATTTAAGAAAAGAGGTTGCAAAAGGAAAGTCTCTATTAGGTATTTGTTTAGGGATGCAGCTACTTTTGGAATCAAGTGAAGAAGGAAATGTGGAATGTTTAGGTTTTCTAAAAGGAACGGTTCCGGAGTTTAAAGAGGAGGCAGAAAAAATTCCACATATGGGTTGGAATCAAGTAAAAAATGTTCAAAATAATGTTTTATTCCACAACATTCCTGATAACACAGATTTCTATTTTGTTCATTCTTATTTTGCAAAGCCAATGGAAGAAAAAAACATTCTTGGAGTAACAAATTATGGCTTAGATTTTGCAAGTGCCATAGGCAATGAACAAGTCATGGGCGTGCAGTTTCATCCAGAAAAAAGCGGGAAATATGGCATTCAATTATTAGACAATTACTGTAAATGAGGTGTTATCACATATGCTTAGAAAAAGAATAGTTCCAGCAATAGATGTGTTGAATGACAAAGCGGTCAAATATGTACAATTCAGAAACCCAACGATTATTGGGGATCCTGCTGAGCTTGGGAAAAAGTATACTGAGGATGGGGCAGACGAATTAATATATTTAGATACAACAGCTTCACTAAAAAATCAAGATCTTAAAATTGAATGGATTCGTAAAGTAGCAGAACAAGTTTACATTCCATTTTCTGTGATTGGTGGAGTGCGAACAGTAGATGATTTTAAAAACTTGCTTCGTGCTGGAGCGGATAAAGTAGGAGTAAACTCTGCAGCAGTACAACGACCTGAATTACTTAGAGAAGCTGCAGAAATTTATGGCAAGCAATGTGTCGTTTTAGGATTAGATGCTATGCCAATTTATAATGAAGATAAGGAAATTATTCGTTGGGAAGTATATACACATTCCGGTCATGAAAAAACTGGAATGGACGTTGTTGAATGGGCGCAACAAGCAACAGAACTTGGAGCGGGCGAAATTATTTGTACAAGCATCCTTAAAGACGGAATGAAAAATGGTTATGACGTGGAGCTAATAAAATTACTTTCAGAAAAAACAAATGTTCCAATTATCGCTTCTGGTGGAGCGGGGAAACTGGAGCATATCGAGGAAGTATTTATAGATGGAAAAGCAGATGCCGCACTTGTTGCATCGATGATTCATTATGGTGAATTTACAATTGCTGAGATCAAATCCTATTTACAGGACAAAAATATTAATGTTCGTCTCTAATAATAGAAAAGATAAAAGGAATCACTATTTGCTGCGATTCCTTTTTAAATAGTACTACTTTGTGAAAATATAAATTTTCTAAATACGAACCTCTTTGTGTGACTAGTAATTTTTCTGAATTTAATGAAACGGGCGTTTTTTTTGCTGAAACTTCTATGAAAACAAATACAGTTTATTTAGTTATTTTACGAGAATGTGGTAATTAGGAAAAAGCACTGGAGCATCACGAGCATAGCATGCTAGAAACTATTTTGGATTTAGAGTCTATACGTGAGGCGTTTGGTATTGAAAAATGGGTATTTGCAGAGCATTCGACTGGTGGTATATTAGGAATCATTTTTGGTATCATTTTTTCTGGTAGTTTAAAATATCAAGTCATTGTTGGGGCGGCAACTATAGAATATAAGACATTCTCCGATGACTTTATATACAATTCTAATCATCCTCAATTTAATAGGATGCAAGAGCTTATCTAACGCTTAAAGCGTTTGGATAAAGCAATCAATATCTATTTTTAGAGAAGCTTGAATTGTTTAGTCTTGAATTAAATTCTTCTTTGAAAAATCAGATTTGATCTAACATATAGTTCTATCTAGTAGTTTGAGACCCTAATACAAATCACTAAATGAAAATGTACTAAACAAAGGGCAGATTTCTTGAACCTGCCCTTTATTTTTATTTGTAGTACTTCACCATAAAGTGGGAATTGAGATTAGTAAGTTGTCATAAAAGAAGTGCCTACGATGATAAGGAGAATAAACAATACAACAATCAACGCAAAGCTTGAGCCCATTCCGTTATGACCACCGCCATAGTTACTACCATTTTCATTACTCATATATTTTCACCACCTATATAGAGATTAAGGGTTAAAAGAGTACACCCTTAAAGTTATGTTATGTTATAAATGAGAATGGAATTGTACTAATGTGCTATAATTGTGAAATTGTTTGCGAATTTAATAGAATAGATTGAAGTGTTCTGAATTTATATGATCCTTTAACAAAGACAGATTCCTTTTTAATTAAGTTAAACTAATAAATAGCTTGTCGTAATAATAGGATGTAGCTCCCCGTCCGTAGCAAAAGAGACTCTTCCTGTTTCTTCAGAAACAACTAGTACAAGAGCATCGCTTTTATCTGATAAACCTATTGCAGCACGATTACATGTACCTAGTTTTTCACACTTATAACGAAGTCTGACAGAGGGAGAATATTTGCTACAGAAAGTATCTGGTTATTGCGCATTAAAACAGCACCACCATGCAAATAGGTACAATTGAGTCAAAACGTGGTAAAATCCACTAGTGTTGCATAAAATACAAATATATTTATACAATCAATATTTTTCTAGTAATGTTGATTATAAAATTTAAAAAAGAGAACAAATTCTTGAAATAAGTTCCCTTTTTTTACTATTTAGTTTGTTGTTGCTTTTTCTTTTTTTTATTTTAACAAATGAGTTGCAGTAAAGAAGAAACGCAAAATTATTCCTCCAAAGTAACGATCACGTCATATAAATATGCCTCTTTCATGAAACAACTCCATCTATCCTTCCAATGTGTCTTCTACTCAGATTATCTCTCACCATAACCCGACGCTCCATAATTTTCATGATAAATTATTCCAGGTTTATTCCACACATATAAATCAGTAAACACTCATTGAAAAATAACCAATATTGAATTGAAGAACAATCATTTTAAGATTTGCCTTACGTCGTATCCTATTCCTACAAGGAAAATAAACTTCCAGTATTTGGATAAAAGTATTTAGGAAGAATATGCTCCTATGCTACTTAACCATTCCACATTGATGCTCCTACGATGATAAGGAGAATAAACAATACAACAATCAAAACAAAGCTTGATCCATTGCCACTATAACCAGGGTTATAGTTTCCGCCACAGTTCCCGCCATATGCACCATAATTTCCATAGCCCATATATTTTCACCTCCTATTTTGATATTTAGGATTATTAGATTACATCCTTAATATTAAGTTATGTCAAAAATATGAATGGACTTGGACTAACGTGAAAATAATTAGTAATTATTTTTTTATTTTTATTGGAAGTGATAAAAATGTTATGAATTTTAGTTGGAAGGGTAGAAGCATGCTTCAAAAGGGCAATCTAACTTTTGATAAAATAAATATTTTCTAATTCTGGAATACAACTAAAAGAGGAAATGAGGTAACCCAACTAAATTGGAGAGGGGAAAATATTGTCTGTAGATTAATGGTAAAAGTCCTTTTCTAATAGAATTAATAGAAAACTGCTTGATTTAGTTGTTTATTCCAACGGTAGGCGCAAGTTTATCTAGTAAATTTTACAAACAAATCGGAAGTATTGATATGCTTTGATAGAAAAAACCTGTGGAGAGAAAATCCCTACAGGTTTCTTGATAAGTTCGAAATAATAATTATATGAAAACCTGGAACTTAACACTGCTTCCATTTATCTTGAAGTTAAACTAATAAAGAACTGCTAGTAATAATGGGGTGGAGCTCGCCACCCATTGCAAAAGAAACTCGTCCTGTCTCTTCAGAAACAACTATGATAAGTGCATCACTTTTTTCTGATAAACCAATTGCAGCACGATGACGAGTACCAAGTTTTTTTTCACCTACAACTATGTCCGACAAAGGGAGAACATTTGCTGCAGAAAATATTTGATTACTACGTACTAATACAGCACCATCATGAAGAGGGTTTCCGGGATAGAAGATGGATTCTAATAATGAATGAGTTAACTTTGCACCTATTAGAGTACCAGGGCGAATGAAAGAATCCAGTTGGTTCTCACGTTCTATCACAATTAAAGCACCATGTCTTTGATTAGAAAGATGTTGAATAGAAGTAGAAATATCTAAATACTTATCTGTAAACGGAGACAAATAACAATTTAAATAAAAAGATGCTGCCATTGCTTCTGCCTTTTCAAATGATTCTTTGATAATAGCAAGTTTCCCTAAAAGACAAAAGTTATCATCTTCTAATGTTTTTAAGCCTGTATTAACTTCAATCGAAATATTTTCGAGCCCTGTTTTTAATTTTTCTTTTAGTGGTGAAAAATCGCAATTATTCTTTTCCATACAAATATACCTCATTCCAATTGATTGAATTACGGTTTAAATTGGATCCAGAGAAATCGTTCTGTTTGGAATATAGCTTACCCTAAACCCAATGATTAATTCCAATTGTATTCTCAAGATAAATGTTGGTGAAGAACCAATCCAAATGAAATAAGATATAAAAATATCCAGATTAATATTATTGATTATTATTGAATGGTCGTTTCTATTTCTTAATGCTGTATTTAAACTACAAATAAGTTAAAGAAAAGAGGAGATTTTTTTGACGAACTGAGAGTTTGATTAATATAGTCATGTAATGAGAGATATCTAAGTTTCAGTCTTTTAACGGAATATATATTCTTATGCACTTTAAGAGAACGAAATAAAATTATTGAAATGGAATTTACCCAGATGATAGGCAAATAGGAATTGACCGATCAATATATGAATTGTTGGAACAGAGAGTATATCCTAAAAAAATGAGATTGTATTTAATATATTATTACATGGTAGAGCAACTTTCTGCTTATTTATGTGATATTGATAATATTTATTAAATAAACTCCAGCTTGAAAATGTACCAGTGCTTAATTATCAAATAATCTCCCAACCATTGTCCATTGCGGTTTTTCGAAGTTTATTTTCTGGTTTTACTGCCACTGGATTTCCGACTAGTTCCAGTACAGGTAAGTCTGAATAGCTATCGCCATATGCATAACTATTTTCCCAGTCAATTTGTTGACCTTTTAAAGCTTTTAGTATATTTATAGTTTTTTGAGGACCATTTACATGGGTGATTCGTGTTTGCGTATCCAATCTATTTTCTTTATAAGGTATATTTGTACCAATAATTTGGTCAAAAGTCATCCCAGCTGTTACACAATGCAGAAACTGGGTGTAAGCACCTGATACGAGTAATATATGTATGTTCTCTGATTGATGCTTTTCTAGTCTGGTAACAACTTCTGGATTAAAATCTTTTTGCATCCTATCTTTTAGTTCACCAAAATACCTATCCATTTCGGATATACTTACTCCCTCAAAAGCTTTTAAATACAACTGCATGGAAAAATCTTTCATTTTAGAAGTAGGATAAAGCTTCAATTTATTCGCAATATAAGGTGGAACGATTGCTCTATAAAACTTTTTATATTTTGAATGGTAAATGGGATGTTCTTTCAAATGATTCATAAGCAGCTTGAATGTTTCTTCTGCATACAATGTGCCGTCAAAATCAAAAATTGCTACACGCATGTCCATCACCTTTTCTTCCTTAATAAGATCTTAATTTAAATTATACGTTAATTTATAGAAGAAACAATAAAAAATCGTCCCTATTGAAAAGGGACGAGAAAGTTTATTGCACTTTATTCATTGTTTGTCCTTGAACAGGAGCGAAAGAATTGAGCAATCCTTGCATGGTTTGCTGATCTAGTTGTGGAACTTGGTAATAGTGGTGTTTATTTTGATAAATCGAAAGTTCATAAGCCATTTCAATACAGTTTGGAATGGAATCAGCAAGAACTCTACGAACAACTGGATTTGTCGTTTCTAAAGCAGCAGTTGTTTTAGTCGTTGCAGAAGTTTTTGCTGAACCAAGTAAGTAACCAGAAATCATCTCATCTGTAATTTCATTAGCATTTTGCATTGGCTTTTTAGGTTGTGAGGCTTTTATCCCATAAATAAAGTCGTTACCTGTTTGCATTTTATAGCTGGAAGTGGGGTGAGAAGGGTCTTTTCCTGTTTTGAAAGATTCGACGATAATATTGTATTCATCTACTCCAAATGTATATTGACGATCTAAAATACTTAGTAATTCTTGGTCTTTCACATGAGGGCGAAGGATTGTTTTTAAATTTAATCCAGCTACAACACAAGATAAAGTTTCGTGAATATCAAATAATTCATGTCCACCATGATTCATTTGTTGAGTAACATTTCCAGTTTGCATATTTTGATGCGTTTGACCTTGAGCTTGACCAAATGGGTTCTGAGTCATTCCAGTTTTTCCTCCTTATAAAAAATGTGATGAAACATCCTCGTTAGTTTGGCAAATTTAAGTGAAGTTATGCATTAATATTTCTGGCACTTACAAATAAGACAAATATGTTACAAGTGCCAGGCACCAAAACAAACTAAACAAACAAAACAAACAAAACAAACGAAATAATTTAAACAATCGTGAAAATAAAAACAATCATGAATGTTTTATTATTCATGATTGTTTCAATATAATATTAATTTTCAGTTGACTCGACTAGCGAGAAGAGGAAGGAGAACAAGTGATTCAAAGTTTCTTCCAGCGTAAAGTCTTCGCTAAAGTCTTTCAAGTAATTTAAAGGAAGATTAACTTCCCATAATCCGTCTTCTCCTGAAAACATTAAGCTATAGTTCATGATTTCAGTTTGAAAGTGTTCTTTTAGATACTCGTGTAAAGATGGTCCGAATTTCTTTTGAAGTGCTAAGCCAAACATTGCCGTATAAACTTCAAATACTTCATCAAATTCTAATGCTATAGCATCTACATTAATGACATCGAAGCTTTCAGATTCCAAATACAAGTACTCATTTTGTTTTTCTTTAAAGTAAGCTATTGGAGATTTCAAGAATTCTGCTGTATCTTTAGAAACAAGCTCATCTGTTTCTTTATTGAATCGTTCGATATTTGCCTTTGAAAATTGGTTTATTTTATCTATCAAAACGATACTTTGTCCATCTGCAAGTAAAGAGTTTTTATCAGCATATTGTTTTTCTTCTACTAATAATTCCACGTCATGCCCACTTGCTTCTTCGATCTTTTTCATTATTTTTTTTGTTATCATAAATAATTATTCCTCTCTTCTTCCGCGATTTCCTCTGCCATTAGTTGAAGGTCATATGCATCGATTATAAAAATAGAGTAATTTTCTTTTTCGGCATATTGTTCTGCGAGTTTTTTCGTGTACTTCGGAGAACCATCATTTTCTTCGTCATAGACGATAAGAATGCCATCTGAATTTCGGAGAAAAAACTTGTTTTTTTCAATAAATTGCCAAGGAGCCTCGTAAATTTTTTTCGTGAGACTTGTTTGATAATCAGCTTGAAGTAGTAAAGCTCGATACTTTTCTTGTTTCAGCTCATTCCAATTTTTCTCTTGTTCTAAAAATGGAGTAATAATCGCATATTTTAAATTAGGATATTCTTCTTTCATTTCCAAAACAAGCTCCGCCGTCCATGTTTCGATCCCTTGTTGTCCACTTAATATAATCCATTCTAATCCTTCAGTGATCAATGCAAGTAATTGATTTTTAATTGCTTTTTTAATGATGGGTATACCAGGATGAGAATCATTAAATATACCTAACTCATGTGCTTTATAACCAGTTACTACTAATCGTTTTACCATTTATTATACCTACTTTATTTAACAACTACTGTTTATCATAACACTTTTTCGTCATCATATATACTTGGAAAAGACCGAATGCAATCTCATTCGGTCTAAGAGAACTTCTACTCTAATTAAAATAACTGCAGTTTTTCTATTCGATTGATCGCTTCAACCAAACGATCCTCATCTACTAATAAACCAACACGAACATATCCTTCGCCGTATGTACCAAAACCATTTCCAGCGGCAACTGCAACATCTGCTTTCTCCAGTAGTAAATCTGCGAACTCTTCACTTGTGTATCCTTTTGCGACAGGAAGCCATGTAAAAAACGAGCCTTGAGGAGCTTTCACATCCCATCCGATTTTGGAACAAGCTTCCACTAATGCGTTTCTTCTTCCTTCATACAACCCTACCAATTCTTCTACACATTGCTGGCTTTCGTTTAGGGCTGCAGTAGCTGCAGATTGAATAGGAGGGAATAGACTTACAAATAAATGATCTTGAATGATATTGATTGCTTCTATCATTTTAGGATTACCTACAGCAAAACCAACGCGCCATCCGGCCATATTATATGTTTTGGAAAGCGTATACATTTCTATGCCGATATCTTTTGCACCTTCAGTTTCTAAAAAGCTAACCGGTTTTTTTTCTTCAAACCCGATTCCTCCATAAGCAAAATCATGAACAATAGCAATGTCAGATTCCTTTGCAAGGGCAACTGTTTCTTCAAAAAATTCATTTGTAGCAGTGGCCCCTGTTGGATTATTAGGATAATTTAAATACATCAATTTAGCATCCATTTTTTGTTCTGTTGTTAAATTGTTGTAATCTGGTAAATAATCATTTCCTTCTAATAATGGCATTGTCTCGAAACGAACATTTGCTAGTGCTACACCTGATAAATAATCCGGATATCCTGGATCTGGAAGTAACATTAAATCGTTTTCATTCATCATCGCGAGTGGTAATTCCACGAGTCCAATTTTCGTTCCAAACATAATCGCTACTTCTGTATCTGGGTCAATTTTTACATCATATTCTCTTTTATAAAAGTCTGCAGCTGCCTGCTTCAATTCGCTAATTCCTCGGAAAGGGGAGTACTTATGTGACTGCGGATTTAAAGCGGCATCTTGTAATGCTTTTACGATATGTTCTGGCGTCGGTTGATCTGGATTCCCTTGACCTAGATTAATCACATCTCTTCCTTCCGCGACAGCACCAGATACCTTTTGAACCAGTGTCGCAAAAAACTGAGTAGGTAAACTTTTTAATCGATTTGAAAATTCCATGTACAATACCTCATTTTCATAATAGTTGCATAGATTAGACAAATCTTATAATCTTTTTAGTAATATGTCTATAGGGGGTGGAGAAATGAAAGTTGCATGTGTTCAATTGGATATTGCATTTGGTAACCCAAAAGAAAATTTTCAAAACGTAGAGGAAAAGGTGAGACAGGCAGCATCTTTTGGTGCAAAAATTGTCGTATTACCTGAAATGTGGAATACAGGGTACGATTTAACAAGACTCGAGGAAATAGCCGATGTGGAAGGACAAGTCACAAAAAAGCTTTTTACCGAGTTATCCAAGGAACTAAGTATTTATATTATTGGAGGATCAGTTTCTACTAAAAAAGGAAACAAGTTTTATAATACAATGTATGTAACGAATGATTACGGGGACATAATTGCTGAATATAACAAAGCGCACTTATTCAAATTAATGGATGAACATCTCTATTTGGAAGAAGGAAACGAAAAGAACTTATTTACGGTAGATGGCACGGAAATGAGTGGAATCATTTGTTATGATTTACGTTTTCCTGAATGGACTAGAGTTCATGCATTAAATGGTGCCAAGGTCATGTTTATTCCAGCTCAATGGCCAGCTAAACGAATTGATCATTGGAAAATTCTACTTCAAGCACGAGCGATCGAAAATCAAATTTTTATTGTCGCAGTCAACCGAGTGGGCAGTGATCCGAACAATTTCTTTAATGGGAATTCGATGGTTATCGCACCTTGGGGAGAAATTTTATGGACAGGTGGAAATGAAGAAGCAGTTCAAATTTTAGATATTAATTTAACAGAAGTAGAGGAAGTACGAAATAGAATTCCTGTATTTCTTGATAGAAGAGAAGTATTATATAATTAATCCAACAAACAAGGGGGATATGCTTGATGGAAGAAAATATTCGAGCAATTCAAGATGAATATCCAGATGATTTTGCATGGTGTTACGGTTGTGGAAGATTGAACGAAGAGGGTTATCATTTTCGGACCTACTGGAATGGAGAACGAACGGAAACAGTTTACGAACCGAGAGAAGAACATATTGCTATTCCCGGATTTGTATATGGTGGACTGATAGGTGCACTAATTGATTGCCATGGGACAGGTTCAGCTTCTCTTGCTCTACACCGTAAAAATGGATATGAGCCAGGTAGTGGAGAGAGTCCACCTCGTTTTGTAACTGGTTCACTACATGTTGATTTCTTAAAACCGACTCCTCAAAAAGTGTCCTTAAAAGCCATAGGAACAGTTGAAGAAATTCATCCGAAGAAATGGAAAGTGACAACAGAAGTTTTTGCAGGGGATACCCTTTGTGCAAAAGGAGAAGTTATAGCTGTAGTGATGCCTGCGACATTTGCACAACTAAAATAATTACATGGATTCTAATTTGTAAAACACAGGGTCAATTTTCCTGTGTTTTTTTCTTCCTCTTAACATATATATGAATAAGCAGGAAGGTGGGAAGCATGTATTTTAAAAAGTCTCTTATTATATTATTAGCAAGTATTTTAGTTGCAATTGGCATAAATTTCTTTTTAGTTCCTTTTCATCTATTAGATGGTGGGGGGATTGGATTAGGATTAATCATACATTATTTATTGGATGTAAAAGTGGGACTTGCAATTATATGTATAAGCGCACCAATTTTTCTTGTTGCTTGGACAAATTATCGTTCCTTTTTTTATAATGGGATTCATGGCTTACTGATTTCCTCCTTAATTATTGATTTTTTATATCCTTTACATATTCTAGGGGAACAGATAGTGCCAAATGGGATAATAGGAGCTATATGCGGGGGTGTTTTAGTAGGTTTTGGAATAGGCTTAATGCTTCAATTGGATACTACTATATGTGGAACGGATTTGTTAGCACAAATGATCTCAGATTTGTTGAAAGTGAATCCAGGCTTATGTATTTTTTTTATGGATATTTTTGTCGTAATTGTGGGGAGTATTATTGTTGATACAGTTTCATTATTCAATTCTTGTATTACTGTATTCACTGTTGGTATTACGACATCCTTGATGGTGAGAAAGCGTTATTAAGATAATGAGGATAGTTATACATATAAAAGAGAGTAGCAGAGATTCTCTACTACTCTCTTTTACTATTTCTCTTTTAGAAAATGGTTGATGCAGAACGTATTTATTCGACAACTGCACTTGGTGTTGGTTCGGGAACTCGAGATAATAGTATAATACCAATAACAAATAAAATAATTAAGCTAAAAACACCATAATTAGATTTTCCAGTTAATTGAGTCGTGATCGCAACAAGTAAAGGACCCATAATGGAAGCAAATTTGCCAAAGATATTATAAAATCCAAAAAACTCGTTCGAATTTTTTTTTGGTATTAGTTTAGCGAAATATGATCTGCTTAAAGCTTGGATTCCGCCTTGAGATGTTGCGACTAACATGGCTAAAATCCAAAAGTCTATAACCGTTTTTAAGAAGAATGCATAAGAACAAACAATAATGTAAATAAATATTCCGACATAAAGCATTTTCTTTTCTGAAAATCTCCCTGCAAGTTTACCGAAAATGATAGCGAAAGGAGCAGCTACTACTTGAGTTACAAAAAGGATGATTAACAGGCTATTTGTATCTAGTCCTAAATCTGTCCCATAAGCTGTAGACATATTAATAATTGTTCCAACTCCATCAATATAAAAAAAGTATGCTAGTAAAAAAAGAAATAATGCTCGATATTTCCGAATTTCTTTAAATGTTTTCCCTAAACGTCTGAAACTTTGAATAATTTGGTTTCCTTCTCGTTCGATAAAGTGTATTTGATAAACATTTTTTAACATTGGAATTGAAAACACAACCCACCAAATTGCAGTAATTATAAAAGAAATTCGACTTGCAGTTATACTTGAAATAGGGATTACTTCATTACTAGCTAACATAATAATAATAATACTAATTAAAAATGGTATAGTGCTACCGATATACCCTAAACTGTATCCTCTTGAAGATACTTCGTGCATTCGTTTATCTGTTGTAACGTCTACGATAAATCCATCATAAAATACATTTGAACCCGTTGCTCCTAGTGCTGCAATTGTGTAACAGATTAACAAAAGCAACCAATTATCGAATGGTATGATAGCAAGTAATGCGGTAAATAAAATTCCTAGTAATGTGAAAAAATTGAAAAATTTCTTCTTCATTCCACGATAATCTGCAATAGATCCTAAAATTGGTCCAAGCATAGCTAAAATGAATGTAAAGATAGCAATTGTATAGCCTAAGTAGGCTGTGGAATTAGCAGCACTGACACCTGCTGCAGTTGCAGATGACTTATAAAATATAGGGAAAACAGCTGTTGTAATTATGATGGAGTATGCAGAAGATCCCCAATCGTACATTGCCCAACTATTCTCTTGTTTCGTAAACTTGCTCATCTCATTTTATTCCCCCTTGTTATCTCATATTGTACATGATTGCATAACATTCCGGTGAAATTTTCTTAAAATTTACTTAGTATTAATAATTATATTGTTGATATGTTGAATACGGATTTTTTCCACTAAAAAAACCATCTTTAAATAGATGGTTTTTAAAATTTTACTGCAGCTTTTGATACTTCAAATGCTAAATCTTCATTTCCGAATAACTGGAGTACATGAATAACTGTTTCAGTGTCCACTTGTAAATTATCTTTTTCCGTTTCTTTCATAATATTTAAAAGTATCCCATTTTCATGTTGGTGGGGATATGCATTCTTATATAATGTAGCTGCATTAATGTCATGATTAGCACACCAGTGCGCAAATAAGCGAATCATAATATTTTCATCTTCTTCATATTGTTGAATTATTTTATCCTTCAACTTTTCTCAACTCCCAATGAATCGATTAGTTCCCAGAGATTGTTTAGGATTGAATTAGTCTTTTTTTCAAATGTCGATCCAGTGAAGGCTTCTGAAAGGGAAGGGATAATTCTTTCTAAAAGAAAAGTTCTTGGTTTTTCTTTTTGTAACTCTTCTAGAATGAATTCAATCGCTTGCTGCTCATTATTCTTTAGATTATTTTTATGCTCTAAGTAAAATGTTTCTAATTCATCTATTACTTGTTGTTTAGTAATAAGTGTATCTTCCGTTTGAATTTCAAAATAGGATTGTTTAAGTAGGGAATCATTGGTTGTCGCCATTTCGTAAATGATAGATTCAATTCGTCTCAAGACAAATTTAATTAATTGTTCAAAGGAAATATCGTCTAATTTTATCCATGGGTGCTGTAATTGTTGGATCATTCCTAGTGCAAGGACTGCGCAATCTATTGCCACATCTTTTGTTTGATTCCCGAAGACATCCTCTAATCGTTTCGAAAGCCAATTTATTTCTTCAAAATAATTCTTTTTAATAAGATCCCGAAGTTCAACATCCTGAGAATGAATAATAGATGCAAAAAGAGGGAATAAATTATATTCACGATAAATATTCATTCGAATAGACATTTGTTCAATTAATATATTTACATTCGAAACATTGTGTTGGGTATGTAATTCTCGTCTTTTAATCAATGTTTCTTCTTTAGCATTTTCAATTATTGCGATGATACATTCGTTTTTAGAGGAAAAATAATTATAAAAAGTACCTTTAGAAATTTTTGCTTCTTCGATAATATCGTGTACAGAAGTAGATCTAAAACCTTTTTCTATAAACAGGCGTTGCGCTGCTAATAAAACATTTCTTTTTTTTGTAATCATGTTTTTTTATCACCTTTAGACTTGTAGTATAATTCATATATTAACTGTTATATCAATGTTTATCAATTTTTTATTTGGATAAGGAATTTATATTTGCTTTTTTTGAACTATGAGTATAAAATAGTCAAAGTGTTATAATACAGGGCTAAAATAAAAGCTTAATATAGTAGGAGGAACAAATTAATGAAAGAAATGCAACACAAACCGCCATATGCAATGATTGCAATCCTTTTTGTAGGAGCATTCATTGCGTTTTTGAATAATACGCTACTAAATGTAGCTTTACCGACAATTATGAAAGAATTTGATGTGAAGCCATCCGTTGTTCAATGGCTGACTACAGGATACATGCTAATAAACGGGATACTGATTCCGGCTAGTGCGTTTTTTGTTCAAAAATTCACGAATAGAAAACTATTCATCACAGCAATGGTCTTTTTTACAGCAGGTACAATATTAGCTGCAGTAGCACCAGCATTTGGAGTTTTAATCGCTGCAAGAATGATTCAAGCGGTAGGATCTGCAATGATGATGCCATTATTGATGAATGTTATGTTAACTGCGTTTCCAATTGAACGTCGTGGAGCAGCGATGGGGATGTTCGGACTAGTTATGATTCTAGCGCCAGCCATTGGACCAACATTATCAGGATTTATTTTGGAACATTACCAATGGAGAGCATTATTTGAAATTATTCTGCCATTTGCAGTAATCGTTTTATTAGTAGCTATTTTTAAATTACGAAATATCACACCTAATCGAGATGTAAAGTTAGATATATTTTCACTTATTTTATCAAGTATAGGATTTGGGTCACTTTTATACGGGTTTAGTACAGCAGGGGATAAAGGATGGGATGCTCCGATTGTATACGGAACAATCATACTTGGATTCGTTTCCATCATCCTTTTCGTTTGGAGACAATTAAGATTAGAAGAGCCATTATTGAATGTTAGAATATACAAGCATCCAATGTTTGCTTTGTCTTCAATCATTTCGATCGTTGTATCTGCTGCAATGTTTTCTGGGATGATTTTAACACCACTTTATGTGCAAACAATTCGAGGTATTTCACCATTCCATTCTGGATTATTGATGCTTCCAGGAGCAATTGCTATGGGGATTATGTCACCTATTACAGGAAAACTCTTCGATAAATATGGAGCAAGAGTTTTAGCGATTACTGGTCTATCAATTACTTCAATTGGAACTTATTTGATGAGTCATTTAGGTATGGATTCAAGTTACTATTATATAATGTTCATTTATACTATTCGTATGCTAGGTATGTCCATGGTTATGATGCCAATTATGACAAATGGATTAAATCAGTTACCGATGAAAATGAATCCACATGGTACTGCTACGAATAATACATTACAACAAGTATCAGGCGCAATTGGTACTGCTATTTTCCTAACGATTATGAACTCGAAAATGGAATCGACTGCAAAAGCACTTGCAGCCGATGCAGCGGCAGCTGGCAAAATGCCTACTAGCCCAGAAGGACTTGCACAATTTAAAATCGATATTGGCATGAAGGCTATGTTAGAAGGAATTGAACACACATTCCTCATCGCTACTTTTGTAACAATAGTTGCCTTAGTATTATCTTTATTTGTGAAAAGAGTAAAAGTGGTAAAAGAAAGCTAAACTGTCGCCGGTCTAGCTCAGGCTGTAGACAAACTCGGTAAAAATCCGGTTTGTCTACAGTCTTTTTTCTTTTTTTATAGAAAGTATGCCGTGAACAGGTTGATTTCTGCTGCAGGAGGACGATTAGAGTAGGTGGTACAGAGAAAAATAGATAGCATCCATTGATAAAGAAGCGCTGAGCGGACGAAATTGCATCTTCGTCCGCTTTTAAAAGTAATAGGGAAGTATTTAATTTCTCATTATCCAAACCTTAATTACTCTGTCTCTACATATTTCAAGAGGGCGACGGACAAACATCCGCCATAAGATTACCGAAAAAAGAGGATGGAGAAGTGACGCAGTCACTTCTCCATCCACAAAAATTCCCTTGTTAATAATGTAGCTGATGTTTCGTCCAAAGTGCTATGGAAACGGTGAAGACGGGATGCACTTAAAGGACGCTTGCGTTTTCTTACTTACTGTCAATTTCCTCTGTAAGTGATTCTAGCTCATCTATTAAAGTGCCGATATAAGCAATCGTATCTCGCAATGGTTTTTCAGTGGTAATATCCACTCCAGCCATTTTTGCAAGCTCTATAGGCGATTTTGTGCCACCGGCTTTTAATACTTCGGTCCATTCATCTACCGCAACTTGTCCCTCATCTAAAACTCGCTTTGAAACCTGCGTAGAAATTGTCAAACCAGCACTATATGTGTAAGGATACAAGCCCATATAGTAGTGAGGTTGTCTCATCCAAGTTAACTCTGCACCTTCTGTAATTTCTACAGCATCTCCCCAAAACTCTTCTAATACACTTCGTTTATATTCATTTAAAATAGGTGCATTAACTGGGAGTCCTTCGTCAATTCGTTGGTAAACTTTCCGTTGATACGCTGCCTCTAGTAAATGTGTAACAAAGTTATGGTAGTACGTTCTAGCAACGATAGAAGAAATAACCCATCGTTTAAATTTAGGGTCATTTGAGTTTTCCAATAAATGATTAGCTACGAGCATTTCATTCATAGTTGATGGCGCTTCGATAAAATATAAGGAAGGGCGAGCATTGAATATATTTTGTTCTTTATTTGCGTGATAGAAGTGACCAGCATGTCCTAGTTCATGTGCAAGGACGAAAACCTCATTCATTCTACTTGACCAAGATATTAATATATAAGGGTGATTTCCATAAGGACTAGAACAAAATGCGCCAGTAGATTTACCTGTATTTTGGGCGAAATCGATCCAACGTTCCTTATATGAGCGTTCCACCATCTCTAGATATTCTTCCCCCATAACACCAAGAGCATCTTCGATATATTTTTTTGATTCTTCGATGGTGATTTTTGGTTCGTATGATGGGTCCAATGAAATTTTCAAATCGGCAAAGGTCATTCTATCTAAACCATGCACTTTTTGAAGAAGCTTTGCATATTTACGCATATGCGGTGCGAGCTCTTTCATGATTAGATCGATTTGGCGATCATATAATGTGCGGTCGACTTCTTGATTTAACAATAAGTAATCGAAAATAGAATTGTATCCTCTTAAATCCGAAGTCGTTTTTTCTATTTGTAAATGCATATCGTATGTTTTTGCTGTTGTATGCTGGTATTCTTTGAGTTTGCTTGAAAAAGCGTTAAAAGCTGACCGTCTTACATCTGTGTCGGATTCGGCTTCCCAATCATTTTCAAATAATACATAGCTTAATGGATAAGAGTATCCGTTTACTTCGAAATTTTCAAAAGAAGTGTCTAACATTTTCGTTGTATCATACAACTTATAAGGTCCATTGAATGTAGAAGAAAAAGCTGCGAGAGTTTTTTCTACTTCTGGATGCAGTTGATACTGTTTTTTGATAATAAGTTTTTGTAAGTAGTTTTGATATGAAGGGCTAATGTCAATTGCTTCTTGCAAAACCTCATTTGGTAGTTCTACTAGTTCACTATTCAAGAATGATAACCTACTATTAACTTTTGCAGAAAGGGAAGCAAATTTACTTCCTTGTAGCTGTGCTTCTGTGTTCGTTTGGTCTGTACTTAGAGATAGACTAGCGTATGTTCCGCTAGGGACTAGTTTTTCAAAAATAGAAGCATAATCTTCTAATGCTTCCAATATAATCGCAGGATTATCAATTTTTCCTTTGAATTTTTCTTCAAAGATATTTACTTCTTCCTCTATTTCTTTTAAAGATGTATTAAAATCTTCTTCCGATTCAAATAAATCCTTCAAATTCCACGTTTCTTCTATTGGTACTTCAGATCTACTTGGTAAACTTTTGACCATTTTTACCTCTCCTCTTTATTACGGATATCGAACTATTATCTAGTATATATAAAAGTTATAGAAAAGTAAAAACAATCATATAATAATAAGTTTTCAAGTATTTGCAAATCTAATAAGTGAGAATAATAGATTGAACCGTTTTTAATAAATTAAACAATATTATCTTAAATATCGGAAGTCGTATATTTAGTCTCTCTAAATTTCCAATAACAGAGTGATACCGAGGTCTTTAGCATTGAAACATAAGATTACATTAGTTAGTTATCTGAAATTTAAAAATTAAAACAAAAATTAGTATAGACTGAATTAAAACTTTGTTTTACAATGAGATTGTTCTAAATAATAAATTGATAGTTTCTAAGGCGAACTAATTTAGAAAAAGAAAAGTAGTGTAGCTTATATTTTTAGAACTATCGAACAATGACAATGGGGGTAAATTTATGAAGACAAAGAAGTTTGCATCACTTTTTCTTGCAACAACTCTTTTAACGGGTGTTCTTGCAGGATGTTCAAGTGGAGATGAAGGTAGTTCAAAAGATGGGGACACGATTAAGATTGGGGCCAATCTTGAGCTTTCAGGTGGAACAGCATCATACGGTTCATCCGAAGCAGAGGCTATCGATTTAGCTGTAGAAGAAATCAACGCAGCTGGTGGTATTGATGGTAAAAAGATCGAATTAATCAAGGTTGATAATAAATCAGACGCAGCGGAAGCGACAAGTGGTGCCATTAAACTAACTAGTCAAGATAAAGTTACTGCTATTATTGGAGCAGCAACAAGTGGAAACTCTGTTGCACAAGTGCAAATTGCTACTGATAACAAAACACCAATGATCTCTCCTTCTGGTACTAGTACAACTGTAACGGTAGGAGAAGACGGTAAAGTGAATCCTTTTACATTCCGTACTGCATTTATTGATCCTTTCCAAGGAACTGTAGCTGCGAACTTTGCTGCTAATGACTTGAAAGTGAAAAATGTAGCGGTATACGCGGATAATGCAAGTGATTATGCGAAAGGTCTTGCTTCATCTTTCATTAAAGACTTTGAAGCTGCTGGAGGCAAAATTGTTGCAAAAGAATCGTATGTAGCAAAAGATACTGATTTCCGTTCAACTCTTACGCGTATTAAAGCTGCAAATCCAGACTTCATCTTTATCCCTGGATATTATGAAGAAGTTGGATTAATCGTTAAGCAAGCTCGTGAATTAGGAATTACAGTTCCGTTAATGGGTGCTGATGGTTGGGATTCACCAACTATCGTTGACTTAGCTGGAGCAGATGCGCTCAATAATACGTACATTATTACTGCATATTCTTCAGAAGATCCAGATGGTTTAGCTAAGTCATTCGCTGAAAAATTTAAAGCAAAATATGGTAAAGAACCAAACTCATTTAATGCATTAGGATATGACACAGTTTACTTATTAAAAGATGCAATTGAACGTGCTGGTTCTTTAGATGGAACTAAAATTAGAGATGCTATTGAATCTACAGATAACCTTGAATTAGTTACAGGATTATATTCTGTTGATGAATATCATCATCCCATTAAATCAGCTATTGTTATTGAGTTTGTTGATGGAAAACAAGTATTTAAAACAAAAGTTAATCCATAAGATTAGCAAGCAATATGTCGGGGGGGATAATGCCCCTCCTTTTCTATTTCTAAACGTATAGAAATTTTCAACTAAAGGAGTGAAACTTTATGGAATGGATTCAGCAATTAATAAACGGTATTTCACTCGGAAGTATATACGCATTAATCGCGCTTGGTTACACAATGGTTTATGGAATTATAAAATTAATTAACTTTGCACATGGTGATGTGTTTATGGTTGGTTCTTTCATTGGATTTTATTCGATTACTGTATTTGGACTAGGATTTTTTCCAGCATTAATCATATCGATGGCAGCATGTGCGTTATTCGGTGTCATCATTGAGCGTATAGCATATAAACGTCTAAGAAATGCAACTCGAATTGCCGCTCTTATTACTGCGATCGGTGTATCGTTGTTAATCGAATATGGTGTTATTTATGTTAGAGGGGCCCAACCAGAAGCGTATCCGGATGTATTTTCAAATCGCTCATTTGAATTTTTGGGTGCTCATATTAGTATACAATCTATTCTGATACTCTCCGTTTCTGTTGTTTTAATGATTTTATTGCAATTTATCGTTCATAAAACGAAAACGGGTAAGGCAATGCGTGCAGTTTCTCATGATACAGAAGCGGCGAAATTAATGGGTATTAATGTTGATAATACTATTTCTGCTACTTTCGCAATTGGTTCTGCTTTAGCAGGGGCAGCTGGTGTTATTTTTGGTGTTTATTATACAAAGATTGATCCGCTAATGGGAGTTATTCCAGGAGTGAAAGCATTTGTAGCTGCTGTTCTTGGTGGTATTGGAATAATCCCTGGAGCAATGGTGGGTGGATTGGTACTCGGAGTTGTTGAAACGTTTGTTAGTGCGCTAGGTTTCTCGTTATGGAGAGATGCTGCAGCATTCGTCATTTTAATATTAATTCTGATTTTCAGACCATCTGGAATCTTTGGCAAAAATACACGAGAGAAAGTGTAGGTGATACATAATTATGAAAAAGTCAAAACAGTTTTGGCCATTTGTTATTGCGGCGGTATTAGTTTATGCAGTTGTACAGGTTCTAATTTCAAATGGACTAATGAATCAATTTTATTCTAATACACTAATTTTAATTTCCATTAACATAATTTTAGCAGTCAGCCTACATTTAGTAATCGGTATTACAGGGCAATTTTCGATAGGGCACGCTGGATTTTTAGCAATAGGAGCTTATTTATCTGCCATAGTCACGATGAAATTACATCTTCCCTTCATAGTAGCAATTTTAGTTGGTGGAATTGTAGCTGCATTAGCTGGATTAATTGTTGGTATTCCAAGTTTAAGATTAAAAGGGGATTATTTAGCAATCGCTACTCTTGGTTTTGCTGAAATAATTCGAATTGTTTTCTTAAACGTTGATTATGTTGGCGGTGCAGCAGGAATGCAGGTAACTCATTTAACAACATGGACATATGCATTTCTATGTTTAGTAGTTACTATTATCGTAATAGTAAACTTTACAAATTCTCGTCATGGTATTGCAGCTATTTCTGTGAGAGAAAACGAAATTGCTTCAGATGCAATGGGTATAAACACTACTTATTATAAAGTAGTAGCATTTGCGCTAGGCTCGTTTTTTGCTGGTGTAGCTGGTGCTCTATATTCACATAACTTTTACATCATTCAACCAAGTCAATTCGGCTTTTTAAAGTCGTTTGATATTTTAATTTTCGTAGTACTAGGTGGACTAGGGAGTCTTTCAGGTGCAGTTCTTTCTGCAATTTTGCTGACAGTTGTTTCTACTTATCTTCAAGGATATCCGGAGACTCGAATGATTATATATAGTCTTGTGTTAATCTTAGTTATGTTATATCGACCAAAAGGATTAATGGGTACTATGGAGATTACAGATTACTTCAAATTATGGAGAACGCCAAAAGGAGGCGGTCAACATGGCAAATAAACCTTTATTAGAAGTAAAAAATGCAGGAATTCAATTTGGTGGATTAAAAGCTGTTCAAAATTTAAATATGGTATTAAATCAAGGGGAATTAGTTGGTTTGATCGGACCAAATGGTGCAGGGAAAACTACAAGTTTTAACTTACTAACAGGCGTATATGAGCCGACAGAAGGGGACATCTTATTCACTGGAGAACGTATAAACGGTTTAGCACCATATAAAGTTACTAGAAAAGGGATAAGCCGTACGTTTCAAAATATTCGACTGTTTAATGATTTATCTGTGTTAGACAATGTAAAAGTTGCCTATCATTCACTTGCGAAACACTCTATTTTAAGTTCCGTTTTACGTTTGCCATCACATTTTAAAGGCGAACAAGAAATGGAAGAAAAATCAATTGAGTTTCTAAAAATATTTAGCCTAGACAAATACAAAGATGAGCTTGCAAAAAATCTACCTTATGGTCAGCAACGGAGATTAGAAATCGCTCGTGCATTAGCTGCTAGTCCGCAACTTCTTTTGCTTGATGAGCCAGCTGCTGGCATGAATCCTCAGGAAACGAAAGATTTAATGGATTTAATCGCGTTTATACGAAATAAATTCGATCTAACAATACTACTTATCGAACATGATATGAATTTAGTTATGGGTGTTTGTGAAAGAATTTATGTACTAGATCATGGTCAACTTCTTGCTGAAGGATCACCAGAAGTGATCCGTAACCATCCTAAGGTTATTGAAGCATATTTAGGGGAGGAAGTTCACGTTGACAATGCTTAAAATTGAAAATATAGATGTGTTTTACGGTAATATCCAAGCGCTAAGAGATGTTACTATTGAAGTTAATGAAGGAGAAATTGTGACCCTTATCGGTGCCAATGGAGCTGGAAAAAGTACACTACTGAAAACAATTTCGGGACTTCTAAAGCCTAAAAAAGGAAAAATAGAATTTTTGAGTAATTCAATTTCGGGTAAACAAGCCCAAACGATTGTAAAATCAGGTATCTCTCACGTTCCGGAAGGCCGTCGTGTATTTGCGAATTTAACGGTTGAAGAAAATCTAGAATTAGGGGCCTTTTTACGAAAAGACAAAGCGGGAATTCATTCGGATATGCAAAAGGTTTACGAGATTTTCCCTAGATTATTAGAGCGGAAAAAACAACATTCTGGTACTCTTTCAGGTGGTGAACAACAAATGCTCGCTATGGGTCGAGCAATTATGGCAAAACCAAAGCTTGTATTATTAGATGAACCTTCGATGGGTCTTGCACCATTAATGGTTAAAACGATTTTCGAAGTGATAAAAGATATAAATCAAGATGGCACTACTGTTTTACTAGTAGAGCAAAATGCCAATATGGCATTGTCTGTTGCAAGTCGGGGTTATGTAATTGAAACAGGCCGAGTAGTACTTTCAGGTTCAGCAAATGATCTACAAACAAGTGAAGAAGTCCGACAAGCATATTTAGGTGGACATTAATAAGAAAAGCTTTCATTAGGTTAATATAACTTAGTGAAAGTTTTTTTATAGTTCCAATGACTTGTTTGATGGTATAATGTATTCATATGCTTTTTTTTGGAGGAATTATGATTAAAACGCTTAGATTTTGGATACTTACCCTTATTTCTTTTTCATTAATTGCAATATTAATAAGTTCATTTTTTTCAAGTTATATAGTAACAAAGAAAAGTTTAATAGAAAATTCTTTAAAGCAAAATGAAGTATACTCCTTAAAACTTGCACAACTTACTCAAGAAGTTTTTGAGTCGATGCAAGCAAATTTAGAAGCAAGAAAACCGGATGTAATTGAACATATTGATGACCCAGTGGAGCTTACCAAAATATTAGATCAGTTATTGATTAGTGGTAAAAACTTTAATTCACTTTCTGTTATAGGAAGTGATGCCGTAGCAATAGCTACCTCGCCGAACATAGGAATTGCTGGTAACAAAATAGAATCGCCCGGGGTACTTGAAGCACTAAGCAAAAAAGCAAATATTATTACTAGTCCTTATAGAGCCGTCACTGGTAGACTACTAATTTTAGTTTCAACTCCGTTATTTGATGATAAAAATAACTACCTTGGAATGTTAAATGGCACTATTTATTTGGAGGAAGAAAATTTCATTAAAGATATCTTGGCAAAGCACTTTAATGAAGATGGTTCCTATGTATTTGTAGTAGATAAAGAAGGAACTTTAATTTATCATCCAGATACTAATAGAATTGGTGAAAATGTTAGAGAAAATAAAGTTGTTCAAGATTTAATGAAAAAGCAATCTGGTGCAAAAGAAATTTTCAATACGCAAGGACAACGTGTACTTGCAGGATTTTCTTTTATTGAAGCAAGTGATTGGGGCGTTGTTTCACAAACTCCTTACAAGAGTAGCTTGAATCCTTTAAGTGGTATTATGAAAAAAATGTTTTTCTATACGATGCCTTTTATCCTTGTATTTTATATTTTGGCTTTCTTGTTATCTGAAAGACTTGCTTCTCCCTTGAAAAATTTAGCCTTATTTACGATGAACTCAAATTCGGAAGAAACCTATGAAAAACCTAAAATTTCAACTTGGTATTTCGAGGCAAAACAACTTTCCGAAACAATCGAAAGGTATCGCAAAAAGCAAGAAGAAACTTTAGCTGATTTTAAACATCAATCATTAACTGATTCTTTAACCGGACTTAGAAATAGAAGATACTTAGAACTATTATTTGCAGATTTACTCGAACAAAATAAGCGATTCTCTATGATTATGATTGATATAGACCATTTCAAAAAAGTAAATGACGAGTTTGGTCATTCTGCTGGAGATGAAGTGTTGAAATTTTTGGCAAATCGAATGACGTCTATTTCGATTGACAAAGCAATCTGTATTAGATTTGGTGGAGAAGAATTTCTGATTGTAATACCGAATGGATCCATTCAAGAGGCGTACATAATGGCAGAAAAGTTAAGAACAGATATAGAGATGAGCATACCACCTACAAATAGAAGAATAACTATTTCTTCAGGAATCGGTGAATATGTTTTAAAGGAAGAAAGCTTAAGTGACTTTATACATCGAGTCGACGAAGCTTTATACGATGCCAAATCACAAGGGAGAAATAAAACCGTTTTCTCTAAATAGTTGAATAATAAATGGTTTTAGTATAAAAGCTAAAGCCATTTTTTTGAGAAGTTTATTGACATTTAACTGAAAATGATTATCATTATTAGAGAGAGATATAAAGAAAGTAGGATATACATGAAAAAAACAGCTATTATTACTTCATTGATTGCAACTGGTATTTTACTAACTGGTTGTGGAAACTCAACAGAAAACTCAAATGTAGTAGATAAATCAACCAATAAGACGGTTCAATTAAACGAAGAATTAGAAAGTTATAAGTCATTTGCCATTGATCAGATAGATCAATTTGTTACCGAAACAGAGAAATTTGTAAATGCAGTAAAAGCTGGAGATATTGAAAAGGCGAAAGAAATTTATCCAAACGCACGCATGTTCTTTGAACGTTCTGAACCGATCGCTGAGAGTTTTGGAGATTTAGATCCACGGATCGATGCTAGACTCGCGGATTTAGAAGATGAAGGAAAAACGAAAAAGGATTGGTCAGGCTATCATAAGATTGAATACGGATTGTGGGTTGAAGACACGACAAAAGGTTACGAAGAAGTAGCAGATCAGTTATTAAAAGATGCAAAAGAACTTCGTGCACGTGTTGAAACAGTTGAGGTTACACCTGATCTAATGATTACTGGTGCTGTTGATTTGTTAAATGAAGTTTCTACTTCTAAAATCACTGGTGAAGAAGAGATTTATTCTCATACAGATTTGTATGATTTTAAAGCGAATATTGAAGGTGCAGAAAAGATATTCACGATATTAAAAGATCAAATCAGTGGGAAAAATGCAGATTTAGTGAAAGAATTGGAACAAAAGTTTGCTAATATTAACAACCTTTTGGCGAAGTATGAAGATGGGAACGGTGGATATATTTCATACGAAAAACTGACAAATGAGGATACAAAAGTACTTTCTGAAGCGGTTAATCAATTGGGAGAACCTTTAAGTCAAATAGGAATTATTCTGGAGTGATATAGATGGATACAAAGCAAACAGAATCATTTTCTAATAAGAAAATGAATCGAAGACAAATGCTAAAGTTAACCGGAGTAGGTGCTGCTGGGGTTTTGATTGGTGCAACCGGATTTGGTTCTGTTGCTAATTCGCTAGGCTATTCAGTTGTAGAAGATAATTTGTCAGTTTCAAATAAAATTCCGTTTTACGGTAAGCATCAATCAGGTATTCATACGGAAGTTCAACAGCATATTTACTTTGCCTCGTTAAATGTCATTGCAACATCTAAAGAGGAGTTAAAAGAATTATTTAAAATGTGGACTCCAATGGCTGTAAAAATGATGAACGGCGAAGAAATTGGGGAGCCGACTACTAATTATTTTGTTCCGGCTAAAGATACCGGAGAGGCGGTTGGCCTTTCTGCTTCTAATTTAACGTTAACTTTTGGAGTAGGCACAAGTCTTTTCGAGAAATCAGAACTTGGTTTGGAAAATCTTAAACCAAAAGAATTAGCACAATTACCTCACTTTCCAAAAGATCAGTTGGATGAAAATTTTTCAAATGGTGATTTATGTATTCAAGCTTGTGCAGAAGATCCACAAGTTGCTTTTCATGCTGTTCGAAATCTTATTCGTGCTGCATCAGGAAAAGTCACGTTAAAATGGACCCAAGCAGGCTTTAATTCATTTCCACAAGGAAATAAAAAAAATACTCCTAGAAATTTATTTGCTTTTAAGGATGGCACTGGAAATCCAGATGTGAAAAATATAAAAGAGATGAATGAAGTTGTTTGGGTTCAACCAAATGATTCAGTTTCATGGATGACTGGTGGAACCTATTTAGTTGCAAGAAAAGTTCAAACGCATTTAGAGACTTGGGATCGTACAGCATTAGGCGATCAGGAAGCAACTTTTGGGCGTCATCGAGATAGCGGTGCCCCGCTTGGGAAAAAAGGCGAACATGAAGATATGGAGCTTTCTCGAATTGATTCGAACGGTAAGCCAGTTGTCCCAATTACTTCTCACGTGCATTTAGCTAAACAAGTAAAGGATCGTTTGTTAAGAAGATCATTTTCTTATTCAAGTGGAATAGATCCGAAGACAGGTATATTTGATGCAGGGCTTCTATTTATTTCCTTCCAAAAGGATCCAAAGCAATTTATTAACATACAAAATAGTTTAGGTCGTGTAGATAAATTAAATGAATATATTACCCATCGAGGCAGTGCAATTTTCGCTTGTTTCCCTGGTATTCAAAAAGGGAGTTTTATAGGTGAATCACTTTTTAAAGCATAAAATATCTATTGTATTATGTGTAGTTTGCATATTATTTGTCGTGCGTTCAGTGCCTGCTCAAGCTACTACTACAGTTGGTGAATTGTATATTACGATTAGTGATGCCATTATGGAATCCAAAAATGAAGAAAATACAAAGGCTAAAGACGCACTTAAATCATTTGAGAAACAATGGAAAGAAATGAATGTTCCGGATAGTGAAGCAGTTAAACAAATTAATGATGCTTATACTCGTGCATTTAAATCTAAAAACGCAGATGAGCGTTTAGCAAATTTACAACAACTTGCAAAAGGTTTAGCTGCACTTGAAAAAGAACAAAATCCTGTAGACGAAAAAATGGAACGAACAAATTTTGGCGCAAAAATTCAACCAGCAATTGATAAAATGAATGACATTATTGTTACTAATGATAAAGATGCTATTTTACTAGGATACTCCAAGTTTTTAGCTTCTTGGAAAAAAAATGAACGTCCAGTTAGAGAGTTGAATATTGCAAGTTACGGAAAAATAGAAACTCAAGTAGCTTTTATGCGAATTACGTTAGCAGAAGACAAATTGGATGTAAACCAACTTCAAGGACAGTTTAATGCATTAATTAAAGCAATAGATGACTTTGTTGCTAATAAAGAAATGCAGGGTACTACCGGAAATTATTCTTTAGCTACCCTTGTTGGTTTACTGAAAGAAAGTAAGTATCAAATTAACGAAGGATCTTTTGATGAAGCTGCAAATGAATTATTGAAGTTTATTGAAATTTGGCCAAACGTTGAAGGAGATATACGGACAAAAAATGCAGGACTTTATACGAAAATAGAAAGTAATATTCCTCTTCTCGTAAGTGATCTTTCAAAAGACTCAGTTGATAAACAGAAAGTAACTAATTCAATTAATTCATTTATTCAAGAGATTGAATTAATGCAAACTACTTCAGACTATACTTATTGGGATTCTGCCTTAATATTACTTCGTGAAGGTTTGGAAGCATTACTCATCATTATCGCATTGCTTGCTTTCTTAAAAAAAGCAAACCAAGGCAATCAGAAAAAGTGGATTTATTTAGGGGCATTTGCAGGTTTGGTTGTGAGCGCAATTGCTGCTATTATTCTTTCAAGTATTCTACAATCGGTTTCTGCGGGAACGAGTCGGGAATT
This sequence comes from Psychrobacillus sp. L4, assembly GCF_042944905.1. Classification (GTDB taxonomy): domain Bacteria; phylum Bacillota; class Bacilli; order Bacillales_A; family Planococcaceae; genus Psychrobacillus. The sequence goes on from NZ_CP168496.1 coordinate 1,701,760, forward strand.
GATGGAAGGATATGTAGGGTTAGGTGCTGCAGTCCTAATGATAGGAGTCGGGGTTTGGTTACATAATAAATCTAGTATTACCGCGTGGAATAAATATATTCAAACCCAAATGAATCATGCAATTTCTACCAGTAGTATCTTATCGATGGCATTTGTCAGTTTTCTATCTGTATTTAGAGAAGGGGCAGAAACAATTATTTTTTATGCAGGTATTGCTCCAAAAATGTCTACGCTTGAGTTAAGTATTGGTATCCTAATTGCTTTGGTTATTTTAGTTGTTTTTGCTGTTGTTTTAATGAAAGTAAGCGGAAAGATACCGATTCATAGATTCTTTATCGTAGCGACTATACTAATTTATATTTTGGCATTTAAAATTATAGGAGTTAGCGTGCATACTTTACAACTAAGAAGTGTAATTCCAATGACAACCGTGGATCATTTATCCGTCATTAGTTCCATTGGCTTTTATCCAACATGGGAAACGATTATCCCACAATTTTTATTAATTGGTGTTGTTATTTGGAACTTTCTTCGGAAGAAATAAAAGAAAGAAGTTTTTCTCGCTAACAAACGCGGAAAAACTTCTTTTTTACTTGTTTTTTTTCACGAGAAACAGGATACCTTCTATAATAAGACCGATAACTAATCCAAATGAGGTAAATATAAACAAGGATAGAATTCCAACTAAGTCCCCCCATCCTTCCTTCCCGGAAATAAAGGAGCGGAAAAGTTCGATAAAACCGATCAGTAATCCAGTTGTAAAAATATAATACGCTATTTTCAGTTTATAAAATAACAAAGCACCAGCAAGAGTTCCTACTAAAACAGAAATGATTGCAAATGCAATGAAATTTCTGATCACTAAATCTTGGCCTAACACATATTTAACACCAAAAATTAGTAAAAATAATGATATGATAATAGTGATTCCAGCAATTCTTCCATAATTTTTTAACAACATTATCGCCTACTTTCCTATATCATCATACTGGAAATTATGCGATATTCCAATAAAGTAAACATTAAAGGGGATGAAATCATGGCAGAGCATTTTTTTCATTTAAAAGCAAACTGGCCAGGTGATCGAAATGATATAGGGGAAATTCAAATGAAAAATTTGCAAACGCAAATATCAATTCCTCCAGAAATGGACGGTCCAGGTATAGGTACGAACCCAGATGAAATGCTTCTAGGCGCAGCGGCTACTTGCTATATTATTACACTTGCGGCAATGATGGAAAGAAGTAATATTTCAAAAGAATCCTTATATATGGATTCTACTGCAATTGTGGATGTAACAAATGGAGTATTTACTTATAAAAAAATTGTTCATCGCCCTACTATCGTATTGAGAAATGAAAAAGACATGGCGACAATGGAAAAAATTGCTATAAAAGCGGAACAGACATGTATGATTAGTAAAGCTTTAAGAGGGAACGTCGAAATTGCGCTTGAATCAACTATATTGTTAGCAAATGAATAGTTTCGACAAAATTCTGTATAATGTATACTGATAATATTCAAATACTTATGAAATGAGGACATTGCTTTGACTGGTATGATTGCAGTTATACTTATTTTTTCAGTTCCAATAATAAAAGTTATTACTAAACATTTTGAACATAAAGAACAAATAAAAGGACAAAGAGTGAATGCTGAACTGGAACTAGAGAAGTTAAAGTATGAAAACTTTGTGATTGAAACGGAAAAAATGAAGCTACAACTAGAACAAATGAAATTAGAATCACCGGTTGAAGATATTAATAACTTATTAAAATAACCAACCGCTCTGAAAAACGGGCCACTAAAAACTTAAAACTAATATTTATAGTATATATCCACTGAATCTTAACTTCACATAAAAGGATGGAGAAAAATGAAAACACTTTGGACAAACGGTCATATTTTTACAATGCAATCAGAAGGAAACACAGTAGAATCTGTCTTAGTAGAAGATGGAAAAATCATTAAAACTGGCTCTGAAGAAATATTATTACCACTTGCAGAAGAAGTAAAATCATTAAATGGTGCTTCCATGTATCCAGGTTTTGTCGATAGTCATATTCATCTCATTGGTCATGGTGAAAAGTTAGCATATCTTGATTTATCAACGATTAATTCCATTGAAGAAATAGTGGTTAAAGTAGCAGGACTAGTTAAAAAAGGGGAATGGTACGTAGCGGAAGGTTGGAATGATAATAAATTAATAGAGGAAAGACCCATCACTTGTTTTGACCTTGATCATTTGAAAGAGACTCCAATAGTATTAAAGAGAGTATGTAGACATGTATTAGTTGCTAATTCCAAAGCAATGGAGCTCGCAGGAATTACGAAAGATACACCAAATCCAACTGGCGGGATAATTGGTAAAGACAGTGAAGGTAATTTAAATGGATTGTTTTATGATGAAGCACAACAGCTAATTACATCTAAAATACCTCCAACAACTACAGAGTATTTAGTAGAAGTAATTAAAAATAGTGTAGCAGATTTACAATCGAAGGGTTTAACAGGCGTTCACACAGAGGATATGGCATACTATGGACCATATACAGTACCTTTACAGGCATATCGTGAAGTTATAGGTGAAAGTTTTCGTACTCATCTTTTAAGGCATCATGAAGCTTTTGAGAAGATGCAGGGGGAGGAACCGACGGACTTTATTGAATTCGGTGCGATGAAAATATTTATCGATGGATCCTTAGGGGGGCGTACTGCGTTGTTGTCAGAAGACTATTCAGATGATCCAGGAAACAAAGGTGTTGCAGTACATGATCCTGAAAAACTAGAACAATTGGTGCAAACAGCTAGAAAATATAATGAAACGATCGCTGTTCATGTAATTGGAGATTCTGCAGTTGAAATCATAATAGACTTAATAGAGAAATATCCTGTAGTATTTGGAAAAAAGGATAGATTAATTCATGTGAATGTATTACGAGAAGATTTAGTAGAAAGAATGGCGAAATTACCCGTAGTACTGGATCTCCAACCAATTTTTGTGCCTTCCGATTTTCCATGGGTTATCGAAAGGCTGGGGAAAGATCGATTAAACTGGGCATATGCATGGAAATCGTTGATTGATTATGGATTCGAGTGCTCAGGAGGATCTGATTCTCCAGTAGAAATGGCAGACCCACTTGTGGGGATAGATGCCGCAGTGAATAATAAATTCCTTCCTGAGCAGGCACTTACAGTATTCGAAGCGATTTCATTATTTACAACTGGAAGTGCAAAAGCAATCGGAAAAGAAAACGAACGCGGGAAAATTGCTATAGGATTTGATGCGGATTTCACAATAGTGGATAGAGAGTTAAATGCAATGACACTTCTAAAAGCTAATATACTAGAAACGATCGTTGCGGGAGAAACAGTCTACAAGAATAATAATTTAAGAGTAAAGTGAAACGAATGGTGAAATAATGCGTATATATAGTATTAACTTACGGAGAGGAGTATGACATATATGGAAAACACGGGTTTAAAAATCTTAATTCATGCTAGCACATGGTTTGCGCCGTTTTTAGTACCATTTATTATATTTTTGGTAGTAGACGATGACGAAATTAAAAAGCTTTCGATACAAGCAATTTTATTCCAATTGGTTATTGGCGTTTTGATTTTTATTTCTGCCATTTTAATAATTTTCTTAATCGGTATCCCTATGATTATTATTTTTGGTATAATGGCATTTGTTGTTCCGATTATCGGAATAGTTAAAGCGATTACTGGAAGCACATTTAATTATCCAATTGTAGGTTCTTGGATAAGATAAAAGGGGAATTTTTATGGCTACAAAAATCGGTATTGATGCAGGTGGAACGTTAACGAAGATAGCTTATTGGGATGAAAAAATGGAATTACATTTACTTAACTTCCTTTCATCTAATTTTCAAGCAGTAAAGGATTGGATCGATTCTAATCACTCGCTAGCTTCCATTTGCCTTACTGGTGGTCGTGCAGAGCAGTTAAAGAAATATTTGCTTTCACAAAAAGATATTCCATATATTGTGGAGTTCGATGCAACAATGGCGGGAGTCAAGCATCAATTAAAACAACAAAATATTCATTGTGAAAAGGCAATTATTGCAAACATTGGCACAGGGACATCTATTCATCTTATGAATGCCAATTCACATAGCAGGCTTGGTGGAACTGGAATCGGTGGTGGAACGTTTATTGGCCTGGGACAAGTATTAACTGGATTAACGAGTTATGAAGAGTTGATTAACCTATCTAAAATAGGAAATAGATCATCTATAGATATATTAGTCAGTGATATCTATGAAAGCAATAAATTACCGATAAATGGGTCACTTACTGCCAGTAATTTTGGTGGAGTCGCGTTAAAAACGGCTGAAAAAAGAAGTGAAGCAGATTATTTGTCAGGCATACAAGGTATCATTGGTGAGGTGGTAGCTTCATTATGCATCCAAGCAGCTGACGCTTATCATGTAAACAGTATTATCTATATTGGTTCAACATTAGAAAATAACAATTTACTAAAAGAAATAATAAGAAGTTATACACAATTAAAAGATAAAGAACCTGTTTTTTTGGGTAAAAATGGGTATAGTGGTGCGATAGGTGCTTTATTGGAAAGTAATTAAATTTAATCAGCAAAAGGGTTGCATTAATTAAAAACCCATGTTATATTTAAAGAGGATTATTTTTGTTCGGTTAGTTAGTAGGTGGCAACACTTTTACTTAACAGTGTTGAGCAAGGATAGTAACACAATGTATGCACAACTGCATACGAGGAGGAAATACACATGGAACAAGGTAAAGTAAAATGGTTTAACTCAGAAAAAGGATTCGGATTTATCGAACGCGAAGGCGGAGACGATGTATTCGTACATTTCTCAGCTATCCAAAGCGAAGGTTTCAAATCTCTTGACGAAGGTCAAGAAGTAACTTTTGAAATCGAGCAAGGCCAACGTGGTCTTCAAGCTACTAACGTAGTTAAAGCTTAATTTTAAACCTAAACTTTAACAGACTCTCATTCGAGAGTCTGTTTTTTTGTGTTATGATATGTTATATCATTCGGTAGAGTGGTTATGAACAATGAGGGGATGATTACATGAAAAAGTGGAAAAAAGAAATTACCATAAATGCACCAATTGAATACGTGTGGCCGTTTTTTTATGGGGATTTAGAGAAAAAGAAAATGATTTTCCCAAAAGTAATGGATGAAGTATTTACTCAAGAAACAGAACAGTTAGTTGGATCAATCATCAGTCAAACGTATCAAATTGGTTCAGTAACCGAACAATATGAAATTACGATTAAAAAGTATGTAAACGAACAGCATTATAAAATCTTTCAGGAAAGTTTTCTATTGAATAATCGTTTTCGTATGACTATTGACTATGAATTAGAAGCGCAAAATGATACAACTACAAAATTTATATACACATCGATAAATAAACCTAAAAATCCATTACTTGGAATTTTTCAGTTATTTGGTAACGACGAGGTAGTACGACGTTTTATGAACCGAACAAAAGAGACAATCGAATCTGCGTATAAAAATGAAATTCAAACTAATACTAACGAGCTTTTAAAAGAATAGGGAAGTATCTAATCACTCAATAACCAAACCTAATGCACCATATCTCTACACATTCCAAGAGAGCGACGGACAAACAACCGCCACAAGATTACCGAAAAGAGAGGATCTGGAAGTGACGCAGTCACTTCCAGGTCCTCCATAAAAGTCTTCGTTAATAGTGTAGCTAATATTTAGTCCAAAGCACTTGGAAATTGGTAAAGACAAGATGCACTTAAAGGACAGCTCCGTTTTTCTAACTTATTGGCAAGCCCTATATTACAAAGCCAAATTATATGGATTTCTTCAGTGCACAATTTTACTCAAGGTAGTTTTTTTAGCACGGCTTCTCTTGCTAATGCGTGAGCTGCTTTATTTTGCTCATCTGGAATCCATTTAATAAAAAATAAGTCGAATTTATCGATTATTACTAGTATTTTCTCTAAAATAGAAGCGAATTCTGCATTTTTTGCATATCTTTTTTCGACTGCAGCACAAACTATTTGTGAATCAGTCCTTGCCGAAACGATGGAGGTTGTTAATTTTTGTGCTTCTTCTAATCCTCTTAATAATGCGATAAATTCAGTAGTGTGATTAGTGTAACTACCGATAAATTCGCTTATTTTAATATGATGTCCTTCGCCTTTAATGAAGATGCCTATACCACTTGGACCAGGATTACCAGTTGTTGAACCATCAATATATACTTCAAGCATTTTTTATCACCTATTTACAGTTTGTTTTGGTTAGTTCTTTTTTAGTTTGAACTACATGTTGCACACTTGCAAATAAAATATATGATATTGGACAATCTAATTTAATGTAGGGAGGAGAGTTCATATGAAAAATACTCAAATAATCGATGAAATAGATTATTTATTAACTAATTATTGTGAAGGATGTTATATAAAAAGCCTTTTCCGCAAAGAAAAAGGAAAGATAGCAGCACATAACTTTTGTATTCATACTTGTACTGTTGGAGAGGGAATTCGAGAAATAGGAGAAAAACTTTATTGTAAATAAAAAAGTCCCACGACCATTCGTCGCGGGAAGAACTGTTTTTAACTATTTATTAATACGTTTGCAGCTTGAGGTCCGCGGTTACCTTCAACAATGTCGAAAGATACATCTTGTCCTTCTTCCAACGCTCGGAATCCATCTCCTTGAATACCTGTAAAATGGACAAATACGTCTTCTCCATCATTGTATTCGATAAACCCATAGCCTTTTTCATTATTAAACCATTTAACTTTCCCCTGTTGCATAAACGTTCCTCCCTCAATCCACTAAATATTCAAATAATGGATAGTTAAACTATACATTAAATGACAATAATCGTCAATAATATGTCGATTTGAACTTAATATTTAATGCTTTCACTACCCATCAAAAAAATAAAAAGCAAGGTAATAAGTGAAAAGGTTTTAGATTCTTTCTCTATTTAAGTATTACCAAAAATGCAAAATTAAAATCACTTTCCCACCTATTGGACGAAAATGGAATTATTATTGATTTCTTAACACTTTTAGTTGAAGTGGAATGTTATAAAAAGTAGAAAGACTGCTCAATTAGCGGTCTTTTATGTGTTATTGTATATAATGGAGAGAATGAATCCGTTTAAGGAGAAAGATAGTATGAATACATTAGAGCAATGCGAACAATTAGTAAAAGAAGTGTACAAGCATTTTGATGCAAGTCACGACTTTCAACATATTGAGAGAGTGAGAAAGAATGCATTAGAGATATTAGAAACGATCGATAATGCAGATCAAGAAGTTGTAGAGCTTGCTGTTTTACTGCATGATGTAAGTGATCCGAAATATGCCAAAGATCAGTTGAAATCAGAAGAAACACGCATCATTCAACTATTAAAATTACCAGATGAAAAAGTAGCTCATATTAAAGAAGTGATAAAATCCGTTTCTTTTAATGGAGGAAATGAACAACAACCTAAAACAATTGAAGCGGAAGTTGTTCGAGACGCGGATCGATTAGACGCAATAGGAGCAGTTGGAATTGCTCGAACTTTTGCATATGGCGGCACAAGAGGCAGAAAATTATATGATGCAAGTGAAACTCCTCGAGCTAATATGTCAGCAGAAGAATATCGTACAAAAGATACAGCATCCGTCACACACTTCTATGAAAAGCTACTTCTCTTGTCGGCAGGAATGATAACGGAAAAAGGAAAAGAACTTGCAACAGAAAGACATTCGTTTATGGAACTCTTTCTGCAAAACTTACGTAAAGAAACTGGGGAAATGCTATGAGCCATTTAATTATTTCAAACTTAACGAAAACAGTGGGTGAAAAAACACTTTTTCAAAATATATCCTTTACCATTAATAATCAGAATCATGCAGGATTAATAGGTATAAACGGGACTGGGAAATCTACTTTCCTTTCCATTATTGCTGGTCAACTTGAAGCGGATTCGATTGACCGCGATCATCCAAACAAATATCGAATTGCTTATCTAGAACAGCAACCGACTTTTGTTAAGGAAGAGACGGTTCTTCAAGCGGTATTTGGTGGAGATTCGCCAATATTAAAAATAAATCGTGAATATGAAGAAGCATTACTTGCATTAATGGAGGATTCTAACTCAACTGTACTACAAAATAAACTGATGGATTTACAATCACTAATGGACGATTTACAAGCGTGGGACGTAAATGCTCTTGCGAAAACAGCGTTAACAAAATTAGGAATCACGCAATTTGAAGATTCCGTTTTACATTTATCAGGTGGACAACAAAAAAGAGTAGCACTCGCAAAAGTGTTAATTGAACCAGCTGATTTACTACTATTAGATGAACCTACCAATCATTTGGACAAAGAGTCTACAGATTGGTTACAGGAAATGTTACAACGAGTGGAAGGAGCCATTATATTTGTTACGCATGATCGTTACTTCCTAGACGCCGTGGCAACTCATATTTATGAGTTAGCGGATAAAACGTTATATACGCACTCTGGAAACTACGCGGATTATTTAGAGTCGCGGGCAATTCGTGAGGAAATGAATGCATCTTCTCAACAGAAATTACAAAATTTGTATCGAAATGAGTTGAAATGGATTCGTAGAGGGGCAAAAGCTAGATCGACGAAACAGAAAGCTCGAAAAGATCGCTTTGAAGAAATTGGTTCAAAAATAGATCGCGATAATTCTAACCAGAACTTAGAAATGGAACTTATGACGACTCGATTGGGTAAGCAAGTGTTGGAAGGAAAATCTATTTCAAAAGGTTTTGAAACCAAAAAGATAGTAGAAAATTTCAACTTTCTTCTTCAAGCTGGGAATCGAGTTGGAATTGTAGGTCCTAACGGTGTAGGGAAAAGTACTGTTCTAAAAATGTTAGCAGGAGAACTTCCAATGGATTCAGGCGAAATAATAGTTGGATCTACTGTAAAACTCATGCATTTTACTCAACAGCTACCGGAAATGAATGAACAGACGAGAATGATTGAATATGTACGCGAATCATCTAATTTAATCGAAACCGGTTCTGGAGAGAAATTTTCAGCTGCACAAATGCTAGAACGATTTTTGTTTCCATTAAACACACATGGAACACAAATAGGTAAGCTTTCAGGTGGGGAGAAAAAACGTCTAGTATTATTAAAAATGCTTATGGAGCAACCGAATGTTCTCTTACTCGACGAACCAACAAATGATTTAGATATTCAAACATTATCTGTGTTAGAAGATTTCATGGAAACTTTTCCTGGTGTCATTATTACTATTTCCCATGATCGATTTTTCTTAGATCGTATTGCGAAGAAACTTTGGGTATTGAGTGGCGATGGCTCAGTTAAAGAATGGTTGGGTATTTACTCGGATTATTTAGAAGAGAAAAAGATAAATCCTACAAAAATCGATGAAGTAAAATTAGAAGAAGTGCAAGCTAAAACGACTAAAGAGAAGAAAAAACTTACTTATAAAGAGCAACGCGAATGGGAAACAATTGGAGCAGATATTGAGAAAACGGAAATACTAATTGTTGAATTAGAAGAAAGTTTGGCAAAGGCTGGTTCTGATTTTACACTGCTTCAAGAGGGAACTGTAAAATTGGATAATGCAAACAAAAAATATGAGCAACTAATCGAGCGCTGGTCATACCTAGAGGAAATTGTTAATAGTTGATTTTTATGGAGGGGAACTAAATGAAAATAGTTACAATCGAGCCTACGCCGAGTCCGAATACGATGAAAGTTGTGATAGATAAAGAGCTTCCTTTTGGTAAAAGTCATAATTATAAAAAAGATAACTTGGATGGTGCACCAAAGGAAATTCAAGAAATATTTAAAATTGAAGGTATTAAAGGTATTTATCATGTTGCAGATTTTTTTGCAGTGGAGAGAAATGCAAAGTTTTCATGGGAGCCTATTTTAGCCTCAGTTGAAAATGTCTTTGGAGCGGAAAATGAAGAAAATTCACTAGAAAAACCACTGGAGCATTATGGAGAATTATATGTGCATGTCCAACAATATAAAGGAATTCCACTTCAAGTGAAAGTATTTGATAGTGAATCAGAGTCCAGATATGGATTATCTGAGCGTTTTATAAAAGCTTTAGACGTAGCGATGGAAGGCGACAAAGAAAACTATCTATTGCTTCGTAAATGGGTAGATTTTGGTGTTCGTTACGGTGATCAAAAAGAAATTGGAGAACAATTAGTAAAAGAGCTAGAAGCAACATTTCCACAAAGTAAACTGCAACAACTATTAGAGGATAAAGACAATCCATCAGAAGAGAAGTCAGCTGTTCGAGTTCCATTTACCCTAGAACAATTTGAAGTCGGTGAATGGGAACAAAGATTTCAACTTTTAAATAATTTAATTAATCCAGAAAAGGAAGATTTACCGATATTAGCAAAAGCAGTTCAAGATGAACAAGTATCCATTCGTCGATTAGCGACTGTTTACTTAGGGCTAATAGAGGACGAGGCTGTTATCCCTTACTTAGAAACTGCTTTAAAGGATAAAAGCGCTGCAGTTCGTAGGACAGCTGGAGATGCAATGAGTGATTTAGGATATGAGCAATTTGCTGCAGCGATGAAAGTTGCCTTATTTGACAAAAACAAACTTGTTCGCTGGAGAGCAGCGATGTACTTCTATGAAATAGGAACTGTAGAGGATCTATCCGTATTGAAAGAAGCAATGGATGATAAAGAATATGAAGTAAAATTACAAATACGAATGGCCATTGTTAGAATTGAACAAGGCGAAGAAGCAAAGGGATCAGTTTGGAAACAAATGAACGAGGCACGAAAATAAAGAATAGAATATAAACGTAAAAGAAGAAGCTTTTTGTCTAACAAAAAGCTTCTTCTTTTATCACTTTTTTTTGAAAGGCAAGTTGATCTTGTCTGAGTATTTTTTCAAAGAAACAATTTCAGCTTATTTTTGCAGAAAATAAGCTAGTATAAAATGCTGGAATCTTTTAGCAGCAGGGGATAGATAACGATTTTTTCCAATAGCCATACCAATGACACGTTCGCATGTCATATCATTTATGCGTAATTTTATCATCTTGTTTGCATTTAACTCCCCGCCATCAGGTAGAATAGAAAAACCTAATCCTGCTGCGACAAAGCCTGCTACCGTTGCTACTTCATCTCCTTCAAAAGAAATATTAGGTTGTATTCCTAATTTCTCGAAAATTTCGTCCGTTGTGTTACGAAGTGCATATCCTTTTTTCATTGAAACAAAGGACTCATTTGCTATTTCTTTTAATGAAATACTCTTTCGATTAGAAAGGGGATGATTAATTGGAACAATCACATACAACTCATCACGCCATAATTCTGTCCATTCAATTTGCGTTTCATTGTCCAAAGATGCGAGCAAGCAAAGATCCAATTCACCTGATTTTAATTGTTTTAATTGCGTATGTGTATGATTTTGTTTAAGTTGAAACCTTATATGTGGATACTCTTGATGAAATGCTCGAATTATGTTTGGAACAGAGCTAGTGCCGAGCGTGTGCAAAAAGCCAAGTGACACCTCCCCTTGCTCTGGATTAGTTAATTGCAATATTTCTTCCAATCCCTCATCTAGTTCCCTCATAATTCGGTTCACTCGATGGAGAAACATTTCCCCGTATCGATTTAACACAATCGATCGTCCTTGTCTATCAAATAGTGGTACCCCAATTTCTTCCTCTAACCCTGCTATAGAACGACTTAAAGCAGGTTGTGAAATAGACAGCATTTCCGCTGCACGTGTCATATGTTGAACCTTTGCTACCGTTTGGAAATATTCTAGACGTTGCCACTCCACTTTCTAACCCCCTAAACTCTATTGATGCATTTTTTGCATCATAATGATAAGAATAATAGATTATACATTATTGATTGTCAATGATAGTATTAGCTCATTATAGTAAAGCTTTAACTAAATAAAGGGGATATACAGATGAAATTAGTGGCACCTAAATCTTTTACGTTCGAAGGCGGAAATCGAGCTGTATTATTACTGCATGGTTTTACAGGAAGTACGAAAGATGTTAAAAGATTAGGAGAATATTTGCAAAAAAGAGGCTACACATGTCATGCACCAATGTATAAAGGGCATGGGGGAACCCCTGAAGAATTATTACAAACGACTCCAACTGACTGGTGGCAGGATGTTGTTAAAGGATATCATTATTTACAAGACCTTGGTTATGAAGAAATTGCGGTAGCTGGGATATCATTAGGTGGTGTGTTTTCCTTAAAAATAGCAGAAGAATTTCCAGTAAAAGCAGTTGTATCGATGTGTGCTCCAGTTAAAAGGAATAGCACGGAAGGTTTATTCGATCGATTATATAACTACGCAAAAATTTATAAATCTTTTGAGGGAAAATCAAAAGAAGTAATTATAGAAGAACTTGAAGTACTTAAATCCTTACCGAGAAATTCTTTTAATAGTGTTCAATCAATAACTGAAAATACATGTCACGATTTACATACTATTACATCACCAACCCTCGTGCTTCAGGGAGCATTAGACGATGTAATTTATCAAGAAAGTGCATCGTTTATTCTGGATCAAGTAGAAACAAATGAAAAAGAAATCATTTGGTATAAAGAGTCTGGTCATATAATTACGACGGGGAAAGAAAAAGATAAAGTATGTGAAGATGTATTTACATTTTTAAATGAAATAGAGTGGTCAGATACTACTTTGCAAATTTAATAGAAACCTTGTCTTCGGTAGAAGCACTTTTAACAAGTGCTTCTACCGAAGATTTTTTTGTCTATATAGATAAAAATGAGTAAATTATTGAAAACTAGTGAATAATAAAAAGACTTTAGAGAGAAGAGGGAGTTACATGCATAAAGAAGTGACAAATCAAGAACAAAAAATAAAGGAAGAACTTCATATAACTTATTATTTTACTATAGTTTTCACTATATTAGGAACTTTGTTTATTCATTATGTGTTGAGTATTAAAATGGAGCAAATAAGTATATTTTCAATTTTACTTTCATTGACAGCAGGCGGAATACCTTTTGGAGTTATTGGTGCATTTATTGACTATAAAATTTCTGAATACAGGAGAAAGTATAGTAAAATCGCTTAATTATAGTATTCAGAACTGATATTTTTCTTTTGTTTAAACTAATAGTGAACAATATGCAACAGGAGAATATAATAAATATGTGGAGAGGTGGGTGGAAAAATGAATCAAGAATTAATTAATCAAGAATTATTAAATGAAGAAAGAGCTAGATTGATTGGTAATCTTTTTTCGTTAGGGGGTTCCATTTTATTTTTAATCGGTACGATTGTTGCAACAATGGTAACTTATCGTGCAATAAACAGATTGCAGTCACAGGTCGAGTTAATATAAAATGGTGTAAATGAACTATTGAGCACCTAGAATGGTGCTTTTTTCTTTTATTTGGTTGAAATAGAGAACAGAGGTATTGCATATCATTTCAAGTTAGGTTTACAATGTATTATTCTTAGTATTAAATCCTGTAGAGGAGGAATTTAGATGAGGTTTATTAAAGTGCTTTTTGGTTTAGTCGTTGTTATTGCTTTAATTGGACTTGCAGCGTATTATTCTGTGCCCAAACTAGTTGCGGATCAGGTAATGGAAAAGGTAGCGGTAGAACTTCAAAATAGCGGTCAGCTGGAAAGTATTAAAAAAGAAATCAATAGTGATCCTCAATTACAGGCGTTTATTGAAGAAGGAAAAAATGTAGATAATAGTAAACTACCTTTTCAAACGAAAGAAGAAGCAACGAGGCTACTGATAAAAAAGTTTAAAATAAGTGACTTAAAAGAATTTCAAGCAAAAGCCCAAAGTGGTATAACTGAGAAAGATAAACAAGAAATTTTTAATAAGCTTGAAAATAATTTGACGGCAGAAGAAATGTTAGCGTTGAAGGTTTTAGCGTATAAGGAACTTTCTAAGTAAATTATATTTTGTGACGTGTATTAAATCTGGTGGGTTGTCCTACAATATCTGCTGAAAATGGAAAGCAGTTCTAACTGAAAAGTCTACCTTTTTCTTGTAAGAGTATAAAAAGACAGGTCATGAAAGCCTGTCTCAGATAACTGAAGATTTCTGTTTTAAGTTTAAAGAAGGTCCTTACATATATCTCAACAGTCAACATCATTTCCAACCCTATTGTTGGCGGTTGCGGCAATAATAATTAAAAGAATAAATAAAACAACAATTAAAGCGAATCCTGATCCAAGTCCGTTCCCAGGTCTGTATCCAGGTCCAGTTCCACAACCACAGCCACAACCATTTCCATATCCATAACCATAACCTGCATTTACCATTTGTACACCTCCTATATAACGAGATGTTTTATCCTATGTCATTAATAAATGTTTGTCTGGTTCATTTGTTTAGTTTTTAGAACTAATTCTTCATTTACTGGAAGCATGCTCATCAGTTTCGACCTTAAGACATGGCTTATCCAAGCCTACAGCGGAATTACCAGTACCTATCGCCATTCTCTAAGCAACTACCAAGCCATCCGCACCAAAAAGGCTACTATTCTATCGAGTAGTAGACAAAAACCATTGCCTACCTATTAGTCTTGAGAGGATTAGGTTAAATGCTTAATGTATTGGGATTAATTTACCTACAGCCAATGATGTCTCCTGTTGTTTAGTTGAATTTTTAGCCTTTCATTTTCGGCGGTTAAATGGTCAATCTGTTGCTGCATGCTTCTATATTCATCATTATCACCTTTTTCTTGAGGTTCTTCTTCTAATGCAAGTACTGAAGCAATACTTGCTATAGCATCGCCAATTTTAGCTATTGCTTCACCAATGACGGCAAGTTTTTCGGCTTGACTCTCTGTTTGGAGGTTTTGGCCATTTTGACCAAAGCTTTTATTGAATTTCAAATTGTTAGCCTCCAGTACTATGTGAACTAATAGTTTATTTTATGCTTTATATATTTTTGGGTGAAGAAATACTTGAACTTCTGTGTATAACTAAAAAAGACAGGTTTTATGACCTGTCTCAGTTGTACAGCAGATTAGCAACCATAACCGTTGCCGTAGTTTAAGAAAGTTGCCCCAACAATAATTAATAGAATAAACAGAACGACTAGTAAAGCGAATCCTGAACCGTAACCATGTCCTGCATATCCTGGTCCACAAACATTACCAGCATAACCCATCTTGTGCACCTCCTAAATCGGGATAGTTCATTCTATGTCAATGATGGATATTGGACTGATTCATTCGTTTAGTTTTAAAAAGATGTTTTAAACCACCGGAGCACAATCAGGGAGATATGACGAGTTAGCTAATGAATCTGCCAAACCGTGAACAGGTTTAGGAACAGGTGGTACATTCCAACGAATTTACCTGTTGCAACATCTAATCTTAAGATCGTGAGTAAAGATCTAAGTGGTGAAATAGTTGGAATCAAAAACACAGATACCAAAGCGGTTAGTTTGAATGGCTGCACATTTGATTCCATAGTAGGTAACCAAACATTTTATTTCCCTAATTATTCACTTGCAACAGGAAAAACTGTTTATATAAATGTTAGTTCTTTGCTTGAAAATTAAAAAAATAAAATACAATTACAAGAACTGCTCACTTAATTGTGTGCGGGGCTTTTTATTTGTTCAAAAACAGAATTATTTGCTAGGTGCATAAAAAACATACGTTCTCATATAGTGAATAAAAAGGAGAAGTCGAATGTGCGTATAAATATTTTGAAGTGTTTAGACCGAGGACAGATAGCAGACATGATTTACATAGCGAATAACGGTGAAATCAGTAAAAGGCGAGTAAAGGTATTGAGTGTGGACGATACTACTTTCGAAGCTCATTGCTTCAAACGAAAAGCTAAAAGGATGTTTAAAATAGAGAACGTACTCGCATTTGTTCCTGTTACTCATAATGAAAGGAACGTGATCTAATAGCCTATTTCGATGAAATGATGGATAATCCGGAATTATCAAGAGTAGTGAACAGAGGATCTAAAAAGTGGGTAGTATACCCTCCTTTCTGTATGGCATTGAAATACCAAATTAAATAATGATCGCTCTTTATTAACTGTTCGTATATTGAAAAAGGTGATGAATTTCGAATTTATCAATTCAAAGGCTTGTAGATGCTATACCAGCAAATGTTTATTATGAAAATGCAATTATTAGGATTGCTGAAATCAATAAAGAAATGTCTAAATTAAATGAAGCAGATATAAAAGATTTAAAGATACAAATTACTAAATCTTCAATGACATTTTTAAGCTCTGCTCACAAATGTGGGTGGGGGTTCCTATTTTACTTGAAAGTATAACTAACATAGCTTCCTAAATTCTTCAAGTAGTTTAAATGGGTACCAAAAAAACCAACTAATTAAATTCTTAGATACGAGATAATTTACCTTATCCATAACATAATCTTTTCATAATCTATAAATATCATTTGGAAAGGAGGGGGTATATGATGAATGGATCTAGTGAAGGCGAATATGGTGGATCAGGTAGAAGAGAATCGAACTTCGCATTGATTGTAGTATTGTTTATCTTACTAATTATTGTCGGAGCAAGTTTTATGGGCTACTAATCAAATATGATGTAGAATATTAGAATTAATCGAGAGAGTTTCAGTTTTGACAACATCACTTTTTAGTCGTGGGGCATTTTATTTGTCTGGTTTATAAACGATTTTTAGAAAGATGATTGATTAAGTAGGTAAAAATAATATCGATACAATCCCATTTTGTATCTCCTCTTCTAAAAAAGCGACTTTCTCCTAATCGAGTTGGTCGCTTTTTGATATTCCTCGTCTTTTCTCAATCAATTCCTCAAGTTCGCCCAAATCCTCTAATGTTGACTTTTTCCGAATAAAACTACCAACTATAGAACGATTCTTCAAATAGTTACTATATTCTTTATTTTTGTATGACCATTGTTTATGAGTTTCACCTTGACAGTTTATTTTAGTTTTCATATCTCAGTCGGAGTGAACAGGAGTTTATAATAAAAATATTAGTTGAAAGAGACAATTTGTCCACTCATTACTCCTCCTCGTCCATATTATATGTCTAAGGCTGGCCGGCTTATTAAAACGAAAGGAGGGAATAGTATATGTGTATTGAAAATCGAAGAAGAAGACGTAGACGTCAAGTAGAGTTGGTTTGTGAATGTCGAGAAGTACGGTTTGATCGCAACCGCAACAATGAGTTTCAATGTCAATGCAGAGAGAATAATCGAAATAACCTCAATATATTTAGTAATATGGATCGTGATGATCGAAATCACCTTCACAATGATGAATTCAGATGTCCATGCAGAGAGAATAATCGCAGAGATATTAATTTCAGTTGGTGAAAGTATTTAATTTAATTAGTACGACAAGACAATTCTTCTAGAAGAAAGAGCTTGTAAAATTAAAGGAGGCCAATCCATTCGGACTGGTCTTCTTTTTTATTAGTTGCACAAAAAAATACTTTTGCATATGATAAATGAAAATAAAGGAACAAATGTACGTGTTTTATTAGATATGTATTTCAGTTGTGGGCAGATCGTTGTATTAATGTATCTTTCGAAATCAGGTGAAATCAGTAAACGAAACGTGAAGGTAATAAAAATACAAGGTGAATCATTTCAGGCTTATTGCTTTAAACGAAATGCCAAACGTACTTTTCTAATTGATAATGTACTGGCACTTGTTCCTGTTATTCTTAAAGAAAGGAACTTAATCTAATGGCTTTCTTCGACGAAATGATGGAGACTCCAGATTTATCAAAATTACGTGACGGAAGCTATTGATTTCCATAGTGCCGCTATGCTGAATATCTTGTTTATCTCTCCATTTATCAGGTCTACGATTCTTCAACCAAAATATTTGGGCTGTTGTATCTGGACTGACTTCTTTAGTCTTTTCTTCAACAAGTACACTTTTATGTTTAGAAACTTGTAGCTCTACTAGTCTTATTTCTTCTAGTGTCGCCTCTGGATGCTCTATTTTGAATCGGTTTATTGCAACCTGTTTCAATGCATAATGTTCTTCCTCGGACATTTCAACTTGAGCATATTTCTTTTCTCTATATTCATAGCCTAATGCACGTTTGAGCAAGGCGTTTTCAACTTCATAGTCAATTACTTCCTTATTCAACACCTATCTTGAAAACAGAAGGATTTATATCTGTAGCTTCGCCATCTACACCTACAATTTTGGTAGCACCTAGATTTATTAAAACGATATTGAACAAATATTCACCAACTGCAACATTGACATCATTAAAACTTGTAAAGAGGGTCAGTGTTTTGTTTTTTGGTAAAGTCACAATAACGGGTATTCGTAAGAGTTAGGTAATGTGGACGTAGCATAAGCTAGTGTTATTTTTTATATTCTTTTTAAAAATTCATGATATTATGAATATAAAAAAGGGCTGGTTCTATGGGTATGGGTGGACTAACCTAAAATAATGAGACAATATAAAACACCTTCGATAGTGGTACACTTAAAACAAGTACTTAAATCGGAGGTGTTTTTGCATGGGCAAAAACGTGTATTCAAGTGAAATTAAATGGGCAGTCGTGAAAGATAAAATGAGCGGTCATCTTACGACGAAAGAAATTATGGAGAAATACGGAATTAAGAATAAATCTCAAATTGAGACATGGATGAGATGGTATAGAGCGAATGAAATTCATCGTTTCGATCAACCGATCGGGAAGCAATATTCATTTGGGCATGGACCTGAATTTAAGAGTGAAGAAGAGAAGAAAGATACACAAATGAACCATTTGAAAATGGAGAATGAGATTCTAAAAAAGTATATGGAAATGGTAAAGGAGTTGAAAAACAGCTAGTTCTTCAAATCGTGGAAAAGTATCGAAAAAAATATACAGTAACGGCAATTCTGTCAGCCCTTCAGGTGCCTCGATCCACCTTTTATCGTTGGTTAGCAGAAGGTGTAGAATACGTTCGAACCAAAGCAGAAGAAGCAATCATCGAACTATGCAAGAAAACGAAATACCGCAATGGTCATCGTAAAATTAAGGCGTTATTGAAAAGAGAATATGGAATTGAATTAGACCGCAATACGGTCCAGAAAACCATGCAGAAGTATAATCTTCAATGCAAAGTGAAGCAAAAACGAAAATGGAAATCACAAGGAGAGTCAGTAGTAATTGCCCCAAATTTATTGAATCGTAACTTTACAGCTAGTAAACCGAATGAAAAATGGGTAACAGATATTACGTATATTCAATATGGTAGCGTCACTTTATATCTTTCGACGATCATGGATTTATATAATAATGAAATTGTCGCTTATAAGCTCTACAATCATCAACAGACACCGTTGGTAATAGATACGCTTAAAGAGGCATTGATAGCTCGTGGAAATCCGCAGGAAGTCATTGTACATTCTGATCAAGGGAGTGTTTACACATCATATGCGTATCAGGATTGCTTGAAGGAGAATCATCTAGTGAGTAGCATGTCCAGACGCGGCAACTGTTGGGATAACGCTGTTATCGAATCCTATCATTCTAGTTTAAAAACAGAAGAATTTTATTTAACTAAGTTTAATTCATTGAGCAATATTTGCGTTATACAACGAATTGACGAATATCTTCATCATTACAATGAAGAACGTATCCAAGAAAAATTAGGCTACCTAACACCAAAAGAATTTGGCATTGCGGCAGCCTAAAATAGGTGTTTTATATGTGTCTCATATCGCTAGGTCAGTTCAGGGTTATCTTATATTTGTTATATTTTCTTTCTGTATTTTTGCCTTCTGCATTGTTTTGGGGATAATATATACTTTTGGAAAAAGGGGGAAGAACTTTTTTTAAATTAAAGGATATCCAAGACATCAAAACATAACAATCAATATTTAGAACGTCCACACGGGCGTTCTTTTTGTTTTAAATTTTAGGGTGCAGGATGGGAGAAGAATTAATCAGAAACATCTACGAACGTCTAGGTGGAATCGAAGGAAAAATTGATGATATCCGTGATATTAGCATTACTGAAGACAATGCAGAAAAAGTAGCGCAAGAAGCATTTTCAAGTACGAAGTCAGCTCATCATCGTTTAGATAAAATCGACAAAATAATATTTTGGGTTTCTACTACGATAATTGGTTCTGTATTATTAGCAATTCTTACTTTGCTTTACAACAAAAACTAGGAGGCAATTAATATATGACAAATTCACAAAATAATAATGCGCCAATTGACAAAGGGATGGTTGTTCGCACCGTTGTCCTTGCTGTTGCGCTAATTAATCAATTCCTAGTATTAAATGGGTATAGCCCAATCCCGTTTATAGAACAAGATATCGAATACGCAATAACCTCTGCGTTAACTATTTCAGCATCCTCTTGGGCATGGTGGAAAAACAATAACGTTCGCTACAAAGCTCGTAGAAATGAGCAATACCTAAAAGATAAGGGGTTGAAATAATGGTAGCTCTAAATTACGAACAAAAACATATTAAAATCCATCCGACAACACGCACTGGAAACAAGTTGTTGAGAGTTGCTGCAGAAGTGCTTCATTACATTGCAAACAATGGCGGCACTGCGGATAATCATTTCACTTATTTTAATAGCGCATTGCCAAACGATAACGATAAGTTGCCAAAAGATAAAAAACGTTATGCGAGCGCTCATATTTTTGTAGATTGAAACAAAGCTCTTGAAATTATCCCTTTGGATGAGGTAGCATTTCATGCAAATGAAAGAAAAGAAGGACCGTTAATTCCATCTTTAAGAGCAACAGCTCCAAATTACGCTGGAGGTAATGCAAATTTAATCTCCAACGGAATCGAAATGTGTGTAGAAAAGGATGGAACGATTCATCCAGATACGATTGCACGGACTGTTTTAGTTGTTCAAATGATTCAAAATAAGTTCGGAAAGCAACCAATAAATCGCCACTACGATGTCACTGGAAAGAACTGTCCAGCGCCGTTTGTTAGCAATAAGTCGTTATGGGATAAGTTTTTATGTGATGTAAATACAAAGGAGGAAACGAAAGTGGTAGAACAAAAATTAACACCTGCGCAAGAAAAAGTACGCAAAGAAGCAATGGCACTCGGTATTACAAATGGTAATGATCCGTTACGTCAGGTGAATCAATATTATGTGTGGAATGCCTTGTTACCACTTGCAAGGGAACTAGCGGAATTAAAGGGGAAAATAAAATAATATTGTTTATTCGCTAAGATAATATTTCCAGTTTAAATAGATATTGAGAAGGCAATTCTATAAATGTGAGATCCCTTCGCAGAATCTCATGAAATTACGGCCCCACTGTTGAAGAAGTGGGGCTTTTTTTATTTGTCCAAAAATAGAATAAATTACTTGTTGTATAAAAAACGTATGTTCGCATATAATATATAAAAAGGAGGGAACGAATGTGCGTATTTTATTGGAAAAGTATTTCAGTCGTGGTCAAATTATTGAATTAATTTATCTTTCTAAGTCAAGTGAAATCAGCAAACGGAGAGTTAAGGTAATTAAAATACAAGGTGAATCATTCCAAGCTTATTGTTTCAAAAGAAATTCCAAACGAACTTTTCTAATAGATAATGTGCTTGCATGCGTTCCCTTTATCCGAAAAGAAAGCATGGTGATCTGGTGGATTATTTTGACCAAATGATGGATACTCCTGATTTATCAAAATTACGTGACAGAGGATCTAAAAAATGGGTAGCGATGATGCTACCAGAACACTTGAAACTCGTCCGTGAATACATCGAGGACCAAAAGAAAACCCCTCGCCCTCAATTAGACGAATGGGATTTAGATATTATCCAAGAAAATATTCAAATAGCAATGAAACGAAATGTTGAGTTAGAAATAAAAACTTGGAATAGTGGAGTTTTTATTAGCCATATGGGCAAATTAACATGGGTGGATTTAAAGAGAAGAGTCATCGAGATGGAGGATTTATTCAAGTCGTACGTTATTCAATTAGATGATATAGTAGATGTGACTGTATTAGAATAAACAGTTTATTCGTAGCAGGTACAGCCTATTACTTTTTGGATAGAAAAGCAAAAGCTGATTTGAAAAAAGAAATTGAGTAATAAGTGTATTTAACGGTAAAAGCGACCCGTCCACAGATTTGATTGTGGGTAGGTCGCTGTTTTTATTTTTCGCGAACCAATTCTTCCGACGCCTGCTCTAATATTGGTTTATGATACTTTTCTTTTCCACCCCAACCATCTATATTAATAGTGTTTCCTATACCGTCCTTCCAACCTTCTTCGATTGGATTCGCGCCATTGTTCAAATCCTCAACTTCGTCGTAGTCGTTTAGATGTACGTAACCGATGATGACACCATCATTGTTCTCAAATCGCAATAAGTCTGTTTCTTTGTGTATTGTATAGTTTTCAAATTCCCACATTGTTTTTTCCTCCTTGTTTTCTTTGATGTATTCTTCAATCCAACTTCTAATCAAAGCAGATGCGTTTACGTGTTTCGCGTCTGTAATCTGCATGAAATCTTTTTTTAAATCAGAAGGTACGCGTATCATAATATTTTCTGATTTCAAATTAACACCCCCCTGCTTTGTATTTTCTAACTGCTTTAAATATAGCACCAATGTATTTACGTGTCAATACATATTCTGAAAATTAAAAAAGTAAAAAATGCTGCAATAAAAAATCGAAATGGAAGATACACTCAAATCGTTTGTGCTGCAGTAAGTTGTTATGTTGGAAGCAACTGTTGAACGAGATGAAAGAAGAGGAATTAAAAGAGTTTCTTGAGGATTCTCTTGCGATATTCGATGAAAGAGATGACGCAAGCAATTAAACAGGTAGGTGGTTTTTTCAATGTTATTATTCGCGAATTGTAAAACATGCTTTACAACAATACTTTTTATTTAACAAAATAATCACAAAAAACACAAAAATACTGAAAAAATGTGAAAATATACGAAAACAGCATAATAGCAAAACTAATAGAAGTCCTGTTATAATAGGATATTGAAACTAAACGAAAGTTGGCGAAACCATGAATGCGTACGATGAATATATGAAGCAAGTAGTAAAACCGATGCGAAGTGAACTAACAGATGCAGGATTTAAAGAATTGATAACTACAGAAGATGTACAAGATCATATGGCAAAAGCTGGAGGCATATCATTAATAGTGATTAACTCTGTTTGTGGTTGTGCAGCAGGATTAGCTAGACCAGCTGTAGTTGCTGCGATTAATGAATTAGAAGTAAAACCGGATAATTTAGTTACTGTGTTTGCTGGGCAAGATCAAGAAGCAACAGCAACGATGAGAAGTTATTTTGAAGAGATTCCTCCAAGCTCACCTTCAATCGCTATTTGGAAAGATGATCAATTAGCGTATTTTATTCCTCGTGAGCAAATTGAAAGCAATTCAATGGAAACGATTAAAGATCATTTATTTGGTGTGCTTTCACAAATTGTTTCTTCATGAGCGCCATTGTAACAACAGCTGGGAGAACGAATGAGGAATTTATAGAAAATGCAAAACGAATAGCCACTGAACTTTCCATACCCTATACGAAGCGGAAAAAGCAATCTGTGAAAACGATGCAAGAAGCGTTTCAATCGGATGTATTGGTAGTAAATAAGGAGAGGTTGGAGTTACACGCTTATGGTGTTACGACTCCTTTTTTCTTCCATCCTAACTCTGCTGCTTTTCGATTGAAAAGGTTACTTAAAGGAGAGCATGACGTTTTTTTACAAGCAACAAACTTGCAAAAAGGGGACCGGTTTTTGGATACAACAGCTGGACTTTGCTCCGATAGTATTATTGCTGCTCATGCAGTTGGGGATACGGGAAATGTTCTTTCATGTGAAGTAAATGAATTGATAGCTTACATAGTATCTAAAGGATTAAAAGATTATGAAACGGAATTTAATGAGTTACAATCGTGCATGCGTCAAGTGGATTTAGTTCATCAAGATGCTACGAAACTGTTAAAACAAGCGGATTCTAATTCATATGATTGCGTTTATATGGATCCAATGTTTGAAGAAATCATTGAAGAATCGTCTAATTTTGAAACGCTTCGTGCAGTTGGCGATCATAGGATGCTAACAGAGGAATGGGTGGAAGAGGCAAAACGAGTGGCAAGTAAGCGAGTGGTTTTAAAAGCCCACTTTCGTTCTGAGCTATTTCAAAAGTTCGGTTTTAGACAGTTTGAAAGACAAACCTCTAAGTTTCATTATGGTGTAATAGAACTGTGATAATTATATATAAAAACGCTTTGCATTAAGTTGCAAAGCGTTCTTGTTTTGATATTAGTCCGTAAAGTTAAGAGAAATTAAATATCCTAAAAAGAATAAAAATCCGATTCCAATTATTAAGCTTGTATCCATAATAAATTCTCCTCCTTAAATAAAAAACGTGCTGTATGTTTACATTAATTATTGTACAATGAATAATAAGAAGATGAAACCTTTTGTTCTTAAAAACGTATATTATCATAATGAGTATTACAAAAATGGTCAAAGTTGGAGGTGATAATGGATGAAAAAGTGGTTTCAAAAATCAATAATTATAACGGTTGCGTTATTAACATTCGGTCTAATTTCTCCTGATCACCTCATATGGGAGCAATTATTAGACCAAAAAAATCCTGAGAAGTCATTATTTTCGGATACAGAGTCTTTAAGACATGAACAAGTTTCATTATCAAAAGAAGAAGATTTAAAAAATTCTATTACTGTTGCAGCGAGAGAGCAAGCATACATAAAGTTTGGCGAACGAATTGGGCCTGTTATACAAAATGAGTTTGATGAAGTAATTTTTCCACGTATTCAAGAAGCAATTAATGCAACTATTTCTAACACAGGACAAGAAAAAGTTGCAAACTTAGCAATAACGGAGCAACCATCTGGTGAATATCACGAAAAGATTTTTCACGTTTATAACAATGAAACAAGAAAAGATTTAATCCGATTTCATGTCAGAACAGATAAAAAACCGCAAGAAGGTTATTACTTTAATTTCCATTACCATCTAGCAGAAGATAATTATACAAAGCATTACGCATTAGGAGAAATTTATTGGTCAAAAAACACACCTCCTAAATGGCTTTCCTAAACTTTCAATGCCCTCTTGTCGTCAAGAGGGCATTTTTTCGTTATAATGAATGCAAGAATAAAAAGTAAAGATAAGGGGCATTTCAATGGAACAGTACTTAAATTTGTGTAGACATATAAAAGATCATGGAGTAATGAAAGAAGATAGAACGGGTACTGGTACAAAAAGTTTATTTGGCTATCAAATGCGTTTTGATTTAGCAAAAGGATTTCCACTATTGACTACAAAAAAAATAGCGTTTCGTTTAGTAGTGAGCGAGTTATTATGGTTTCTAAAAGGCGACACGAATGTCAAAACATTAATAGAAGCTAATAATCATATTTGGGATGAATGGGCTTTTGAAAAATGGGTTAAAAGTGAAAGTTATGAAGGACCTGATATGACTAATTTTGGTATTAGAGCTGCAAATGATCCTACATTCAAAGCAATAGTGGATGAACAGATGAAAATCTTTTGTTCTAATATAGTGTCGAATGATGACTTTGCAAAGGAATTTGGTGACCTTGGTCCAGTTTATGGAAAGCAATGGCGTTCGTGGCCAGGTAAAAATGAACAAACAATCGATCAAGTTCAAAATTTAATTGAACAAATTAAAAAAAATCCAGATTCACGTAGACATATCATTACAGCATGGAATCCAGCAGAAGTAGATGACATGGCCCTTCCGCCTTGTCACACGTTTATGCAGTTTTATGTCGTAAAAGGGAAGCTTTCATGTCAATTGTATCAACGAAGTGCGGATGTTTTTCTAGGGGTGCCTTTTAACATTGCATCTTACGCATTGTTAACACATTTAATCGCCAGAGAATGCGACTTAGAGGTTGGAGAGTTTGTTCATACACTTGGGGATGCGCATATATACCTGAATCATATGGAACAAGTGGAAACGCAATTAAAGCGTACGCCAAAAACATTGCCAACCCTTTTATTATCATCCGAAAAAGCGTCTATTTTTGATTTTGAACTAGAGGATATTACCATTGATGGGTATGATCCGCATCCTCGTATTAAAGCGCCAATTGCAGTTTAGAATGAGAAAGGAGGAAAAAGGTTGATTTCATTAATCGTGGCACATGATGCAAACAGAGTAATAGGACTCGACAATAAAATGCCTTGGCATATACCTGGTGATTTAGCTTATTTTAAAAATAAGACAATGAATAAAGCAATGATTATGGGTAGAAAAACGTATGAATCCATTGGAAGAGTTCTACCTGGGCGAAAGAATATCATTATTACAAGAAATCCTTCTTATCAAGTTGTTGGTGCTGAAATAGTTAGTACAATTGAAGAAGCACTTAAATTGGCAGAATCATTTCATGAAGAAGTGATGGTCATCGGGGGAGAGCAAATTTTTAAAGCGATATTACCAAAAGCGGATCGGCTTTACATTACATTTATACAGAATGCTTTTGAAGGTGATACTTTCTTTCCGCTTTATAGTGAGGATGAATGGGTGCTTGTCGAAGTATCAAAGGATATGCAGACAGATGATGGGATTAAGTATGCTTACTTAATTTATGAAAAAAGGAAAGGTAAGATCCTTAACTAATTCTAGATGATGATGAAAATTATTCATTCAAAATATCCTTTAAAAGGTCAAATTTCAAATTGACGGTCATATATTGAAGAAAAGAAAGAACCCAAAGTAATGACTTTCAATTAAATTGAAATGAGTAATTGTCTCCAACGAATTTAATTGTATACCTAGAAGTTAATATAGGATTACACTTCTTCTTATAATAGATGTATAAAGGAAAGAAGGGATTTTGTGTCTAAAATTCATATTGTAACGGATTCAACGGCTGATTTAAAAAAAGAGTTGATTGAATCCCTCCATATTCATGTAGTCCCATTAACTATTCAAATAGACGGAGAATCTTTTATTGACGGTGTAAATATTCAACCACAAGAGTTTTTAGAAAAAATGGGTACATCGAAAGAATTACCTAAATCTTCGCAACCAGCAGTAGGTGTATTTAAGGAATTGTATGATAAGCTTGGAGAAAATGGAGATCAAATAATATCCATACATATGACAGGTGGCATGAGTGGAACGGTGAAGTCAGCACAAGCAGCGGCAAAAATGTCTGAATCTGATGTAACCGTCATTGATTCTGAATTTATTTCCTTTGCATTATCTTTTCAAGTAGAGGAAGCTGCAAGAATGGCTAAAATGGGAGAAGTATTAGAAATAATTTTGGAAAAGTTAGAGAAAATGCGAGCGAACACTAGTTTGTATGTAGTGGTGGATACCCTTGATAATTTAGTAAAAGGCGGGAGAATTGGGAAGGGTACTGCCATATTAGGTTCGTTATTATCCATTAAGCCAATCGCTAGCTTAGCCGGGGGTGTTTATACACCTATCGCAAAAGTTAGGAGCCATAAACAAGTAGTTAGTTATTTATTTAAGCAGTTTGCGGAAGATACTAAAGGAAAAATAGTAAAAGCGGTTGGAATATCTCATGCCAACGGTTTAGCCATGGCAGCACCATTAATGAAGCTGATTGAGGAATCCGGATTCAATTCCATTCAAGTTTCTTTTACTTCACCTGTTATTAGCACTCATACTGGACCTGGCGCGATTGGTTTTATGTATATGACGGAGTAAGTAATGGAAAAGCAGGGAATTATCCCTGCTTTTCTTTTATCAAATGAAAAGGAAAATATTTCTACTTCTTTGCTCGAATCTCGTCATATAAAAACGTTACATGTTGGGACAGAGAAAGGCAATTGGTCTTTTCTTATCGAAAGGAGTTAGGAATGAAGTACATTTTTTACTTACTATGTATCATTTTATTAGCTGGTTGTGAAAAACAACCTACTTTTGCAGTAGACTTTACGAAAAAGGAATCTATTTCTTTCGAAGAATATGTTATTCCCTATTCTTTTTTTCCAAGAACATTACAGATGGTTGGAATCGGGGACTCCCTTACAAAAGGTGTTGGGGATGAGTTAAAAAAAGAAGGCTATATAGGAAGAGTAAAGACAGAGTTTTTGCAATATAAAGGAATAGAAGACGTTGTTTTAACCAATACTGCGTTAAGAGGTAGAAGAAGTGACCAATTATTAAAACTTATAAATAAAGGTGACATTGATTATGCAATTCGAAATGCAGATATTATGATGATTACTATTGGTGGAAATGATTTAATGAAAATTGTGAAAAAAGATTTGTTTAACTTAAAGGTAGAATCCTTCGAGAAAGGGTTAATTTCATTTGAAAATAATTATATGAAAATTATTGATAAGATTCGTAAGATTAATAGTAACGCAAAAATAGTGTTAATTGGTCTTTATAATCCGTTATCAATTGTTGCGGAAGATTCTAGTGAATTTGATACAATTATTAATGAATGGAACGCAACAATAGAAAATATTGCTAATGACGATGAAAATGCTTGCTTCGTGCCTATAGAAACACTTTTTGATACAAATGGAAATCTAGTATATCATACCGATTTTTTTCATCCGAATAGCAAAGGATATCAATTGATGAGTGAATCTATTATGAGTTCCTTAATAGATTGTGGTTTTATAGATGATAAAGATTGGGAATTGTTGTTTTAAGGAGCAGATGAGATGAACAAATGGAAGATTGCATTCTTTTTACTTGTACTAATATTAATTGGATTAGTGGTTGGATTATTTTATTGGATATCAACTCCATCTGATTCATCGGAAGAACAGATAGAAACAACTAATTATACAGGGAACGTGCTAACAGTAAACTCTACGAAAGAGGATTTTGAGGGTATTGCTAATACGTTTATGAAAAAAGCGGTGGGTAGGAAAACTTTACCTTTAAAATTAGAACTAAAAGATCAAGTGATTTTGACTTCTGAAATAATAGCTTTTAGGAGTATTATTCCAGTGAAAATGTATTTTGAACCTTTTGTTGAAGAAAACGGTGATATTCGATTAGTACAATCTTCATTAGAGATAGGTATAGTCAAACTCCCTCCAGAAACAGTACTAAAGGTATTAAAAGATTCCATACAACTTCCAAATTGGATGATTGTTAAACCTTCTGACAAAGAAGTTTTAATACAATTAGCAAATATTCCAATGGCTTCTGGTGTACATGTCCGTGCCAAAGAATTGAATTTAGCTGAAGACGTAATTAAATTAGAAATAGTAATCCCAGATGAGTGAGGAGGAAATAATATGGAAAAGGCAACATTTGCAGGCGGTTGTTTTTGGTGTATGGTTAAACCATTTGATACGTATGAGGGTATTGAAAGTGTACTATCTGGCTATACAGGTGGGCATACGATAAACCCAACGTACGAGCAAGTTTGTTCTAATAACACAGGTCATTACGAAGCTGTTCAAATTACATTTGATCCAGCGATTTTTTCTTATGATCAATTATTAGAAATTTTTTGGATGAATATAGATCCAACCGATGAAAATGGACAGTTTTTTGATAAGGGAAGTTCTTATCAAACAGCTATATTTTATCATTCAGATGAACAACGTGAAAAAGCTGAAAAATCAAAAGAAGACCTGGAAGCATCTAAAAAATTTCAATCAAAAATAGCTACGAAAATATTTCCTGCAAAAGAGTTTTACGCAGCCGAAACCTACCATCAAGAATACTATAAGAAAAATCCGGCGCATTATAATCGGTATTATGTCGGTTCTGGAAGAGCAGCATATATTGAGAAAACGTGGAGGGATTCCAAATGAAAGACAAATTAACGGATATGCAGTATTATGTGACACAGCAAAATGGAACAGAGCCACCTTTTCAAAATGAGTATGATAAGCATTTTGGAGAGGGGATTTATGTGGATGTCGTTTCAGGGAAACCATTATTTCATTCGAAAGATAAATATGATGCAGGTTGTGGGTGGCCTAGTTTTACAAGACCAATTGAATCACAAGAAGTGGTTGAACATTTCGATGAAAGTCACGGAATGAGAAGGGTAGAGGTTAGAAGTAAGACGGCAGACTCCCATCTAGGGCATGTGTTTCCAGACGGTCCCTCAGAGGAAACAGGATTACGTTATTGTATAAACTCAGCTTCTTTGCGATTTGTACCAAAGACCCAGCTGAAAGAAGAAGGTTATGAAGATTACTTGAAGTTGTTCTAGAAGCGCCCTTGTGCAAGAAATAATTCAAGATGCTTCAGAACCAATAATACCTCCTACACTTGGATGAATAAAGTGTAGGAGGTATTTGTTTTAAGGTCGGAAGCACTAAATGATACATACCTAGCCGCAGATGGGAAGTAGGTTGAACTCAAGCAAAATAGG
This sequence comes from Psychrobacillus sp. L4, assembly GCF_042944905.1. GTDB lineage: Bacteria > Bacillota > Bacilli > Bacillales_A > Planococcaceae > Psychrobacillus. The sequence goes on from NZ_CP168496.1 coordinate 1,732,107, forward strand.
CAGCATCTATTGATAAAGAAGCGCTGAGCGGACGAAATTCTATCTTCGTCCGCTTTTAAAAGAATAGGAAAGGGTTAATTCTCTCATTATTCTAACCTTATGTACCTTCTCGCTACATATTCCAAGAGGGCGACGGACAAACATCCGCCACAAGATTATCGGAAAAAATGGCTCTTGAAGTGACACAGTCACTTCAAGAGCCAAATTATTACGGTAATAGTGTATCTGAGGTTTAGTCCAAACCACTCAAGAAATAGGAAAGACCAGATGCACTTAAAGGAATTTTGTCTTTCTTATTTACAATTTAAATTCATTTACTACTTTTCGAAGTTCATCTGCTTGGTTCGATAATTCTACTGCAGAAGCATTAATTTCTTCCATAGCAGCCGATCCCTCTTGAGCAGACGAAGCGGATGTTTCAGTATTGGTAGCAGTATTTTCTGCAATTTGATTAACCTCAATAAAGGAAGCAGCAACTTCTTGGCTGAAGTTAAGCGTGTCTTCAATTTGTTTTACCATTTTATCAATGATTGAAATAGTTTCATTTGTTTGATTCATAATTTGTTCTAAAGAAGCATTTGTTTCATTCGCCACTTCTACACCACGAATCACATTTTCTACACCTTCATGATTTTGTTTTACAATGGAAGTAACCTCCGTTTGGATGGAAGTTACAATACCAGTTACTTCTTTCGCTGCTTTTTGAGATTGCTCTGCAAGCTTACGAACTTCATCCGCAACAACAGCAAAGCCTCGTCCGTGTTCTCCTGCTCTTGCAGCTTCAATTGCAGCATTCAACGCAAGCAAATTTGTTTGTTCTGCAATTGCAGTAATAGTTTTAATAATAGAAGTAATTTCATAAGACTTTGTTCCGAGCGCTTCAACTGTTTGTGAAGTGTTCGCCATAGTCTCTTCAATTTTCATCATTACATCTCCTGATTGATGTACTGATTCAGCCCCTTTACGTGCAGCAATCATCATCTGATCTGTTGCTTCTTTTACAGCTTGAGCATCATTATTTAAATATCTAGTTGCTTCTTCAAGCGAGTTCATCTTTTGAATAGCGATATTCATACTCCGCATCGTTTGTTCACTTCCAACAGCAATCTCATTTGTTGAGTCTGCAATAGATTGTATAGTAATTGCTGTCTCATCAGAAGAAGCCATAAGCTCTTGCCCACTTGCTGATACATTCTCAGTAAGTAAACTCACTCTTTTCACTAAATTAGCAATAGATGCGATTAAAACATTGGTACTTTCCGCTATTTCACCAAATTCATCTTTTGAACGAACTTTCACGCGTCGAGTTAAGTCACCGCCTGCTTGGGCAATATCCAAAATAGAACGGTTGATAGCATAAGTACTTCTTTTAATAGAAAGAAACAGATAAACACCAAATGAAATTGTTAAAGCTACTGAAAAAACGGTTAACGCGATAAATAAGAATAAAGAAGTATTATTTCCCTTCTTTAGTAGTGCAATTTGACTCGCATTATTTTTAGCTAATATTTCGTTCATAGCAGCGATATGAACATCTACATAATTCATAGCAGTTTTTCCATTTCCAGCATTTACTAACTTTTGAGCAGATTCAATTCCTGATTCATCGCGAATTTTAATTACCCGCTCAGAGTATTGAAGGTACGTCGTGAAAAATTGGTTAATGGATTGTATTTTTTGTAATTCCTCTGGACGATCTTTATAAACTTGATGTAATTCTTTTAAATGAGTTATAATTGCATCTTTATATTTTTTATGACTTCCCATATAATTTGACTTACCGGTTATTATATAACTTTGTTCAGCATATGCCAATTGAGCAATTTCGGTTGATATCTGATTTACCATCAATTGCTCTTTGATGTCTTCATTCGTAAACTTCTCTAAAGCTTGTTGGGATGAATACATTTTGCTAGAAGTTAAGACAAGCATAGAAATTAGGATTATAATAAGTACGGAAAAGATGATCAGTACACGACCTCTTATAGAATTAAAGAGATTAGTTTTTATTGCTGCATTAGATTTTCTTTCTATCTTTTTCTTACTTTTAAAAATTGTTAAGAAAGGTGTTTTTTTCTCCTTTGCCCTCTTCTTTTCATGTTTATTTACTTTTGGTAAATTCAATGGTTTTAATTTGTTTCTGATCCCCTTTAACAACCATATCAACCCTTTCTACATGTATTACCTTTTAATATTTTTAAGTTTACTTGTTTTAGATAGAATTATCTACATGTTTTTTAATTTTTCTGTGACTTCATGACTAAAGATGGAGGTGAAATATGAAACAATCGTTTTATCTTTATGCATTAAAATACCGAGGAGGACAAAAGAAGGAGAGAAAAGCGCTCTTTGCAGAAACTATGTTTAATCAACATGATTTTCCAAAAGCAGAAACCTCTTTTGATTCTTTATCGAAATATATAGAAGAACTTGCACACGTAGATATGAGTGCAACCGTTTTTGATGAACTTTGGGAACTTTATAAAGAAGCAAGTAGCTAGCAATTTCGTTGCAATTCAACCAAAAAAAATGTATCATTAAACGGATAAGTAATAGAAATGAGGTCAAATAAATGAGTATACACATTAGTGCAAAAAAAGGTGAGATTGCGGATACAATTTTGCTGCCTGGAGATCCACTTCGCGCAAAATATATTGCTGAAACATTTTTAGAAGATGTTGTTCAATACAACGAGGTTCGTAATATGTTTGGTTATACTGGTACATATAAAGGAAAGAGAATCTCTGTTCAAGGTACTGGAATGGGTGTTCCTTCAATCTCTATTTATATTCATGAATTAATGAATGATTATGATGTTCAAAAATTAATTCGTGTAGGTACTTGTGGTGCTATCCAGAAAGACGTAAAAGTTCGTGACGTAATCCTTGCTCAAAGTGCTTCAACAGATTCTACTTTGAATAAAGTGTTATTAGATGATGTTAGTTATGCTCCAACTGCAGATTTTGACTTGCTATATAAAGCATATAATGTTGGTAAACAAGCTGGATTAAGTCTTAAAGTAGGTAATGTATTTACGGCAGATTTATTCTACAATGAAAATGCTCAAAACGAAAAATGGGCTAGCTATGGCGTACTTGCGGTTGAAATGGAATCTGCAGCGCTTTATACGTTAGCTGCGAAATTCGGTCGTCAAGCTCTTTCTGTATTAACAGTTAGTGACCATATCATTACTGGGGAAGCAACAACTTCTGAAGAGCGTCAAACTACTTTCAACGATATGATTGTTGTTGCATTAGAAGCAGCAATTCAAGACTAATATCGTTAATTTGTCTGTCAATATTAGGGAGATTTCTTCTTTGGTAGATTATCTTCATAAATAGACTGTCATTTCGATGACAGTCTATTTTTAAAATAATTTTTAGTTTTTGTGAAAAGGGTGAAAAATTTGGACGAACAAAACAAATCAAATGAAGAGCTAAATTCTTCAGAAGTAAAACCAGCATCGCGGTATATTAAGATGAAACCATTTGTTTTTCTCATTATGATTTTCGCCTTAGTAATAGCGACTGCAGCTGTTACAATGTTTTCTTTAACTCTCGGCAAGGACAAGGTTATAGGGGGAGTTGCACCGCAAAGTGAGCGAGCGGAGTTCTCCAAGTTGTATATGGCTTATGATAAGTTAAAAGAAGAATACTATAAAGATATAGATCAAGACGTGATTGTTAATGGTGCGATAAATGGAATGATTGACGCACTAGATGACCCGTACTCTGATTATATGAATAAGGAAGAAGCCTCTCAGTTCAATGAAAGTATTTCGTCTAGTTTCCAAGGAATCGGTGCGGAAATCCAAGAAAGAGATGGTGTAATAACGGTAGTTTCTCCGATTAAAAATTCTCCTGCTGAAAAAGCGGGACTATTGCCGAATGATAAAATTATGGCGGTTGATGGAAAAGATATTAAAGGATTTACTGCTTCCGAAGCAGTGTTATTAATTCGTGGAAGTAAAGGAACCGAAGTTAGTCTTACGGTTAAACGTGGGGAAAATGCTTCGATGGATATTACAATCGTTCGTGATGATATTCCGATAGAAACGGTTTATGCAGAGATGGTTGGAGATAATGTAGCACATATCATCATTTCTAGCTTTTCGACAAATACGTATGATGAACTTGTAAAAGCTATTAAAGAGATGGATAAACAAGGCATGAAAGCACTAGTATTAGATGTGCGTCAAAATCCAGGAGGACTTCTTGATAGAGCAATTGATATTTCTAATTTATTCGTTGAAGATGGAAAACCAGTTCTACAAATTGAAGAAAAAGGAAAAAGGGACGTAACAACTGCATCACCAGGAACGAAAGTGAAAGTCCCTGTATCATTAATTATTGATGGAGGTAGTGCATCAGCATCCGAGATATTAGCAGGGGCACTAAGTGAATCGGCTAATGTACCATTAGTTGGATTAAATTCTTTTGGTAAAGGTACAGTTCAACAAGTAAATGACTTACCAGATGGATCAAACATTAAAATTACTATTGCAAAATGGTTAACACCTAAAGGTAATTGGATTCATGAGAAAGGGATTGCTCCAAACTATGTTGTGGAATACCCTGCTTATGCAATGCTTGCTCCATTAGACCCATCCGTGATATTAAAAGAAAATCAGTCTTCTGAAGCTGTTCAAAATGCGAAAGAAATGTTGAAAGCAATTGGTTATGAAGTTGGCGAAATGAATGAAGACTTCGACGCTCCATTTGCTAAAGCAGTGAAAAAATTTCAGACAGATAATAATATTGCCACAACCGGCGAGTTGACAGGCGAAACTTCTTTCATTTTAATGGATAAACTTCGCCAAAAAATAGTAAAAGATGATCCACAATTGGAAAAAGCCAAAGAAGTGGTATTAAAGCTTCTGAATAAGTAATAGTTTAAAGTTAAAAGCTGGCCTTTATGGTCAGCTTTTTCAACATGAAGAAGGGAGAAGATAGTATGAAAGATGTATATCTCTTAAGTGGGTTTTTGGGAAGTGGAAAAACTTCTTTATTAGCTCATTTAATCGCTCAATTTAAAGCGGAAGGATTAAAGCCGGCAGTCATTATGAATGAGTTAGGGAAATTAGCTTTTGATAGCAGAGCAGTCGATAAGGATGTGCCATTAAAAGAAATGTTGGAAGGCTGCATTTGCTGCACAGGTTCTGAGAAAATGGAGGCCCAACTTCAGACGCTATTAGAGGGAGAAACCTTCGATGTATTATTAATAGAGACAACAGGTGCTGCACATCCTGTTGAGGCAATGGATGCTGTTTTTTCTCCACTCTTTGCAAGCAAGTTAAATATGAAAGGCATTGTTACCGTAGCCGATTGTAAAAGATGGCTTGAAAGAGACAAAATGACCCCACAAACACGCATGCTTTTTCTAGAACAAATAAAACATGCTCATTTAATAGTGGCAAATAAAACGGATTTACTTTCCGATTCCGAAATCGCTTCAGTTACTATGCAAATACAGGGTTTAAATAATGCGGCACCAATTCTCCAAACTTCCAATAGTAAGATACCATTAGCATTAATTACACAGTTGGAAGCAACTTTTCATAAAAATGGCATTAACAAAACAGCTATTGGAAAACAACTATTTCTTTCTTCCAGATTACACATCTTTTCTGAAGCGGTTGATCAAGACTCATTTGAAGACTGGGTAAGAAGCCTTCCTGACACAGTTTATCGGATAAAGGGTTATGTTCCATTAAAGGGACATAAATACCCCTATCTATTTCAATATGCATATGGAATGGTACAATGGTTGCCAGAATTTATGAAGATGGAGCCCCAAATCGTTCTAATTGGGGACCAAATAGATAGAATCGAAATTATTGGAGAGCGTTCATATGATTAATGCTTTTCACCATTTATATAAAGGAAGAGTAGCATTAGAAAAAGTACGAACAGAAGAAGAGGTTCGACAATTTATTCAAAGTGAGTTAATGGATGAATTTACACATCCAAGAGCAAGGCGATCCATAGAAACGAAATATGCATTTGCTGTTACGAGAATTAAATCAAGTAAACTATCCAATGAAGAACAACATAGTCTATTAGACGTTTACAATGAAGAATATGCAAAACTGTCAACAGGATATGAAGTGTAAATTTTGATCTACTTGGTTAAGTTAACCAATAATAGGTTTATAGTTTGTTATTCTCACCGATATTTTTAACCCAACTGGACGTGTTGGTAAATATTATGGAAAAATTTCCTCCAATCTTATGTTTACAATAGGGGTGCACAAAAGAAGGAGGAAATGAAAATGAATAAAAAACATTCTATCATTGTTGGATTACTAGCAGGTGGCTTATTGTTTTCAACAAATACAGCAGATGCAGCGATGACAACGGGAAATTCACATACTACTTCCGAGGCAAAAGCAGTCGTCGTATATCAATGGAACTCTCCATATAATATAATGTCTAAGTTTGACTGGTTAGATCTTAATAACTTTAGTGATCTAGTGAATTCAAAACTAGTATTCCAAAAACCAGTAACAATAAACCCAACTTCACCAGTTAAAAAACCAGTAGCGGTAACACCAGCTCCACCGGTTAAAAAACCAGTTACAGATACGCCAGCTCCACCGGTTAAAAAACCAGTTACGGAAACACCAGCTCCACCAGTAAAAAAACCGGTGACAGAAACACCAAGCACTCCTGTGAAACAACCTGTAACTGAACAAACGCCACCAAGTAATAATCAGGAAGTAAAAGTACCGGCATCAGTTCAAGAAGTGGTTGATTTGACAAACAAAGAACGTGCAAAAGAAGGATTAAAAGCTTTACAAATCGATGTTAAACTTACTCAATCTGCACAAGCAAAATCACAAGATATGAAAAACAAAAACTATTTTGATCATACTAGCCCAACATACGGTTCTCCATTTGATCAAATGAAATCGCTTGGTATCACATATAAATCAGCAGGTGAAAACATTGCTATGGGACAACGTAGCGCTGCTGAAGTAGTAGATGCATGGATGAAATCACCTGGTCACAGAGCAAACATTATGAACCCAGCCTTTACACATATCGGAGTTGGATTATCTGATAGTGGATTCTACTGGACACAACAATTTATAGGTAAATAATAGAGTCAGAGCCTACCAAGTTTGATACTTGGTAGGCTTTTTAGCGTTTATATTTAAAACTTAGAGCACATACTTCGAAGAGAAGAGGTGATCTGGTGGTTGTATATAAAGAAACAATAGAATTACTTAAAAGTTCGTTTTCTCATTCCTATGATTTTATAACGAAGGAATTACAATGGAATGATGATCCAGTTATACTTTGTTATTATTCAACAATGATTGATACAGCAATTGTTCTGAAACAAATTAATCATTTACAAATGTTATACGAAGCAAATGACCCAAACTGGAAACTCACTCCGTTTTCGGAAGCGTCAGAATTTTCGTTAGAACAACTTGAAATAAGTATTACCTCAGGAGAGACGGCACTAATATTTCCAAAATCAAATAGTATGGTTAGAATAATTATTCCTAAAATTTCTTCAAGGGTACCTTCACCTCCCCTAAATGAATTTGTAGTAAGAGGATCCCATGATGGCTTTGTAGAAAATGCTGAAGTAAATATAAATTTAATAAGAAAAAGAATGAATACACCTGATTTGAAAATTGAAAGATTAGTACTCGGTTCTACAACTAATACAAAAGTCTCCATTATATATTTGGATACAAAAGTAGACAGAGAAGCATTGGAAGAATTGAAAGTAAGGATATCTAAAATAGAGCTAGAAATGTTATATAGTGCTGGGCAGTTAGAAGACTATTTAGAGGATACGATTTGGTCACCATTTCCTCAATTTTTAAACACAGAAAGACCAGATAGAGTGGTAGCAAATATTTTAGAAGGTAGAATTGCAATCCTATCAGATTCGGATCCTACTGCCCTTATAGCTCCAACAAGTCTAATTGCTTTTTATGAGTCTCCAGATGATTTTAATGGAAGGTTATTAGTAGGGTCCTTTTATCGATTAGTTCGTTTAGTTAGTTTTTTTATAGCGATCTTTCTACCGGCTTTTTATATTGCGGTAGCTAGTTTCCATTTTGAAATAGTACCAATAGATTTGGGTGAAGAAGTGAAGAGTTCTGTCAGTCATGTTCCTTTTCGACCCATATTCGAAGCATTTCTTCTAGAGATAACAATTGAACTAATACGGGAAGCGAGTATACGATTACCAAGTCCTGTAGGTCAAACAATAGGGGTAGTAGGGGGATTAGTAATTGGGGATGCAATCGTTTCTGCCGGACTTGCCTCTAATTTAATGGTGATAGTTGTTGCATTGACTGCACTTGCTAGCTTTGTAATACCATCAGTGGAGTTAAGTACATCGATACGTATTTTAAGATTCCCATTTATGATTGCTGCCTCGATTTTTGGTTTTTTTGGCCTTGTCATGGGTTCTCTTATACTTTTCATACACTTGTTAAATTTACAATCTTTAAATCGTCCATATTTGTCTCCTATTATCCCATTTGAACCGAAAAAACTGTTTGCGGTCTTTTTCCGTATACCATATTATAAATCAAATGAGGTACAAAAGAATTTTTATTTCTTCAAAAAAGGATTGAAGAAAAATGAATAAGTGGACTCTGTCTAATAAACAATTATTTTTATTCTTATTTATAATTCAAACGGGCACGATTTTTATAACACTCCAAACTCGAGTTATAAAAGCAGCCGAACAAAATGCTTGGATTGTATTCACCCTAGTTAGTTTCCTACATTTTTTATTGTTAATAATTTTTAATAAATATTATAAGTACTTTCAATTAAATAAATTAGAAAAGTGGCTATATCAAATTTATTGGTATGTTGTAGTTATTATTTTTTTGGGAACCATAGATTTTATACTGATTGTTTGGGTTTTTCCTTTAACACCACATTTTATTGTTATTGGTATAATAGTTTTTATTTCTTTTTATGCAAATATAAGCAAATATGCTGTTCCTTTAAATATTTCCGTTATTTTAATTCCATTCATAATATTGTTTTTGGGAGTATTATTTCTTGCTGTTCCTGATTTAATATGGACTAATCTGTTCCCTATAGGTCATATTGATAAAGACCAGTGGATAGTCGGTACAAAAGAATCACTAAATGCGTTTATCGGTTTGGAAGCGTTCTTATTATTACGCCCATTTGTACAAGACAAAAGAGAAATAAAGACAAAACAGATTTTATACTACCAACTTGCTCTTACTCTATTTTTTTTATTTACTATCATATTCACCATATTATTTTTTCCTTTGGAAGAATTAAAAGTAATTCCAGTTGCAATAATGTTTTTATTAAAGTCACAAGACGTAACCTTTGTAGAACGATTAGATTTGTTTTTTACTTATATTTGGATGATGTGGAGTATAATAACGGTCTCGTTATTTATGTTTTTAGGCATTCACCTATACAAAACAATGCATAAACCACAATTGAAATTTACAGTATTCATACATCTTGTCATATTTATTTGCCCTATATTTTTATTGTCACGAGATATATTAAAGAAAGCCAATGATTTACTAGTATATGGTCATTTGATTTTCGGGATATTATTACCATTATTTATTCTTTTCAAGGGATGGAGGAATTCATTGCGTGAGTAAAAAGATAAGTATATTAATAATGGTATTAATCTTTTTAAGTGGATGCTGGGATGAAAGGCTAAACAAGGATTTTGCAAGTATACCTATGGTTGGTTTCGATGGCGAATTAGGTAATTTAACAGGCTATTTTGGATTGCCTGGAGAGCAACATCAAAGTAAGGAATTCGAAATGTTGTCTGCTAAAGGTGTATCTGTACAAGACGTAGCTCAAAAAGTTGATCAAAAAGTAAATCAAAGATTGGATTTGTCAAAATTAACAAGTATTTTATTATCTGATGATACAGTAAAAAGTGATTTAGATCACTACCTTGATGCATATTATCGAAATTCTAGGAGCCGCTTAAATACTGTTCTAATAATCACGGAAGGTAGTACAGCTCCATTTATTAAATACGGGGAAAAAATGGGTAGTGATGTAAATAATTATTACAGTGAATTTGTAGAGGGATTTAAACTAGAATCTGTCTTATCGAAAGCGGATATTCAGCAGTCTCTTTCCGATTTAACAGATGAAGCAATTGATTTAACTTTGCCATATATCAAAATGTCAAAAGAAGGAGATATTCCAGAATTAGTAGGGGTTGCTCTGTTTAGTGAGAAAAAATTTTCGGGGAAAACGTTAAATAAAGACGAATCCATCATACTGCAATTAATGAAAAAGAAGAAAGGGAAGTATCCTTATTTAACATTTACACATAAAGAGATCCCAATTACGATTAAAGTGGACAATTTACAAAGGAAAATGCAATGGGACGGTAAGCATATTGAAATTCATTATAAAATGAAAGTAGGGGTAATGGAATATTATAAAAATCATTTTTTAGAGAAAAAAGAACTTCAAGAATTAGAGAAATTTTTAGAAGAGACATTTACGAAAAGAATGGAAGAGATTTTAAAAGTATTACATGACGGTAATTGTGATGCTCTTGGAATTGGTCGTTATGCAAGAGCCTTCCATCCAGATGTATTTGAGAAAAATAAATGGAATGAAATATATCCAACTTTAACGATTACTCCAACTGTCCAAGTAAAAATTATTGAAACAGGCATAACAGATTGAAAAACGACGCTTTTACGCGTCGTTTTTTTGTATTTTCCTCTGTAAATAAATGAGTCTTGAACCAAGTGTGATTGCGCCAAAAGTTAGACCCACAATAAGGCCAATCCAATAGCCAAATCGTTCAAAAGAAGTATAATTTGCTAGAATATAACCTGTAGGTAACCCAATAATCCAATACGAAACGATAGCCATTATAAAAGTGATCGTGACATCTTTATAACCTCGAAGTGCCCCTTGAACTGGAGCTTGAATGGAATCCGAAAGCTGAAATAATGCCGCAAAGAAGAAAAATTGAACCGTCAACGTAATTACTGTTTGATCATTCGTATAGATTGTTGCAATTTGTTCTCTAAATAGGAGCAATATTGTCGCAGAGATAAAGCTAAACAATATAGCTGTAACTACTGCTAACCAACTATAGGTTTTTGCATCTTTAAAACGATTGGCACCAACTTCATAACCAACTAAAATGGTTGTTCCCATGGCAATGCTTAATGGAACCATATAAAGCAGAGAGGTGAAGTTCATGGCAATTTGGTGTGCGGATATTACAGCAGTTGAATACGTGCTCATAAGAATAGTAACAGCAGAAAAAATCGTTGTTTCTGCAAAAATCGACAATCCAATTGGTAAGCCTATTTTAGTTAAAACCTTAAATTTTATGAAGGATGGTTTACTCCAACCGTGGAATATCCTTAACTCAGCAAAAGGTTTGTTGCGATATACGATAAAGACCGCAATAAATAATATTAACCAATATGTAAGAGCAGATGCTAGCCCTGCACCAGCCCCTCCTAGTGCAGGCATTCCAAGTTTCCCAAATATAAATATATAGTTTAATGCGATATTAATAGGAGCAGATAATAGCGTAATAATCATCGATACACGAGTTTTTCCTAGTGCATCAATAAAAGAACGGAGCACACTATAGAGAAATAAAGGAATAAGTCCAATACTCATCATATATAAATAATCCTTTGCCACGACGCGTACACTATCCTCGAGAGGAATGAGTTGTAGCGCAGGATCAATAAACATTAAAATACCGAAAAAGATCACAATTGCCAACACGATGGCAATATAAAATCCTTGTTGCACAAAGATGGGTACGTCTTCCTTCTTTTTCGCACCCATTAATTGTGCTACAATGGGCGTAATGCCTAGTAAAATACCGGTTAGTCCAGTATATACTGGCACCCAAAGTGATGAGCCAATAGAAACACCTGCTAAATGATCAATACTATATTTACTCGTCATTAAAACATCGAAAAAAGTCATTAAATACAGGGCAACCTGAGTGACTAATATTGGGACGACTATTTTGATCATTTGAAAACTTTTTTCTGATAATGTTTTTGTTTCTTGCATTTTGCATACATCCTTTAAAGTTATAAGATAGTTAGGAGATTATTAATGAATAATAACACAATTGTTTTAACAGGTGGAGGAACTGCGGGACATGTTTCATTAAACCAAGCAATTATTCCTGAATTAATAGAAAAAGGCTATGAAATACATTATATAGGTTCTTCTAATGGAATAGAAAAAACAATAATTACTGAAAACTTCCCGGAAACACCATATTATGCGATTTCAAATGGGAAACTTAGACGATATTTTTCTATGAAGAACTTTTCCGATCCTATTAAAGTCCTTTATGGTACAATGCAAGCAGCTATGGTCCTCAAAAAAGTAAAACCATCTCTCGTATTTTCAAAAGGTGGATTTGTATCTGTTCCTGTTGTGATAGCAGCAAAACTGGCAAACATACCGGTAGTTATTCATGAATCCGACATAACACTTGGGCTTGCAAATAAAATTGCTAGTTCCTTTTCAAAACATGTATTTACCGTTTTTGATGAGACGTTGAAATACTTACCTGCAGAAAAGGCTTCCTCTATTGGAGCAATTATTCGCCCAGATTTGTTAAATGGAAATTCTTTTACTGCAGAGGAGTTAACTGGATTCAGAGCTGATAAAGAGACCATTATCATAATGGGAGGCAGCCAAGGAGCCGCAAAAATAAATGAGGCCATTTATGAAAATATAGATGTTTTAACAGAAAAATACCAAATCATTCATCTTTGTGGTAAAGGAAATGTAAATATGTCCTTAAAAGGTAAGCCGAATTATATTGCGTATGAATATGTTAATAACGAGTTGCCTCATTTATTAAAAATATCTAATTACGTTATTACAAGAGCTGGTTCAAACTCCATATTTGAGTTTTTAGCGCTAAAAAAACCGATGCTTTTAATACCTCTTTCTATTCATGCAAGTAGAGGTGATCAACTATTAAATGCGAACTACTTTGAAGAAAAAGGATTTGGACTTGTTTTAGAGGAAGACAACTTAACTCCAACTACGTTTTTAGAATCAATTACGAGACTAGTTCAACAAGCAGACGAAATTACATCAAATCAGTACAGAGCCACATCTCCAAAAACACCAACGCAATTTGTAGAAACATTGTTAACCTATAAGAAAAACACAAGCATCCTTTAAGTGCACCTGGTCATCACCAATTCCCATGCGCTTTGGGCTAAACATTGGCTACACTATTAACGAAGAATTTTATGGAGGATCTGGAAGTGACGCAGTCACTTCCAGATCCTCTCTTTTCGGTAATCTTGTGGCGTATGTTTGTCCGTCGCCCTCTTGGAATAGGAAGAGACAAGGTACATAGGATTTGGTTAATGAGAGATTAGATGCTTTCCTATACTTTTAAAAGCGAACGAAGATGCAATTTCGTCCGCTCTGCACTTCTTTATTCATGGATGCTATCTATTTTTTTCCGGTTCCATCTACTATAATCTCTGCTCACTGACTCATGTATACTGTGGTCGTTAAAAGTAAAAATATATGGGAAGTCCTGCGTTAGGTAGTAACCATTCGGAAGGATTTCAAGTCGGTGTGAATACTGTATTCGTTAGATTACATTTCATATACTTATTATCTAAAAAATAAAAAACTCCCGTCAAATAAATAGTTGACGGGAGTTTATGCATTATCTCACATTGCTTGTTCTTCTTCTGTATTTTCTTGAAGCATAACTAGGTGGAATAAATCTTTCGGAATGTAGTAAAGGTCGAAAGAATCATTTTCTTTATTAATTGCTTCATATATGTTTGGATGCGTATCATTTGCTTTCATTGCGTAAGGTAGTTTTTCAGTAGCCCGTATACTTTTTGCGTTGTTTTTCCGTATACGTAAAAAAATTGTATGAATATCTGTTTCAAAAAACATTTCCTGTAAAAATTGTTCTTTAGCTTTTTTGTTATATCCAAGCCCTTGATAAGGTTTACCAATCCAAGTGCCGAGAAACCCCGCTCCATTTTCGATATCAAACAAATTAATCGTACCGATCGGTTGGCCGAAATCACTAACTATTGTTCGAGATATAGAAAGGCCTTTTTCTTCTTCTTCCATCAACTGTTTTGTTATAAACCAATATTCATCTGCTGAACTTGCTTTATTGCGTACATAAGCAAGTACGGATGGTTCCGCCATTAATTCATATAATGCCGTACATTCATGTAAATCACGTTTTCTAATCAACAAAAGTGCCCCCCAAAAGAACCATAAATGAGCAGTATCATCCTAGGTCCCTGAAATTTTTCATTTCGAATTGCATAAAAAATTTCGGGGTAGGAATCGAACCTACTAGGACCAGCTCAAAACTGGTGGCGCACCATTTGCCTTCCCACGACAAAGTTAACTTTGTCTTATAAAATTATTTGCTTTTATAATATACTAATTTTTGTTCCATTTGCATAGATAAATTTCTAAAAAAAATTGTTAATTTTTTGTGAAGAAAAATTTTCTGAATCGAACTAAAAACTTGTATCTTTTTTTCTAAATACATATGATTGATGGATACAAGAATCAACGCTGAATGGAAATCATTGGATCATATAGTTGCATGCAATAATTACATGCAACTATATGAAATTACTATATGAATTAACTGAACATTATGTGTCACTAATTAGTAAAAAAAGATGATATGAACATAACTTATGTCAAGGAAACGGCAGCTATTCCTACTAAGTTTGCTAAAATCAATATTATAGTATCGGGGCTACTTTAGGGGAAAACTCATTAAGTGAAAAGAACTTTTGAAAATATACAAACTTTTCGTTGAAATACTATCTCAAACTACTATTTTAAAAGGGGAATTATATAGGTATGAAACGACGAATATTACTCGTTGAGGATGAAGTGAATATAGCAAAGTTCGTGGAATTGGAACTAAAGTATGAAAACTTTGAAGTAACGGTTGTACATGATGGTAGAGAAGGGTTGGAATATGCACTTTTTAAAGCCTATGATCTGTTATTAGTTGATCTGATGCTACCAAGTTTAAATGGACTAGAAATATGTAGAAGAGTTAGAAAACAAAAAAACACGCCTATCATCCTAATTACTGCGCGTGATGCCATAATTGATCGAGTTTCAGGTTTAGAGGCCGGTGCGGACGACTATGTGGTAAAACCTTTTGCTATAGAAGAACTACTTGCCAGAATACGAGCGATTTTACGCAGGGTTGGAGGGGAAGATGAACGGAATTCAAAATTAGTTATGTCTGAATTATTAGTGGATAAAAATGCACATCAAGTTTTCTATCAAGACAATCAAATCGAACTAACAAAAACAGAGTATGATTTGTTAGTTCTATTATTGGAAAACAAAAATAAAGTGCTAGCTAGAGAGTCAATTTTAGAAACAGTATGGGGGTATGATGTTGAAGCAGAAACAAATGTAGTGGATGTTTATATTAGGCATCTTAGAAAAAAAATCCCCGAAATGTCTCATATGATTGAAACTGTTAGAGGAGTCGGGTATGTGATGCGTCAATGAAAAACTGGACACTTCAAAAAAAATGGACCTATAGCTCTGCTATTTCTATATTTTTAAGCTTTCTGACAATGTGTGTCATACTTTATTTTTCTCTTTTTAATTGGATGCTCATTTCTGAAAAGAAAACTGCTCAAAATACATTGAATGAAGTAGTCCAATTTTTACAATCGAAGGGACCATTTATAACAATTCAAGACATTAGTAGAAATCGAACATTGTTAAACCAAATTGTCAATCAAAAGCAGTCAATTCGTTTATTAAACAAAGACGGTATTGAAATACTGCGCATAAATGATGCGAGTAATTTCCCAGAATACTCAAAAGAATCCTCTACTGAATTTCAGAGAGATGTGATAAATAATCAACTTGTTTATCATAAAGTAGAAGAATTGAATTTTGGAACTTTTTCTGGGTTTGTAGAAATTTCTCATAGTTTAGAAAGCTTCTCAGAGCTCATGAACTATATTTTAATTGCAATGCTTATATTCGCGGTTATTTCTCTTCTAATTTCTGCACTTATTGGGTATTCCCTGTCTTCGATTTTATTAAAACCAATTAAGGAACTTAGAGGGGAGATGCAGCGGGCGAAGCAACATAAGTTTTCCGAAAAAGTTAATTTTCATTACTCTTCAAATGATGAATTGGGAGAATTGTTAATCATTTACAAGGAACTTATGAACGAAGTTTCCAAAACAATTAAAAGACAGGATGAATTTATTTACAATGTTTCGCATGAGTTAAGAACACCTATACAAGTTGTAGAAGGCCATTTGTCCCTTCTTAATCGTTGGGGAAAAGATGATCCACATGTTTTAGAAGAGTCTTTAATAATCTCTTTAGAAGAAATACAAAAAATGAAGAGGTTAATAGAAGAAATGCTAAAACTTGCGAAAAGGGAACATGCAGAAGAAACATTTCAAACAAGTATTTTAGAGGTGGCCATGTTTTTACAAAAAGAATATAAATTGATTCATCCTAAAGTGGCCATTTCAATGGAAATTAATCCCGATTACTTTGTTACTATTCAACCAACTGCTTTGCAGCAAATCCTTCGAAATTTAATTGATAATTCGATCAAATACAACGAAAATGATCCGAAAATAACGATTGCAGTAACTCGAAATGCTAAAAACATCATTATTTCTTTAACGGATAACGGAATTGGAATTTCTAGTCATCAATTTAAGCAAATTTTTGAACGGTTTTATACTGTGGATGAAGCAAGAACAAAATCAAAAGGTGGATCCGGTCTAGGTTTAAGTATAGTTAAAATGATGGTAAAGGAATATGGGGGGGAAATTACCGTTGAAAGCAAGTTGGGAGAGGGCACAACGTTTCACGTATATCTTCCGTATATTACCAGTATTTGATGTTTGAAAAGAATGTAAGAAACTTTTTATACAAATCCTTATTTAATTTACAAAAAAGCATTGTATTTTTTTATCATAGTAGTAAGATGGAAATGGAAAAATCGTTCTTTCAAAAGGTTCTTTAAGTACTCTTGAAATAGTGGTAAACTGTAAATGTGTTTAGAATGTGTACGTTTTACACAGGTTTCCTTATTTTTATACAATTTATATTATTATTGCAATTTTTATTATCAATGCCTAAAAGGCACAAAATGTTGGAGGTTTTTCTAAATGTCGAACAAACAATCACCTTGGTCAGCTTTTTCTGGTCCTAACCTAGGTTATGTAATGGAGCAGTATGATTTATATCTACAATCTCCGGAAGAAGTGGACAGTGAATTAGTTAGTCTATTTCAACAATATGGGGCACCATCTATAGGAAATTCTTCAGAATTAAGTACAAATGCTTCTATTTCTGTAGGATCATCGAATGATTTTGATAAGATTATTCGCGCTATTCAGCTAGCGGATGCTATTCGTTCATATGGACATCTTGCCGCTAACATCTACCCGCTGAATGATGGTCCAAAAAATGAATCAAAAATTGATGTCAAAACATACAATTTAACAGAACAAGATTTAATAGAAGTGCCTGTTTCTTTTCTTATTTCTAATGCGCCAAAAAATATTGCAAATGGATTGCAAGCAATCAAACACTTAAAAGCAGTTTACACAGATAATATTGCTTTTGAAATTGCTCATATTGTAGAACCAGAAGAACGTGCATGGTTACAAAATCGAATTGAAAACGGCGTTATTAAAGAAAACCTATCAGCAGATGATAAGAAAAAATTATTAAAACGTTTAACGCAAATTGAAGGTTTCGAGAAATTTATTCACCGTACTTTTGTAGGAGCAAAACGTTTCTCCATAGAAGGCTTGGATACTTTAGTCGTATTAATTGATGAATTGGTACGTCAATCGGATAAAACACAAACGAAACAAGTTAATATTGGAATGGCCCACCGAGGACGTTTAAATGTATTAACACATGTTTTAAATAAACCGTATGAAATGATGTTTGCAGAATTTGCACATGTACCAAGCGAAGCTTTCTTACCGAAAGATGGTTCACTGGAATTATCGGAAGGATACTATGGTGATGTAAAATATCATAAAGGTGCTTCTTATCACTCAAAATCGGGATTAACTGTCCAATTAGCATATAATCCATCTCATTTAGAAGTTGTTAGTCCAATCGTTACAGGGCAAACTCGTGCTGCACAAGAATCTACTAGCATGCCAGGGTTTCCAGTACAAGATAAGAATGCAGCATTTGCAATACTAATACACGGAGATGCCGCATTTCCAGGTCAAGGTATTGTAACAGAAGTATTAAACTATAGCCGTGTTCGTGGATTCCAAACAGGGGGATCTATTCATATTATCGCAAATAATATGATTGGATTTACAACAGAACATTATGATTCTCGTTCTACTCATTACTCTTCAGATCCTGCTAAAGGATATGAAGTGCCTGTCATTCACGTTAATGCAGACGACCCTGAAGCTGTTTTAGGTGTGGCTAAATTTGCTATTGAATATCGTAAACAGTTTGGAAAAGATATCGTTATCGATCTTCTAGGATACCGTCGTTATGGTCATAATGAAATGGATGAGCCGTTAGTGACAAATCCTACTATGTATCATCTTATTCACAAACATCCAACGGTTCGAGAATTATATGGTCAACAATTAGTAAAAGATAATTTAATCGAATCTAAGGAAATAAAATCTTTAGATGAATCTATTTTTAACGGTATGCAGCAAGCATATGATCGAGTAAAAGAACTTCCACAATCCACTGCACATGAAATTGTTATTCCTGAAGCAGTATTAAACGGAATGCCGGAAATTCAAACGGGTGTTGCTGAGCAACAGTTGAAAAAAATAAACGAAGAGTTACTCTCGTGGCCTAAAGATTTTACAGCTTTCAAAAAGTTAGAAAAAATTCTTAAACGTCGTGAAGAACCATTTAAAGGTAAAGGGAAAGTGGATTGGGGTCATGCTGAAACACTTGCATTTGCAACTATTTTACAAGATGGAAATTCCGTCCGTTTAACAGGTCAAGATGCACAGCGTGGAACTTTCTCACACAGACACTTAGTTTTGCATGATGAAACTACTGGTGCAGAATTAACGCCAATGCATTATATTAGTGAAGCTAAAGCATCCTTTGTTGTTTACAATAGTCCTTTAACCGAAGCTGCAGTTCTAGGTTATGAATTTGGTTATAATCTCGAGGATAATAATTCCTTATCTATTTGGGAAGCTCAATATGGTGACTTTGCAAATATGGCGCAAGTTATGTTTGATAACTTTATTAGTGCTGCACGTTCCAAATGGGGCTTGAAATCAGGATTAGTGATGCTTCTTCCTCACGCTGCTGAAGGTCAAGGGGCAGAGCATTCCAGTGCTCGATTAGAGCGTTATTTACAACTTGCTGCTGAAAACAACTGGACAGTTGCGAATCTTTCAAGCGCAGCAAACTATTTCCATATTTTGCGTAGACAAGCGAAAATGTTAAAAGAAGAAGCAATTCGTCCATTAATTATTGTATCTCCAAAATCATTGTTGCGTCATCCATTAGTAGGAGCAGATGTAGCAGAGTTAACTACAGGTCAATTTGAAACAGTAATTGAACAACCAGGTCTAGGTAAAAATACGAAAAAAGTTCAAAAAATTGTTTTTGCAAACGGTAAATTGGCAATTGATTTAGCGGATAAAGTGAAAGACGGAGCCGGATATGATCATTTGCATATTGTTCGAATAGAACAACTGTATCCTTTCCCTACTGAGAAACTTCAAGCTATAATCGAACAATATCCAAACGCGAAACAACTTGTTTGGGCTCAAGAAGAACCTAAAAACCAAGGTTCTTGGAATTTTGCACTACCATATTTACTTGAACTTGCGAATGGGAAAGAAATCTCATACGTTGGACGTGTAGATCGTTCAAGTACTGCTGAAGGTGATATTGACACGTATAAAGTAGAACAAGCACGTATAATAGAAGAAGCAGTGAAAAGCATTTAAGCAAGGAAAGATTAGAGGAGGAAATTCAAGTGGCAGATATTATAGTTCCAGAATTAGCAGAATCAATTACAGAGGGTACCATTGCACAATGGTTAAAACAACCAGGTGATACAATTGAAAAAGGTGAGTTCATCGTTGAACTTGAAACAGATAAAGTAAACGTTGAAGTAATTTCTGAAGAGGCTGGAGTTGTAAGTGAATTACTTGCAGCAGAAGGCGATACCGTTCAAGTAGGTCAGGTAATTGCAAGAGTAGGTGCTGGATCTGGATCAGCCGCATCTGCACCAGCTGCTGAAACAAAAGCACCAGAAGCTTCTGCACAAACTGAAGCCCCTAAAGCAGCTCCTGTTGCGGTTGAAACTACATCTGAACAAGATCGTACAATAGCAAGCCCAGCAGCTCGTAAATTAGCTCGTGAAAAAGGCATTAACTTAAGTGAAATTTCACCAGTTGATCCGATGGGACGCGTACGTGTTCAAGACGTATCAGCTCATAGTACAGCACCGGCAGCTACAAAAGCAGCTATTACTACAGCAGCTACTGCTACACCAGAAGACGATGGTCGTTTTACTCGCGAGAAAATGTCTCGCCGTCGCCAAACAATTGCTTCTCGTTTATTAGAAGTAAGACAAAGCACTGCTATGTTAACGACATTCAATGAAATTGATATGACGAATGTAATGGCATTACGTTCTCGTAAAAAAGATAAATTCTTTGATGATCACGATGTACGTCTTGGCTTTATGTCATTCTTTACAAAAGCTGTTGTTGCTGCACTTAAAAAATATCCATATGTAAACTCACAAATTGACGGAGATTACATTGTTAAAAACAACTTCTATGATATCGGAATCGCAGTATCAACTGAAGGTGGATTAGTAGTACCAATCGTTCGTGATGCAGATCGTAAAAACTTTGCAGAAATCGAAGATAATATTGGTCAATTAGCGAAAAAAGCGCGTGATAATAAATTAGCTCTTTCTGATATGTCTGGTGGATCATTTACAATCACAAACGGTGGCGTATTCGGTTCATTACTTTCTACTCCTATATTAAATGGTACGCAAGTTGGTATCCTTGGAATGCATACTATCCAAAAGCGTCCAATCGCTGTTGGAGAAGAAATTCAAATTCGTCCAATGATGTATGTGGCATTATCTTATGACCACCGCGTAATAGACGGAAAAGATTCAGTTGGATTCTTAAAAATGGTAAAAGAACTTCTAGAAAGCCCAGAAGACTTAATGTTAAATTCTTAATTAGTAAAAATGCAGACATATCTAATGGTATGTCTGCATTTTTTTATAGGCATTTATTGAATTATGAGGATTACAATCGTATACTATTAAGTAAAGGAAGTGGTTAGATGATACATAATAATTGGATAACTTCACCAACACTTAAAACAGTTACATGTGTTCATACAGATGCTAAAAAATTCTTAGTAAGTAATGTACTAACTGTTGGCAAAACATACGAAGTAAAAAATGAAACAGAAGAGTTTCTATTTGTCATCGATAATACAAGTAAAATCGGCGGCTACTACAAAGAATATTTTCAATAAAAAAACCGATGAATTTCATCGGCTTTTTTTATTAGAGGGAGAATTAATATATGATTGATCTGATTGAAAAAGAAAGAAAGATTCGTTTAAATAGAAATCATAGTGAAGGAGATCGTCAACTAATAGGAACTGGTGGATATGTATCTCCAAATGAACACTTATTAGATGACGTGTTAATTGCCGTAACATTGAAAAAGCCTATTTTACTAAAAGGTCCTACAGGGGCAGGGAAAACAAAGCTTGCCGAAACAGTATCTCAGATTTTTTCGCAACCGGTGCAAAGTATTAACTGTTCTGTAGACTTAGATGCAGAGGCATTAATAGGATTTAAAACAATCGTTTTGAAGGATGGACTTAACTCGATAGAGTTTGTGGAAGGTCCTGTAATTGAAGCGATGAAAAAAGGACATATTTTATATATTGATGAGATTAATATGGCAAAATCGGAGACATTACCTATTTTACATAGCGTATTGGATTACCGTAGGATGCTTACTAATCCTTTTACTGGTGAAGTGATTAAAGCGCATCCTGACTTTTCCGTTATTGCGGCGATAAATGAAGGATATATTGGTACGACACCTATGAATGAAGCATTAAAAAATCGTTTTGTATCTTTTTCCGTTCCATATATTTCGGGTGAACTACTCGGAAACCTCTGGAGCGATTTATATCCATTTGCTCCTAAAGAATTACATTCACTTATGTTAAATTTAGCAACAGATTTAATGGAACAAGTGAAGCAAGGGTTATTGTCGGAAGAAGCGGCCTCTATTAGAAGCCTACAACATGCTATGGAGTTGGCCCAATTCATTGAGCCACTACGAGCAATTACCTATGCTATCGCTGAAAAGTTAGAGGATGAACAAGAGAAAAAGCTAGTATTAGAATTAGCCTCTTCTTGGATGAAGTGAGGTATATAGATGCCCTCTGTTAATCGTTTTATTCAATTTAACAATGAAACAATCGATGCAAGACAACTAATGCATTATGAAAATGTTGCAAAAGCATTAACAAAAAATGGAATGCTAATGGTTAATGAACGAAAGTTAATGGAATTTCAACCAGAAGAACAAATGATCTCGATCAGTGTCTTTTGGAGACACAGAGAACAGAGTATGATGGATGCAGGAAGATTATCTGATATTTACTTATTAACTGAAGGGTTTTGGAAAGATTTTGACATTAATGCATGGAAAGTATATCTCTCTGAACGTCCAGTTACACTTGCAAAATGGATGGACCAATTAGTCTTTTGTTTAGAAGAGTTTCGCTTAATGGAAAAGATCCAGAAAAAAAGAGTAGGTACGGTTAAACTATTTGCTAAACGAATTCAAATGTACTTGGCTTTTCATAAACAACAATTAGTAGTAAATAGCCAAAAGGGATTTCTAGCAGATGCATTTATTAGTTATATTTATATAAGTCTTTATGAAGGCACAATGCATGTAAATGGGCCAGCAATTTTTCAACAGGCAAATAACATTATCCAAAAAGTATATGAAAATAAAGACTCCCAATCATCTATTAACGTTGTGTATGCGTTATATTATTTATTGAATGACTATATAAAAGAAGATACTTTACATGACTATTATTCTATCCTTTCACCTTTTGATCTACCTACAACCCCCTTTCACTATCATCAAGGGATGAAAGATGCTGAAGCCGGGGAAGAGGCAAAGAAAGATACGATAGAAGAAATATTTCGAAGCTGGCATAGAGAAAATGAAAAGGAAAATGGCGTTCATTTGCAATATGAACTGGAACATGGCAAAGATGGTAAAGCAGATCAAAGTATTTCAGCAGTAGAGGGCAAAGAGGGGCATGATATTACAGAGATTGGACAAGGACAATCAGCTGGCAATACAACAGAATTAAAGCAAGATGAACATTCCAAAAAGAATTCAAATAAAGCAAAAAAAGCAGGCAAAGCATTTGGAAAAGAGCATTTACATGTTGTTTTTGAAGAAAAACGTTTAAATTCGATCCCGACTTCCAATGACAAGTTATTATTACAATCATATCGACAGGAACAAGCTCCTTACGTAAAAGCTTTCGTAGAAGAAATGAAAAAACGAATGGAACAGAAAAAGATAGAGAAGCGAGTAAATTTAGCAAAAGGTCGATTATCTTCTAAACAGACAGTACTCTGGACAGAAGAGCGACCAAAGCCGTTTTATAAAAAGACAGCTCCAAGTAAGCAATTAAACGCAGTATTCGGATTACTTGTAGATGGATCTGCATCTATGCAAGACAAGTTGGAAGAAACCAAGAAAGCCGTTCTCTTATTTCATGATGTATTAAGAAAGCTTCAGATTACACATGAAATAGTTGTCCACTATGAAGATGCATTTGAAGCTTCGGAAAAGAGTCAACCAAATACATTTGAATGGGTTCATAAGTTAGAAGATGGACAAAAAGATAATGGATTGCAGATTCTTTCGATAGAAGCGCATGAAGATAATCGCGATGGATTTGCACTTAGATGGATGGGGAAAAGGATAGAACACAGACTTGAACAACATAAATTCATTCTCATGTTTTCGGACGGAGAGCCATCTGCGTTTGGTTATGCACAAAATGGTATTATGGATACAGCAGAAGCAGTGGTCGAGCTTGAAAGAAAGAATATATCCGTTTTGCATTTGTTTTTGAATGATATGGAAGCATCAGAAGAGCAATTAAATTTGTTTCATTTAATCTTTGGAAAAAAGACAGCTGCCGCTTCATCCTTAGAAAAATTTTCAGAAGAAACATTAAGACTACTAAAGAAAATGTTACATCATGTTGTGAAAAGTACGTAAGAATAGAATAAACGTCTACTAAGAGCAACTTTTCTTCACAAACGTCTCCGGTGCGAGAGCAAACCCAGGACATCCGAGAGCCCTCGCCGATGATGCGAGAGCAACCACGCTATCCAAGAGCAAGCTATCTACGGACATGGATTGATTTGTAATGGATCTTATGAAGAATGTACAATCCAAAACATATAAAAAACCGTCTTTCCTAGGAAGGACGGTTTTGTGATTGCTCAGCTATAAGAAGTAGACGTTGTTTTAGTTCTTCTTCCATACGACCGATTTCTATTTCTGCAGCTTTTCGTTTTACACGACCGTCTGCTTGAATACGTAATGTCTCTTCGATTGTTTGTAGAAGGTTTTCTTGCGTTTTCTTTAATGTATCTATTTCTACAATACCTCGTTCATTTTCCTTTGCCGTTTCAATACTGTTTACTTTCAGCATTTCAGAATTCTTTAATAGTAAATCATTCGTTGTTTTTGTCACTTGCTTTTGTGCTTCTACTGCTTTTTGTTGGCGATTAAGTGTTAAGGCAATCGCAATTTGATTTTTCCAAAGTGGAATAGATGTCATAATAGACGACTGTATTTTTTCCGCTAACGTTTGGTTTGTTTGTTGAATCATACGAATTTGCGGCGCACTTTGAATCGTAATTTGTCGAGACAATTGTAGGTCATAAGCTCTTTTTTCCAATCGATCCAAAAATTGTGCCATATCGTTTACTTCTTGATAAGCCATTTGATCATTGGAAATTTCTGCTTTTCTACGGAGTTCTGGAATAGTTACGTTCGTTATTTCTTCTTTTTTTAATTCCGCAGCAGCAATATAAACGTTTAAAGCTTGGAAATACGTTTTATTTTGTTCGTAAAGTTTGTCCAGCATATGAACATCTTCTACTAATCCACGTTTGGAATGTTCTAGTTGAATACCAATTCGATCAATTTGTGTGCTCAGTTTTTGATATTTCGTCATCATT
Source organism: Psychrobacillus sp. L4 (assembly GCF_042944905.1). Lineage (GTDB taxonomy): Bacteria > Bacillota > Bacilli > Bacillales_A > Planococcaceae > Psychrobacillus. Next base: position 1,757,451 of record NZ_CP168496.1, read on the forward strand.
TCTTGTACCGAACGATTTACCCGGTGAAAAAGTTTTTTGATACCTGATTTTTTTGAAGCAGAAAGTTCTTCGGGATTTATTTCAGATAACTTATGCATTAAATCGCCTAAAATATCACCAACTGGACCAATATCTCTCTTTTGCACATGATCTAACATTTGTTGTGAAAATCGGGAAAGCTCCGTTTGCGCATTTGCTCCATACGTTAAAATTGCTTCATAATTACCCGCAGGAATTTGCTCAGCCAATTGACGAGCTTTTTGTTGTTCCACTTCTGATAAACGATCAATCAGTTTTGTTGGAGTTGGTTCAGTTGTATTAGTTGTGAGGGATTGTTCTTTTGATGACGTCATTTCAAATGGACTATCTAATAATTCATCCATCAAAAAGTCATTATTTGAACTCGCTAGTTTTTCGTTCATCTTCTGATTCTCCTTTTACATATAAAGGTCGTTCTTTTACTCCGACAGACAGCTTAGCAAAATCTAATTCCATTTTAAGGTGCTCAATATCTGATGCTAGGACGTCTTTTAAGTCTTCTTCCATTACTGTATTGATCGCTTGTAATGTGTCCCGTGTATCTTGTAAAGCAAATTTCATATCGCTGTTTTTAACTGGCTGAGCTACTAATAATGAATATTTAGAAGTAAGCTCTACTGCCGAATCTAAATGAGCATAGAAAAAGTTCTCCGCTTGATAAAATTTACGTGGATTCCCTTTCACTAATGAAATAATCCGTTTTGCCAGTCTATTCATTTCGAATAATTGTTTAAAAGAACTAATTGATCTTACTTTTAAGTATTGACTATTAAGTGTTCGGACTTTTTTATTGGCTTCTTTTAATTGATTTTGTATGAAGAAATACTCAGAATGTGTCAATTGATGTTTTTTCATAATTCTATGTTGTTGCAATTTCTTAATACTAATATTCGATACTAAATAAACACCTAAACCAAGGGCAGAACTAAGGAAAAAGCCTGAGCCAAATGCAAAAAAGAAGATGAACCAGGATGATACCATAATAGGTATATTTAAAAAGTGTCGAAAGAATGAATGAGCTACTTCACTCATAATTGGTTACCTCCTTTTATCTACAATTTATAATACGAATGATAAGGAAGAAGGTTTCATTTTGCTTGAAAAAGAAATACTTATACGATGTCCGTTTTCAACGTCGTATATCCAATTATATCCTCAAAAAATTCAATTTCAAATGAGTTTTTTTTCGTAACTGGAGATACACCTTTTTGAATATAATTTAAAAATTCTTCCAAGCTTTTCGTATTGCCTTCAATGTCTATAATTATTTCTTTCTCTTCATTTTGTTTACATATTCCTTTTAAACCAAGAGACTGTGCTTTTTGTTTCACAAGAAAACGGAAACCAACACCATTTACATCACCGTACATATGAATATGTGCTCGTCTTTTCATAAGTATCTTCTCCTTCCCCTTGGCACAAAAATTGTATTCTCTATAACTTAACTGATATTTGCTTGTTTTTCAATTTTATTTATTCGAGTAAGTCATTTAAGTAGACTTTCTAAATTATAGCAGTAATATATGAGTTAATAATTAATGTTAGAGGGGATAAAATGTATCAAATTATATACATGAAGGCAGACTTCGAACCTTGGTGGGCATTTGAAGGTTGGCAAGAGCATATAATTGAAAAAACATTATTTGAAAAGAAGGATGAGGGGATAGCTTATTTAAATAAAAGACTTAATGAATTGCGAAAAGAGTTTCCTATGGAAAAGACCAAAGATGATAAATATTGGGCATTCTGGTCTGTGCAGGAACAATGTTTTTGCGATTATTGTGATGAAGATCTCCAAATTTACCATGGAATCATTTGGAATGAAATTAAGTAAACGATTTAGAATTATAAAATTATTTATTGACTATTTTTATCCAAATGATATAATTTAATTAACAATCCATAGTGAGAAACCGTATTTTTAATTCACATATCCTATGTAGTGATCGATGTGATATCGGTACTTCATGGAATATGTGAATTTTTTATTCTTCATGTATTGATTAATTTTTTGGAGGTAATGGGATGAAACAAGGTACTGTAAAATGGTTTAATGCTGAAAAAGGATTTGGTTTTATCGAGGTAGAAGGGGAAAATGACGTATTTGTACATTTTTCTGCTATTCAAGGAGAAGGATTCAAATCCCTTGAAGAAGGTCAAAAAGTTGAATTTGAAGTAGTAGAAGGTAACCGCGGACCACAAGCTGCAAACGTAACAAAACTATAATGATAGAAAAGAAGTTCTTCGAACAATGGAGAGCTTCTTTTTTTGTGGAAAATAAGAAGTATGAAATTAAAAGATAAATTTTTTCTCAATGGAGTTTAGTGAATACTTATTTAGGTTATTTATAAAGTTGGGAGAATACTATTTTTAAGGGGGAAAAGCTTTGGAAAAGGAATTTTTAGATGAGAATTTTAATGATTTTTTTGAAGTAAATAAAAAACGCTTCGAAAGTAAATTATTAGACCAAGCTGTAAATGTAAGAGATAAAATAAATGATATTTTAAGAGTTGGAGATATCGATCTTATCAACAATGCACACAGGCTAATTTATTATGTAATAGATGGTGAGAAACAGGATGAGCTTCAAGCTTTTGCAAAACAAGAAGGAATTGCATGGGCAACACATTCATTGACACTCTATTTTAAACTTGAATGGGTTCAAGCCATTCGCAGAACACTGTGGAGTTTCATACAGGAATACACCAAAGCTACACAAAAGTTGACTATAGATACAATCTTTGATCTGGAAAAACTACTCAATAATAGAATTGATCACTTTTTAAATGTATTTTTCATCATTAACATTGCAATAAATTAAAACATCATTTATCAAGAGTCTTTATATCTAAAATTATTACACTATTTGTTATTCCATTCCACAAAAAAACTCCTTATAATTAGGTTTGGTAGTTCTGTCCAAATCCCAATTAAAAGGAGCTCACCATGGATAAGGATACCACAAAATCCACACTAAATGAATTACTAAATGTATTAGATGAAAAAACATTTTCCAAAATCATAAACGTTATAAATCTTGATCATTACGTTAAAAAGTTGACTGCTTACAAGTTTCTTCAGCTGTTTATCATTGCACAGGTAAATGAAAAAAAATCGATGAAAAAGTTAGCGAAACACCTCAAAGATACGGAAGAATTTCAAACGTTTATTCAGATGGATGCCATCAGTGATTCACAGCTTTCACGTAAACAATCCTTGCTAACACCGGCAATATTTGAAAAAGTCTTTCGTCACCTCGTCGTTTCCATTCAGTCGAAGATGAAAAGTAACGAACCAATTCTTCGCGATATTCGTAAGCTGCTTGTCATTGATTCTTCTACAATATCGATGAGTCTAAGTCAATATCCTTGGGCAACGTTTCGAAAAACAAAAGCAGGTGTTCGACTTCATTTGCGCGTGGTTGTCACAAAAGATGTGACTCTTCCAGACCAGGCGGTAATTCTACCGGCAAAACACGCAGATCGCACGCAAATGAACAAGTTAGTTGATATTGACTCCGATGCGATTCATCTGTTTGACAGAGGCTATACAGACTATCAACAGTATGATGTGCTTTGTGATCGAGGGATTCCCTTCATTACGCGACTTAAGAAAAATGCGAAAATCGAAGTACTCAACGAACAAATACCAGACGTAGAAAATCATATCTTCTCGGATCAAGAAGTCATTCTAGGCAATGAGCAAAATGGGACCAAGATGCAAAACCCTGTGAGATTAATCCAAACAAAAGATAGCGAAGAAAATGACATCATCATTCTTACTAATTGTTTTGATTTATCCGCTAAAGAAGTAGGCGATTTATATCGCTATCGTTGGAAAATCGAAACGTTTTTCAAATGGATGAAGCAGCACTTAAAAATCAAAAGCTTCTATGGAAAAAGTCAAAACGCCGTGTACACGCAAATTTGGATCGCGCTCATCACCTATTGCTTACAAGTCTTACTACAACTGAGATTAAACCATGAAGGACCTCTTTTAGATGTAAAAGAAACGCTTCAAAACTTACTTTTCAAGCCATTTAATGCATTTGTAAAAGCTCTATTTAGACCACCCACAAGAACATCAAATGGGCGTAAAAAGTACGACTGGGAAAGAGAATTTCAGCACATTGTCAGACAGTTCGATGAAAGAGAGGTGGAGCATTTAGACGATTTAACGTATGATCCAATTTTCTAGTTCGTATAAATTATAAATAATTTACAAAATGTGGATAAGGGCTACCAATTATAGCTGCTTTGACTTTTTTTAAAAATTAAAATCAAACATAGTTCGGAATATTCCGACTTCTACACAAGTTGGGTATTTCGTCTCTTTTGACAAATGATTAAAATTTTTATGCAACGCTAATGATTTTTCATTAATTATTCGACATATAAGGATGCATTAATAAGTGCTCAAAGAGAAGTAGTTGAAAACTTATCTGTTCCTATTATTCCGATCACTCCTAACATGTGTATCTTGCCTTTAATTGGCTCAGTTGACTCCTTTAGAACCACTATTCTTGAGGAAAAGGTATTATCAGAAATAGGAAGACTGCATATCCAAACCTTAATAATTGACTTATCCGGCGTTGCGGAAATGGAAACCGAGATAATTGACAAGCTTATGAAAATGATTTCTGGAACCTCCATGATGGGTTGCCAAAGTATCATCACCGGCTTAAGACCTGTAGTCGTCAGACAAATGATTAAGTTAGGTATCACATTTGAAAAAGAAACGAAAACTTACGGAACTTTACAACAAGCTTTAAACGAATATTTTATAAAGTAAATAGGAGATAGTTGAGTTAATTTCATAACTAGCATTTAATTATTTAAACATGAGCAATGATTATTTTATTGATTGGAGCGACAGGCGGCTACTCCAGCGGTATAAGTGAGAGGCCACTGAAAAACCAAAATTCAGAAAATAAAGTCACCACTTGAGAAGTATATTTAACTCATAATTGGTCTGAAATCCCCACTAACACCCTAAAAATTGATGTAAATATGGGATTTCATTTTTATTTTTTTAATAGTGACTTTTTCAGTGCCCTCATGAGTGAAACAAATGAGACATCGAAAGCGGCTGTGATGGCTCATCGCTCACCCCGCCGATAGCGGAGATCATGCAGATTTATGAAGTATATTATACATATTCTCACATTTCACTTAAATATCTTACGTGTTTTAAGCTCCAACTTTGAATTATGAAATTGTTTCAGTTAACTAGATAATAATGATAAAAGAAGCTAATTCTGTGTTAGAGCTTCTTATTTAAGCACTTTATTGAATGTTTTAGACGTGTATTAAAGTCCTATGTTTCATTTTCGCCATTTTTTGGTATAGTAAAATAGGAAAGGGGAGATTTCTGTGGAGATAGATTTAAAAAGAGAATTACCAACATATGAGAAACAGCAGGATTTTTATGAGAAGCTACGTTCAAGAGTATCTGATTTTTTATCTACAAAATCCGGAAAAAAAAGTAAGTTAGCACCTTACTTATTATTTGCACCAGATTTGTTTCATTTGCTCATAAAAGCGATGCTAGATAATAGAATTGATAGGAAGAGTAAAACATTAATTGGCAGTGGTATTTTATATTTCATTTCACCAATAGACCTTCTACCAGAGGGTTTGATAGGACCGGGTGGTTTTATAGATGATATAATTGTTGCAACTTTTATCATAAATATGTTGTTAAATAAGTTTTCTTCGGAAATAATTGAAGAGCATTGGGTTGGGGATACGAACTTATTAGACACTTTAAAAAAGATTTCTGAAACAAGTAACACATTGCTTGGGAAAATTCCTGCAAGATCGTTACTCAGTAGATTTATAAAGAAATCAACAAAAAATGCTTAAGGGGCTGATAAAGCCCCTTAAGCATTTACTTTTGTTGGTCTTTCCATTCTAAATATTCATCATATGTTAACTGCTTATCAAATATAGATCCGTCTTCACGGATTTCAATGACACGGTTAGCAATTGTTTGAATAAACTGATGGTCATGTGAAGTAAAGATCATTGCACCTTTAAATACAGTTAATCCATTATTTAATGCTTGAATAGATTCCAAGTCCAAATGGTTAGTTGGTTCGTCAAGTAAAAGTACATTTGACTCTGATAGCATCATTTTAGATAGCATACAGCGAACTTTTTCTCCACCTGAAAGCACAGCTGGCTTTTTCTTCACTTCTTCACCAGAGAATAACATACGTCCTAAGAATCCACGTAAAAATGTTTCACTTTCATCATCTGGAGAGTATTGTCGTAACCAGTCTACTAGAGATGGCTCGTTTCCTTCAAAATATTTAGCATTATCAAGAGGGAAGTATGCACGTGTAGTCGTTACACCCCAACGGATAGACCCTTCTTGAGGCTCTTCTTCTTCTGCAAGGACACGAAGTAAAGCAGATTTTGCTAATTCGCCACCAAGAAGAATAATTTTATCATCTTTATTCAATGTAAAATTCACTTTTTCTAGAAGTCTTTCGCCTTCAAATTTATAGCCTAAATCTTGAACTTGTAAAATATCATTACCAATTTCACGTTTCATCGAGAAGTTTACATATGGATATTTACGTGAAGATGGTCTAATATCATCTAGCTCTATTTTATCTAACATTTTTTTACGAGAAGTTGCTTGTTTTGATTTAGATGCATTTGCACTAAATCGCGCAATAAACGCTTGAAGTTCTTTAATCTTTTCTTCTTTTTTACTATTTTGGTCAGAAGCTAGTTTTGTAGCTAGTTGGCTTGACTCATACCAGAAATCATAGTTCCCAACATAGACTTGAATTTTACTGAAGTCTAAGTCCGCAATATGTGTACATACTTTGTTTAAGAAGTGACGGTCATGGGATACAACAATAACCGTATTATCAAAGTTGATAAGGAAATCTTCTAACCATTGAATTGCTTTAATGTCTAGATGGTTAGTAGGCTCATCGAGTAAAAGAACATCCGGTTTACCGAATAACGCTTGAGATAATAACACTTTTACTTTTTCTGAACCAGTTAGTTCAGCCATTTTCTTTTGGTGCATGCTATCAGGAATACCTAATCCTTGTAAAAGAATAGCTGCTTCTGATTCTGCTTCCCAACCATTTAAATCAGCGAATTCGCCTTCTAATTCAGCCGCACGCATGCCGTCTTCATCAGAGAAGTCTTCTTTCATATAAATAGCATTTTTTTCATTCATTACTTCGTATAAACGTTTATGACCCATCATAACTGTTTCTAAAACAGTGTATTCTTCATATTCGAAGTGATTCTGTTTTAAAATAGCCAAACGTTCGTCAGGATTCATAATAACATTACCTTCTTGGGCTTCAATTTCCCCAGATAATATTTTGATAAACGTTGACTTTCCTGCTCCATTTGCACCGATTAATCCATAACAGTTACCTGGAGTAAACTTTATATTTACGTCTTCAAATAACTTTCGATCACCAAAACGAAGACTTACATTACTTACTGCAATCATGGTAGTACCTCCTAAAATTCACAATGCTATTATTATAACATGAATGGCGGTAAATTAGGTATTTTTATTAAGGAAGAATTAACAAGTGAGGAATTATGAACACTGATTTTTTAAAGAATGATATAGAAGCATAATGCGGATGACAAAGTGTAGCCAATGTTTAGTTTGTTGCATTTAGAAAATAGTAAAGACAAGATACGCATATTTCTTGTAAATATTTCAAACACTATAATTTGAAAGAAAAGCTGAACAACTATGAAATGATTGTTCAGCTATAAATTCTCTATTTAACTTGTCATTCATTCCAATTTTTTGCAAGGAATTCATCTCGACCTGATTGGGCACGATCCTCTTTATAATGTTTTGGACTCTTTTTATAATAGTCTTGATGATATTCTTCTGCTTCGTAGAAAACTTTAGCTTCTCTAATTGGCGTTAAGATAGGCTTTGAAAATTTACCGCTTGCTGCCAATAATTCTTTTGATTTTTCGGCTTTTATTTTTTGCTCCTCTGAATGGGCGAATATAGCAGATGTATAACTTTCTCCGCGGTCTTGGAATTGACCTCCTCCATCAGTAGGGTCAATTTGTTGCCAAAAAATCTCAAGAAGTTGATCATATGAAAAAATGGTAGGATCGAATTGAATTTCGACGACTTCTAAGTGCCCAGAACTACCTTTTTTTACATCTTCATAAGTTGGATTTTCTAGATGTCCACCCATATATCCTGACGTCACTTTATGTATACCATCCCATGAATCAAATGGCTTCACCATGCACCAAAAACAGCCTCCTGCAAACGTTGCTTTTTCTATCACTAGTATCCCTCCTAATCTTGTAAAATTTATTTTACCACTTCATGAGAAGATAGACAAAAAACTGAAACAAACCTACGTAAAAAACGTTATGATAGGTATATAAAGGAGAGATTTTAGCATGGATGAAACTCAAAGAGGTCAAACAAGGTCCAGGCCGAAAAGAAAGTTAAGAGTGGGTAGAATTGTCGTGTTTTTACTCGCATTTACGGTGTTAATTTGCGGTATTTATACGTTTATCCAGTACTCCATTGGACATAATTTAGCTAGTGGTGAAAAACTAAAGACTGAGGATTTTACTGGCGATAAGCAAAGTGCAGGAGAAAGAGAAAATATTTTAGTTCTTGGAGTAGATTCAAGAGGTGAGGATAAAGCTCGAACAGATACAATGATGCTTGTCTCGTGGGACAAAAAGAAAAATGATGTGAAAATAATTTCATTTATGCGCGATATATATGCAGAAATTCCAGGGTATAAATCGTATAAATTAAATACTGCTTATTATTTAGGTGGCGTCCAACTATTAACAACAACGTTGCAAAATATGTTTGATATTCCTATACATCATTACGCCTTAATCGACTTTAGCAGTTTTGAATCACTAGTAGACATTATTGCTCCAAATGGAGTACCTATTACAGTAGAGAAAGATATGTCTGAGAAAATTGGTGTATCGCTCACGAAGGGGCAACATGATTTGTCTGGAAAAGAATTACTTGGGTATTCAAGGTTTCGTCATGATTCAGAAGGTGATTTTGGTAGAGTATCTAGACAACAACTCGTGATGGAAGCTTTAAAAAATGAAGTACTTTCCGTAAAAAACTTGCCAAATGTACCCAAGTTTGTAGGAGCAGCTGAAGGGTATATAGAAACCGATTATACAAAAACAGATAAGATTAAACGAGTTTTAGATGCGATTACGAGCGGTAAACTGGAAATTGAAAAATTAACAATTCCAGTAGAAGGAACCTATTCATTTAACAGTTATTCTCACGCTGGGTCAGTTATAGAAATTAATAAAGAAAAAAATAAAGCTGCAGTTTCTGAATTTCTAGAAGAAAAGTAATACTTATGCATTGCTAATCTTCGTCATCCTCCGTAAAATAAAAGTACATAGGAAAGGAAGTTTGATAAGAGTGGAGCCTGAAAAACCTTCTTTTTTTTCTACCAGGTACATAAAATTTCTAGGAGGACGTAATACCTTTTTTACGCTAATAATGCTGTTGCTAATTGGTGTAGTCGTGATGGTGTATGAAAAAATATCTTTTGTTTTTATTCCATTAACTGTATTTTTAGGGAATGTGATTTTACCCATAATATTAGCAGTCATTGCATATTATCTACTAAGACCGATTTTGCGACTCATAGAGAAAATTAATATTCCACGAGTTTGGGGAATATTAATCATCTTCCTAGCATTAATAGGATTAATCACATTACTTGTTTTTTTAGTTTTTCCATTTTTGAAAGCACAATCCATTCGATTAGTGGATGAATTACCTAATTACATTATTCAATTGCTTAATTCTTTAGATACTTTTTTAAGAACCTCCTTTGTAGCAGATTATTATTTACAAATTGAAAATGATGTAATGGATTTATTGAAAAATGTACCAACTGAAATAAGCAAGTTGTTTCAAAGTACTGTTGCAAGTATTGCAAGTGGAATAACCTCTATTGTTGGTGCAGTAACAAGCTTTATCTTATCTATAGTAATGGTTCCTTTTATCCTTTTTTATTTATTGAAAGACGGAGAAAAGTTACCACAACATATTATGAAGTTATTTCCACCTCGTATGAGGGATGATTTACATTCCGTATTTAAAAATATTGATAAACAAATTAGCTCATATATCCAAGGCCAAATATTAGTTTCTATGTGTATCGGTTTTATGATCTATATTGGATTTACAATTATTGGAATGGACTATGCGTTGTTACTTGGAGTAATAGCAATGGTGACAAGTGTTGTTCCATATTTAGGTCCTGTTATAGCAATAACACCAGCTGCAATCATTGCATTAGTTACGCCACATTTTATGTTAATCAAACTTGCGATAGTATGGACAGTTGTTCAATTAGTGGAAGGAAAGTTTATCTCCCCTCAAATTATGGGTAAATCACTACATATTCATCCAATTACGATTATTTTTGTTTTAATTACCTCGGGGTCATTGTTTGGTGTACCAGGTGTAATTTTAGGGATTCCAGGGTATGCAATATTAAAAGTAATTGTTTCGCATTTTTATACTTTATTTAAAAAGCGTTATAATAGATATGAATCGAATATAGAAAAACATTATGAGTATACAAATAACAAGGTGGACTGAGAGAAATGACGAAGAAGTTTGAATCCTCCATAAAAGTACAAACGTTTAAAATTGATACAGTTGTGGATCACCCTTATATTGAGCATGGGATTAACCTTTCCGGAACAATTTATATTGACGGAGTTCACGATGACGTGTCAATAGAAAACATTAAACTAGAAGTTTTTAAATTAATAAACGGAGAAATCTCCAAAATCGTTTCCAAGCATTCTATCGAACTAGTTGGCTCGTCAGCATCAAAAGACATGCAAATGATCCCTTTTGAAATTATGCCTGATGAGCGATGGTTGCCAGATGGAAATAACGAAGTAACAAACTTAATATTACGTACAACCGTTTTATTTGAAAATGGAACGGAATATAATGACGAAGACGAAATTTACTTTGATATTGAAGAATAACCCATTTTTTTAACACTCCAGTGAAATTCAGCTGGAGTTTTTTTGCGCATAATTTATTAATTAATGGGCAATATAATGAAAAATAAGGAGAGATGTTATGCGGAAATTTTTGGTCGTCCTTCTAATTGTCCTAACGCTAAGTTTATCTGCTTGTGGTTTTAACAGAAATTCTAATGGACCACCTAATCCTGAGACCCAAATCAATGGTAATGCAAATTCAAATACGGTGCCAAATACAGGAAATAAAAAAGTGGATATGGAAAATGACGTTGGAATTCCAGATAAAAATGAAAATAATGACCATCTTTTTGACAAATAGTGAAAAATTATTTGTAAAGAAGTAAAATATGTGTTAAAATATTCTAAATAAACTGAACGGAGGTGAAGAAAGAATGAAAAACGCTGTGAATGCACATAGATTTATATTGGAATTTTTATCCACATCTTGTGCGATTACTCATGGAATTGGTATTAACGGGACTAGTCTGTCCATTTTTAGTCAATTAAATGAATTTCACAGCTGATAAGTCATTCTTTCTGAACCATATTTTGGGAGAAGACTGCTTATATGCAGTCTTTTTTCTATGCAGAAAAATGCTTCCAGCTAATTCAGAGATGAGAGGAAGCGGAAAATATGATATGTACTATACAAGAAATAAGTAAAATGCTCGGAGGAAATACAGTTTTCGAAAATTTGTCTTTATCCATTAAAACTGGAGATAAATTAGGGATAGTTGGACGGAATGGTAGTGGAAAAACAACGCTACTGACATTAATCACTGGGGTGGAATTACCAGACAAAGGAAGCATTCATTTCAAAAAAGGTACAAAAATTGGCTATTTAGCACAAATACCTTCATTTTCAGAAGACGTATCTGGCTTCGATGTATTAAATACAGCATTTGAGGAATTAATGCAAATACAAACAAAGATGAAAGAACTCGAAGAAAGACTAGCCACCGCAGCTCCTAATGAGTTAGAGAAATTACTACAATTATACGGAGATATTCAAGAGGAATTCACGAATCGGAATGGATATGCAATCGATTCGGAAATTAATAAAGTCATAGAAGGTCTGCAATTATCCACCTTTGTCCATCAACCCTTTACGACATTAAGCGGTGGAGAACAGACGAAAATTATGCTTGGAAAGCTCTTGTTAATGAAACCTGATTTATTATTATTAGATGAGCCTACGAACCATTTAGATTTATTTGCAGTTGAATGGTTAGAACAATATTTAGTTTCTTATTCGGGTACTGTAGTTATTATTTCGCATGATCGATATTTTCTAGATCAAGTTGTTACGAAAGTTGCAGACTTAGAAGAAGGAGAAATAACTTTATATCATGGAAATTATTCATCTTTTATTATCGAAAAAGAAGAAGCATTAATGCGTGAGTTCCAAGAATATGAAGAACAACAAAAAAAGATAAAGAAAATGAAAGAAGCTATTAAGCGACTAAGAATATGGGCAAATGAGGCAGTTCCGCCAAACGCTGGGCTTCACAGGCAAGCGAGAAATATGGAACGTGCACTAGAAAGAATGGAGAAAGTTAGAAAACCACTGATAGATCCAAAGAAGATGAGCTTATCGTTTGAAGCGGCTCCTAGAAGTGGGAAAGAAGTAGTTATTATGGAACAAGTGTCGAAATCATATGGAGAAAAAATGTTGCTACAAGAAGCAAATTTATATGTATATTGGAAAGAACGTGTTGCCATTGTTGGACAAAATGGAACTGGGAAATCAACGATATTAAAATCACTTCTGCAAGAAATACCGATGGATTCAGGAAAGGTTCGTTTAGGCAGTAATGTCCGAGTTGGTTTTTTATCCCAACACTTCGAAATGATGGATCGAAAAGCAAAGCTAATTGATGTATTTCGCAGTGAGGTTAACGTTTTAGAGGGGGATGCTCGCCACATACTTGCGAAGTTTATGTTTTACGGACCAGATGTATTTAAACGAGTGGGAGATTTGAGTGGGGGTGAACGTATGCGCCTGCGACTTGCTCAACTTATGCATCAAGATATCAACCTATTGATGCTAGATGAACCAACGAATCATCTGGATATTGATTCACGAGAAGTACTAGAGGATGCATTGGATGACTTTCAGGGCACAATTTTAGCGGTTTCGCACGATCGATACTTTTTAAATAAATTATTTCCTAAAACTGCATGGTTAGATCAAGGTCAACTTACTACTTTTGAAGGACCGTACAAATGGGCGCGTGTGAAATGGGAGGAACAGCATTCAAAACAAATTGCACCAGTTATAGTACAAAAAAAAGATTCGATAAAATTAGTAAAAGCTAAGCCTTCAAATATTCGATCCTTTGAAGAAGAAATTAGGTTGTTGGAAGAGGAAATACTAGTGTTAAAGAAGCAAATTGATTCGGAAGAAGACTGGTCAAAATATGAAAACCTACTTACTATCAGAAATGTGAAAGAAAAAGAATTAGAAGACTTGATTGGACAATGGATGGAATCCCAGTCAACATAATTCCTAGATAGTAGTTACTCAATAATCAATTTGGAAATAGTTTGTGTCATTGTTTAAACTTTGTTGCTTAAATGTTCTGAAAATGATAGTATAAAATAATTAATTTATACAAACTAATAATATACTCTTATAAAGAGAAGCTGAGGGATATGGCCCTATGACGCTTCAGCAACCTCTGACTATGTCAGAAAGGTGCTACTTCCATCAAGATTACTAATCTTGAGAGATAAGAACAGAGAGCTTAAAAGTTACCCTCTTTTCTTAATAATTAGAAAAGAGGGTTTTTTATATGATTTGCAAAAGGAAAAGGAGACTAAATAAATGCCTATTAACATCCCGCAGAAATTACCTGCTGCTGAATTACTAAAGAAAGAAAAAATATTTGTGATGGATGAAGACCGTGCTTCCACTCAGGATATCCGCCCGTTAAACATCATTATTTTAAATTTAATGCCTGAAAAAGAAAGAACTGAATTGCAATTATTAAGACTTTTAGGAAATACACCACTTCAAGTAAATGTGGCGTTCTTGAACACTGCAACACATGAATCCAAAAATGTCAGCAAAACGCATTTAGATACGTTTTACACTACTTTTGAACTAATAAGACACAGGCGTTTTGACGGTATGATCATTACTGGAGCACCAATTGAACACTTAGCTTTTGAAGAGGTGGATTATTGGGAAGAAATAACTCAAATAATGGATTGGACTAAAACAAATGTGACGTCCGTTTTACATATTTGCTGGGGCGCGCAAGCTGCATTGTATCATCATTACGGAATTGGAAAATATGATTTACCTCAAAAGTGCTCTGGGGTATACACACACCGAATTTCTGATCCAACAATCAATCTAGTTCGAGGATTTAATGATGAATTCAATGCTCCCCATTCACGTTATACGGCCGTATCTATAGAGGAAATTCAAAATGATTCACGGTTAACGCTTCTTGCAAAGTCGGAAGATGCTGGAGTTTTCATTGTTATATCAGAAGATAAAAAGCAAATTATGATCACGGGGCATTTAGAGTACGATGCAGGTACGCTCGCAGAAGAATATAATCGTGATAGGAATAAAGGGCTTGAAATAGATGTACCTAAAAATTACTTTCCAGACGATGATCCAACGAAACAACCAATAAATTCTTGGCGTTCTCATACGCATTTATTATTTTCAAATTGGTTGAATTATTATGTTTACCAAGAAACGCCTTATGAGTGGGAGTAATACGGGAGGGGAGCAGATGGTTGCCGTTTTCTATGTTCATAGATAAAACAAGGTCTTGTTACTTCAAGAAAGATTATGGATTAATCTTTCTTGAAGATATAAATGCTCCTAAAATTTTTTAATTTCTCCAAAAGTTATCTTCATGCTTGGAGCATAAATTAAAGATGAATTCATAGTAAATACTTGTGAAAAAAGGAGTTCAGCTTCAAATTGTTCTTCAGCTTCCTTAAATGGAACCCCCCGATTTATAATATTTCTAATAAACTCTTCTCTTGGAGATGGTTCTCTACCTAAACCTTCCTCTTTTAGCGAATTATACAAGTTTTGCTTATCTATATAATTCATATTCGGATGGAGGAAATTAACTTTATCACTGATTCTGCACTCAATGTTCTTCACTCCTATTTCATTCAGATATATTGGTATTTTAATACCAATATTTCCATCTTTTCCATTCCGGTTTGCATCTTCTTCAAATAGTTTTTGAAGAATACCGAGTTGGAGAATATGTGATTGTTCGTGATCCTGAAGATAGTAAGATGACATATTTGATATCCAGTGTGGTTCAAAACATATTATTCTGCCTTCTTTAACAACAGCATCTACCATTTTTTGTAACATTCTTTTTGGTTCGGACATATGTAAAATAAAGGCATGGCAAATAGCAACGTCATACTTACTTTCTATCTCCATTTCACTTGTATCAGCTACAATGAACTCTGTTTCATATGGGAGATTTAGAAAAAAATCTTTCGCTTTATTAATTAACAGTTGTCCCTTATCAATTCCTGTATATTTTGAACCAGCTGGTAAAAGAGGTAATAATTTTAGACCTAAATAGCCATATCCACATCCAAAATCAATAATGGATACAGGTTTAGAAAGTTTCCAAACATTATTTACTAAAAAGGCTAAATAGTCATCATTATAATTTAAATCTCTCGTTCTTTTTAGATATTCCAGTTGATTATCCCAATAATAATCTTCCATTTTGATGCCCCTTTTATTGTATTTGGTTATTAATGCATCGATAATTTCCTGTTATTATCATTACTGATGTGTTGAAGATCTGGAAATAAAAATCCTGTGTCTTTAAAAAGTACAGGATTTAAATCAAACTATTTTTATTGATATATTAACTAAACTAAAGCTTTCCATTTTTATTAAAGTAGAACATCTATTTCCAAGTGAAATACTTCTTTGCTTATTGAAAAATCAGATCAATTTCCTTGAATTCTTTATCTGAAAGTAACACATCTAGTGTTTTAATATTATCCAAAACTTGCTCCGATTTTTTCGCACCAGGAATTATCACATCGATAGCCTCCTGCTTTAAATACCATGCAAGCACAATATTAGAAACAGCTACGTTTTTATCCTTTGCTATTTGTCGCAGTTGTTCTACTTTTTCTAGATTACGATCAAATGCTTCCCCTTGGAATAAAGGATTTTTGGACCGCCCATCTTCAAAGGTACTGTTTTTATTAAATTTTCCCGTAAGTAAACCCGATGCTAGTGGGAAGTATGGTATAAAGGAAATATTATGCTCGGAAGTGTAAGGCATTAAATCATTCTCGGCCTCTCTTTTCAATAAGTTATAACCTGATTGAAGGACGTCAATATATCCATCTTGATTACCTTCTTTTAATTGTTCTAGTGTAAAATTCGATACACCAATAGCTCGTATTTTTCCTTCTTCTTTTAATCGAAAAAGCGACCCGATGGCTTCTTCTTTGGGGGTAGTATCATCTGGAAAATGAATATAAAATAAATCGATATAATCCGTTTGAAGACGTCTTAAGCTATTTTCAACTGTTTCTCTTAGAAAATTAGGGTTATTATCTACTACCATCTTTGCATCTAATAGTTTATGCGCCCCTTTTGTAGCTATAACAATTTCTTGACGGTTCCCAGCTTCTTTCAATACTTCTCCAATTAACTCTTCTGATCTTCCCAGACCGTAAACAAAGGCTGTATCCAAAAAGTCAATTCCATTATTAATAGCAGTGCGTACTATTTCCTTGCCTGTCTCATCATTTAGGTTGGAGAAAAGATTATGCCCTCCAACTGCATTGGTTCCAAGTCCCACCGGATTTACAAATAGTCCAGATTTACCGATTTCTACTCTTTTACTCATAGCTAGTTTAAACAACTCCTTTTTCCGAATAGTTACACTATCATAATAGCAATATTGCAAACAACCTCAAAGCGAACTGCTTTTAATGATAAAATAAGAAGGAATGAAAATACATACTGAGAAAACAATTATGCAAAAGTATTAGTTTGGTCACCAAATGCCCAATGGAAGCATTCATTGAAGCATCGTCCAAATTTCAAGTCATGTAGGTTTGTTAAGTAGTTACGCGCAATATTATGTCCATTACTCGCAAGATTCCGAGGTGTACTCGTAATATAGGAAGTGGTATTCGCAACATTTGGGTGTATATGCGCAATATGGGCTTAGAGTGATGCTTTATGGAATCGGTGAGGGCTTATGCCGTTTATTTATGGGCGGATAGCCTCGCTTTATGGGCATATAGCGCTGCTTTAGGTGTGGATGGAGTTGGTATGGGCTTATGCCCTATGTTTAGGGGTGAATAGCCTCGCTTTAAGGGCTTATAGCACCGTTTTAGGGGTGTATGGTTTTGATAGGGACTTATGTCATCCGTTTAGGGACGGATAGCCACACTTTATGGGCATACTGCGCCTCAAAGAAAGTTTTACTGTTGTAAATAATGTTGCACCGAGAATCAAAGCTACTTATTAGCATTCATTCACTTCAAGCTATTTGAATAAAAGGATATTTCAACCTCTATGACGAATAATATTCGTTATGGGGGTGTTTTTTTGGATAATGTAGAAATAATTAATCTTGTACCAAAATTTTTAAACTTTTATGATAAAGCGATTCAACCAATGATAGATGAAGAACAAAGATGGGCTCTTTGGGAGCAACATTATAATTTCGCTGCAGTACCTCCTGGAGATGCAGGTAGAAGAATAGCTAGATCATTGTTTGAGGAGGCTTGGCCACATTATGTTGATAAATTGGAATCAATAAAACAGTGGAAACCAGATGAAACGAAGCTGAGACTTTATTTAAAACAAGTTAAGTCGTTGTTAGATTGTTTTGAACCGATTAATTTAGTGGTAATTTACTTTGTAGGTGCTATGGAAAATAATGCTTTTGTTGCTCCTGCTGCTGAAAAGAAATTAGCATTGTGTTTACCAATAGAAGAAGGCATAACAGAAATTACACTTGTACATGAATTAACGCATGTTGTACACACTCATACAGCAAACTTAGCAACTGAGTGGGAACGTACGATAGGCTCTACTATTTTGCAAGAAGGCTTAGCAACACAGATTAGTAAGTACTTAGTTCCTGGAAAGCCAGACAATGACTATATTGAATACAAAGAAGGATGGCTTGATTCTTGTAAAGCAAATAAAAAAGAAATATTCAAAGGTGCTTTTCAATTCCTAAATGATTCTTCATCTGAAGCAGTTGAAAAATTCACATTTGGTACTGGTACAACACAACATGAAAGAGAAGCTTACTTTATGGGTTGGGAAATTGTTCAATTATTATTGAATAAGGGCATGAGTTTCTCGGAAATGGCGAGTGTACAAGAGCGAGACATACCAGACTTTATTCGAGAAATCTATCCGGAGTTGATTTAAAAGGTGGAGAAAATGACTTATTCATCACATGAAATAGATGAGGAACAAATAAGGGAGCTAATTGAGTTCTGTCAAGAAGATTATTTTTTGCTTGGAATATTAAAAAGTAAAAAATTGATATTCAAACAAACAGCATATATTGAAGGCAAACTGGTTGGGGTAATAATGGCATGGAAAAATGATTTTCATCCATACTGTACATATTTTCGCCTTTTAACAAATCCTCGATTTAGTAGTTGGAATATAGAAAGTAAGCTGATTGCTAAATTGGGAAAACAAAATCTTCCTTTACAAACGTCGATTTGGGAAACAGCTACTAATCTAAAACAATTTTACGAAACAAATGGTTTTAAAGAAATTAGAAGAACTTATATGCCAACTTTGAAAGTAGATGCAGTAGATCTAGAGATTGTGGATGATTGTTCTATCAGGACGTTGAAAGAGATATTATTCAATCCAACTTTGAAAATTAACCTTTTACAGTTCGTTAGAAAGACGTATGAAGAGACGCATTTGGATAATCCAGTAGCAGAAAAATCATTGGAAGAATGGGAAAAGCTTTTGGTTGAAGATGTCCTAGTAGAGGGTAGCTTCATTTATTTAGATAAATTAGAACAAAATATTAAAGCATATTCTTTTCTTCACGAATCTGATCAACCTAATACACTGGAATTGGGCTGGTGTGGAAGTGTGGAATTTGATTTCCTCCAATCTTTGCTTTTTAAACAACTACATTATGCAAAAGAGCATAATGTTGAATTCTTACAAGGAGAATTTGATACGACTAGTCCATATGCAATGTTTTCTCTTGGGGTTCTTCCATTCGAAGCTTGTCCTACATGGATAACATATCAGAAACTTTTATGATTTCAATTATGGAGGTTCTACCAATGATTGCTCAAGGAATAGTTGTTCAAGATAATAGAGTTTTAATGGTCAAACAGTACGTCCAAAGAGGTGATATCGTTTGGAATTTCCCAGGGGGTGGCATAGAAGAAAATGAAACCCCTGAACAAGGTTGCATCAGAGAAATAAAAGAGGAAACTGGATACGATGTACAGATAACAAAACTACTGCATGAAGAAAATTATAAATATACATATATAGCAGAAATCATTGACGGAGAACTTTTTCTTGATAGAGAGAAAGAATATAACCAAGATATCCTTGAAACTGCATGGATTGATTTAAGCAACTCCGATAGATTTGACTCTTTTACTAAGCCTTTGTTACAACGATATTTGAGTGAAATAGAATTGAAAAATGGTTAGTTCTCTATGTAGGTTACCAATTGACTAAAAAAGAGAGGAGAAAATGAATTGAATCTTGGTTTAAGTAAAAACGAAGTGAAACTAATGCCTTATACAAGTGAATGGAATACAGAATTTATTAGAGTTAAAGATGAACTATTAAAACACGTGGATATAAAAGCAAATTGTATTGAACATATCGGAAGTACCGCAATTACAGACATGGTAGCAAAGCCGATAATAGACATATTAGTTGGTGTGGATGATATAGAAAAGGTAGATATACCCTTCATGAAAGCTTTACAAAAGGTCGGATTTCTAAGACTTAAAGTGGAGAGACCAGGTGAAATCGAATTCGCGAAATTTACGGATGATACATTTGAAGTGAAAACACATTTTATTCATTTAGTTGATTATGACAACGAACTTTGGAGAAACCTTGTTTTTTTCAGAGATTATTTAAATACAAATGAAAAAGCTAGAGAAGAATATAAAAGGTTGAAAATAACGGAATATACCAATTTAAAGGAGCCATTTGTGAAAAGTATATTTGCTAAAAGAACTAACTAGGAGGTTGAATTATTTTTGATTACAAATTTATATTTTGTCAGACATGCACATTCTACCTACACACCAGATGAGCTTGGAAGACCATTGTCTGAACGTGGAATGGCAGATGCAAGGAGAATGACTAGACTTCTGAAAATGGAGAATATAGAACATGTTATTTCTAGTCCATTTAAAAGAGCTGTGCAAACAGTTGAAGGGATTGCTAAAGAATTAGGTAAAGATATCGAAATAATTGATGGTTTTAAGGAACGGATATTGTCGGACCGGCCAGTAGCAGACTTTAATGAAGCGATCAAAAAAGTATGGTCTAATTTTGATTTATCTTTAGATGGTGGTGAATCAAATAACATTGCTCAAGAAAGAGGGGTTGCATCAACCATTCATGTTCTTGATAAATACAAGGGTCAAAACGTTGCTATCGGAACCCATGGAAACATTATGGTGTTAGTCATGAACTATTTTGATCCACAGTATGATGTTCATTTCTGGGAGCAGCTTGCAATGCCTGATATATACAAACTTACTTTCCATGACAAGCATTTAATTGAAGCAAAAAGACTAGATGAAAATGAGGTGAGGCCATCAAACACTGGCTATACAATATATAAATCACTAGGGATTAAACTAGACTATCCTTATGTAAATCTAGACAAGAAAAAAGTAACAGGAACTGTTTCTTTTAATAATAAGTTGTATTTAACTATAACAGTAGATTTACTATCCGATACTGCAGAATTATTTGGGGATTTAAATGATCTCGCCCATTTCACAGCAAGTGAAAATACAGAAACTGACTATATAGAAATGATCAAAAGTAATGCGGTATTTTTAATAGAAAATAAAATTAGTAATCCGAAAGAATATTATGAAAGATTTATAAAGGAGGTAAATGAATGACTATAAAAGGCTTAAATCATTTGTTATTTTCTGTGTCCAATCTAGAAAAATCAATTAAGTTCTATCAAGATGTTTTTGAAGCAAAGCTTATTGTGAAAGGAAGAAGTACTGCCTATTTTGACCTAAATGGTATGTGGCTTGCTTTGAATGAAGAAAAAGATATACCTCGTAATGAAATAACTGAATCTTACACCCATATAGCATTTTCAATAGAAGAAGCAGACTTTGACAATACATATAAAAAACTCCAGGATTTACATGTAAATATCCTTGCAGGCCGTCAAAGAGATGCAAAAGATAAAAAATCTATTTACTTTACTGATTTAGATGGGCATAAATTTGAATTCCATATTGGAACACTTCAAGACAGAATGGATTATTACAAACAAGATAAAGCGCAAATGGAATTTTTTGATTAAAAAGGTATTCAAAGTAGTGGAGGTATGATTTTGGGTAAAGTATGTAACCAATGCCAATCAGAAATGACTGAAGGCTGTGATGTATTAGTAGAAGGTGTCATGTACGGGATAAAAGTAAAAAAAGAAGAAGAGGATTGTTTGAGAGTATAACAGCCAAACCCAAGGCAGCTGTTTGCCCAAACTGTGGTTATGTTGCACTGTATATTGATAATTATAATGAGTTTGCTGATTGATGAAAAAAAGAAAAGGAAGTGCGGAATATGAAAGCAATTATTTTTGATTTTGATGGAACTATTGCCAACACTTTACCGATTTGTTACTACTCTTTTCAAAGTGTATTTAAAGCGTTTGACAACAAAGAACTTTCTAATGAAGATATTAAAGCTATGTTTGGCCCCTCTGAGACAGGGATTATTAGAGAAAATCTTATTCATTTGAACAAAGAGCAAGCAATTGATATGTATTATGAAAAGTACTTAGAAAACCATCTACAATTGGTCAAACAAAATCATGAAATGGATGACTTGTTAAAATATATCAAAAAAATGGGATTAAAGCTTGCAATCGTAACAGGAAAAGCAAAGAGAAGCTTAGATATTTCGTTAAGAGCACTTCAAATGGAAGACTTGTTTGAAGTACTAGTAACAGGTGATGATGTGATAGATCCGAAACCTCATCCAGAGGGAGTTATTAAGGCATTAACTCTTCTAAATGTCCAAAAAGAGGATGCGATATTCATAGGGGACAGCGAGGCAGATATAGTAGCTGGTTTGCAAGCAGGAGTGGTTACAATTGGCGTACAATGGTTAGAGGATTATCAAACTGCTGAATTTACTACACAGCCGAACCGAGTATTTAAAGACATTAATGATTTCAAACAATTTTTACAAGAAAAATATACTTCAAAATAGACAATGAAATATATTCTAGATCGAGCTTATGCCAGAGAATTACTTGATCATGCTAACCAACTTAATCCAGTTCCTTGGTATAAACACTCACTTAATGTCGCCAAAGCTGCTGAATATATTGTAATTGAACTCACAAAAAAGGGTCTAAATCTAGATTGTGATATTGCATATAATGCTGGGTTACTTCACGATATTGGTAGATACAAAGGGTTTACAAAATCAGTTATTCACTCCTACGATGGTTATAAGTTCATGGACGAACTTGGTTATCAAGGAAATGCAATAATATGCGTTACACACTCATTTCCTTGTGAACACAACAATATAGAAACCTCCTCTGAGTGGGACCTTGTGCCATCATACATGAAAGATGAATTGGTAGGAATTTTAAATAAGAATGGAAGTTATGATTTTTATAATAAAGTAATTACACTATGTGATGCTTTAGCAGATGAAAATGGATTTACAACTTTAGAAAAACGATTCATTTCCGTTGGTTTACGACATGGTACAAATTTATATACTTCCATCCGTTGGAAAGGTTTTTATGAAATAAAGGAAGAGATAGAATTATTAATTGGAAAAAGTATATATTCGCTACCTCCGGGTATTGAAAAAACTATTTATGCAAAGATGGAATATTAGTGATTGGGAGAAAAGAAAATGAGCTTATTACAAGTTTTTATTGCGTGGATTTTTGTTTTGTTTATTGAAGTTTACTGGTTATATATTGAACTAAGAACTAGCGGTTCGTTTACAGAACTAATCTATGTAGTTATGATTATTTCATTAGTTGTAGGTATTACAGGTCTTAATTTATACAATAAAAGGACTAAATAACATTGAAATTCTTTGTATGACAGAGATATTTGGTAAGGAGAGAATTTAAGTGAAAAAAACTGCTGTCTATTTATATCCCCAATTTAGCGAATATGAACTAACAGTAGCGTTATCCATATTAATGCAAGGAAAAAAACAATCGTTACGATTGGTTTAAGCAACCAATCGATAAAAGGGGAGTCAGGATTATCTTGTATAGCTGATGCAACTATGGATGAAATTATATTTGAAGATATAGATAGCCTCTTATTACCAGGTTGTATGGATATTATGACACTAAGTGACGAAGAAAGATTATTTGAGTTCATTAAACAAGTAGCTACAAAAGAAACGGTGATTGCAAGTATATCTAGCTCCCCATACCTATTAGCAAAAGCAGGCGTTTTACGAGGGAAAAAATATACCGTAGGATTGACCGAAGAGAATTTAAAGAAGTCTGGTGTCTTCGAAGTAGAAAATTTTTCAAAAGACATGGTAGTGCAAGATGGAAATATAATTACAGCGAGAGGACGAGGGTTTGTTAGATTTGGACAATATTTAGGCAAAGCATTAAATCTTGAATTTGATGAAAGATGGTATCATGAATAATGTAATTGGTATCTTACATAGCGTTTTAAGCCAATAGTAGTATCGGACTTCTAACTGCAAATCAATAAAAATGCCCCTCGCAAATTAGTGTTTTTGGTTGTTTTTACATTCCCATTAACAAATTTTACATAGGTGCATTTTTACTTTTCTAATCTCATTTGTATTCAACAGGTTTTGACCATTGTTTTTCGTATTTATTCATTAATTGAATTGCCTTATTCCCAGCAAACAAAAATGCTAAAAATATTAGACCGGAAAATGCATAACTCATTATTCTTCGAACGATTATTAAGTGCATATAAGCTTCTGCACCGTGATTCCTTATTAACCAAAACATGTTGGTGTTCATTACAACGCCTTTAATAACAAAAAGCAATGTGACCAATTGAAACCACTTCAGATTCTCTTTCATAAAATATAACTTTTTACTATTTTCTCTTTGGTAACCTTGTATATACATGAATTCAATTGCAAAATATGCTGCTAAAGGTTTTTGAATGATCATTGAAAAAATATAAATTGAAGTAAATGCATAACTCAACCAAACAGAATTCCAAAGCATTTGAATGGCAGACCCAGCAAGTAAATCAAGTATAGAACTAAGCATTAGTGAAGCAATAATGAAAACACCAACCCTATTGAATTGACGGTTTTTCATGAAACGATAAATAGTATAGATGATAGCAGGAATTGTAGATAGTAACATTGCATAATAGTCACCTATAAAACCTCTACCATGTGTCCAAATGACATATGGTAAACCTAAATATACAATTAACTCTAGTAAGATAAAGTTTATTTTCATTTTAATATTCCTTTTCTTTTAGTTGGAAATAATAAGCAATTGCTTTTTCTATAAAGTCTACTACAGCTGGGTCGAATCGATAAAACCCAATATCGTCATTTCCTTCTTTTTGTTTATTCCATACTTTTTGAGCCAGTGTAAAATTCCTATTAAAGTCTTTTTCAAGTAATGCGATCCATCTGCTGGCCATTTCCTGTGCTTCTGGACTTGTAATATCAAGGTGGATATTTTGTCTAATATCATTTATTAACATAGTGTAGACCTCTATTGTATCAGTATCGTCTCCTATTTTCGGGAGTTGTTTTAGGTAATGAACTTCATCCTTGGAAAAGTGTTTACTCCAAATCTTTTCATATACTTCTATAGGAGTAGGAGAGGAATTCATTGGAATACGAGCAAATACATCTTTCCAATTTTCTAGATCCTCAAACTCACTTACTTGAAGTAAATACCGAATGGATCGTGTACGTTCCTCGATACGTTCCTTCTCTACTTCTAACACTTTTAATTGCATGGCAAGAGCTTCTTTATGACTCAACTGTTGATGCTCTAACATTTGTCTTATAGAGATTAAATTAAACCCCATTCCCTTTAATACCTTAATATAATGTAATTTAATAACATCTTGTTCTTCGTAGTATCGATGCCCACCATCACTCAAATGTGAAGGGGTCAACAGTCCTATTTCATCGTAGTAGCGGAGCGTTCTTACCGTTGAATTGCTCATTTTCGCCAAATTACCTATAGAATACATGAGGCACCTCCATTTCTAAATCTTATATTCATTATAGAACCTAACGTTACGTTAGAATCAAGTGTCGTTTTGAATAATATGATATTTTAGAAATTATTGAATAGATTACCAAATGACAATATAGTAAAGTTAATGTACATATATTTTCACAAAATAGTAATTACTTCTGAGTATTAATAAAAAGGAGGTTAGCATATTGAATGAAAAGCAATTATTTGCTGAAACAGAGCACCTTATTTTAAGACCCTTTCAAGATGATGACTACGCAAATTGGTATAAAGGGTTTAATGATCGTCTACCTTCTCAATACAAATACGATGATGGGTATTCGGATATGTCTTATTCTACTAAGGAATGGTTCATCAAATGGATTGATGGGTTTCGGCAAGCTGCTGAAAAAGATGAAATGTACATATTAGGAGTATTTCGAAAAGAAGATGGAGTAAATGTTGGGAAAGTAGAATTGATCACTATTCTAAGAATGGATTATCAATGGGCAATGATGGGATACTCGATACATAATCAGTTTTGGAAAAATGGGTATGGAGTTGAGAGTGTGAAAGCAGCAACTAAGCTATTCTTCTCTGCATTAAACTTTCATCGAATTGAATTACATATTAATACGGATAATGAACCCTCTAAAAGATTAGCTGAGCGGGCTGAATATACTTTTGAATGCAAGAGAGCACAATTCTCTCTAGAAAACGATGAATGGACGGATTTTCTGGTTTATTATCAAAACAATAACTGAATGTACTATACAGTTATACTTTATCACTTAAAATGCAGAGGTGAGAGAATGATAGAAACGTTAGCAAAGCAGATTCCTATTATTGGTGATTATAGAAATATCGTTCAAATAAAAAAAGGGTTTTCTTCAGATGCAAAGTATCTAATACATTTTGATAATCATAAGGTACTTCTTCGGTTGTTTAACCTAGCAGAGCTGGAATCGAAAAAGACAGAGTATTCTATTTTGAAAACAATGCAGGACTACGATGTTATTTGCTCACGGCCGATTTCTATTGGTGAGATAGGAAATCAAGGGTATATGATTACAACTTATATAGAAGGTAAAGATGCTGAGGATGAAATTCAAAATTACTCAGCTGAAGAACAATTTAATATTGGTATGAAGGCTGGAGAAGAATTTAGGAAAATGCATCAATATGCTGCCCCAAATCATGTCACTTCGTGGTATTCAAGAAAAATCGAAAAACATAAGAAATACATAGATGCTTACTTAGAATGTGGCGTTAAAGTAAAAAATGATCAAAAAATAATGGATTTTATTGATAACAATATTCACCTAATGAAACAACGACCAAACTTATTTCAACATGATGATTTCCATGTTGGGAATATCATTGTTAATAACAGGGCATTCTCGGGAGTAATTGACTTTAACAGGTATGATTGGGGCGATCCAATTCATGAATTTCTTAAAATCGGAATTTTCAGCAGAGAAATAAGTGTTCCTTTTTCAATTGGACAAATCAGAGGGTATTTTAATAATGTAGAGCCCGATGAACACTTTTGGAGGATGTATTCACTCTATTTAGCCATGTGCGTTTTTTCTTCTGTAGTATGGACATTAAAAACTATACCAAACGATATAAATAACATGTTAGATAAAGTGTATATGTTTTTAGAAGATCATGATTACTTCAGTAAATTAAAACCTAAGTGGTACATATAGAAAATAATTGTGGAGATTTCCTTATTTACTTGCATCTATTTCACTTGCTAAAGCTTCCGGTTTGAAGCTTTTTGGAAAATGGGAAGTGATTTCTCCCAATTCTACTGACTGAAAATTAGATACTATTTATTCAATAGACTGATAGAATGGACCTCTTTTATTTGTATACATGTAAGCAGTAGATATAAAGAAGGCATTGGTCAATTGTAAAAAAGCATCAAGTGGGCGACGGACAAACAACTGTCACAAGATTACCGAAAAAAGTGTAGCCAATGTTATTTGCGACGAGTACCCGCAGGAGTAGATGCTACCTATAAAGCACACGGCAATTACTGATGACCAGATTATTCTTAAATGGCGATTGCGTTGCTCTAATCTATTTAATAGACCAAATATCAAAGAAGGAAGTGCTGAACGATGAATTTAGAAGTGGTTATGCAGGAGCTAGAAGCGCTTGGCAAGGAACGATCAAAAAAATTGTACATATCCAATGGTGCACATGAGCCGCTTTTTGGTGTAGCAACAGGTGCTATGAAACCAATCGTAAAAAAAATAAAAATAAATCAGCATTTAGCTGAAGAGCTGTATGCCACAGGGAGGCTTATGCAAAGCTTCGCATAAACCACCTTATGCAAAGTAGATGATTATGCAAAGTAACCGAAGAAAACCTTGTAAGTACTGTATTTCAATTTGATTTACTATGCATAATAATTTCTGAAAAGATCTGGAGTCTATCCCCTTAAAACAAGAAAAGCACAATAATCAGATCTAATATTAGTAATTCGAGTACATTTTCGGAATTATTGAAATAAGAAATCAAACATATTATGCAAAGTAATTAAGGACGATATCCTTTAGTAAAAGGCTTTTTGACTGTTTACTTCGCATAATTACTTTCTTTGCATAAGGAACTACGATGCGATGTACTTTGCAGGCATTATTGCAGACCCAAAAGCTATGACGGAGTCGGATTATGATCGTTGGATGAATACGGCGTATTTTTATATGCTATCCGATTTTGTAGTGGCGGTAACTTTATCGGAATCAGATATTGCACAAGAGGTTGCTGATAAATGGATCGTAAGCGATGAGGAGTTGAGAATGTCTGCGGGCTGGAGTTGCTATTGTTGGCTTTTAGGGAGTCGAAAAGACGTTGAATTTTCAGAAAGCAAAATTTCCAATATGCTTGATACTGTGAAAAGTTCAATTCACGATTCACCAGAACGAACGAAATCCGCTATGAATAATTTTCTATTCACCGTGGGGATTTCCTATTTGCCGCTTCATGAAAAAGCAGTCGAGACCGCAAAGGCAATAGGAACAGTAGAAGTCAAACGGGACAAGAAAAAGAGCAGTTTCCTAAATGCTTACGAAAGTATTCAAAAAGAAGTAGACAAAGGGAGGCTTGGTTTTAAACGCAAACATGTAAGATGTTGAAATTATTCTCGCCTCGCGTATCCAGGGCATTGATAAAATAAGAATTCGCTATTTTTGTAGAAATTTTTAATTTCCGCTGAAACACATCTTACCATTTTTTTAGAAGGTCTTTCATCAGGTTGCTAAACTGTTGGGTGGCCTTTTCTTCTATGTTTTCGTCAGAAATAGAAACACAGAAATCTCTACACTCCATTTCTTAAATCGCTCGAACTGAAGGTTCTCATACTATATGAAATATTAATCTATCATGGTAAAATATACTATAAATATAAAAAATTAAATGAATGGGGAATGAGTGCATGAAATCAATCAAAATGAGAACAGTATTCTTAACTTGTTTAATGCTGCTGGTTTGGTCATCTGAAAGTGCTTTTGCTGAGCCAACATGGACATCTAAATGTTCAGCATATGGTGAAATGAAGCCAAACCAAAATCCAACATTTCAGCATATGAACTGCTTACTAACGAATGCGGCTTTAGAAGCAAAAATCCCACCAGAAGTTGTAAAAGCGGTGGCTTCAAAAGAAAATGGGGGTTGGAAACAATTTGATGAGAATGGCCAACCTGTAATATCAAAAGATAATGGGATCGGTCTTATGCAAATTACCAATCAATCAGGCTATGACCAAGAGAAATTGAAATACGATATCAACTACAATATTCAGGCAGGTGTCGAAATCCTTAACAGTATGTATCATGATCGTACAGATCTGCCTAAAATAAATGGGACAGGACCAGAAGTAATCGAAAATTGGTATTTTCCAGTCATGGCTTATAACGGGAAAAAGCCTGTTAACAGTCCTCTCTATCAGTCCAGTGGATTGAAGAATATAGAGGCTTATCAAGAAAAAGTCTTTGCGTTTATTGAAAAAGATAGTTACTTAAACAATACGAAATTAGGGCAGTTTCCTTTCCAAACAGCTGACTTTGAATATGACCCTAACAGTAGTGAAAATATTGTATTCAGAAAGATGGAATATACATTAACAGATCAGCTGCATGTCTCTGCATATCAATTTCAAAAAGGAGATAAGGTATTGATAACAGGAGACACTGGGAAATTAAGGTCACAACCAAGTACTTCTTTAGTAGTAAAATCCCTCCCAAAAAATACTACGTTAATTATTGACGGAAATTTCTTATATGACCAATCATTTACAAGTAAAAACCAATTTGTATGGTACCCAGTTACAACGGAGGATCAAAAGTTAGCAGGTTATATTTCCTCTGCTTACATTACCAAAAAGTTAAATAAAGTTATGTGGGGAAAAACAGAACTAAAATTAGGGCAAATGGGAAAAGCTACTATTCTATCTAATACAAACTTAGTCAAAATGGAGAGCGACGGGTCATTGACTACAGTACGTGCTTTGAAAAAAGGCGAAGAATACCGAGTTTATAGCTACAATAGTAATCATGGCGGTTTATATGGTGTGGGTGGGGGAAGTTACATTCAGAAGTCCACCTCAGTAAAATACGAAACACCATCGAAAAGCAAGTTAGCATTACTTGCACAGAAATCAATACACCAGTAGTAAATCTAGCTACAAGCTTAATGAAAACTGCAATTGCAAATTGTACCGCTGTCCGGCATGAACATCTTCTATATAGATGTCATTCACGAGCAGATCTCTGATCAGAGTTTTGATAATTGCATCAAAGAAACTTGCTCAGGTTCACAAATGACACCGGGAGAAAGGGTTAAATCCATGCACCTCAAGGTTCACGTTACTAAGTACAACCCTGTAAAATGCATCCCTGTGTCAGATAAAAATCAGAAGCAATTCTGAAAATTTTATACCTACTGTACAAAATACCTTTTACACTTAAACCAATAAAGTGTAGGAGGTATTTTTCTTTCAATTGTGTTACTGTGTCAAAAGTTAGAGTAGAAGCTCGTGGTCGTCTTCCGCTCAAATCAACGAACAGGAGTCCTCTAGAATACAATTTTATCCGGGAATCCCTAGAAAAAGAGAATTAATATTGCCCAGTTGGACAATAAAACTCTTCCACTGGTGTATCGAAATACATAAACATATCCTCGAAATACGTCTCGTCCACCAACTTGTCCAACACACCCTTGAAATACCCAGGTAAGTTCCGGATTACTTTCCTTTTTGTCGTCATCAAGGTAATCCGTAATGCACGATAGGCAAGATCTTCAAATACAGGCTTGTCATCTTTATAGATATCAAATCTCAACATCTTTCCTGAGATGGAACGGTAGATGCCATAGAATTCTCTCGCTAGATTCGTTTTCCCGATTGTTCCGATTAGTAGGTTTTTCATTCTGCTGAAAAGACTGGTGGAATACTGGAACGATTCCTGTGGAGACGTCTTTATAAGATCTTTATTAATAGATTTATAGAGAAAAGGTTCATTTTCGGAAATAGGCTCGTTTTCCTTGGTGTCTTGCGGTTTGTAGTCCTCATCTCGGTCGTTCATTTGCCCCTGGTCATGGAAGGGTAAAATGATATAGATGTTGGCACCAAGCCCACTCATAACTGGACGGATGAAATGGACTTTTTTGATAATACCCAGTTTTTCAAGCTTACGGATAGCACGTCGGACAGTTGCATTGGATATGCCAATGGCGTTTTCAATCGTGGCATGCTTCAAGTGTGCAGCTCCGTATTTCACGGAATAGCGGCGGATGACATCAAGCACACGTCGATCCGAGTTGGTCATGGAGTTCCAGTGAAGGGATAGATGCTTTTCTGCAGCTACATCCATGTCAGCGATATTGGTAAAGCGTGCGTAATCCTGTAAATAATAAGTCAATTGAAATTCCCCCTTTCCTTGTATATAGATAGGAGGGGGCAAAAAGGATACATAGGTGAAAATATAATGCGTTGCTGTGCCATTAGCTTAAAGGAAATTCGATAGATCTATGACAAAGTATGTCAAATGGAATATACGACATAGTAATAATTATGTATTATTTTGTGAAAAAGTCATGATTTAGCACATATCTCCGGATAATTCGTATAGCTGTTTGGAGGATTTCAAGAAGAGGAAAGTGTATTCTTTCTGTTTGAGATGTAAGGGGCATAGCATTGTTTGTAAGTAGAATTTGTAAAAGAAGTATCAAAGAACAATTAAACGTCCTTGATACTTCTTTTTTCATTTTTTTATAAAGGGATTACTGTAATATCATTAATTATGCCAAGTGTTAGTGCTATGCTGATTTCTTTTGTTTTTGATCTAAACGATGACTAAAGAAAGTTAGAAGACTTGCACAGACTGCAACTATCCCACCGACCCATGTTACATTCATTAAATTCCCTTGATGGTATACAATTCCGCCTAATGCAGAACCAAAAGCGATACCTACATTGCTTGCCACTGGCATAAGTGAAGCAGCAAGACCTGTTGCTTTTGGCTGATAAATTCCAGCAAGGTCTATTAAATAAAGCTGAGTGGATGTTGTTAAGAGTATGGCCATTAACGACATCAAGCCAATGTTTGCCAGTCCTAAGATAAAATGATTTGAAGTCCAAAATATACTTGTCAGAACAGCTGCCTGCAAAAGAAAAACAAACCGAAGGCGACCGATTGCATTGTGGCTAGCAATTTTACCTGCGAGAATGTTGCTGAAAATAGAGATAAATCCGTAACCAAATAAGATTAAACTAATTGAATGATTTGGTACTTCCATTCCCTTCAAGATAGGAACAAGGTACGTAAAGACGGTATAAGTGGCGCCAAATCCGAGAGCAGGAATGAAAAAGGCCATTAAAATTCTTGGATTGGTCATTAGAGAAAACTGATCCCGTATCGAACTGCGTATTTGGCTGAGTCTATTAGGCAAGACGAAATAGGACGCCAAAAACGCCAATCCTCCTAGGAAAGTAGTTAACATGAAAGTGGCATTCCAGCCGTACGAATCGGCAATGACAACTCCAATTGGCACTCCAACGACATTTGCAAGTGTGAAGCCACCGAAAACGAATGATATGGCGAGTCCGCGTTTTTTAAACGGCATGGTTTCACTTGCAACAATCATGGCTAGAGAGATTAATACTCCTGTTACAATCGCTGTCATAATCCGAAGTGCAAGGAGCGTGATGTAGCTTGTCGAGAATATACACAACACATTCAGGACGATGAAAGAACCTATCAAAAACAACATCCATTTACGCTTCGGAAAATGACTTGTCGCTGACATCACTAGTGGAGTAGCGATGGCAAACGTAATTGCAAACGCAGAAACAAGTGTGCCTGCTTTTGCATTTGTCATTTGAAGGCTCGAGGAAATATCGGTTAAGATTCCGACAATAACAAATTCGCTTGTCCCAAGGACAAATGTTAATAAAGTAAGTGTTAAGATGAGCAACCAATGTCGCTTGGATAACTTTGTGGAGTGCATAAATACCTCTTTTCTTAGATGATTGTATATGTGTCAGATAGTAGATACACGACCTATACATCTTACCATAAAATATTTTTGCGAGAAAAACCCTTTCTTATCAAATAGAGGTTAATGGAATACCAGGATTGACAATGCAAAAGGAGTTAGCAGAAAACTATTTAAGAAAGCACATTGGCATTGTCATCATATTAATCCATTCCATAATTCAAAGATGATAGCTATTCAAACTTAATAATTTTAAATAAGACTATACATCAACTAATACACCTAAAAGAAAAGGTGAGAATTGATAATCTCTTAAAAGCTGTAAAGCTTTCAAGAAAGCAACAAGAAAAAGTAAATAACTTAAGACTGAAATGTCACAATGAAGTAATCTAATAATGGGACAGACATAGAAAACCCTAAAAAAAACTGAATCTGCAACCAGGAGAAAACTTGAATGTGATGGGAAGTTCGTTAAGCAGATAATTTCAATAATAATTAGCCGATTAACATTTTGGACATGTCTAAGATGTTAATCGGCTTATCTCATTATTTACCAAACGCTTCCGTTATGACTATGAAATCTTCTGAATACATAAAAAGTCATGAGTTGGGAATTTTAATCAGTGAAACATTCGAGAGGAGTTTTACACATTGGAAAAAATAACATTAGGCAATTTTTTATGCCGTTGTTTAAGCCAGTCAGGGATTAAAGAGGTTTTTGGCGTAGCTGGAGATTACAACTTCACCATTTTGGATGAATTTGAAAAAAATCCAGAGATTACCTTCGTAGGAAATAGGAATGAATTAAATGCCGGTTATTCCGCAGATGCATATGCGCGTTTGAAAGGAATCGCCGCATTAGTTACTACATTCGGAGTTGGTGAACTCAGTGCCTGTAACGCTTTTGCTGGATCAAACAGCGAAAATGTCCCTGTTGTGCATATCGTTGGCGCTCCGCCAACTCCTGACCAAAAAGGACATAAGTTTATGCACCACTCTCTGATGGATGGAAATTTCAAGACGTTTCAACAGGTATACGAACTAATTTCCGCCTATACAACCGCCATTACACTGGAAAACGCATCGAATGAAATCCCCAAAGTCTTAAACATCGCGCAAACAAAAAAGAAGCCGGTATATATAATGATTCCGAATGATTTGCTGTCAAAGGAAATTAACGTCAGTAAAGTGGAATTGAGTGCCGCAGCTACTAACCAGACGTCTTTACAACAAGCGGTAGCACATGCCAAACAACTTCTGGATCAAAGTAATAATACTGTCCTGCTTGCAGATGTCAAGGTCATGCGATTTCATTTGGAAAAGCCAGTGCAACAAATGGTAGAAACAATGAATATACCTGTTGCGTCTACTGTTTACGGAAAAGGGTCGTTTGATGAAACACATCCCAATTATATCGGCGTTTACGTTGGCAGCTGTGGAGAGGAATCTGTTCGAAATACAGTAGAAAATGCACAATGCGTAATAGCGGTAGGGTTGGTTTGGGCCGATACCAATACGGCAAATTTTACGGCCAAACTGGAATTCACGAAGACCATTCAAATTCAGCCGAACAGCGTAATAATTGGGGAAGCGATGTATCAGGATATACTGGCAGCTGATATGATAAACTCGCTTATTCTGTTGAATACCAAACAAAGCAACCCAGTCAACCAAGCCACATTTCCTTATAGCCAGACACATGGCCAGCCTAACGACGCGTTGGTGGCAGTAAACTATTATCCAATGTTTCAACAGTTTATCAAGGACAACGATGTGATTGTTGTGGAAACGGGCACCTTGCACGACGGATTTTCACAGGTCAGGCTGCGAAAAAATGTAACGTATGTCACGCAGGGCGGCTGGCAATCTATCGGATACGCAACCCCGGCAGCTTTTGGCGCTTGTGTCGCCGCACCAGACCGGAGGGTTCTACTTTTTACAGGAGATGGTTCCCTCCAGTTGACCGCACAAGAAATCAGTTCCATGTTGGAGCACAATTGCAAGCCAATCCTCTTTATTTTAAACAATGGACAATATGTTGTTGAAAAGTATCTAAACGTAAACACCTTGAACCAGAAATACAACGTCATTCCCAAATGGGATTATACCAAGCTACCAATGGTATTTGGCGGGGACGCCTGTACAGCTACCGTTAAGACCGTAGATGAGTTAGCGCGAGCCATGAAAAAAGCGGAAAAGGAATGCCACAACCGGCTTTGCATTATTGAGATCATCCCAGGAAACCCCTTGGACGC
The DNA here is from genome assembly GCF_042944905.1 of Psychrobacillus sp. L4. Classification (GTDB taxonomy): domain Bacteria; phylum Bacillota; class Bacilli; order Bacillales_A; family Planococcaceae; genus Psychrobacillus. The sequence goes on from NZ_CP168496.1 coordinate 1,792,725, forward strand.
GCCTCAGTATTTGGTGGAATCAAGAAAAATACTTGAATCGCAGAAAATGAATTAATACTAGCCGTGTGATTCGTTGATGTAATGCACGTTGATAATATCGCCTATTTCAAAAAGGCCTTACGTATACGAGGCTTGGAGGTAAGAATTATGAGACCACTATTTTTGAAACTGGATCGACATGAAACAGCAAGAATACAGCGTGGACTTGAATCGTTATGTACAGAGGTCGGAATCACTTTCAGAAGATTTTTTAGCCCTTCAAGTGCATGCGCTACCTTAAAACTCTTTTTGTATGTCTTCTTTTTATCCAAGAATGCTTGAACCTGGTTTTCACCTTTTGCTACATCCAGACCTATCACTGGATTCATCTACTATCATTTTCTAAAGTATATTTACCAGTACCCCTAATCCTTCTTGTAGTATCATAGCTTCGCTTGTTATACGAGATCGTGGCCCCAACCAGCTTCCAACTATATAAATAGAATTATTTTCTTTTGCGAATACGTTCTCTAAATAGATTTCCGCTGCTTCTAACCGTTCCTGTCCTAACGATCTAATAATGTCGTAATTAACGCAACTAAATAGTAGTATCTAAAACGCCTGGAACCCTTGAGATTAGAGGTTTCAGGCGTTTTGTTTTACCTAATTAAATGAAGGAAAGAAGGATTTACGCTCTTTTTGTTGAATTGATTGAACTAAAGGGGCAGGATTTTTCGAATAAAGTAAAACTAGAAAATGGTATATTTTGTTTTAATTGAAAAGGGGGTTATTTGTTGAAAAGATTACTATTTTTTATTTTATTCGCTTTTGTTTTGAATGCTTGTAACCAATTAAATAAAGATTCAAATGAGGATGACGTATTGCGCTCAAACGAGTCTACTGTTCAAACTATGCCAAAAGATATGCCTATTGACTTTGGATTCTCTATTCAATTTGGTGTGGGAAAAAATAATGAAATTAACACATTCGAAGGTACAGTGACCAAGGATTTAATAGCAGATGGAATTACAACTGCAGCTGTAACCTTTACCGACGAAGAAATGGGTGAGATTTATGAGAAAATGAAAGAAGTTAATATAGTAGAAACGAAAAAGTTAACACCCGAATCTATAGACGGAACCATTTGTATACAAGAACCACACGAAGAGGATGAATGGAAAATTACCTTCGACGGCGAAACCATCACTCATTCAGTTTCAGGAGCATTCTGTGAACCTACCAATGATGCTAAGCAACTTCTTGAGTTGCGAAATTACGTATTTAGTATAATTAGATGTAAGCAAGAATATATAGAACTTCCCGAATCCAAAGGAGGGTATCACTAGTTTTAAAGTTAAGTGAATAGGAACGAGGTAGCTAGATGTACAGTGATGCTATAAAAAAGATTTTCCATTTATATATCCGTATATTTTATGCTTTTCAAATAAAATATTTGAGAGCTCTGCAACATGAGGGCAATGGGGTAAGTTCAATCAATTAGCAGGAATAATTAAAAAGATGTCGAAATAGTCAATATCAAGAGTATTAAAGTAACGGACAGATGTTTAAAAGAGAATGAGGTGTTGAACGTGGTAAAAGTGAAAGAAAAAAGTGAATTATTGGAATGGGTTAAAGCATTCGGAATTGCTATTTTATTTGCATGGGGAATTCGGTTTTTCATATTAACGCCAATTGTGGTGGATGGAGCTTCTATGATGCCCACATTTGAAGATGGTGATATGGTAGTTGTTAATAAAATTGGACCAAGATTAACGGAGTATAAGCGATTTGATGTGATTGTTTTTGAAGCAAAAGAAGACACTAATTATATTAAACGTATTATTGGTATTCCTGGTGATCACATCGCCTATCAAAACGATGAGCTTTTTATTAATAATAAGAGATACGAGGAACCATATCTAGAGGAGTATAAAAAAGAGTTGAAAGATAATGATAAACTTACTAAAGATTTTACGTTAGAGAAGTTCCTAGATGAAAAAGTTGTACCTGATGGTTACTTTTTTGTAATGGGAGATAATCGTCTTTATAGCAAAGATAGCCGAGACCCAAGAGTTGGATTCGTTTCAAAGGATAAAATACTAGGTACTGCAAAAATGGTTTTTTGGCCTCTTGATAACCTAGGGATTATAAATGATAAAGGGATTAGTAAGTCAATTAAGTAATCCTGTATTCTTATTCAACTATCACCCTGCTCAATCGTTAAAAAAATGAAAATGAACAAAAAAAATAGACCAATTAAAACACTTTTTAGAAAAAGGTAGGGCCTCTTAGTAATCAATATAGCGTTGGATTGAAAAATAATAGGTAAGGCTGGTAAAACCAATCAAAAAAGATTGTAGAAAATTATGGAATAAGATGCATCAGATAATGTGTATAATAATTTGACAAATCATTTAGACGTATGTTAAATTCATCCATAATAAAACCATACAAATTCGTTGATGAGAAAAAGTAGTTGATGAAACTGTTCCAAAGAGAGCCGGTACATGCTGAAATCCGGTGTTCAGTTCGTTTATGAAAATCCTCTCTGAGAAGTCGAGCTGAAATTGAGTAAGTGAGACCGGGTGTCTACCGTTAAAAGGAACACGTATGATTGTACGTGGCTAAGTGCTATTGTGGAACGAAAGTTATTCAATAGAATTAGGGTGGTATCACGGTTAAACCCGTCCCTTTTCCAGGGACGGGTTTTTTGTATGTTTTATTAAAAAAAATAGGAGTGATATCAAATGGTTAAAGCAAACGAAAAAGAGTCTGTAATCGAGCGAGAAGAACGGATTCGAGCACAATGGGAGAAAGATAATATTTTTAAAAAGTCCATAGATGATAGAGAAGAATGCCCTTCTTTTGTATTTTATGAAGGACCACCTACTGCAAATGGATTACCACATGTTGGGCACGCATTAGGTAGAACGATTAAAGATGTAGTTGCACGATATAAAACAATGACTGGACATCAAGTTATCCGAAAGGCAGGTTGGGATACGCATGGTTTACCAGTTGAATTAGGTGTAGAAAAGCAATTAGGTATCTCAGGAAAAAGTGATATTGAAAAATATGGTGTAGAAGCTTTTATTGAAAAATGTAAAGAAAGTGTTTTTGTATATGAAAAACAGTGGCGAGAGTTTACTGAACAACTGGGTTACTGGGTAGAAATGGATGATCCTTATTTAACTTTAAGTAATGATTATATTGAAAGTGAATGGAATATACTTGGCACAATTCATGAAAAAGGGTTACTCCAAAAAGGTCATAGAGTGTCCCCTTATTGTCCTAGCTGTCAAACTTCTCTTAGCTCCCATGAGGTGTCACAAGGATATAAAAACGTAAAGGATTTATCTGCTACGGCTAAATTCAAAATTAAAGATCGTGAAGATGAATACTTTCTTGGGTGGACGACAACTCCTTGGACTTTACCAGCAAATGTCGCACTAGCAGTTAATCCTTCTTTGAAATATGTTCGAGCAAAAAAAGGGCAGGATATTTTTATTCTTGCGGAAGCATTAGTAAGTTCTGTATTAAAGGATGACTTTGAAATACTATCTGTGCACTTAGGAACTGATTTAAAAGACATACCTTATACTCCATTATTTGATTTTGTAAATGTGGAAATTGGTCATAAAGTGGTAACTGCGGATTATGTATCTTCAGAAAGTGGAACAGGGATTGTCCATATCGCTCCGGCATACGGAGAAGATGACTATAAAGTTGTAAAGGAAAATGGCATTTCTTTCGTCAATGTGGTAGATGAAAAAGGGAAGTATACTTCGGAGGTTATTGGTTTTGAAGGTAGATTTGTGAAAGATTGTGATGTAGATATTGTTCGGTATCTTGCTGAAAAAGGTTTGCTTTACAGTAAAGAAAAATACGAACATAGTTATCCTCATTGCTGGCGTTGTGATTCAGCCCTTTTGTATTATGCAAATGAAAGTTGGTTCATTCAAACAACTGCATTGAAAGACCAGTTTATACAAAATAACGAAGGAGTCACTTGGTATCCGGAGCATATAAAACATGGTAGATTCGGAAACTTTTTAGAGCAAATGGTTGATTGGAATATTAGTCGGAAACGCTATTGGGGCACACCGCTCAACGTTTGGGAATGTGAAGAATGTAATCATGAATTTGCTCCGAAAAGTATCGATGAATTAAAAAAGCACTCTATTCATCCCTTAGATGAAGTTGATTTACATAAACCATATGTAGATCATGTTAAGCTTCACTGTTCAAATTGTGGAGGGACTATGACAAGGACTCCAGAAGTCATAGATGTTTGGTTCGATAGCGGTTCTATGCCATTTGCGCAATATCATTATCCTTTTGAGAATAAAGAGCTTTTTGAAAAACAATTCCCAGCTGACATAGTCATCGAAGGAATTGATCAAACACGCGGATGGTTTTATAGCTTACTAGCTGTATCCACTTTATTTACGGGTAAAGCTCCGTACAAACGTGTACTATCGACGGGTCATATTTTGGATGAAAAGGGACAAAAAATGTCTAAGAGTAAAGGCAATGCTCTAGACCCTGTAGAGTTAATTCAAAAGTATGGAGCAGATGCACTAAGATGGGCATTATTAGTCGACAGCGCACCTTGGAATACAAAAAGGTTCTCGGAACGAATCGTACAAGAAGCAAAGTCAAAACTAGTCGATACACTAGACAATGTGCATAGTTTTTATTCGTTATACGCTCATTTAGATGACTACAATCCGAATTATGCTTATGAAGTAGAGAAAAATAAACTGGATGATTGGATACTATCTCGTTTGCATAGCACGATTACAATCGTTCGAACAAATTTAGAGGTTTATCATTTCACAAACGCAGCGAGAGAAATTGCCAAGTTATTAGAACAAGTAAGTAATTGGTATGTAAGACGTTCAAGAGAGCGTTTTTGGTCAAGTGATATGAATCCAGAAAAAGCAGCTGCATATGAAACGCTCTATGAAGTATTAACAAGAACTAGCCAAATGTTAGCACCATTAACCCCATTTCTTGCAGAAGATGTGTTTATGAATTTAACAGGGGAAAGTGTCCATTTATCGGATTTTCCAGAAGAAGATGAAAAATTAATAAATGAAAAACTGGAAAAAGAAATGGATGCAGTTTTGCAAATAGTAGAGTTAGGAAGAAGTATTCGAAATACTACTTCCTTGAAGGTAAAACAACCTTTAGGTAGTCTTTCACTTATGAGTACTAATAAGGATATTAACTGGAAACTATACGAAGATATTATTAAAGAAGAGTTAAATGTAAAGGTATTTGAACAAACGGAAAGTGAAGGTAAGTTTATAACTACAAAGATAAAGCTGGATTTCAAAAAATCGGGAGCGAAGTATGGAAAGCAATCTAATTCTATTAATACATGGCTTCAGTCATTAGATGACGAACAAGTTAGAAAGTTTGTGCAAGAGGGCTTTATTGAATATGAAAAAGATAAAGTAATGTTTGAAGATGTGCTGCTTGAAAACATTGCGAAAGAGGGATATGCCTCAGCATCTAATGGTGCATATACCGTTACTTTAGATCATTCTTTAACCGAAGAACTGATTCAAGAAGGATTGGCGCGTGAATTAATACGTGCAATACAAGCATATAGAAAACAACTGAAGCTACCAATCGATATGCGTGTGGATATTTCAATAAATACAGATGAAGAATTTCAAGTAGTTATTGAAAAGTTTAAGCATATGTTGCAACAAAACTTGTTAATGCGTCATTTACTGTTTTCAGATAATACTCTAGAGGGAACAGAGCTTACAATAGGATCTCATATTATTGGATTAGAAGTTACACCAGTAGACTGATTTACAAAATCGGATATAGAAATTTTTCTATATCCGATTCCTTAGAATTTATTAAACCATATTGTTGATCTTCGTATTCACTTTATCGAAACTACTTTTTTACTAGGCAACTCAAGGCAATTTAATTGCCCCCCATATACTGCTCCACCATCAATACCAATGATTCGATTGCTTCCGAAAAAAACATTGTGATTCGCTTTATCCTCATGAAGTAGATTTGTTTCTGTATGCCCGAATATTACGGTCTTTTCGCCGTTGTATCCTTTATGAAACTCGTCTCGAATCCATACTAATATATATGGATCTGTCTCGGAAATAGGTGTTGTTGGATGAACCCCAGCGTGAACAAAAATATAATCTTCTGTTTCGATATAATTTTCTAGGGTTTGTACAAATTCTAAATGTCTCTTTAGCTCTTCGGATTCTAACATAGGTTTTTGAAAATTTTCTTCACTAACTTCTATTTCTTTTTCAGAAAAACCATAGCTAAATAACGTTTGATCTCCTCCACACCTCTTAACCCAGTGGTTCCATGATCTCTCTACATCAGTCGTTAACGCTTTTATCATCATATCTTCATGATTACCCTTTAGTAGTCGAGCTCCAGCTTCTTTCAAACTCATCACTTTTTCAATAACACCTTTTGAATTTTGGCCCCGATCTATATAATCACCTAATAGTATTAATTGGTCCATTTCTGGTTCGTAATTTGCTTCTGCAAGCAACTTTTCAAATTTCTCTAATTGACCGTGAATATCACTTATTACAAGAGTTCTTTTCATGTCTTTCTCTTCTTTCTATGTGTGTGTATTCTTCTAATTACTAATATCATATTAACCATATACAGTTAAATTGAAAAGCTTTGCATCATAAATAGGAGCTAATATTTGAGTAAGTATATTAATTATAAATATTTATTTTTGAATTTTCGTTGTTTTCTAAATATTAATCTGATATATTATCATCATTACTTATTAAAGTAGTTTAATAAGTTATATATTTTAGGTGGTGGATACTGTGAAGGACTTAATAAATACCCCGAAATCTATGAAAAAGGTTATTCTTTATGGGATTCGTTCAACTCTTTTAGAACTTGGAAGTGCAACAAAAGTTGAACTTCGCCATAAATTAGGAATTAGTTTCCCGACAATCAGTAAATTCTTAACGCAGATGGAGTCGGATGGGGAACTTATTTTAGTCGGAGAAGATGATTCTAGTGGTGGAAGAAGACCAAAAAGATATGCATATAATCCGGAACATATGTTAGGCTTGGCTATATTTTTAGAAAGAACAGAAACAAATTATACAATTTTTAATTGTTTGGGTGAAGTGAAGGAACAGGAGAAAACGTCCAGCGTATTAATAGAGGATGGCCTAAAATTATTAACCAAGTTTACGGAAGAAGTAATAGCAAAATATCCGAAGATTAGTTCAATGGCAATTGGTGTCCCAGGTGCGGTTAATAATGGGCGAATTTTTTATATACCAGGTTATGAGCATTTTCAAGATTTTGATATAAAAGGATACTTTGAAGAGCATTTTTCTATACCTGTAGTAGTTGAAAACGATATGAATGCTGCAGTTCTTGGATATTACAATGATAGGAGGAAAAATGAAAATCAATCTCTTATATACTTGTATTCCGGACAAAATGGACCAGGTGCAGGGATTATAGTAAACGGAGATGTGGTGCGAGGAAGTACTTTTTTCTCGGGAGAGGTTTCATTCGTCCCTCAGTATGATGATCGAAACTTTCTGCAAGCCTTGGTAAATGGAGACGAGCCTCAGAAAATGTTTATCCGTGAGGAACACGAAATTGATGCTATTAGCCGTTTAGTAGCTACGTTTGTAGCCATCATTAACCCTCATACGATTATTTTTTGTACTGATGAAGTGACCACATTAATACTAGAAAAAATTAGAATAGGGAGTTCAAAATATATCCCAGTAGAACATCTACCAGAGATTACAATGAGTAATTGGGAACAAGATTATCTAGATGGATTACAAAGTCTTGGACTTGATATTATGCTCACTGAAACAAGGAATTAGAAGGAATCGGAAACACAATAGAACACTAAAATAAAAATTTAAGGTGGATTATACATTTGGCTACATTCTTTTTAGTAATCATCTACTTAGCTTTCATAAGTTTAGGGTTACCCGATTCATTGTTGGGTGTTGCATGGCCGGTGATGCAATTGGAATTTAAAGCACCACTTGAGACTGCTGGCTATCTTTTTATGACAATAGCAGGTGGTACAATTATTTCCAGTTTAGTAAGCGGAACGATACTAAAACGGTTCGGAACTGGAAATGTTACTTTTGTCAGTTGCTTAATGACTGCTTGCGCTTTGCTAGGATTCGCTTTTTCTCCATCGTTTGTTTGGTTAATAATATGTGCCATACCACTCGGATTAGGTGCAGGATCTGTTGATGCGGGACTGAACAATTACGTTGCTACACATTACAAAGCACACCATATGAGTTGGCTCCACTGTTTCTGGGGAGTTGGGGCTACAATTAGTCCCATCATTATGGCACATTCTATTTCAGAGCAAAATTCTTGGAAACAGGGATACTTTGTTATTGCAGGAATTCAGTTCGCATTAGTTGTAATCCTTTTCTTCACTTTGCCTTTATGGAATAAAGTCGCAAAAAACAACAATAGTACAGCTAGTGAAAAATCTGAGGAGTCAAAAAGTGAACTTTATCAAAATACCAAGCCATTGCAGATTAGGGGAGTAAAGCTAGCCCTAATATCATTTTTATTTTATTGTGGCGTAGAAGCAACGATGGGCCTATGGGGCAGTAGTTTTCTCGTAAATGTAAAGGAAATACCCGTAGCTGTTGCTGCAAACTGGGTTTCTTTCTATTTCGGAGGAATAACAATCGGTAGATTTATCGCTGGCTTTATTATGTTAAAGGTCAGTAACCGTACGATCATTCGGATTGGGCAAATTACAGCATTAGCTGGTACGGGGCTTCTATTATTGCCATTAGCCTCTAGTTTCTCACTTGTAGGATTTATCATGATTGGATTGGGTTTAGCGCCGATATTTCCATCTATGTTGCATGAAACGCCGACACGTTTTGGAAAGGAGCATTCTCAGACAATTATGGGCTATCAAATGGCCGTTGCCTATACAGGTACTACGTTCATTCCGCCACTTCTTGGTTTCGGTGCATCTCATTTATCAATAGGCATTTTCCCGTTTTTTCTTGTTCTTTTTGCTGCAGCAATGCTATTAGGATCTGAAAAACTAAATGCTTTATTGAAAAAGGAGCAGAAAGTGGAATACTAGTAATTATCGGTTATATAATAATTGGTTAAAGACTTCTGCTGAGGTTGTTTCGTAAATGCAAAACGCAAAGTATATTTGAAGGGTAGGGAAATGTGGATTAGATGAACTTCAAACTGTTAAATTGAAAAGTAAATATCAAAGATTTGACGAAACCTCATCTGAATTAAAACATTAGATTTTGTATGTACAGGGATAAAATCTGCTCATGAACTTTGAATGATGTGGAGATATTAAATAATAGTAATATTTATATAATATTGTATGTCTGTTGATTAGTTAGTTAGTTATTTTCAATAAAGGTCTAGAAAATGACACCAATTCTGATACGATAAATAGCTACTAATAGCTAAAAATTTGTAATAGTAAACAAAAGGGGAAGTTCCAGATGGATAAAAATCAAAGTATTCGTGATGCAATCGAAGTATCTATTAGACTTCTCGATTCTGATCCAGAATTTTACATTGGACGCTGCGAAAACGGACGTAGAAAATGGAATGGGGCGTGGTGGCATATGGCAACTCTTTATGAAATGGGGGAGGTTAAACAAATTCCCAGTTCCGCTATTGCCAGAGCCAAACATTTGCTAGAAGTTCAAACTTGGCCAACTTTCGTCATATACCCCGATGATTATCCAACAAGTGAAGCCGATAAAATGAAGATGGACTGTTGCCATTGTGAGCTTGCCGTATATTATATGATTTTGATGGCCTATGGTTGCGATTTGGACAAGGAACTACCTTGGATTCGCGAATGGTTCCTTAAGCATCAGCTGTCTGATGGAGGATTGAACTGCGAACCTACAGCTTATACTAATTCTCATAAGAGCTCTATTGTTTCGACATTACCTCCGCTTGAGGCAATTCTCTGGTATACGAATCGACCATTCACTCCTAAGGAAACCGACTTCTTGGACCAGGGTGCACGTTACTTGATTGAACATCGTCTTGTTTGTTCCAAAGAAAGTGGGCACATTATCGATATGGAGTGGCTGAATCCTTGTTTTCCAAGGTTTTTCGAATATGATATCTTGCGTGGTATGTCCTACTTGGTAGAATGGTCCCGGCGCAGGAACAAACCGTTACCCACCGGCTTACTTAAAGAAGGAATGCATCGATTATATAGCCATATCGAAGCAACAGGCTTGCGCATAGGCAGGCAAGTATTCGATCCACAAGGTCCGTGGGGAGGACACACTTTTCCACTACTAGAAGAGGTAGCTAGAATTGGCGACGTTTCACCTTATCTAACTAGACAATTGACTGGAATTATTGAGCAATTGGAGCATTTCACTAATGAGTGAAACTGATAAAAAAATAAACTGCGAGCGATAAAAATGTATTCTTATTAGTTAATAATTTCCAATATAACCATAAAAAAATACGTCAACTATTTGAATTACTTAATAATCCTAGAGCACATACAGCAATCTATCTTTATGGTCCGGATGGCAAATCAGTTGAACTGATAACGCCAATTCGATTTGATATAGAAAAAGATTTTGAAATGATGAGATTTGAAGAATGTTTGAAACGTTAATAGAATAAAGTAATCATTTAAACATGCTGTTCGAAGAGCTCAAATTAAATTCTTAAGAAAAATTTATATTTATTCTTTAAATTGATTTGACATTCTGAATTTTTCATACTATTATAAACAATAACTTTTATGTTCGGATACGGGTAGAAGGCACCGGGAGCGGTGTCGCCCATTGAACAGACGAGCCGAGATTAGATGAGCATAGCTGAGAAATTGTTTGAATAAGAGGAGTAACACTAGTGTGCAATGAAGAGAGTCAGTGGTTGGTGGGAACTGATTTGTAGCTAGTGTGAATGGGCTTATGAGAGCTACCTTGAGAACGATTATTCGTTTTAGGGGTAGACGTATTTCCTACGTTACAGGAGTTGAAGTGGGAGTGGTATCGCTCCAACTAGAGGTGGCAACGCGGTCAACACCGTCCTCTTCAAAGGGATTTTTCTGAATTCCTTTGAAGAGGGCTTTTTTTATTTCTTTAAGAAAAAAATAGTTGAGATGAGCAGAGGAGAGAATTAGATGAGATTAGAACAGGCAAGCTTCCGAACAACGATGAAAAAATTGAATGGGGACTCGTTGACTCCGATTTTAATTTTTAGAAGATTGAAAGGAAAACGGAAATTTTTATTGGAAAGTTCCGCTAAGCATGAGAGCTCAGGTAGATATTCGTTTATAGGGGTAAATCCATTGAAATCGTACACAGATCGTAATGGAAAATTAATCGAATATTTTTACGAGAATGGTAAAGAGTACACACATGAAGGCAATGTATTTGAATTATTAAAAAGGTTAATGCCAAGTATTCCTGATAATACAGGGCTACCATTTACAGGAGGAGCAGTTGGATACATTGGGTATGAGGCAAGTCTGAATAAAAAGTCGCCTTTAGAAGATGAAATCGGTTTACCAAGTGTCTATTTCAATGTTTATGAAACGCTCGTTATCTTTGATCATCAATTAGATGAAGTTACTCTACTAAATACAGATACCGGATCAGAAAAAGAAGTACCTAATTTGGATTTTATAGCTGACCAAATACTTTCAAGAAGTGAAGAACAAGATGGGAAAATTCTAATATCTGAATATGCTTGTTCCTTAACGCAACAACAATTTGAAGATCTTGTACGGAAAGCAAAAGACTATATCAAAAAAGGTGAAGTGGAACAAGTTGTGCTATCTCGTAGATTAGTAGCTAATTTTTCAGGAGACCCATTTTCGTTATTTCGGAGCTTGAGAAAACGTAATCCTTCCCCATATATGTACTATATGGAGTTTGACGATCATGTCATCGTTGGTACTTCGCCGGAAAGTCTTGTTCAGGTTATTGATCGAAAAGTTGTAACAAACCCCATTGCGGGAACCCGTAGAAGAGGGAGAACCGCAGAAGAAGATGTCTCACTTGAAAAAGAGCTATTAAGTGATCCAAAAGAAATTTCTGAACATAATATGCTTGTTGATCTTAGTATTAAGGAATTAGGAAAAGTGTGTGTGCCAGACTCAGTACAAGTAACAAACTATAAGAAAATAGTTCGTTATGAACATGTCATGCATATTGTTTCCGAAGTGGAAGGAGTATTATCACCGGTATTGCATCCGCTTGATGGCCTCATGTCATGTTTTCCAGCCGGTACTGTAACAGGGTCACCAAAACAACGATCAATAGAGATTATTGAAGAATTAGAGCTTCTGCAACGAAGTTTTTATGGTGGCTCAATTGGATATATCGGCTTCAATGGCAATATAGACTTTGCTTTAACGATTCGAACAATGCTTTTAAAAGAAGGAAAAGTGTATGTGCAAGCAGGTGCCGGGATCGTTGCAGCATCCGATCCTAAATTGGAATATAAAGAAACGTTTAATAAAGCACGGTCTTTACTGGAAGTATTGAAGTAATTTAGAAGAGCTGAGACGAGGAGAGATTGAGATGAGAAGTTTTATAGAAAAAGTAGAGAAGAGCGAGCATTTAATGTATGAAGAGATGATAGAGGTTTCTCGATTAATGTTTAATGAAACAACAAATTTGCAGCATATTGCAGACTTCCTAATTGCACTTTCCAAAAAAGGAGAAACTGCTTACGAAATAGCAGCACTTGCATCTGTTATGAAATCATTTGCTTTGGAAATAGACTCTCCTAAAGGAGATTATATGGATAACTGTGGAACTGGCGGAGATAATTTAAACAGTTTCAACATCAGTACAACAGCGGCATTTGTATTAGCAGGAGCAGGAGCTTTTATCGCGAAACACGGAAATAGGAAAATTACAAGTGCAGCTGGTAGCACAGATGTTTTAGAGGCACTAGGTATCCCTTCTGATATCAATACAGATGTATCAATGGATTTACTGGTACGTGAGGGACTTACTTTTCTTTATGCTCCAACTATTCATCCAAAATTAAAGCGAATAGGATTCGTGCGACGACAAATTGGTAAACCAACCATTTTTAATCTAATTGGGCCACTAACGAATCCAGTGGCTTTAAAGAGTCAATATACTGGTATTAATAGACCGGGATATACGATGGAATATGCATCCGTTTTACAGATGCTTGGAAGAGAAAGAGCAATTGTCGTGTGCGGAGCAGGAGGAATGGATGAGGCATCTCTGTCAGGACAAAATGATTTTGTTTTAGTTGATAAAGGCGATTTAATTCCTTTTACATTAACACCAGAAGATGTTGGACTAACCTTTGCTCCCATATCTGCAATCCGAGGTGGAAATGCACGGGAAAATGCGACAATTATGAAAGCAGTACTCCAAGGAGAGCGTAGTCCTTATTTTGATGCAGTCATTTTTAACGCAGGAATTGGTTTTTTTACAAATGGGATGGTCAGTAATATTCCGGAAGGTATAAAACTTGCGACCGATAGTATTTTATCTGGAAAAGCATTGGAGAAATTAGAAGCAGTTATTGCATTTACGAGTAGTGCCCGTAAACGGGAGGTAGTTTGATGACGATTATTTTAGATAAGATTCTTCTTGAGAAGAAGAAACAGATTGAAACAATGTTAGAGAATGAAGTTCCATTACGGCAGCTTAAAATTACACGCCCATCTTTGTTCGATCAATTATATGGAAAGGAGCATTTGCAAATCATTTCAGAAATAAAGCGTGCATCCCCATCAAAGGGATTAATTGCAGCAGGAGTAAACCCTGTTGAACTAGCAAACGCCTATTATGAAGCAGGTGCTGTTTGTATTTCAGTTTTGACAGATACACTCTTTTTTAATGGTTCATTTCAAGATTTAGAGGCGGTTTCGCATACAGTACCTATCCCTGTATTATGTAAAGATTTTATCATTCATAAAGTACAAATTAATCAAGCGATTAATGCTGGAGCATCCGTTATTCTTTTAATAGTTGCAGCACTAAGTGAAATAAAACTGAAAGACCTTTATGAATATGCTACATCTGCCGGCTTGGAAGTACTGGTAGAGATACATGATTCAATTGAGTTGGAAACTGCTTTAAGAGTAGGAGCCAAGCTCATCGGAGTAAATAATCGAGATTTACGTACTTTTGAAGTGGAACTAGCTCGTACTGCTGAAATTGCTTCGATATTCCCTTTCCACGAAGAGCGAGTATTGATTAGTGAAAGTGGTATTTGGAATTCCGAAGATGCTGCACTAGTAGCGAGATATGGTGCAAGTGCAGTGCTTGTAGGAGAATCGCTTATGAAAAGTGGGGATGTAAGTGCTACTATAAGTGACTTAAAAGTGAAGCGAGGCGTTATCACTCCATGACGAAAGTAAAGATCTGTGGACTAATGGAGAAAGAGCATGTACAAGTAGCGATAGATGCGGGTGCAGATGCTATTGGCTTTGTGTTTGCACCGAGTAAGCGAAAACTAACGATTAAACAAGCAAAACTACTTGCTAGCGAAATTCCTCCGAACATTTTAAAAGTTGGAGTATTTGTGGATCCATCTAGAGAAGAGTTAGAAGCTGCTTTCCGAGAAGTACCATTAGATTTGGTTCAATACCATGGCAATGAAGCACCTAAATTTATTCAAATGAATGGATTTCCTTCTATTAAAGCATTATCTGTTCGAAGCGAAGAGGATGTCACACGAGCAGAGCAGTTTACAACGGAATATTACTTATTTGATGCTCCCGGAATCGATTATCAAGGGGGGAGCGGACTTGCATTTGATTGGCAATTAATGAAGGTAAATAGCATAGCAGAAAACAAAATTATTTTAGCTGGGGGATTGAATCCTTTCAATGTCAGAGAAGCAATTGAACGAGTGAATCCTTATATGGTGGATGTTTCTAGTGGAGTAGAGATAGATGGCAGAAAAGATGCTGAGTTAATTCGTGCGTTTATTCGTGCTGTTAAAGTAGAGGAGAGATAAGCAAATGGTACAAACAAAAGCAGGGAGATATGGTCGTTTTGGTGGGCAGTATGTCCCGGAAACTTTAATGACTGCACTAATTGAATTAGAACAAGCTTATGAAGAAGCACTAACGGATCCTTTGTTTGCAAAAGAAGTGGATTATTATTTAAAAGACTATGTAGGTCGTGAAACGCCTCTATACTATGCAGAACGTCTTACAAAAGAACTTGGCGGAGCAAAAATTTACTTAAAAAGAGAAGATTTAAACCATACAGGTGCGCATAAGATCAATAACACGATTGGTCAGGCACTTCTTGCAATGCGTATGGGTAAAAAGAAAATAGTTGCAGAAACAGGAGCAGGTCAACATGGAGTCGCAACAGCTACCGTTTGTGCGCTATTCGATTTAGAATGCATTGTTTTCATGGGGAGAGAAGATGTGCGCAGACAGGAACTAAATGTTTTCCGCATGGAATTACTCGGTGCAAAAGTCGTGTCAGTTGATCAAGGATCGGGTACGCTGAAGGATGCGGTAAACGAAGCGCTTCGTTACTGGGTGTCCAATGTTGAGGACACTCATTATATTTTAGGCTCGGCACTTGGGCCTCACCCATTTCCAAGAATTGTCCGGGATTTTCAACGAGTGATTGGTGTGGAAACACGTAAGCAAATTCTTTCTATAGAAGGAAAATTACCAGATGCTGTCGTTGCATGTGTTGGTGGAGGCAGTAATGCAATCGGAATGTTCCACCCTTTTGTGGAAGATGAAAAAGTAACTCTTTACGGGGTAGAAGCTGGTGGTAGCGGCATTTCTACTGGGAGACATGCCTCTGCTGTAGCGAAAGCAAAAGAAGGCGTTTTACACGGAGCATATATGTATATTTTGCAGGATGAAAACGGGTTTATTCAAGAAGCACATTCCATTTCTGCAGGACTTGATTACCCTGCTGTTGGTCCAGAACATAGTTATTTACATGATATCGGTCGCGTGAAATATACTTCTGTTACAGATTCAGAAGCACTGGAAGGATTACAACTACTCTCGAAAAAAGAAGGCATCATTCCTGCATTGGAAAGTGCACATGCCATTCATTTTGCAGCAGGATTAGCAAAAGAAATGAATCCAGAACAGATTTTAGTTATTTGTCTTTCAGGTCGGGGCGATAAAGATGTTCAGACGGTCAGAGATGCGTTAGGAGGAAAATAAGTGGTAAAAAAGCGATTAAGAGATGCGATTGTAGCAAGCAATAATAAAGGGGAAAAAGCGTTTATTCCATATATAATGGCTGGGGACGGTGGAATAGAAACATTAAAAACAAAACTTCTATTTCTCCAAGAAGCAGGTGCAACGGCTATCGAAGTCGGAATTCCTTTTTCTGATCCAGTGGCGGATGGAAAAATAATTCAACAAGCGGGAGAACGGGCCCTTGCAACAGGAATGACCCTTCGCTTAATAATGAAGAAAATGGAAACATTTTATGAAGAAATAACAGTACCGCTTGTGCTAATGACTTACTATAATCCTTTATTAAGTTACGGAATAGACCTATTTGCAGTAGATTGTGAGCGTATTGGCATTGGGGGAATAATTGTACCTGATTTGCCTTTAGAGGAAAGTGATATTCTTCGAAACGCACTTGTAGGAACAGACGTTGCACTCGTTCCCTTGGTTTCTTTAACAAGTCCTCCTGATCGAATTGCTAAAATTACAGCAGTTGCCGAGGGGTTTATTTACGCAGTAACAGTCAATGGTATTACAGGTATACGCAATGGTTTTGATAAATTGTTGGAGCAGCATTTAGCAAATATAAAAGAACAAAGCACCATTCCAGTTCTCGCAGGATTCGGAATTTCCACACCGGAACAAGTGGAAAGTATTGCTGCATTAGCAGATGGGGTTATCGTAGGAAGTGCAATTGTAGAAGCATTTCATCATCAAGATTTAAATAAAATTCAAACACTTATTCAAGCATCTAAAAAGAAAGTTTTTAACTAAAAGAAGAGTAGCTATTTCCATGGGGGATAGCTACTCTTTTTGTGGAAATACTAAAGTCTGCAAGTTGAAACGTGAATGCAACAAGAGAGAGTAACATAGACAAAGCGTTATTACCACTTTCTTTATGCAGTTTCCTCCTTTTCAATATCCTCTACTTTAACAAACTTAAACACGAGAAATAAAAGGATAAGTCCGAGGACACCAACTGTAATATAGCTTACATTGAGGTAATTCTTCATGACGAGTGACATGATGGGAGGACCGGCAGCAACCCCAATAAATCTTGCGGAGCTGTAAAAAGAAGTAACAGTTCCTCGCTCTTCTTTTTTTATGTTTCCCGTTATTATTGCGTCTAGCACTGGAAGCAATGCGCCAATTGCAATTCCCAATATACTCGTTACAACTAAAAGAAGAAATAATTTTTCTTTTGTAAAGCCAACAAAAATAACACTAGCCGAAGTGCCGATCAAACAAATAATCATCATCCGTTTTATAACAGGCAAACTGCCTTTAATCTTTCGGCCAGTTATAAACGAAGCAATACAAAGTAATAATAGGGGGATAGCTAGAACGAACCCTTTCTTGATTCCTTTTATATCATGTGCTTTTTCAAGGTTTTCGGATAAAAAGAATAACACACCGAATAGTATTAGCATTGCATATATGCCCATTAGGAAAACAGTATATAACCATCTTCCTTCTAACTTAAAAGTTTTCTTAAGGTTGCTTAGGAAGTCTTTCAATTTAGTTGGTTCATCCTTTTCCTTAGGAACTTTTACAAAGAAAAAGATAAGAATAATGGATATCAGACTGAAGATAGAAATGGAGAAGAAAGGTAAAAACCATAAGAAGGCTGCAAAAACGGATCCCAATATCGGGCTTAACACTTTACCGAATGTGTTAGAAGTCTCGATCATTCCTAAACAAGAGCTTGTCTTTTCATCATCGCCCTTATACAAATCACCGACAAGTGGTAAAACAATCGGCATCGCACCTGAAGCACCAACCCCTTGTAAAACCCTTCCAATAATTATCCATGTATATGGATTTTCCATTTTCCATGAAGCAAAGCCAGCGATTAGACCTCCAATAAGTGCGAGTATTAAACTTGGCAAAATGACTTTTTTTCTGCCAAAACGATCGGATAGATAACCAGCAACGGGTATGAGAAAAATAGCCGCAACTGAATAGCTAGTAATGATCATGCTTGACTGAAAAGATGAAATTCCAACCTTTTTCTCTAGTATCGGAAGCACAGGAATAAGCATGGAGTTACCTAGTGTCATGACAAGTGGAATAGAGGCAAGACTTATAATGCACCAAATACTAACCTTATTTTCAACATTGTTCGTGTTTTCCATTGGACACCTCAAATAAATCATTAGTAAGAGGTATGATTCCCAAGCTTTGCGTTATTATGCTTTAACCTCTTTAAAAGAGGGAGTGATATGCTTGAATGCCAAAATAAATGCCAAATCCAATCATAGAAAGAGAAGACACTAACGAGATTATTTTCAATAATGGACCTGATAATAGCTTCCGAGATGTACTTGAAATAATGGACATAAAAAGATCCACCAATGCTATTCCAAGTAAAATCGTTATACTAAAAAAGATAACTTCAATACCCGATGTATTTTTAGAGCCTCCAACAAGAATAGAACCATATATACCTAACCAAAAGAGAATGGTCAATGGATTTAACAATGCCATTAAGAGACCTGCTAACATGGAATGTCGCAAACGAACAACCTTTTTATGTTTTGTATTAGTTGATATAGTATGTAAGGTTAAAATATTTTCAATTCCTGTATACATAAGTACAAAAAAGCCGAAAGACCACAAAAATGTTTTCATAAATGGAGAATCGATAAACTGAGCAACGCCGAAGTAAACCATTAGCATATATAATATGTCGGTCACGATAGCACCCATGCTAAAGAACCATGCGTGATAAAAACCATTTTTAATACCTGTATTTAATAAAGTTGCTTTTACCGGACCAATTGGTGCTGCTAAGGAAACACCCAGAAGAAAATAGGTTGCCAATGAATTCATAAAATGGAGCCCTCCGTAAAAATGATTTCTTAGCATCATATTCGGACGAGACGGGTTGTACGACTCATCATAGGAAATTTTATTTTTTGGAATATATTGAGAACGGTGGATAGCAAAACCTAATAAATATAGGTATACTGATAAAGTAACTGATGATTCTATTTTTTTGGGAATGAAGGTGATTTTAAAATGAATAATGCACTAGATACACAGAAATTAGCACATTTTTTAGCAGAAATGAATGTTGAGCCTAAGCATCATATTGGATATTGTGGTACAGAAGAAAAAGAAATATTACACTCCCTTCTTCATGCGTTTTCAGATTTGGATTTATCGGAGTCATTTGCACTAGCATATGCTCATGATGAAATAATAGGGGCACTAGGATTTGACATCGATAAGGAAAGTAAAAGTGCAGAAGTGTGGGGACCATTTATAAGAGATTGTCAGGATTTTAATATGCTTGCAAACGCCTTGTGGGAAAAGTTACAATCATTTGTCCCGTTAGAAATAAATACGTATCGTTTTTTTGTAAATAAACAAAATACGAATGTGAGGAACTTTGCAGCAGAGAAGAATGCGATAGAAAATGGGAGTCACCTAATACTGGAAGCTTTACGACATAGCTTTCACAACCCTAAACATAAAGACATCGTAAAATATAAGTCTTCCTTTAAAAACACCTTTTTTGAGCTACATGAACTTGCTTTTCCTAACACATATTATAATGCCAAAGAAATCGTAAATCGTCTAGATGAGGACAATTTATTACTAATCATGCAGGATGTAGATGAAAAGATAATAGGATATGTATATGTAGAAGCAGATCCGGTGCATAGTGAAGGCACAATTGAATATATTGCTGTTTCTCCATCCTATCGTAAACAAGGGATTGGAAAGACGCTAATAAGAGCAGCATTAAGCCATCTTTTTTCTTATGAAGGGATAAAAGAGGTTTCTCTATGTGTAGGATCACAAAATGAAAGAGCTATTCACTTATATCAAGCAGCTGGATTTCAAACGAAACATGGACTGATTTCTTTTGTCACGGAATAAAAATGAAAACTACCCTTTTCGAGTAGTTCTCTCTTCGTAATTTGTTTCATGTTTCGTATCTCCAAGAATTTGATTGTTTTCTTTTAAGTCCGGATCCATTCCCATCATCATATCATCGAATGGCGTATAGTTGTTGTGAGGTAACCGTTTCTTTTTGATTAACTGATAAACGATACGACCAATAAGTAATAGGGAAAGAACTAAGTAAACGATGCTTAACACATTCAAAATTTTCACTCCTTTTTTATACTATTCTATTCAGATGGGGGAAAACCCTTTTATACTTTTTTGGGAGGAGTATTTTTCATGCACAAAGAATTGGAACGAGCGATTAATCTACGGAACGAGGGTAAAAAAGAGGAGTCAAACGATCTATTGCTAAAATTAGTAAAAGCCTTTCCTGCTGATGCAACCATCCACTATCAATGTGCATGGAGTTATGATGTAATAGGAGAAGAATCAAAGGCAGTACCCTATTATGAAAAAGCAATTGAATTAGGACTCTCGCAGGATGAATTAGAAGGAGCATTATTAGGTTTAGGAAGTACGTATAGAACACTTGGCGAATATGAAAAGTCAAAACAAGTATTTATAAAAGGAATCGAACTATTTCCAAGTAATAAAGCAATCCAAATTTTCTATTCTATGACACTCTATAACTTAAAAGAGTATCAGAGTGCGATGGATCTATTATTAAAATGTTTGATAGAAACAACGAGAGACGATGAAATATTGAGCTATCAAAAAGCAATTCTTTTTTATGCTGATAAACTTAACGACGTTTGGAAGTAAGGACCCAACCATTTCTTTTTTTTGGAAAGAATACTCTTCCTCATTCTGAAATAGAATATATAAGCACTTATTATTCTATTATACGAAAGGGGAAACGAGAGAATGGGTGTCCGATTTCTTCAAATTGCGGTAGTCTATTTTGCTATTGGGGTTACTTTAGGTCTCTATATGTCTATGGCGCATGATTACGAGTTAAAAGGAGTACATGTACACATCAATCTTTTAGGTTGGGCTTCATTTGCATTAGCTGGACTTGTGTATCATTTATTTCCAAACACGAGTAAAAACCTGTATGCAAAGCTCCATTTTTGGAGTGCAAACATTGGAGTTCCACTAATGATGATTGCACTTACAGTTCTTATTTTGAACGGGGCGGAAGTTGCAACGATCTTCACAGCAATTGGAGGAGTACTAGTTGTATTTAGTGTAATCATGTTCGCAATCAACGTATTAATGAACGTAAGATCAAAAAATTAGAAATATATTATGATTAATTAAAAAGTTAAAAACTGTCAAAGAGCAACCAATTTTCTCTAGAAAGCAACCATTTCTCCATATAAAGAATTAACTTTATGTGAGATAGAGCTAATCAGCGCTAAATAATTTCTGTGCAATTCAAACAATATGAAAAAGGGATTTTGCATAGACTAATTTTATATCCTTGCTTCATTTTTAAAAAGCCGCTCGGTTATTCAATCTATGAGCGGCTTTTTGCTATGTAAAATTTAAGTTGCTAACTATCTGAAAATAATGTAAAGTGAAAATTCGTTGTTCAAAAATTATCAAAACAAAAAATAGGAGGAATGAAATGAATAAGTTTAATATTCCGTTTCTAAATAAGTGCTCCTATTTTCACTTAATAGAAGAAGGATTTTCAGAAGACGAAAAATGGTGTGTTGACCATACTTATTTACTACGTATTTCCCCACATGGTGATCTAAATAAATTAACAAAACAAGCAACATTAATAAATGAGGTACATGCAATGGACAGCCACATCCCAAAAGTGCATGATGTTGGAATGTATGAAGATAGGGCTTATATGATATTAGATTATGTACATGGAGAAAATGGTGTAGAAATTTTACCGTTTAGAAGTGAAAAAGAACAATATAAAATTGGTATTCAAGTAGGAGAAACGCTTAAGAAGATGCATCATTTTCACGCTCCAGCCGACTATCCTTCTTGGGAAGAGACATGGCGAAATCGAGTAGAAAAACAAGCTCCCCGATTTAAAGAAATCGTTGAACAAAATCCGCACTATCAGAACATTTTACCTTTTATTCAAAACAATTTGCATTTATTAAAAGACAGACCAAGCTGTGTTCAGCATTATGATTTTCATCCAGGTAATATCTTAGTTCATGAAGATACTTTTACGGGTTTAATAGATATGCAAAAAATTACATACGCGGATCCCATCAATGAATTTTATAAAATGGAATATTTTAATGTACCTATTAGTAAAGCCTATTCTAAAGGGGTTTTCGATGGGTATCATGAAAGTCATCCTATTCCTGATTCTTTTTGGAAGTTACATCGTTTGTATGCAGCAATGCATATTGTATTTGCAGAAGTTTGGGGGCATGAAGGTGGCATCCATCAACTGGATAAGTTCCAAAGATATAGTTGTTTTACGATAGAGCAGTTTGATGATTTTAGGCTACTAATTCCAAAATGGTATAGCAAATAAATAGACTGCTCCATTAAATCCGTGAAAAATGGTTTAATAGGCATTCAATTCAATTAAATTGGGCTAGTAATGTGTTTAGTTGGTAAAATGAGTGATTTAGTTGAAATTTTAGAGAACTTAGTTGGAAAATATGCATGTTTAGTTGGAATAGGAAGTACAGAAGGAAGAAAACTTAAACAAACGACTATATCTCCTTAATTAAGCAATTCATCTGAGATTAATTATAGGATAATCAGCTTAAAAGGCATTGCATTGCTTATATGTTTGAGGAAGCGCGAGACAAGGAGAATTATTTTGAAGTAAAAGATCAGAATCATTTTGGGTCTGGTATTTATATTTATCAAAAAGTATAATTAGTACTAGGTGCTAAAACTAGATAACAAAAAGGTGATGACTTTGTATTATTTTACATTAACTGTAGCGAAAATCTTAGTTCATATATTTGGAAAAATAGAAGTGAAAAACAAGCATCTATTGCCTGAGGACGAGGGTTATATCGTCACTTGCACGCATAGAGGTTGGTTGGAAATCCTTATACTAGGAATATGTGTGCCTAAACCGATTCATTTCATGGCTAAAAAAGAGCTTTTTGACAATAAATTAATCGGCTATTTCTTGCGAAAAATAAATGCATTTCCTGTGGACCGAGAAAATCCATCTCCGAGTAGTATAAAGCAGCCAGTAAAGCTTTTAAGATCTGGAGAAATTGTTGGCATTTTTCCAAGTGGAACTAGAACGGCAGAGGATGTTCCGTTAAAAAGAGGTGCTGTAACAATTAGTAATTTATCAAAAGTACCGATCGTACCCGCCTTATATGTTGGACCGAGAACATTCAAAGAGTTACGGAGAATGAAAAAAGCAACCATAACATTTGGAGAACCTATTTATGTGAGAACAAGTAGTAAAGAAGAGCTTGCTACATATACGGAGTTGTTAAATGAGAAAACGATGGAATTGGAAATACAAATAGAAAAAGTTTAACAAAGATAGGATGAAATAAATGAACTATAGTATTGAAGTTCTTTTAGAAGAAAATGACGACTTTTCTTCCTTTTTAAAACAAAAGATAAAAGAATTCAACAATGAACAATCTGTTCCTCACAATGAAGTAAGAAAAAAAGGTTCCGTTCAGCCGATAAATATTGTTGTAATGAATGACACTAATCAGTGGATTGGCGGTATTACAGCAGAAATTTATTGGAATTGGCTTGAAATCAACAGATTTTGGTTTAGTCCCGAATTTCGAGGAAAAGGGTTAGGCAGTTTATTACTTGATAAAACCGAAGAAATTGCAAAAGATAAAGGAGCAACAAAAGCACTGCTAACTACTTTTGAATTCCAAGCAAGAACTTTTTATGAGGCCAAGGGATATAAGGTAGTGGGCGAAGTAAAAGATTACCCACCTGGTAGTAGTTACTACACGATGGTGAAGAGTTTAATATAAGGTAATTTATAGTGGAAAATTTGCTAGTTATTTTTTGCGTTTTCTCTCAAATAAGAACGTATGTGTGGTATAATTATAGAGTAATAGAATAGGTGACTCAAGGGTGGTCGGCTCACTCTCCTATGAAAGGGGGTGATGCCAATGACAGTATTCGAGGCATTAATGTTTGCGGTAACTTTTGCGACATTAATCGTATTAATACTTTCATTTAACCAGAAAAAAAAATAACCCATCCTTGAGTTAACGGCTCGAGGGATGGGTAATAATTCCATTCAGAAGTCGAAGCCCTTGTAGGGAACCTCTGTTACTTCGACCGAAGGATGCTACAACATCATTCGGTCTTTTTTATTTTATTCGATCTATAAGTTTATTATACGTTTGAATTGTTAATCTGACAACCAATTTGAAAAGGATGTATTTGTGGGTTGATTTTTTCATCAAAATGCTTCTACGTCTTAGGGCTTAGATTAAACACTCCTATAGACCATATGAATGATTTGAATGTTCATTATAATAAGATGTAAGAAGTAGTTCAAACAAATGGGGGATTGAGAAAATGGGTATTAAGAAAATAGCAATTATAGGTTTATTTATACTATTAGCTGGAGCAGCTATTAACATTGTTTTAAATATTAAAGATACATTGGTGAATAAATCGGAGGAAATTGTCGTAAAGGATAAATCATACACATATATTCATATTTTATCTGACAATGCTTCTATTGAAATTGTACCGACAAACAACAACGAAACAAAAGTGGAATTTTCTGGTAAAATGAAGAAAAAGTCCAGATATAACTTTCATGCGGATGTAGAAGGTGACACACTTAATGTTGAATTAAAAGAAAAACGCTGGAGCTTTCAATTCGGGTTTACTTCTCCTAATATTAAACTAACAGTATATGTCCCTGAGAAGGAATACATGAAATTAATGACAAAAATAGACAATGGTCGCATTATTGCAAATAATTTAAGTGTGAAAGATGTTCACTTGACGACGGATAATGGCTCGATTGAAATGCAAAATATAAAAAGTGACAATATCAGAGCTAAATCTGATAACGGACAAATAATCATGAAATACGTAGATGGGAAAATAAAAGCCGAAACGGATAATGGTCGAATTATTTTAGTGACAAATAACTTAGATAGATCCATTGATTTAAAAACAGATAATGGTTTAATCGAAATCCAATCAGAAAAAGAACCTTCCAATGCAACTATTAATGCTTCAGTGGACTTAGGGAAAATAGACATTTTCGGCACATCAAACAAGCAAACAATTTACGGAAATGGAGATTACTTAATTAAATTAGAAACGGATAATGGAAAAATAACTGTTAAGAAAATTAAATAATTCTATGAACCGGTTAACTCGTCATTTCTTAGCTTTAGTGGGGCATTATTGGCAACACTCATTCCTTGTTTATATTGACTTGCATTTTCAACTCTGGTAAATTGTTTTTAAAAGGTATTAACGTATGTAAAAACACGTCCTTGATAAGGGACGTGTTTTTTTGTGTGAAATGCATTTAAGGGGAATATTGTGTATGAAAAATTTAATTATAATTGTAGGATCTCTCATCATTGCATTTGGTTTCAAATGCTTCCTAGTACCACACGGAATATTAAGTAGTGGAATCAGTGGGATAGCCATTTTGCTTGGAATACTCACACCATTTGATACAGGTTTATTAAACTTTGTCCTAAACTTACCATTACTTGTTTTGGGTTACTATAAACTGGGGAAAAAGATTACTGTTAATACGCTTATTTGTGTTATTTCACTCTCTATATTCTTATATCTGATACCAGCAATTCCTGTAACGGATAATATTTTGCTAGCATCTATTTTCGGTGGAATTATAGGTGGAATCGGAGCTGGATTGATATTAAAATACTCTGGAACTTCAGGTGGATTAGATATTATTGCGATAATTGTTTCGAGGACGAGTAATGTAAGCGTAGGTCTCCTTCTTACAGGAATGAACGGTATAATTGTCCTACTATCAGGAGCAGTTTTTAACTGGGACATTGCTTTATATACATTGTTGTCGATTTATTTAACCGGAAAAATGGTCGATACTATATATACTAATCACGAAAAACTGACCATGCAGATTGTCACTACAAAAGGGGAATTAATACGAAAAGATTTACTTGAATCTATCTATCGAGGAGTAACAATTACAGATGGTTACGGTGGTTATACACTAGAAGAGAAACAAATTTTAATGATGGTTGTCACTAGATATGAAACGATGCAAATAAAACAGATTGTACGAAAACATGATAATAAAGCATTTATTAACATATTTGAAACAGTAGAAGTCGACGGTAATTTTGCAAGGAACTAAATATAGCCGAAAGTTCATGTTTAACTAATAAAAGAAGTTTGAAGTGAGATAGTTACTTCAAGCTTCTTTTGCATTTCCACTGTAATAGTAAACCGCGACAAAATAGTGTGAAGTCATTTATGTTTCTTAAATGATATAACTAATGTATGACGGAAATTATTTTGATGTTTTGTGGATTAGCGGTTACACTAAAAAATGTGTAAATACCAATTAGACAAAGGGGTTAATAAAAGAACATGTACCCAAAATCATTTGAAAGAAAGATTATAGGAGCATTTGGTGAAGAAGGAATAGAATGGCTTAATTCATTAGAATCTATCATAACAACTTATTTGGAAAAGTGGAACTTACGGTCTGACGGGCCAGTAGATAATTTATCTTATAATTATGTATTAAAAGTAATTGATGAAAAAGGGAGTCGGGCAATATTAAAACTAGGTGTCGCAAATTACGACTTTGCAAATGAAATACGAACACTCCGAGCGTATAATGGAAAAGGATGTGTAAAGCTAATAAAAGCTGATTCTGAAAATGGGGTAATGCTGTTAGAGCATTTACAACCTGGAACGATGCTTACCGAAGTAGAAGAACAACTTGCTGTGAAAACCTTTGCGCATGTATGGACTGCTATTCGCAAAACGGTCGAAGAAAATGCGGATCACCCGTCTATAGCGGATTGGATGAAAGCGTTCGATCGTTATCAAGATAAATATCAAACAAATGAAGGCCCTATCCCCAATCACTTTGTTTTTCTTGCAAGAACATATTTTGTTGAAATAGCCAATTCTACCGAAAGTAATGATCTGTTACACGGTGATTTACATCATGAAAATATATTGTATTCAACTAATTATGGATGGCTTGCAATAGACCCAAAAGGAGTTATAGGTGATAAATATTTTGATTTTATTTCATTTCTAACGAATCAGTTGTTTAATAAATTAAATCCAAGACAACTATTAGAAAAGAGAGTCACTTTACTTTGTGAAGAATTGCAATTAAATAAGGAGCGACTCATAAAAGCTGCTGTTGCTATGTCTACCTTATATGCTTGTTGGGGAGTAGAAGATAATGACCCTGAATGGGAAAATACATATAGATGTGCACAATGGTTTGAGGGATTTATCGACAATAACTGACTTGTATGTCAGAACTACAAACTAATCATTAAACTCTTTTTTTTAAAGATATTTTGCACAGAAGATGAGTGGGTATTGAAAGGACGGACAAATCAATGAATTTCAGCGAACTTTATCATTTGTCTGATTACGACAATGTATTAATAGTCGATGCAAACGGCATTACCATTTTTTTTGATTTAGCTGATTTGAATATTTTACAACAATTAGGATTAAAGCCAGAAGAGTTTTTAAGAAAGCATGTAACCTCTTTTTACCAAGACTTATCTATTGAAGATAGTACTTTGATGAGGGTGTTAAAAACTGGAGAGTCATTGTGGAATATGGAGCAAAAATTAACTTCGACTAATGGTTTTAGTTATATATCGAAAAGTTCCTCTTTTCCAATAAAAAAAGGGGATATAATAATAGGAGCTATTGAATTTTCAAAGCATTATTATCAAAAGCAAGATATGCAAAAGCTCGAGAAATTTGCAGAAAATAAAATATATCGAAAGAATAATACCATTTATACGATAGATAACTTAGTTTCTGAAAGTAAAGTCATGCAAGAAGTTAAAAATAAAATTCAAAAAGTTTCTAACACTGACTCTAACGTGCTTATTTATGGAAAGACCGGAACAGGTAAGGAAATTGTTGCGCAGTCTATTCATAATTTAAGTATTCGTTACACACAACCATTTATCTCCATAAATTGTGCGGAGATTGATACAGATCTCATGGAACATATTCTATTTGGAACTGAAAAAGATGATGTAACAGCAACTCCAGATATTATTGGGCTATTAGAAAAGGCTAATGGGGGTACGATTTTTTTAGATGAAGTGAATGCTCTAGATATAAAGTTTCAAGCAAAATTATTAAAAGTTATTGAAGACAAAATTATTCGTCGTGTAGGTAGTAAATATGATATTCATTTAAACATTCGAGTAATTGCAACCACTAACGAGAATCCTGATCAGTTAGTGGAAAAGAAGATGTTACGAGAGGATTTATTTTATCGTTTAAGCGTTTTTCGATTAGATTTACCTTTACTAACAGAAAGAAAAGAAGACGTGGAAGCGCTTACGAATTATTTCATCCAGTTTTATAATCGTCATATGCAAATGACAATAGATGAGATGGATGAAGATGTTTTGATCACGTTTAAACAATATAACTGGTCAGGAAATATACGTGAATTAAAAAATGCAATTGAAACTGCCTACAATAATGCGAACACAAAAGTTATTACGCGTAATGATATTCCTTCCAAAATAAAAAACTATTCAAGTACGCTATTGAATATAAATAAGCCAGAAAACAATATAAATTTAAAAGACAAAGTAGAGGAATATGAAAAGAGTTTAATTGTGTTGGAACTAAGAAATACTGGTGGTAAACTCGCAGAATCTGCAAGAAGATTGGGTATTTCGAAACAGTTGCTAAAATATAAAATGGAAAAGTATGAATTGAGGTAAAAAATTTATTAAAGGGGGTGAAAAATTTACCTCCTTTTTTTATTGCCCAAAATTAATTATTATGAAATTAACTAATAGAAAATTAAAACTTGGGGGGCAATTAGAAAAGCTCAATTGTTTTAACGTTACTTCGCACATACATGCGTATGTGATTATTTTTTATTAGTTTTGTAAGGGTTTTCAAAGGGTTATATATGAAAGTGGGGAAATTTATGAGTAAAACAGTAAAACACAGTTTAATAGTAGGATTTGCGCTATTTGCTATATTTTTTGGAGCAGGAAATTTAATATTTCCTCCGTCAATTGGGAATGTATCGGGAACTGAATGGGTAGTAGCATTAGTTGGTTTTTGTATAACAGGAATCGTGTTACCACTTTTATCAGTGATCGCGATAATAAATGTAGGTGGAAAATTTGAAGATTTAACTAGACCAATTAGTCCTTGGTTTTATAAAGTGTTTAACTTGTTATTAATGGTTGGTATCGGAATGTTTGTCACAATTCCACGGATGTCTGCAACAACACATGAATTAGGAGTTCATCAACTGTTTCCTAGTGTTCCATCCATCGTTACAATTGTCGTATTCTTTGCAATTTGTTTTTATTTTGCAATGGATAAATCTAATGTAATCGATAAAATCGGTAAAGTACTTACACCAGTGTTAGTAGTAATCCTTTTATTTATCGTTGGAAAAGGTATTTTTGATCCAATTGGGGCACCTGTTGTTACGGATATTAAAAATTCATTTTCGAATGCATTTATTAGTGCATACCAAACGGGTGATGTAGTGACGGGAATATTTTGTGCACCGATATTTATAGCTGCAATAGCTGCATTTGGGTATAAAGGGAAATCAGCGCGTAAGATGGCTTTAACTGGGACACTTATAGCTGGTATTGGACTATTGATTGTTTATGGTGGGTTATTATTTATCGGAGCTTCTGGTAGTGGATTTGCACCAGCAGGTATTGAAGATACTGCTTTAGTGTCTCTATTAGTCGATCGTTCACTTGGTAGCGTAGGCGCAGTCGCTATTGCCGTTGCAATTGCCTTAGCGTGTTTAACTTCCGCAATTGGAGTAATTGCAGTAATCGGAGATTTTTTGAATGACTTGACAAAAAATAAACTCAGCTATCGTATTTGGGTTGCGATTGTATGTGTTGTAGGTATTGTAATAGGTTCAACAGGTGTAGGAGCAATTGTTACTTACGCGATGCCAATCTTTACTGCATTGTATCCAGTTGCCATTGTGTTAGTCATATTAGGAGTTTTTCAAAAGTTTGTTCCAAATCCAGGTTCTTATCAAGGTGCGATATTACTAACTTTTATCGTTAGTCTTATTGAAACGGTTGGATCTTTAATAAAGACACCAGTATTAACAGACATAATTATGAAGTTACCATTAGGTTCAGATGGATTTAGCTGGTTAGTACCCGCTATTGTCGGATTTATTGTTGGAACACTTATTCATAAGCTTAAAAGACATAACGATATCTCTCCTAAGCAAGTTAGGGCTGAATAATCTACGTATTCCTTACGTGGAACAATTAAGAGCAGGTTATCTTGCAAATTTTATTATTCTAGATAAAGATATTTTAGAAATTTATCCGGAAGAAATAATTCGAATATCTGATACGGAAATTTTGAGTTTCAATAATCCATTTAAAAACACCAAAAGTTTAATCGCTTTTGGTGTTTTTTTGTCATTTTTTCCTTCATGATAAACCGTTGTAAGTTCAATATGTAAGGATTCTATTAAAATAAACGAAAATCTCGTAAAAAAGGCTTCACATAGGAATAAAGTATAAACTCAAGTTAAATTGGTAATACTTCATTATGACAAAAGTTGCCACAAACAAATAAATGATAAAGAGGGAGCATATGGGTTTTTTAAAAAAAAAAAATAATATTGTATTAAAATCCCCACCTCCTTCGCCTCAAGAGAAGGAGTCAGAAGAAAAAACTGCACTAAACTCAAATCTTCAAGAAAATATTCAAAAAATAAAAGAAACACTTGGAAAAAGCGAAGATATTATTATCCGTGAGATAAGAATTGGGAAAGATGGGAGTCTAAAAGCAGCAGTCGTTTATACGGATGGTTTAAGTGATGCAGCTTCTTTACAAAACTTTATTTTGGAAACACTAATGTTGGACATTAAAGGAACATCACTGGAAAACGATTTAACTCCAAATCCAAATATAATAAATACTTTAAAAGACTTTGCCATGACAGTTGGAGAAATTAAGGATTTAAATAATTTTGATGATCTATTCTCGCACCTATTATCAGGTGACGCAATTCTTATGTTGGATGGATATACAAATGGATTAATCATTGGTAATAAGCATTGGGCTGAACGTGGAGTAACCGAAGCAACTGCTCAAAGTGTAGTGAGAGGACCAAGAGAAGGTTTCACCGAAAACTTACGAATAAATACTGCATTAGTTCGTCGCATCATTAAGGATCCAAATCTGTGGATGGAATCCAAGGTTGTTGGAAAACGATCCAAAACGAATATCGCTATTATGTATATTAAGGGCGTAGCGGATGAAGGTGTTGTTAAGGAATTAAATTCGAGGTTAGATAAGATTAACATTGATGGAATATTAGAAAGTGCCTATATTGAGGAATTAATTCAAGACTCACAGTATTCACCTTTCCCAACAATGTATAATTCCGAAAGACCTGACGTTGTCTCTGCAGCACTTTTGCAGGGGAGAGTAGCCATTTTGGTTGACGGTACACCATTTGTGTTAATGGTTCCAGCATTATTTGTTCAATTTTTTCAATCTACAGAGGACTATTATCAACGGGCAATAATGGCTACGTTAATTCGTCTTCTACGTTATTTTTCCTTTTTGATTTCGTTGCTATTTCCAGCATTTTATATTGCCATCATTACTTTTCATCAAGAAACGATACCACCATCTCTGCTCATGAGTTTAGCGGCACAACGTGAAAAAGTTCCATTTCCAGCATTTATCGAAGTAATGATAATGGAAATTGCTTTTGAAATACTTCGAGAAGCAGGATTAAGAATGCCAAGAGTAGTAGGTGCAGCTATGTCAATCGTAGGGGGATTTGTCATTGGAACTGCTGCTGTTGAAGCAGGTATTATCTCAGCTGCGATGGTTATTGTTGTATCACTAACAGCTATTTCTAGTTTTGTTGCCCCTCTCTATGATATTGCGATAGCTGGTAGAATGCTACGGTTTGTTTTTATAGCATTAGCTGCAATGTTTGGTTTTTATGGCATGACGATAGGTTTTATCGCACTTATATTACATTTATGTAGTTTACGTTCTTTCGGAGTTCCTTTTATGTCTCCTTTAGCACCTTTTAATCTTTCAGATCAAAAAGATACGATAATACGGTTGCCAGTTTGGAAAATGAAGACACGTCCTCAGGGAATCTCGAAAAATAAAGTAAGAGAAAATTATACTCCCCCTAAACCAAGTGAGAAAGGTAAGGATGAGTAAAGGAGCGAGAGTATGTGAAAAAAGGCATTTTTATACTACTAATTCTTACCCTTTTCCTTTCCGGATGTTGGGATAAAAGAGAGTTAAATGAACTTGCCATAACAGTTGCAATTGGTATAGATAAAATTGATGATGAATATTTGGTCACTGCACAAGTTGCGATACCATCTGAGCTTTCATCGAAAGGAGGAGGCCCAGGTCACTCTCAAATAACACTCTACAAAGCGAAAGCAACAACCGTGTATGAAGCTATTCGTCAACTCACCAAATCTTCTCCAAGAATTATGTACTTAGGACATCTTCAAATGTTAATAATAGGGGAAACTTTAGCAAGAGAAGGAATAGGAGATTCATTAGATTTTCTTGCAAGAAATTTGGAAGTAAGATGGGATTTCTATGTTGCAATTGCGAAAGATAGTACTGCTGAAAACATATTGAACGTCCAAACTCCATTAGAGTCCATTCCAGCCGCAGATATGTTCTTCACGCTATTAAATTCAGACAAAACTTACGCAAATACATTAAGCGTGACATTACTTGAACTGTTAAAAGACCTTGATAGGACAGGTAAACAACCTGTATTAACTGGTGTTCACATTTTGGGCGATCCTAAAAGTGGTTCAGATAAATCTAATATAGATTCCATCGAACCTGCCGCTCAAATAGAATTCGATGGATTAGCCGTTTTTAAAAAAGATAAACTTGTAGGCTGGTTAGAGGAAAAAGATACCAAAAGTTTTAATAGTGTTACTAATCACATAAACAAGTCTGTATCAACGATTGCCTGCCCCAATAAGGGGAAAGCTAACATAGAAATTCAACAATTTAATTCAAAAATGAAAGGTAAATTGGAAAATGGAAAGCCAGAAGTAGATATCAACATTCTAATCAAAGGAAATGTTGGAGCAATAGAGTGTGAACTTGATTTAGTGAAAGAAGAAACATTTCGTACATTAGAGAAAATATTTGAAAAAGAAACAAAAGACTCTATTGAAAAGACAATAAAAAAAGTGCAGAAAGAAGTGGACGCTGATATTTTTGGATTTGGAGCAGCCATATATCATAATGATCCAAAAGGATGGAAAAAAATAGAAAATAATTGGGATGAGGAGTTTCCTGATGTAAAAGTAAATGTTTCCGTAAAGCTTGATATTAAATTAATAGGTTCAATTAACAATTCTTTTAAAGAAAAAATAAAGGACTAACTAAATATGGAAAAAGTAATAGGATTAATTATTGTTTTTGGAGTCATTTTAAAACTTGAAATTCCAAATTTATTGAAAAACAAGGATAAAAAAGGATTGATTATTTTTACATTTCTCATTGCTTTAAGTTTTGCTTTGAGTGTTTCATTGGCACTAAATAAAACAATTCCAAATCCAGCAGATTTTCTATCACTCGTTTTAAAACCTATTATTTATGTATTTACTACTCAAAAATAATGAAAAGCAGCTATAGAAAGGTGTGATGGAATGCAAAATATTAAAATAAGTCCTTTTCAATTCCTAGTACTTGTTATTTTCTTTATGATTGGTACTAGTATACTTGAATTACCATCCGTTTTAGCTGCTGACGCTAAGCAAGATGCATGGATTGCGGCTATTATTGGTACATTAATAGGTATATTGGTTGTTTGGTTTTTCAGCAAAATAGCATCTTGGTTTCCAAATCTCACTTATATTCAAATTAATGAAAAAATTTTTGGGAAATGGATTGGTAAATTTAGTAGTCTTTTATTTATTTTTGTATGTATTTTATATACAGCTAGTTTATTGAACCATTCTGGTTTCTTTTTATCTTCACAATTATACCCAAATACACCGATTGTTTACCTAAATATTCTTAAAGCAACAATTTTAATTATGGGTATTCGACTTGGTATAGAAACAATAGCCCGTTCTGCAGAGATACTGATTTTTTTATTCCTATTCCTTTTTATAGGATTAGTTATTTTTATTATTCCGGAGGTAGATATTCAAAATCTAGAACCTTTTTTTATTTCCGATTTAGGCATACTATGGAAGCCTTCTATTTTAGTAGCTGTAATGTCATCTGTAAATTCTCTTGTTTTATTAATGATATTTCCTTCACTCATAAAAGAATTTACAAAAGGAAAAAAATCTTACTTTTTAGGAAATATTATTGGTGGATTAGTAATAATTATTGCCACACTGTTATGCATTTTCGTTTTAGGTTCAAGTACAACAGCTAGGCAAGTTTATCCAAGTTACGTATTAGCGAGAGAAATAAATATCGGAAATTTCATAAATCGAATAGAGGTCCTAATGGCAGCATTATGGATAATATCCCTTTATTTTAAAATGACCCTATATTTTTATGCTGGTACGATAGGTTTGGCACAATTATTTAATTTGAAAGATTATCGCCCTTTAACTTATCCTTTGGGAATAATTGTTATTGTACTTTCACTTATTATTTCTCCTAATTTTATTGCAAAACAGAACTTTGACGAACACACTACTACAGCTACCTCCATAGTTGTTTTCCTTTTTATACCTGTATTGTTATCTATTGTATATGGATTTCGCAAAAAGCAATTTAAAAAAACGGAACAATCGTAAAATGTTGTTCCGTTTTCTACCTTAGGATTTTAAGAACGCATTGAGTTGAGAGATAAGTTATGTACAGTTACTCACTAACGAAAAGTTAAAAGCATGTCAGAGCAATTTGTAGACTTTAATATTATCCGATGTGTTGATTAACCAAAAGTACTAGGGAATTACTAGCAAAATTAGTGATAAAATGCTAAAAATGAGGAATATTGCTACTTTTTGATTGCTTAGTACTGAACGATTACTGCACGATTCCCGGGAGATTTCTCCCCATTTTTTCTGGTAATTGTGTGGTAGTTATTCGTCCAAAGCGAACCTATAAGATACAGATGCAAATAGAGACTTTTACGCTTTACTAACAATTTATTTTGTAAGAAAGTGGCTAATCAACAGATGTGTAAAATTATGGGTAAAAAAGGAACTAAAATTGAAAAATACTACGAAGTTCCTTTTCGAAAATTATTAATGTTGAGTTAACAATCTTTTTATTGATTTAAAATCTACTTCGTGTTGAAAGCTAAGAGCGGATAGTATATCGATCGAATCTTGATGATTTTCAATGTTCTTATCTAAATTAGTGAAATATGGTTCCAATCCTTGAATGATAGAAGTTTTCTGATCTTCAATTTTCTTATCGAGATTATCGACCTTTCCATTAAGTATTGCCACATCCATTTTAATATTATTAACTTCTGTTTTAAGCGTGTTTGAGGTAGACACAAATAGAGAGCATTCTTTTTTAGTTACTTTCAAGATGGTAAATTCAATTGTTTGCTAGGGAGTTTTCCTGATTCTTTCTTTTTAAAACGTAAGGAAATGATAGAAAAATATGGAGATTTATATGATGATGGTAGTGATTATTGCGATGAGTGAAACTAAAAGCAAAAATTTTCTAAATAAATAGCTTGTGCGAGAAGGGAAGTCAGCAAGATTTAATCTTTCCCTGATAATATAGCTTTAATTAACATACCCCTTCTTACGGTTAGGAAGGGGTTTTCTTTACAAATTTTTGGGTGAAAATATACGAAAAATCAATTTCGCATTCAGAAGAAAGTTACGTACAGTGAATCGATAAACAAAAATTAAAAGCGTCTCATAGCGAATCTGAAGCAACTCATACTTACACATAAATTAGCTACCATAATCCATTGAAAAGTATTTTTTTTCCAGTAAAAGATTAAATTTTTAATAAGGTTCCCAAATACATATTTGGGAACCTTAATTTGTGTTAAAATAGGAGGATACGAGGTGAAAGCGATGCAACGAGAATTACCTAAAATATTAAAGGATTTCTTAGTCTATTTAACAACGATTAAAGGGAAATCAGTAAGAACGCGAAAAGAATATGAATATGATATCACTTTGTTTTTTAGATTTTTGAAAGCGATGGAAGATAATATTAATCCAGCTAACTTGAGTGATATTAGTATTAAAGATATTACCATCGACTGGATTCGTGAATTATCATTAGAGGATATGTATTTGTTTTTAGAGTACTGTGAGATTCAGCGAAAAAATAGTGCAGCTACTAGAGCAAGAAAAGCAGCAACACTTAAATCATTTTTTAAATATTTAAAAGGAAAAAGAAGGCTAATAGAAGATAATCCTGCGGATGAGTTGGAAACACCGAAAATTGGTAAGAAAAAACCAATCTATATGGATTTACAAGAAGCGGAGATGTTTATAGCAGGAATAAAGAGAAGTAATCATTATTATCGCAATTATAGTATGATTATGTTCTTTTTAAACTTAGGGTTACGTGTTTCGGAACTATGCAACTTAAATCTCACGTCGATACAGGGAACTGTATTGCATGTGATCGGTAAAGGCGATAAAGAACGCACGGTATTTTTAAACAATGCATGCATTCAATCACTTCAGGTTTATATACAAAAAGAACGTTCTTACATACAAGGCGCAATTGACAATGAAGCGCTATTCTTATCTCAAAAGGGTACAAGATTAACTCGCCAAACAGTAGCGAAAATCATCAAACAAATCAACAATGACTCTGGCTTAAATAAAGAAAAACTAACACCGCATAAGTTAAGACATACATCCGCCACTATAATGTATAAGAGTGGGGCTGATATTCGCAGTTTACAGCATATTTTGGGCCATACCAGTGTTTCCACTACACAAATCTATACTCATGTGGAAGATAAAGAAATTCAACAAGTAATCGAGAACAATCCTTTTAATCAATTAGGTTAATATAATTTTATTATGTAAACTAATTTTGTATGACGATTAATAAAAGCTAAATGCCTTGTATAGTAATGTAAGTACAAAAACAACTAAATTTAACGAACAGAAAGTGGTTGTTTCAAGGGGGAACCTTAGAAATCAAGCACTTTTTTGTTGATTGGAATAACTTATGTAATAGATCGATTCTAATTCGAAGTACAAATACTGTTTTGAAAGCTAAATAGGGAGGAATTAGCTAAAAAGCATTCAAAAACTTTAGAAAGAATGCCCTTTTCTCTTTATTC
Organism: Psychrobacillus sp. L4; assembly: GCF_042944905.1. Taxonomy (GTDB): domain Bacteria; phylum Bacillota; class Bacilli; order Bacillales_A; family Planococcaceae; genus Psychrobacillus. The sequence continues at coordinate 1,830,245 of NZ_CP168496.1, forward strand.
GTAATAGATTACTGTATTATTCTCACTCCAATTTTCTTTATAAACTGAGTATATAGGATTTAATTTACAATAATTATATTATGTAAACTAATTACCAGTTTTATTTATCAGAGTATTTGTTATAATGTAAGAATGCTGCATGCCTACATAGATTTATTTGGGAATTTAACTAAAAAATTACATAAAAGGGGTTAGTTAGTATGTTTACACACCAAATTGATGGTAAAACAAATTTGAAAATGCTCGATTTACGGGATGCTGAACATTTGTTCGGTTTGATGATTCAATCCAGTGAAACCTTGAGAGAATGGTTACCATTTATCGATTACACGAGGACCGTTGCAGACACTCAAGGATTTGTCCAATCAACGATGAAACAATTTAGTGAAAATAACGGGTTTCAAGCTGGCATTTGGTATGAAGATAAAATTGCCGGGGTGATAGGTTTTCATCAAATTAATTGGAGCAATAAATCGACAAGTATTGGGTACTGGCTTGGAAATGACTATGTAGGGTTAGGATTAATGACGAAATCTGTCAAAGCTTTTGTTGATTATGCGATTAATGACTTGAAATTGAACAGAGTAGAGATACGTGCAGCTGTAGAAAATAAAAAAAGTAGAGCGATTCCAGAAAGACTAAATTTCACAGAAGAAGGTCGTGTACGAGAAGCGGAGTGGTTATATGATCATTATGTAGATCATGTTGTTTACGGAATGTTAGCTAGTGATTGGAATAGTAAATTTGATAAGTAGAATGCTACACGAAATCTCAGATTAATCAATTAAATTTAGAGGAGGAAAAAGATGACTAATACAACGTTTATTTATGAAATCTACATCGCCACAACACAAAATAAGCTTTGGGAAGCTCTAACTAGCAGCGATATGATAAAAAAATATTGGTTTGATTTGCAAGTTCAAACTGATTGGCAGGTAGGATCAATAGTTTCCTTTTTAGATAAGAATGGAAAGGTCACAGACCAAGGGAAAGTATTAATAAATGAGCCATATCATCTTCTTTCATTTACATTTCAATGGTTAGAAGATAAAACAAAACGTGAACGTCCTACAAGGGTATCCTTTGAACTAAAACCGATAAATTCGACAGTAAAATTAACCCTTAAGCATTTGGATCTCTTACCAACAGATTTTTTCGATGAAAACGATGGATTTAAAGGCTATAATAATGGGTGGCCAATAATCTTGAGCAATCTGAAAAGTCTGCTTGAAACTGGGGAGACATTGACATTAGAATAAATGGAAGAAAACGTTGAAATAATAAAACCCTGGTTATCTAGAGAAACCAGGGTTTTACTTATTCAGATAGATAAAGGGCTCAATTGTACGTATAATAATCCTGGGCATGTACCACTTGGAATCCGATTGATTCATAAAGTCCTAGTGCATGCGCATTTAAAGTTTCTACTTCCAAATGGACAGAGTGACCCGATTCAGACTGCTCCTTAACTACTCTTTTCAACACTTTTCTCCCAATACCTTTTCCTTGATGTGTCGGTAAGATGGAAAATCCATAAATCCATGCTTCGCCATTCTCACGTTTCACACGGATTTTTCCAACTGTTTCTTCGTTCACATCTATCATGAACATATCAGTATCTTCATCGCCATCAATCCGACTTTCCATTGCTAGTGCATCTTCTTTTGTCAAACCGAACGCTTCAACAGACAATCGTACACGCATGTCTAAATCTGCTATATTTGCTTGTCGAAGTGTAAAACCCTCTACTTCTTCTAGCTGAATTTCTTTCCACTCCATTTGATGTTCGGAAAATCCATAAATAGCTCCATTTTTTGTTAAAAATGCTTTAGCTTCAGTAGAACTTGCTGGTGCATTTAACAAAATTCGCTTAAAACCCTTTTGTTTTGCAGTAGCCATTCCCTGTTGGAACAATCGGGAGAAATGATTTTTTCGTCGTTCCCTTGGTTTCACCATTCCGCATACTTCCACTGTAGAGCCAAAAGCATATAAACCTAAAAAGGAAATCAGTTCTTCGTTTTCATAATGTAGAAAATCGAGTTGATCTGTCTCTCTATTCCGAAGCATTTCCCAGTTTAGTTTTAATTGAATATGATCATAAGCTTCACATTCCTTTTGTAACGTTTCAATATCTAGTAATTGTTTTGATGTTAACATGTATTTCTCCTTATAAATAGCTAAGTTGTGTTGTTCCTTTTATAAAAAATATGAATATTCACTATTATAACACTTTATCAAAATATTGCTGAAATACTAGCTAATATTAACGAAGTACAATCTATAGTTGCTAAGGGTAATTTTCAAAATGGAGAAATGAAAGTCTCTTTTTGTAAAGTGACGAATAATAATGAAGTGACTTCTAAAACATCCTATTGGAAAGAATCAAATGAATAATCAGGTGGGACCAGTTGCTTTGGAACGATTAGGAGGGTCGGAGCAGCTGTCATTATTAGATTAACCTCATTATATCAATGGAATGAAAAGAGCAAACCTTTATCTTTAGAGGTTTGCTCTTTTAAAATGTTAAATGTCTATTATGATAGGCAGAATCATAGGACTTCTTTTCGTTCGACTGTACAAGAGTTTTTCGATAGAACTTTTTATATTTTGTTTTAACACTCGCTGGTTCCTATCTTTTGAGTTCTTAATAGTTTGACGAACAGATTGATTTACCTCTTTCATCAGTTCCTCAGCCTCAGGTCCATAAACGAATCCACGTGAAATAGTATCAGGACCTGTTATGATTTTGTTCCCTGATTTACTAATGGTCATTACGATGACTAGCATACCATCTTCCGAAAGGAGTTTTCTATCCCGCAAGATGATGTTTCCGACATCACCTATCCCAAATCCATCTACGAAAATGTTCCCAGCATCAATACTACGTGTATGAATGGCCTCTTGATCGACAATGTCAACTACATCACCATTATTTAATATAAATATGTTATCCTTTCTCACACCAACCGATTCAGCCAATAAACTATGATGGCGAAGCATGCGATATTCACCATGAATGGGGATGAAATATTTTGGTTTCATTAATGTGAGCATAAGTTTTAACTCTTCCTGACAAGCATGACCAGAAACATGCATTCCTGTAACATTACCTGATCCATAAATAACTCTGGCTCCTAATTGAAATAAATTATCTATTATTCGGGATACACTCCGTTCGTTACCAGGTATCGGACTTGCAGCAAAAATAACAGTGTCTTCCGGCAAAACTTCAACTTGGCGGAAGTTGGAGCTTGCTAATCGAGACAAGGCGGCCATTGGTTCTCCTTGACTGCCAGTGCATAGAATGACCACTTTTTCAGGGTTCATCGTTCTCACTTCATTTGCCTCCATTAGCATGCCATCTGGGATGTCTAAGTATCCTCTTTCCATAGCGACGGACACTACGTTAACCATACTACGTCCAAGTAAAACAAGCTGACGATTCGTTTTTATAGCTGCATTTACTATTTGTTGCACTCGATGAACATTGGAAGCAAATGTGGATATAAATACTTTCCTCGGTGCATGACGGAATGCATCTTCAATATGATCGCCAACTAATCGTTCGGAGGGAGTGGAGCCAGGTCGTTCTGCATTGGTACTTTCAGATAAAAGAAGTAATACACCATTTTGACCTATTTCCGCCATTTTGTGAATATCTGGAGCATGATTATCCACAGGGGTTAAATCAAACTTAAAATCCCCAGTATGTACGATTGTACCTTGTGGCGTATGAATTACAATTCCCAAGCAGTCAGGAATACTGTGACTTGTCCTAAAAAATGTTGTTTTAATAGTTCCTAATCGAATAGTTGACTCCTCATCAATTAAAAAAAGTCTCGTTTGTCTAAGAAGACCATGTTCTTTTAATTTTATTTCAATCAAACCAAGCGTTAAGTTTGTAGCATAAATTGGTACATTCAACTGCTTTAAGAAATAGGGAATACCCCCGATATGATCTTCGTGTCCATGGGTAACAATTAAAGCCCGGATTTTTTCTTTATGTTCCTGTAGAAAGGAAATATCCTGGATGATTAAATCAATGCCTAATAGACTTTCATCTGGAAACTTGGAACCGCAGTCAATAATAACGAGATCACCGTCAGATTGTATAACGTACATGTTTTTTCCGATTTCATTAATGCCACCAAGAGCAAAAATAGATAATTTAGACTTCGTTGTATTCAAGTTAGTGCCTCCTTTCTAGAACTTTCATCTAAAGTATTGCCTATAAAAGCACTTTTATAAGGAGATTTATAAAGTTATTTCATAATCCTGGCGATATATTATATTTGTAAAATGTTGGAGCGGATTTTAATTTTTGTGAAAGGGAATTGTTACAGTGTTGAAAACTAATGGGTGTAAGACAAGATGCAAAATCCGTATTCTCCCAATCTAATTTGATTTGGTTCAAATTTTGCTTCACAGCTATATAGAACTTTATGACTGTCCCCTGTTTCTAGTGGAAAAATTTGTTCAGCCGAATTTGGATTGAGAAGGACAACAACTGATTTGTTTTCTGTATACTTTCGGTAACCAAATATACCATGATCTTCTTTGGGTAGCAGGAAATGAATTGCTCCTTCGTTCGCAAGAAGTTTTTCTCTTTTACGAAGTGTAATCAGTGTCCGAATATGATCCTTCAATTCGGATTGGTGTCTTTCACTGTCCCAAACCATGCAATTCCTACAGCCTGGGTCTTGCCCACCTGTAAGACCAATCTCATCCCCGTAATAAATGCAAGGGGATCCCATAAAAGTAAGCAGGATGGTGAAAACTTGTTTTGTCATTTTCACATTGCCGCCGCATTCTGTAAGTATTCTTGGGGTATCATGGCTTCCGACTAAATTAAAAGTAACATCGAAAACGTTTTTCGGATAGCTGAAGTATACTTTGCTCATATTCTCGACAAATTGCCTAGAACTGATATTCCCATTGGCCAGCAAATTCAATACATTTGTCTTAAAAGGGTAATTCATCACCGCATCGAACTGATCTCCTCGGAGCCAAGGCATGGAATCGTGCCATATTTCACCTAATATATAAAGTTCAGGCTTTGCTTCTTTGACCGCCGTTCTGAACTCACGCCAGAAAGGGTGATCAACCTCATTCGCAACATCTAACCGCCAGCCGTCTATATCAAACTCTTTAATCCAATATATCCCCGCATCAATCAAATATTTTTTCACTTCCGGATTCGCTGTATTCAATTTGGGCATGGATTCGACAAAACCAAAAGTCTCATAATTGGGTTTTGCTCCTCCTACGACAGGAAAGCTGTGTATATGGAACCAATCCTTGTAACAGGAATTCTCACCTTTCTCAAGAACGTCCTGAAAAGGAGGGAAGTAATAGCCGCTATGGTTGAAAACCGCATCGAGCATTACCTTTATGCCACGGGTATGGCACTCTGATATTAGCGTTTTTAAAGAGTCTGCATCCCCAAATTGAGGATCCAGTTCCATATAATCAATCGTATCGTATTTATGATTTGAATAAGCTTTAAACACCGGTGTGAAATATATGCCATTCACACCGAGATCTGTCAGGTGATCAAGATGTTTTGTAATACCAGCAAAATCGCCTCCGAAGAAATTATCAACAGCTGGCGGTTCGCTTTCCCAAGACTTTGTATCTCTCGGGTTAATTGAAGAGTCACTATTAGCAAAGCGCTCTGGGAAAATTTGATACCAAATGGTTTCCTTAACCCATTCAGGCGCGTTAAACTGTTCATTTTCGTGTAGGTAAGGAAAGCAAAAATAATAATCCGTATCAGTAGGCGGGGTGTCATAAAACCCTTTTTCCGTAAAAATAAGCCCTTCATTTATTGAAGTCAACCTAAATCCGTATCGGAGCCTTCGATTCGTTGTAACTAGTTCAACTTCCCAATAGTCAAACAGGTCATCACTTCCAGATAGACTCATGAGTACTTCAGAAAACTGCCATTCTCCGTTTTTCCAAATATATGGATCTCCTATAATCAAAGAAACACCAGTCAGGTCATTTTGTTTCGTTTTAATACGGATATGCAGCGTACGATTGTCTAGAAGATAAGCGAAATTATCGACAGGTCTGTGAAAAATAGCGGATTTTTCCATAATACGTCTCCTTTTATCACAAAATTAATTTAAACATTCATAATTATCATTATATTAAAAGTAGCAAAAGGTACCTCATTGCACAAGAAATAGTTTGCAAGAGTTTAACTTTATTTTTAAGAGCTAAAGTATTTTTATCTCTATCGAAAATAATTAAACTGAATTTTTTAAAAAAACAAAATAACGATTGTTTATAGTTTTGGAAAATGTATAATAAAATTATAAGTTGTGCAATCGCTTTCATAAATATTAATCTTTAAAAATTTTATTCTAATTGCTCAAGAAGTTAAGTTATTATCGACGATTGTAAAAATTTTATGATTAAAGTTATTAATTATGATAGCGGTTACAAATATCAATTTGTGCAAGCGTTTGTCCAACTTTGGAAAAAGAAATTTAACATACTAGGGAGGGGTCAAAGAAATGAAAAAATCATTATCGTTGTTAGTGATGCTGATGCTTATAATCGGACTGTTGGCTGCATGTGGACCGAATCGAGAAGAACCGACTACAAAGAATACCGAGAAAAACGAAGAAGGTAGCGTTACAACCGAAGAACCTGCAAAACCGGAAAAACTTGTAGTATGGGAAGATACAGATAAATCGGTGGCTTTAAAACCGGCCATTGAATCATTCGAAAAAAAATATGGTATTAAAGTAGAATTTAAAGAACTAGGCATGGCTGATAAAATGCGTGAACAGCTGCGTCTTGATGGTCCTTCTGGAACTGGAGCAGATGTTGTTACACTACCTCATGATCAAATCGGCCAGGTAGTAACAGAGGGGTTAATCCAAGAAATCGAAGTAAGTGATGAAATACTTTCCACGTTTACAGAATCATCCATCAATGCTGAAAAATATGATGGTAAACTGTACGGATTACCAAAAGCTACCGAAACACCGGTATTCATCTACAATAAAGCTCTTATGCCAAAAGCACCGGAGACAATGGATGAAGTCTATACATTCTCTAAAGGATTTACTGATGGTAAAAAGTTTGGATTCCTCGCTTTATGGGATAACTTTTACTTTGCTCATGGCGTAATTGGTGGTATGGGCGGTTATGTATTCAAGGACAATAACGGTGCTCTTGACCGAGAAGATATTGGTTTAAATAATGATGGAGCAGTTAAAGGAGCAGAATATATACAAAAATGGTATAAAGAAGGATTATTCCCTAAAGGAATCATCGGGGAAAGCGGCGGTTCTGCAAAAGACGGATTATTTAATGAAGGAAAAGTTGCTTCAGTTATGGATGGTCCTTGGGCTTTCCAAAGCATGAAAGATGCAGGAATTGACATAGGAGTTTCTGCAATGCCGACTCTTCCAAACGGAGAGCATATGAAAACATTTATGGGTGTTAAAGGATGGCATGTAACGTCTTTTACAGAGCATAAATATTGGTCGACAATGTTAGTAGAATGGTTAACAAATGAAGAGAACGCTAAAATTCGTTTTGAAACAACTCAAGAAATTCCACCAGTGAAAACATTGATTGAAGATCCAATCATTGCTGAAAATGAAGGCGCAAAAGCTGTAGCACTTCAATCTCAGTATGCAGTACCAATGCCAAACATCCCAGAGATGGGTGAGGTTTGGGGCCCTGCTGCTTCCGCATTACAAACAATTGCTACAGGCAAAGCAAACCCAAAAGCAGCGATGGATGATGCGGTTAAAACAATCAAAACAAATATTGAAACAAATCACCCGAATAAATAAAAAAAAGCAAAGGCATGTTTCCAGTTAGGAAACATGACTTTGCTTATATCTTAATCAAGCATTAACAAAAAAATAGAAATTTCTCCTTTCAAAGGAACGAAGGAGGTAGTATTTACATTGGACAATGTAGTTTTAACCAAACATAAACGAAATGCTGGGTTATTATCCATTATTCCAGGCTTCGGGCAATTTTATAACAAGCAGTATGTTAAGGGTATCATTCTTTTCGTATTAATTGCCGCATTTTTTAGTAGCTTTTCACAAACGTTAAATTGGGGTTTCTGGGGATTGATTACATTAGGAACAATACCGCAGCTCGATCATTCCATTTTCTTACTCATTGATGGAATCATCGCTCTATTGGTAGGGTTAATAGGTCTCGGTATTTATGCTTTCAATATTTATGATGCATACATTAACGGGAAAAAGCGGGATGAAGGATTTAGCTTAAACAGTGTGAAGGAACAATATCATAATCTTTTGGACAATGGCTTTCCATATTTAATGATTTCCCCAGGTTTCTTATTGTTGATCTTCGTTGTCATATTCCCAATCATTTTTGTTATTCTCCTATCCTTTACAAACTATGACCTGTACCATACTCCTCCGGCTAAACTAGTTGATTGGGTAGGAATACAAAACTATATTGATATTTTCTCGTTGGATCTTTGGAGAAAAACTTTTTTTGGGGTCCTCGGTTGGACAATTGTTTGGACATTTGGAGCGACCACCTTACAAGTTGCCATAGGAATCTTCTTGGCAGTATTGATTAATCAAAAGGATTTGAAGGGAAAGGCATTTTTTCGGACAGTCTTGATACTTCCATGGGCAGTACCAGCCTTTATCTCTATCCTGATTTTCTCAGGAATGTTCAATGAATCATTTGGGGTCATTAATAACGGAATTCTTAGCTTCTTTGGAATTGATGCAATTCCTTGGATGACTGAAGAGCTATGGACCCGTGTAGCGTTAATTTTAATACAGTCATGGCTTGGTTTTCCATTCATTTTTGCGATGACAACCGGAGTATTACAGTCCATTCCAGATGAATTATATGAGGCAGCAAATGTGGATGGGGCTTCTATTTTCCAAAAGTTTCGTAGTATTACCTTACCAATGGTCTTGTTTGCTACAGCACCAATTCTTATTACGCAGTATACATTTAACTTCAATAATTTTAATGTTATCTTTCTGTTCAACGGCGGGGGGCCGGCATTACCGGGACAAAACGCCGGAGGGAGTGACATTTTGATTTCTTGGATCTATAAACTGACTATGACTTCGGGACAGTATGGAAAAGCAGCTGCTATTACGATGCTCTTGTCCTTGATTGTTGTGACAGTAGCATTATGGCAGTTCAAACGGACAAATTCATTTAAACAGGAGGATATGATGTAATGGCTAATAAGACTGAAAAATTGATCAGACTGACAGTTTCATATCTTATTCTTCTCGTAGCAATAGTCATCGTAATTTACCCTCTGCTTTGGGTAATAGGATCTTCCCTTAATCCGGGACAAAGTCTTTCAGGATCATCTATGTTTCCTAAAAACCCTACATTCAAACATTATCTGGACTTGTTTGACGCAGAGAAGTCCAATTATATTTTATGGTATTTAAATTCTATGAAAATTAGTTTAATCACAATGATTTTAGCGGTAATAAGTGTTTCACTTACTGGATATACTTTTTCTCGGTATCGATTTATAGGGCGGAAAAACGGCCTCCTTACATTTTTGGTTCTCCAGATGATTCCGAACTTTGCTGCACTAATAGCAATTTATGTTCTAGCACAAAGAACAGAACTTATTGACACCCATCTTGGACTGATCCTAATTTATGTTGGAGGACAAATCCCTATGAATACATGGCTCACGAAGGGATATATCGATACCATTCCAAAGGAACTCGATGAGTCTGCGAGAATGGACGGTGCAGGCCATCTGCGAATTTTCTGGCAGATCATTATGCCGCTTGCGAAGCCCATCATTGCTGTAGTTGCACTCTTTTCTTTTATCGCTCCATTCGGAGATTTCATCCTTGCCCGCATCATGCTTCGCTCGGAAGAAAAATTCACTATGGGGGTAGGTTTATATGAATTAGTATCCAAGCAGTTTGGGAATGAATTCACTACTTTTGCTGCCGGATCGGTTTTGATCGCCATCCCAATTACGATTCTTTTCTTAATGTTCCAGAAATACTTTGTATCCGGTTTAACTGCAGGAGGCACGAAAGGCTAATCACATTAGTGTAAGGAATTAGCTGGGGAGGACTGACATGAAAAAGAGTGTATCCATACTCGTTTTAATTACGCTTCTACTAATTTCCTCGATTCCTCTATTAGCAGCAGAAAAAGAAGAACGAAAGATGCAGGATGAGGTCATTTATTCGATCATGGTGGACAGATTCAACAATGGGGATGTCAACAATGACAAAGATACAAACCCAAATGATCCGAAAACTTATCACGGCGGTGATTTCAAAGGAATTACCGAAAAATTGGATTATCTTAAAGATATGGGTTTTACCTCCATTTGGTTGACGCCTATTTTTGAAAATATGGAAAATGGTTATCATGGATACTGGATAAAGGACTTTTATAAAACAAATGAACATTTTGGAACGATAGAAGAATTCAAAACACTCGTTAAGGAAGCTCATAATCGAGATATGAAGGTTATTCTGGATTTTGTTGTTAACCATGTTGGTCCAGGCCATGAGTGGCTAAGCGATCCTACAAAAGAAGAGTGGTTCCATGAAAAAAAGCCAATCTCTAACTGGAATGACCAAGAAGAAGTGGAGAATGGCTGGTTATATGACTTACCTGACTTGAACCAGGATAATCCAGACACCAGGAAGTATCTTTTAGATGCCGCTAAATGGTGGATTAAAGAAACGGATATCGATGGCTATAGGCTTGATACGGTTAAACATGTTCCAAAAGAATTTTGGACAGATTTTTCAGTAGCTGTAAAATCAGAGAAAGATTCATTCTATCTCCTCGGTGAGGTGTGGCATGACAATCCGAACGTGGTAATCGGTTATCAAGATACTGGAATTGATGGATTTATGGATTTTTCGCAGAATGATAGCTTGCGCACGGCTTTTGAGAAGTCCGACAAGTCGTTAGGATGGCTCTTTTCAAATGCTGCTCGAAATGAAAAATTATATCATCGTCCAGAACTGCTTGGTCAATTTCTCGACAATCACGATATGGTCCGATTTGCGAATCTATCAATCAAGAATAAGCAAGATCCGGTTACTAGATGGAAACAAGGTCTGTCCTATTTATACACTACACCAGGTATTCCGATAATCTATTATGGCACTGAAATTGCCATGAGCGGAGGAGAAGACCCGGATAATCGCAAGTTCATGAATTTTAATGCCGATAAAGATTTAATTCATTTTATTACTAAGCTTGGAGCAATAAGGCAACAACTACTTTCACTGACTAGAGGGGATATGGAGCTTTTATATGAAGAAGCAGGAATGGCTATCTTCAAGAGGACTTATCGGGATGAAACAGTAGTTGTAGCAATCAACAATACTTCTGAGATGCAAAAAGTAGTACTTGAAGTAAAGTTTGAAAAAAATAAAGAACTAAGAGGATTAATTGGAGGAGAGCTAATCAATTCCAAAGGGAACAAATACTCGATTGTCCTAGACGGAGAACAGTCAGAAATATACTTGCTGGCTGATAAGTCGGCGATAAATTGGTTCTATATCGGTATTTTTTTAGCTAGTTTAGTTGTATTTGCATGTTTCATTTACTTCTTGGTCAGAAAGTCAGAAAAGTGGAATGATATTGGTAGATAAGATTCCTCTATATTCCGGCATGTGTAACTAGCGAGTAGCACGATCAATTGCGTGATAGTAAATTGTTTGCAACCACTAGATCAGACAGTTCAAAAGGGGAGGAGTACTTAGTTAAATGAATAAAAAATGGTGGAAAGAAGCTGCCTGTTATCAAGTGTATCCAAGAAGTTTTAAGGACAGTAATGGTGACGGTATCGGTGATTTGAGAGGAATTATCTCCAAATTGGATTATTTAAAGGAGCTTGGGATAGATATTATCTGGATCTGTCCTTTTTATAAGTCCCCGAATGCGGATAATGGGTATGATATAAGCGATTATCAGGATATTTCAGAACAGTTTGGTCATATGGGAGACTTTGATGAATTATTGAAAGAGGTCCATACACGGGAAATGAAGCTAATTCTGGACTTAGTTATTAATCATACGAGCGACGAACATCCTTGGTTTATTGAATCGCGCTCGTCTAGAGATAACCCTAAAAGGGATTGGTATATATGGAAGGATGGAATTGGTGATGAAGCCCCGAATAATTGGGAGAGTATTTTCTCCGGAAGTTCATGGGAGTATGACAATTTAACAGAACAATATTATCTTCATTTGTTTGCAATTAAGCAACCGGACTTGAACTGGGAAAACTCAAAAGTGCGAGCAGAACTATTTAATATGGTTAACTGGTGGTTGGATAAAGGAATAGATGGCTTCCGGGTTGATGCAATTAGTCATATTAAGAAGCGAGATAGTATGCCGGATATGCCGAATCCTACAGGAGAACAATATGTACCAGCCTTCGATATGCATACGAACCAAACAGGTATTCAAGACTATTTAAAAGAGCTTAAAGAAAAAACCTTTTCTAAGTACGATATTATGACGGTAGGAGAAGCAAATGGGGTCAGTGTGGCCGAAGCTGATGAGTGGGTTGGTGAAAGGAACGGGAAATTTGATATGATTTTTCAGTTCGAGCATCTTGGTTTGTGGAATAAGGGATTAGATAAGTCGGTGGATGTCATTGGACTGAAAAGAACACTTTCCAAATGGCAGAAAGGATTACACCGTAAAGGCTGGAATGCCCTTTTTTTAGAAAATCATGATCAACCACGCAGCGTTTCTAGTTGGGGGAATGATCGAGAGTATTGGAATGAAAGTTCCAAAATGCTAGCCGCTTGTTACTTTCTTATGCAAGGGACTCCATTCATCTATCAGGGGCAGGAAATTGGTATGACGAACGTCAAATTTACTTCCATCCAGGATTATGATGATATTGGGATGAAGAATTTTTATAATATAGAAATTGCCAAGGGTTGTTCACATGAAGAAGTTATGGAAATCATTTGGCGAAATGGGCGTGACAATTCAAGAACACCGATGCAATGGGATGATACTTTAAACAGTGGATTTACAGAAGGTGAGTCTTGGATGAAAGTAAATCCGAATTACTTGAAAATCAATGTAGCAGCACAACAAAAAGATGAAAATTCCATCTATCACTTCTATAAAAGAATGATTGGATTGCGAAAAGAAAATCCTGTTTTTGTGTATGGAGAGTACGATATACTGCATGAGGATCATCCGGGAGTATATATATATACGCGTTCGATTTCTGGACAGTTTGCCTTGGTGCTATGCAATTTTCGTGATTATCTGATAGATCTACAATTAAGCGGAATTCCGAAGTTTGATTTTGAGCTAATGCTATACAATTATGAAGATGCTCCAGCTCAACTCATCAAGGAAGTATCGCTTAGACCGTATGAGGTAAGAGTATACTTATATAGGTAACTAGGATTGGTGACGGAAGAAAAGTGTAAACATCATTTTAGTGCATCTTGTCTTCACCATTTCCTGAGTGCTTCGGAATTAACATCGGCTACACCATTAAAAGAGGAATCTTAGCTATTCAGCATTTTTGTAGCAACAAAAGCTATTTATTTTTCACGATTTTTCCGGAAAATATTTTTTGGTATGAAAGGCTTTTGATTATGGATAGTTTAATTTAAAATATGGTAGTATCAAAATTTATTAAAATGATTTTGTATGATTGTATCTACTGAACAAGAGTGGAGGGAGTCTATTGGCAATTACGATTAAAGATGTGGCGAAGTTGGCAGATGTTGCTCCTTCTACAGTTTCACGGGTGATTGCTAACAGTCCCCGTATTAGTGAGAAGACGAAAAAGCGGGTGAGAGAAGCGATGAAACAGCTTGGTTACCATCCTAATTTTATCGCTCGGAGTCTTGCAAGCCAATCCACAAAAGTCATTGGCCTTGTACTACCTCACTCTTCTAATGTGTTTTTTCAAAATCCTTTTTTTTCTGAGGTTATACAGGGGTTGAGTGAAGGAGTACGAGAAAAACAGTATGCACTTCAAATGAGTACTGGTAAAACAGAACAAGAATTATATGATGGTGTTGTGCATATGGTCCAGGGAGGTAGGGTTGACGGCATTATCCTGTTATACTCTCGTATAGACGACAAAATTCTTCCCTATTTAAAAAATAGAAATTTTCCTTTTGTAGTTATCGGAAAGCCTTTTGATTTTGTCGATAAGATTACTCATGTTGATAATGATAATTATCTCGCAGCTAAAGAAGCCACTGAATTTTTCATTGGTCTTGGCCATGAAAGAATTGGCTTCATTGGAGGCAGCCAAACTCTAACAGTTACGATGGATCGTTTACAAGGATATAAAGATGCTCTTAGAGGCTCCAATTTGCTTCTCAAGGAAGAATATATCATTCACGAAGAATTTCTGCGTAAGGGAGGGCAGGAAGCTGTCAAAAAGCTCATGACAAGGACTATTCCACCTTCCGCACTTATTGTGACGGATGAATTGATGGCACTAGGAGTTGTCAATTTCCTTACTGAAATGCAAATGGACATTCCAGAGCAAGTATCAATCGTCAGCTTCAATAATGCCTTGTTCGCAGAAATGTCTAGGCCCCCGTTGACTTCAATCGATATCAACATTGAAGAACTTGGTTATCAGGCTGCAAGAAGTTTGATTCAATTGCTTGAGAATGAAAATGAACCTATCAAACGAATCATTATACCGCACAAGCTAGTGATTAGGAATTCGTGTACTGAGCCTAATCGGGCAATGAGTGCGGATGGCGGCGATTTAATAGGTTAGATTACAGGAAGTACAGCTATCTATTTTTCTAATATCGAACGGTCTATTCAGTTAGTTGCTAACCAACTTGATCACGCTGAGGACGATTTACATACGTATATTACGAAACTAGTGAAGAAAATAAATACTTTAGACGAGGACAAGCTACAGCATCTTGTCGATACGATTAGTTTTTGAGGTAGCATTTGCAACATTAACCGTATCAATTCTATCATTAAGCCATAAGAGTTAACCTATCCTTAAATAAGCACTCTGAGTGGGTTATCCTAAGACCACTCAGCCAATCGCTTTGAGAGAACCGACTTATATTTGCCCGCTTGATGCGTTAACATCAAGCGGGCTTTTTTATATTTCACATACTTCACTTTATGTATACTTTTTATTTGTAACATTTATAAGCTTTAATTTTAGACACCATAATAATATTATGTAAACAAAAAACAAATGTAATTATAAGAGTTTAAATTAGAGTTGAAACTTATATTTATTCCAACCGTATTTTAGGAACTAGTTCATTGAAGATTATTATAAAGGAGTTGATTTGCTAGATAATTTTCGCAGGATGAAGATGGGACGTCTAAGGGAAAGAGAAGTTAGAAAATTAGCGAGGTGGTTTTTTAGTTTTGGATAAGAGAAAAGTAGGGAACACTTTTGGTGTTACATCTATGTTACCTGTGATAATATGTATCGTTATTTTCTATGTAGAAAGGGGACCCAATGCTGATATTTATTTTATTATTACCATTTTTTTATTTTATCAATTATTGGTATTTTATTTGCTATATTCTCTTGGTTGATATCTAAACGACTTATTCTTGTTATTATCGGCTTAATAGGAAATGTATTTGTTTTGGCTGCAGCTTTTCTATTACTATTGGCAATGGGAATTAGCGAACCATAAACCTTCTTCAACTCCCATAGATTCATGACATACTTTCGAGTGGATAAAGTTGAGTTAAAGCTTTCTCAACTATCTAAAAGCGATTATTAAACAAAAGCAATTATCATTGAGGAACAGCCTTTAGGAAGAAAGGGATTGAAATGATATATATAGTAAGAGATGATTGTATGCAAAAATCCTGATAAAAGATAATTAACGAACTATTTTACATAAAGATCATTGAAACATTCGTCTTTAAGAAGCTAAAGTGCTATTCTCCCATCGGCTGAATACTTCATCAATCTAAGAAAACACGAATATTATATTTGAAAGTTATTTTAAATTAAAGGGATTTATGTATAATTTACTTTTCTTAAGAAAATTATTAATTGACAGATAATCCATTTATGTTTTTATTACTTCAATCTAAAAAAACAAGGGTAAACCTCAAGTTATACTAAGAAGATCC
The DNA here is from genome assembly GCF_042944905.1 of Psychrobacillus sp. L4. Lineage (GTDB taxonomy): Bacteria > Bacillota > Bacilli > Bacillales_A > Planococcaceae > Psychrobacillus. The sequence continues at coordinate 1,846,361 of NZ_CP168496.1, forward strand.
ATTGTTTTATGGGTTAATAGGTAAAGCATTTGCTAATAAACAAATGAATAACATTTTGAAATGATTTGTGAACATCTAGGGAGGATTGTAGAAATGCCAGTATCCGTTGTAAGTGACTTAAAAAGATAATAAAAACCGATAAGTATTTTACATTGCATGGGCTATGTTATTCAGTAGCAAGCATATATGAAAATCATAAAGAACTTGCGAATTACAAGTCCAAAAGAACATATATTATAGGAATAAGGGAAGTTGAGGTATTCTAGATCTCCTGCACGCAAATTTATTTTAGTTTACATAATATATATTATACGGAGTTGCATCTCATTAATAAAGTATACTTGAAACATTGAGATATTTGAGAGAAATTTAGACTAATTTGGTATTTATGTAATTTGCAAAATCACCTTATTTAAATCTCGTTTGGACTAATAGTCACTTATTAATAACTGGTACAATGTCAATAATTCTTTTATTCATCTCAATTTATACACTTCTACAATACTGGAATTTCTCCTACAACTTCCAATTGTAAATTCTGAAAAATGATTTTATTAAGTTTCTGTTCACTATCCGCAATTAATAAAACCAAGAGTAAACAATGAATTGACATTGCTACACTTGGTTTCTAGATAATTATTAATACTATTTCATACCAGATCTAAAAATACTAATTAGATAATCCTCTTCACAAAAATCACCAATATATTGGAATCCATTTTTAGAATAGAATTCTCTAAGTTTTATATTACCAGCCCAACAATCTAAATATAGTACTTTGTTTAATCTTTGAGCGTTAGTACATGCAAATTCGGTTATTTTAGTGCCAATACTACTTCCTTGGTATTCCGGAAGAATTGCAATTTTTGATAAATATAAGCTTTTAGGGTCTACTGTTTGTTCACCTATTTTATCAATTGTTTCAATAAAAAAAGTACCAATTACATTTTCATTATGGATTAATTTATAAGAATTATTTCCTCTAATGGCACAAGAAATATACTCAGAATTCCAAGGATACGGCCATTGATTAATATTTTTATTTTGCAAAGCAATCGTAACCTTATTTAAAACTTCTAGGATTTGTGCTAAATCATTTAACCCTGCCTATTTTATTATCATCGGATTCCCCTGTTTAAAGTAATTAGTCCAGTATACCGGCTTGATTGTGATAGTTTCGAATGATCATCCCAGATGCTTTCATCATTCCGTGTCTCTCATAATAAGGCTGTAAATGGTCATCACACAGTAAATCAACCATGTATAGGTCTTTAAGCTCTGCAATCATTCTTTGGAGTAGCTCTTTACCGATACCTTTACTTTTATATGCAGGTAAAACTTCTAAAAGCGGAATATATGCACTTAAAACGCCATCACTAATCGCGGTTATAAACCCTACTACTTCCCCACTCTTGGAATCGATAGCTAAAATTTTATAAGAACTACCTTCCAACAATTTCATATGTGTTGCAGACGAAGGTGGATTGGGCCAATCTACAAAGAATCCTTCTAATGATTCTGCCAGTATATTTGATGATTCATTTGTATAGTTAATCACTTGTAAAACCTCTATCTTAAGTCATATGGGTGCGTTTACCATATGATAAGATCAATAAAAAAGTAAAAACATTATGATTTCCCCTCCATATAAACAGCTTAAAGAATGCCGATACTCATACCAATTTTTGTAAAAGGTATTTGAAAAGAGTAATGCATATATTCTAAAGATCACATTATGAAATACTACTTAAATGTTCGTGTATTAACTTCCATTCATGCTCGTTTTCTTTAATAAAAACATTTGTCGCCCGCCCACTTCCAGAAACAAATTTGCCATCATAATACCCTTCATAATGATATGTATAAATACAAGTTGCCGTTTTTTCATCAGCTGCTAACCAATGTACATTGGATGCAGAATAAACCTCTTCTTTAATAACTTCCCATGCATTCTCAAAATAGTTTTGAATTTCATTAATAGTTGTACAAGATTTATCAGAAAACCAATAAACTGCATTTGGATGCAAGAGACTTTTAACATCTTCAAAAATATGCGTGTTTGTAGCCTCAATATACTGCTCTAAACAATGTTTATACCCCATACAATTCCTTCCCTCCTATCAATTCTCCATTCATTTTTGGAGAGATTTCTATCTTCTTTTATTGATCCTTATTATTTATAATTCTTTTCCGTATCGAACTTCTTCAAATATTTGTTTAAAACCTAAAGAAATATATAATTTTAAATGCTGAACTCTTATTCATCTATTAGATTTCAGAATTGTATAATATGAGTATATGAATAAATAGTCATAAAGGTCAATTTTTAACTTAATTCTCAAAATAATCCGACATTTAACAAGGTTAGTATACCTTACTTAAAAAATTTTCAGTTATCGTCATCGTACTTTTACTCTAAGACTTTCAAGAGGATTACCCAAGTAGATGTATATTAGACAATTTAGTTCATAATAACTATGTGGATGGTATAATATAAATATAAATTGAATACATTAAAAAAGACTGTTGGGTGCTACAACACCAAACAGTCTTGCATTAAAATAGTATCGCTTCAAAGGCGATCAGCAATTACTAAGAGTAAACTACCCAATGCTTGCTATGGCTTAGGGGCAGTTTACTTTTTTTCTTTTGAAAAAGTAAGAATGGAGACAATTAAACCAGCGAACGCTACTGTGAACATCATGGCTTCGAAAGTCATCATATGCAACATATCCTTCCCTATTCTTGTATACAAACAGGAATAGTAAATAGGAATAAAGGAAATGCTGTCCGCCCATGAACACACTATTCTATTACACTTTAATTATATATTGCTCATATGCATCGGAATGTTGCGAGTAATGGAAGAAATGTTGCACGTAATTTTTAAAGTGTATTTCAATTAGTCTCGTGTGAGCAAAAAATAGTCTCGCTTTCGGATGAATTAGTCTCGGGTATAGGACAATTGGTCTCGCTTCAGGGTAAACTGGTCTCGGGTTTAACACAATTGGTCTCAAAGTGCCAAAAAGTGTAAATAAAAGCACCTGATTAAGCAACACTTCAATTTTTGTTCCACAGCGCGTAACCTACATATTGCGCATATGAATCGAAATATTGAAAGTAATTTATATAATACGTACGTTCTTACATCATCAGTGTATTCTTTTATTTGTCTAGGTGAGTTCTGTACTTGTATTTTCACAAAAACTAATATACGCTATCCCTTGAAAGAAATAATTATTATAGGAGTGATTTTGATGGCAAAATCTGCTGCATATAAAAAACGTACCCACCTGCTACGTAACACAGGAAAAGATGTAGCTGCTTTTCGAAGTGAAGTTGGTTTTAGTACGCATGTACGAATGACTAAAACAAAGAAGGAGAAGTTACAACAATATCAAAATAAATATAAAAAGCATTTCCAACAAGGTTTACGCCCCGATGGAAATGCTTTTTATATTGCTTAAATAAAAGCTATCCTATTTTTTTTCATTCTCCATACGAAAATGGACGTTAACGATACACTAAGCAGTCCAAAGACAACGACCATGTATTGCATACCGATGACGTCTAAAAGCGCTCCTGTCGATAGTAAAACAACTTGGAAGGCTATTCTATCTAACATACTTCGGAATGAAAAGAATCTACCGTGAAATGCTTTAGGTATTTGCTTCTGAAAAATAGTCATTGCTGTGGGGTAGAAACAACCAAGCGAAAACCCTAAAACTGCAAAAGTTATAAGCGTTAAGGCCGGACTGGCAGCAAAGTATAATAATAGCTCAGCGGTACCTATTACAAAGACAAATGTAAAAAGAATATTGTTTATTTTCCATTTAGCGCCTATATACTTTACGGCAAGCGTACCAAGCATAAAGGCAACCCCTTCAACAGCATAAATGGTTCCTTTAATTGATGCAGAGTCCTGTAATACACTAATATTAATAATGAGCAAATTAAATGATCCTAAAAATAACACTGGAACAAGCGTTAAAATTAGTGTCATGAGAACTGCAGTATTATCCCGTAACATGGGGAAAATCTCACTAAATCCACTATTTTCTTTTCCATCTTTTAGAGCTACTTTTTCTTTTTCCTCTATCTTAAGAAAACAAGTAAACACTAATAATCCCGCATATGTAATCATAGAAACGATATAAAGCGATTGTATGGGCCAATATGCAAGGACAAGTCCCGCAATGGCGGTTCCAGCTACACGGGCAATGGTAGATATATTCATATGCCAACCATTAAGTTGTAATAACTCTTTTTGTTGTACTATCAATGGTAGTGTTGCTTGCAAAGCAGGGAAATAAAAGGAAGCAGATAGTTGTAAACTAATTAAAAATAATACCATCCACCATATAGATCCTGTAGCAATTGCAACAAACATAAACAAAACACTAATAATCCGTCCGATACTTGACACGATTAACACCGTTTTTTTCTTCGATTGATCAATAACCTTCCCTGCAAGTGGACCTATTAACACACCTGCTAATAGTCCACTTGCAAGAATTAATGATTTATGAAAATCAGATGGAACTTTTTCTTGCATAAACTCCAGATTGCCAATAATGCCACTCCATAAGCCAAGGCCAGCAATCAATTCCCCTAGTAACGCAATCCAAACATTTGCATTTCTCCACATATTATTCCCTTATTCTTTCTGTTCGATTGGCTGTTTCCACACTCGAACAAGTTTACCTTCTTTTTCAGTATCTACGATAAAGGACCCATTTGAATATCGATCAGTTGGACGAAGCGTATTCGATTGAACGATTTCCTGAACCCCTTTTTCTGTTTCTAATACAAGCTCATCTGCTTTATTCGTTAAAACAACTGCAAAAACTCGATGCGCGTTTGTTTTTAATTCACGGAGGGTAACAACTCCTCGTTTCGCACGACCACCTGCTTCAATTTCTTTTAAGGCCATTTTTTTCACAGATCCACGATGTGTAACTAATGTAATATCATCATGACTATTTTGAGTAATGACATTCACACTTACGACATAATCATCGTCTTTTAAATTGATACCTTTTACTCCACCCGTTTTGACACCAGTAACTGGTACTTCATCTAACGAGAATCGAACGGAGTAACTATAATAGGTCGTTAATAATACTTCATCGGAAGGTGATACAAGCTGTGCCAGTATTAATTCATCTTCTTTTTTCACATTCATTGTTTTTATCGGGCGAGCGTAACGTTGAACCACATAATCGGAAAGTAAAGAACGTTTAATCTGACCATCCTTTGTTGCAGTAAGTACACATAGATCAAGATCAAATGATTCGATTCCTATTACATTAATGATCGATTCATTTGTATCTAATGGCACGATACTTGAGATATGTTGTCCAAGGTCTTTCCAACGAATATCAGGTAATTCATGAACAGGCTGATAAATATAATTCCCTTTTGATGTGAATAGAAGTAAATGATGCTGCGTATTAATTGGTTCTTTGTATAATAAATAATCAGATTCCTTAATAGCAAAATCCTGTCCACTAGAGGCAGTATACGAACGTAAACTAGTGCGTTTAACATAACCATCTTTTGTAACAGTTACAATTACTTCTTCACTTGGAATTAATACATCTAATGTAACTTTTATTTCTTCAATTTCATCTTCAATAATCGATTTACGTGGTTCTGCAAATTGTTTTCTTACTTCTAATAGCTCTTTTTTTATCACTTTCAAAAGAACTACTTCGCTTGCTAAAATACTTTCTAGCTTTTTTACTAATGCATTTAATAGTTCTTCTTCTTGTTGCAGTTCTGTGATATCTGTATTTGTTAGTCTGTATAGTTGCAATGAAACAATTGCCTCAGCTTGAGCTTCTGAAAAATCAAATGACGAAATTAAGTTATTTTTAGCATCACGTTTATCTTTAGAAGCGCGAATTGTTCTAATGACATCATCTAAAATGGATAATGCTTTCATTAAGCCAGCAACGATATGCAAACGTTCCTTCGCTTTTTTTAAGTCAAAAGCTGTTCTTCGAGTCACAACTTCTTTTTGATGACCGATATAAGAGTCTAGTAATAAAGGTAATGTCATCATTGTTGGTCGTCGGTTATGAATAGCAATCATATTAAAGTTATAAGTTACTTGTAGGTCTGTATTTTTAAACAAAAATTGAAGTATTCCATGAGCGTCTACTTCTTTCTTCATTTCGATTACAATACGAAGCCCTGTACGATCAGACTCATCTCTTACGTCCGCAATACCATCAAGACGTTTATCATGGCGTTGTTCATCTATTTTTTTGACTAAATTTGCTTTATTTACTTCAAAAGGGATTTCGGTAATAACTATTTGTTCTTTTCCGCCCTTGATGGTTTCAATTTCTGTCTTCGAGCGAATGACAATTTTCCCTTTACCAGTTTCATAAGCTCTCTTTATACCTTCTACCCCTTGAATAATTCCTCCGGTTGGAAAATCTGGCCCTTTTATAACGGTCATTAGTTCATCAATTGTAGCTGCAGGGTTTTCGATCCGCATTAACACGGCATCCAATGCTTCATGTAATGCATGAGGCGGAATATCTGTTGCATATCCAGCGGAAATACCAGTAGATCCATTGACTAATAGATTAGGAAAACGTGCTGGTAAAACAACTGGTTCTGAATCAGAGTCGTCGAAATTTGGAATATAGTCTACTGTGTTTTTATTGATATCACGAAGAAGCTCATGTGAAATAGCAGAAATTCTTGCTTCTGTATAACGCATTGCAGCTGGTGGATCCCCATCAACAGAACCGTTATTACCGTGCATTTCCACTAACATATGGCGAAGCTTCCAGTCCTGGCTCATCCGTACCATTGCTTCATAGACTGAACTGTCTCCATGCGGATGATAGTTACCAATTACATTCCCTACTGTTTTCGCAGATTTACGGAAAGGTTTATCGTTCGTGTTTCCTTCTTGGAACATAGCAAATAATATGCGGCGTTGAACGGGCTTGAGTCCATCCCTCGCATCTGGTAGTGCACGGTCTTGAATGATGTATTTACTATAACGTCCAAACCGATCACCGATCACTTCTTCTAGTGGTAAATCTTGATAACGTTCGGTTTGTGTCATACTAACTCATCCTCCGTGTGAATTCTTTCATTTTCTAAAATATTGGAATCATCCTCTAAACCAAAGTTAACATTTGCTTCAATCCATTTACGACGAGGCTCCACTTTATCGCCCATTAACGTCGTAACATGTCTTTCTGCTCGAGCACCGTCTTCAATTGTCACTCGAATTAGTGTACGTGTTTCGGGATTCATCGTTGTATCCCATAATTGGTCTGCATTCATCTCACCAAGCCCTTTATAGCGCTGTAGCAAGAATCCTTTCCCAATTTTCTTTGAAGCAGCATCTAATTCTTTTTCTGTCCAAGCATATTCAAAAACTTCTTTTTTACCAAGTCCTTTATACACTTTATAAAGAGGTGGTAATGCGATATAAATTTTTCCATTCTCGATCAAAGGTTTCATATAGCGATAGAAAAAAGTTAATAAAAGTACTTGAATATGTGCTCCATCTGTATCCGCATCTGTCATAATAACAATTTTATCATATGCAATGTCCGCTATTTGGAATTCTGCACCAACTCCACCACCGACGGCATGGATAATAGTGGAAATCTCTTCATTTTTCATAATATCGGCAAGCTTCGCCTTTTCCGTATTAATTACTTTTCCACGTAAAGGTAAAATTGCTTGGAAAGTACGGTCTCGTCCTTGTTTAGCAGACCCTCCTGCGGAATCTCCTTCGACTAAATAAAGTTCATTTTTAGCAGCATTACGAGATTGAGCAGGAGTTAGTTTACCAGACAAAAGCGTATCAGAACGTTTACGCTTTTTACCATTACGCGCATCTTCTCTTGCTTTTCGAGCAGCTTCTCTCGCTTGCTGCGCACGAATTGCTTTTCGCACTAAAGAGGAAGTGAGTTCTGCGTTTTCTTCCAAAATATATTGCAGTTTTTCTGAAATGACACCATCTACAGCACTTCTTGCTTCACTTGTTCCAAGTTTCCCTTTTGTTTGTCCTTCAAATTGTAGTAAATTCTCTGGAATACGAACAGAAACTATCGCAGATATCCCTTCTCGAATATCCGATCCTTCTAAATTCTTCTCTTTTTCCTTCAATAAACTGGTTTTGCGAGCATATTCATTAAAAACTCTCGTTAATGCAGCTTTTGTTCCTGTTTCATGCGTTCCGCCATCTCGTGTACGAACATTATTTACAAACGACAAAATCGTTTCTGAATATCCGTCATTAAACTGAAAGGCAAATTCTACTTCTATTTCATCTTGCATGCCTTCTGTGTAGAAAACTGGATGTAGAATATCCTTATCTTCGTTCAAATAAGAAACAAAAGCTTCAATGCCGGTTTCATAACAGAAAATATCATGAGCACCCGTTCGCTCATCTGTTAATTCGATTTTTAATCCCTTTAGAAGAAAGGCGGATTCTCTTAATCTTTCGCATAATGTTTCGTAATTATATTTCACTACGGAGAAAATGGAGTTATCAGGCAAGAAATGTACGGATGTACCTGTCTCTTTAGTTGTTCCAATTTGTTTTAGAGACTGAGCCACTTTTCCACCATTTTCAAATCGTTGAATGAATTTCTTACCATCACGATGAATTACTACTTCTACATAGGAAGAAAGCGCATTCACAACGGATGCACCTACGCCGTGGAGTCCTCCACTCGTTTTATAACCACCTTGCCCAAACTTGCCGCCTGCATGTAGTACAGTAAAAATAACTTCAGCAGTTGGTATACCTGTTTTGTGCGTACCAGTCGGCATTCCCCGACCAAAATCGCGTATAGTGATACTTTGATCCTCATGGATAGTCACAATAATATGATCTCCAAAACCAGCAAGACTCTCATCTACCGCATTATCTACGATTTCATATACTAAATGATGCAACCCTCTTGCATCAGTAGAACCAATATACATTCCAGGTCTTTTTCGAACAGCTTCTAACCCTTCTAATACCTGAATATCATCATCACTATAACTTGTTATTATTTCATTTTTACTCAATATATGTTCCCCTCCAAAAAAAACAAAACATCTGTTCTTAACTATTCTTTAAGCCTACAAACAGATTGCTCTTATGTCAATACATAGCGTACATAGGTCAGATTTTAATTGTAAATAAATATCAAGTGGTTTGCAATCTACCTTACAATAGTTTTCTCTATTGGAATGCATTATTCCTTCTTTAGATTGAACAGAACTTAGCTTACATCGTAAACATAATAAGTTCAACCAATAAATAACTATAGTGGAATTTTTCAAGTTCATATTTTCTTTGCATTGAACTATGCTTTACGTACATGGTAAACTAAGAGTTCAATATATTATAAGTTTCATTATTAAAGGAGTATGCTATGACTACGATCATTTTACTTATACTTGCGTATGTAATTGGTTCTATCCCTTCTGGCCTTTGGGTTGGAAAGTTATTTTATAATACAGATATAAGAGAGCATGGAAGCGGTAATTTAGGTGGAACAAACACATTCCGAACACTCGGAAAAAAAGCCGGTATAGCAGTTACTATTATGGATATCCTAAAAGGAACTGTAGCCACGACTCTTGGTTTACTACCAATTTTCGAAACTACTAATGTGCATCCTTTAATACTTGGGATAATAGCAGTTGTAGGGCATATGTTCCCGATCTTTGCGAAATTTAAAGGTGGAAAAGCAGTTGCTACTTCTGGTGGGATTCTACTTGGGTATAATTGGCCGATATTTGTCTTATTAATAGTTGGATTTTTAATAGTTCTAAAGATAACTAAAATGGTGTCTCTCACTTCCATGATCTTAGCTCTCGTTGCTGTGATCTATTCAATCATTTATTATTTCTCAGTGAAACATGATGTACCTTTAATCGGAATCGTATTACTAATTGCGATCTTTATCTTTTATCGACATCGTTCGAATATAAAAAGAATTAAAGCAGGAACTGAACCGAAAGTAAAATGGATTTAATCTAATGAAAGCTGGTGATTAGTTTGAAAATATTCATTTCTTCAAATGCAATGAACTGGTTCCATGAAGAAATGGAAGTAAAAGCAGGAGACAAAATTCGCTTCTATGCTCGTTATGGTGGGTCAAGTCCTTTACATGATGGTTTTTCTATTGGCATGACAATGGATACTCCGATTATACCTTCTGTGACCATAACTATAGAAAATATATTATTCTTTATCGAGGAACTAGATGAATGGTACTTTGATGGTCATGATCTCTATGTGGATCTCAATCCAAAAGCAGACGAATTAGCCTATGCATATAAAAAAGCGTGAGCATGCCACGCTTTTTTTATTTTCATAAAGCATTTGAATTAGGCTGTATGCAATCCATTAATATGAGAGCAATTGCGACTATACGAGGCTCCTTAAAAAAACAAATTCCTTATTTGAATCGCTTTAATTGTAATAATAGTCCTTCTTCCTTCAATATTTCATATTCGTATTTTCCGAATAAATCAAAATGAGGATATCCTTCTTTTAAGTCAATCCATTCTTCTTTAAGTCCGTATTGTCTTCCCCATTCAATCAAAGTAGATAGATTGCTGCACCCTACTTTTGTTACAGTCTTGCATCCTGGGAACCGTTGATCGATCCAGTAATGGGTTAGAAATGCTATTTGTCCGTTCTTTACATGATTCTTCCACTCATCTAGTTCCTTACGCGTTATGCCAAAAGCCATTATTCATGTACCTTGGCAATTTCGACATATTTCGCATCCCAAGCAGGATCAACTTTCTTCAGAGAAATTGGTCGAAAGGTATCTTTCTTAACGATAACATGCTCTGATGTAGCAGTAGATGCAATAGTTCCATCCTTATGTACAATCTCATACCCATAAGTAGTTCTTAGTTTCCCATGTTTTTCAATCCAAGTTCTAACGATTACATTTTCACCGTATTTAACAGAAGATTTATAGTTAATATTCACATTTGTCACTGGAGAAATATAGCCATGCTCTTCCAGTCCAGCATATGTAAATCCTAAGTCTTGAATTAGTTGGGTACGCCCTATTTCCAACCAAATGACATAATTCGCATGATAGACAACACCCATTTGATCCGTTTCGGCATACCTTACTTCAATTTCTTTTTCGCTTATAAACATTTCCAAGTCACCTCAGAATCTATTATACAAAAAGACGTCCCTAAAAGCTGTAAAGGACTACTCTACAGCTAATTGTACCAATCTTTTTTTATCAATTTTACCAATCTGGGTTCGTGGAAGTTCTGCTAACATAATAATTTTTTTTGGAACTTTAAAGCTTCCAAGTGATTTTTTACAGTGGGAAATGATTTCTGTTTTATCGAAATCTTTCGGTTCTTTACAAGTGATGAAAGTAGTTATACATTCTCCCCATCTCACATCTTCTACACCAATTACTGCTGCTTCTCGTATATTAGGATGTAAAAGGAGACACCGCTCCACTTCTTGAGGATAAACATTTTCTCCACCAGAAATGATTGTTTCTTTTTTTCTTCCGACAATAAAATAGTCTCCGTCTTCATCCCTTTTTGCTAAATCCCCTGTTTTCAACCACCCATTAACGAGCGTTTGACTAGACTCTATCTCATTGTTCCAATACTTAGTGAATACATGCTTACCAGCAATATATAGCTCCCCAATTTCATTTGCATGACAAAATAAGCCGTGGATCAGTTGGAGACCAATTCGAATAGGGAGGTGAAGATTCAGCATTATGACCATTCATATCCGTTATTAATAATGGACTCACTTTTATGAATTTACTACTGATTTCCCGATGCTCTTCATCATGGATAACGAGAACTGGTTGACAGTCCTCTATCATATACAAAAGTTCTAATTCACTTAATCGAAAGTTAAATGCATTTGCAAATCGACAGGCCCGAATATCGTCTTTTTAAGTAAGAAAAAGCCAAAATGGTACTGAACACAAAGGGAAGCAAACTTTCGGTATGATCAACAAACACTTTGTTATTTCCTAACTCAGCATAAATGAACATGAGCCAATAGTGCGAAATCATTTCCTCGTATACATCCCCACTGCTTGTAAAAAGACGATTCGCTTCATGAGCAGTCTGTATAGCCTGTTCCATTTCTCCCTTCTCAAAATAAACGATCGTTAAACAAAGTAATATATAAGCAGACAACCAATAATCATTTCCTTTATCTGTTTCTCTCAAGCCTTTTTCCCCGTAAGAAATCGCATCTTCAAATAAACCTTGCCTAGATTTCAAGAGTGAAAGTCCCATATAAGGCTCTGCTTTTCCTCTAGAGACATTTAGCTCTTCCATACGATGAACAGCTTTAATATAATAGTTCTCGGGCGTTTCCAAATCGAAAGGATCATCTAGTATCTCGGCATGTCCTCTTCTGATCCAACCGACTGCTTCTACGAAACCTGATTTTTCACGACTCCCCGTTTCGATTCCTTTGATAGCAGCTCGTTTCGCATCATCTATCTGACCACTTAAAGAATAGATAAAGGATAGTAAAACTTCTGTTTCTCTATGCGAGTCGGGTAAACTTACTTCATCACTTATTCTATTTCTTAATACATGTTGCGCCTCATTCAGCATTCCCGTTCAGAGCAGAATCCGTGCATCTAAATTACCTTCTCTTAGAATAGCGGCATCAAATGCTTCTTGTTTCACCCATTTTTTCGCCTCATTGGCCTTACCTAAATTGACAAGATTCTCTGCTAACAATCGTTTCAATGACAACATTTCATCCCAAGTTATATCCGAGCTTTTTTTTGCCCATGCCACTGCGTCCTCTAGATACGGTTTTGCGAGTTTTGGTTGGATCGTATCAAGATAAATATGGGCAAGACCAGCATTCGCCCTACTTAAGTAAAGCAGATTGTTCTTTTCTTTCGCAAACATTACACACATTTCATAAGCTTTTTTTGCTTTTTCATAAAAAGCTCTATATCGATGACATTCCCCTTCATAATAAAAAAGTTCATAAAACGCTTCTCTACTTTTCTCGGAGAGATGAACTTTTAACAATTCTAATAACCAATCAAATTGCCCCGCACTAATCATTGAATGTGCAAAATGTACAAGCTTGTTTCCTAAAAAATAATCATCATTTGCTTTTACCGCATGGTGAATGGCTTGAATTAAGTTATTATGCTCACTATAAAAAGTAGCGGCTCTTTGATGTGTGTCATAATATAACTTTCGATCTTTTTGCAACCATTTAATTTCTAAATATTGGTGAAATAGCGCATGGAATCGATAAGAAGCTGTATCACTTAGTGATTGAATAAAAGCGTGGCTATTTGCCAATCGCTCAAGATTTTCTGCTTCTTTTTCCCCGTAGAACGCCTTTATTTCTTCAGTATTGAAGGTTGGAAAAATACTGAAATTTAATATGGACTGTTTATCTTCTTCATTCATTCGAAAAAATACCTCATCGGATAAATAAGAAAACAAGTCTTTGAGCGCTGGATCAAAGAGCTCGTTTATTTGTTTATTGGTCTCTACAAGCTGCATCGCAATTAAATGTATGGCGATTGCCCAACCTTCTGTAATTCGCATGATTTCTACTGCTTCATCGTACGAAATCGTTTTTTCAAAGTAATCCTCAAAAAAAACGCGTATTTCTTCTTCACTAAACATAAAGTCCTTTTCACTAAGTTCCACTAATTGTCCTTTTAACTTAAGTTTCAGCAACTTTGACCATTTCGGTCGACTTCTAGATGCAATGACAAGATGAACATGAGCTGGAAGAAACTCAATTATTTTTTCCACGATGTAATTTATATGAAACACATGATCAATGAGGTGAAAGTCATCCAAAACAATAGAAAAAGGTTCATCAATCTTAGAAAGCTCATTACTAAACAAGGAATACCACTGCGTTAATTCCTCTTCTTTTGGATACATGGAAATAATTTCTCTCACCGTCAGGTTCTCTCCAAACGTGGGAATTACTCTACGAATGCTATGTAATAAATACCGTAGAACATCATGGTTATTTATACTTATCCTATCATAACTACTATTTTAATTGAATTGCAATTCAGATATATCTGGATATATGGTAAAATAATCGATATGAATTGTAGATAGTTAGAAAGGAGGAAATGATATGGAATTTCCCATTTTAGAAACAAAAAGGTTGAATCTAATAGAAATTAAGGAAGAACATGTTGATCATATCTTCAATATCTTTTCAAACAAAGAAGTATTAAAATACTACGGCATGTCTCCATTCACACAAAACGAACAAGCAAAAAGTATAATCAATTCCTTCTCAAAAAACTTTCAAGAGAAGCGGTCGATCCGTTGGGGGATTGTACTAAAAGGAACAGGTGAATTTGTTGGTACTGTTGGATTAAACAATCTCTTGCTTTCCAGTAAACGAACGGAAATAGGGTATGACTTGTCTCCCGAATATTGGAGGAAAGGGATTATTAGTGAAGCAGTAGAAACTGTTGTTCGCTATTGTTTTGATGTGCTACACCTATATCGTATTGGAGCAGTTACATTTCCAGAAAATGAATCCTCTTATAAACTATTATTGAAACTAGGATTTCAGAAAGAAGGTCTTTTAAGAGGGTATATTTATCAAAATGATAAGTCAAATGATGCATTTGTTTTTTCGTTGATCAAACCTGATTGGAAAACGTAAAATATTCAACTACCAGTTAAAGCTTTCATCATTACTTACTTTAACTTTAAATACACTCGGATCTAAGTCATTTTTAGCTAGGAAATCATTAAATATTTCCTTCACTTTTTCTTGTCTTTGTTCATTGGCTTCTTTATCTATGAGTACTAATTTAACTAAAATCTCCTTTTTTGAATTGATGCCAGTAAGAATAAGATGATTATATCCTTTTTCTTTTAATCGCTGCCCAAATTGATCGTACAGTCCGCCCTTTTGCGTGAAACTATATTGAAAGTTTTGTGCTATTTGAGGTTCCTCTAGATACGGGGAACAAAGCTCTAGTACTAACTTGGTGGTTTGCGTGTATGAAAAAAGGTAGGCAAAGATCACTGAAAATAAAGCAATTCCAATTAGCCCAATTTTTCTTTTTCCCGCTTTATTCACTCCTTCACTGTTTATTCTCATGATATGACTAAGGCGGAGAACCTATAACTAATCAAATACTTAGCTTTGAGAAAAGCGCTTCGAATAGAAAAATTTCTGACTGGATAGAGGACAATGTGAAGCAAAAATGTTCTATATTTGAGCAAACTCTAATAAGTGACGTACACCTAGCAAATACTACAAAACGTCTTGAATGTTTTAGGGTACGAAATTTTATGTTTTCTTTCTATCAAGTCTGTTGATTAACCACTTTCTTACATAAAATAATTGTAAGAAAAGCGTAAAAGTCCCATTTGCACTTGTGCGTTTTCGGTTCGTTTTGGACTAAATGATCACCACATCTTAACCCATGCCATTTTCGGGAATCTTGTTGCGGATATTTGTCCGTAGCTTCGCTACAACGTTCAAGAGAAAAATGCTTTTTTGGAAAATGAGAGAATAGCTACTGTTCTATGGAGGTTGCAAGTTCCCGAAGATACAATTTCGGGAACTCTACACTATTTTACCGTGCCTTCCATGCTTATTTTTGCAAAGAAATACGACTCAAATGGAAGTACTGTGTAAGAAAGTAACACTTGCTTTAAAATCGAAAAGGTGGAAACATTTTAGAGAGGGACTGAGCAGCCAAAATTGCATCTTTGGATTCTTATTTATAAATAGGAAAGTGGCTATTCTTTGATTCCCAAAAGCTCTAGCTCTTGGTTTATTTGTGCCTGTAGAGAGCGACGGACGAATGACTACCACACGATTACCGCAAAAATACGGTCGCATCCCTCCGTATCCAGAAATCTCGGTAATGGTGTAGTGATTGTTCAGTCCAAAGCAATCCAAATGCGGCTATATATCGAGTGCCTAGTGTTTTATCACTAAATTAACTAGTACTTCACTGGATACTTTTGGATAACCAACACATGTGTCTTTCTATAACAAAAGGACCTAATTCACAATCAATTAGGTCCTTTCTCATTTAATTATGCTTCAAGCATTTTATTACGTAGTACCATTTGAAGGATACCACCGTGACGGTAGTAGTCAACTTCTACTTCTGAATCGAAACGAGCAAGCACATTGAATTGTTTTACAGAACCATCTTCCGCTTTTGCTGTTACTTGTAGAATATCACGAGGTTTTACACCTTCTGCAATATTGATACTAATTTCTTCTTTGCCAGTTAAGCCTAGAGACTCAGCATTTTCACCTGGTAAGAAATTAAGTGGTAAAACGCCCATCATTACTAGGTTAGAACGATGAATACGTTCATAGCTTTCTGTAATTACGGCTTTAATACCTAAAAGGTTTGTTCCTTTTGCTGCCCAGTCACGTGATGATCCCATTCCGTAATCTTTCCCACCAATTACTACTAAACCAGTACCTTGTTCTTGATACTTCATAGCTGCATCGTAGATAGACATAATTTCGCCAGTTGGCCAGTAAGTAGTGTATCCACCCTCTGTACCAGGAGCAACTTGGTTACGGATACGGATGTTTGCGAATGTTCCGCGCATCATTACTTCATGGTTACCACGACGAGAACCATAAGAGTTGAAGTCACGCACTTCTACACCGTTTTCGCGCAAGTATTTACCTGCAGGTGTATCTTTACCAATTGCACCAGCTGGTGAAATATGGTCTGTTGTGATAGAATCACCGAATTTCGCTACGATACGAAGTCCAGCAAGTGTTTGAATATCACCAGGTTCTTTCGATAATCCTTGGAAGAATGGTGGGTTTTGAATGTAAGTTGATTTGTCATCAAATGAGTAAAGAGACTCAGTTGAAGTTTCAATTGCATTCCATGCTTCGTTTTCGTCGAATACGCGTGCATATTCTTTTTGGAATAATTCACGTGTAACAACTGTTGAAAGCACTTTGTTTACTTCTTCTGTAGATGGCCAAATATCTGCAAAGAATACTTCATTGCCATCTTTGTCTTTACCGAAAGAGTCTTTTTGTAAATCGATGTCTACAGTTCCAGCTAGTGCGTAAGCAACCACAAGTGGTGGTGAAGCCAAGTAGTTAGCTTTTACAAGTGGATGTACACGACCTTCAAAGTTACGGTTACCAGAAAGAACAGAAGTTACGAATAAATCTTCGTCAATAATTGCTTTTTCAATTTCAGGTAATAAAGGACCTGAGTTACCGATACAAGTTGTACAACCGTAACCAACTGTATTGAAACCAATTTGATCTAAATATTGATCTAGACCTGAATCTTGTAAATAACCTGTTACTACCTTAGAACCAGGTGCTAAAGATGTTTTTACGTATGCAGGAACTGTTAATCCTTTTTCTACTGCTTTTTTCGCAACTAAACCAGCTGCTAACATAACGTATGGGTTAGATGTGTTTGTACAAGATGTAATAGCAGCGATTGCTACTGCACCTGTTGGAATTGTCACATCCCCATCTGCAAATTTTGCAGTTGCCGTTTTATCAAATTCTTTTTCAGATAAACCGAAACCTTGTGTCCCTTGAGGAGCAACTACTGCTTCATGGTAACGAGCTTTCATATCCGTTAGTGGAATTAAATCTTGTGGACGTTTTGGTCCAGAAAGGTTTGCTTCGATATCAGCTAAGTTAATTTCGATTACATCTGTATAAACAGGTTCTAAAGTTGGGTCAAAGAACATGTCATTTGCTTTTAAATAAGCTTCTACTACTGCAATATGTTCTTCATCACGTCCAGTTAAACGTAAGTAATTAAGCGACTCTTCATCAATTGCGAAGTAACCGCAAGTTGCACCATATTCAGGAGCCATATTCGCAATTGTTGCACGGTCAGCTAGCGGTAGTTTAGATACGCCAAGACCGAAGAACTCAACAAATTTACCAACTACGCCACGTTGACGTAATACTTGCGTTACTTTAAGTGCTAAGTCAGTTGCAGTTGTTCCATTTGGAAGATCCCCAACTAATTTAACCCCGATAACTTCAGGAATTGGGAAGTATGAAGGTTGGCCAAGCATACCAGCTTCTGCTTCGATACCACCTACACCCCACCCTAGAACACCAAGACCATTGATCATTGTTGTATGTGAGTCAGTACCTACTACTGAGTCAGGAAATGCCTCTAAAACTCCTTCAGCACTTTCGTTCACATGTACGATTGGAGCTAAATACTCTAAATTAACTTGGTGAACGATACCAGTTGCTGGAGGTACAGCACGGAAATTATCGTAAGATGTTTGAGCCCATTTTAAGAAATTATAGCGCTCTGCATTACGTTCAAACTCAAGGTCCATATTTGCTTTTAAAGCAGTAGAAGAACCATATTTATCTACTTGTACAGAGTGATCGATTACTAGATCAACTGGTATAGCTGGGTTGATTTTGTCTGGATTTCCGCCCATTTCATTCATTGCTGAACGTAACGATGCTAAATCAACTACTACCGGAACACCTGTAAAATCTTGTAGTACAACGCGTGAAGGTTTGAATGGAACTTCTGCTTCTGTATCCGCGTCTTTACCCCATTTTGCAAGTTGGTTTACATGATCTTCTTTAATTACATAGCCATCATATTGACGTAAAACTGATTCTAATAATACTTTAATTGAATAAGGAAGGCGTGATACATTTGCGATACCAGCTTCTTCTATCGCTGCTAATCGGTAGTAATTATACTCTTTACCATTTAGCGAAAAAGAAGTACGGCTGTTGTGTAAGTTACTTTTTGCCATTTGTGTTCCTCCTAATGTCTATTGAAAAGGCTCTTTTCTAGTGACTTTTCTCCATTAACTATCATACTTGAATAGAGTTGATAAGTAAATTACATTAAAATTATTATAAGTAATAACTATTTCTTATGACCTTTTATTATTTCGATCGTTTTTTCTAATTGCTTTCGATGTCTTTTTTCATGAAGTCCTACGAATGGAAACCATTGGATTAGTGGAACTTGTCCGAAAAGAGGATGTTTTAAAGATTTATTTTTTAATGTTTCTTTATCGGTAGATTGGTAAACAGAAAGAAGTTCCATTCGTGCTTGGTGAAGCGCGGCTTTCATTTCTTCTTTTGTTTGAAACTCTTCTGAAGGTTCAGTATGTGTAGGTGCCTTCACTTTAATAACTCTCAATGTAGTTAATTGTATAGGCTTTTTCTTTGCTTTAGGGCTTTCTGGATTTGCTAATTGTTGTTTAATACCTTTTGTTATTGTTTTTTCCATCTTAATAAGATGATCCATTATCTCTTTTGGAGACCAAGCATCTTCTTTAGTCTTTCGATTAAACTGTTCGTCGGTAATATAGTCTAATTGTTTATAAAGTGATGCTCGGATTTCGTTATTTTTTTCTATAAACATTCAATTCCTCCATTATTATATTCTTTTCAAGTATTTACACAATTAAATACCCCTCTTATGAATATACAATCATTGCATCCTGTCTTCTCTATTTTTAGAGTGTTTTGGACGAAACATTAGCTACACTATCACCGGGGGAATTTTTGTGGATTGAGAAGTGACTGTGTCACTTCTCAATCCACTTTTTCGGTAATCTTGTGGCGGTTGATTGTCCTTCGCCCTCTTGAATTAAGTAGAGACAAGGTGCGAAAAGTTTGGTTAATGAGAGATTAGATTCTTTCCTATTCTTTTAAAAGCGGGCGAAGATACATTTTCGTCCGCTCAGGGCTTCTTTATCAATGAATACTATCTATTTTTCTCTAGTACCACCTACTCTAATCATGCACCAACGGATTCATGTATACTGTGGACGGTAAAAGTAAAAATTAATCAAGATCATTCCCTTGTAATAGGCACAACTTTTAAACACTAACCAGAGTGCCTCTACATCTAGAATTTACCTTGCAACTAATTTCCTCTATTTTCCTCTTTCTATCTATTATTCGGAGATGTTAAAAAATCTTATACAGAATGCAGGAAAAGTGAATAAACAAACAAAAGGTTTCAGGGAATGTTGAATATTCCCGAAACCTTTTGTTTTTAATGTATAGAAAACATATCAGCTGCCAAATTCACGATAAATATTGTATGAAGAATGACAAACCATAACCCTTGTTTATTTAACTTTCTAGTTTTTTGAATGTCCATATTCTCCACTCCCTTTTTTTTCAATTATAATACTTTTTAAGTAAAAAAGCAAAATGTTTTGAATATTTTTTTAAATTATTTTATAGCTTTATTTTTTAATTAATTCATAATAAAAGAAAAAGTAAAGGTGTTGTTTTAATGTGAGAAAAGTATTAGTAGTAGTGGATTATACTGTAGATTTCGTTGCGGAAAATGGGGCATTAACATGCGGCAAACCTGGTCAAGAAATAGAGGGTGCAATTGTTCGATTAACGAATGAATTTATTGCTAATAACGATTTAGTAGTTTTTCCCGTCGATTTACATGAACAGACCAATCAGTTTCATCCTGAAACAAAACTTTTCCCTCCTCATAATATTCGTAATTCGCCAGGACGTGAATTATATGGAGAGCTTAAATCAGTATATGAAAGCAATAAGGAAAGAATTATATGGATGGATAAAACACGCTACAGCTCTTTTGCGGGTACAAATTTACTACAGCTGTTAAGAGAACGGAATATAGAGGAAGTTCATATAGTTGGTGTTTGTACAGATATTTGCGTGCTCCATACTGCAGTCGATGCCTATAACTTGGGTTTTTCGATTGTTGTTCATGAGGATGCTGTAGCCAGCTTTAATGAAGTAGGACATAAATGGGCTTTAGATCATTTTAAAAATACGCTAGGTGCAAATGTTCTAATAAAATAATTTTATTATGTTTAGCATTTCTCCATAATGGTTATATAAAGAGTGTTACTAATTAAAACATATTAAAGGAGTTGGATTTAATGGGATTTATTCTATATTTAATTATTGGCGGTATTATTGGATGGTTAGCAGGTTTAATTTTAGGTAGAGACATTCCAGGTGGAATTATAGGTAACATCATTGCTGGTATTATTGGTGCTTGGATTGGTGGATTAATCTTCTCGGATATGGGTCCAGTTATTTGGGGAATGGCAATTATTCCTGCTTTAATTGGTGCGATTATTTTAGTAGCTATTTTAAGTCTAATCTTAAAATCTATGCATAAGTAATGATCAAAAGGCTGGACCATTAGAGTCCAGCCTTTTTTATAGAAGCTGCTTGTATTTCACTTAACTGACTTTCATACAAATGATAAAAATGAAGCACATCCTCCACATATTTTTCGCTATGATTATAATGAAAAATTGCTTTTTCTATCTCTCCATTTGCTGCCCCACTTGCCGCTAAATAATTAGCTGCACTAAAGATTGCATCTTCTAAATCATAGGGATCTGCTTTTCCGTCTCCGTTAGCATCTACCCCATAACCGCCATATTTAGCGATTATTTCGGGATTAGTTTTATCCTTCTCTGGTATATCCCCTTTGCCTAAACCACTACAACTAGGATGGGACCAACCTACAAATGTACAAGGCATAAACTGCATATGCCCTTCTGCTCCAAATGGAGAAAGTAATGGATCCATCGTGGAAAATTTTGTTTCGATACGGTGATGTGCAGCAAGTAGAGTCCAAGGCACGCCATATTTTTCCGCTGCTTTTTTATATATAGGAATGTATTCATTTGGAACATCTAATTTCTTCCCATTCGGTCCTTGTTGAATGGATTCTGCCCATTCTTGAACCTTTGGTATTTTCTGAAGCTCATGCCACCCAATGATTGCTAAAATATAAATAGTAATCGTAAGAGGAAGAAGTAAGATAATGGTCCATAATTTAACTTTATAAGACGTTTTCTTTTTTTGTTTCATCTTTCCTTCACCTACTCCATAAATTACTTTTTATATTCTAAAAGCATTGACATTTTTGTTGCTAATTAATCGATTGGATATTCATTCCAATATAAAGCGCGGCTAACATGACCATATGAGTAAGTGAACATAAATAATAAATGAACCTTCTTTTTATAAAACAGTTAAATTCGCCAATATGTTCTTATAAACAAAATTTTACCTCAATTATCTTCTAGGAAAACAATAGCATAAAATCACTTTAAACTATAGTCTGAAAAAAAGAATGCGTCAGCTGGCTATGAAATAAAAAGGAAGAGGCAAGCAACTTTTAAGTGCACCTTGTAAATACTGTTTCTAAATAAGTAAAAAACAACCTATCGTGGGATAGGTTGTTTCGTTATTTACCGTCTTCAATTAAGTTTTCTACGTCCATAACAATTTCTTCTTTTGGTACATCTGATACTCCGCTATAGTTTTTTACAACTACACCGTTTTGGTCTACTAAATAAAAGGAGGTACCATGAATAACTTGGTTGGATTTCGGATCATCTTTTACTAAGGTTTTAAATGATTTTTCTGCGAACTTTGCAATTTCATCTTGCTTATAACCAGTTAGAAGCTGCCACTTGCTTTCATCAGTTACGTCATAGTTTCCTAAATATTCTTGAAGCTTCTTAGGAGTATCTATCTCTGGATCTACACTGAAGGCAACAATCTTATAATCTTTTATCCCTTTATCTACAAGCATTTGTTGAATTTCGCTCATATTAAAGGTCATTGGAGGACAAACGGAAGTACAGTTTGTAAAGACAAACGTAGCTAACCAAACAGTTCCTTTCAGACTTTCTAACGAAACCTTTTTATTATGTTGGTTTACATAATTGAAATCTTGCACTTCCCAATTTGTTTGTGCTTCAAATTTCCCACTACTGCCACAACCTGCAAGGACAAGTAATGATATAAAAATAATAGCTATTAATTTCTTCATCTATGAGACCTCTCTTTTTTGTTCATAATCTTATCTTATCGAAAGAATTTTGTTCATTCAACTACCTTGTCTCTTCATTTTCAACAGTTTTGTGAATGGAGAGCTTATTTTTGGCTCTGTTAACCCACACTGTTTATTGGCGTTGCAGGCGGACGCTTTCTACCTGAGCGGTGGAGTTCCTCTTTTGTTCGCTCCTGAGGGGTCTCACCTGGACATACTCTTACCACTGGAGTAGCCGCATTCCACTACAATCAAGTAAATGTTTCTAACTCAACAATTCCATCTAACATAGCTTATTTTAAAGATAACAGGACATGTTTGATTTCTTCTAGTTTGCTTTCTACTCGGTGCATCAAGTAAAATGACACAAATATAGGAAAGCCAACATCTTGAATCAATGAAAGCCACTGTTCCATCTTATTCACTTCCTTTTTAAAACTTAAACGGCTAATATATCGCAATGACCTAAATTTATGGTAAAATATAAATAATAAATTCATAAATGATGGTGAGAAAATGCGAACAAAAAATCGTTTAGTTGCTACTGAAACAAAATACTATAGACCTGAGTTTTCAAACTGTCCAACTTGTCAATCTAAGTTAGATTATTGTCATACAGTCTCTAAAAAGACCATTTCTACTCTGGATGGGGTAAAAACCATTATTAACATGGGGTATCGCTGTACGAACCCAACATGTGAAAATGCGTCGACTGTATTTCGTTCTGCACAAGCAGAACACTTAAGTATAAAACACATCACATACGGGATTGATGTCTTGGCTTTTGTTGGAGAATTACGTTTTAAAGAGCACAAAACTCGAATAGAAATAATGAACATTTTAAATCAAAGTGGGGTTGTCGTTTCAGAGCGTCATGTCCAGAAATTATATGAAAGATACACGGTTTTACTGCGCGCCAGCGTGGTGGAAAACAGTAAAAATATGCTTAATGAAATGGTGGATAAGCATGGTGGGATCATTCTTTCTATGGATGGGGTACAGCCTGAAAAGGGGAATGAAACACTTTACGTGATTAGAGAAGTTCTTAGTGGGACGATTCTAGCGGCCAAGAATGTGAAAAGTAGTTCCACGGAAGAACTAATGGAATTTATCAAGCCTGTCTTAGATTTGGGATTTCCAATTCTAGGTTTTGTCAGTGATGGTCAGAAATCAATTCGACTTGCGTTTGAAACTTTGTCTCCAGAAACACCTTATCAGTACTGTCAATTTCACTATTTAAAAGACATCGCAAAACCAGCTGTGGATAAAGATCGTAAGTTAAAAACAAACATCAAAAAGAAACTGCGCGGAATACGCGAAATTGAAAAAAAGGCTTTAGAAGAAGATCATCTAGAATCAGAAACAACTCTAGCATATACTGCGGCAATCCGTTCTGTTTTATTAGAAGATGGATGTCCGCCTCTTGATTTACCAGGAATGAAGATTTTTGAACAGACAAAACTGATTCAAAAATCGATCGAAAATTGCCTGGAAAAAAAGGGCTCCTCTAATACTTAAAAGGTTGTTCAGAATAGTCAGTAATGTTGATTCCTTTCAAAAAGAATACCAACAAGTTGTTAGACTAAATACGCGTATTAGACGCATCGCTACTATATTAGAGCCTTCCAAACGTAAAACAAGCGATTCTGTTAGAAATAGATTAGCTTTTTACCTAAAGGAGATAGAACGAAAGTTAACAAAAGAAGAAGATGAAGAGTTTGTAGATAACTTGAAACGGTATAGCAAAGGATTTTGGAAAGGATTATTTGCGTGTTATGACTATCCGATTTTACCTAGAACAAACAATGATCATGAGTTGTTTTTCCGTAGAATTAAGCGTAGACATCGAAGAATTACTGGTTTGCGTTCTTGGAATCGCTACATTATGAGACACGGGGAGTATATTGTATTTGCCGAAGATGCAATAGATGACCCAAACATTATCCAACGCCTCTCATCGGTAAGTCATGATAAGTATTGTGAAGAAAATGAAAGTTGGAATGAAAGAAAAAGTGAACATGTGAAGAGATATCGATATAAAAGAGATCCATCCTCGTATCTTAAAAATATAGAAGAAAAATGGCTAAACCAATAATTGTGTTAGTTTAGCCGTTTAAGTTTAAAAAAGACCCCCCAATGCAGGAGAGTCTAAGATAATTAGATAATTTGTGTAACGTTACGTTCTACTATTCTTGCACTTTTTACAATCGACAGTGGTGTGCCTTCTACATGAAAGACATTACTCGAAACAATTGCTTCCATTCCATCTTCAATTTCCTTACTCGTTAGTGATTCTTTCGGATCATCAACAGTTACTAGTAATCTTTTCCCACTTGCTGTTTCAAATTGCAGTTGTAAAGACTTGGCCATTTCATTTCCCCCCTACTAATTTTAAGTCAGATTAAATTCGATGTTTCCACTTTTTCAGCCCCGATATAGGGACTATTTGAAAAGTTTGCAAGTGTTGTAGCAACTGTATCTAAACCGTTCGCTGTTGCACTTGCTTGAATGTTACGTAAAGATTTAGATTTCGTTTTCATCTTACCTTCTTCCGTCAAGCCTGCTTCAAATACTAACTTTAATACTGCTTGCTTATATTCTAGGTTTGCCATGTATTTCACCTCCTTTCAACTAGTAAATAGAAACTTTTTGAAAGAAAGAATACAAAGAGAGTGAAATTTTTATCGGAACATCTTATACTAAGGATAGAAAAATGAGGTGATAGATTGGCATTAACTGGTTGGTTTTTATGGTTTATTCTATTTTGGGTTGTTCTTTTAGTAGGTTTAATGGCCATCGGTGGATTCTTCATGTTCCGTAAGTTCCTAAAAGCACTTCCAAAAAACGACGGAAAATCAGATTTAGATTGGGAAGCATATTATGTAGATAACACCATTCATCTTTGGAATGATGATCAAAAAGCGCTTTTAAATGAATTAGTGAGTCCTGTGCCAGATCTCTTTAGACCAGTAGCAAAGCAAAAAATCGCTGGTAAAATTGGTCAGCTGGCACTCGAAGAAAAAGCGACTTCGATTACTCGCGAGTTACTAATTAGGGGCTATATAATTGCAACTCCAAAGCGAGATCATAAATTTCTGCGAAAAAAGTTAGCGGAAATGGAAATAGACGTTACCCCGTTTAACAAGTTCTTTCAGGAATCTGAAACTAGAAAAAAGGCACAATAATAAAAGCGAGTACTCCACTTTTAGGAGGTACTCGCTTTTGATTTTTTATTCAATTACTCCTGCTTTTTGGAGTTTTTTATAGCGCAAATACATGGCAATACGCCATGGTACAATCATTCCAAAAGCTAGTATCCAAAACATTCCACTAAGTTGTCCAACATCAATGGTTGAGCTTAATATTAGCTTTCCGACTATACGAACTATTAGCAATCCAATAATGATGAAAATAAAAGCTTTAGATTGCTTTAAATAGATTTCTCCATCTCTCCGTTCAAATTTCGAGGTCCAAATAAGTACAGTAGAGAATAGTATCCCTACTGCGATTGCCTCTATAATTTCCGTACCTGTTACTCGAAAGTATGGAAATACAAACATGAGTGCACCTGTAGACATAAATAACGGTGGTAAAAGTATTTTTTTGACACTTGCAGGTTTTTTGGAAGACTTTGCTCGAATCGTCGTTACGAGAATCCCCATTCCGATAGCAAAAATGGAGGAAAGAATAATCATAATATTAGGTTGGATTTTATCAAACATAAGAATTCCCCATATCTTGTAAGTCTTTTACTGTGTTAGGAACATCTTTTATACAGTATTCTAGACATTTTTTTGAGTCAATTTTCGGTCCAATTTGTTACATTTTGCAATATCTGTACAATTTGATCTGGATTAAAAGGTTTCGTGATAAAATCTTTTGCCCCACTTTCAATTGCTTCTACAATCAGTTTTTGTTGACCTAATGCAGTAACCATCACAATTTTTGCTTCTGGAAACTCCCTCAAAATCTTTTTCACTGCTTCAATACCAGTCATAACTGGCATTGTAATATCCATTGTCACTACATCTGGCAATAATTCGCGATACTTTTCTACAGCTTCTTTACCATTGGCTGCTTCACCAATTATTTCAAATTGATGGTTCTCTAGCATTCTTTTTATAGTTGCGCGCATGAAGACTGCATCGTCTACTACTAATACTGTTGGCATTATCATGCCTCCTTCTTTTTAAAATCCTTGAAACTCCCCGAAAATTGGACTTAGAATTTGAATAATATAAGTTAAACCATCAAAAAATAATAGGATTCCAAGAGCAATCATAATATAACCGCCAACTTTCACGATTAAATTGCTATTTTTACGAATCCAATTAAGACGCGTGACAAAGAATGACAATACAAAAAATGGAATAGCAAATCCAAATACATAGGCTAGCATATACAACATCCCAGCATCAGGATTCGACCCAGCCATAACTATTACTGCAGCTAAAATCGGTCCAGTACATGGCGTCCAACCAGCAGCAAATGCCATTCCGATTAATATTGTTCCTAAATAACCAGCAGGACGATTTTTAAACTGAAGACGCTTCTCTTTCATTAAGAACTCTGGATTAAAGATCCCTACGATGATTAAACCAAAAATGACAATAAAAATTGCTCCAACTTGACGAAGCAGATCATCATATTGAATGAAAAAAGTGCCTACAAATGATGTTGCAAATCCGATAGCAACAAAGATAATAGAAAACCCTAATAAGAAGAATAATGTATGTAACATTCCTCTTTTTTGCATTTGTTTCTTATCGGTTTTAATTTCTTCTAATGACATTCCTGTAATATAGGATAAGAATGCGGGATACAGTGGCAACGTACAAGGTGAGATAAAACTTAAAAAACCTGCACCAAATGCCAGTAAAAAGTTTATATCGGTATTCATTGCAGTCTTCCTTTCCGATTTACTGTCCCTATCGTACCAAATTTTTCACACATTTACTCTACTAAAGCTTGTGACAGCTTTTTGACTTTTTTAAGCGATATCCTCTATTACACCGTTTTGAAGTAAGTACATTTTATGATATAAACCTTTCTCGTTCAACAGTTGTTGGTGAGTACCTCGTTCTACTATTTCTCCGTGATGAAGTACTAATATTAACTCAGCATCTTGTATCGTACTTAACCGATGGGCAATTGCAATCGTTGTCCGTCCTTTCCGCATTTTCTCTAGACTACTTTGTATAGCAACTTCTGTCTCTGTATCAATATTCGCTGTCGCTTCATCTAATACAAGTATTTTCGGATTCGTTGCAATTGTTCGTGCAAATGCTACCAATTGTCTTTGTCCACTTGAGAAGGTAGATCCTCTCTCGGTTACTTTTTGCTTGTAAGCAAACGGCAGTTTTTCTATAAAGTTATTCGCCTGCACGAATTCCGCAGCGGCTTTCACTTCGTCATCAGTCTTATCCTTGGCATGCAATCGTATGTTGCTTTCAATATCCCCATAGAATAAAAATGGATCTTGCAGAACTAGCCCTACTTTTTCGCGAATTTCCTCCGTTTTAAAATCTTTGACCGAATGCCCATCAATTTTAATATCACCTTGTGCAAATTCATAGAAACGCATGAGTAAGTTAATAATAGAACTTTTTCCGCTTCCTGTATGTCCCACTAAAGCAACAGTTTGACCTGGTTCTGCTGTGAATGAAATATTTTTCAGTACATCTGTTTTTCCATCATACGAAAACGTCACATTTTGAAACTCAATTTTCCCTTGTTCAATGTTAGCTTCTTCCACATTTTTTTGTACTGGAGCTAAATCTTCTTCATCCAATAGCTTGAACACTCGAGAAGCTGCAACAATTGCTTGTTGAAAAATAGATAGCCGTTGCATCACTTGATTGATTGGCTCAAAGAAACGGTCTATATAAGTGACGAATGCGTATATAACTCCTACTTCAACGGTGTTATTCATCGAAGTAATCCCAAAATAACTGAGTACCATGATAATTGCTAAAGCGTACACTAAATCGATTGCAGGACGTAAGAGAATACTATCTAGCTTGATATTCCGTTTTCCCGCATTCCAATGCGAATCATTTATATTATTAAACTCATCTTGTAATCTGTCTTCTTGTCTAAACGCTTGAATCATTGTCATCCCTTGCAGTGACTCTGCAAGCTTTGCGTTTAGTTGACTTAGTCGTTCACGTAAATCTTGATAAACAACGGAACTATATTTTCGATACGTTTTGATAATTACAAACATTATCGGCAATAAAACCGTTGCGAACAGTGCTAATTTAACATTCAATATGAACATAGCAATGTACACACCAATTATTAAAAATCCACTTTGTACAAACCCTACTAATACACTAACGAACATATCTTTTATCGCTTCTGTATCATTCGTCACACGTGACACAATACTTCCTGCAGGTGTTTTGTCAAAATATCGCATCCCTAGTTTATGCACTTTAGTGAACACATCAATACGCATCTGTTGAATAATCTTCAGTGCGATTTCCTGGAACTTCAATAATTGAAAATAACTTACGACGATATTTCCCACTTGAATAAACACATAACCAAGTGCTAATCCGACAAGTGGTCCAGTAGGAAAACTTCTAGGAGTTAAATAGTCATCCATAAATGTTTTGATTAAATATGGTCCGAGTATATCTCCGGTTACTGTTAATATTAGTAAAAATAATGCAATACTAATTACTTTTGTATGTGGTTTTAAAAATGTTAATAATCTTTTTAGTATGTTCCACTGATCTTTTCCTGTAAGCTGTGGCTGCTTTTCATTCATTCCTCTTCACCACCCTTTTCAACTAATGTCTCTAGTTGCTGCAATTGATACATTTCAAAATATACTCCTTTTACTTCCATTAATTGTTCATGTGATCCTTTTTCAATGATGGTCCCTTCACTCATGACAATAATTTGATGGGCATGTTGAATCGCACTGAGACGATGTGATGTAATGATTGTTGTTTCATCCGTCCGCTTTGCTTTCAATGCTTCTAATATAGCTTCTTCCGTTCGTGCATCCACTGCTGATAAAGAATCATCCAGAATAAGTAATTCAGGCTCCATCATTAATGCCCGTGCAATCGAAATTCGTTGCTTTTGTCCGCCTGAAAGAGATACCCCTCGTTCCCCTACAATCGTGTCATAGCCATCCGTAAACTGTAATATGTCTTCATGGATGTAAGCCAGTTTTGCTGCTTCGTGTACTTGCGCCATAGTCGCATCTGCATTTGCGAAGGCAATATTGCCCGCAACGGTCGTAGAAAACAAAAAGTGATCTTGAGGAACATAACCAATAGCCTCTCGTAATCGTCGCTTTTTATAATCATCGATAGCATGATCTCCGTAGATGATTTGCCCTGTATACCCTTCAAATTCTCTCATTAATAGTTTTAAAATTGCCGTCTTTCCTGCTCCAGTTTTGCCGACTATCCCTAATGTTTCTCCTCGTTTTAACGTGAAATGTACATTATGCATAGCTACTCGATCATCGCCAGGGAATTTAAACTCTTCTATATGAAACTGTAAGTCCCCTTCTGGCTTTTGGTCTAATGCACCTTCTTTGTCGTCAATTTCCACTTTTTCTTCTAATAAATTAATAATACGGTCATATGAAGCACGACCACGCTCCACAATATTAAATAACCAACCAAAGGCAAGCATTGGCCAAACAAGAAGACCTAAATACGACGTAAATGCAAATAAATCACCAATGGACATATCGCCAGCGAGGATAAATCGAGTTCCAAACACAATGGATAAGAAGAAACACATACCGACAATGAGTGATATGGTCGGATCGAATAACGAATCTACTTTTGCAACATGAATATTTTTATCCACGACTTCTTGTGATAACTGAACAAAATCCTCTGTGTCTTCTTTTTCCTGTCCGAATGTTTTAATTACCTTTACACCAGAAATACTTTCTTGAGCCTTGTCATTTAAATCAGAAAAAGCTTCTTGGGCATAACGAAAACGCTGATGTAATAACTTTCCGTAATAACTCGTCAATATCGCCATCAAAGGCAGCGGGATAAGTGCAATTAACGTAAGTTTCCAGTTAATCGTTATTGCCATGGCAGCTATAACAAACCCACCAGTAGTAATGGAATCTACGAGTGTTAGAACACCAGCACCTGCTGTTTGTTGAACAGCGGACAAATCATTCGTTGCGTGAGCCATTAAATCTCCCACACGTTTTTTCTGATAAAACGAAGGAGCCATTTTCGTAAAATGATGAAACAATTTCTCTCTAAGCTGTCTTGCTAAGAAGATAGAAGACCCGAATATCATAATACGCCAATAATAGCGGAGAATGTACATCCCAATAGCTGCAAGTGCTAAAATCCCAAGCCATTTGACTAGAAATGCTTTACTTAATGTGCCTTTGCTTATTTCGTCTACGATAAAACCGATTATTTTCGGTGGAAGCAGCTGAAGAAATGCTACAAACATTAGCATAAGTATGCCTATTAAATACTGCTTTTTTCGTTCTTTAAAAAACCATCCCAAATCTAAAAATACTTTCACTTTTCTTCCCCCATATGTATATATTAAGACTTTACTAGTTTATCAAATGTTTGAACATTGGGAAAGATAAGAAAACGAAATTATTCGGATTTTGAAATACTTTTCGTCGTTCAACAATGCAAGCATTTCTATTGGAAGTATAGAAGTAATAAAAACAATAGGTTTGAGCATTATGAAAAGCAATTTTGAAGTCTATAAGCTCATAAAGTGACACTAAAAATCCCTACATACAAATGTCATAAATTCCTAAAGTATGGCTATCCGCCCCTACAGACATGCCATATTCCCCTAAGCGGATGGTATATGCCCCTACCTATCCCCTATACCCATAAAGCGGCGCTATATTCCCCTAAAGCGAGGCTATCCGCCCATAATCAGATGGCTTAAGCCCCTAAATTGGATTTCTCTAAAAACTTAAATAGTGGTATCCGGCATAGAAAGTGTCTATCCGTTACACCGTCTTAAGGCATTTCTGTTATTTTACATTGTCGGTTATGTAACGTTAACAATTTATTCACTTTTTTAAAAAAATTTCGCTAGTTTCATTGTCTAGCAAGTAAAAGCGTATATAATAAATAAAAATGAATCAATTCGACTGGAGTGTTTATTTTGGATCAATCAAATCAACGGACTTTTAATTTTAATGCAGGCCCTTCTGCTCTTCCACTAGTAGTTCTAGAAAAAGCACAAAAAGAACTAGTTAATTTCCGTGGGACAGGTATGTCTATTATGGAGATGTCTCACCGCAGCGCAACATTTGAAGATATACATAATGGAGCAATCTCTCGAATGAGAAAGTTATACTCTATTCCTAATGATTATGAAGTGCTTTTTCTTCAAGGTGGAGCAAGCCTCCAATTTTCGATGATACCTATGAACTTCTTAAAAAATGGCCAACAAGCTGGATACATAATGACGGGATCTTGGTCAGAGAAAGCATTAGAAGAGGCTAAACTATTTGGGGAACCATACGAAATAGCAAGTACAAAAACGGATAAATATCGAAACATTCCTACCCTAGAAGAGCTTCAATTTCATTTAGACGACGCTTATGTTCATGTAACATCGAATAATACGATTTACGGTACCCAGTGGTCTACTTTTCCTGACACTAGTAATATTCCATTAATCGCAGATATGTCGAGTGATATTATGTCAAAGCCAGTTGATGTAAGTAAATTTGGCATGATTTATGCTGGTGCGCAGAAAAACCTTGGACCGTCGGGTGTGACAGTTGTGATTATTCGCAAAGATTTACTTGCAAAAACAAACGAGGAAATTCCGACTATATTAAAATATAGTACACATGTAGACAGTAATTCCTTATATAACACACCACCTACATTTGGAATTTATATGCTAGGTGAAGTTCTCAAGTGGGTAGAAGAAAATGGTGGCTTAGATGTAATAGCTAAAAACAATGAGGTTAAAGCGAAAGTAATTTATGATGCAATTGATAATAGCAACGGTTTTTACACAGGACATGCAACATTGGAAAGCCGTTCTCTTATGAATATTACCTTCCGAGTTGCTATTGAATCATTAGAAAAGCTGTTTTTATCCGAAGCAAAAGAAGTTGGTTTTGTCGGTTTAAATGGACATCGCTCTGTTGGTGGTTGCCGAGCTTCTACGTATAACGCTGTCCCATTAGAAGCATGTAAAGCACTTGCTGAGTTCATGGTTCAATTTCAAAGCAAGCACAGCTAAAAACTTAGAAGACCTTGCTGTTCAATCATCTTGAATGGCAAGGTCTTTTTGTTCGTGCAGTTGTCCCCAAAGCTTTAATTTTCATTAAAACAATCCTGAAAGTTCGAACTAACTCGTTTGTTTGGTTGACTCGACTCAAAAATCAATTTTCTTTCTTTATTTGTCTATTCGTGCATATTTTATTTCATGGATGGAATAATATAGTGACGTACACATCGTACATTCCGTACGATGTGTACGATTATGATATAATAAAGGAGGAAAGATAGGAGTGAAGAAAAATATGACAACCTTAACAGTCAAATCGAGTGATGTTAGATCTAAATGGGCACAATTTGTTGATGAAGTAATTCACAATGAACCGAAATTTGTTCAACGTAATGAGCGCGACATCTTCTTATCTTTAAATTTGGATGTTGCCTCTGTAGTTCTTGAACATTTACGGTATAAAGTTATATTAGCTCACGATGAAGAAGCAAATGAGTATATAGCATCAAGTGATAATACATGGATTGTAGAATCCGGTGAGTCTGAAGAAGCGGCTGTTAGAGCTTATCTAACAAGTTATATCGAATGGGCAGTAGATTATTATACAGAATTTAATTTAAACTATAATTCCCCTAATTTAAAACCTCAATTCCCTTATATTTTGAAAGCATTAGTTTTGGATGATGTAGATAAATTACGTAAATATACCGATGTCGAATACAACCGTTCATAGACGTTTTTGTGAAAATGACGGTTGGGAACTATGGAAAGATAAAGCCGACCACTGGTATTATCGTAAATTAAAAGAGGATGGCACATTCAAATATACGAAGATTTCAAGAGGGAGAAAAGATTACGGGAAGAAGATGTGGAATACTATATTAAAGAAACAATTAGAGGTAGATCAAGAATATTTTAATAACATGGAATAAAAAGCTATTGAAAATGTTTGAAAGCATTCTCAATAGCTTACTATTTATGGGCAAGGAATAGTAAATGTAGTGACAAGAGCCCTTTTTTACCGTGAATATAGCATTTTGTATGTTATGAAGTAAGTTAAAAGACAAATTATCGGTAGAGCAGCAATAGTGAATACCGAATATGTTATAAAATCCAGAATAGTGTAGAATTGTTTCTAACGCAGTGGTCTCTTCACTATCTTAATGCCTTGGTGCCATCAACATAACAGAAACACCAGCCAAACATATAACAGCACCTATCCAGTCATATAAATCCGGTGTTTTTTTATCTACTCCCCACCCCCATAATACAGAAAGAACGATAAAAACCCCTCCATATGCCGCATAAACTCTACCGAACGTTGGGAATGACTGAAAAGTAGCGATAACTCCATAAAGCGCTAAAGCTATCCCTCCTAAAATCCCCCAATAAACCGGCTTACTTTCCCTTAACCATAACCAAATGAGATAACCACCACCGATTTCAGCAAGCCCAGCAAAAATAAATACTATAATTGCATAAAACATTTCCCAATCACTTCCTTGAATACTTATTAATTCTAGTTTTTCGTTAACTTTCACCGAGAATAAAGTACCTTAGATGCAATGAAATAAGCAACAAATCCTACTATTGGAAGAGAAGCAATAGCAAAGATTGCATAAGATAACGGATTATTCAAAGCATATGGAACTAAAGAAAAACTAGCCATTAAAATAAAACTAAAAGCAAACATGATAGAAAAAGCTGCTTTTGCCGATTTACCTGTTATTTCCGATTCCCTTTCATCATCATGAATCATTTCAGGAATGACTATTTCTTTCATTATTATTCTACCGTTATTACGTTTTTTGGATTGATAGTGTGTGTACCATGAGTTTAAAGTCGCAAAAAATAGAGCAATAACATTGTATAATCCTGAATTAATTTCATTTTCCATATAATAATCAAAGCTAATTTCACGTTTTAAAAACATATCAGAAAGCTGTGCATTTTTAACAAGAACGAATGCATAGACAGCAAAAGAAATAATTAGAAGTATGCGTAAAACAATTGTTATAAGTAAATTTTTCATCAAATCCCACCTCTTGTTCTATCTAGCATGTAAGTGCTTAAGTGTAACTAAATATATGAGAAGAACCACTGGTATCTAAGGGGTCGTAAATTTTCCTCTATTTTAACAAAGTCAAAAATCATCTTAGCGAGAGAAATATAAAGTAACGCCCTCAAAGCAACCGTAATTTACCTCCTCATTTAGGGTCCTCCTCCTTATAAAAAATCTGTTCGATTGGCTCCCCAAACACTTCTGCAATATTCATAGCAAGTAGCAATGAAGGCGTGTAATTTCCTTTTTCCAATGAAACAATTGTTTGCCTTGTTACGCCTGTTTTCTCTGCAAGATCACCTTGCGTCAAATTAAATCTGGCCCTTAATTCTTTCACACGATTTTTTAGCAAACTGCTCCCTCCAAACATTCTATTCCTAATTGTATAGTTTATCGGTCTTTTTGTATAGTTTGCTTTACTCTATGATTAGTTCACTTTACTTTAAAATGAAAAATAAAGGATCGATTTCAGCTGAATTACTGAATCGTCCTTTATTAATATAGTGAGTATTTTCTATAACGAAGATAGTCAGATTTATTTCTGACAATGAACAATAAAATCGTTTAAAAATAATAAAATTATTGAAAAGTCGAAAAGGTTGAGAAACATTTAGTGAAAATTGCACTACTTTGTTACAATTAATATAAAAAGTGCTTAGAGTTCTAGTATTAACAAACTTGCGGATTTTTTTCTCAAAGCAAATAATGCTCTAAACCGTTCATGTATCTGATACATCTCTGAAAGAGAGGGTGGAGTGGTATGTTTGAAACAATTGATTACTTACAGTTCGGTAACAAAAATCAAAAGCGTGCTTATTTAGCTATTGAAAACCTGGGAATCATGCATAGCTTATCTGAATATAATCCCATTCTTTGTGACACTTTACCTATAGGGATTGATATAGAAAGTTCCGACTTAGATATCATAATGAATGTTGTAGAGTTCACTTCATTTGAGCAAAAGGTTACTACTTTGTATGGAAATTACCAAGATTTCAAATTAAAAAAACTTTCAATACGAAATGTACCAGTAATTAAAGCAAATTTTACCTTTGATGGGTTCGAAATTGAACTATTTGGTCAACCTAAACCAGTAAAAGAACAATATGCCTATCTCCATATGATAATTGAAAATTCAATTTTAAACGATTACCCTAATCTCAAAGACGAAGTAATTATACTAAAAGAACAAAGGATTAAAACGGAGCTTGCTTTTTGCAAACTTCTGGGGTTAGAAGGCGATCCGTATGATGCACTTTTAGAATTCGGTAAATGTAAAGAAATCATTCATTCTTTTTAGTGATATACCTATCTAGTATTAAAGATTAATCTGCTAAGTTAAAAAGACTCTATTATCCTCTTTTTAAAAAGTTAATGTTTTTCTCACTATTATATAAATATTCAAAGAGCTTGCATCTTTACATTGTAGCAAGGTTCTAGTTTATTTAGTCGATATTTAAACAACTATAATAATTGCATTACATACAGGAAATGGATGAGATGTTGCTCGTACCTATCATAATGTTTCGAGTCTCGTTCACAACTTGTATATTCACAATAAAAGAATACCAATACATGTCAAAGAGTGATCTAATTGCCTACTAAAAATAAACATAAAAAACAGGTTTACCGTAATATAAGGATAGTTTATATGATTGGTATTATGATTAACATTTTATTAGGTCTATCCTCCAGAAAATACAGCCATTTCCTTCAGTTATTTATTGCTCAAAATGCTGGGGATGTGATGTGGGCGATGATGGTCTATTTCGGGTTTCGTTTCCTTCTAATACGTAAAAGCTTGGTGACAGCAATCTGGCTTAGTTTCTCTTTCAGCTTTGGCATTGAATTGAGTCAGCTGTATCAAGCAGAGTGGATCAATCAGATTCGCGGTACTTTTCTAGGAGCATTGATTTTAGGTAAAGGATTTCTTACACTGGACCTGATTCGATATGCAGCAGGAATTATAGTCGCCACTATTTTGGATAAGGCGATGCTTGTATTCATTCAGAGAAGATATATTAAAAGAATAGGCTGAATAAAAGGAAATGAAAAATAAGTTGTTAATAAGGTTTCTTATTAAAAAGTTCTTCTTTGGTAGAAAATGATTTTATCACAGAGATTGACTAGTGCAACAACACTAATCAATCTTTGTGATAAAATTGTTCCCATAATGCATTGGCGGTTTAGAAGGCCTATTTGTCATTTTCAGTCTTTAAAAGCGTTCCCTGTGTAACACGCAATTAAGAAACTATTCTGAAATATCTTTCAAGACAAGGTGCCTGGTCCGCTTGAAAATCAGAAAGTCGAGTCCCCTTATGGAACTATACCCCAAAGCTTCACACATAAGCTGCTTGCACAAAAACCAATTAAGACACCTGGTGGAAGCGTACGAATTGTAGACTCTTCTAATTTTCCTATATCTAAAAATATCGCAGCTGCACTTGTTGAGATTGAACCTGAGCAATGAGAGAATTACACTGGCATCCGAATAATGATGAGTGGCAATATTATCTCTCAGGACAGGGACGTATGACGGTATTTGCTGGGAATGGCAGAGCCCGTACATTTGATTATAGAGCTGGTGATGTCGGCTATGTACCATTTGCCAGTGAGCACTATATTCAGATACTGGGGATCAAACTTTATGGTTTTTAGAAATGTTCAAAAGCGATCGCTATGTAGATGTGTCGTTAAACCAATGGATGGCACTCACTCCTCAAGACCTGGTTAGAGACAATTTGCATATTGGACAGGAATTATTGGATGCACTAGGCAAAGTGAAATATCCTGTTGTCAAATATCCTGGGTTTTCCTACTATCCTAAATAAGGGTGAACAGGGATTAATCGCTAATAATGTGACTATTAATAGTCTCAGTAACATAAAAAACTAGACTTGTTCTTAGCAACAAGTCTAGTTAGTATCATTCAAAAGGTATTGCTCTTTTTTACAAACTGGAGAATAAAGAAGTTTATCCAAGTTATTATTGGAATCGAAAAAATCAATATTAATAAACCAGAATTACCAAATCCAAACATTCTTGCTTCTTCATCTAAGCTATATAAAAAACAAGTTGCTGTAATTAAAACAAAAACATTTATGAAAAAAGCCAATAACATCGCTAACCGCTTGTTGTTTCTGCTTTTCAATATTTGCACAGATACAACCGTAGAGACCCATAAAGAGAATAAAAGAATAATATAATTCAAATCAACACCACCACTAACTTAAATATTAATGATATTACGATTCAGGAATGAAAAGTAAAATAACTATCATTTTTTTCAATAGTAACCACCTATATCTATTCATCTTTCACCGCTTTTACAATCATAAAATGTGGATTTTTCATGAGTCTTTCATATTTTTCTGGTTCTTTCATTTTAAATTCTTTGGTAGGCTGGGCTTCAATTAACTTCTCAATGGAGAAATACTCAAGCGTTTCATTTACTATCATATGAAGTGGCCGACGGTAAAATGGAACGTCAATTAACTTTCCCTCCCTTTTCCATTGATCGATAATTAGTTCATTGGAAAAATAATCACCATTCACAGACATTTTAATATCCATGAAAGGATGATGTACTGAAAAAAGCAATGTACCATTTGGTTTTAATATTCTGCGAAACTCGCTAAAAGGCTTGCTCCAATCTTTTATATAATGAAGAACTAAAGAGCTTACGATTAAATCAAAAGATTCATCTTCAAAAGGTAATTTTTTCTCTAAATCTAAACACAAAACTTCCGCTTTATCTCCAATTCGCCTTTTAGTAGCCGCTACCATGTTAGGACTAATATCCGTTGCTGTTACGTCAGCACCTAAGTTAACCAACTGAGACGTATACCAACCTGCTGCACATCCTGCATCTAAAACCTTCTTATTTCTTATATCAGATGGAAGTAGTTTTATCATCGCTGGTCTTTCATATTCCGTATTAAATAGGCTCTTTTTATCTACGTTGTGTTCATAATCATTTGCAAGCTGGTTATAGGTTTCTTTTACTTTGTTATTCATAATACACCCCAAAAAGAAAATATTTTACATTGAAGTTTTACATAACTTTCTTTATTAAACAAATTATTTAAATACCCTCTTTTTTGTTTGAATAAGATATGTCATCATGGTTATGGGTGAGAAAGGACTAGGTTTCAGTATACTACCTGAACTAGTTCTTCGTGGGCAGCAACGCCATCTTCATTTGATAGAGCTGGACGAACATTTCTACCATTCCATTCGGATTGCTGTGAGTGCTATAAGACATGTATCTCCTGCTAACTTTGATTGATCATTTCTTCTAATCGCATACACTATTGTCTCTATTACAACATCTACACCCGATACCTTTAGTGTACCTATCCCTTTTGTTGCTTTGAAATAAAGTTCGATCAAAAAGATCCCACAAGTCAGCATCTCACAGAAAATAAAAGGAATCCATTTTGAAAAAAGATTGATCAACATGGATTCTTTTCTAGTAGATTTAAGATTGTTTTTTATAAAAAGATTGATTATTTTCTACCAGTATTGCTCAATAATAGTGCCAGCTTGTGGAACAACTTTATCGACGTGGTTACATATTACATTGGCGGTATGTCAAAATCCATCAATTATTGGTCCGATAACTATTAATTACCCTTAATTTATTTGATTTGCTCCGCCAACTCTAAAATAATTCCCTCTGGCCCACGACAGTAGCATAACTTATATTTTTCTTCATAGTTTTGTATCTCACTAAAGATTTCCATACCTTTCTTTTTCAATTTGGCAACAACGGTTTCAATATCTTCAACAGCAAATGCGATATGCCGGATACCCAGGGTATTTGCAAAAGGTTGCTGAATATCTTTTTCATCTGACGGTGAATAAAATTTGATTAGCTCTATCCATGTCTGACCGTCTGGCGTTCCCAATCCTACACACGCTACTTTAGCATCATTAAGCCCAACTGCATATCCCATCAACTCTCCTTCCATTTCCCATTCCCCTTTAACCTCAAGTCCAAAATCGAGAAAAAACTCTTTAGCGGCAGAGAGATCATTTACAATTACACCTACATGATCTATTCTATGGATATTCAATTCTCATACCTCCTATGTTCCTATTTTGCAATTACCTGTATTCTTGATAAGTGTATTTTTAATTTTAATTCGCTAAAAAAAGAAAATATCCTTCTTCAACAAACTGTCCGTTTGTGGAGCAAGAAAAAATCCTGCATATCAACAGATGATTTTTAATCAAACATTATTTTAAATAATCGAAGTTTGTTTTATATTATCAATCTTTTTTACAAAACTACACTTTTTGGATGGTTAAAATAAATTACGCTGGAATCATTTCAGTTGTGGCTGGATTAACTTTTGTCATGTGTTAATTTATTCAGAGTTTCCAACAACCCGAGAATGAATTCCGATGTGTTAGCAACGGAGACATTCGTTCAAGATGGTTTAGAAAAACAGCTTGAAATATAGTGTTTATGTGTTTGCTGAGTACATTGATCGTGCCTAAACATAATAAACGTCACCGCGATGAGGACTCATTTGCTCATGACAGTAGCGTCTATGTAATGTTTTGGTTACAATTTTTAATGAGGTAGAAGCCTATTCATTAAGTGGAATATCAATTTCCACTTTGCCATCCAAATACATCGGATAGCTATTAATATTAAAACGAATTGGATTCACTGCATTATCAAAATCAAATGTATAGACTTCTTTGACATAGGGATTTTCTCTGCTAACAACATGCATTTCGATTAAATTTCTGCTAAAATCATTGCCTTCTTGATCCACTATTTCAGAAAATAGGTTCCAACCCCCAGATGGATAAGTGACTTCCATTGTATTGTCCGATGGTACTTGAATAGTAATATCCAGTTCGTTTGGAACATAC
The DNA here is from genome assembly GCF_042944905.1 of Psychrobacillus sp. L4. Taxonomy (GTDB): domain Bacteria; phylum Bacillota; class Bacilli; order Bacillales_A; family Planococcaceae; genus Psychrobacillus. The sequence goes on from NZ_CP168496.1 coordinate 1,887,374, forward strand.
AGCACTTTCTTTTTCTCAAAATCTACTTCGATAAAGTCGGATCCTTTTGGAAGTGCTTGAATCCTCTCCATCACTAAGGTTAATTTTTTCGGCTGCCGGAAGTAATTGCTTTGTACAAATAGGCTCACTTCACCTTCACGCAAATTGCCGAAGCCCCCCCAGCTATTTCTTGGAAGAACCCAATCTTCGCCATTCTCATCAATCAATCGTACCGATATAAATTTTAGTAATTGCATCGTGTTTTGTTCGTCAGCAGCTAGACGAATTTCTGCACGTAACGGCGAAATTTTCAACTGTTTAATGTTAATTGTTTGACCATCTACGACAACGGCTTGGTTTACTTCATATACTTTGGGTTGTTCAATAGGCTTGGTGAGTGTGAATGGTACAGAGAACTTTGTCTCTGCGTCTGTTGCATCACTCAAGTGCAAATTAAATTCAAATGTCTTATTGTTATACGATAAATCATGGGGAGACGTAATTTCAACTTGGTCTTCCTGTACAGTCCTTTTTCCCGTTTTAGAGGCAGTGTAAGAATTTATGACACCAAATGGAATGCCTTGTTGAGACACCTCTAAAGAAGTTATACTCAATTTGGAAAGATCAAAGGGGGATTCAAGCTTATAGAATATAGTCATACCCGAATGGTCAGCCACGACACCCTGTAAAGTCAAGGTATAATCCCCCTTCTTTACCACAATTCCAAGTTCCTCATAGTAATCATTTTCGACAATGTCGCTGATTCCTTTATCATAAGAAATCATGTGCACGATTGAATCAAACCCAGGGATTTTGGCCATAACTTGTGCAAATACGGGAGATACACGAATGGAAGTTACAAACAGCAACAGAACAATAGCAGCTACACTGGCAACTGAATACAGACGGCGTTTTCTCCTCTTGGTCAACCGATGCTGATGCACAGCTTTCCCACGTGCCTTATATAAGGCTTCTTTAGGGATTTCAATCGCTTCTAATTCCTCTTTTAGCTTCTGCCAATCTTGCTCATTCAAGTTAGTCATTTACAGTCCCTCCTTTCCAATGAGTAGGCGTAATCTTTTTAACGTTGTGTGTAGTCTCGATTTCACAGTACCTTCGGGAATTCGCTTCAACTGCGCAATGTCTGCGTTCTTCATATCCTGGAAATATTTTAAGTAAATCAATTCCTGTTGTTCTGTTGGTAAACTTGCGATAATATCAGCCAGCTCGAATGGTTGCTGATCCATCGATGCGACTTCCACATCATGAGTATAGATAAATTTCTCTTGCTTCTTTTTCACATCTAAACAAATATTAATGATAATTCGAACAAGCCATGTTGCTATGTAAGCGGGTTCTTTGACGCTATGAACCTTTTTTAAAGCTCGAAACGTCAGCTCTTGTACCGCTTCAATAGCATCATGCTCATTTTTCAAGTACGCATAGGCTGTCCGGTAGAGCGTATCTTCATGTCGCTTCAATAGCTCCACTAACGCCTGTTCTTCACCCGCAATTGCTCGTTTTTCCAAATCCATACTTCCACCCCCTCGTTATCAATTAGACAGTTTGAAATGATAAATCGTTCATTTTATTTTGCTCAATAAAAAACGAGTTCAACTACAAAAGTGAACTCGCTTTCCAACTTCCTTTTATCAGCAAGGAAAGAAGGTACATTTATAATCGAATTTTAAGTTCTTATTGAATTCAAAATTGCGTTAGAACTTGGTACTCGACACTATACATTGCTATTATGACTTTATGTATTTCCAATTTTTAGAGCTTCTTTCAAGATTAACAGCGATAGTTCATGGTCATTCATCACATATGGAACTTCTTCTGGTTCAACCCAAATGCGAGATGTCGTTTCATTTTCTCGTAAAAATGGAAAACACTCTTCAACGTCCATTCTATAAAATAATTGATAACCTATAAGCGGATAGGGTCCATTTTGTTCAAAGTTAGGATTATCTTTGTGGTTGACTTCAATCGCACCAATATATTTTATTTTCCCTGTAACATAACCTTCTTCGTAAACCTCCCTATGCAACGCTTCATCAGGAGTTTCATTGAACTCTATATGCCCACCTGGAATGTTAAATCCTCTTTCTTTCACCTGAACTAATAACACTTTACACTGGCTAAAACAATAACTATGAACACTAGTTACTATTTCACTTTGGTTTATATTTTTGTAGGGATGCCATCTAAGGCTAACTTGATTTCCTCCCCAATTAACATATATTTGACTATTCATTAGAAATCTATCCCCTTAAAAATCCATAAATCTACTAGTAATCATGCGAACAGATTTATTTAGTAGTCAACTTTTTATTGTCCAGTAAAATCGATTCTTCCACATCATCCCATTTTACTTTTACTAGTATTACTTCATCTTTAGTTACTTTCGCCCCGTTTGTTGAACCCCCTGAAGAAGAAAATATTTTCGTTGTAGTGGGTTCAGTGAACTCCTCTGTACTTTTTCCATTACTGGAAAGGGTACTATACAAATATTCCAATTTTCGCATGGAAGATAACTCCTCTAAAGAACCTTTATATGTTAATGTGAATTTATGACTATCCTCATTCGAATAAGTTCCTATGCCGTTATCTTCTCCCCTTGTTTCTGTTCCTGTATAGGAATATTCGGCTTCCCAATGTTCACTTTCTCCGGTAAATCTATAATCGTTATGCGTAATATCCGAACAAGCTGTTAAAAGGAATAGTGGAAATAAGAATGTGAGTATTTTTTTCAATTTATTTCTCCCCCATTTGTTCAATTAAATTCCTCCTTCAATTTCACACTGTAGAAACGCATTGCTTTTGGAATACCTTCTATTTCAAAAATACCATTAAAAATTAGCTGTCGTACGCGGTATTCGATAAACTCATCACCTGTATATTGATTGAGATGCCCGAATACTTCTCCTATTAGTCGTGCGGATTTCATAAATTCGAGTTTTCCCTGTTCCCGATGTAGATAACGTGCTTTATCTACGATGAATGCATCAAAGTAATTTTCAGGGACATTTTTGATTTCGCCGTCTTCCCAAATGCGGAGTACTTCTGTTGTTTCCGAAAGTTTTTCCCATTCGTCCGCCAGTTTGTAGCAAAGTTTCGCTGTTAACGGTTGAACGTTTTTATTTGCCGCATAGATTACTTTTAATTTTTCTGGTGCTACTTCTCCAGTACCCAAAGTATAAAATTCCCGGGAGGAGTTGACCAGTGATTTTGATAAGCCTCGCTTACATTCATAAGATGAATGTCGTTTTGCTTGTCTTGAAGTGTGTGTAGGACAAATCGTGCAGCTGTTTGTTCATGTGCATTGTTTGCTGTCCAAATGTAAATAGGTATATGCTCGGGTATATCCTTTATCTCTGTTACTGTTTGTTGAAAATCTTCCAAGTAGCTATATATGTACTGTTCGTCCAAATTAATATGTAAGAATAACCATTTCTTGCGTTGCTGCAGTCCTTTTTCGGTATGCAGCTGATGTACGGGGCCGCTAGAAAATTGATCGAAAAATGCAATAACCTTTTCATCTTTTGGCAGTGTGATCTTTAAGTTCCCTGCTGGTGAATGTCCGAAAACGATGTGCACTGTTTGATAAGGCTGTTGTATTGGTTCGGAGGCATAAATTAATAGTTCTTAATACTCTTTTTTCATATTTTCCAAAAATTCACTTTCTGGATAGCTTGTTTTCTCCAACATTTGAATTTGTAAAAAATGTTGGAATATAAGTGATTTTGCCTCCTGCTCCGATAATTGCTCTACGATTTTTTTGATTTTATGTATCATTGATTGGACGCTCCTCTCGTTTATCAAGCAATCAAGCTTTGAATTCTATTCCACGCGCTCACTAATGGAACTAGCGGAATTAATATTGCAAAGATAAGGTTACTTTGGGAGATTGCCTTCCTAACGTGCATTCCATTTCGTACACGCATAATTATTAGAGTAAAGGATATGCCAAGTGCTGTATAAAGTAGCCATGAAGCGTCCTTCTGCATCTTCACTGCAACCTCAATCTCTTCCAATTTCCATTCGTCTTGTTTCGAGTAATCTATTGTTTGAATCGTTTTTTCTTTTCCTATTAAACTAAAAGATGTAATGGTTAACTCATTTTTTTGCCCAGACTTAATCTCATAACCATTTGGTAAAAAAGCAGCTTTGTATACGAGGAGGTACGACAAACAGCAGAGGGCTATCATAACGAAAAAATATGGTATAAATGCTTTTAATTTATTTGTAAAAGTTATCTTCATTTCTATTATCGATCCTCTCGTCGTGTTTGCCTTTCAATACTTCCACTTTGCAAAATCAGCACTTTCAGCATTAAATATATACATCCCTCCATTCGATGCATACAAATAGTTCCTTTTCATTCAAATACCTTCTCACCTAATATTCTTCTTCGAGATTGTTAAATCCTTCTTTAATAGGTAAATTTGAATATAAAAGAGACCAAACATATGTAAATGTTTGATCTCTTTGTTATTTCTTCTGTTTATTAAGAAACTCATTTTATTCCGCTATAATGGATTGATATATTCTATTAATCGTTTCCAGATGAAGTGCTTCATGGTAAAAGCTAAAGAGAAATGTTTCTCCAAGTGTGTGAAATGTGATGCCAAAATGGTTCGTAAATGGTTTTGGTAGTTTTTTATGTAAATTTCCTTGAAGGGATTGTTGGATTCTTATTTTTTGTTCAAATAAAACGGAATAAATGTCAGCTAATGACGGAGGTGTTTCTTTCCAATCAGTTGGCTTAGTTCCTGCTCTAAAAAATTCTCTATATTCTACAGGGAGATTTATCTTTTGATCTAATACTCCATAAACCAAGTATTCCTGAATATATGCTATGTGGCCGAAATTCCAACGAATATTGTTATTAAAACCTTTTGGTACTATATCCACAATCTCTTCTGGTGTCTTTAGGATAGATTGCTCCGTTATTCTTCTTACCGTTTCCATATGGTGAAAAATTGTTTGTTCCATTTAAAAGTCCCCTATTCTACTCGAAAGCGAAATTAGATTTCACACAATTATAAAACTGTTTTTTAGTTTATAGTTGCTTTATATAGTTTGTTATTAACTTGAATTGCTATTGCCTCTTCTGTATTTATATCCTTTACTTTGAAAATTTTACTCGGGTTTTTATATGGATTTTGGTCTTCCGGGTAAGACACAATATTGTGGATTTGAGTAATTTTACCTATTTGTTCTTCTACCTCGGTAGTAGATAAAACTTCATCGGTCATTAGATAGGTTAAGTTGTCTATTTTAATTACCGCTGGTGTATTGTTAATAAATTCAGCACTGCTTAATTTGTTCGTATTACATCCTGAAAGTAAAATAGAAACAAAAATTAAACCTATTGTTATTGCTTTTTTCAATGTCTTCACCTCTTTCTTCATACCTTTAGAAAACTACTAAAAATATGAGGTGCCAGGTAATTATTTAAGTCAGTATGGTTTTAGAATCTAGTTTTTAATGCAATCTTTTAGGGTTATTCAACTCAAATGTTGAGTTAAATATTAACTTTAGAACTCACCTTACCAAGTAAGAAATAATTTCTTCATTAGTAATTTTAAGAGAATCTGGTAAATCATCACGTTTTGACTCGAGACCGAAATAATAAGTACTCTCTTTTTCTTGATATGAGTTATATTGAAACTTTACTTCTCTAGCTGTTAGGTTATTAACTAATTTTTCTAAGAATGCCGATTCCTTAATCATGTCTACTGCACCCAAATGAAATATTCCTCTCAATTCATTTTCAAAGATGAAGCGCATTTGATGAGCTAACTGTATATCTAACAGAAAATTACATTCTAAATTACTATAAGCTTGAATAGGGTTATCTGTTTCAATATTCGTTTTTATATTGTTAAGTCGAGGTGAATTCTTCCCCCAAATTCCTGGGATTCTAATAATATTAGAACGATCTCCAAGTGATTGTACTAGCATGTTCTCACACTTGATTTTATATTGACCATAATCTGATTTAGAGATAGGTTCATCTGATTCGCTATGGTGCTTTGACAAATCTCCATCGAAAACATTTGTAGTTGAGAAAAAATAAAGTACACTATCTCTGTTTTTTAATTCCTTAGCTAATCGCTGGTGGAATTTTAATTGTTCGTCATAATTTCCCTGTAAACTTGAAACAATTATATCAGGTTGAACTAAATTAAGTATTTCACTTATTGTTTCCTCATCCTGCATGTTTAATTGAAAGTGTTTGGCGTCTGGAAGGTTTGTTCCTGATGAAAAGTAAGTCTCGTATACATCAAAATCATTTAAACATTCCTTAGCTATAGCTTTTCCAACTAACCCACTAGCACCAAGTATTAATATTTTTTTCAATATACAACCTCTTCGAAAAATCTTCATAAAACGAGTGTTAGGTACCAAGTTCTTATTGAATTCAGAATAGAGTTAGAACCCAGTACTCGAAATTTCCCTTTATTCAAAGTAAATGCCTTTGGGCTAGGTTATCAATTACAATGCCAGCTTCTATATAACTTCTCACTAATTTCCAAGAGCTATTTTTATCTTTTTTAAACGTTTGAAAAAATAAATTACCTGTTTCTAGTCTTTTCCCCTGAACAATTAAAGTAGCTGTTAGAATTACCATTGTTTCCTCATCGTTTAAAGGAAATATCGAAATTTCATCTAACTTCCACTGCGCTTTGTTTTGTATCGCAAAATGAAAACCTTGTTTCCAACCTTCTATTGATTTTTCAAAGCCAAAGTCTACTATTTCACCATCTCTTACTTCCCTTGCTTGATAATCCTTTGCTATTAACTCTTCTATTTTCTTTATAGATGAAGCTTTCCAAACTTCTATATAAGTACTGAGAAACTGTCGGAACGAATTCATCCAAAAAAACCTCCTAAAATTTGTTTCAAAAATTTTTAATAACTACACACAGGTTTATTTCTCCTATTTACAAAAGTTACAATAATATGATTAGTTTGTTAAAATATTCAAAAATTAGTGTATTTGTTTTGTTCTTCTATGATAGGAATAGGATTTAGACTGCGATAGTTACCATCCTCATAAACAGTTATATTTGCCATAATACTTCCAATAGTAAATATAATACCAATTAATATCGTGGTAAAAGTTCCTTTTTTATTGAACTTAATATGTTTTATTTTCTTTGGCAGATTAAATTTCTTTTTTACCAATGCTGTTAGGACGAAAACACTACTCACTAACAGACCGTAAATGACAATTGCTAGCCACACCATACTTATCATCCTTTTTTCCGCTTTTCAGATCATTCAAAATACCTTACTCTTTCTGCATCCTTTGGAAGCATTTGAGTATATTCTTTCATTCCAACGTAATAGCGCGATAGATTCTTTTAATCGCTTCCATATGCATTGCTTCATGGTAAAAGCTAAAGAGAAATGTCTCCCCTCTGGTATGAAATGTGATGCCTAATCGATTTGTAAATGGAGCTGGTAGCGTCTCATTTATATTTCCTTGAATAGCATCTCTTATTCTTGATTTTTGTTCGGATAACACAGAAAGAATATCTTTTAATGATGGCGGAGTTACTTTCCAATCAGCTGGTTTCGTACCAGCACTAAATAGTTCTTCATAGTTGCTTGGCACATTCATCTTTTCTCCTAAAACTGCAAATACGAGCCTTTCCTGTATAAACGCAATATGACCGAAATTCCAACGAATACTATTGTTAAAACCTTTAGGTACAATATCAGCTAATTCTGCTGGTATCTTTCTTATCGATTCCTCCGTTATGCCACGTACTGTTTCCATATGTTGAAAAATTGTCTGTTCCAAATTTACTCCACCTTTTTTATTTTTTTGGTTTGCCAATATTATCTATAAATACTTACCTAGAGCGATGAAGAACCCAGTGATGCCTTTAATTTCACTACTTAATATACCTATTCCACAATTAGGAGAGAAAACCCTTTTAGAACGGGAAATACAGGTTGAGCTAGATTTTATTGATTAGCACGACATTCATATATATGAGCCTGATATATTTTTATGTAGCTCCGACTATCTTTCTAAGGAGAGAGATCAACCAACAAAAAAGATCGAACCGGTATAAAGGTTCGATCTTTTTATTATTTCTTATGTCCGCCAAGCAATCCAGCTCGTTTTATCGCTGTTCCTGCTTCTGTATAGGAAACAGCACGTAAAATTGCAGAGGAGCCGTATTTGCTTCGTAAGTCATCCATTGTCTTTCCCAATTCTCGTACTTTCCATTTATCTGCTTCAAATAAGCTTAGTTGCATCGAATGCTCCGGTTCTAAATTTGTTAAAGAAATCGATAATCTGCGAACGGGACGATGATCATAGAACTCGTCAAAAATCTGGTCACATACTTTATATATTTTCATCGTGGCATTTGTTGGTTCTTCTATCGAGCGAGAACGGTTAAATCCTCCTCCAAAAGCATCTTTACTGTATCCGACTGCGAGATGTATCGTTCTTCCAGCCATATTTGCTTCTCTTGCGCGTCTTGCCACGTCTTCACACATCTCGAGTACTACCGCCATCACTTCTTTTTTCGTTCGGTAATCACGAAACAGTACTTGCCCTTTCCCGTAACTAATTTGCCCTTCTACTAGTGGTGCACCAAGTTCGGATAGATCAACTCCCCAAGCATGGTAATATAGCTGGTTTCCTATTACGCCGAATTTACTTTCTAATATTTCTAAAGAAGTGTGCGCTAACTGTCCTACTGTGAAAATACCCATATTATTTAATGTTTTTTCGAGGCGGGAGCCAATTCCCCACATTTTACTTAAAGGGGAAATCGGCCACAACTTTTTTGGAACATCTTCATACATCCATTTGGCAAAACCTGTTTTTTTCGCATCTAAATCTAGCGCGAGCTTCGCCAGTAGCATATTTGGTCCCATTCCAACTGCACATGGCAATTGAAATTGACTATACATCCCATCTTGTATGCGCTTAATTGTATTCTCTACTGGTCCCCAAAGTTTTTCGGTTCCACCTAAATCAGCAAAGCATTCATCTACGCTATACACATGAATCGCTTCATTTGGAACAAACTGATTTAAAAAACGGACTATTTCGACGGAAACTCGAACAAAAAACTCCATCTTTGGTTCGATTAAATGAATAGACGGATGATCTGGAATTTCGAATAGTCTAGTTCCTGTCTTCACACCGAATTCTTTTTTCATTCTCGGCGAAGCAGCCAGTACAATACTCCCCTTTTGCTCTAAATTGCCAATCACAGCAATCGGTTCTGTCATCACATCGAGCCCAGCATCCGCTGCCGCACAGCTTGCAAAAAAGCTTCGCATATCAATGCAAATAATTTTCCGGTTTTCTAACCCTTCGTACACATTATCCACTCCTCTAAAAAGGAACATTTGTTCTTAATAGTATATTACAAACGTTCGTTCTTATACAATGGTAAATAATAGTTTTGAGTTTTACAGAAAAAGGCTTATCGAGACTATTTCAATCATAAACGAAACTAATTCGATCCCAACCGCAACCAATCACTATGTAAGCGAGACTAAATCGAGCAGAACCGAGACCAATACAAAAAGAGTGCGTTTTGAAATAGATAAATCAACACACACTCTGGTAATGGGCTATTAAGTTTTTCTAGCATTTTTTGAACAACTGTATATTCCCTAGATGGATGTCAATTAGCTTTTTGGATAAGCTTCAGAAGAAATACAACGTTCTCTAATAATATTGCGATGATGCAGTTCATGACCAGCAATAATAACGATAAGGGCACGGACCGTTACTTCAGAATTGTTTGCTATTCCACGGCGCAGCAAATCTTCGCCCGATAGGCTTTTAATTAGATGAATGGTTGACTGACGAACTACATACAAATTTTGAAGAAGGTCCTCTATTGACTGTTTATCAAAAGATGCATTTTGAACATATTCATTATCATTATAACCAGGAAGCGCAACGGTTTCGCCTCGAGCTATGGAGAGTAACCTAAATCCCATGATACGCTCAGTATCTGCCATATGCCCTATCACTTCTTTTATGTTCCATTTTTCAGGCGCGTAACGGAAATGAGCTTGTTGATCAGAAATGTCTTGTAGTAAGGTAATAGTCACTTCCATTTGTTGTTCTAAAGTTTGTATGAAATCACCATCAGACACCAATTCTACATAAGTAGCATAATATGGTGCGTATTCATTTTTCTCTATCAATTTGTGCATATGTATTCTCCTTTATAGATTAATATTTTTACTATTCCATGGTCTCACTAGTAACTCCTTTGTTTCTAAAGGTAGGGCTATCTAAACAGCACACTTGTTACACAGTAGTTAAAAAGCGTTGGTAGTAAGCATAAAACCTTCTAGTAGTTCCCGATAACCACTTTCTATACGCTGAAGATCTGCGTAGGTGAGTGTTACCAATAAGTACGAAAAGAAATTTGTTTTGGATTCTTATCCATTAAATCTCCCATAACAAGAGTGTTATAATACAGTTTTGGAGTATTTTATTTTTCGTTTTGAAGCAAGAGCTGTAACCTTTCTTTTAACTGCTGTTGATTCCATTTGAGTGTCTCATCCGACACAAACGCAATTTTCTTTCGTTTAGGAATTTTGACTTGACCATTCACTGCTCTAGTATACCCTTCTATCATTGCAGCGATTGCTAAAATGAGCAGCCCAAAACAGATTGCTGGAGCAAGTGGAAGCCACGGAACCCCTTGCAAATAACGAAACGATGAACCAAAAAGTCCAGCCCATTCATATGCAATCGATTTAGGCGGATCCCCAAACATCGGATCATAACTAACTTTCGTCCCTCCAATAAATAATTGAAGAAGACCTAAATGTGTGAATACAACCAACGTTTCCACCACTTGTTGACCATATAGGACAAATAACTTCTCTCGCATCATAGGGAACAGGTGTCTCGTAATAATTCGAAGTCGACTAGCGCCAAGCGTTCTTGAAGCTAAAATATACTCCTGGTGATATAGTAAATTCGCTTCATTGCCAATTAAAGAAGCAACAATTGGCACCGTAATAACTCCCATTAACACTACTTGAATAATAATACGTTCCCACACAGTAGTGGAGAACCCTCCCATCGGCTGCCATAGAACAGGATATAACATCAAATAGGAAAAAATAGTCATTGGCACATAATGGAGTGGATCAATAAAACTATTAATCAAAGAACGCCTCTTATGCCAGTAAGTTCCAATTGCGAATCCAAGTGGTACTGCAATAAGCATACGTACGGCAGCCACACCCATCGCTGCTATAATTGTGTATTTCGCACCAAGCATAATCTTTGCAAGCATATCAAAGCCAAACTGATCTGTCCCAAATGGATGCATCAAACTAGGAGATAGAGGAGCAGCTTCTACCAACCTACCATTTTTATAAATAAAATACGTTTGTTTCGGATCCGGTCCAAAAATCCATTCAAATACAAAACTTCCAACTAAAAAAAATATGAGCACACTAAATCCGAAAATAAAATACGGTTGCTTCCAAACAGATTTCATTCAAAAGCACCTCCACGGTTTAAACGTCGCAAGAAGTACCACTCACCTATGCTATATATGAAGAAAACTGGGAAGAAAAAGCTACAAACTGTTATTAAAAACAATTCCCCGGACAAGTGTTCACTCAAGTGAAACATAATACCTGGCATATTAAACATTCGTTCTAATATAAATAAATTGGAAAGCATAAACCACATCGTCTTTTTCGATTGAAAAAATATACTAATAACCGCGTTTCGGAAAATATGTATAGTTAAAATAATCAACTTACTAAAACCAAGAGCCTTGGTAAGCTCAACATACATTTTTCGTTCCTCTGCTTCAAATGTGAGCATACTTAAACGATATAGTTGAACCATTGGTAAAATCATTAAACAAAAAACAGGTAACATATAGATCTTTTCTCCACCAGTCACAGCAATTTTAGAAATAAAAATACCAGTTTGCTTCTGAATCATAATAATTGTTAGCTGAACAAGTAGAATAACTAAAATGTCAGGAAAGGATTCCAAAAAGAAAAAGAGTGTTTTAATTCGTTGCCTTATTCGCTCTTTAAACAACATCGTAATAATCGTAAAAAGGAGTGCTAAAAAAATCGCAATGATAAGTGCTAAAAACAATATTTCTAAAGAATAGCTGATGTAGTCGCCAATATGTGATCCGTAGTATTGATCCATAAAATTGGAAAGTGGAAATAAAACAAGTAATTGTTGTCCATATTCCTTCCACCAAAATTCTCCTTGTTGAAGCCCAGTAATTAGTATGGGTAATCCACTAATTAGTAGAATACCAACGAATGCAACAACTAATTGAAGCACCCATTTCAAAAAGCCCTTCACAAAAAAATCCCCTCACTATCAGAAAATTATGATGAAATTATCATAACATAATTAACTATAAAAAAAGAGAATTTTTGGTAGATTCTAATTTATGTAAGAAAGAAGTTTCACTATTATCATAAAATGCCAAGAGATAATGTGATTAATCCCTTGGCATTCTTATGTGAAAAAAGAAGAGAAATCACTACTTTATAGTAGATTTCATTTTCTATTAAAATAAACGATTCAAATTCGCCATTTCAATTGCGGATACTGCCGCGTCATAGCCTTTGTTTCCGACTTTTGTACCAGCACGTTCAATCGCTTGTTCAATTGTTTCCGTAGTTACAATACCGAACATAACTGGAACACCAGTTGTTAAACCGACACTTGCAATGCCTTTAGCAGCTTCATTACATACGTAATCGTAGTGTGTTGTAGAGCCACGAATAACGGTGCCTAGACCGATAATCGCATCATATTTTTTCGTTTCTGCCATCTTTTTTGCAATAAAAGGAACTTCAAATGCACCAGGTACCCATGCAACATCTACATTTTCTTCGGCAACGCCATGACGTTTCAAGCCATCCAATGCACCGTCCAATAATTTACCATTAATAAATTCATTAAATCTACCAACAACTACACCTATTTTTAAATCTGTACCTATTAAATTCGCTTCAAAAACTTTTCCCATTCTCAATCTCTCCTATTAGTTCATTTTAAATTTATTTATCAAACCGCTTGTTCTTGTTCATTTCGATATTTCACTAATGCTTCGATTGTCACAAACTTTAACCCATGTGTTTCGGCAATAGTATGTAATTCAGGTACTCTAGCCATTGAGCCGTCTGCACTCATAATTTCGCAAATAACACCTGCAGGTTGAACGCCACAAAGTTTCGCAAAGTCAACAGCTGCCTCTGTGTGACCTGGGCGTGCGAGTACACCATTTTCTTTTGCTACAAGTGGGAACACATGACCAGGTCGGCGGAAATCTGAGCTAACGGATTCTACATCTAACAGCTGCAACATTGTTTCGGAGCGCTCATACGCGCTAATACCTGTTTCCGTCGTTTTATAATCGACACTGACGGTAAAGGCTGTCTGATGATTGTCCGTATTGTGTTGGACCATCGGATTCAAATCAAGACGATCCGCTAACTTTTGAGTTATAGGTGTGCAAATCAACCCACGACCATATGTTGCCATAAAGTTAATGTTTTCTGGTGTCGCATAATCTGCCAGCACGAGAAAATCCCCTTCATTTTCTCGACTTTCATCATCTACAACGATAATGATTTTCCCTTTTTTTAAATCTTCTACTGCTTCTTCAATTGTATGGAACATATGTAACATACCGCCTTTTCGTTAGAATCCATTTTGTCTTAAAAAATCCAACGTGATTGGCGAACTTTCTTTCTTTCGCTCCAAATGATTGATCACGTATTTGCCAAGTAAATCATTTTCAATGTTCACCACATCATGCTCCCGTTTAATGCCGAGAAGTGTTTCACTAAATGTAAGTGGAATAAGGGAAACTGTCAGCTGCTTTGGCTTTATATCGAAAATGGTTAAACTAATGCCATCTATTGCAACCGAACCTTTTAGCATACAGAATTTACTTAGCTCTTCACTAATGCCAATATCCACGTACACGGCGTTTTCAACTTTTCTTTTTCTTAAAATGAAGCCTGTTCCATCCACATGTCCGGAAACAAAGTGACCTCCAAATCGACCATCTGCGGGCATTGCACGTTCCAAATTAACCGCATGGCCAATTTGCAAAGATTGAATGCTTGTAGACTTTACTGTTTCTGGCATGACATCAACAGTGAATAAAGTATTTGAAAATGAAACGACCGTTAAACAAACACCGTTTACTGCAATACTATCGCCTAAATGGATGTCTTCAACAATCTTTTTGGATTCCAACGTTAACTGCATACTATTTGGTCCGCTTTTCATCGATTTAACCTTGCCTAAATCTTCTACAATTCCCGTGAACATGGGCTACACCTCTTTTCTGTTAAAGAATTTTACTCAAAAATAAAACCCCATAGAAATATCTCTACGGGGTAGTTGGAAAATTATGTTTTACGCATCAACAAATAAACCTTCTAGGAGTGTAATTTTACTCCATAAGGAAATAAGCTTGCTCGTACATCCTTCTCCCATCCAGACTATACTGTCGGCTTTGGAGTTGCACCAAATCCTGCCTCTTAATACGGCTCACGGGCTTAGAATTGCTTCATCACCGTCGATTGGGAATTTCACCCGACCCCGAAGGACTACATGTATGAAATTTTGCTAGGTTTTATTCAAAAATAAAACCCCATAGATAAGTCTCTACGGGGTGATTAGGAAAATTACATTTTACGCATCAACAAATAAACGTATGGAAGTGTATTTTTCTCCATAAGAAAATAAGCTTGCTCGTACATCCTTCTCCCATCCAGACTATACTGTCGGCTTTGGAATTGCACCAAATCCTACCTTAAAAAAGGCTCACGGGCTTAGAATTTCTTCATCACCGTCGATTGGGAATTTCACCCGACCCCGAAGGACTATTCATCTATAAAAAAATTATAGCACTTTAAGAGAAAATTTTCATGTATAAAAAATAAAACAGCTTATTTTCTCTTCTTAAAAGTAGGTACGGAAAAGGACAGACTATTGTCAGTCTGCCCATCTCCATTCTTTCATTATTCTTTTACCAGCTTAACCATGTAAGACATTGCTTCATTTAAGTCAACATGCTCGTGATACTCCCAAGTTTTGTAGTTCATCGCACCACCAGGTTTGATGTCGGCAAGTGTAAGACCAGTATTCTCTAATAACATTTTCAAGTCTTGAGGAGAATAACATCTTAAAGATTGGGTAACGTTTCCATCCCCATCACACCATGTATCAAGCATGCGGTAATTCATAAAATCAAAATCATACTTTCGATGTGTACTTTCTACCATCATCTCTTGACCTGCAACATTTGCCCAATACCAAGGAGTATAAATATCTATTAATATACAACCATCGGGTTTTAGCCAATTGCTCATTCGTTTTAATAGTTGGTGTTGATCTTGATCATCACCAATACCAAATCCATCTATATAGCAAATAACGTCAAAGGATTTATGAAGTTCGACCTCATAAAAGTCCCCCTCAATGATTTCAAGATCACCGACTAAATTATGTTCGCTTTTCAGCTTTTTCATATAGTCAATTCGAGATGCCACTAACTCTAACGCAGTAACGTCATATCCTTTTTTAGCAGCAGTTATCGCAAATTCTCCGCCCCCAGCACCTAATTCCAAAATGGACTGGAAAGGCTTAGAAGCCATATTCTCTATATTCGTCAATATTTCCTCATGCTCTTCGTTTGGGCCAGTTAAACCTTTATTATATAATTGAAATTGTTTGTTATAAAAATTCTTTACCCATTCCATACTGAACACTCCTTATTCAAGATTTTTATCATTCAATAAGGTCGATCAGGATGAATCAATTGTAAAGTAACATATAATGTCCTCCAATAACTTGAAGTTTAATAGATTATATCACAGATTATTAAGAAAATTACATATAACATTTTATACTATGAATAGGTTAATTTACGCTTTAGGAGGACACGCAATCATCAAGAGGGTTCTCTCTCTGCGCTCCGTCTATGGTGTTGAGTTGCTTGCTAGTTCCCTAAGAGTCGCCACCTTCCGCTTCAATCAGCGGTTTAAATAAGAAAGAAAATATGCTTCGTCGAAATAATGATCTGGCACTTTCCATTGTTTATCAATAGGGGAAGTGGACGTTGAGAAAAATAGGCAGTATCGATTAATAAAGAAGCAATGAGCATCCGAAATTGTATCTTCGGATGCTTTTAAACGAGTAGGAAAGGATTATATCTTTTATTATCTAAACTTAAAGCAACATCTCTACACAATCCAAGATGGCGATGGACATACCTCCGCCGCAAGATGACCGAAAAAAAAGGATCTGGAAGTGACATAGTTACTTCCAGATCCTCTTTAAAGTCCAGAGTAATAGTGTAGCCAAGGTTTAGTCCAAAAGCACTCGGGAATTGGTGAAGACTAGATGCTCAAAAGGAGATTGCACTTTTCATAACAATATAAGAATTAAGGAATAGAAATTTTTAGTATTATATTATCAACTTTATTTCAATAATTATTTATTGTTATTCAATAATTATTTATTGTTATTCAATAAATATAGCGTTACAATATTCATATAAATTAAAAATTGAGGTGCTTTTATGAAGCAAAGTACAACTACTTTTTTAAAGACGGCTATTTTTATTATTGGGATTATAGTTCTCAGCTTGTTTACATTTTTGTTACCGGGATTAGCAACTGATGCAGCGAAGATGAATCCAGAGTATGCTTATTTAAGATTTCCTGTTCTTATAGGTATGTATATTACTTCAATACCATTTTTTCTTGCTCTTTATCATGCATGGAAGCTATTAAATTATATCGAAAGTGAAAATGCTTTTTCAAAACTATCTGTAATGGCATTAAGACATATAAAGAACAATGCAATTTCAATAATTATCTTATACGTAATAGGGCTATTTTTGTTAGTGTCACAAAATGCTTTGCACCCTGGAATAGCAATTATTGGTGCGGTAATCATTTTCGCAACTCTAGTTATTTCAGTCTTTGCTGAGGTTCTTCAGGAATTGTTAAGAAGTGCACTAGAAATAAAATCAGAGAATGATTTGACAGTCTGAGGTGATGAAATGTCAATTATCGTTAATGTAGATGTCATGTTAGCTAAGAGAAAAATGAGCGTTACAGAACTTTCTGAATTAGTTGGAATTACGATGGCTAATCTTTCAATATTAAAAAACGGAAAAGCAAAAGCCATAAGGTTTTCAACTTTAGAGGCAATATGTAAGGCTTTGGACTGCCAACCCGGCGATATTCTAGAATACAGATGTGACGCCAATACTCAAGAATAATTTATAAACTGTACACTTCCCTAAAAAAATTCTGTCTAATTAGCTTCAAAAAAATTATAAGATTAAACAAGAATTTGCGTGAGCTTACTTATTAGGAGGAAATACTATGACATTGATATTAATTTTACTAATCGGTCCTCTTGGAGTGTTCTTACTATTATTTATTAAAAGGCCACTAGTAGAAATACTCGGAGAAAATAATAAACTAGTATTTAAGCTAAAAAATGCAATATGGTTTCAAAATCATTGGTTCTCTGGAATATTTCTATTCATCATGAATGCAGTACTATTTTTTTCAACAGTTCTTATGCTTTATATATTGGCTTATTTCTCAATTCCTTTTATTCATTTGCTTGTGATGATTTTTGCAGTGATTGGAAGTATCCTTTTATGGATAATTATTAATAAAGCATCGCTAAGTACAAAAAAGAACCGTTGGAAGATGGCAACTGTCGGAAGCAGTTTTTATATTATCTTGACTCTTATGTTCATTTATTGGTTAGTGACACTAAAACCTTCTTATCCAGATGAAGATACTTTTATGAAAGCAATTGGATTAGTTTTAGGTGTAATTGTTACGATGGTTGCGTTTATTTCATGTTTCGTTATTACAGGATATCCCAATAAGAAAGCAGGCAATTAAACAAAATATGAACTAGAACATGTTCTGTTTAAGGAATGTTCTTTAAAAATGGACATGTTGCGAGTAGCTCATCTGATATTGCGAATACGGCTGATAATATTGCGAGTAGTGGAAGAAACATTGCGCATATGCATGGAAATGTTGCGATTAACTCATCTGATATTGCGAATACGCCAGATTAGATTGTGAGTAGTGGAAGAAATGGTACGCATAATTTATAAAAAACGTCCCAAAAGTTGATTTTATCTTTTGAGACGTTTTCAAATCAGAGAGTAAACACTTACCATTCATTAATTCTTTCAATTGGGATGTTTAACTCCCGTATTTTTTGATCGATTCGAATTCGAATTTCCTCTGTTAAGAGACCATTTTTCTTAAGCTGCAATTCCTCTCCGTTTGGAAAGTTAAATACATAAAATGGCTGGACGTCGTCATTTTCTAAGTTATCAAAATATTGAATGCTATCTATGCTATCCCACGTATAGCTTTGTTTATCTTGGGAAAATGCATGACGAAATGTAATGGCTTCCCCCGATACTGATGCATACGCTAAAGATCCGCCATGTATAAGAATAATGCAACCACATGTACATAAAAAAGCGAGTACTATTGATAATTTATTCATATTCATTAGCCATAATGCAACAAATGCTAGGATTTGTAAGAGCATCGCAATTCCACATAGCACAAAGTTAATCTGAGGAATTTGTGTTATCCAAACGCCTCGTTCATAATACAAAGTCTCCGCAACAATAAGTGGTTCAAAGAAAATAACAAGCGGAGAAAATAAAAATAAACAGATGGCCAAGGCCATAAAAATATGTCTTCCTTCTGTTCTACGATACATGATAAATCCCCCTTCTCCTTGCCCAAACTAATAAAAAAAATACAAAAGGGATACTAATGACACATACGAGCATTCCACGTGAAAAATCCATCTGAAAGTTCCATAATTGCGTAGCAAGTTCCCCGTCTAAAATGCTAGGAATCTTAAAATACAGCATTGGTATAAAACTACTTACTTTTGGTATATGCATCATCGCTAAAATATTCGGAAAGAAAAAGCATAAAGACCCTACAAATAAGTTAATATATGGCTGGCGAAAAAGAAAATATCCTAAAGACGATCCAATAACAACGAACATTCCAATGATAAAAAAGCCACTTAGTATGAGAAGTATATACTGCCAAACCGGGATTGCAGTGTAGCCTTCCGTTGTATAAAATACGACAGGATAATGAAAACTTCCCTTCTCTAACAACATACTTGAAACACTGAAGCATACAAGAACCCCAACAAGTATCGAGCTCATAATCATTGTGATCATTATCCCTACTTTTGTATGAAACTTTTTCCAAAATGATAGCGGTAAGCTGTATAATATGCTTCGATGTTCCGCATCGAGAGCAAATAAATCACAGGAAATAAGTAAAACAACAAAGAAAAACAACAAACTACCATACACCTGCAAACTACTTGTCATCGCATTAACAGCTGTTAAATTATTCGTTTGAATGGGCATATTCGCCTCTTTTAGATAAGTGAATAAAGCTTGCTCCCTTAACAAATCCTCTTGATTGAATGCAAACAGTTTACTTGCTCCAGCAAAGCCATCTACTATTCCTTGAAACCGAAGTTCGTTCAACGAATATCCATTTTCCACGAATTCTTCCAATTTGTTCGAAGTTATATTAAACAATTGTCTAGCAATTAGCTGACGCTGATCTACTAGATTGTCATACGTTTTTAAATAAGCTTCATCTAATGCTAGATATTCAGAAGTAAAAGGCATTAATATGTTATCTACTGTCATCAATTCTTGTTTTTTGATTTCACGTAATTCAATCGATTCTTTTAATTGAAAGAAAAAGGGATACAACGTGAAAAATAAAAGACTTAAAAGGATTAATAGTAAATTGCGTTTATTTCGAATAAATAATAGAGTCTCAAAGCGCGTATAGCTCATCATGCTTCCACCTTTCCGCTTTTTTCTAGCAGTTTTTTTGGTAGAAATCGATTGAGTCGAAAAGTGGAGAAGATATACAGCGCGACTTCTGCAACTATGATGCTAGTAGCTAGGACTATAACGCCATCTAGAAACGTAATATAATTATTTTGATAAAAAACCGCTTTATCTCCCGTAATTACATTTCCCATATCAAAATAGGTATTAGGCAAAATGCTCACATCCACCATTTCTATAAAAAACGTATTTTGATACACTCTTTCGGAAAATAACAATGCAACACCTAAAAATAGTGTAATAAATTCATTTCTAAAAAGTAAGCTAAACACCATACATAATCGAATAAGGAAAAATGCAGCCAAAATCAATAAACAAAAGGATTGTACAAAGAACATAGCTGTTGAAATGACATCATATTCATCCCCAATGAAACGTGTTACTGGTAAATATAAACTACCCCATCCATTCCTAATAGCCATTACAACTAAACTACTGAGGATTATAAAGATCGTACTGCCAAAAGCAAAGATAAATACGATAAAGGATTTCATATTAACTTGTTGATAGAGAGAAACAGGCACACTATCCATAATTGTTTTGTGCTTTATATCTTTCGTAAAAATATCATTTGCATAGAGGATGGGGATTAATAATAGAAAATAAGGGAAGAGCTGTTGTATCCAAAGCCTCATTTGTTGAAAGCTTGTCAGTGCATATATTTCACTAAAGTTTATGTTGTTTGCTGCAGAAAGTGCTTCAAATTCGATCCTGGATTTATTATAATCATGAATTACCTGCTGAAAAGAATATTTAAAGTTTTTTAAATAATTCTCTGGTATTAAAACATCTCCATTTTGTGTGCCTTCCATAAATATTCTATAGTGATTTGCAGAACTCTCTATATAATTAGGGATATCTTTGTTTTGTAAAGCAGTCAAATTAAGCACCATATTTTCATAGAATTTTATGTTAAATTCCGAATATCTATTATTCTGCTCCTTTTCTTGCTTCACTAAGGCCTTATAAAATTCAGTCCATGAGTCAACATATACCTGTAATGACAATTGATGATTTTCATAAGTTTCCTCTTTAGTTGGAACAGTGTAAATCACGTAGAAAACGATAGTTAATACAAACAAAAGAAGAAAAAGCACATTTTTTTTATTTTGTATAAATTGCATGAATTCGAAACGGTACAATGCTTTTCTCATTGTTAAAAAGTCACTCGCCTTTCCTATAAAAGAGTTCGTAATATTCCGATGTACCAATGGGACCGATTGTTACTTCTTTTATAGAATTACTTAAACAGATTTCCATCCATTCAAAAATTTTTTCGTGAGCCGTATTATCAATAGGAATACACAGAAGGTTTTCTGCTTGAATACTCTTTTCTTTTGGATAAGTAATCATTTTCTGTATGGTTTCTAAATGTTTAAGAGGAGCAGAAATTTTAAAGAAAAGATCTGTATCTTCATTTAGTTTCAACTCATGAATAATGTGCGCATCCTGTAAATAAAGGACACGATCTGCATACAAGTCTAAGTTATTAAGTAAATGGGAGGCGATAAAGATAAGCTTCCCTCTCCCTTTCACCTCATTCAATATTTCTGAAATAAGCGCAACGTTGGACGGATCTAAACCGTTCATCACTTCATCTAATAACATCGTTTTCGTATCAGCTACTAAAACCATCGCAAAGCATAATCGTTGCCGCATCCCTAATGAATACGTTTTCACTTTCTTTTTTACATATGAAGCCATATGCAGTCGTTCAATAATAGTGTCTGTCTTATCAACTTCTGCATTCCACATACGTGCATAGAACTTGAGATGCTCATAGCCAGTCATATCATTAAATAAATCTGCTTGATCTGGTAAAAAAGCTATTTGCTTACGAATATAAATCTCATCTTTTGGAAAAGTATATTTTTTTTCAAATAAAACACTGCCTTTATTTGGTTGCAAAAAATTGATCATGACATGTAATAAGGTAGATTTACCTGTTCCGTTCGGTGCTACGACACCAATGATTTCACCAGCAATCCCATCAATCGAAACATTCTCTAACACCCTTTTATTCTTAAAGGAAACAGATACATTTTTTATTTCTAACATTTACTCACCTCTCCGACTCAAATAGTTTATTTTTTCAAATACGCCTCAATTTCTGGATATTCATCCTTCAGTAATAACTTAAAATAATCAAGCGTTTCATAATCAAAGCAATCCAAATAAGGGACAACTGTAAAGTAAAGCGTTATAACTTCTCCTTGCTTGACTTTACTTCGTGCATCGCCTTTAAAATGAAGGAAAAAATGATATTTATTACCTGATTTAATATCATTTTCAAAACGAAGGGTTGTTAGATTCGTTGTTTCATCATATTTAACTTGCATTACTTTATCTTGGATAGCTATCTTATCGCCGATTTCATAGCCACCATAGTCCTGTACATACGAGCGATTTTCTTCATCAAATAGTAGATCATCTAGTTCCCAAAATGTCATTGGGTGCTTTTCGCCTACTTTGTTTTTATGATTAGCTGATACACGTACAAACTTATACTCCTCATCTCCAATAATTTCCTGACTACCACGGCTGATACTTGTTGGTTTATCTACACATGCCCAAGCGCTATTAACAAATACACTTTCTGTTTTAAAATCCTGCTGAACGATAAAAAACAGAACAAGAGCTACTACAATCGTTAACGGCATTATAATGACCATTGGTACAAATGCACTTTTCCAAGAGGAATGAATTGGAGTCTGAATTTTTTTACGCAGTGACTCAACGAATTCTTTGTCAGGTTCTAAATCTGGACGATCTGCTAAGGTTTTTAACCAATTAGGATCTTTTTCATCTTGCATACAGGTCCACTCCAATCTCTAGTTTTCTATCCTTCTTCATTTTTGCAATCGCTCGGTGATAATCCACTCGTACCTTTAACTCAGTGCATCCTAAAATGTCCGCCGTTTCTTTATTACTGAATTCTTTTAGACCTTTTAAAATAACTAGGCTACGGTAATGCGGTTTTAAAGAGAGTAGTGCCTCTTGCAATAAAGCCCAATCCTCCTGCCTCAGCACTCGCTGTTCTGCAGTGTCCCCACTAAGCTCGCTCTTTTTTTCTAACTTGCTAGGAAGTAGCCGTCTTAACATCTGTTTCCTATGATTATCGACAGCTGTATTGCGAGCAATGGATAAAATCCACGTTTTTTGCTTCGTTTCATCCTTCAATTGTGAAAAGTTTCTCATCACTTTAATAAATGTTTCTTGCGTAATATCCTCTGCTTCCTGCTTATTGTTTGTATAATACAACGCAAAATGATAGACATCCCGGTAATAATGGTTGTATAGCTCTTCTATGTATCTATTTGTTCGATCCAACATTTCACCCCATTTATTGGCGTTTGTAATAAGTCGTTTGAGAATTAAACCTGTTTCAAAAAAAAGAAGTATATTCAAAAGAAATTTGAATATACCCATAAGTTCCTTATTAAGTTAATTATACCATTCTAGTAATTTTCAATTTGAATTTTCTAAAAATAATTAGAAATGAATAGATATTTAAGGTAAAATAAACAGAAGATTACATTTGGTTTTATTTAAATTTGTAGAAAGAAGGTTTTTGAAATAAATATTTGCTTTATAGGTGGTGGAAACCATCTTAACAACGAACTGAAAGAGGTTATTCATCAATTATCTAATTATCTGACGACTGAAAACAAAGTATTAATCATTCCATTTGCAACAGAAGTATCTAAATATGAAGGTTGGTATAAGACTATTGAGCAAACTTTCAACTTAATAGGAAACAAAAATGTGGAACTACTCCAGTTTGAAACGGATGCTCAAGACATGGTTAGGAAAATTAATGCACACGATGTACTTTACTTTATTGGAGGAAGACCAGATTTGTTAATGCAAAGATTACACGAAAAAAATCTAATACCTGTAATTAAGCAGTTTCAAGGTTTGATAATTGGTTATAGCGCAGGTGCGTTAGTTTTATCTAATGATTGTATTATTTCAAAAGATGAGGATTATCCCAAAACCAATGTAATAATAGGGATAGGATTGGTTGATTTTAGTATAGAAGTACATTACGAAACGAGCATAGATGAAGAAATAATAGGATTATCTAATAAAAGGGAGATATACGCCATTCCGAATGGTTCAGCAATTTTTTGGAATGGTATAAAAATAATTTGTATAAACGAAATATATCACTTCAGTAATTTAAGTAAAGAAAAGATTACTCTCTAATAATCTTCATAATTGCATAGTCTAAGTATTTCTAGTTTAAAATGTCATGTATGTTGATTAACCACTTTTTCACATAAAATACTTGTAAGAAAAGCGCAAAAGTCTCCATTTCCACCTGTACGTTTTCGGTTCGCTTTGGACGGAATGATCACCACATCATAACCGTTGAATAGGCATGGTTGGTATTCTTGTTGCGGATATTTGTCCATCAGCTCCCTACAACGTTCAAGAGAAATATACTTTTTTGGAAAATGAGAGAATAGCTAACGTTCTATGGAGGCTGCAAGTTCCCGAAGATACAAATGGGTCTGTATTAGATACTAACTCAACACTAAAGGTAGGTGCGCTAATCCCTCCTTCAAATACATAAGCTTTAATAGTAGTAATTTATACTCAGGTTTTAAATATTGGCTGTTTCCATAAACAGTGTTGTTTATTGTAAGATATATGAATATTCTAAATAGATGTTCTCTATTGTTTAACGAAACCTAAAAGCGATTACAACGTAACTATAATAGACGTGATAGGAGGGATACAAATGGCACATTGTACTAACTGCAATTATAAATGGAAAGCCAAAGAAATTTGGTCGCTTGGATTTTCAAAAAAGGGAAAAGACTGTTCTAATTGTGGAGATAAACAATATATTTCATACGAAACCCAAGGAATACTTACATTGTATTATCTAAGTATAGTGTTTATTGTGATTTTCCCATTCCTCATCAAATTAAGTGATAAGGATGAGTCTGCAGGGAAGTAAAAATGGAATTAGATAAGACTGTTTTCGTAAACTTTGTTGTTATTATATGAAATTTACTGGAGGTATCTTAAATGAGAAAAATTATGTTTTTGGTTTTAGCATTGGCTTTTATGTCCGTTATTCTCTTAGGCTGCCAATCCGAAGATAGCACTACAATAGAAGCAGATCAGACTAATTCTAAGCAACAGTCAGAAGAAAACGAAAAATTGAAGATTGATGGAGTAATCTCAACAGTCAGCATTTCAAAATCAAAAGGTGGCAATCCAATTATTTTTGATGATGACAATGCAATTGAAAATTTCAAGAGTATAATCTCTAGTGCTGTAAAGGTAAATGGAATCGTAAATATGACTAATCCAGATTTTTATATGGATATTGCCTATGAAAATGAAGAAAAACAAAGTTTTCAACTATGGTTGGGTGGGACGTTTGAAGAAAGCACCTTAATGAAAACGGATGATACACACACCATTTATGTTCTACCTGAAGAATCGACAAACAAGATAATTGATTTAATGGAATAGCAATTGTAACCAAGACCTCAATTTGTGGTCTTTTCAAATACTAATTTTTTGCCAAATTCAAGCTGTCTAATTATCTCTTAGTAACGACTTGAAACTTACCATCCAGCCTTTTAAAAGATATTTACCATTTCGTTTTACAGATGTACTTCCGCTTTAATTTAACATTTTCATGTACTAACCTTCCAACAATGGTATGTAAGGTATCTCGATACCATCAACAATAGCAACTTTAAAACCCTTACCTGTTGCATAAATCTTTGTTCCAACAGGCAACTTATTTGCTGTACCATTATTAAAGTTAAATGCTGTTTCTTTTTGCTTTGTTATTACCCCAACTTGTTCACCTAGCTTATATTCGGATTCTGTAACCCATTCAATATCTTGGGCATTGGCATATACAATATCTTCTAGAAGAAAAATATCTGCATCTCTATTTTTAAGCATATCTTTTGGTGTTGGATTTCCAGTTATCATTCCATTGGAACAACCTGATAATAGTAATAAAAGCAAAGAAACAAAGAATAAAACACGACCTATTCCTACTTGATAGTTCCTTTGTTTAGGCAAAAACATGGAATAGCCCACTTCCTTTTATTTGTATAAGTAACTATTTTATATGAAACGTATTAAGACCTTCTTGAAGAGGCACCTTTATATTTGAAAAAAGAGAAGTATCCCTAGCAAAGAAACCGTACAGATAAGGAATCCGATGATTAATGCCTAATGCATTAAAACTTATAAGTGGTTACGCTTCCCTCTTCTCATTGATTTAAATAGAGCTCCAATTCTTTAGATAGCATATCGAGCGCTATTCTTTTAAGAGAATACTTTGCATCGATAATCTCCACTAACTTAGCTGCTCTCAATATTTTAAGATGATGATGAATGGTGGATTTACCGATATTTAATTTTTCGGTAATATCCTGCAATGTACGGTCGTGTTCATATAGTAATTTTACGATTCTTAGACGTACCTCATCCCCCAATGCTTTGTGCTTAAGAACTAAAAAATTATTCGGTGTGTACTGATCATTTGGTGTAATACTTTCATTTGAAATTGGATAATAAAAAACCTTTGTCCCTTCAATATCTGCCTCTATGTTCCACGGGCGATAGATGTATTGGGGGATTAACAAAACGTTATGAACACTAGGTTCTGGTAAATACGATACGCCCCCTGTAGCCCATTCAACCAATTCTTCTGGAGGCATTTTATCTAACATCTTTTTCTTCATTTCATAATCTGTTTTCAAGATAGTTTGAAGATGATATGAATCTTTCTCAATAATCGCTTCATACCAAAAGTTCATCACATTTATAAGGTGTTCTTTCAAGCGTTTTCCATTCGCTTGACAAATGAATTCAATATAGTTTGGAAAGAATGAATGATCACTTGTTAGCTTCATCATTTCCTTCATGGCCGATTCTTCGCCTAATGAAGCTCTCCGCCTTATTTCTTGGTATTTGCTTCCGATAAACGGCAAACAAATAAATGTTAATTCTGTCATTGGTAGTGTCTGAATATATGAAGTAAATTCCCCTAAATCATGGAAGTCTCTTTTATGGAGTAACTGTAGCAATGCCTTCCATGTATTTTTAATGGAAACAAAGTCTAATTCCGCTAGTAGTCCAACCGGTAAGGACTCTTTTAATTCCTCCCAATAATCTGCTGGTTTTTCTAACGTTTTAATAATAGGAGTATTAGTAATAGCTGCTATCCCCAGTGCACACTCCCACAATACCGATTGTGTAACATGAACTTGATACGTTTCTCTCTTTCTACTTGAATGATTTAATACATCCATTTCATCACCCCTAAAAATTCTATGTATTTAGAATATACTATTCAAATATTTTAGAATCAATAGATAAATTTTATAACATGAAAAACTGTAGACGAATTCGTATTAATACGATTGTATACAGTTTCCCCAAAACGGTTTTTCATTTCCTTATTCAACTATAACTCAATCCTTTTTTCCGTTAAAAATGACGCTTTCCGTGTTCCGGAAAAGCGCCCTATTGTTGAATAATATTTTATTTGTATAAAGCGATTAATATGTTCAAGTACCACTCAAAAGGTTGAACCTGAAAAGCAAGCATCATTTTTACAGTTCTGCGAACACTTTTTCCAGCTTTTGCCCCATATTTGTCCACCCATATTTAGCTCCCACAATTGCTCCCTCGCGAGCTTTTGTTGCTTCACTAAATCCAGTTTGATCGAGATGTAAATGGATAGTCTCATCTGCACCTTTACTCAAAGTCCATGTAACAGTAGTAGTTTCTCCGGCACTGACCCAAGTGTAAGATAATTTATGAGGCTCGTCCACCTCAAGTACTTCACCATCTACAATGCCATCCCACCATTCGGAAGGCTCTGCACGAAACTGAAATTTATACCCAACAATTGGTTTAAAATTATTATCCCATATCCATTTCGCTAGCATATCCAAATCTGTTAAAGAACTCCACACCTGCTCTATTGAACTTGTAAATTGAAAATCTAAAGATACATCTGGTTTCATTTTTTTTCCTCCAATAAAAGATTTAATTTAACAATTCTTTCTTTCCAGAATCCTTCGTAAAAAGATACCCAATCTTGAATTTCTTTCAACGGAGTGGCATTCAACCGATACCTTGTTTCTCTACCAACCCTTCGAGCAATTACGAGATCAGCATCTTTAAGGATAGACAAATGCTTAGAAACTGCTGTACGGCCCATTTGAAAATGAACCATTAGTTCATGTAAGGGTAATTCTTCAACATCTGTCAGCATTCGAAGTAATTTTCTCCTTGTTGGATCGGCAACAGCGTCATAAACATCTCTCACGTGACCTTTTTCGTTCAAAATCCCCCCCACCTTTTTATAAATATTTCCTGTTATGACACCGATTATACTTCATAACAACCTAATAAGACACCTTTTGTTGTCTCATTGATTATAGGACACCAAATGGTGTCGTGTCAAGTTCCTTTACTATTCCATTATTGGGTGCTTTAAGACACTTTTAACTAAGATTTTAAAACACCTATAGGTGGATGACGGTACAATCAATCGTCATTATTGTGAAATGGTTGTCTTAACAGAACTAAGGGAACATGTTTGGGCTCGTGATGTTTTCCATCGTGGGCAGCAGACAGTACAGAAATTTTAGTGAATATTCATTTTCAAAGAATACATGGAATCAGACGAAGGGAATAAGAGGTTATCAATTAGTTTATCATTCGAAGACTATATGAAAGAGAGAAACAGTAGCCTTACTGAAAGTTTAAAGTGGTTATCTGCCAATTCCAATAAGTTAGATGGAGTTTTTTCTTGAAAAAGGATCACTAAAACTTTCTTAACGTTGTTATAAACGGGTAATCGTCTGGAAAATAGGCATAGCGTTGTAAATCTCTATTTTCCGGACCGTACCCCTATATGAACAAAATAGAAACTAAACCAAATTTAATTGGGGTCAAATAAATCTACTAGAAGTAGTGACACTGCACCAATTAATGTAGCATCGTCACCAAGTCTAGTTATCCTTATTTCAGTTTGTTTTGCCTGTGGTGTTAATGTACACATGTCAATTGTTTTAAGTATTTCCGGTAAGATAAATTTCTCTGACTTAGTAACTCCTCCTCCGAGAACGATTCTTTGAGGATTAATAATATGGATTAAATTCGTTAAACCTATGCCGATAATTCTTCCAGTTTCCTTTAATATTGCCGAAAACTCTTCATTGCCTCTCTCAGCAAATTCATAGATTTTTTCTCCATTTAAATGGGGAAACTCATCATGATTTTGTGACATTCTCTTAGTTACTCTCCTTGCAATGGCGGGACCAGTTATAAATGTTTGCAAACACCCACGATTGCCACATTCACAAATTTCACCATGAAGATCAATCGTCATATGCCCCACTTCTCCAGCAATATCATGTGCACCATGATATAATTTTCCATTAACAACAAGTCCAGCGCCTACGCCGTGACCTATATTCACAGCCAACATACTATCTAACTTACCATGATCCCCAAACCAAGATTCTCCTAAAGCCATCGCACGTGCATCATTCTCTACTTTAACAGTTAGA
Source organism: Psychrobacillus sp. L4 (assembly GCF_042944905.1). Lineage (GTDB taxonomy): Bacteria > Bacillota > Bacilli > Bacillales_A > Planococcaceae > Psychrobacillus. Next base: position 1,916,904 of record NZ_CP168496.1, read on the forward strand.
TCAAATTCCTTTTCAAGTTCTTCTTTAATCGGAATGTTCGTCAGACCTAATATAGGAGCAATTAGAGATGTACCTTTTTCTACGTCCACCACACCGTGCATAGCAACACCTATACCGATGACATCTTTTGAATCTGAAGAAGTAGCTTCTAGTACATTACGTATGCATGCCTTTAAAGTATCTAAGAATTGGTCGTTGGTTATTGGTATTGTCAACATACTGGAATTCCGTTGCATAATATTTCCTGACAAATCGGTTAAGACACACTCGATCATTTCCGGTCCAGCGTCAATGCCAATAATAGAAAATCCTTGATTGTTGATTAGGAGCAATGTTGGCTTGCGACCTCCTTGTGATTCCCCAAGCACACTTTCTTTTACAAGACCTTGCTCGATTAACTCTTTAACAATACTACTAACTGTTGGTGGAGTTAATTTAGTATCCTTTGCGATTTGTGCCCTAGAGATCGGCGCGTCCGTTCGTATTTTATTCAATATGATGGATTTATTAACTGATTTCATCCATTGGAATGTGCCTTGACGCATAATAGAGCCCCCCTTTAAAAAATTAATAAGTAGAAAAGGGACATCCCTACCCTGATAATAGTATAAATTTTGACAAAATCAAACCAGTTAAAAGTAAAAAACAAACTAAATTATTTCCATCTTTCAGTTCAGTCTTTCTTTAGCTCTTGCTATGTCACTAATTTCCTTCATCGAATATACGGATAACTTAAATTTAAACTCAAACGCTTCAAATTTACAGCGATACTTTTCCAATTGATTTTGACCACAAGAATTTGATCCTAATCCATTTTGTTTATGATCTAGCTGCAACACAATATAATTTCTTTTTTGTAAATCGATGGTGTGCTTTGCTCGCTCTATATCAGTCACTTCGTAATAGGATGCCCCGAAATCGAAAGTAGAATTATAACCGACTGCCATAAAACCAATTCCATGACGATTAACTAAACTTGTCCAGTTGGTGTCTGTATGATTACCATTTTCTTGTGGATGTACATAATTTGTAAACATTTCGTCTACCTGTTTCGTATATACGCCTGTTAAGTTTGCTTGTTTAGAATCACTATAGGATTCACCCGGTCCTTTTCCATACCAACGAACATTATCGCAACTTTCATTTAATCGCATTTCTACACCAATTCTTGGAATCATATTTGGAGCATTTTCTATCATTCCGTCTGGTGAGCCTTTCACTTCCAATAGAATATCCCCATTTGAATAAATACGATATTCATAACTACAACGATAATACCAAGAAGAATTAGTTGTTCCGTTGATGGTTTTTACCGTAATTAATACATACTTCTCTGTTTGTTTATACGCTACGGAGTCAACCATTTCGTGCCAAAGATGCATAAAGTATTTTTCTTTATAATCTTTTAATAGATACATATCGTTATCGATAGGTGCTCGCCAAAAGTTCAACTTAGGTCCTTTTTCGACTATGCTAACCCCATCTTTTTTCCACGAAGTCATCTGCCCTTTCACCATATCAAAAGTTATCTCAACCTCTTCACAGGTGATTTGAAGTTTATTATGAGTTTCTTTGACTTGAAGCATTCCTTTTGGAGATATGATAAGTGCTTCTGTCTTAATTGGCAACAAAAATTGTGCCGTTGCTAATATTAATCCTGTCTTGCCCCAGCTAAAGTCTCTGTTCGTGAAATAAGATATCGTTAAATAATATTCTGTTCCCATTTCTTTTGTAAAAGATAAATCATAGGCTAATGAAATGCTTTTTGTTGACCTAGCAGGGATTCCTGTTAAATCAACACTTGCTGTTTGTAACGGGATTCCATCATTTTCAATTGTATAACATAATGTTAAATGATCTAGGTTGATAAAATCATATTTGTTTTCCACTTGTATTTCACCATTTGCTAGATCTACTACATGTGTATGAACAGGTTCAATAATTTTCTTATACTCGATTAGTGCAGGAGAAGGAGTTCTGTCTGGCATGAGTAAGCCATCGATACAAAAGTTTCCATTTGTCGGATCATCTCCAAAATCCCCACCATAACGATAATATACATTTCCATGTTCATCGGTCGTTTCAATACCATGGTCATACCATTCCCAGATGAACCCACCTTGTAAATGTTCATGCTTATAAAAAAGTTCTTGGTATTCTTTTAGACCACCAGGCCCATTCCCCATCGCATGGCCGTATTCACAAAGAATATGAGGCTTCACTGTCGTATCAATAATCTCTTGCATTGTTTTCCTACCATTTGGTTGGTTCTCTAACCATGTATACATAGTCGAATAAACATCTGTTACTTCTGCTTTAGAATCCCCCTCATAATGAACAAGACGACTAGGATCTAGTTCTTTACAAACTGCAGCCATCTTCCTAAAGTTATGACCAAACCCTGATTCATTCCCTAATGACCACATAATAATCGATGGATGATTTTTATCTCTTTCAATCATACGAATGAGTCGATCAACGTGTACTTTCTCCCATGCAGGATCATCCGTAATCCAGTTATAATTATTGGTTAGTTCGAACCCATGACACTCGATATCTGCTTCATCGATTACATACATGCCATATTGATCACAAAGCTCATACAAAAAAGGAGAGTTTGGATAATGCGAGGTACGAATTGCATTAATATTATGCTGTTTCATTAAATGAATATCTTTAATGATATCCTCTTTCGATACAACTCTTCCTGTAGCTGGATGATAATCGTGACGGTTAACTCCCTTGAATTTGATCGCAACGCCATTTACTGTAAATGTTTTGCCTTGCAGTTCAATATGACGAAACCCAACATATTGTGGGATTACCTCAATAATATCCGCACCATTTTTAACTGTTAATAGCAATGTGTATAGATTTGGATCTTCTGCACTCCAAAGTTTTGGCTTATGGATTTCTTCAGTAAATGTAAATTGGTATGACAGTTTTAATTCTCCAGAAATTACTGTTTCAAGCTTGCTGTCTAATAATTCATAAGAAAGCGTGAGACCCTCTGTGTATCTGCGGACATTCCCTGCTATAGTTAAAACACCATTTGTATATGTATCTTTTAAAATCGTAGTTACCTTAAAATCATCCATACCAGCTCTTGGTTGCGTGTACAAGTCAACATCTCTAAAAATACCACTAAGCCACCACATATCTTGATCTTCTAAATAAGTACCATCAGACCATTGATACACACGCACTGTGACGTCATTTTCTCCCGAGGTTACATAAGAGGTAACATCAAATTCCGTCGTCATCCTAGCTCCTTTACTGTAACCAACCTCACGGCCATTAATCCATAGATGAAAAGCTGAATCTACTCCATGAAAACGCATAATAACGTCTTCTTCCAACCAATTCTCTCCAAGTGTAAATGTGCGCTTATAAATTCCGGTTGGATTATCAGATGGAACATAGGGCGGTCGGATAGGGAAGTTATACCAAAGGTCGGAGTAATGCATATTACCGTATCCTTCGATTTGCCAGTTACTAGGGACACTTATATTATCCCAATTACTCACATCAAAATTTGCTAATACAAAATCTTCTGGTGAATATTCTGGTGCTTCCAAAAATAAAAACTTCCAGCTTCCATTCAAACTTTTTAAATTATGTGTATAGGTTGGTTCATTTAAAAGTGCCGATTCTTTACTTGGATAAGAATAAAAAGTAGATCTAGCCTGCATTCTATTTATATCTGTAATTGAAATATCTTCCCAGACTTTATATTTCCTCATGATGATTCTCCTTTAAACAATTTTTCTTAATTCAAATCAGCCTCATTCTTTAACTGATCCTCCCAAAATACCAGCAATAAAGTTCCTTTGGAATATTAAAAATAGTATTAAAATTGGAATGACTGAAAGCGTTGTCCCCAACATCAATTGTCCATAGTCAATTCGTGCCAGACCGATTAAACTAGATAAAGCTACAGGAAGTGTGAACATTTCTTTCGAGTTTAAAGTAATTAATGGCCATAGTAAACTATTCCACTGGGACATAAAGATAAATATGGATACTGCTGCTAATGCTGGTTTCATCGTTGGCATCACAATCTTAAAAAAGATTTTAAATTCTCCCGCTCCATCAATTCGAGCGGCTTCTAAGATTGAATCTGGAATAGAAATCATATTTTGTCTCATTAAAAATATGGCAAATGGAGAAGCAAGAGATGGTAAGATAATTGCTTGATACGTATTAAGCCAATCTAACCAAACCATAATTTCAAACAATGGTATGAGAGTTACTTGAAAAGGGATCATAAGTGTGCAAAGAATGACGAAAAACAATGGTTTGCTTCCTTTAAACTTAAATTTAGCAAAGGCATACCCTGCCATTGTACAAAAAAGTACACTTAAAATGGTTGAAACTATAGCGATAAACAAAGAGTTCCACATCACCTTTGCAAGATTTAATGACTCATTTAAGGTTTTAGCGTTTTCAACCAAATGTTTACCAGGTAATAAGTTTGGAGGTACACTTAATAATTTACCAGAAGGAAGTGTGGAACCAACAAGCATCCAATAAAACGGGAAAATAGATATTACTACACCAAGCGTTAATAAGGTATAGATCATTATTTTCCTCATTAAATTTCTATTATATTTCATTCAGAATCACCCACTATCTTCATTTGTACCCAAGAAATTACCGCGATAATTATAACTAATACATAAGCCATCGCAGAAGCATATCCAAAGTTAAAATTCTTAAAACCAGTTTCATATAAATAAAGAGTTATAGTCATCGTCGCATTATTAGGTCCTCCGCCTGTAAGTATATATGCCTCATCGAATAGCTGGAGTGTTCCTATTGTAGACATGACGACTGTAAAGATGAATACGGGTTTTAGTTGGGGTAACGTTATATAGAAAAACTGTTTAATTGGTCCTGCACCATCAATTTCTGAAGCCTCATAAAGATCAGGAGAGATAGTTTGTAAACCTGCCAAAAATATAACCATATTGTATCCTGTCCATCTCCAGGTCATAACAGCAATAATAGACATTTTTGCCCAAAACGGATGACTTAACCAATTTATAGGGTCAATTCCTGCTAGAGATAAGACATAATTGGCTAATCCATAATTATCATCTAAAATTACCATAAAGACAATTGATGCTGCAACAAGAGCTGTAATTGCCGGTAAGAAGAAAACTGTTCTAAAAAAACCTTTAAAGCGTAGTAATGCGGAGTTTAGTCCAACAGCTATTACTACTGCTATACTAAGCATTATTGGTACTTGAATAATTAATATTTGAAATGTATTATTAAGAGATTTATAAAAAATTGGGTCTCGTAACAACTTTGTATAATTCGCCATTCCTACAAAATACTTTTCACTCCCCTTCATACTCTGGAAGCTTAAAATAAATGAGGAAATAACCGGATACAATGTAAATATAACAAGCAATATGACCGAGGGAGCCAAGAAATAGTAAGGTGCTGTTTTAGGAGTAATGTATAACTTTTTCGTCTTTTCTTTTCTTTCACTACTTGTTAGGCTTGTTCTCATTTCTTTCATCTTGTAATCACCCCTATTTGGATAAAGAACAGGAAGAAGAAAGATAATCTTCTTCCCCATAATTTTAATTTTATAAACTGTTATTCAGTTATTTCTTTTTTCAGTTGTTTCTCCGCATTTTCTAATGCTTTTTCGACGGGAGTGCCCTCTAATAATATCTCAGCTTGTGTGTTTGCCATTATTTTAGAAGCTTGTGAATTGTACTTAGTTGCTGTTACTTTTGGAACATCATCAACAATGTCTGCAATTTTTTTGAAAATTGGTTGATTGCTAAAATATTTGTTTTCACTTGTAAAAATAGGTGAATTAAAAGTACTTTTCAACGATGGGAATAACCCAAACTTTTCAAAGCCAAGCAATTGAGTATCTACATCTGTAGTAAAGAATTCTGTAAATGCGTAAGCAGCATTCTTATTTTTAGAATAAGAAGAAACTAGTAGCGAAGATCCTCCCACGTTTGCATATCTCGTACTTCCTTCACTAAACTCCGGTAGATAGAAAATATCCCATTTCCCTTCTAAATCAGGTGCTTGGTCCATTATTGTACCTGAATACCATGCTCCATAAGGAATTGTAGCAACATCCCCGTTTACAGTTGCAGTTACAATTCCGTTCCAACCACTATTATTTAAAATTAGTTCATTTTCATAAAACTTTTTAATAATTTTCATTGATCTCACAGCTTCTGTTGAAGTTAACTCAATCTTATTATTCTCATCAAGATATGATTTCCCTTGCTGTTGCATCATCATGGAAAAGACACCATCGTAGTTAGCGATATCAATTGGAAGCATTTTAACCCCTAGCTTCTTCTTCATCTGAATACCCGCCTCAAGGAAATCATCCCAAGTGACAATATTCTCGGCATTTATTCCAGCTTTCTCAAATAGGTCAACTCGATAAAAGAACACCGCTGGGCCTATATCCCATGGAGCAGCAACAAGATGATCATCATGCGTTACACTTGCTAACTTTGATTCACTAAATAAACTTTTATGTTCGTCATATCCCATTTGCGATAAATTTAAAAAGCCATCCGGAAATTGATTTACATAACCTGGAATCCTTTCATCTTCCATTAAAACCACATCGGGCATACCAGAACCCTTTGAAACTAGGCCAACAGTTAACTTTTCGTATAAGTCCCCACTACCAAAATCCTCTACCACGACATCAACGTCTGGATACTTTTCGTGAAACTTATCGATAGACAATTTTAATGTATCTGCAGCAACATCCCAAGCCCATACAGTAATCTTACCTGATGCCTCTCCTGAATCGTTTGTTGGTCCGCTCGTTGTTATTTTTGCATCATTGGAACAACCAGATACTATAACAACTAGCATAAGCACACATAAAAGCAACTTTTTCATAAAATAATCCCCCTAGAATTTTTAAATATCTATCGTTACTTTTCCAGTTTTCTTTAAGTACAATCTCCAAGTTAAGCACCATTTCTCAGGGTTTTCGAACCAATCTTCATCAACGATGCGATGAATTGTACTATTGTGTGGTGCACTTTTTACCTTTTCAGGATCTGTGTATGCTTCGTTTGCAATATACGTTAAGGAAGATATATATTCATCTAAATCTTGTTTTGAGTATGATTCTGTCGGTTCCAGTGTAAATGGTTCTGGAACAACATATGGATGATGACTCGTCCAATATTGGTGGCCGAAGTCTGCCATTCTACGCGATATATCATCAGTTGTTACGCCTGTTTCCTTCGTTAACTGCTCCCAGCTATAGCGTACTTGCTCCAAACGTTGCCCTTCAATATAGGGAGAACTTGCACCTTTAATTTTCAATATTTGAGCGTATAAGTAATTATTATTGAGAACCGCAATTTCTGCGACATCTCGTAAACCTTTCGCACCTAGCCCTCGAATCCATGCATATGCTCTAAGTACGTTTTGTGGTACTCCATGGAACGAACGAACTTGCCCAATACTGTTAGATAAGTTATAGTTTAATCGGTACTTTTCTCCATCAAACTCAACTAAAGGAGCTGGTAAAAAGGGCTTTAACTTTTCTATTACTCCAAGTGCACCCGCTGCTGGTCCTCCAGAAGCATGTGGTGTTGAAAAGGTTTTATGAAGGTTAAAGAAACACATATCAAACCCTGCTTCTTTCGCCCTTGCTATACCTAATAATCCATTAGCATTTGCCTGATCGTAATAGCAAATGCCACCTACATCATGAACAATCTGAGTAAATTCTTTTATTTTCGGATTAAAAATTCCAGTATCTTCTGGATTAGCTACTACAAAACCCGCTGTTCTTTTCGAAACAACCTTTTTAAGTTTTTCTATATCCGGAAACCCGTTTTCATCTGGATACAGTGTAATAATTTTATATCCTTTAACCGCCGCTGTTGCTGCTTGTGATGGATGGGAGAAAATCGTTGTAATAATTTCATCCCGCTGATCAGCTTCCCCATTCGATTCGTGATATTTCCTTACAATAGATGCCATTGCAAAAAGCGCTTGGGTTCCAGAGCCCGGTTGAAAGCTAAAGCAATCCATCCCTGATATTTCTCTCATATACATATCTAAATTATGCGTAACTTCCAACATTCCTTGCACAGTTTCATCGTCTTGAAGCGGGTGTAATTCAGTCATTTTCGGTGAAGAAGCAAAAACTTCATTTATAATAGGTGAGTACTTCACTGTACAGGTTCCTTGACCAATTTCAACATTGACTCCCGCACCTAATGTTTCTTGTGAGAGACGTAAATAGTGCCGTAACACTCTATTTTGTGATATTTCTGGTAAGTTTGCTTTGTCTGTTCTTCTCATTCCTTCTGGAATAATGGAAAGACCATCACCTATTAAATCGACAATTTCTTGTTCCACGGAAGGAAGGATTACCCCTCTTTCACCCTCTTGATGCAATTCAAAAATTATGGGCTCATCCCACTTTGCTTGATGGAACTTTCTTACTTTGTGTTCTCTGCTTATTTGTTTCAACATGACCACTCATTTCATTAAGATTTGTATTTTCTGCTAAACTTAAAGTCTATCGCTACACTTAAATAGAATCCCGAATCGCGCTAACCAGTTTATCAATATCTTCTTTTGAGTGGACCTCTGTCACACAGTAAAGAGCACTTTGTCCTAGTTCTTGGAAGCTTTCTGATAAATCAATTCCACCAAAAATTCCTTTTTCACGTAATTTTTGATTGATTTCCTTTACAGTTTTACCTGTTTTATTAAAATCAACGACAAACTCCTTAAAGTTACTATTACCAAAGTGTGATGCTGTAATTCCTTCTACTCTCTTTAACGCACGAATGGCATATTGGGAACGTTGCGTAATCGATTGACCTAACTCATACATTCCATTTGGACCCATTAGAGCTAAGTAAACTCCGGCAGTCAATCCCCACATGGAAGTTTGTGTACCAACCGATTCTTTCCCATTCTCTCTCTTTGCAAAGGATGTACGTTCATAAAGAACATCACCAAAGCCATATTCTCCTTCTTCCGTTGTTGGTGCAATACCAAATAATCTAGAAGGATATTCTTCTACGTATTCCTTTTCGTCCCTAGTAGCGATAAAACCAGACAAGCCTCCTCCATAGCTCATGTGTATACCTAATGGTTGCAGCTCCCCACAGACAATATCTGCCCCGTAACGTGCCGGTGGTTGTAACACACCTAAAGAAGAAGGGTCAACGCCTACAATTGTAATAGCCTGTTGACTTTTAGCGATTTCACTTATTTCCTTACCAGCGGTTTCTATGAATCCTAGATAACTAGGGTTTTCGAAGTAAATGGCAGCTGTCTTTGTTGATATCTTTTTCTTTAGATCTTCCAAATCTAATTGTCCTGTTTCTTCACAATAATCAACTAGAATACAAGTTACTTGTGGAGAACAGTAGTTTTTTATGACATTTAATCTATCAGGAGATATTGTTTTAGGAATTAACACCTCTGAACGGTTTTTTATACGAGCAGCCATACGTATTGATGTAGCCGCAGCTTGTGCCCAGTCAAATGTTGGAACGTTCACGACATCCATATCTACTAATTCAGCCATTAAACTTTGATACTCAAACAGCGCTTGATATCTTCCATGATCTTCGTATGGATCTCCCGCATATGCAGTAACAAATTCCGCTCTACTATTAACTTCATCACAAACAGCTGGTATAAAATGTTCCCAACAACCACCACCTAAAAAGCTTAGCACTTCATCTGTACTTACATTCTTATTGATCGTTTTACGAACATTTCTGCGAAGGTCAAATTCAGTTAGGGCTTCCGGAATATCTAAGTCTTTTTTATATCGCAGCTCATCTGGAATTCCTATAAATAAGTCTTCTATAGTCTCAACCCCGATAATATTCAACATTTCTTCTTTTACTGCTGGAACTGTATTTGGGATATAAGGATGTACATTATTTGTTTTTGTCTTTACCATTTCTTTCGCTCCTTTAGTTGATAAGATAAAGCTTTTTACTCAAGCTAGATGTCTAAGCTAAGCCACCACCGTCCACAACAAGAGACGTTCCTGTTACCCAAGAAGATAAATCACTTGCTAGAAATAATACGCCTTTTGCAATATCCTCCGGTGTTCCTATTCTTCTAAGTGGACGATCTACACCTGAAGACTTAATAAATTCATCCACGTTTAGGTTGAGTTGTTCGGCTTCTCCTCTTAAGAGGGGTGTGTCCGTATCACCTGGGGAAATACAATTTACACGAATATTATCTTTTCCGTGATCAATTGCCATTGCTTTTGTTACGTTTACTACTCCAGCTTTTGCAGCACAATAGGATGCAGCTTCATTTCCACCCTTTAGACCCCAACCGGATCCTGTGTTAATAATGCTGCCACCACCGTTTTTAGCCATAACTGGTATCGCATACTTAGATAATAGAAAAACACTTTTTAAAGAAACGTTTATCACTAAGTCCCAATCTTCTTCACTATGGTCGACTATGTTTTTCCTGCGGATAACTCCTGCATTGTTAAATAGAATATCAATTCCCTTGAAAACGCTTTCAATTTCAGTAATTATGGACTTACAAGCCTCACTTGATGTTACATCACAGGTGTAAAAAGTTGCTTTTCCACCTTGTTCATTAATCTCATTTGCCTTTTCTAAACCAACTTCTGTATTAATATCAAGTAAAACGACATGGCAACCAACTTTAGAGAGTAACTGACAGGTTGCTAACCCAATTCCTGAGGCAGCTCCTGTTACAACTGCAACTTTATTTCTTAAGCCTAAAAATTTTTCGTAGTCCATTAATCATCTTCCTTTCCTACTAATCACTTAGAATGAAAAAACAATTAAGTTAATTAATTAACTTAATTAATAGATTAAACGTTATCACGCATTTTAAATAGTGTCAATAGTTAAAATTATCTTTCTATTCATATAGATGAGTGAATTTTAGCTGTACTTATTACACTAACACCCCATTTTTTTGTTTTACTTCTATTAATTTATTTGAATATTTAAATGATTAGTAGTACACTTAGTTAAATTAATTTATTAACTATGGAGGTTTATCCCTTGTCCAATTCAGATTTAATACAACAATTTCAACTAATTTTTAATACTAACGCAATGCCTCGTATGTTTTTCGCACCAGGTAGAATAAACCTAATTGGCGAGCATACTGATTATAATGGCGGTCATGTACTCCCAGCTTCCATCTCATTCGGAACATACGCACTTACCCAACCACGTGATGATGAAAGAGTTAGTTTTTATTCTCTCAATTTTCCTCAGACGGGTATCATTGAATGTGAACTCTCAGATTTAACGTATAATCCGTTACATGACTGGGCCAATTATCCAAAAGGGATGATTAAATATATGCGCGAGAGTGGAATGGATATAAAAACGGGTATGAACATCTTATTTTTCGGTACAATTCCAAATGGGGCTGGCCTCTCCTCCTCTGCTTCCATTGAAATGGTCACTGGCGTTCTATTGGAAGGATCATATAATTTAGCGATTAATCGAAGACAAATGATTCTCCTTGGACAAAAGGTAGAAAACGAATATATTGGGGTCAATAGCGGAATCATGGATCAATTTGCTATAGGAAAAGGCAAAAAGGATCATGCTATTTTATTAAACTGTCAAACGTTAGAATACCAATACGCACCAATCCAACTAGAAAAATACGTAATTCTTATCATTAATACAAACAAACAACGAACATTAATGAATTCACAATATAATACGCGACGTGCACAATGCGAACAAGCTTTAACTGATTTACAAGCCTTTCTTCCCATTCAAAGTTTAGGTGAGTTAACAATAGAGCAATTTGAGCAACATAAGCACTTCATTAAGGATGAAATAAACTTAAAGCGTGCAAAACATGCTGTCTATGAAAATGAACGAACACTTAAAGCTCTTCATCAATTACAGCAAGGTAAGCTAGATGCATTTGGTAGATTGATGAATGAATCTCATCTATCTCTTCAGCAGGATTATGAAGTGACAGGGCTTGAACTTGATACGATAGTTCAGGCAGCATGGGAACAAACAGGTGTAATCGGTGCTCGCATGACCGGTGCTGGTTTTGGTGGGTGTGCAATTGCAATTGTTGAAAAGGATATGGTCGAAAGTTTTATGGAAAATGTCAATAAAACCTATACGAAAGCAGTAGGTTATGAAGCATCTTTTTATAAAGCAACTATTGCTGATGGCGCAAGAGAAATTATGGATGGAGTGGTATAAATGAGTATATTAGTTTTAGGTGGCGCAGGATATATTGGATCTCACGCAGTTTATCAACTAATTGATCAAAAATTAGATGTAGTCGTTATAGATAATCTTCAGACTGGACATAGAGAAGCTGTCCACCCTCATGCAACATTTTACGAGGGTGATTGCAGAGATATAGAGTTTATGAGAACTGTCTTTAATAATGAAACAATTGAAGCAGTCATGCATTTTGCAGCTAATTCGCTTGTCGGGGAATCCATGGAAAAACCACTTAGCTACTTTGATAACAATGTATATGGCACACAAGTTTTGCTTCAGGTAATGACAGAAAATGATGTCAAAAAAATAGTCTTCTCATCCACTGCAGCGACATATGGTGAACCGGAATCTGTTCCAATCACAGAAAATATGAAAACAAATCCGACAAACACTTATGGAGAAACAAAGCTAATAATGGAAAAAATGATGAAATGGTGTGAGCAGGCACATGGAATAAGATATGTTGCGTTACGCTATTTTAATGTTGCAGGAGCTCGGGAATCAGGTGAAATTGGGGAAGATCATCACCCAGAAACACATCTCCTCCCTATTATTCTACAAGTAGCACTTGAGCAGCGTTCACATATTACTATTTACGGAGAAGACTACGAAACAAGTGATGGCACATGTATACGTGATTACATTCATGTGGAAGATCTTATTCATGCACATCTTTTAGCGCTAAATTATTTAAATAATAATGGTAAGAGTGATATTTTCAACTTAGGGAGCAATCAAGGGTTTTCCGTTAACGAAATTATTCATGCAGCTAGAGCAATTACTGGTAAAGAGATTCCTGTAAAATCAGGAAGCAGACGTTCTGGAGACCCAAGTATTTTAATAGCAAGTTCCGTTAAAGCCACCACTACATTAGGTTGGCATCCTACGCGAACATCCATCGATAAAATTATCCAAGATGCATGGAACTGGCATGTCAAAAATCCAAATGGCTATAAAAAGGACGGTACAAACGAATGATTTACCATCATATTACAGGTCTTATTCAAAAAGCACTTGAGACTGAGCTTATCCATTCCAGTGATGAGATTTATGTAAGAAACCAAGTCCTTGCCCTTCTCAAGCTTGAATCCATTCCAGAAACCACACTATTTCCAACAGATGATTCGATTCCTAATCTCCTGGAAAAGATAACAGCATATGCATTGGAAAAAAAGCTAATCGATGATAAGTTTGACGAAAAAGAAATATTTTCTGCAAAAATGATGAACTGCTTTATTGCAAGACCATCCGTAATTAATGAGGTCTTCCAAAAAAAGTATAATGTTTCTCCAATAGAAGCAACAAATTACTTTTATGAATTAAGTAAAAACAGTAACTATATCCAGATGAACCGTATAAAGAAAAACATTCTTTTTAAAGCAGAAACAATATATGGTGAAATGGACATTACCATTAATATGTCCAAACCAGAAAAAGATCCAGAACAGATTAAGAGAGAAAGTGAATCCAAACAGGATAATAGCTATCCAAAATGTGTTTTATGTATAGAAAACGAAGGATATAACGGACGCATAGGTTATCCCGCTAGGGCAAATCATCGTATGATTCAAATTCCTCTAGAAAATGAAAACTGGTATCTGCAATATTCTCCATATGTCTATTATAAAGAGCATAGTATTTTGCTCGCTGAGGATCATCGTGATATGAAGATCAATAAAGAAACTTTTGAAAGACTACTCAACTTTGTTGCAAAATTCCCACATTATTTTATTGGTTCAAATGCGGATTTACCAATAGTCGGTGGATCAATTTTAAATCATGATCATTATCAAGCGGGAAGATATGATTTTCCAATGACATTTGCAAATAAAGCATTTACTTTCAACCTAGATAAGTTTCCTGAAGTATCAGCATCCTTGCTGGAATGGCCTTTAACAACCATTAGATTACAAAGCACTTTAGTAGAGCCGTTAATTTTGGCTGCAGATCATGTGCTCACCATTTGGAAAAATTATAATGAGGAAGAAGTAAATATTAGAGCTTTTACAGGTGAAACGCCACACAATACAATAACGCCCATTGCCCGAAAGAAAGAAAAAGTATTTGAACTTGATCTTGTCTTACGAAACAATCGAATAACTGACGAACATCCACTAGGAATTTTTCATCCGCATTCAGATGTTCATCATATAAAAAAAGAAAACATTGGGCTTATTGAGGTAATGGGACTGGCAGTTTTACCAGCAAGACTGAAGGATGAATTAGATGAAATAAAGAAATTTTTACTTGATGAACAGAGCAATGTAATATCCTATCATCATGAATGGGCTAATGAATTGAAACTTAAATATCCGAATTTAACAAGCATGAAACAAGCGGAAGATATATTAAAAAAAGAAGTTGGACATAAATTTGCGAAAGTACTCAGAGATGCAGGCGTTTTCAAGGATAAAAATGCAAGTCAACGATTTATTAAGGCATTAAATAATTAGGTGGCTAGTACATGAAGTTAAAAATAAAAAACGTAAAACCAAATTGGAAGTTATTCACATTAGCAAACGACAGGAATATGACTGTCAGCTTTTTAAACTTTGGAGGAATTATAACAGAAATTAATGTTCCAAATCGAGAGCAAACGATAGAAAATGTCGTACTTGGATTTAAAAGCTATGCTGATTATGAAAAAAACACTCACTTTTTAGGTGGAATTATTGGTCGTATTGCTGGTAGAATTCAAGACGCATCATTCACATTGGGAAATCAAACATTCACATTAGATGCAAATGCAGGAAACCACCATTTACATGGAGGGCCTGGGGGATTCCATCAAGTATTATGGAAAGATAAACCCTTTCAAACTGACGATACAGTTGGTGTGGTACTCACATATACAAGTCCCGATGGTGAAGGTGGATACCCTGCCAATATAGAAGTTACAGTAGTATACACTTTGAATAATAAAAATGAGTTCATCATAGATTATTCCGCTACTACTGATCAAACAACCGTTCTTACAATGACAAATCATTCGTATTTCAATTTAAGCGGGAATTTATCTTCGACGATACACAATCATCATGTAATGATTGACAGTGATGAATTTGTAGAGTTGGATAAAGAACTAATTCCTACCGGTAAAAAAGTCCACGTAATGAATACTCCATTTGATTTTCGAAATGGAAGAAAGCTTGCGGATGGCATTAACTCTAAATTCATTCAAAATATGGTTGTAAATAATGGCTATGATCATTATTTTATTTTTAATCACCAGAAACAAGAAAATATTGTTGTAAGAGATGAAACGAGTGGACGTAAAATGACAATTAAGACAAATCAACCTGGTGCAGTAATGTACACAGCAAATTCCCTTGATGACAACCTTGCATTAGCGAATGGAAAATCAAAACCTTATGTAGGCGTATGTTTTGAGACGCAAGCCTCCCCCGCCTCTTTGCATCACAAAGGATTTCCCACAGTTACATTGAACGCGCAGGAAACATACAAAAAACAAACTGTTTTTGCATTCGGTCTAGTAGAATAAGTTTAATAGAATATTAAAGTCAAGCTAAATTCTGGACAAGAAACACCGCTAATGAGGATTATTAGTGGTGTTTCTTGTTTTAATTACCTTCCCTTTAACTTTTTACAAGTTTAGCTAGATAAGGTATGCAAGTTATTTCTGTTATCCTAAAATGAGTGATCAAATTCTCAGATCAACCTCATCGTTTTATCAAAAAGTTCCTATCGTAATAAAAGTTTCTTTTGAGAAAAATATTTTTACAAAGACAAGATACCGTGTTATTATATTTACGTATACTAAAAAGTGTATTTTATTACCTTAAAAGTTGACCTAAGGAAACATTTTGACATATAAAGAAATTTAGGAGGGATGAATAATGAGTTCTCAACCCAAAAATCAGTCCAACCAGCAGGGATGGTTGAAAGAAAGTTCTAATGTGAGTTTGGAAGAGGTAAATAGCTCAGTTAATGTTCCAACTAAGGGAGGATTTTGGCGAAAACTTTTGGCTTTTGCAGGACCAGGTTCGTTAGTAGCCGTAGGATATGTAGATCCAGGAAACTGGGCGACATCCATTGCCGGCGGTGCACGTTTTGGATACACCCTATTGAGTGTTATTCTATTTTCTAATTTAATCGCCATGTTACTACAATCTTTGTCTGCAAAACTTGGTATAGTAACTGGAAGAGACCTAGCGCAAGCAACAAGGGACGCGACCGGTAAGAAAACAGCCATTTTTCTTTGGATTTTAACAGAACTTGCTATTATTGCAACAGATCTTGCAGAGGTTATCGGTTCAGCTATAGCCTTAAATTTATTGTTTGGAATTCCCCTTCTGTTAGGAATTACTATTACCACATTAGATGTATTACTTTTACTTTATTTGCAAAAGAAAAGCTTTCGGATTATCGAATCGATTGTCATCGTATTAATGTTTACTATTTTTGTTATATTTGCATTCGAAGTGATTATATCTAAACCGGAGATTTCTGCATTATTCGGTGGATATGTACCACAAATGGAAATTGTCACAAATCCAGGCATGCTCTTTATTTCCCTTGGTATATTAGGAGCTACAGTCATGCCGCATAACTTATATTTACATTCTTCCATCGTTCAAACGAGAAACTACAAAAGAACAATAGAAGGAAAAAAAGAGGCTTTAAAATTTTCACTTATCGATACTACATTTTCTTTAACTACAGCCTTTCTTATCAATTCGGCTATTTTAATTCTTGGAGCGGCTGCATTTTATGGAACGAGTTTAAATGTGTCTGAAATAGAGGCTGCATATGCATTATTAAGCCCAACTTTAGGAGTTGGTATTGCAAGTACATTATTTGCGGTTGCTTTACTTGCTTCCGGGCAAAACGCTACGATCACTGGAACGATGAGTGGGCAGATAGTGATGGAAGGATTTATTCATTTACGAATTACACCTTGGCTACGTCGCTTGATCACACGTTTATTAGCAGTTATTCCTGCTTTTATTGTGACTTGGATTGCTGGATCAAAAGGAACTGGTGAACTACTTTTGTGGAGTCAAGTAGTCTTAAGTCTCGCTCTCCCATTTGCCGTTGTACCTTTAGTATTGTTTACTAGCGATAAAAGGAAAATGGGTGAATTCGCCAATAAATTACCCGTTAAATTATTGGCATGGGTATGTACCGTGTTAATCATCATTTTGAATATATTTTTAATCGGTTATATTATCATTACTGGGCAAGACATAGGTTAAAATATACATTGAAAAAGCGGCATGATTTGATTAATAATCATACCGCTTTTTTTTTCATGTATTAGTGTAAAACTACATATTAAACATGGATACCTGAGAATTCATGCTGTATTTATGTTCAACTAATTCAAACAGATGTTGTTTATTTAATAAAGCCTGTAGACAATAGCATTACTCTGATTATCTATTGCTAAATACGAACTATTTGCTCATCCTATTTATATTTAAGTTAGTAGAATTACTTAAACAATCATCAATTAATACCATCCAGATATTTTGGTTCCATCCTTATATATCCTTATCACTTCTGGATCATAATTAATAGGAGTTTGTGAGAAACTAAACCATATACGCCCTCTTTTGGTATCCAGAATTGTTGCCTCAGTACTTTCTACATTTTTATATTGAACAAGCAATTTTTCGATTTCATCATCATTAATAACACCCATTGCAATTGTAACGTAATCATCTATTGATGATGATCTACGAGGAAGCAAATTGGTAAATGATTTAGTTAATATCGAGTCATTCCGATTAAATTCTTCACCTCCAGCCCCTCCAGACCAACGATAGCCAAAGAAGCTTTTTTCGATCAGACCAGCGGATAGATTATTATCATCCCCATATATGATAATAGTATTTCCTTTCATTTCTGTGGTATAAAAAATTTCATCCATAGGGACGTTCGATTCCTTTATTGCTTCTTCTAAAGTCTTATAATTCATTTGATAATAAACTATACAAATGATAAAAATAAATGATATAACTGAAAGCCTTTTTTTCATTTTTAATAGTTCTCCTCCATATGATGTTATTTATTAGTCCATAAACGTGTACAACTGCTAAAATCGTAAACTAATTACATTCTTGAAATTGACATCACTCAAGTTTGTGGCTTTTCCAACTAAACCTGCAATAATTCCAACTAAATCATTCTGTTTTCCAACTAAACTCACAAATTTTCCAACTATCTTATTTTGCACAAACAAAAAATGTAATAGATCTCTAGTGCATTATAATAGGCAAACCTGTATTCCACTTTGATCACCACTGATGGAAAACTGCTGTTACTAACTCTAAATTTTACTGTAATCTAGAAGTGCGAACATTCTTTTATTTTGTCTAAGTAATCGCTTATCTATTTTACCTAAAGGTGTGTAGGGAATAATATCCACAAATACTATATCCTTAGGTAATTGAAAGCGCGCAACCCTTGGGCGTAACCATTCAAAGAGTTCCTCTTTTGTGAGAAGAGCATTTACGGGTTGCACAAACGCTAGTAATCTTTGCCCAAACTTTTCATCGTTAATTCCTATAACTGCTACATCTCCAACTAGTGCATGATTTATTAGTACCTGCTCAATTTCAATCGGATAAACATTTTCACCAGCTGAAACGACCATATCGTCTGTTCTGCCTCTTAAAAAATAATACCCATTATTATCTCGGAAACCTAAATCACCGGTTTCAATCCACAAATTCTCCTTATTTGTCATCGACCATGTATTCTTCATGCAAAGTTGGCCAATTATACCGTTTTGAACATTTTTCTTATTGTTATCCAATATTCTTAAGCAAACACCGTCAATTTTTTTACCAATCGTATGAACCGAATACTTCAAATCATCAGGTGTTGCGATTATATTTAAACCAGCTTCTGAAGTTCCGTAAAGATTGTACAATACATCCCCTAAATTACTGAAAACCTCACCTACAAGTTTCGGATTAAGTTCAGCTCCCCCTGAAGCAATGCAAACGAGAGATTTCAAATCTTCCGGATTGTTTTTTAACATTTTATGTATCATTAAGGGCACTACAGTAACTACATCAACTTTGTTCTCACGTATGAGAGAACACGCTTTTTCAGCGTGAAATCCATTACTTATAAACACTTTTTTCCCTAATGCAATAAAGGAAAATAATACAGCAATCCCATAGCCGTGATAAATAGGAGTAGCAATATAGGCAGTATTACAATGAAAAAGTTTTAATCGAGTAAGTAAAGTTAAGAATGGGTTTAAAAAATTGAATAATGATGGGCTGTGTTGGACTTCCTTTGATTTCCCTGTCGTACCACCTGTTAGCAGCACAATTTTGCTTTGTGAAGATTTTGGGAGCTTGTATTTTCCATTAATAGTCGAGTTAAGTAAGTTATTAATTGCTTGCAAGTTATCATGGTAGCTCAAGATTTTCTCATTATTGTATTGGGTTTCTTCCAAGAAAGAAATCAATTCAAAATCATAGACAATTAATTTGAAATTATGAAGATTTAATAATTGATTAAACTGCATTTTGCTCATTTCTGCATTAAGCAAATATATATCAGATCCAAGACGTGAAATAGCAAAAATAGATTTCACCAGAGAAGAATGGTTTTTGCACAAAAAACCTACCTTCTGACCTGCTTTTAATTGGAATTTTTCTTTTAATATGAAGGCAAGTTTTTCGGATTGTAACAGTAATTGCTTATAGCTTACTGTTTCTTCTTCGTAAACTAGAGCAATTTTATTTCCGTTTGTCCTTTCGGCAATATAAAGCAACAACATGGTATTTATTCCACATTTATAAATACCAATTATTAACCAATATAATCCTACTGGAGAAAACAATTTGATCTTATATAAAACGTTCATAAGTTTTACTAATCTCATTTTCTTTCCTCCCTTTTTCTTAAAACAATAGGAATGTAAGCTTCCAAGATCCCCCTAAAAAATATGGATGCAAACTGGCCAAAAATCAGCCACCACGGCCAATATTTTTTTCTTTTCGTATACATGGATTTACAAATAATTTGTGCAACATGATTTGGGCACATGGCAGGCATTTTTAGATAAGCAGTAGTTGGAAATATCATGGGGGTTCTAACTAATGGTAGATAGATAGAGGTTGTAGATATCCCCACGACATTTAACTCCAGAGCTACAGATCGAAACCAAGTATCAAAAGCTGACTTGGAAGCCTGATATGCGGCCCAATACGGAATTGGTATTAACAGTGCGTTTACGGTAGAAATGTTGATAATCTGACCGTTATTTTTTTCTAGCAAAGGAATGACTGACAACAGCAATTGAACTGGAGCGAAATAATTGATGGCCATTGTTCGAGTAAAATCGTGATATCTGTCTAATGAATTATGAATAGAGCGATTGATTGATATACCCGCATTACTAACTACTATATCCACCCTATCAGGTAGTCGATGAATAAATGCCAGAAACTCCTCCATCTCTTCCTTATTTCTAAGATCTGCCCTGAAAATACTTACTTTAGCAGATTCCTTTTCTATTTCACTTTTCATTGTTGAAAGCTTTTCCACTCTTCTTCCGACTAAGATTAAATGTACATTTATATCTGCTAGTAGATAAGCTACCTGCTCTCCTATCCCAGAGCTCGCACCAGTAATAAGAATAGTCTTTCCTTTTAAATTGTTTCTAAGCTTCTTTTTATTAAAATATGTAGGAGGAAATAATAATCTTTCTAAAAGGTTATATTTTTGCATAATAACAAATCCTTTTTCTGGTTATGGTTTTTATTACACAAAAAAGTAAATATTTGTCGTCTGAAGAAAATACCATTATGTGTGTTACTAGGACTGAGTTATGTGCCGCTCAAACCAGGATATGTGGTACTCGGATTAATTTATATGGTACTCCCACTGGGTTATGTGGTACTCAGTTGTTTTATGTGTTATTCAAGTGAATAAAGCAAGTAAAGACAACTCAAAGAGAGAAAAACTATGTAACTTATAATTATCTCTTTACATTCTAATGTTTCCCTTTGTTAGTCATTATTTTCTAACACAAGAGGGCTTATTGAGTCTGAATTGATTTCGTATTTCACTTCAGCAAAGTTTTTAATAAGGAGTTCTTCGTTTATATAGTTCCCTGTAGTTTTATCAATCGTTTTTCTCCAGATTTCATTTTGTCTATAGTTCTTTTCATTCTCCCTTGAAAACATATGATTCCTTTCTTCTAGATGATAAGAGTAATGCAATTGCTCGTTCGTATAAATGGCTCCTTTTAAGTGCTTATCTGTTAACCAAACACGAATTTGGAAGGAGTGCTCCGTTTTATTTAGAAATCTTAAATCTACAAAATTGAAAAAAACACTTGCACCGCTACCAAAAGGAAGAACTCTTCCTTCGTCAGGGAATGGGTCAAAACTATGATGATGTCTTTCTAAAATGGTTAATGGAGTGTGTAAGACCATCCAATAGAGTAGGTTTGCGAGTTGACAGATTCCACCACCAACGCCAGTTTTCACTTCTCCCCTTGAGAGTTGCATACCTTCAATATATCCTTTTGCTTTAGTTGTTTTCCCTACTAATTCCCAAAACGAAAAAATCTCACCAGGGTGGATGACGATTCCATCTATTCTATTCGATGCAATGGATAGATTCACAATCTTATTTTCTTGTAGCTGTGGATCGCTAGCACCCAACCGTCTCCTTAAGAGCGATTGATGTTTTTTACAAGTAAAAGGATAAGAAATATTGTTCCTTTTTCTTGCAAACTTTTTTCTATCTCTCAGGTTTTGTAAAAAACGAAAAAAGCTCTTTTGCTTAATTCGAATTATATATATAAATGGATGAATCTCTGAAAATCTCAAATTATTCTCTCCTCCCCCGATTACTCAGTTACTGGACGAATCATTCAAAATACTTCCTTCATGCGAAACTTCCAAACATTTTTTGGGTATCCATCCTACTTCGCCATTTTCTCTTTTAATAAGAATATATCCATTACATTCTTTATCCACAATCCACACTTTTTCGTCTCGATTAACAGACAAAAATGTTGTACTGAGATCAGTTCTGCAATTTGTTAAATCATCATTACCAATTAGATATGCATTTTTTATCCATTGCTCTATTCCTAGCTTCTTATTTTCACAAAGTGTAAAGTATTCTTCTCGCTTTATTATCCGCATTTCATAATTTGGATAAGTTACGGTTCCTATTCTGTTCGTTAAATCGGAATAATCTTGTTGTACAATCATTTCTTCTGTTAATTCATCAACATATGTATATGAAAATGTATCGTTTTTAATAATTAGAGCATTTAACTGGCCATCTTTTTTAATTTGATTTCCTCCATCTATCGAAATTACATTTTTATCCAAGTCAATTATTGGATTATGTGAACTTATCTGCTTTGTTCGATAGTTAACAACTGGCCAGTGCCCTACAATGACTGTTTTATCAGCTTGGTGTGCTTTTTCGTAAAAAGACTCTGTATGTAAAGTAAACTCTTCTTCTGTTTGATGCCAATCTTTTATGTTTTCAATGCCTGCATGAATGACAATAAAATCATCTGTTTCATAAGCATTTGGCGATGATTCCATCCATTCGATTTCATCCTGAAAATGCTCACGATAAAAGTGAGCTAATTCATTTAAGTTATTAAACGACCACCTGCTAAAGCAGGTGGATTTTGACATGAATGTCGACGACTAAAGTCGTTGGAAAGGCTGAAGTCCTTCTTAATGCTCTTATGCTTAAGCACACTGTAATCACAACTAAACTTATTCTTCAATCCGGAATATGTCGTTCTTTTCTTCGTTGAATTGGTTTGCTATATAATTTCTTATAATTTCCTCCGTAATCGTGCCTACTGTCGAACAAAAATAACCCCTTGCCCATAAATGCTGCCCCCAAAACCTCTTTTTTAATTCTGGAAACTCATCCTGCAATAATCTTGATGACCTTCCTTTTAGATATTGCATGATTTTACTCGGCGCTAAACTTGGCGGACAGGACAGTAACAAGTGAATATGATCTTTCCCCACACTCCCCTGTAGGATTGTGATTCCCCTTGCTTCACACCCCTGTCTGATGAGCTCTCTTATCCTTATCGCAACTTGGCCGCTTAATACCTTATATCTATATTTCGTAACCCATATCACATGATACTTGATATCGTACACCGTATGACTACCTTTCCTATATCCATCCATAATCTCACCTCATATATGAAGTATGGACAAATAAGAACAAGGCTAAAAGCGGATACCGTCTAAAGACGGTGGATTTAGACCACTTGCTAGTATATTAAAATCATCCAATGTTTTACTATGTGATGCTAGCATTTCATTTAAAAAGGAATTCTGTTGTTTTTTCATGTATGGAATGATTCCCTCACTCCCATTAAAAACATAACGATGTAATAGATCACAATTTCCTTTTGTTACAAACACATTTTGAGATTGCTCGGATAACTCCCTGACATATTTGACAACTTCTAAGCTGTTTGATCCTTTTTCGCAAAGATCACCGTTAATAAATAAATAATCCTCACTCGTATAATTCAACTTGCCCAGAAGTTCTTTAAAAAGCATTAAATTTGCATGGATATCGGAAATAACTATTGAACGTACTGTTTTATCTAAATGCACCCTTCTTACGTCAATCATTAACTCAACTCCAGAATATTTTTTCTTTTAAGAATATTATATCAAAAGATCTTTATTGTTTGTAATTTCATAGAGATTAATTCATATAAAAAAAAGCTTTAGACACACCCGTAATAAGCGTGTCTAAAGACTTTATTACTCTATATGTTCCATTTGAACCACACGTTATGGAATCTTCACTTCTTTTCCAGTTTGGAGGTAAATAATATTTCCTTTATGAGAGAGGGTCATTCCCTCACCTTCGATTAGCAAATAGGTTATCGCATTTCTTTCAATACTTACCTTTATTAATCTATCTTGATATTTTAAACGAATCTCAAGCGAATCCCATTCATCTGGAAGTGATGGTACTAAGGAAAGACCGCTTTCCTTAACTCGTAAACCAGCAAAACCAAAAACAATAGCAAGCCAGGTACCACCCATATTCGCCATATGAAGGCCGTCTTTTGTATTGCCATGCGTGTTCTCCAAATCCAGTCGAGCTGTTTCTTTAAAATAAGCATAAGCCTTTTCTTTATATCCTAATTTGGAAGCCATAATACTAAATACACAGGAAGACAACGAAGAATCATGTGTTGTAATTTCTTCATAGTAATTATAAGAATTTTTTATTGTTTCCATATCTTGTTCATCTTCCATCAGAAAATGTGCCAGAACGGTATCCGCCTGTTTACATACTTGGTACCGATAGAGTGTTAAAGGGTGATAATTCAGTAAAAGAGGAAATTTATCTTTTGGCGTATTTTCCATATCCCAACGATCCTTTTGTAAAAAACTATCGTCTTGTGCATTGATTTTGTATTTCTCATCATATGGAAGATACATCTTTTCACCAGCAACGGTCCATTCGTTTACTTCTTGTTCAGAAAGCTTTAGCCTATCCGATAATTGCATCAGATATTTGCTATCATTTTCTTTTAATTGTTCGTACACTTTAGCAGCCCAAAGCAAATTATGTTTTGCCATGACATTTGTATAATAATTATTATTCACAATACATGAGTACTCATCTGGACCAGTTACACTATCTATTCTAAAAAAGTCATTTTTCATATGGCCAGTATCAATCCATAAACGTGCAGTTTCAAATAGGACCTCTGCCATATAATCTCTTAAAAATGCTTCCTCTTTTGTAACTAAATAATATTGGATATAACTATACGCAATATCTGCACTTATATGATACTGCGCAGTTCCAGCTGGAAAAAATGCCGAACTTTCTGGTCCTGTAATCGTTCTCCATGGGAATAAAGCTCCCTTTTTATGCCCCATCTCCTTCGCTCTTTCTCTAGCACTATCTAGAATAGAGTATCGATGTACTAATAGATTTTTTGCGATTGTCGGATTCGTCATTAAGAAAACCGGGAACATATAGATTTCAGTGTCCCAAAAATAATGCCCTTCATATCCCTCGCCAGATAAGCCTTTTGCAGCAATATTACTTACAGGATCTTTACCGACGGATTGTAAGAGTTGATAGAGATTAAAGCGAATTCCCTCTTGAAGTTTCATATCTCCATTAATGATCACATCAGATGTACTCCAAAAGTTATCGAGATATTCTTTTTGTTCTTTTAATAAATCTTCAAAGGTTACTGCTTTTAGCTGTTGTTGAATAGCAATAGCTTTTTCGATAACGGGTTCCCCATGCCTTAATGTATCTGTGTACACATTGTACTTAGTAAATTGAATTCCTTCATTACCCTCAAATATATAGGTCTCTACAACACTAGTATCCGCTGTTTTACTTGCATACTTATATTCTTCAGATTTGACGGTGGAAGAAACGACACATGCCACTTCGAGCTTGGTTGCATAGGTCCTATTTTTAACAATGCTAAAATTTTCTTCCTTTCGAACTTCTGTTACATGTAATCGTTTTGCATGACCAGAAGCAACTCGAGGATCATTTTTATCCACAAAATTTGAAACATCCCCATTTATCAACGAAACAATCTTCAACTGCTGCACTTGATTTAACAGCTCTATTTTAACGTCTATAGCAAAAAGTTCTCTTGTAACAAAAGAAATGAGTCGTCTAAAATTGATTTTAACTTCTTTCCCTCTCGGAGATTTCCAATGGACGATACGTTCAGCATAACCGGCATCCATATGCAAGTTTCGTTCGAAGCTTATAACTTCTCCTTCAAACAAAGAAAATAGTTCATCATCCAAAAAGATTTGAACGCTTTGCCCATCAATAACATTCAAGATTTTTTGTTGCGTCTCTGGGAATCCATGCAATTTCTCCCCATAACTAATTTCAATTTCATCATGAAAAGCATTGACATATGTACCTCGAATCGAATTATATGTTTCCTTATAGCCCTCCTCGAAATTTCCTCTTACACCTAAATAACCATTCCCTAAAGATAAAAGGCTTTCGTTTAACAATAGGTTTTGATTATCCATCTCTGACTTAGTCAATTTCCAGGTCATAAAGCCTTCACTCCTCCATATGTATGTTATCGAAATACACTTTTCTCTTTATATCGCCTTACAATTTCTTCAAAAACCAATTCTGAAGTATCCCCCACTAAATAATCCGCATGAGATAAATGTTCTATTGTGCCAACACCAACGGAATACATATTTGCTTTATTAATAGCTTCTACACCAGCTGCAGCATCTTCTATCCCTATACAACTAGAATAAGGAATCCCTAAATAATCTGCAGCAGTTGTGAAGGTTTCAGGATCTGGTTTCCCTTTTTTCACCTTAGAAGCATCTACGATATAATCGAAATATTTAGTAAGTCCTAGCTGATTTAATACTTGTACCGCATTTTTACTTGCTGAACCAAGTGCAACTTTAATATTTTGTTCTTTATTTTTTTTCAATAAACACTCTATTCCTGGTAAAATATTTGTAGAATTAATAGATTCTACTAATTCCAAATAGTACTGATTTTTTTGATTTGCTAGATTCACTTTTTCTTCATTAGTGAATCTAATTAAAGAAGAATTTAGATTCAGAATTTGTTCTAAAGAATCCATGCGACTTATTCCTTTAAGTTGCTCATTAAACTGTCTATCTATGGATACGCCAAGTCCATCTGCAAGTTTCTTCCATGCCAAAAAATGAAATTCTGCCGTATCGGTAATAACACCATCTAAATCGTAAATAAAAGCTTGTGGATATTGGGTCATTTGTTACTTTCCTTTCTGTATCAGTTCTTTACACGTGTCTTAACACTTTCCCGTTCCATTAACTGATGTTTTGCATAAACATGCTTCTCATCTAACCTATTTTCAATCAAATCTTGCAGAAGTACTGCTGACAACCTTCCGATTTCAAAAAAGTTCTGACCAATGGTTGTAAGTTGTGGTTGGGTAAAACTACTTAGCATTAAATCATCAAATCCCGTAACGGAAATATCTTCTGGAACTTTCAATCCTGCTTCTTTTACTGCCTTCATTACACCGAATGCCATTAGATCACTAAAGCAAAGAAATGCGGTGGGCTGATTTGTCTGCAAATATTTTTCCGCCAAAACATAAGCTTCTTGTTCTGAAAATTGAGCGTACAGTACGTTTTCATCATCTAATTCCAACTCATTAGCTTTAAAGGCATCCTGTACTCCTTTAATTCGCTCCGTATTCACATAAGTTTCTCTCGTACCCGCCATAATGACAATATCACGATGATTACGTTCTAATAAATACTCAGCAATCTCTCTACTCGCCTCAGCATTGTTAATGGAGACGCTTCCTATCAATCCATTGTCTGTTTCTGTCATTATGTCAAGCACTACACAAGGTATATTAGTATCGATTAGTTCTTTATAATACGGGTCATCGATACGAATTCCTTGTAAAATAGCTCCGCCGATATTACGCTCTCGACAATATTGCGCATAGCTTTTTTGTTTTTGTCGCAATGAATCGATTAGATAGATGGACAATTCAAATTGACTTTCCGAAACAGCGGTATATACTCCTTTGAATATATCAAATGCATTGTTGTCTTTTTCGTTATTGTTAAGAACACCAGACGATATCAATCCAATAGTCATTTGCTTTTTGGATGATAAATTTTTAGCGACTATATTTGGTGTGTAATTCAGTTCTTTTGCGATATCGAAGATCCTTTGTCGTGTTCTTTCATTGACATCTACATAATTATTAAATGCTTTTGATACAATACTTATGGATACTCCCGCTTCTTTGGCGACATCTTTTATCGTAGCCATTTCAAAAAGTCACTTCCTACATTTATATATTTATTAACCACTATTATTCGCCAGTGCTTTTTTCTCCATTTTTAAAGTTAAACGGTAAAAAATAGCGAAACATAAATATGCACTTAAAGATCCTGTAAAAAGAGGAAACAAGAAAAGAATCTCTGTTGCACTTAAATAAAACAAAACAAAATTGCTAGTTAAGACGAAAAAGAACAAAACAGGATTTCCAACTGTGACAAAAAACGTATGAATGATTAACTTCTTAATCCGCATTTGATAATGTACACTGAGAGAAAAGAAATTAATTGAATACACAAACAAGATAACTCCTACTATCAAAAAAATCATTCTTAATAAATCGTTTTTGCTAAAATAATAAAAGTCCGCTATCCAAACGAGCCAAATAGACATCAAAATTAGCCCCGACAGAAAACTTTTCTTGTAGTCAGACTTCATGTAGGTAAAAAACGCTTTCGTAAGGGAACTTTGGTCCTTTTTCATCACCCAGTCACGGACTGTAGCAAACATGGCAATTGTACTTGGGATAAATAATGCCGGTATGAAAAGTAATAATGGCAATAAAGATAAAAAAAATTCAATGCCGAAATTATTCAAGTATAGACTTAAGATGATAAATGTAATGGGAACGTTCATGAGAAACCATATAATATTAATAGTTGAAAATCGCATGATCCATTCAGTTGAACCGTATATTACTCCCATGAAACCTGAAAACTCTCGCATGTTCACACCTCCTGCAAGAATCGATTTATTTTACTGCTCCTTCTCCAATTCCTTTAATAATATGTTTTTGTGCAAGTACATAGAAAATCACAACGGGAATGATCGTTAACATCAAGCCTGCCATTGCTAAATTCCACTTAATTGTAAATTCACCAAAGAAATAAAAAGTAGATAGCGGAATTGTACGAAGTCCCTTATCAGTAAGTGTCAGAGAAGGCAATAGATAATCATTCCAAATATTAATAACGTTTAAAATCATCACCGTAACCGTAATCGGTTTTAACATAGGGAAAATAACTCGCCAAAAAACCCCAAATTTAGAAGCTCCGTCAATAGTTGCTGCTTCCTCTAAGGTAATCGGAATAGACTTAACGAAACCGTGATAAAGAAAAACAGAAATGCTCGAACTAAATCCTACATGCATGAAGATTAAACCTTCACGAGTGTTGAACATAGGTATATGAAGCGTATTCGTAATTGTACTCATGAACTGCATTAGAGGCATCATAAGTGTTTGAAAAGGAATAAGCATCGTAGCAATTAATGTCATGAATATGATTTTACT
The DNA here is from genome assembly GCF_042944905.1 of Psychrobacillus sp. L4. Lineage (GTDB taxonomy): Bacteria > Bacillota > Bacilli > Bacillales_A > Planococcaceae > Psychrobacillus. The sequence continues at coordinate 1,946,289 of NZ_CP168496.1, forward strand.
TAGCTTATTGTCTGTTCTAGCTAACATCCAAGCTGTCATAGAAGACAAAACGACAATGATCACAACGGATATTATCGTAATATATAACGAATTTCCGAGTGCATGTAAGAAGTTCATTTTTTCCATTGCCTCTAGGTAATATTGAAAACTAAAACTTTTAGGCAATGCAAGTGCATTTTCATAAAGCTCCTGACGATCTTTAAATGAATTGACAATTATTATGTAGATAGGAGAAAGGAAGAAAAGCGCAATTAAGAGGAGTAATAATTCTTTTGTGATTTCACGTATTTTTTTCATCACATTTCTACCTCCCGCTTCTTCGTAATATAAACTTGTGTCAGTGTAATGGCAGCAACGATAAAGAAGAAAACAATTGCTTTTGCTTGACCAAATCCATAATTACTATAACCAAAAATTTCATTATAAATATTCATCGCAAACATTTCTGTGGAATTAGCAGGTCCACCATTCGTTAAAGATAGGTTGACATCGTAAATCTTAAATGCCGATGAGAGTGTTAAAAAAAGACTGATTGTAAAAGCTGGCATTAAAAGAGGAAAAGTGATTTTCCTAAGTCTTTGCCATCCATTTGCACCATCTATTTTTGATGCTTCGATTACATCATTTGGAATACCTTGAATACCGGCAATATAAATAATCATTATATAACCAGCCATTTGCCAAGTAAATACGAAAACTAAAGCATATAAAGCATAATCAATATCAATAAGCCAATTAAAAAACACATTATCAAAGCCTGTTACTTTACCAAAGAGCGTAAAAACATCTAAAAATATAAACTGCCAAATATATCCTAATATTAATCCCCCAATTAAATAAGGCATAAATATCATCGTACGTGCCGCATTCGCAGTTCGAAGCTTAGATGTCACCAATAACGCAAAAACGAGGCCTACAACATTAACAGAAATAACTGCTAGTAATGTAAATAATATTGTTTTCCAAGTAGATGCAAGAAAACGTGTATCACCAAACAATTGGACAAAATTCTCAAACCCCACAAACACTTTTGGATTTGCTGCAATACCATCCCACTCGAAAAAGGCATAATAAATTCCGATTAAAAATGGAATAATCACGACTGTTATAAAAATTAATAATAGCGGAGTAGTAAATAATAGATACCACCACTTATTACTTTTATTTGGCATGTCACCACTTCTTTCATGTAGTTTGTAAATTCTACTAATAACTAGTACTGGACATCCCATTTAGGAGATGTCCAGATGTTTATCATCTATCTTACTATCAAGTTAAGGATTATTTTACAGCGTTTTTCCAGGCATCATCTAACTTGTCGATAAGTTCTTTACCCGTCATATCCTTTGATAAGAAGAATTCTTCTGCTTTCGGCGCAAAATCATTCGGAATAATATTAGCTGGGTAGTAATTTAATGCCCAAGGAATTGTTTTACCACTGTTTGATGCATTCAATACATCTTGAGATAATGGATCCAATTTATCTGACTTGATATTTGTCAAAGCAGGAACAAATCCAAATTCCTCTACAATGTATCGCTGACCAATTTCACTTGTAAACATCCAATTTAAGAAATCGTTTGCAGCTTTAACTTCCGCTTCATCCTTTTTACCATTGATCGCCCAGTTATTACCTACTCCCACAGCCATTTTATCATTACCCATTAATGGGAATGGCAACATGCCTACTTCGAAATCTACATTAAAATCTGAAAGCATTCCATAAGCCCAGTTTCCTTGATGAATCATAGCTGATTTTCCAGCAGCAAAGTCCCCAACTTCTTTATCATATGTCACATCTAAAGGACTAGGCGTGTTTGCTTTAATCGCATCCATAAACTTTCCAAATTCTTGGAATTCCTTCGTTTCAGCCATCGTTACTTTCCCGTCTGTCAACTTATCGATGTATTCATAATGGTTTTTTTGTAATGCAAAAGGATAATTACTAATATGACCAATTAAGAAATAAGCTTCTTTAGATAGCCCTAGTCCATTAATACCTTCTGTTTTAAATTTTTCTAATGTACGTACAAAAGAGTCATAATCGGCAACATCTTCAGGTTTAACTAGATCTTTGTTATAAACTAATCCAAATCCTTCAACACCGTATGGTACTCCAACAACTTTGTCATTAATTTTTAGTTCCATGCCAGGAGCAATATTTTTTACATATCCTTCCGAATCCATATCGTAAACATAGGATTTCATTTTTTCAGCTTCCGTAACATTTTGAAGACTAAATATGGATGGTCCTTGATTGCTATTCATGCGAATTTGCAACTGTTGGAAGTAATCATCACCTGTAGTTCCCCATACTTCTACCTCCACACCAGTCTCTTTCGTATATTCCTTTGCTAGCGCTTCTAACTGATCAGAAATTTCCACTTTACTTTGGAAAATGGTGATTTTTTGATTGGATGATTTGCCAGACCCCCCTTTACTTTCGCTTTCTTTTCCGGCTTCCTCATTACCACTACATGCAGCTAAAATCATTAATAATGCTACTATAAGTAGACTACCAAACGTTCTTTTGTGGAACTTCATTTGAATTCCTCCCCCTAAAATTTTTATTTCTATAGTAAATAAAATGAACAATCATTTTATAACTACCCACAATTGTTACTTTATTCTCTTAGTATATTAAGAGAATACTAGAAATTTTTGTTGTAACGAGCGACAACTTAATACGTTGTCATCTATTGTTCACTCGATTGAATCTAATTTTATTTCAATGAAATCATTGCATTCATACGTTTTTCCATACATCTCAAATGCAACTTTTTCCTTGTTTTCTGCTTTTACAGACAAGGTTGATGATGTAAAGAAAAATGTGACAGGTTGAGCTCGCCAATGTATTGTGAACTTCATATGATGCCAATGCTTTGGTAATTTCGGTTTAATACTTAGCAATCCATCTCTAAGTCTGATCCCGGCAAAACCAAATACTGCGCCTTTCCAAATCCCACCAATAGATGCTGCATGTATGCCATCGTCTGAAGTATTCATCATTTGCCCTAGATCGACTTCGCAAGACTTTTTAAATAAAGAATACGCTAAATCCAGGTCACCGATATCATTAGCTAGTATCGAGTGAGTTGTTAAACTCAAAGAAGAATCGTGCAATGTTTTCGGTTCATAATAGTTGAAATTAGCTTGTTTAACAGCCTCAGAAATTCGGTTATCATCTTGTAAAAAGGTTTGTTGTAATAAGTAAAACAAGAGTAATGTATCTGCTTGTTTTGTCACTTGAAATGTATTAATTTGTGCAGGATTAAAATCACGATAGATTGTTCTAACTTTTTCTTGATTTTTATATTTTACGAGATCTATTTCTATTAACTGCAAGTACGTATCATCTTGTGGTATGACTAGATCTTCTACACGTGGCTTAGGTAAGAAGATGTTTTCTACTTTCGTACACCAATATTGATACGATTCATCTAAATCTAATCGTTCAGCTAAATTTTTTAGAACTACTGAGTTTTCTTTCTTTAGTTTTTCATAATAACGGATTGCTAGTTTCATATTAAAATATGCCATATAATTCGTGAAAGCGTTGTTATTTACATGTTCTTTGTATTCATCAGGACCAATTACATTATTGATATGAAATTCTTGCTTTTCATCATTCCACTCAAGACGACTTGCCCAAAACCTTGCTGTATCAAATATAATTTCATAACCATAATCATCCATAAATCCACTATCGCCTGTAACACTATAATATTGATAAACTGCGAAAGCGATATCTGCAGAAATATGCTGTTCTATGAATCCAGACCATATTTTCGTTTGTTCTCCCGTGATGATATCAATATCGCCAAGTTTCGGTGTTACTTCACCGTCAGTCGGCCATGCTGCTTCCCAAGGGAACATCGCGCCTACATATCCATTTTCAATCGCTTTTTTTCTAGCCCCTTCTAGTCCAAGGTATCGATAAGTTAGAAGTGATTTTGCCACTTTCGGATTTGAAAAGATGAAAAATGGCAGAATGAATATTTCTGTATCCCAAAAGGAATGCCCTTTATATCCTTCGCCACTCAATGCTTTTGCGGCGATTCCCATTCTTTCATCATGTGCAGGTGACATAATGGTTAAATGATAGAGTGAAAATCTTAAGGCAAGTTCGTCAAAAGAATCTTCACTCTTTATCTCAAAATTATATGCATTCCATATTTCGTTCACCCATTCATCCTTATGTAACTGAAATAGTAAATCATACCCTTTTTCTGAGCAATCTTGTAAATCTTTCAAAGAGCTCTCTTGAAGTCTATGAATTTGGTAGTCGGAGTATTTATATTCCTTATCGCGACTTGTATACACCGTTGTTAACTTTTCCATTTCCAGTATATCGTGAGGCTGGAGGCTAAAATCATAAGTTAGCCAAGCTTTTCGACGAGCCATGTTCATTTCAGGATCGTTGACAAATTCCTCACCGTTAATCATAATTTTGTGGGTAGTATTAATGACAACATCCACTTTAGACTCATTCGTTGTTTGAACTAACTGAATACATTTTTTATCAACTATTCTACGGTCGCCTTCAAGAAAATGTTGTGCGCCAGAATTACTCATTTGTGCATTAATACCTGAGTCAAAAGAAATTTGAACCGGATCTGTGATACATTTAATAATCATTTTCATGCCAATCAAATGCAAATTATGAAGGGAGACAAACCGATGAAATTGAAAATGTAGTTTTTTCCCTTTAGGAGAAATCCATTCGAAATTTCGCGTCAACTCTGCTGTCTTTAAATTTATCTGGCGAATATACTCCTTGTGTTCGCCAAATTCAAGGCTAAATCGTTCCCCATCGACTCGAATGTCGATCTTCGTAACGTCTGCCAAATTCGGCAATTCCGTCACTTCATTTTCCAACGCTTTATTAAAAGTACCATTAACAAACAAATTTCTTGTTTCTTTCATGTATGGCTCTTCTGTAACAGAGCGTAATCCCATATAGCCATTTCCAAGATACATGATTGCTTCACTTTTCCCAAGTGTATCAGGATGAAATCCCACTTCCGAAACAATCCAATCTTTCAAATCTTCTTTGCCTTGCGAATAACTAATCATATATTCCAATTCTCCTTTCTGAAAGGAATGGCAAACCGTTCCGAAAACGTTTTAGTTTTATTGAAAACAGATTCGTTTTTATAGATAACTCGTAGCTACCATCCAACGAAAACGTTTTAGATTTTGGCAATGAATTGTAAGCCCTTACAATATCAACTATAATTCTGGTATTCATAATTGTCAATAAACTAATTATAAATTTCCAGGTAATTTGTACTTGTGGATTTTTATCTAGTAGAAGAGATTCACTTATTTTAGATCGATAGGTCTAGATTCAGCATGGATATGTGAGAATACGTATTTCCTATGATTGCTACTATTTTTAAAATGACCATCAATTAGTTTTATGCTCATACTTTCTAATGTCAATATTCTTAATTTTATAAAAAATAAATTAGATTGTTAAGAATTATGTTATACTTTTCCATAGTAAAATAAGGAGGTAAAAGTCCAATGGTAAAAAAATAAACGGAGAAAATCTTAAAGTATTTATTTTATAATACGCATGTAGATTTTCTCTTTCATAGAATTATTATTAATAGAATAGAGGAGATATGACATGTTAAATAAATTAAGTGATACTATTTATTATTTATCACATCAAGATGATAGAGAACGTCCAACATTAGGATTGGTGTGTGGTGACCAATATAGTTTAGTAATCGATTCTGGTAATTCTACTCAGCATGCAGAGGATTTTTTACAAGAAATCGAGAAGCTAAATGTACCACCAGTTAAATATGTAGTTCTTACACATGCACATTGGGATCATTTCCTAGGTATGAATGAGTTTGATGCCACTGTTATAGTTAATAGTCAAACAAATGAAATATTGAAAGTATGGAAAAGCTATTCGTATGATGATAGTTCACTTCAAAAGTATGTGAATAATAATCAGATGAGTGCAATGTGTATGAAGATTATTCAAACTGATATTCCAAACAGGGATAGTTTTAAGTTGAACTCTCCAGATATAATCTTGTAACCGAGCACATTATTCCAGGCACTTCTTTTCACATTAATCCAGTGGGAAATCTGAAATAATGTGCTATTTTTTTCACTTAATTTCAGAATGTGCCCAACTTTATTCACATTAATCCATCTATCCATAAACAAAAGAAAACCCCTAAAACGGGGTGTCTAGTGGTATATATTCTATTGTATTGATCCGAATCTTGTACACCTCATTTAGGTGAAGAATGAAAATAACCTCATAATCCAACGTGACGAACCAATCTATATCTTTCTCTAAATATGCGTTAAAATATCGTTGCTGAATCCGCAACTCAAACGTATAGCCTTGTTGTACCCAGTAACGCGTCTGACCAATCCACACCCGCCACTCTTGCTCTCGCTGATCATAAACTAAGATGCCTCGCTTCATGCTAAACCACTATCTTCTACGGCTAACCGGACGATTTCCTCATCAATCTGTTCTTTCTTTAATTGCGAGCCAAATAATAAACTATTCACCGTTAATGTATTAATGACTCTAGGCCAACCTTGCGACCGCAAGGTGATTGCTTCTATAGCTGATTCAGTGAAAATCGGCATTTTTGCTCCGGCTAACTTCAAATGATGATTGATATAATTGGAAACTTCCACTTTAGTCAATGGCTGGATCTCATACTTCATAATCATTCTTTGTGATAGTGGTCGATGATGATTTAACATTAATCGTGTTTTTAAATGCGGTAAACCTGATAATACTAAAATATAAGGATTTGTTGAATCCATTTGAAAATTAAACAATAAAGCTATATCTTGCAAGAATGCATCTTTTGCCATATGCATTTCATCTAAAATGAAAACAGGCGTTATTTTTCGTTCAAAAGCCATTCGCTCAATACCTTGTTGAATTTGTCTAAAAAGATCTACTTTACGGAACTTCGGTTCCTCTCCTAATCCATAGACCAGACCACGATAAAAATCCATCACACCGCCTGTCGAGAGCGGAAAGTAGATGACATGATATAAAGATGGATTAAGCGATTCTTTAAACGATCGCAGGGTAAAGGTTTTCCCTACACCAGGATCGCCAATAAGAAGACCCATCCCCTTTGATTTTTGCAAATAATGTAATGCACTAATTGCACCTTGATAATCAGTAGAAAGAAATGCATCGGAAGATGCGATCTCTTTTGAGAATGGTGCTTGAGCCAACGAGTAAAATGTTTTATACATTTTCTTGCTCCTCCTTTTCCTTCGTCGCCTGAGACAATGAAAAAGGAGAACGTACCCGTTTGACATGGGCATTATCAGTCATATTAACAAGCGTTGCTTCCGCTACTTTCTTACCATCTTCAAATACGTACACACCATTTTCATCTAACCTCACATCGATGGAGGTCCCGATAAAACGATTCGGTACCTCGTAAAGCTGTTTGTTTAATGTAATGGTACTATCCGCTTTTACCTTACGTTGTTCGCGCTTTAAGAAAATAGTTTCAAGAAGGGATGTATCCTCTAAGAATGTCAATTGATTCAGTTGCGCCTGAAAAACCTCATGTGGCGTTTTTCCATCTAAGGACGCATGCACTTTGCGATGATAATCCTTTTCTAACCAGTGCCAAAATCGTTCGTTTAACTCTTCAACTGAATGAACAGGATCTGTTTTTAATAACGGATAAAATCGAGTTTGAACCGTTTTAAAAAACCGTTCTATTTTCCCTTTACTTTGAGGGTCATAAGGCTGTGTGTGCGCTAAAGTAATACCCAATTGGGCACATGCATACTGTAGTGTTTCAGATCGATAGATCTTGCCATTATCCGCATAAATAATGGTCGGTTTTCCCCTGCGAGTTAAAGCTTCTTTTGTTACAATTCTTAATCCATCAAATTTTTCGGATGTGAAAAACTGCGCATAAGGGATTAATCGTGAACAATCGTCAATATAAGCGACTAAAAAAGTCTTTACACTTTTTTTATTGCTTGATAGATAGGGCCCATGGGATAGATCCCCTTGCCATAGCACATTGACTTTGTCATGCGCAAATCGCTTTCTCTCAGGCGTCGCCAAAATACTTTTTCCAATTAGATTGTGCTTTTTCAATAATCGGTTTATAGTGGAGTAAGAAATTTGTGCTTTGTTTATCTCTCCACGCTCGATTAATTGTTCGTAGAAAACACTAACGGGCATATGGAGGGATTTTTTTCGTATTTCCAGAAGATGATCTTGATCATCTGGAGATAGTCTTCGAGAATTCCCTCTGTCCGCTCGTTTCTTCGGTTTTAATGCTTCAAATCCGTTTCGACGGTAATGAAGTAGCCATTCTTGTATTGTTTTAGCTGCTATTTTTCGTTCCCCATAATAAGGAACTGAGTGAATCTTCCCCTCTAATTCATTAAAATATACCTTCATTTCAACTTGCCCATTAAATAGAGGGGCTATCAGCCCATATCGAAATAAAGCTACCTCATTGCGTACTTTTTCATTCATGGAATCTTCCTCCTTTTGATAGAAGGACGACCGGTCATCCATAATTTAAATTCTACTTTTTACGACAAATCCTGACTATGAAAAAGGTATGTGGGACGAATAATATTTATTAAACACACTAAATATGCTAGAATTAATTTGCCATAAAGTATTTTGATAAGTGACCCCATGACCTTCGCAAGAAGGGTGATTCGCCAAAATCGAGGATCATTTTCATATATTTTGTGGCTTCTTTTTTTATCTCATTTGACATACCAAAAACAGGACCTTTGTCGACAAAGTAACAATGTATCCAATGAATGTTTTTCAAGTAGCGCTTTAGATGAAATCTTAATAATTGCCTTCCACCGCAGGCTTGCTTTCTTTGAAGCAGCTGATGAACACGCCCTAGTATGGTATGAATCGTATGTTGGAAATAAGGAATCAGAAAGTCTGGAAGAATCGAAACACTCACCTTACAAACCACGCATCTAAAACGACAAATAGGAATCTTGACTGTGACATCCTCCGCAATCCCATACCTCCAATAATAACCATTCCGGTGAAGGTTTCCATGAGCCAAACAGTTACAGTTAGGGCAAGTCTCTAATAATGGAAAAAAATTCGCCGTCCCTCTTGAAGCATACTCGTTCAAATTAACTCCAAAATCGTAAGAAATAATCACAAAAAAACCCTCCCTTAATAATATGAAAAAAATTTACCACATTATCTCAGAAGAGTATAGATGTTAAACTGAAGGAATTTGAAAAAAGTTCATGCTTTTTTGAGGAAATAAAGTGACTGTTTACAATAATCTTTGAAAATACATTAACTATTGATTTGGGAAATAAAGTTTGCATACTTGACAGAATCAAAAGCACTCATACCGACGACTCTACAATCATTTATATTCCGGATGAAAAGGTTATTTTTTTAGGTGATAGTGCATATGGTACAACCACAAATTCATTATTTCATTACAAGCAATCATTGTTATTGCCAATGATTAAAGACATTCAAAAATATGATGCTGAAATGTTCCTTCTTGGTCATGAATCTATTTGCGACAGAGATGAAATGAATATATATTGGAAAGAGTTAACAACAGCAAGTCAAATTGTAAAATCCACTTCACTAGAAATTGCTATAGAGTGCTTTAAGATAGAAAATAAAAGGGATCCTAATGGTAATGAATTATTTTTCATAAAAGCATTTGTAAATGAACATATTATTCAATCAAAATAATTAATAGATTAAACAATCAAATATACACAGAAGCCATCTCATTCAAATTGAAATGAGATGGCTTTCAATTAGTTAATAATTGATTAGTTTATGTCTGTAGAGTTGCAATAGATTCGAACTGTTCAATATTCTGTTGAAGCAATAATAAAAGGTTCGTCTGTTGGTGTAGACAGCATCACCTTCAACCAATCAATTAAGGAATCTGTGAATGTTTCTTCATCTTCTGGCATTACAATGTTTAAAATTTTGATTGCTCTGTACTGTTCACTTTCAGTAAGCTCGCTTTTATGAATAATAATTGTTTCTTCCAGTGAAACTTCACGTTCAAAGTACTCATCAATTTCGACTCTAGGAATAAATTGTTCATTCCCCTCCCCTCTTTAATTTAACACTTCCAAGCAAAATAGTTTGATGAAAAACTTTATTATTTACTTGAAAACTAAAATCGACTATTGTATTAAGATATAAAAAGGTGTAAATTTTTAAAAGAAAAAGTAGAAAGAAGACGATTTAAATTGAAAAAACTAATACTTATGTTTGCAACAACGATAATTCTAAATTCTATAGGACATCTACCAGTAGGTGGATACAGGGAGTCATTGAATTATCATTCTAAATCTTACCTAGATTCGTTGCACGGTCCACGAACTGAACAAAAGCTCTCTACCTCGTCTATATCCGTTAATTAATGGTCTCTGTATGCACTGAGGGGCAAACTATCCCTCCTTGCTACGCTTTTTGTGTCTTTAGCGTCATAATACAACGCACTGTTAATACACTTACTCTCCTAACTTGCTACTATTGGTTCAATAGAAAATTATTTATTAACCCTATCCCCTCTACTATTTGGCTGGGATATTACCAAAAATTCAACATCTTGATTAGATTCATTACGTGTTTGATGTTGAGTAAGAGGTGGTACTTCTATACCGTCATAAGAATTTAACGTATTAAGTTCGCCATCAATTTCAATTATTGCTATTCCAGATAAAACAAAGAAAAATTTACTGGTTTGGCTATGATAATGTAATACTTCTGTTGTATAAACGGGCATACGTTCATGAATGACACTTAACTCTTTATTTTTTACTAAATGCCATCCATCACAATGATCTCCCCATATATAATGATCAGCGTTCTGTTTACTTATCTTCAATATAACCACTCCTAAAATTTGTACACTGGTTTAATAAGAAATCACATGAGCAATTTTCATTATTTAATTCTAGTACCCTTTTTATTGAATTACATTTTTACAGTTTCATCATCTACAATCACATTTGTGAAATTTGGTTTTTTTCCTGACTTACTCCCTTCCTCTACTGAGACTTAGTATTCTTCATTAGACAACAGTATAAAATTTGGATCTTTTTGTGTTCTTTCAAAAAAAATAGTGTATTTGTTACCACCAATTGTTGTTAATTTCCAACTAGAACCTATTTCCATGTGAACATTTTCAGATTTTCTCATGACATAAAATCCTTTCTTATCTTCCATTAATTCACTAACAAAATATGTATTTTCACTCCATGTCACTAATAATTGTTGATCATTTCATTATTATCAATTAGGATTTTATATGTTTTATAAAAAATTCTTAAAATCATGCCACACAAGATTGATTAAATTAAAAAATCCCAAAAAACCGTTAAAGGAAAATTATTTCCTTCAACGGTTCTATTTATTTGACGATATAAATGCAACACTTCTAATTAGAACTGTTTATTTAATTCGTAATTCTGTTTCCTTATCGAAAAAGTGTGCTTTACTTAGATCAAATGCCAAGTCAATTGTTTCACCCGCCACAACGTTGAAACGTGAGTCAATTCTTGCAACAAAGTCTTGGTCATTCACTTTAGAATAAAGTACAATTTCTGAGCCCATTAACTCTGCAACTTCAATGGATGCTTTGATTTTAGTATCCTGAGAAAAATCAAGGAATACTGGTTCATCATGAATATCTTCTGGACGAATGCCAAGAATGATATCTTTCCCTTCATAACCTTGATCACGAAGCAATTTCAGTTTCCCTTCAGGAACCAGAACTTTTACATCTCCCATGACAAAATAATTCTCTACTATTTTTCCGTTTAAGAAGTTCATCGCAGGAGAACCGATAAATCCTCCTACAAAAACATTGTTAGGCTCATCGTAAACTTCCTTAGGTGCTCCAACTTGTTGAATAAAACCATCTTTCATTACTACAAGTCGAGTTGCCATGGTCATTGCTTCCGTTTGATCATGCGTTACATAAATGGTAGTTGTTTGCAAACGTCTGTGTAGTTTTTGGATCTCCGTACGCATTTGAACACGCAACTTTGCATCTAAGTTCGATAATGGCTCATCCATTAAGAATACTTCTGCGTCTCGAACAATAGCACGTCCTAAAGCAACACGCTGGCGCTGACCTCCTGAAAGGGCCTTTGGTTTACGATTTAAAAGTTCCTCAAGTCCCAAAATTTTAGCAGCATTATCAACACGCTTTTTTATTTCATCTTTTTTAAATTTACGAAGCTTTAAACCAAATGCCATGTTATCGTATACGTTCATATGAGGGTATAGTGCATAGTTTTGGAAAACCATTGCAATATTTCGCTCTTTTGGTGGAACATCATTCACTCTTTTTTCACCAATGAAAAGGTCGCCTTCTGATATTTCCTCCAAACCAGCAATCATTCTTAGTGTAGTTGATTTCCCACAACCTGATGGTCCAACTAATACTAAGAATTCTTTGTCTCTAATCTCTAGATTAAAGTCTTGTACAGAAACTACATCTTTATCATAAACTTTTTTTATGTTTACCAATTTCAAGTCTGCCATATGAATCCCCCTATGTAAGTGCTTTCACTAACTATTAAAAGTATATAATATTTACTCAATTCGGATAATGGTAAATATGCACAAAGATTTGCTCATTTTGGGTGCATGTTTACCAGGAAAAATTTGGCGCATTTAAACTGCGTCACTTTCTAGCTAAAAATGCTAAGTAAACTGCCATTGCATGGTGAAATTGACGTACATCAATTCCCGTTTTTTCAAAAAAGCGATCTAATCGATATTGAAGACTATTTCGATGCATATGTAAAACTTTTGAAGTCTCTGAGATATTTAAATTACATTGAAAAAACACTTCGATCATTTTCAATGTTTCTTCATCCGTCAGTGTTTCTTGTAAAATAGTTTGGCTAATATCGGAACGTAAGTCTGGTTCTGTTTGATTAATAAGTAGAAATGGTAATGCATCAATATACGTAACTACTGTCTTATTCGAATAGATAAATACTTTCTTGGCTACATTTGTTAATGATTGATAGTGCTGTGCTACATCTTTCAAATTTTTCTTAAAGGGACCGACAAAAAAGTTAATTTTTACATATAAATCGCTCATTAGTATATCGATAATCTGTTCAAATGAAATACTATCTTCATAGATTGTTTGTTCTTCTATAATGACCCCTTCATGCCCATTTTCCCACAAAATAGATACTTGTTTTGCAAAAAGCTCCTGTATCACTTCTTTGAATAAAATAGGATCAATTTGATTCTTTTGGATGGAGAAATAGACAAAACGATAAGAATTACTCGATTTGAATTCAGCGTCAGCACTTGATTCAGTAGAGTAAATTACTTCTCTCCACTTTTTTTCTTCCAATGTAGGAATCGGAAATTGTATATGGTAAGGCAATAAAAAAGTAGTTAATAACGAAATATCTTTGGCGGTTAATTCCTCTTCATAAAACCCGATAATCTCATTTTTATCTGTCGTAAACCATTTATAGTTACTATCTAAATCATCAAATCCCGCTGTATATATACATAGTGAAGGGTATATTTTGCGTAATTGATTGATCATAGAAACACCTCTTTCTTTTACCAAGGGTTTTAATAGATAATTGTATCTATCATAATGTTACCATATTCATTTTTAGATAGATAAAAAAACTGCAGACAACATCGTAATCAACGAGTGTCTACAGTTTTTATTATTCTAAAAATTTCTTTGCTTCTTCAATTTGGAGTTGTACTTGTTCAAAACCTGTTCCACCAAGGGAATTTCTTCTTTTGACAGCAGCTATTGGTGATAATACGTCGAAAATATCAGACTGGATTAAACTACTTGCTTCTTGCAAATCTTCTAGTGGAAGATCTAATAAGAAGTATCCACGTTGGATACATAAGAATACTAGCTTTCCTGTGACTTCATGCGCTTCGCGGAATGGAAGTCCCTTTGCTGCAAGATAATCAGCAAGTTCAGTCGCATTTGAAAAGTCTTTGTGTACGGTATCGTGTAGACGTTCTTTATGGACATTCATTGTGCGAACCATTCCTTCAAATATTTTCAACGATCCAACAATTGTAAGCACCGTATCGAACATACCTTCTTTGTCTTCTTGCATATCTTTATTGTAAGCAAGAGGCAATCCTTTAATTACAGTAAGTAAGCCCATCAAGTTCCCATAAACACGACCTGTTTTTCCACGGATTAACTCTGCCATATCAGGGTTTTTCTTTTGAGGCATAATACTAGAGCCAGTTGAGAAGGAATCATCTAACTCAATAAAGTTAAACTCTGCGCTTGACCATAAAATGATTTCTTCAGCAAAGCGAGATAAATGCGCCATTAACATAGAAGAATTACTTAAAAACTCCACGATGAAATCTCGATCACTTACCGCATCCATGCTATTTGCATAAACATTCGAAAAACCAAGATATTCTGCTGAAAGCTTACGATCAATTGGGAAAGTCGTTCCCGCTAAAGCTCCAGCTCCAAGTGGTGAAATATCAATACGTTTAATCGAATCCTGAAAACGCTCTTTATCTCGATTAAGCATCCAGAAGTATGCCATTAAATGATGAGCAAACGAAATTGGCTGTGCACGTTGTAAATGGGTATATCCAGGTGCAAGTGTTTCCACATGGATTTCTGCTTGTGCCACAAGTGTTTTTTGAAAAAGCTCGATTAACTCAATTATTTCTCTTACTCTATTTTTCAAATATAGATGCATATCGGTTGCTACTTGATCGTTTCGACTACGGCCAGTGTGCAGTTTCCCACCGACAGGTCCGATTAAATCAATCAGCATTTTCTCTAAATTTAAGTGAATATCTTCATTTGTAACTAAAAACTTTAATGCATTGTCGGCAGCTAGTTTCTTTAAGTGCTCTAAACCATCGAGAATTTGAAGGACATCTTCCTTTGGCAAAATACTACATGCCCCAAGCATTTTTACATGCGCAATACTACCATCTAAATCCTCCATTACTAATGTTTGGTCGAAACTAATAGAAGCTCCAAAATCGTCTACCCATTGTTCTGCAGATTTTTGGAATCTTCCACCCCAAAGTTTGGTCATGCTTTCACCTTCTCCGCTTTCTGATTAACCATTGCGTGAACTTTTGTTGGAAGACCCCAAAGCTCGATAAATCCAACTGCTGATGCATGATTAAATTCATCATCCGCTGTATAAGTAGCAAGTTTTTCATCATATAGAGAGTTTGGAGATTTACGTCCTTCTACAATTGCATGTCCTTTAAATAACTTCACACGAACTGTACCATTTACATATAGTTGCGTTTCTTTTAAGAATGCTTCTAAAGCGGCTCTTAATGGGGAGAACCAAAGACCTTCATAAATAAGTTCCGTTAGCTTTTTCTCCATTACTGGTTTAAAGTGAGCCAATTCTTTTACTAATGTAATATCTTCTAATTCTTTATGAGCAAGTAATAATGTATGGGCACCTGGAATTTCGTATACTTCACGAGATTTAATCCCAACAAGTCGGTTTTCTACGTGATCGATACGACCAACTCCGTGCTTACCTGCTAAATCATTTAATTTTAATATTAATTCGTATAGTTTATACTCAACACCATCAAGCGCAACTGGGACACCATTTTTAAATTCTATTTCAATTATATCTGCAGTGTCAGGAGCATCTTCTAAAGCAACCGTTAACTCATATGCATCTGCTGGAGGTGCTGCCCATGGATCTTCTAAAATACCACATTCATTTGCACGTCCCCAAAGGTTTTGGTCAATAGAAAATGGACTATCTAGATTAATCGGTATCGGAATGTTTTTCTCCTTTGCGTATGCAATTTCTTCTTCTCGACTCCAGCTCCACTCACGAACAGGTGCAATTACTTCTAAACTTGGATTCAAAGCTTTAATAGAAACCTCAAAACGAACTTGGTCGTTTCCCTTACCTGTACAACCATGAGCTACAGCAGTTGCTCCAGTTTGTTCTGCAATTTCCACTAACTTTTTAGAGATCAATGGGCGAGATAGTGCAGAAACAAGTGGGTATTTATTCTCATACCATGTATGAGCTTGTAAAGAAACTAATGCATATTCATTCGCAAATTCTTCTCTTGCATCAATCATATAACTTTCGATAGCACCAACTTCAAGTGCTTTGTTTTTTACGAATGCTAAATCTTTGCCCTCTCCAACGTCTAAACAGACTGCAACGACGTCATATCCCTCGTCTTTCAACCATGTAATTGCTACGGAAGTATCTAGTCCACCTGAATATGCTAAAACGACTTTTTTATTCATTTAATATTCCCCCAATGTATTATTATGCGTTACTTTAGTATTAATATACACAATGTAACATGAGTGGATGCATAAATACAACTAATAATTTATAATTATGAGGAGTAATTTCTATTGTAAAACAGTTTAATTGATTTCATCTAAAGTTAAAAAGATAATAGAAGAAAGGAGCGTGTTGGAATGTCGAATTTATTTTCACCTATTACACTAAAAGGTCTTACATTAAAGAATAAAGTTGTAATGGCCCCTATGTGTCAGTATTCAGTAGAAGCAAAAGATGGTGCCCCAAATGATTGGCATTATGTACATTATGTTTCTAGAGCAGTTGGGGGAACAGGACTTATTATTGTAGAAATGACAGACGTGGAGCCAGACGGAAGAATTACTGATTTCGATTTGGGTCTATGGTCAGATGAGCAAATTCCTGCATATGAAAGAATCGTCCATGAAGTACATAAATATGACGCAAAAATAGGCATTCAAATTGCACATGCCGGCAGAAAAGCAACAGATGCTAAGCAACCTGTTGGCTCATCTGATATTCCCGTAGATGTAGATTGGAAGATACCAAGAGCACTTACAACCGAAGAAGTTCAAGCAATGGTTGGAAAATATAAAGAAGCTGCAAGGCGTGCGGTTTCAGCAGGTTTCGATACGATTGAACTCCACGGAGCACATGGTTATTTAATCCATCAATTCCACTCACCAGCGATTAATAATAGAACCGATGAATATGGAAAAGACTTGTCCAAATTTGGAGTAGAAGTGATTCAAGCAGTTCGAAGTGTTATGCCTTTAGAAATGCCACTCCTATTCCGCATATCAGCTGTTGAGTATATGGACAATGGATACGGACTAGAGCATTCATTAGAAATTGCTAAAAAGTATAAAGATGCTGGAGTGGATGTATTCCATGTTTCAAGTGGTGGTGAAGCAACTCCAGGTAAAATAAAACCAGCAAACACTCCCGGATACCAAGTTCCGTTTGCTCAAGCATACAAGGAAGCATTGAATGTTCCAGTGATTGCGGTAGGCATACTAGAAGATCCGAATCTTGCAGAAAAAGTAATCGAAGCAGGCGACGCTGACCTAGTCGCTATTGGAAGAGGTATGTTAAAAGATCCATATTGGGCACTTCATGCAGAAGAAGTGATTACCGGAAAAACAAACCCTCCAACACCTTATAAAAGAGGATTTTAAGAAAGCAGAAAATAGTAAACCACCCTATTGCTAGCTAGGTTCAAGGGCGGTTTACTTTTTTTTTTCAAAAAGGACTTTATTTTGTAAGACTTTATAAAAAAAATTTAATCATTCTCAACAGCTTTCATTTGTGTGTATTCAATTAGCGAGATCTTCATTTTTGAATTTCCTTCTTCATACCTGTCTTCAGTGTATAGATTCGGAACATCTATTCTAATATCTATTAAATCCAACTCATCACCATTGGCATCCTCTTTTTCATTCTCAAGTCTAACTGCCAACTTCATCTTATACCAAAACTCAGATTTCTTTTTAGTATGATCTACTATTAAACCTACTTTTAAAACTTTAGAAACTTCCCACTGCATTTGTTTTCCGTATTTATCCTTTATCATTGTATTGATGTCTGGTTCAATTAAAGTTAATAAAATATCCTCACTTGTTGCATAAGTATTTTTGACGATCCTTCCAGCTTCTGTGACTTCTGAACTTGCTAAATTACTAACTGAAAAAGTTAATAAAATGATAAGAAAAAAACTACTTATCCTTTTCATAAAAGCACCTCTTTTTCAATTAAAGTGCCCCTTAAATCACTATATATTCTTCAAAAACCTGTACTATTTTATAAGAATCGAAAATGCAGTATACACTAATAGCAAAGCCATAATTATATTAAACTGATTTCTATAGGTAGATAAGAAGGTTTGAAAAATCGAACCAAACATACTCCAACAGAACGTACTCATAAACCCAACAAAAGCTAGAAAAAGCGAAAAAAATAGTAAGATAAAATTAGAAGTGTGATACGGCAGGATGAAAGTGGATGTTGCAGTTATGCCATATAATATACCTTTTGGGTTTATGAATTGTAAAAGCATACCTGTTAAAAAACTGTTATTCTTGTCCACCTTATTGTCCTGATCATTTGTTTTACTAGTAATAATTTTTGTCGCCAGATACAACATATAGATTGCACCCAGGATAGTCATAAAAAATTCAATTTTTGGAATGAAATTACCAAGCATAAGATTAAAATAGATACTCAATAACATGATGACAAAGAAACCTGCACCCACTCCTAAACAAAATCTTATTGTCTTTTTTAACCCGAATTTGTTAGCAAATAACATTGCCATAATGTTATTGGGACCTGGTGTAAAACTTGTAACAAAAACAAATAGCAAAAATGATAATAAAGGCAAATTGAACTCCCCTTCCGCATTGTATGTTATAATGACTAAAATAGACACTATAACGATTTCCTTTTTATTGTACAACACGGACGTTATATTGTAAAAGAGGAGTGTAATTATGGAAGAAATTAATCTTATCATTGCAAAAAACTTAAAAGCCTTTAGAGAAAGTAAGAAATTAAGTCTGGAAAAGGTAGCAGAATTAACTGGCGTTAGTAAAACGATGATCGGTCAAATAGAAAGGGGTGAATCTAGCCCTACGATTACAACTATTTGGAAAATAGCCAATGGGTTAAAAATTTCTTTTACCTCACTAATAAATAGTCCGCAGCAAGATACAAAAGTTATTTTAAGAAGCGAAATTCAAGCATTATCTGAAGACAATGGAAAATATCGAGTCTATCCCAACTTTCCCTTTGAAGATGATAAGCGCTTTGAAGTTTATTCAGTCGAAATAGAAAAAGGTGGATTCCTGAGCGCTGATTCGCACAGAGAAGGAACAGAAGAATTTATTACAGTTTTTGAAGGGGAACTAACAGTACGTGTAAATAACACGGAATATACACTTAGAAATGGAGATTCTATTAGATTCAAGGCAGATAGACAACATGCCTATCATAATTCAGGAGACATATTAACTCGATTAAGTATGATCTTATATTATCCAATCTAAAAAACCCGTTCGAAAAGAACTGGGTTTTTCAGCTGATTGTATTTAGGACTTGGTAGCAATGCACTTATTAAACGTCTAAACAGACTTTTAGTTGTACAAGAAAAAAGAGCTGTATTAACAACCATAGTTCTTCCGCTAAAATCCTCGTTTGTTGAAGAAGGTGAATGAATTATCTAAAGATAAATTTTCTAATTCGTTTAAGCATAATGTTAATCTATTCTTAATCATGTCCTTATCACCCATTTGTTGCAATGTCTTAGGGTCCAGTTCACTTTCAATTAATGTTTCATAGTGTTCATAAGCCTCTAATAATATCCACAAGATATATTCGTCCAATAAACATTTATATAAATTCTCATTATCACTTATGTAACCGTTCATAAAACCGTCTGCAATTCTATTCAATATGCTAGAATTTTGATTATAAGCATGCTTTCGGTATCTTGATGCATTCGAATAGGCAGGAAGAAGGAATTTGTAACTAAAAACAAAATAACCAGCATATTTCAAATCGAAATCTAACCTTGGAAATGGGTCTATTAAAGAAACGTTATCTATATTAAAAATAATATTTTCTGGAGTTACATCTTGATTGACTAATGATATCTTTTGCACGTTTTTTCGCCTATTTTCAATTAAGTTTACTATCTTATTTTCCACTATTTCGCGATTAAATGTTAAATCACTTGTAGTCAAACTATTTAATATACATAAATAAAAGTCGTTATCCTTTTGCCAAATGTAGTTGGTTTCTTGTTTCACCTTTCCTTCAAGGTATTTTCCGTTCCATATAATATTACCAAATCCCTGTATATCGGGATTTTTTCTGTGCATAACCTTAAAGAATTCGCCTAACTCTTTTCCAATTGTAAATGCTTCAGAATCGCTTAGACATTGAAGTATTTTTCCTTTACCCATAAAACATTCTACGGTAAATACGGATGATTCTTCCAGAAAATAGTCAAAAACAGAAGGGCAAATGTTAAAAGAACACTGATTAGCCTGTTGGTAATAAACCTTTGAAGATTCATATTCAGTAATCAAGTCAATCTCTTTATATGCTTGTAATTGCCCATATGCAATCTTTTTCCTAATTCTTAGTACAAGGTCCTTTTCTAAATTCCGTTCAATTTTATAGACATTATGCCAAGCACCTTCACCAATTTTCGAAACATGCTCCATCTTTATATTTTCTAGTTCTAACTTTTCAATGGCATTCTTAAGATCATCATCTTTCATTACTATTATCCTTTCTATAAACGGTTTGTACATCTTCTAACCTGAAGCTTAAGTAAAATACCAGCAACCTCCCAGTTACTAAGAAAAGCGCAAGTGCCCTTTAAGTGCAACTTGTCTTTACTATTACCAGAGTGCTTTGGATGAAACATCGGCTACACTATTACCGCTACTGCTATGGATCGTGAAGTGACTGCGTCACTTCACGATCCATTTTTTTCGGTCATCTTGTGGCGGATGTTTATCCGTCGCCCTCTTGAAATATTTAGAGACATGGTGCATTAGGTTTGGATAATGAGAGAATAAATTCTTTCCTATACTTTTAAAAGCGGACGAAGATACAATTTCGTCCGCTCAGCGCTACTTTATCAATAGATGCTAACTATTTTTTCAGGTTCCACTAATTCTAATCATCTGCCTACTGATCCATGTATACTGTGTACAGTAAAACTAAAACAAATAGGAAATCTTACATTAGGTAGGTACCATAAAAACACTTCTAGCCCAATTACAGGATGGTATGATTACTACGGTTATTCAACTATTTCTATCCACTTATTTACAGCTTGGCTAAAACTTCTTGTTCGGTAATACTCACTTAATGGATTTTCGTTACAGGTGGCGACTCCTGCGGGTGGCCAACAGGATGTTGGTCACGAAGGCATTGCCACACGATGTGGCGCTCTTAGCCTTTGATCCTCTGTGAGAAGATGGGACATCACATACGAACGCTTTAGCGGGCGGTGATGGCCCATCGCTCACCCCGCGGAAAGCGTCCACCTGAAACGAAAATCCGCGGTATCATTTAATTCTTTAAAGTTCTAGGAACACTGGTTTCGAAGGAGGAAAATCAATATACTTTCTTACTCTTTTAAAAAACATCATTCTCTCCATTTAACCTTTTGACCTCTTTATATAAATAATGAAGACGTTTATGTATTCTGTAAATAATTGGTAAGTATGCAATTGCGACGATAATTAACCATCCCCTTAATGATAATGGATTATTTTATTGTTATTGTCGATCCAGCGATACTTTTTCTCCTAAACCACCATCATCCCGTATTTCAAACTTCCCAATTTTTCCTGGTTCAGAAAGAATTGCGGTACCTTTTACTTTGTGTTGTGAAACTTCATCTGCATTATTCGTATATTCTACCTGAGCGGTAAAGTCATAAAACTTTGGTGTGTTATTATTCTCACTTTTAGTTACTTGTATATCACTAACTTTCATTTCGTACCGAACATTTTCGCTAAATCCTAAATATCCATAATGATATCTAAAAGCAATAACATTAGAAATAAGGGTATCAAAAGTATAATCCATAAAGTAAGGTCCATACACTTTTTTAACTAAGTCCTCGTAGGCATGCCATTCATCTGAAACCCCCGACTCTTCTACTCCATTTACTTCATTAGCTTCAGGTGTGTGGCTGCCTATTTCGGTCATTTTTTTATCGATGTTTTTGACTATAACCAAATATTCTTCGTTCGGAACTGTAAATTCAGATTCAAGAACAGCTTGGACTGCTTCTCTATTTTTTTCCTCTGATGAAATATCCACTTCTTCTTTGTTGTCAGGATTTTCTTCTGAACAGCCTGCAAATAGAAAACACAAACTCATCAACAATAAGATGCTTCCTATTTTTTTGATTTGTTTATTGCACATAGTAGTCCCCCTGATAGTATGTCTAACGTCAAAATTAGTATCATTTGTTAATTGTAATACGTTAGAAAAACTGAAAAGTTCCGTTTTTCTATCATTTACTTATTCATTCCAAACCAAAAAATTTCCTTCTATAAAATTAGTATTGTAATCACAAATCAATTAACTGAAATAAAAAAGACCGCTTTTTGATACAAATCTTATAATAGATTTGCTACCAATTGCGGCGCTTTTGGTTATAAATTTTTATTGACATTTTGCAGTTTTGTTCAAAACAGAACCCATTAATTCAGTGAGCCCTTTTTGTCATATCCATTTTCAGTTTTTGAAATTTAAAATTTTCATAGGAGTCGATAAATTAATTATTATTCTATTCTTTCAATCCTCTTAAAAAATAGATAAGTGTTAATTATACTAAAACCTATAATTGCCAGAAACAGATAAGTAGAAACCACATCTGCTCCTAAATTAATCTCGTCAACAATGATTGCTTCATAAAATAAAAGCTGACTAGAAACCACAATAGAGATTATTGAAATACTGATCCAAGTAAAACCGTTCATTATTCTATTTTTCAGTTGAGGGATTATTACTACTAAAAATAAAACCAAAGAAATAATCAAAAATGTAATAAATACTGGTCTCTGTAAAATGAATATCCCTAACTTTCAAATTATTCACAACTGTACATAAATACCTCCCGAATAAATTCTGTGGTTCTTTTGACACTCTGACATCTGTTCTACTATGCACCGTTAAGGAACATAAACACTATAATTGAAACTCTTTCTTGATTCTTTGTGCTACTTCTTCCGCTCTCAAATGAGTGTTATCTATTCTTAAATAATTTTCCTTTTCAATTTAACCCTTTTTAGAATTCAACCTACTACTTTCTATGGTGCTTAGTAAATGTTGTTCAGATTGTTCAATGTTTCTTTTAGTTGGTTTAAATTCAAGTCTATGGGGTGTACGATTTCGTTTTAACCTTTCCTCTACGTTGGCTTCTAATTCAACGAAATAAATATCAGCCCCTTCAGAAGACACTGTTTGACACATATTTTCTATATCATCCCAATCTTCTTTTTGATTAAAATACCATACTTTAGTAAAAATCATCCCGTAATTATCACTTTTAGAAAATGAATGAAATATTTCCTGCCGAAATAGGTGCGTTAATCTCCACATTTCTGGACTAAATCCGAATAGTGGCTCTAGTAAATCAATAGTCATGTGGTTATGAAATAACTTTAAGCCTGTTGACTTAGCTAGTTCTTGTCCGACCGTCATTTTCCCAACTGCTTGTGGCCCAAATATAAAAACAAACTTTTTCATAGTACCTTCCTCCATAAAGTTATGTAAAGATCAACATCTATTAAATAACCCCAAATCTTTTCTTTACTTTGCAAATATTTTTTCAAGTTTTTTTAGCGATTCATTGCTGCATATATTTGAAAAAAAGGTTATAAGATATTTCCTTGATTCTTCTTTGTCTGTTTCTATAGTGTTTATTCTATTTCTTATAGCCCAAGAATCATGAGTATTGCAGACAGAATGAGCCAGCTATGCGAAGTTTTGAGCCACTGTTTGCGAGCGTCAGAGCCAGTAAGTGCGGTAAAGAGAGCCACTGTCCGATTACCGCCACGTGAATGTACCAATAAGTAGTGTGTATTTTGTTAAAAAAGTAATACTGAGTGTAATTACACAAAGTTGGAACTTGACATGGAGCCTCTGCGGGCATGAGCACCTAGCCAAGAAGCCAGCTATATTCAAGGGCTGGCTCTGCCTGCGAAGGCTATCATGCCCGCCACTCCATGTAAAGTTCCAACGCCAAGTCTGATTGCAATACCGTATACTTTCATTTTGCACGATTCAAGTGGCTCTCTGTTCCGCAAAGCCTGGATCTTTTCTCTGCAACGGCTGGTTCAAAACTCTGCACAAGTGGCTCAATTCATCTGCAATAATCAAATCATACGTCTCGAAAGCTGTACTGCTCCAACCATTCTTTTCACCGTCTTCATTTCTTTTCTCTTGTATTCCTGAAATTACAATATCCATTGATCCTTGCAATTCTAATAATGCGCTCTCAAATATCTTTTTTTTATGACTATCTTTTAGTCCTGCTTTTATTCTTAACGCCATTGTGTCTATCCCTTCCAATTGGCGAATTATTTTGTAAATTTCAAATGCTTCTTTTGATAGATTTCCATTAAAATATCGTTCCTCTACTGATTCAGCATAACCTAAGACACTCTTTACATAAGGAAGAAGCTTAAATGAAACTAATACCGATTTTTTCTTAATGAATTTACCGTATGCCGCAACCCCATCAGTTGAAAATTTTGTTCTCCAAATCCAAGGATCAAACTCTGTTTCAGAATGCCAATATTCTGGTGACGTTATGCTATTTAAAGAAGGGAAATTAGGTATTAAAGGTGCAAGTGGGAGTATTCCAATCTCTTCTATTACATCTATGGCATCTCCATAAGCTTTTACTTTATATTCCATTTTTTCTATCTCCTTTAAGAAAATAAACATATAGCTAATTTTTATATTAAACAGTATTTTGTTATTGAACTAACTTGTCCTGGTGACCAGAAAAAATTGCACATTACCACGGATACTGCTGTCTTCACTGCTTCTATTCCTGTTATGAAGAGTTGATTTTGCAATACATAAGGTTGATCTTGCGTTTACATATAATTTAAAGAATCTTGTCAGTCCAACCACCAATCATATAGTATTTCTCCACGCTCTTCATACGATGGGTAAAGAACGTGGAACACAGGATATGTCATCTCGTCCTCATCATCCTGTTCCCAAAATATTGTTAACCATTCTTCTAAATTGTCTAAAACCTTTACAATCTTATGCGAAGATTGGCTAACAAGCCCAACCCGATATTCATTATTTGGAACACCATCTTCGCATAAAAATACCCAGTGATTGTTCGAGATATTACCAGCATCAAACGTAGTAAAGGATAAAAGACGATTAGATTCTATTCTTTCATTGGTTTCTACAATTAATAGCTCATTCGGAATGTCTTCAATAATTCTATTGACTTTACAAATATCACCACAAGGCGAATCTTTACTGACACCTCCAATAGGTTCACAATCCAATAGAAATATACCATTAGAAAATTCCTTCAAAAATGCCATAAATGAAACCGGCAGACGATATCCAAGTATTTCTTCATATTTTGCAATCATTTTATCTGTAGCACAATCAAACCTATCAATATCAGGATATCTTTCAATGAATTGTGTCATGAATTCATTAACACTCATACTATCACTCTTTTCAATAGCTTTTTAAAAAAAAATTTGTATTCTTTTCGATCTCGATAGCTATAGTCCCTTTAGTTATTCCTTATTAGTGTGAATAATTGCTAATAACTAGTTTTAGACATTAAGTGTTACTTTAAATACATTGTCTTTTTCAATGTCACGAAAAAAGTAATCCACGTATGAGTTATTGCTCGGATGGATTACTTTGTCTGTGCTTGAAGGGAATCAGTCTATTTTAACCGCTTAGATGCTATGAGGATACAACGGTTTTTGAATTGTATGCTTTAACTAAATTTATTAGATACTTCGAAACAAAAAGATGGTTATTCGGAGTGATATTTCACAAAAATAAAAATGCACCATACTTGTTGCTGTTACCTCCTATAATTGAAGGCAAACTAATCTTTAACTTGCATTAAACTTACCCACAAAAAGTCTTCTCCAAATAATTCATCTGGTTGTGTTATTTTTTCCATTTTTCTAAAATCAAGTATATTGAAATCGTAACAAAATACTTCTTTTAATCGTCCTTCCGTGTATCCTATCCCTCTTTTTAAACTCCCTTCTCTATAGACGTCCCAATCCGATGTATCTAATGCTCCATCCGTATTAAAACAAACAATTCCGAAGTACCCACCTTTTTTCAATGCTTTATTAATAATTTCAAGATACGTTAATCTACGATGTGGTGCTAAATGATGAAATAACCCACAGTCATAAATAAAATCATAAGAGTGTGGCTCGAACTTGAAATCAAAAAGAGAAACACAATGAAAATTAATATTGACCATTTCTTCTAGCGCTCGTTCTCTAGCCCATTTAATCGCATTTTCAGATATATCTAAAGCGTCCACCTTACAGGACTGTTTAGCCATATATATAGCATTTCTTCCAGGTCCACAACCTAATTCCAATACTCGATTCGGTGCAAGCCCATTGTTAAAATACTCTACAAGATTCTCATCAGGGCCTTTAATCTTGAAAAATGGAATTTCTTTCGTCTTATCTTTATAAAAATCCTCCCAAAATTCTTTAGGCTCTCTTAGTAAAGCATCTAACATTACTAGCAAATCCTCGTAGTTTAATATAGACTTGTTCAAAATATTTCCTCCTTAGTAAAAGATATCGCTAATATATACATTTTACTAAAATTCACCATTTTGTTTGTTATACCATCCTAAAATTGTCTTAACTTTGTGAGGAGTAAAGACAATATCAAACACGTTAATTTAGCTTTAAAGATATTTAATTTGACCGGTAAACCATTATTACCATTAACATGCTATATTATTTAAAAATTCATTAAAACGTTTTTCTTATATCTCATTAAATTACTACCATTTACATCAGTTGAAAAACCGAATTTCTCATAATATCCAACTAATCTTTCAGGACAATATAGTTCAACTCTATCTACTTCACGAACGAGTGGGTGTTCTAAAATACTATTCATTAATATAGTACCGATACCACTATTTCTAGAATTCTCTTTAGCAATAACATCAAAAATAAACGCTCGATAAAGTGTATCTGTAATCACTCTTGCAAATCCAATTAATTCTTCTGTATCCTTATCTATTAATCCAATTACCACACCGCTGTTTTCTACCATTTTTCTAATTTCTGAAAGCTGACGATCTTTCGTCCACCATTCATTTTTAAATAAACTATGTACTTCTTTTAATTGGTCTTCGTCAAATTCCTCAATAATTTTATAATTCATTTCCTCATGACCCCCAAAATAAATTCATTATTAAATATTCTTTGCATTTTCCCTATTAACATTTTTATAACTAAATTCTTCCTCCTAAAAAGAACATACTTTACTATATTCTACATTCGCTTTGGAAATCCTTTTTCTCATGCAGATAACTTCTTTGCTCAAAACTGTGGCTTAAGTTCTGAAAGCTTCTCTCTAGTCTCATTCTAAGCAGCAATATTTCTGTTATACTAGTAGTGAACTGGAGGTCCTATAATTGACAAAAAAAGATGAACAATTTATGGAAATAGCCATAAAAATGGCTTTACAAGCTAGAAAAGATGGAAATGAACCATTTGGTGCTATCTTAGTAAAAAATAACGAAATCGTAATGTATGGAGAAAATAAAATAAATAGTAATTGTGATCCTACACATCATGCTGAAATAGGGCTTATTCGTACTTATTGCTCTGAGAACAACATTTTTAATCTTAGTGAATATACTTTATATACCAGCTGCGAACCTTGTGTAATGTGTACAGGAGCAATGGTATGGTCTAATTTAGGCAAAATAGTCTATAGTGTTTCACATGATCAACTGGCAAAAATTGCAGGAAGTAATATTATGATTTCCTGTAAAGAAGTGATCGAAAAAAGCCCAAATAAGCCAGTAGTAGTAGAACAAGTTTTAAATGAGGAAGGGCTAAAAGTATTTGAAGGTTACACATTTTCCAATTAGTTTAGACAATCATCACAAATAACAAGATTTCCTGAAGTATAAAGGCGTTCCTACTAATTGTAGGAACGCCAATTTTATTATCCTTAACTCCATTTGAAATATAAAATACGCCACCACAATGTGATTCCTGGTAAAACACAGTATTATACAAATTACTCCGCATACTTTAATGAAAATAGGCATTAACCCTAACCTTGTGGCTAAATGATTATTTTCCTGCTATTTCCTTAATGCGTGCGATGCGTTCTGGATTATTGGATACAAGGTAGTCATCGTGTATTAAGCGATCGTAGCATAAAGAAAAGTATTGTTTTGCTTCCTCGTTTCTGTTTAGCAATAGGAAACACTCTGCGATTTCTTCCAATACATATCCATCGGGATTGGTGGTTTGTTTCGTTTCTGCAAGTAATTCCTTCTGAATTGCAAAAGACTCTTCCACTTGACCTATTAAACGCAGCACCTTGGCTACGCACCATTTTGCAACAAACACCGAATTGGAGTTACCTTGCTCCATACGGAAATCCAACGCACGCTTAAATAATTCAAGGGCTTCTTCCAAATTTCCATTCTCCACTTTTGCCCAACCGATGTTATTATATAACGAACCTAACCAACGGCTAGCTTTAGGATGCTTTTCGGCATACTCTAGCGCCTTCATATTCCATTCCATTCGTTTCTCGGAAGTTACTTCTGCAATTCCCAACATATGCGCTGCATCAACAGCATAATCATCCTCACCAAATTGGATTCCTAATTCCCATGCGTGGAGGAATTGCGGAATAGCGTCCAGTGGTCGTGAGGAGGAATTAAAAACTCGACCTCTTTCCAGAAAATATCTAATTCTAGCTACAATTAAATCTTTGTTTAATAAACTCTCTGCACGATCAAGCGTCTCATGAGCCAATTCATATTTAGCTTGTAATCCTTGAGAACGTGCAATTTGAGTCAAAAGTTCCGCTAAATAGCCAATGTTTCCTGAGTCCTCTGCTTGCTTTTGCAAACGGAGAAATTTCTGCTCGGTTTCTTCAGGATGATTGTAATCCCAAAGCGTATCAAAGTTTGACATAATTCACTCTCCAAATAGAATCATAATTTTAAGATTAGTATTACTTAAATACAACTTTACGTATTTAACAACATAGTAATTGAAGTTCCTTCTATTTCCACCTCTGTAAAGCCTAAGCTACGGTACAGATTTATAGCATTCGTATTGTCACCATCTACACTTAATGATAATGCTTTAAAGCTATTACTTTTTGCTTCATCTCTTATTGAATACATTAGTTGAGTACCAAGACCTTTTCCCCTTACTTCTTTTTTATAGCAATTCCTAACTCTGGCGTATACATCATTCACATAGCCATACCCTCGGTCTTCACTGCTAAATAATCTATACCATACTGCACCTACAGGAGTTCCTGAATTATCAATCGCTAATAAAGCTTTATCATCTTTTCGACCCCAGTTTTGGTGGTATTTCTTCAACTCATCTGTACAAAGCAGTTCATCAAGTGGTGGTTTTTTCTCTATCTCTATGTGAATTGACTCATAAAGCATCTCCATTAAAAAATTCTTTTCATTTTCTTTTATGTATCTAATTTCAAACAATTTTATCACCCCTAGAAATTACTTTTCATTTTTATTTCTATGTCAGTTACTTTTTTTCTTTTACAGCCAGTTTAACCGATATATTAATTTCTTCTGTAAACACGCCAGTTGGATCGATGGCCAATAGTTCTTCTTTTAAATGCTCTTCAAACGAATCCACATTTTCTCCAAGAAATCGTTTAGAACCATAAGAAGTCGAGTAGTGATTGCCGATTATAGAATCGATTGTCCAACAATGCGCATAGGGTGGGATCTGATGAACTTCTAAACCAAAATTTGAATTTGCAATTATTTCCTGGTGTGTAATTTCCGGATGGGAATAAATCGTATTACCTGCTCTTCTTTCATTTCCATACCAATGGTTTACTACATCTTTCACTTTCATTTGCCACGGTAAAAGTATTCCATTTGGAGAAAAATTGTCTATGATAGCTATACCACCGCCAACAGAGATCATTTCATATAAATGATCTAGAACGACTGGTCTATCCATCCAGTGAAAAGCCTTTGCAATAATTACCATTCTGAACTCATCATTGGATTGGCTTTTATATTTTTCAATGTCCCCATTAAACCACTCTATATTTTCTATCCGATATTCTCTGCTAAGATTTTGTGCTAGTTGAATCATTTCAGGTTCCATGTCGACTCCAACTATTTTTTCAACCCAATCTGAAAACCTTAAAGCTAGTCTTCCATCCCCACAGCCTAAATCTAACATTCGGCCATTTCCATCCAAATAAATCTAGTTATTAAAAATCTTATCAAGGAAGCAGAATATATTGGCCTATATCGTGAATAATATAATGCTGCACCTTTAAATAAATCCTCACCGTAATTTACCAATTAACAATTGCCTCCTGAATTTTCGAAATGATTGTAGCTAGCTAATGTGATGTTGCTGGCTATTTTCCACTTAATAAGATTAATTACTAATCGACTTTTCCTTTAATTCTTTTCATATACCTTATTCATCTATTATTTTTATTCCTTCAGCAAGATTCCAGTATTGCAAAAGTTCCAACTAATTTATAATTCACTAAAATTTTATAGACAATATAAATTTATCGGAGTGAAAATTGGAAATATAAAAGATAGTGAAGCATGTCTCTTTTTTCACAGAAAAAGCATTATTTAACCATAACAATAAAATCCGAAAAATTTGTTGTAAATTCATTTTTCCTAACGAATCCAAGCTTTTCATATAAATGAATAGCTCGTTGATTAAACGTTGCTACAGTCAATCTAATAGGAGTACCAGAATGATTATTTTCTATATGACCTAGAATAAATGAGCAAAATTCAAAACCGTTACCTTTACCTACAAGTTTCGGACTCATACCTAACCCTATATCCACGAAGTCATCTGAATAGACACCAAATTTGTTTCCAACTGGAACTTGTGCAAATTCCCCAATGCAAAAAAATCCTAACAATGCTTTATTTTGATTGAAAAGTGCATAGTAAAAACCATCTAGCATTTCCTTAATAGATTCATCCGTCAATTCATTATTATAGAAATCATATGGTTGCTCGTATTTCCAACCAAGTATTTTTTTCGCTATCTGCTCACTCATATTTTCAATACATATTTCCAACTTTACACCACCCATTAGTTATGTGATTCATCCATTTTTTTAGTTTCCAAGAACAAACAATATCACTTGAAAAAGATTGATACAATAATAAAACCGATTATTAAAACAAGAATAAGTACCCCTGTACTTCTCCAACCCATATCCATAAAACTACCACTACTTGCTCGATTAAAAGCATCATTTAAATTCCCAGCTGGATTCCTTTTCAATTCTTCTAGTCTTAATCTTTCTCTTCTATTTTCAGGTGTTTCCTTGTCTGTATTCATCTGAACACCTCCTTTTTATGAAGGAAAAAACTCCATAGGTTCTTTACAATGCTTATAACCATTTCGCTTATAGTAATCAATGCTATCATCACTTGGTCAAACGATGATAAATTCGTACTTCTCCCTCTCTACCCATTCGTTTATAGCTGTGATCAATTTACTTCCTATGCCCTTATTTCTAAAATGCTTAATTGTATAGACATTTGTCATAAACGCAAATGGATGAGTTCTCCTACCAGGACGTGGTACTTTTTGTATTAATTCTATGTAGATATGAGATACGATTTTTGAGTTTTCCTCTGCAACCCAAATAAACCAGGTTTCACTATCGAAAGCTTTTTCTAAAAAGTCCTGACACTCTATTTTAAAAGCTTCTAAATCGCTCTCATCAAAAATTTTCGCTTGATTATCTTCCAGTGTGAAATCCCATCTCATATGAATCAACCGGCCAATATCTTTACTTTCAGCGAGCCTAATATTCATTATTCTTCCCTCTTTTTCTATTAAGTTAAGGAATTTTCAAGAAATTCAATACTTCCCTAATAAATTTATCCGTTTCCTCTAATTCCGGAAAATGAGCACTGTGATTAAACAATTTCCATTCACTGTTTGCTAGGTTTCTATTAATAATATTAGAGATAGGAATCCCCGTATTTCGATCATGAACTCCAGTAATAAGTAATGTTTTATGTGGAATATCTTGAAGTCTTTCATATAAAGGTATTTCTGCCGGGTTTTCCTGCAAAGCTTCTAGCATCAGTCCTGTATTATGCAAATTACTTTCCTTTGCCAATTCTCGGTATTTTCTAGCTATATCTTGATTCACAAAGAATAATCGGTCAACTGTATCATTATCAACAGTTCCCCATACCTTTTTGTATTTAGTTTCAATTGAGGTGTCTTCCTCTAGTATTTCTTCCATTTTTTGTACTAAAGGAGGATCTGCTATCGACACGAAACCAGCTATTTGTACCATATATTGGGTCTTTAAAGCCATTAAGCTTGGCCCAGATAGTACTAATTTGTTCATTATAGTTGGAATTGCATAACTAAATTCAAGTGCTAGTTCCCCACCAAATGAGTATCCTAATAAATCAACTTTATTGATACCCATCCACCGAAGAATTTTCGTGAAGTCATCAATTAATTCATGAATAGAATAAGCATTATCGGAATTAGGTTTGCCACTTCTTCCGCATCCACGCTGTTCGTAATATACAACTGTTCTTTCTTTAGCAAGATATGGACCAACTGTTCTTTCAAATGTATATAGGTTTCCTCCTGGACCACCATGAATAACAATTAACGGGATCGTATTATTTTCTTTCCCTTCAACTTTTATCCAATGTAGGATTCCATTGATAACTACTTGATATTCACCATTTTCAATTTTCATATGTACTCCTTCTTATATCCGTATGAAATACTAAGCATTTGTAACAACAGTGTCAATTCGGCATTCTCCAATTTGCTTAATTAATCCAAAATAATGGTACAAAGCCAATCAAAGATAATAAAGCTACCATTCTATTTTCACAAAATGACCTTTCTTACTATCTCTATATCATACTTACGTTTCCAAATATAATAAGTTCCATTATTCCAAAAATTACTTTCACATCTGACTGAACATTAGCACAAACGTATGATTCTTATTAGATTTCCAGTCGAATAATTTTCTTTATTACACAAAAAAGGATCAGAAAAATCTGATCCTTTTGTTAATCGTTTCTATTCTTATTTCATGAGTTCTGTATAAGTTGCCAACCATTCGTCTAAATCATTTTTCTTCAGTGGTTCTTGAACTTTCTCCTTGAATTGTACAGGGTCAATTAAATTAGATAGATTGCTGTTGAACCACTTTTCTACATTGCTACGTTGAACTGTAAAAGACTTACCCGGAAAACGCATCTCGATTTGCTGTAAATTTTTAATGAGGACAAAAGCAGCTGTCGTATTATATATAACCGCCTGTTGTATAGTACGTTCGGATTCGCCTTCCGAAGAGCCGTAATTAGTAATGAGTAGAAAATGACCTGAATCTATTTCAAATGTTCCAAGATGCTGTTTTAATGGCAAATTGCCAAATAGGTTAAAATCATTACTAGCATTCCCCATATAAAGATTTTCATATTTAAGCACTTTTTCATAATCATGCGTTTCTGGATCGAGTTGCTTCAAGTTCTCTTCTTCTCGAAGTTTTTCCTGACCTGGAAAATAAACCATTTGCATCCAGATGAAAGGAATAAGACCCACTACAAATAAACCTATGATCCATTTATTCTTCATCTGTATCAACAATCCTTTTCAATTTATTCATTAGAAGAGGAAGAATAATTGTGATAAGGGGAATTGCGTACATCAAACAAATTCCCGCAAATTCGTATGGTCCATTAATAGAAATTGGTCGCCAAAACCAGATATTACTACCAAAAACTAGCGCCGTTGTCATTCCCCATTTCATAAGAATAAATAAAGACCAAATAATCCAACTATATTTTCTCCATACAGCAATTTTGAAAAGATTTATGTTTACAGTATATTTATTAAGAAACCCTCGACTAAAATATAGAACCAAATAAATTACGCCTATTAGAATAATGATAATGAAAAGAATCCAAGAAGTACCTCTTACTGAACTGAATATACTTAAAGGAATGGTAAGAATCCATGCAAATAGTGTGTAGATAAGCGTCCATTGCATCAATTCCATAATAATATTACTGATCTGTACCGATTTTACTCCATCGATTAGATCATCCAGTTTCTCCATCTTTCCAATACTAACTCGGAATGCTTCATCAAATGATATGTCCTTCTTTTGCAAGTCCTCTATTTCTGCTTCTAAATTGCCTATTACTTCTTCTTTTAATTCCAAAGTTTCATCTGTTTTAGGATATTTAGCAAACATTTTATCAACAT
This sequence comes from Psychrobacillus sp. L4, assembly GCF_042944905.1. Taxonomy (GTDB): domain Bacteria; phylum Bacillota; class Bacilli; order Bacillales_A; family Planococcaceae; genus Psychrobacillus. The sequence continues at coordinate 1,980,680 of NZ_CP168496.1, forward strand.
GTTTTCTAACATCATTCATTTTTCTCACTCCTTTCTTGAACTAACCGATCAATTAATTCTTTCGCTCTATTCCACGCTAATAAATTTTCCATGAATGCAGTTGAACCTTCATCCGTTAGTGCATAGTACTTTCTACGACCACCTTGCGACTGATCGCCCCAATATGCTTTTATAAAACCGGCTTTTTCAAGTCTTTTTAAACTACTATATAGCGTAGGTTCTTTTAAAATGTACTCTCCTGAACTTCCTTCAGAAATGGCTTTCATAATTTCATAGCCATAATTGTCTCCATTTTTTAAAACACGCAAAATAATTGTGTCGATATTTCCACGTATCAAATCGGCACTTACTTCATTTCCAGACACAATCATCACCTCTAATTAGAATGTATAACATATTACTGTGTGTGTCAATGTAATTTGTGTAACTTGGTAATATTAAAAAGCCAACTCACCAGAAGGCGAATTGGCTTTACAATTGAATCGGGTTATCATAAATCTGATTTATACATTGTAAGTAAGGAACAATATTTCTACATGGAAATTAATCCCATTAATAATTTTTCGATAAAATTCAAACTCCTGATGAAAACATAAACAGCTAATGGAATAAGTAATATAAAAAATGTCAAAATTAATAAGAACGCTTGTCTATATTTCAAATAGTAATACAAAGCTAATGAATGTAAAAAAATTGCTATTACGCAAACACTAGCAATCCAAAATGATTTTACAAAACTCACCTCATTTTTTAATAAGGCGACCTTTAGTTCATTTTCAGTTGTGACTTTGAAATCAAATTGTTCTTTTTGTATTAAACCTTTTTTAATTAAAGTTACTTTTTCTTGATTTACGTTTTGAAGTGAGTAACCACCTGGATAAATTTCTAGAAAAAATGAAATTGCACCTATAAATATTACTATTAACACTAAAATAGAAGTAAACAATCTAAGTTGCTTAATAGAAAAACTTCTTTTAAACAACGAATTTCCCTCCTTCTCAAGATGACACACGTCATTTTCCTACCACATTTCCCCAATATTTTCAGACTGATCAATGGCTACTTCTATATTCAGTGAAATAAGGGTACAATTATTAGAAGAAGGATTGAACAAGAAACCAGTGAAATACTCACTCTTTTAGACAATTTTACTTGTCCCTCACCTTTGTAGAAGCCAGAGAATTGTAGCTTATTCCTATAGAGCACAAAAAACATTATAAAAATTGCCACACCCGGTAGAAATCCTAAATAAGAATTCCCAAAATCAACTTTGAAAATTCCATAAATATTATTTATAAAAAATCCCATAAAAACACCCGAAATACCGAGTAACAAGATAATTCGAATTAATTCTAAAATGATTCTCAACATAAACCCTCCTATTTAAAATAATTGGATTAGCATATATACCTTGTGTGCTTAATGAACCTCTAAGTGTTTGGTACAATTATATAGATTACAGTCCCACTTATTTTCGTAATTTTCTAGAATGGTTATTGATGTATTTTCAATGTATGTAGTTGGAAACATCTTAGGTAACAAGTGTTGTAATGTAAGTCCAATTAAAGCGCCATGGCTTACTACCAATATTCGCTTATCTTTATATGTAATTACTGCTTCATCTAAAAATTCTAATCCTCTTTTTGCTACTTCTTCAATTTTTTCTAAACCCAGATCTAAATCTCTCCAATTGATTCCCCACTTTTGAAATCGTTCTTCTTCCGTTGTTCCTTCTATTTCACCACAATTGATTTCACGAATTCTTTGGTCGTAAATAGAAATAGGCATATTTAATTTATTTGCGATTATTTGTGTAGTTTCTTTAGCACGAGTTAAATTGCTTGAAATGATGACATTCCATTTCTCCTCTAGGGAAAGCCTATCTGCTAATGCATGAGCTTGCTTTATACCAATTTGGTTTAAAGGAATATCAGATATCCCCTGCGCTCTTCTAAGTTCATCCCATTCTGTCATACCATGCCTGATTAAACCTACTGTTGTCACGTGTATCACCAACTATCTTAGTTTTTTGCTCGTATAAAAAACTTTACTTTTTATCTTTAATTTCTGTAAGAAGTTCTGTTACACGATCGTTTTGATTTACTATTGTTTTTAACAGTTTTTCAATTGCCCTTAAAGAAAGTAAGATACAAAAAACAAAGAAAATAAGTAACCCTAGAATAAAGGTAATTTGAATTACCTCCTTCAATGAGTAGAATACAACTTACCAATATTATACACTAATTCCAACCTACTTCTTTTAAAAACCTTTAAATTCGCTGAAAATATTGTAAGAAAAAACCTATTCCAACTAAAATTTTGCAAACCACTATATTTTGCGATTTTGACAGGGAGTTTTGCGATTTGAGCGTATTATTTTGCGATTCCAGCATCCTATTTTGCGATTTGAACTCTATAACTTGCGATTCGGTAGTTCAACCTATTAAAGTAGCTGAATCTTAGCCTTCACTGGACCCTATAGATAACAATTCTAGAAAGTTCTAATCGAGGCAAAAGAAAAAGCACCCAATAGGATGCTAGAAATTTATATTTTTTGTTTAATTCTATGAAGTTCCAGATCGTGTAACTGGGATTTTTCCAATAAGTATGCTGTTTTAGTCTCTATTGTTGCTAGCGTTTCCGTCGTATGAGCGATTTGTTGTCCAAATTAGGTATACCATCTAACTTTTCTTCAACTCTGTCCAGTCGTGTATTTACCGCTTCGAAACCTGTTTTCATTTCTTGTTTTGTTTCTACTAATTCTTGTTTCATTCCATTCATTTCTTGTTTCATTTCTTGCACTTCTTGTTTCACTTCTTGCATATCTTTTTTCATTTCAACTAATATTTTTAATACTTGATCTTCCACGGTTATCACTCCTTTTGTAGATTATAACATATTCAGGTTGATTGGTTTCTGCCCATTCAAAAACTTCTACAATACTTCTATGGTTTACATATCCCATCCAATCGATAGGATATATCTTTTCATTTCCCATTGCAGCACTAAGACGAAAGCCAATCTAGTTACCTCCTTTCATTTCAAACTAAAACTCTCCTGGATATTCTTCTTTTAACTTTTTGAGCAATTTGTTTCGTATTGGTGCGTTAAAAATTTGCTCTTCTTCAAGCAGTATTTTATAACCAGGAACAGGAAATCCAGAATTTATTAAACGAAGCGCTTCTGCAAAATTCACAGCTCTATCTATGTTGTATACTGGGGCTTTCTTCGCTTCTACTTCGACAATTTCTGAATATTTTAAAGCTTTTTCTGTGTCGTATAAAAGAAAAATTTCCGCCAACTGCATTACATTAGCTAAATACACCTGATTTTCCTTATCTTGTATTTCAATATTCAATAATTTTATTGCATTTTCATACAATCCATGTTCCAAATAGATTTGTACTAAAAGCGAATTTGCGTATTCAATATCTTCTTTAAAGCCAACGTTTTTTATTTCAGTTAATAATTTTTCTGCTTCCTTGTATCGATGAGCCAAAATAGCACTTGAAACGAGAGCAAATTTTTCGGTTATCTCTTCCTCTTTCAATTGAAGTTCTTTTAAAAAGGTTTGCTTAAACTCATTTAAATTCTTACCAGTAATTTGTTCAAGATTGTAATAAAAATCATTCACCGTTTTTGAAATGAGAAGTTTTGGAATTATTGCCGAACCATAATCGTTTACTAATGCTTTCACTGCAAAATAGCTCTGAAGATATGGAATATAATCTTCTCTCGCTGCATGAAAACTATCACTTGAGTCCAGCAAATGAAAATCAGCAATATTTTTTAATTCGGTTACACTACTTATTTGTCCATTCTGATAACCTATTAATACACAAACCCCTTCATTAAACCATAAAGGTACTTGTTTAGAACTTTGGTCAAGGTGGTTCATCTTAGAGAACTGTTGAATTCTGTAATGTGTATATTCGTGTATTAGATTTTGCTTCCAATTATCATTAGAATTTGTATCTATTTTAAGTACATTAATAGACTTGTTAAAATAATCATAATAACCAGTAACATCAACAAAATCTGATTTTGCTTGGAGACTAGAACTATCATTATAAATTTCTATCGTTAATTGGTCTTTCAGTTCGCTTCCAAAAAGTGCATCCATAGATGATTTCTTTTCCAAAAGCAACGCTTCAAACTGTTCAACGGTATCTCTGTTTTCCGGATGAAACACGTATGTAATTCCTTTTCTTTTCTCTTTTACAACATCTTTTTGTGTAGATTGATAAGTAAAAAAGTTTAATACGAGACGTGTTTTTTCACTAAAAGTTGGATTTTCTAAAGTGTCTTCCATCGCATTATTTGTTATGGTAAATAGAAAAATGAACAACGCTAAGAATAGGGTACCTAATAGTAAGCCCCCTACTTCCATTCTATTATAGAGCTTCCACTTTAGTATCTTACCTTTCACCAGTCCATATATACTTACCGGAAAAGTAAGAGCATTCAGAACAAATAAAACGATTCCTACTATAATACCTATTTTCATCGATTGATTAATTAATAGTAAGCAGCTTATGATAGATAATAAGATGAATAGAATCAATATAGCTATTAATTTCCAAAAAACTTTCATTGTAATCCCCAGTTCTTAGTCCTACATTATTTTGTTAGGAAAGATTTAGACATATAGTAAGCACTCACGGTAAAAAACTGATTTATCTCTCCGCTAGCAATCATCGCTTCCATTTCATTTAGATCAACCAAATGTACATCAATAAATTCTGTAGGATCTAATTCTTGCTCAAACGCTTTATATGCATCTACAATTAAAAATGTGATTACTTTATTCGTTTGTGTTGCTGGATTCACATAAAACTCACCTAATAATATTGGCTCCTTTTCCGTAATAAAGCCTGTTTCTTCCCTTACCTCTCGCAAAATAGCTTCTTCACATGCTTCATTTCCTTCCGGTTTTCCAGCTGGAATTTCTAAGAAGAAGTCTTGTGCTGCATATCTATATTGTTTGACGAGTACAATCTGCTTCTGCTTTGTGAGAACAATTGCATTCACCCAGTCTGCGTATTCGTTGACATAATAATTCTCAATTATTTGTCCATCTGGAAGCTCACAATCGTCTTTCCGTAAATTTCCGAAAGGAGTTTTAAAGACATAACTTGAATTTAGCGTTTTCCAACTATTCATTAAGTTTTCCCCTTTGTTGAAGTGAACTTTTCAAAATTGCTTAGTGTGAACTATGCGCTCTGCTTAATAGCATTAGAACTTAAGCTCTTTCCCACATTCTGAACAATACTTTGCAGTTCGTTCGGCTTGATGGCCACAAGCCGAACAGAAGTGACCAGATTCAGAAAACCCCTCTTTTAAACCTTGTCCTACAGCTTTCATTTGATCTCTCAAAATGTCTTCATTGAGTTTTTGAATTTTCTTGCGATAAGCTACCCCTGTCAGAACAAAACCAACAAAGATTAAAGGCATCGAAACAAATGGTAACCAGGAATAGTGCGGCATTTCAAAAAAATCTAAAGTAAAAAAATCATATAAAGCAAAACTTAGCCCTGCAATGCCAACCAATACTATAAACGGACCAATAAGTTTCATCGTTACTCCCCCAAATATCAATTTAAGTCATCTGTAGAAATTACGTAACATTAGAAAAATTCATACAATCCCCTGTCGAAGTAATCAAATTCCTCTTCCGTGATGGTTTCTCCTTCATACCCCTTATAAAAAGCTTGTAACATCTCTTCATTGTTTCTGATGGAACGAGTGGCTAATGCAATATCATAGCGAGGGTCCCCATATGCTGAACCAGCTAAATCAATAAACGTGCCTACTCTTCCATTTGAAACAAGCACATTATCTATGGTGCAATCACCATGGATCAACGTTTGTTTGAATGGAATAGGTTTATGCTTTTTTAATTTATCCAGTAATGGTTGATCCCCATCTACCTCGTAGTTTTGTAAATTATATATAGCTTTTTCCAATTGTTCATCAAGCCAAGATTCCTTTGTAACCCACGATGTTGGTGGCTTTGTTTCATGCAATTGCTTTAAAAGTGCGCCGAAACTTTCGAGAAGTGCATATTTTTCTTGATCTGATTCTGCTTTCAAAAGTGCTTCCCTTAGTGGAATTCCTTTTTCTAGACTCATTAGTAAAAAACTCTCTTCATTATTTTCAACAAATTGATAGAAAGTTGGAATAGGTAAGTTTGTTTGCTCTTTCCAATGCTTCATTACCCTCGCTTCCTCTAAGAGCCATTCCCTGTAAGGAGATGTTTGTGCAGCTTTACAAACAAACTGGCCATTATCCGTATGTAAAAAAATCACTTCTGATGTAGCACCTTGTCTTTTAGGAAATGAAAAAGAATGTATTTTACCTATAATTGTTTCAAATTGGTCGAGAATAGCTGGATTAATAGATTTGTTCATAATTATCTCCTTTTTAATTCGCATTGGCACAAAAAAATAAGTAAATACATATCATGCAAAGAGTGTGAAAACCAACACATTACAATTGTTAAAAGGCAGGTTGAGTTATGGATTCTTCTATTGACTACACTTCACCATCAACCCATTTCACTTATGATGTAAATAAAAGTCCATTCTTTAAAAAAGATAACTATAACTTTATGAATATTTTAGGAATTCAACAATTAAATACATTGGAAAATACATCTTTATTAGATATTTTTCTTAGTGCAGACAATAATATAGAGCCACATTACCACCCAAATGCCGCAGAGTTAGTATATTGTATCTCTGGTGCAATAACTGTGTCCATACTCAATCCATTTACAAAGCAATTTCAACATTATGCGATTACCCCTGGCCAAGTGGCGAACATCCCACAAGGTTGGTGGCATTATCAAATGGCTACAGAGGATAGAACACATATATTAGCCATTTTTAATGCACCAACTCCTGAAGTAATTCTCGGTTCGGATATATTGAAATTGACCCCATCAAGTATTATGGCTTACACCTATGGAATGGACAAAAATCAATGGAAAAAAGCCATTGCTCCAGTTTTGCCCTCTACCTATATCGGCCCACAGAAGAGTTGGAATAAAACCGGAGATAGTAATGCGCAAAATTATGCAAATACCTTTAATCAATACGGTAATCCAGGCTATACAATTCAAGAATTTGATCCCTATAACAATCCTACTAACTTGTAGCTGTTCAAGATTTCAGATTTATCCTTCTTAAATGGCCAAATCCCTCTATATTTTGACTATTTTTTCACAATTGAAATTACATTAGTATCTAATCCTAATCTTTCTTTCAATTCATCTGTAATTGAAAAAAAAATAGTTGTACCGCTTTTTACTTCTAAATACTGATACTGAATCGCAGTTACAACTGTCCCATCCCTCCAATTTGTTTCCGTTGAGGCTGGCTTAAAATCTTGTATATGTTTTTCATAACTTCCACTTATTGCGCCTTTGCTATATATTTCAACTGGTAGCGCATTATTAGCAGGTTGTCTTTCAGATAAAGAAATCTCAATATTATCTTCTTGAATCTCTATTTTCCCATCCTTAGGCATTGTTTGACCGTTTACTTCTAAAGTGTATTCCCATTGCTTTTTTGCCAATACAAGTACTTCTTTATCACTTAAATAATCCAATGCATCTTGACTGAATTGTTGAAAGTAAGTTATTTGTTCTCCTGCATATTTCAGTTTTAATTGAGTTGAATTCAACTTGGTTAACAATTCGTCATTTTCCTTTTCTAATTTTTTGATTTGAGCTTCTTGTGCTTCTATTAATAATTGATCTTCATTTAATGTTTCATTATTTTCATTCACACTAGTATTCTCACAACCGAAAAATAGAATTGATACTCCTATCAGCGCTAGAATAGTAACTATCTTCTTCAAGCGTAACCCACCCCCTTTTTCAACTTCAAATGACTTTACGATAAATGCGGTATGTATAAGCATTCCACTCTTCGCATAATTCTTTCCAGTGTATGATTTTCCATGGATTGAAGAAGGTTTGACCGTTTTTATTGAAATATAATTGATTTCCAATATGGTAAGCTGCATGCTGAATCACGCCCCCATCATTTATCCATGTCACTACATCACCTTCTTGTAGTCCTTCTTGTGTTATGGAATAGTGTGCATTTTTAAGCCCTAGTGCAAAAGTGCCTTGGTGCACCCATTCGTGTATCATCCAGGCATTTCTCTCTGAATGATTACTAACTGCATAAAGAGTCGCAGCTAGACAGTTGGCACCAGCTTCAGTTGAAAATGAATTCGCATATTTCTTCAAATGTGCAGGAATATTAACTGGGACTTCTAAGCTGTCCCAACTATCCCATTCAAGAGCGTATGCTTGAATCGCATTCTTCTTGTTTGAAACGGACAACCTTTTCCACATATCATTTTGAAGAACAGCATATTGTACTCCCTTTTCTTTCACAATATATTCTGCAGGAACTTCATCAGGTTCAAAGAATAAAGAAAGTGGAAGTATTAAACCTCTGCCCATATCTACTTGAATTTGTAATAGAACTGATTTGACCTCCGAATTAAGGCTTGATATCCAATCAGGTTGAGCTACAATAACGTAACGAATATCATTAGAAATTCTCCAATACTCATAACTATTTACTAGCTGAATCTGAGAGTAGGAGGAATGATTGAAAAATTCATCTTTAGGAATGACTAATACGTCATGTAAATATTCTTCCAAATTTAGCAAGTCTTCTTCTCGTAGGAAAAACAAGTCTTCTTCAGGTACATATTTTTCTATCCAATGATCTATCTGTTCTTGTGATGGCTGTATTTGAACGTTCATTTTATAAACTCCCCTTATATAAAAATTAAGTATTGCAACTATTATTGATACGGTAGCTATTCCTTAAAAATTCTTCCATCTTCCTGTACTACTTTTACGTTTACTATTTTATATTCATAGTCTTTTTGCAACTTCATCGATCTAGTTTTTCAATAGCTTTTGAGATGAAAAATAAGCAAATGAAGCGATGAGTAATGTTCCTACTAAATACATCGTGGTGCTTCTACCAAAAATAGTTGCTGGATTTGAAGACGTTTTTTGCAAATAAAAATCGGGAGTATAAAACATTGTGAGTAGCAACCCAGAGAATAGTTGAAACAATAAAAGTAATAAAGCAAAAATAAATATAAATATAAAATATTTTTTCATTTTTCTCACCCCTCGCAATAAGTTCTACGGAATAGCTTTGGCAATGGTTTCACTTATTTTTGGATTGTTTTACCTAAAATAGTAATTTTGTTACTGACCATATTAGAGGTAGAAAATTGGAAAGAGTCCGACCCGTTCCCCTACGTCACTCAAAAATCAGACACTATTTTCGAATTGTGTCAAAATTATTTATAACATATGGACATTAAATATCTCTATATCGATAATTATCATACTCAAACAATGCATAGAATAATATAGTTGATGGAGGTGGAGAATATAGAGAATAAAAATGAAGTGATTAATCGATTACTAATCCCGGAACTATATTCGATTAAATTCGATAATAGTAGAAGAAAGGACAAGCTAAAAATAGCCTTTTTTATGGGCTTCCCTCCATTCCGATTGTAAATACAATTGATTTTCTCGAGTTTTGCGAGACTCTATCGCATCTGCTAAAGCTTCTTTAATTAGCCTGATAGTCTAATAATTTCTTACTGGAAGGGGAATCGAATGCTAGAATATCATCAACAATCATCACGTGAAATCATGGAAATGTTAGACGTCACAAACCAAGGACTAACTAATGATGACGTCCAAAAGAGACAAGAAGTATACGGTTATAATAAATTGGTCGAAGGAAAAAGGACAAGTACATTCGCCGTTTTCTTTGGTCAGTTTAAAGATTTATTAGTCATTATTTTAATGATTGCGGCTTTCATTTCATTTCTATTAGGTGAAGTAGGAAGTACTATTGTGATTATGATTGTTGTTATTTTAAACGCAGTATTGGGTACTGTACAGCATGTGAAGGCAGAACAATCTTTGGACAATCTGAAAGCTTTGACCACTCCAGTTGCAAAAGTTATGCGAAATAATCAAATAGTAGAGATTTCTTCAGAGGATATAGTGGTAGGAGATCTTCTCTATTTAGAGGCTGGAGATTATATTAATGCAGACGGCCGATTATTAGAAAGCCATAATCTGCATATAAATGAAAGCTCACTGACTGGTGAATCATTGGCTGTAGCGAAAAGTACCACGCCAATCGATGTAGATCAAATAACCATTGCGGATAAAAAGAATATGGTTTTCACTGGAAGTTTTGTTACCAATGGTCGTGGAACCCTAATTGTTACAGCTATTGGAATGGAAACAGAAATCGGAAAAATAGCAAATTTATTGGATACTGCAAAACAGAAGAAAACACCTTTACAAGTAAGTCTCGATCATTTTGGAGAAAACTTAGCTTTAGGGATTACAATGATCTGTTTAGCTATTTTCACTATTGATCTTTTTCGAGGTCGAGAGTTAGTAGAATCGTTTATGTTTGCCGTTTCGCTGGCAGTTGCAGCAATTCCAGAAGCATTAAGTTCGATTGTAACGATTGTGCTAGCTTTTGGGACACAAAAAATGGCAAAGGAAAATGCCATTATACGTAAACTTTATGCTGTCGAAAGTCTGGGAAGTGTATCTGTTATTTGTTCAGATAAAACCGGAACATTAACTGAAAATAAGATGACTGTTCAACAAGTATATGTGGATCAAAAAGTTATTCCTTATGATCTACTAAATACACAAAATGCACTTGAGAAGAATCTTATCTTAATGGCACTTTTATGTAACGATGCCTTGGAAAGAGATCAAAAAGAAATCGGTGACCCTACTGAAATTGCACTCGTAAAATTAGGGAAGCAGTATGATCTTGATGAGTTATTCGTAAGAAATCACAATCCTAGAGTGGCGGAAATTCCTTTTGATTCAGACAGAAAGCTAATGAGTACAGTGAATCATATTAATCAGCAAAATATTATGATTACAAAGGGAGCATTAGATGTTCTTCTATCTAAAATTGTGAAAATCGATACTTCAAAAGGGATACTTGCTATTACAGAAGATAATCGTAAAAGAATCGAAGAAGTGAATCGTGCCTTTTCTATGAATGGTTTAAGAGTACTAGCAATTGCCTATAAAGAAATAAAAGAACACCAAACAATCGATGTAGAAGATGAGAGTGATTTAATTTTTGTCGGACTAATCGCAATGATGGATCCTCCGAGAAAAGAGTCAAAAGCAGCGGTAGAAAGTTGTATAGCAGCTGGTATTAAACCAGTAATGATTACTGGTGACCATAAAATAACAGCGACAGCTATTGCCAAACAAATCGGTATATTAAATGATCCATCAGAAGCAATCGAGGGATATGAAATTGAAGGATTAACTGATCAACAACTACAAGAAAAGGTGCAAGATTACTCTGTATACGCCAGAGTAACACCTGAGCATAAAATTCGAATCGTTAAAGCTTGGCAGGATAAAGGAAATGTCGTTGCGATGACGGGAGATGGTGTCAATGATGCCCCTGCTCTAAAACAAGCAGACATCGGTGTGGCGATGGGGATTACCGGTACAGAAGTAGCTAAAGATGCATCCTCTATGATCTTAACGGATGATAATTTTTCAACGATTGTCAAAGCGATTTCTAATGGAAGAAGCCTCTATACGAATATTAAAAACGCGATACTATTCTTATTATCTGGGAATGCAGGTGCTATTTTTGTTGTTTTATATGCAACCGTATTAGGTTTACCAGTTCCTTTTGCACCAGTGCATCTTTTATTTATTAACTTACTTACCGATAGTTTGCCAGCAATAGCAATTGGTTTAGAGCCGCATAATAAAAATACAATGAAGGACAAGCCCAGAAATATTCACACCCCATTATTAAATAGAAAATTTACTACGCAAGTAATACTTGAAGGTTTATTAATAGCTATCTCTACAATCATTGCTTTTCGAATGGGATTGGCAACAGGAGATACTTTAACAGCAAGCACAATGGCATTTGCAACCTTATGTTTATCAAGATTAGTACATGGTTTCAATTCCAGATCCAAAGAATCAATCTTCAAAATTGGTGTATTTTCGAATAAATATACTTGGCTAGCATTTTTAATAGGTTTTGTATGTTTACATGCTGTATTATTTATCCCTTCGCTTACGGGTGTGTTTGAAGTTGCAACATTAAGCGGAGTACAATTAGTTTATATTTATTGCTTGTCCTTCATGCCGTTTTTGGTTAATCAGTGGTATAAAGTGTTGTTCGTGAGAAGTAAAAAATAGTTAGTGGACCCTGTGTCACATATAACTCAGACATCACTCTGAATTGTGCGTATACAGGGTCACTAACTCAATGCTCGTTTAAAATTAGTCCGATAGATGCATAAATAATGACCGTGCCGAAAATAAACATCATATGGAATAAAGAGTATGCAAACATACGGTTCGCCCACTTCTTCCCTTCCTTCTTATGATAGCCCATTATACTCATCCATAGCCAAATTGCCCCTAAAATAATCGAAACAAATGTGAGCCCTAAGCTAAGGGGTAAAAATAAGAAGCTCGTTAAGATTAATAGTACTAAGTAAATATTAGTTTGAATATAAGTACGGCGCTCGCCTTTTACTACAGGAAGCATTGGGATATTCGCTGCTGCATAATCATCCTTTTTCCGAATAGCAATTGCGTAAAAGTGCGGCATTTGCCAAATCATGACGATAATGAATAATGCCCACGCTGCCGGATGCCAAATATCTGGTGCTACAGCAGCCCACCCAATAAGTGGTGGCATTGCCCCTGAAATACTGCCAACTTCTGTGTTCCAAATGGTACGGCGCTTCGTCCACATTGTATATGGTACAACGTAGAAAAATACTCCGAGAAATCCTAAGAATGATGCAAGTGGTGTCGCTAAAGCAAGTAGTGCAATTCCGATTATCAGCAACGAGATTCCGACGACTAAAACGAGTTTAGGCGATAATTCTCCAGTTACGGTTGGACGATTTTTCGTACGTTGCATGACCACATCAATGTCACGATCGTATAAATTATTAAACGAGCCCGCTGCAGCAATTACTGCCGCCGTTCCTAAAATTGCACAGACGATATTCGAAATATTATCTCCGAAACTTAACTCATATGTGTATAAAGCGAGCATCAGACCTGCTACCATCGGAATTAAATTAGATTTAATAATCCCTGTTTTTACAGCCAATGCCCATAAATTCAAATTAGATTGCTTTTTCATGGTGTCTAGTTTAACACTCCTTCATTTTCCAACACGACATTTCGAATTTCTCGATATATTACTCTTCTAAATATAACAGAATTACTGACCATTCGCCTTCCTTTTGAAGTGACAATCTGTTGACATCTAGTGAGGGTTCCACTGCGCAATGCACAACTCAGACATTATTCTGAATTGTATTTAAATTATTTGCAGCACTAACTTATTAGCACCCCTTTTGCATTTATTTTTATTTAAGCGATTACATTAGCTCCTAAATTGGTTATCTTTAAATAATCCCATTATTTCGCTAAATCATCATTAATGTTTCCTGAAGTTTTTCTACTACTCTTGATAAAGCTAATATTGAATTTGTAGTATCAGATTCTTCAATATCCAAGGAATGATTTGCATTTTGGACAACCTCTATCTTTAACTTTGAGTTACTTAATTGTTCCATTTGATTTGAATTAAAGTGAGGGTCTTTGTTCCCGATGACTAAAAGCCCTTGATGTTCGCTATTCAAGATTGACTCAAAAATAGAATCGAATTTTAACAATGGAGTGAGTAAAATCATTTTCGAATTTGAAAATTCAATTCTTTTCATTAAGTCAATAGCAATTGGAATTGTTCCAAGTGATTTACCTAAAAAAATGTTTCATCGTATTTACCATTCTTAAGAACATCCAAAATGACTGGGTTAATATCGTCCACCATTGTTTTGGATATTTCATCGAGAGCTGTTTTCAATAAATGTTCTCCATAGGAGTAATGGACATGAACAATATCAATTCTATTTTGAATCATTGTCATTGTTGCATAATAAAATAAGGGTTTATCATAATTGTAACCTGAACCAGAAAACATAAAGCAAATCGTTTTGGACCCGATTTCAAAATGTGTATAGTTAATTGTCTTGTCATTCGTGTGTATATTCTTTTTATTTACTTTCATCATTTTCCCCTCCGAATGTTATAAGAGTTCTCTGTGTCCCACACAACTCAGACACTATTCTAAATTGCATCTAAGTTGATAGTAATACAGGGACTTTATTATTAGTTTCAATTAAAACCATCCAGAGACTTCGGTACCATCCTTATAAACTCTTATCACATCTGGATCGTAGTTAATAGGAGTTTCTGAGAAACTAAACCATATACGGCCATTTGTTGTCTCCATAATTGTAGCCTTAGCACTCGCTTGGTCTTTATATTTAACTAGTAATTTTTCGATTCCTTCATCATTAATAACGCCCATTGCTATTGTAACGTAATCTTCCTTTGATACCGATCCACAAGAAAGTAAATTGGTAAATGATTTAGTTAATATTGAGTCATTCTGATTAAAATCTTCACTTCCAGACCCACAACACCAACGATAGCCAAAGAAGTTTTTTTCGATCAAAGCTGCAGATAAAAAATCAGCATTACGATATATGATAATGGCATTACCATCCTTCTCGATAGAATAGTAAATTTCATCAATAGAGATATTCGAACCTTTTATGGCTTTTTCAAGGGTCTTAAAATTCTTTTGATAATATAGTACAGTTACAAATAGAAGCAATAATATCATTGCAATAAATGAACGCCATTTTTTCAATTTCAATCATTCCCCCTATAGAAATTATTTTTGTTTAGAGATTTAGTAAGGGTTCCCTCACTACCTGCCATCTTATAAGTTAATTTTCCAATTTCACTGCCTTTTTCTATTACTAAAGGAATCATTACATCTGCAGAGTCGGGAAAATGATGTTCGTACTTTATATCATTAATCATAACTAAATTCACTCATTCAATTTCACCATCTGGACAACCACTATTCATGATGAAATTGTAATTATTATCGGAACAACGACTCAAAAGAACTAAGGAAAAGACGATAAGCATAATATTTTTCTTATTCAACAGGCCATTATTTTTCGTCCTTATACTTTACTTGAATAATACACACAATATAGCTACGGGTATTGTAAAGTAACTCCCAGTAAATAACTCTTTCGACACACTTTCGAAAATACCTTCAATTTCTATCTTTATATATGACTTTTGATCAATAAACCAAATGCCGCGTCCAGTAGATTCAGCTGCACAACTCTAGTTAAACCAAGAGTATCATGATTTGATGAGTTATATGCTAACCTACTTGATGTCACTCTTAAACCATATTTTGTATTATAAATCTAATTCAATTTGTTCAATTTTCCCAAAAACATGATTAAAATTTTTAATGAATTCATTCCAACTTTTCGATGCCTGCATTAAAATCTCCAATTTATTTAGGTACTTTTCTAAGTAGTCATTACCAATATCGTAGATTAAAATGACTCAGCCTATTAGTAATGCTTTGTAACATGTACATGTATGATCCCATAGGATAGGTTAGAACATGTGATTATTTCTAATAAATGGGGGAGAAAAAATGAATGAAATTCCAGCTTTCAGACAGATGGATCATCCTGTTCTTGTAGAAGCTACACAAATCGCTCCAAACCAAATAAGTATTACGTATGATCAACCAGCAGACTTTGCATCCGCAACAAACATCTCAAACTACTGGATTAGAAGTAATATGGGTCCTATCGGTATTGCGAGCGTCGGAATGAACGATCCACTTATGAGTTCGAATGCAATACGTCCTGAAATAGGAATGATTACCCCTGTAAGCAATTCTAAAACAAGATTCGTAATGTCATTTAGAGTAAATGCAATGACAGGAGTTATGTATACTGTACTACCATGTTTTGTGAATTTAGAAGGTCGAACAGGATTTATGGGAGAAAACTGGGGTCCACTAAGTAGGAATATGTTTATCGGAATGTAAGCTTCATGTAACCTTGGTGGAGGGTATTTAGGAGTAGCGTTAGGAAATAGATATTTATATCGCTAAGGAAATCCAACTAAAAAAAGCCTAGTTTCTCGCTTAGAACGCGTAGAAATTAGGCTTTTATTACTTCATGAATCACTTTTTTGTTTAATAAAGTACCGAAGTATCTTTAAACCCCTTTATCAGCACCCTCCGTCCAGTCCCGTGCTACGTCAAGCTACGAACTATACTCTCGGGCGCAGCGTTGAGCAAAAATGGGCTCATTTCACCTACACTGTAAAGATGCAAATAATGCATCGCCCGGGTGCAGGCGGTGTAAAACAATCTGCGCAGGCTCTCATCGCCGTATACTTGCGCCGATGCGTCATAAATGATAACGGCATCGAATTCAATGCCTTTTGCCAAATACGCCGGAATCACAACGACACCTTGCTCATATTCAATAGAACCGCTCTTCACAAGTTTAATTTCTTCGACGTTACTTAAGGATTCGTATGCAACGACGCTTTCTTCAGCGGATTTGCATATAATTGCAATCGTATTAAACTTCTGTTTCCGCAAATCTGACACTTTTGAAACGATGCAGCGCTGCAGTTCTTTCCGATCGGTCAATTGCGTCAGAACAGGCTTCTCCCCATCTCGTTCAAAAGCGGTAATCCGCTCGCCGTTAGGTACGAGTCCACGTGTAAATTCGACGATCGGTCTTGTGGATCTGTAGCTACGGGTCAAGTTTATCGAATTCGTTTCATTTGGTCCGTATAAGCTAGTAAGCGTATCGAAATCTACCGTTTCACTAGCATGGGCGAATATAGCCTGGTTAAAGTCTCCAAGCACTGTCATCCTTGCTGCAGGAAACAAACGTTTCAAAAATTCGAATTGAAACGGAGAATAATCTTGCGCTTCGTCTACAAGCACATGTTTAATTAAGTTGTTCGTCTGAAAGCCTTGAATCAACTCTTTCAAAAGTAAAAATGGCGTAGCATCTTCGTAAAACAGTTTACCTTCATCTAACATTTTCAAAGTGGAGAAGCAAATATCCTCCCATTCTTCGGAGATTTCCCCATCCATCCAGGTTGCATCAGAGAAAAGTTGATTGTATATTCCTTTGATGTTGACGAAACGAAGCTCCCGAATTTGTTTGCGTAACAGTTTTAATTTCTGGCGAACAATCAATTGACCAAGTGCTTCCGATTCCATCTCATAATCATCAGACGATGCTCCTTTAAAGCCTTGCTTTTTCCGTAAATGATTATAGGCTTTTTGGTAATCATCTTCACTAAGTAATTCGATTTTTTCCTGTACCCATGCCTCGGTGCGTTCGTGCTTCTCTACTTCATCCACTAGCTCGTTTAGCCACTTCGTTAACTTCTCTAGTCTGTTATGAAAACGGAGTGATGTGTCACTGTTATAAAACCTCTCTGTGATTTGCTTGGCGGTGACAATCTGTTTTCCTCTAAATTTAATACCTTTGAACAGCATACCGGATAGTTCTAACGACTGTCTGAATGTTTTGATTATCTCAAAAAAACGAACCGATGCTTTGAATCGAATGCTCTCAGACCTAGTTCGGTATGCAGGTTCATCCGTCGCGGTCAACACATATTCCAATTGTTCATAAGGACCTTCGACTTGAAACTCGTCGCTTAGGCGGTGAACCAAGTATTCTTGGAATGTGACCTGCTGCATATTTTCTTCACCAAGTTCAGGCAATACATTGGATACGTAACTGTTAAACATCGAATTAGGTGAAAATAAAATGATTTGATCAGCTTTCAATCTATCTCGATATTTATAAAGCAGGTAAGCAATCCGCTGTAGAGCAGCTGACGTCTTGCCGCTACCTGCTGCTCCTTGAACGATGAGCAGCCGCCCATGATCGTGCCGGATAATCTGGTTTTGTTCCATTTGAATGGTAGAAACGATGCTATGCAAATGTTTATCTGTGCTTTTTCCAAGCACTTGTTGTAAAATCTCGTCTCCTATCGTGAGACTAGTTTCAAACATCGATTCGACAACGCCGCCACGGATAATATATTGCCACTTTTCCTCCAGGACGCCATCAATAACTCCTTCAGGTGTAGTGTATTCGGCAGGACCAGATGAATAATTGTAATAGACGCTTGAGATTGGCGCACGCCAGTCATAAATAAGAATATTCTCTCCGCTTAAATCCATGAGTGTAGAGATGCCTATATAAATACTTTCCGTATTGGAAGTTCCTTCTTCCATAAAATCGATTCGACCGAAATAAGGCACATCCTGCATTCGCTGAAGTGCGGACAATTTATTGGAAGCTTGCTTGTGAATGCTTTGGCTTACGGAAAGGTTCTGAGCGTGTTGTCTTAAGCTAATGATTGTCTCAAGATAATCGTCGAAAGTATCTGTGTTTACCTTGACGTCGTCCCAAAAGTGTTTGCGGAAACCGACCACCTCTTGACGACGCCAATCGGTTTCTTCCTTTAACTTGCCGATTTGTTCTGTAATAGTCTCCATTACGTTTTCCAATCGTTCTTGCTCCCGAGGAAGTTCTGTTTTCATCTCAAGCACCCCTTTATATAAATATGTTTGACAAAACAAGATTTTTGGTGTAAAATAATAATAAGGACTATTATGGACACTTTTCGTTAAAAGTGTTTCTATATAAACATAACATAATTTTTCATTTTTATCAATCTAATTTACATAAATATAAGGTGCCCAATTCTAATTTATTTTAGAATTGGGCACCTTTCATTTAAATTAAAAAACCTATATTCTATTTTTATTGCTTGTTTATTCCTATTATCTTTTTCGCTTGTAAAAACAGAAAAAAAAAGTACTATCTTGAGAGTCAAGATAGTTATTATAGACACTTGACTATTCGTAAGAAAGAGTTGCTTAAGCAACCCAATGAAATTCATCTTTAACTAACGCACCTGTTACAAAATAAAAACAAGCATTTTTACTTCTTTTCTGTTGTATATTTTATCCCTTAAGTATTTAGGTAGATTTTTGAAATCTACAAACTAACTTCTAAATGTATTAAATATTTTAAGTATATTATTGCCTAAAATAAAATTAAGTATATCCTTGCCTTTATGGCAAAGACATACTTAAAGTCGCAGTTTTTGTTGAGTGGTTTGCTTTTTTGTATGGAAGTGGTGGGAGTCGAAACACTGTTATATAGGAATGGTTTCAGGTCAACATTCATGTTTGTTCGAACAAACATAAATGCATATCGAGCAGGTACTTTTTTCAAATCTTATTTACAGAACCGAAACCTCTTCCCGTTTAACTTGGCGTGCAATTTTCTCTGTTAAGCGTGTTGTCACTTTCGGCAACACCATTTTAATAACAGGCGTCAACACAGCGCCTGTTAAACCACCTGTATTTACTTCAATTGTCCCTGTCATCGTTGTTTGCCCTGCCGTTTCTTCAGCAGTAAACTTGCCACTACCTGTAAAGTTGTCCGTTAACCCTTTTAACTCGAACCGTATAGTCGATGGCTCATGAAATTCAGTGACGTTTAACTCCATTTTCACAGTCTTTTTAAATCCTTTAAAATTCCCTTCGAATGTCCAAACTGACTTTTGTTCATCAATTTGCTCATGCTCCTTATAGGCAGGAACCATTATTGCCCAGTTTTCAATTTGACTAACATATTCCCAAACGTTCTCTACAGATGCTGGAATGATTACAGAATGCGATGCGAGTGCCATACGTTTCACTACTTCCTTCTTTATGTAATTGTAATTTGAATCTACCATTAACATTTTAGCATTTTAATTGTACAGATTCACCTTTAGCGATCGATGAATTTCGGCCGATGCTAGTCAGCATATGAATTCTTAAAATCTAATAGTAGAACATTCGCATTCTGTGTGGCACAAGAAGTAGGAAAAATATTTCAACTTAAGGTCCGGAGTGAAAAGTAGAGGTTATATATTGCCAATACTGAATAAATCGTTTCAATATACATCTATTGAGATTGCCTTTTACTAGTAACCATCTCAGTGATCATCTCAGCATTCTTGATTTCTGTTGGTTTGGAATAAAGTTTGATCTAATTTATCCCCAAAATCCATATTTTAAGTTAAATAATAAGAACCCATTTTGAAAAATGATTGATCAAAACGGGTTAATTCTTTGTGAAATACTATGTGATTTTTATAATAAAGTTTGATCGTTTTCTACCTAGTAATTCTTAAAAAATCGCGCCCGATTGCGGTATAAATATTATATTTTCGCTAAGACAGAGTTAACAAAATTGTTTTTTCTTCTGGATATTTGTGTTTATTATGGGTCAAGACGTTGATAGCTTACATTTCTTTCCGAGAGATCCTATTCTACTAAGGATTCTGTTATTTTCCCATCTAGATTTTTAATCGCCAACATCGAATTATCCTGAATGATTCCTGTATCTACGAAACCAAATGAAGCGTATAATGTTTTAGCTACGACATTACTTGTTCGATAAAAGAGGGCTACATAGTCTGCTTCTCCATCTGGCGTAGTTTCAATATCCATCAACATTTTTTCAAAAGCAAGTTTGCCATATCCTTTCCCCTGGTAACTCTTTTCAATCATAATATGCCAAATAAAATAGCACTTCTTCCCGTAAAAAACTTCATTTTCAAATGATTTATGATCCAACGTATCATAAATATACATCAAAAATCCAACCGCAACTTCATCGGCATAAATGGCAAAGGGAGTCGCTGGTATACCGTCTGCGTTCAACATATGAGCGTCTGCAAAGCTTCTGAGGTTAGTAGTTTCTATTAAGTCTTCCTGGTTTCCTTCAACTTCAAGTGCTATTACTTCATCTATGTTATCCCCGTTTATCTTTCGTAATTCAATCATTTTTTTATCTCCTCTCCTAAGACAAGCCACTTCCACACATGTCCTAAAACATTCCAAATATCATTTCCATAATTCTCGAAATAGGCTACACAAAATATTCACCAATGCTAACTCTTTTTCCCCTGTGATTTCTAATCCTTGTTCTGCAAAATGGCCCGTTTGTTGAATTGCCATAATCCTTCAAGTCAATGCAATTGTATCAAACTTTTTTTCAAATAATCGGATTTTATTACAAATGATCAATCTTTATTTTAAATCTACTATTTCAATCGCTCATTTACAATTTTATAAATTGAACAAATGGAGTATTAGATATATGTCTTTCGCGTTCATCGGAGGTATTCTATTTGGCGCAATTGCAAATTATACACAATCCATACTTATTCCTATATTGCTTCATATGAATTTAATTTTTTATCAGCATATTACGTATGCCGAATTATAGAAAATAAGGCATTCGAAGTAGCAAGGGGAAATACATCTTTACTATCAGACGTTTTTTCTTGTGGCATTAAGAAAGCACCCCCTAAAATTGATACGTTGATCGTACCAGGGAGGTGCTTCATTTGGATATGCGTTGTTTGATTGGGGGCTTTCTTTATTTCTCTAACTCCAACCAAGCCACACACTCCACATGCACAGTATGCGGGAACAAGTCGACAGGTTGCACGGTTTGAAGCGTGTAGCCGAATGGCAGCAATTCAGCTACATCCGTTGCAAATGTGTCAGGACTGCATGATACATAGATGATCCGTTTTGGTTTGGAGCGTCCAATGCGACGCATCACTTTCCCGCCAGCTCCGCCACGTGGTGGGTCTATCAACAGAATATCAGCGAATCCGAAATGATCATGCATCTCATCTAGTCCCCTACGTGCATCACGGGCAAGGAATGTCGTGTTATGCAAATCATTATCGATGGCATTGCGTTTTGCGGATTCAATCGATGTCTCTACAATCTCGATTCCCGCCAATTCCTTCACACGTGCAGCGAACGGTAATGAGAAGGTACCGACACCACAAAACAGGTCGATCATTTTCTCGTCTTCCTTTGGTTTCCCCATTTCCAACGCAAGGTCCACAAGCTTTTGGGCTTGTTTTGGATTCGTCTGGAAGAATGTATCGAACCAAAGACGATAGCGATAGCTTGCCATTTCATCATAAATAAAATCACGCCCCGCTAACAGATGCGTATCTTCAGATTGTGCCCGATCCGCCCAGTCTGTGTTGACAAGCCAAAGAAGGCTTTTCACATTCGGGAACTTCTTCGTGATCCGCTCGACAAGATTTTCAACTGCAGACACCAATTCACCGTCAGGCGTTTTCGTAGCGAACAATGCCAACATCATTTCGCCGGTCGCAAACGATTCCCGCACCATCAAATGACGAAGAAGTCCATCATGTGCATCTTTGTCATAACCTTTAAGGCCGAACTCTTTTACCCATTCGCCGACTTCCAACATGCCATCGACCATATTCTGGCCAGCAATCAGACACGTTTCCAGTGGGATTATCTTGCGGAAATTCCCTTGTTCATGCAGTCCAATATCCCCTTCAGGCGAAAACGTGAACTCCATCTTATTACGGTAATGCCAAGGGTCGTCCATGCCGATCGTATCCAGTACCAGTTCAGAATCTAATCCTTCACGTTTCAATGCGTTCTTCACTTGCTCGGTCTTATGCTTCAATTGACCTTCATACGTCCAGTGTTGCCATACACAACCTCCGCAAAGCTCAAAATGAGGACAAGGCGCATCCGTCCGCTCGGGGCTTGCGGCTAGAATCTCTATAGGCATTGCTTTTCTTCTTCGCTTATCGGGATGATCGACGACGACTTGCACTGACTCCCCTTTGAGCGTATGTGGAATCGTCAGCTTCAGTTTTCTAGGTTTGAAACCTTTATCATTCTCAAACCAAATCACAGCTTGTCCATTGCCTTTATAATCTATATGGTCAATTTCTACGACGAACGTTTCATCTTTTATAATAGTCAAGGAATGATTCCCCTTTCAATAGTCAATTCATGTATTGAAGGATTATTTCCACAATGCTTGTATACCTCTTCAAAACAGACATACTTGTCATTATAGCAAAAATGGGCCTGCATAAACATGGATTTTTTACAAATTCAACAACATGTAGTGTGATGAATGACAGTCGTTCACACAATTAATTCTGTCATCAAACGCAAAGAAATGATACTATGTATGATGGAAAAGAACTTGGCAATAGCTAAAATCGTTTTTATATGTTGCAACAGGAGGAGATCAAATGAGTAACGAACATAATTTTTGGCTTGATTTACCGAAGCCGTTTTTTATATTAGCACCAATGGAAGATGTCACAGATGTTGTATTTCGTCACGTAGTTAGTGAAGCTGCAAAACCCGACGTATTTTTCACGGAATTCACAAATACAGAAAGTTATTGTCACCCTAAAGGAAGAGACAGTGTACGTGGTCGGTTAATGTTCACAGAAGATGAGCAACCGATTGTCGCTCATATTTGGGGCAATAAACCAGCATTTTTTGAACAGATGAGTATTGATATGAAAAAACTTGGTTTTCGTGGTATCGATTTAAACATGGGATGCCCAGTACAAAACGTCGCAGCCAATGGAAAAGGTGCTGGATTAATACACCATCCTGAAGTTGCAGCAGAAATTATTCAAGCAGCAAAAGCAGGTGGATTACCAGTTAGTGTTAAAACAAGATTGGGTTACACGAATATTGACGAGTGGCGCGATTGGTTAGGCCATATATTGAAACAAGATATTGCGAATCTTTCCATTCATCTACGTACAAGAAAAGAGATGAGTAAAGTAGATGCACACTGGGAACTAATCCCTGAAATAAAAAAATTACGAGATGAAATTGCTCCAAATACATTGTTAACCATTAATGGAGATATTCCTGACCGCGCAACTGGATTAAAATTAGTAGAACAATACGGCGTTGATGGTGTCATGATTGGCCGCGGCATTTTTACCAATCCGTTTGCTTTTGAAAAAGAACCAAAAGAACATAGCGTGAAGGATTTTCTCAATTTACTATTTTTACAGTTGGATCTTCACGATAAATATTCAACAGAAACCGAACCACGTCCATTTAAACCACTCCTTCGCTTTTTCAAGATTTATATTCGTGGATTTAAAGGCGCAGCCGAACTAAGAAACCAATTAATGGATACTACGTCTACAGATGAAGTACGTCGTTTAGTAAAACATGTATTAGATACAGAATTAGATTGAGGCATACCTACCTATGCATGATTAAAAAGACTTGTTTTAACAGCAAGTCTTTTTAAGGAATTATAGTTTTATTCTAAATAGAACTCTCGAATAGCAATAATGTCTGCTGTTGTTAGTTTATACACTTTTAAAAAGTACTCTTCGTATGTACCGTACATAGAAATGTTGTTTCCTTATAATTTGATTTCCCAAATACTTCCTCCTGACTTTAGTCAACAATTTCAGGTGTTATCAGCAGGATTTGTTTCAGGTATAAATGTGCTTCATTACATGGACAATATTTCGTTAATCTTGTATGGTGCCTGTATTGGTGCAAATGACTAAGTATTTTTTATTAGTCAAAATGAAGTATTCTGTTATAATGAGTTTTGGAATATAATTTAATAGTTAGAATTGTAGGGGGACCGGTGTTGCCGGTTGAGATTACATCCTTAAGATGCGCGACTCTTAGAACCTGATCTGGTTGATACCAGCGGAGGGAACATATTCTTGAACAATTGATACAATTGATATTGTTTGCATATATGCGCCCTGGGTTCTCCCCTAGGGCGCTTTTATTATGTACATTGGAGGAATAGGAATGAAAAAATGGTTAATCGTATTCTGTTCGACATTAATGATTGCTGGTTGTAGTAATTCAGAATCAGCATCCAAAACGAAAAATAAAGACACACACGCTCTGAAAAAAGTATCTGTCGTACTTGATTGGACACCAAACACGAATCATACCGGATTATACGTGGCAAACGAAAAGGGTTATTTTAAAGAAGAAGGATTAGATGTGAGCATCATTTTGCCAGGTGAAGCTGGGGCTGATCAGCTTGTTGCTTCAGGTAAATCCGAGTTTGGAGTAAGCTATCAGGAATCGATCACACAAGCACGGATACAAGAGGTTCCTCTTGTTTCGATTGCAGCCATTATTCAACACAATACATCTGGTTTTGCTTCACCAGCTGGTAAGAACATTGTTACACCAAAAGACTTTGTAGGTAAAACATACGGGGGCTGGGGCTCACCTGTTGAAAAATCTGTTATTTCTTCTTTAATGAATAAAGAAAATGCCGATGTGAATAAAGTTTCTATTGTTAATATGGGAGATACTGATTTCTTTACAGCTGTGAAACGAGATATCGATTTCGCATGGATTTATTATGGTTGGACTGGTGTAGAGTCAGAGCTGCGTGGAGAAAAGCTCAATATGGTATACCTAACAGACTACTCTGATAAACTCGATTATTACACGCCAGTTCTGGCAACTAACGAAAACATGATAAATGAAAACCCAGATACAGTAAAAGCCTTTGTGAAAGCTGTTTCTAAGGGGTATGAATTTGCTATTCAACATCCATCCGATGCTGCGGACATTTTAATAAAAGCAGTGCCTGACTTGGATACAAAGCTTGTTAAAAAAAGTCAAGAATGGCTAGCCTCTAAATATCAAGACGATGCACCAAGATGGGGCGAGCAAAAACAAGAAGTATGGGAAAATTATGCTTCATGGATGTTTGACAATGGGCTGCTTGAAAAACAGCTTGATGCCCAAAAAGCATTTACAAATAATTTTTTACCACAATAGGGGGATTATAAAATGACAAATTCACTGATTAGCATTCAAATCATACCAAAAACAAAAAATGGAGAAAATGTAATTCCATATGTAGATGAAGCAATCCGAGTGATTCAAGAGTCCGGGGTAAAATATGAGGTACATCCTCTTGAAACAACTATGGAAGGAGATTTACAGCAATTACTGCAGGTTATCACGAAAATGAACGATCGCATGATTGAGATGGGAAGCAGTAACGTTATCTCACAAATAAAAGTATTGTACCAGCCATCAGGCATCTCTATGAATCAGCTTACGGAGAAATATAGATAATGATGAAAATTGTATCGAAAGGGTGGAAACCATTAATGGTTCTCCTCCTTTTATTCATTGTATGGGAAACCATTGTGATTAAAAATCGAATTCCCAATTGGCTTTTACCCACTCCGACAAAAATATTTTATGAGGGATTCGATGGTTGGTCTAATTTCTACCCACAATTATTATCAACGATCAACCTCTCCTTACTCGGATTTGCATTAGGTTTACTAATCGGTTTACTTACAGCAGTACTTTTACACTTACTCCCTTTCATTCGGGAATCAATTTATCCGTTGCTAATCATATCACAAAACATTCCAATTATTGTCTTGGCTCCTCTTTTAGTGATTTGGTTTGGCTTTGGATTATTACCAAAAATGATCGTCATCACGCTCGTTTGCTTTTTTCCAATCACCGTTGCCGCGTTAGATGGATTTAAGCAAACTTCCAATGAGTTGAAGCATTACATGATTATGGCAGGAGCCTCGAAGAAGCAATTATTTTGGAAGCTGGAGCTTCCCTATGCCCTTCCTTCCCTATTTTCAGGTTTAAAAATATCCGCAACCTATAGTGTCATGGGTGCAGTTATTTCTGAATGGCTTGGAGCGAAAGATGGAATCGGTGTTTATATGACCCTTGCTTCCTCCTCCTTCCGAACAGATAGAGTATTTGTGGCTATATTTGCAATTGTGGCATTAAGTTTATTATTCTTTTCTATAATCGTTCTTATTGAGCGTCGGCTCGTTCGGTGGCAGTTGAAAGGGGAGAAATAGAAGTGAGTCATCTTACTGTTTCGAATATCTCTAAGCAATTTGACAAAAATGATGTGATCAAAAATCTCACGTTCACAATTGAAAAGAATGAGTTTGTTTCGATTATAGGTCCATCAGGTAGTGGGAAAAGTACTATTTTTAGTCTTATCGGAGGAATTCTCTCACCAGATAACGGAACCATTCACTTATATCATCAAGCCATTAACGGAAAACGGGGGTTTATTAGCTATATGCCACAAACCCCTTCTCTCCTTCCATGGAGAACGATTCTTGAAAATGTATTGTTAGGACAAGAACTTCAAGGAAAAAAAGAAAAAGAAGCAGCATTAGAAATGATCGATATCGCTGGATTAACGGGTTATGAAAATGCGTATCCCCATGAATTATCAGGTGGTATGAAACAAAGGGCTTCCTTTATTCGAGCATTATTAAGTCCACAATCCATCATTTGCTTGGACGAACCTTTTTCTGCCTTAGATGAATTAACACGGCTTGATATGCAAAAATGGCTTTTATCGATTTGGGAAGAACATCGAAGAACCATCCTTTTTGTAACCCATAATATTGAAGAAGCATTATTTTTATCTGACCGAATTATTGTATTATCCTATAAACCTTCTCAGGTCTCAGCCGAATTTCACGTTCCTTTTTCACGTCCAAGACAGGAAAGTCTATTTTTAGAAGATGAGTTCTTAGAATGGAAAAGGAAAATTTACTATTCTCTCAAAAAAACAGGAGAGTGATTAATTTGCTAAAAATAATTGATGCACATATACACCTAGATCATTATAACAATCAAGAAATAAAGGATATCATTGAAAGGGACTCATCTTTAGAAGCACTAATATCCGTTTCGTTTGATTTGGACTCAAGTAAAAAAAATAGAGAGCTTGCGAAAATTTACTCCCAGGTGAAGCCTGCTTTCGGCTATCATCCTGAGCAAACCCCCCCTACTGATAAACAAATGGATGAACTTTTCAGTTGGATAAAGAGCAATCAAAGCGACATGGTTGCAGTTGGTGAAGTAGGACTGCCATATTATTTAAGAAAAGAACAAAAACTAACGACACTTCAACACAGCCAGTACATTGACCTATTAGAAGCATTTATTAAACTGAGTAAGGAATTAGAAAAACCTATCATCCTTCATGCTGTTTATGAAGATGCACCAATCGTTTGTGACCTTTTGGAGAAATACTCTGTTTCAAAAGCCCATTTTCATTGGTTCAAAGGTGATTCTAAAACAATCCAGCGAATGGCAGAAAACGGGTACTATATTTCGGTCACTCCCGATGTTCTGTATGAGGAGGAAATTCAACAGCTCGTTCAATCCTATCCACTTCAGCAAATCATGGTCGAAACAGATGGTCCATGGCCTTTTGAAGGACCTTTTACCGGAAAGATGACTCATCCATCCATGATGAAAGAATCTATTAAAACGATAGCCGAAATAAAAAAGCTTCCAATTGATGAGATTTATCTGGACGTTTTATATAATGCTAAATCATTCTTTTTTATTTAATAAAAAAAATTAGATTGATTAAGAAAATGCCATCATTATTAAATTCAAATGATTTTTTTCGTCTTTAAAACTTTTCCCCTGCCTGTAGCCTTTTCAATAATTACGAGACACCCCAATAATTTGCGGGTGTCTTTATAATTTGCTTGCTTATTTAAAAAGGAAAATCATTGCCGTTCTTATCGTGAACAATAAACGCTTCTTTAAAACCGAATTTAACCTACA
This sequence comes from Psychrobacillus sp. L4, assembly GCF_042944905.1. Classification (GTDB taxonomy): domain Bacteria; phylum Bacillota; class Bacilli; order Bacillales_A; family Planococcaceae; genus Psychrobacillus. Next base: position 2,009,203 of record NZ_CP168496.1, read on the forward strand.
CAATTGTTGTGAAAATACGTATATAGATATCTTTTATATTAATATTATTTTCTGTATCATCATATAACCCATATTGCTAAATTTTTCCTAATAACAATAGTGAAATCAAAAGGCATTATCACAAGCATATCCTGAAAAGAAATGTCTGCAATAATGTCCATATCGAATTCGGCCTTGATACAATTTATTTTTTATTCTCATTTTATAAGACTATATTATAAAAGCTCTTTATGATTGCCTTGTAATCGCAACTACGGATGGCCTTGGAATATCGCCAAATGGCCACCTGCTAGTGGGATTATTAACATCAACACTCTCTTCACCCGGATGCTGGACTGACATAAAAAGTGTTTCACCATCAGGAGCTAGCCATGTCCCAGTTAACTCCGCCTGAACTGGCGCAGATGCAAATTGCATTGCTTTACCACGATAAGGCCCCTCTGTTGGAATCATATATAAGCCGTTGTTACGGAATGGTCTATACGCTCCTTTATTGATCTTATCGGAAGCGATATCTGTACAGACCCATAAATTCCCTACTTGGTCAAACATCAAGTTATCTGGACAGGCAAAACCACTTTGCGGACCTCCAGCTATGAAAATTTCATATGCAAACGAGGTACTCTCATGGTTATTGTTTTCTGGGAACATTCGAAATATCTGCCCGTAATAGTTTCCGTGCGCTATATTATTTGTAAAAGCAATAAAAACGGAGCCATCCCGTGGATGAATTTCAATATCCTCGGGACGATCCAAAGGAGTTCCACCTATAAGCTTTGCAGCATCTCGCGTGTTGACCAACACCTCCCCCTGTGTTTTGAATTTCTCTCTTAACTTAGGTGTTTTATTAAGATCAAGAGGAATCCACTTATTTGCCCCCATATCCGCCACAAATAATGTTCCATTTTCAAGAAGACTACTATTTCGCTTCCCTAGTTCGGGATTATAGACGTCATCACTTACAAATTTGTAAATGCACTGTTCATTGGTATCATCCCCACTGTAAACAACAATCCGGCCAGATTCCCCAAGTGTCATCACTGCATTCTCATGCGCAAACCTACCGAGCATTGAATGTTTTTTTGGGGTCGACTTAGGATCATAAGGGTCGATTTCAACCACCCATCCGTAATGAGTAGGATTTAACGCTGGAACTCCTGTCGTTTCCGACCAATCCTGCACTATTTCCGCATAATTCTCTTCTCCAGAAAAAGCCGTATTCCAAAGTGTTTTTCCACCCGAACAGTTGGCAAATGTCCCGATGACTTGAGTTACCCCACCTACTGCTCCATCCCCTTTGGCAGGACCCGTTAAATCGATTGGCGTATTGGCAGTAATTCTTCGATTATACGGAGAACCTTTGACTATTGACCATATACCATCTATTCCTTTACGGATGTGAATGACGGATCCGCCAAGGTTATATTTTTCCACAGCAATTTGCTGCGGTGTCCTTTTTGCGCCGTCAGGTTCTTCCTTGTATCCACTGACAAAAATACTAAGATTTCCAATGTACTCATGATTGACCCAAAGGAGACCTTCATTTGGGTCACTTCCAAAATAACAATTGAAATCATTATTAAATCCGAATCTTTCACCATTCCCTAAATCCTGTCCCCAAGTCGCTACAATATCGTACTTGTAGCCTATAGGTAGAATAAGCTGATCCAGAGAGGAATGTCCGATTGGACTAAACTGTGAGAACCTGGTCCCATAAGGCTTTCTTAAACCCTGTACCTGCGAAACGTAAGGATAATGTTCATACATATTCCTGACATACTGTTGATAATAGGGTTTGTAATAATATGTCAAAACAAAACTCCCTTTCTCAAAATACTTATAAGTAATCGATTATATATATGAACTACGACAAAAATTTATTTCTTAAAACCAAATTCTGATTTTAAAATTGGGGGTATGCTGAATGAGTATCTATTATCTTAAATGTTTTAGAAAACGCCACTCATTTATTTCTCTATTAACGAAGGATCTTAGAATGGCATTTAATCGGTAAATGATTATTATAGACTCTGAGCACCCTTTACAATTCTATAGCTTTTTTGAAATACGCCCGCACTCACATTATTATTAACCATGTGAGTGCGTGTTCCATTTATAACACACATAATCTTTCTGGTTTCCGAACATGTGATATTCAAACTTAATCATCTTAAGAATAGACTTTTTTCTTCTGCAAACTTGGATGATTTGCGACCCCCACCTCGACAAGTTGGAGGTCGCTGGTTCTTCTTTAAAAGTCTGTAAACGTTGATAGATCAATGTTTACCTTTCTCCTTTTAGAAATATGAACAATTTACAATTTCATTAAAGAATTGCAAAGAACTAATCATTTTGAATAAGTCCATCTATACTGAGCACATTAAACTCTAGGAGGTGACGATATCATGGCAAAGAAAAGTAAACCAAACTTCAAGAAGAAAGAACCTAATTCAAAAAACAACAATCGTGAAGAATTTGCAGATGGTCTAGATTTAAATCAATCTAACCGTAAAAACACACAACAAAATAACCAACAGAATCGATAATACAACTATCACCATAAATGCAACGATAGTATGTAATTCTTAATTGTATAACGATTTCTATTAAAAATTCATCCAATTAATCATTTAAAAAGACAATTATAGAGCTATAATCTATACTTGCCGCATTGAAATACCTACTACCACAAAACCAATTGAAATAAAAGGTGACGCAAATACTGGAATATACGGTATTCTAAGAGCAGCAACAATATTTATGCGCACTTGTATCCCCGAAGACTCATCCGTATTAAGCGCAAAAAAGATGACGCATCCCTCTAGGACTGCGTCATCTTTTAATGTGTATGGAAATCCTTCATAATGGGATGCACCAAAAAATGGTTTTCAACAATTAGAAAACGGTCCTTTTTTATTTATCGGATTTCAGGAGTTCCTGATATAATTTGAGATATTGCTGCGAAGATGACGACCAGCTAAAATCAAGATCCATTGCGTGCCCTACTAAGTTCCTCCACTTGTTTGGTTGGAAGCGAAAAAGTGCAACTGCTCGCTCAATTGTATACAGTAATTCGTGGGCATTATAATTAGCAAAGCTGAATCCATTTCCTTCTTCGGTTAATTCATTATAAGGTATAACTGTATCCTTCAGTCCACCTGTTTCACGGACGAGCGGCACGGATCCATAGCGAAGTGCGAGCAATTGTCCAATGCCGCACGGTTCAAATTGGGATGGCATTAGAAAAAGATCAGAACCGGCATAAATTTTTCGTGCCAATGTTTCATCAAAATAAAGGTTGGCTGACACTTTATCGGGATAAACTTCTTCAAGATACTTGAATGCCTCTTCATACTGCTGATCGCCTGTACCTAACAAAACAAACTGGACATTCAAACCGATGATTTCATGGAAGACATGTAGAATCAAATCTATACCCTTTTGATCAACTAATCTTGTAACCATTGAAATTATCGGGATATCAGCTTTCATAGGAAGCCCGAGTGTATCCTGTAGATGCTTTTTATTTACAGACTTCCCCTTATAATCGTCGTATGGAAGGAATAAATTTTCATCACGTTTAGGATCATAGGAGTCATTGTCAATTCCGTTCACAATTCCTTGAAGATTAGTCCCTCTCTTTCGTAAAAAACCATCAAGTCTTTCCCCATAATAGGGAGACTGTATTTCATATGCATAGGTTGAACTTACAGTTGTTACGCAATTAGCAAAGGCCAGTCCACCTTTTAGGTAACTGACATCCCCATAAAACTCTAAGGCGTCCATGTGAAAATAAAGCTCGCTTAAATCGAGTAAATCAGAAAGCACTGATTTAGGATATATCCCTTGATAGCGTAAATTATGAATGGTAAACACAGTTTTGATGCCCTGATAATAGGGGTTATTTTCATAATTTGCCTTCAAATGTACAGGAATCAACCCTGTTTGCCAGTCATGGCAATGGATAATATCGGGCCGTTCCTCTAAATGCGGTAAAGCCTCCAGCACGGCTCGGGAAAAGAAAGCGAAACGTTCACCATCATCCCCAAAGCCATAACTGCCATGCCTTTTAAAATAATATTCATTATCGAGAAAGTATACTGTTATCCCCTGATAATTAAATTTTTCTATACCACAAAATTGACGTCTCCAGCCTACAGGCACTTCAATACTTTTGATCCATTGCATTTGTTCTTTAAAATGTAAGGGAAGATCGCCATATTTCGGTAATATCACGCTGACGTTTACTCCCTTTTCTAGTAAAGATTGAGGCAAGGCGCCAATAACATCACCTAGCCCCCCCGTCTTTATAAATGGGGCGCACTCTGAGGCTGCAAATAAAATATTCATGATAGTGTACCTCCAGTTTAAACTACTTCTTCTTTTTTGATTACGATTGGCTTTTTCCTCGCTGTGATTATTTGATTTTTTGTGATGATTACTTGTTTATCAGTAATCACATTTTCTATACAAGCTCCCTCTTCAATATCACCCTTTTGCATAATGATACTGTTTTTAATTACGGCACCTTTTCTAACTTTTACTCCTCGGAAAATAATACTATTTTCGACGGTGCCTTCAATAATACATCCATTGGCAATTAAAGAATTTGACACCTTTGAAGAATTTGCAAATTCGGCAGGTGCTTCATGTTTAATTTTCGTGAAAACTTCCCATGAATCATAAAAAAAGTTGCGAAGAATTTCCGGATTAAGAAATTCCATATTACTAGTATGATATGTTTCTAGGGAATGAATAAATGGCATATAGCCCGTGAAATGATACCCTTGCACTTTTAGATTTATCAAATTTGCTTTAACAATATCTTTCAAAAAATCATATTCATCATACTCTATACAATTCTTAATTAAATCTATTAATAGTTGTTTTTTAATCACATATGTTTCCAAACATATATGGTCACCTTTCTTAGGTGACGTATAAAGGTTTATATCACGGACTTCACCGTTTGTATCAAGTGAACATTGATGATAAATTGGTCTTTTCACTGGTACCCCATTATAATCTTTATACAGAACTGTAATATCAGCTTCATTGCTTTCGTGTTCTTTCATGACATCGTTAAAGTCGATTTTACAAATATGATGACCAGGAGCAATAATTACTGTATCTGCAGTTGCCCGTTGGAAAAATTCTAGATGATCATAGAATTGTTGTAAATCACCTTTAATTTTTTCATCAGGATGAATCGAAGGAAGAATGAATAAGCCTTGTGAACGGTGATCGAGATCCCATTCCTTTCCAGAACCTAGATGATCCATCAACGATCGGTATTTATCTTTTGTGAAAATGGCAACTTTACTTACGGAGACGTTCATAAAGTTTGACATGGTGAAATCAATCATCCGATAGCGTCCGCCAAATGGTACGGAGGCAAGGCAACGGTGATGAGTCAATTCTTTTAATATGGGTCTTTCATTTACAAGATTAATTACACCTAATACATTCCTCATTTAAGCTACCTCCAATTATAAAGCTTGCAGCAAAGCACTTTCCGAAGAAACTAGCTGATTTTCACCAATTAATGTAAGCCCTTGTTTAGAGTGAGAAATTACAGCGCCATCTTCGATAATTGTACCGCTACCGATTATCGCCTTTTCAATTATTACATTATTCCCGATTTTCACATTTGGCATGATAACGGAATTCTTTACGATAGAGCCACTTCCAACTTGAACATTATAGGAAAGAACAGAATGGTCGACCTTCCCAAATACCAAACAACCTTCATTGATCAAAGATTGTGTCACATCAGCATCTTCAGATATATATTGTGGGGGGTGGTTGGCATTCCCTGCGTATATTTGCCAGTTTGGGTCTCCAAGCTTGAAATCGGATGGTTCTTCTAATAAATCCATATGCGCTTCCCACAGACTTTCAATCGTACCGACGTCTTTCCAGTAGTCTTTAAATCGATACGCTTGTAATTTTGCTGCATCCTTCAGCATCTTTGGAATAATGTCTTTTCCAAAATCATTAGTGGAACTACTATCCTGTTCGTCTTCTGTTAAATATTTTTTTAAATGTTTCCAATTAAAGATATATACACCCATCGAAGCCAAATTACTTTTTGGATATTTAGGTTTTTCATCAAATTCAATAATTTGATCCGTTTCGTTGGTATTCATAATACCAAAGCGATTTGCTTCTTCCCAAGGTACCTCTATGACCGCGATGGTCGCATGTGCACCATTAGCAATATGATCTTCCAGCATTTTATTGTAATCCATCTTGTAAATATGATCCCCTGATATGACAAGTACAAATTCTGAGTCATTATGATCGATAAAATGGAAATTTTGGTACACGGCATTTGCTGTACCTTTGTACCATTCACCTCCATCTTTTCCCTGATAAGGTGGAAGCATAGAAACCCCACCGTTATTGCGGTCCAGATCCCAAGGGCGGCCGTTACCAATATATGAATTCAAAATATGCGGACGATATTGAGTAAGTATACCGACTGTATCAATACCTGAATGTGTACAGTTACTTAAGGTAAAATCGATAATCCGGTATTTACCTCCAAATGGTACTGCGGGTTTAGCTAAGTCACTCGTCAATTCCCCGAGTCTTGAACCTTGACCACCTGCTAAAAGCATTGCAACCCATTTTTTAGATGCCATTTGTACTGACTCCCCTTTTCCTTTTTTTTGTTTCTTTCATGAATATAGCAATCCCTAGCGGCGGTACGGTTATTTCCAGACTGCAAGGTTGGTTATTGTGCGGGACTTGACTTGCACGAATTGGAGCAGAATTCAGCTGTCCCGATCCGCCAAATGATGCATCATCACTGTTAAACGCTTCGAAATATCTTCCATTGGACGGGACCCCAATTTGATAATTATGGTAAACTTCGGCTGAAAAATTACAAATAACAATGCAATAATCCCCCTTTCGTTTTCCTTTTCTCATAAAAGTAATCACACTTTGTTTCGCATTGTCCGCATCGATCCATTGAAAGCCGTCTTGCTCATGATCCATGCGCCATAGTGAATTGGTTTCTTGATAAAATTTATTTAATTCTTTATAGAATCGAAAAAAAGTGGAGTGAGCGTCAAAATCTAAAAGCATCCAATCCATTTCTTGCCGGTATTTCCATTCGTCAAACTGTCCAAATTCACTGCCCATAAATAAAAGTTTTTTTCCTGGATGCGCAAATAAATAGCCGAATAAGAGTCGTAAATTCGCGAATTTTTGCCAGTAATCTCCAGGCATTTTATTTAATAATGATCTTTTTCCATGGACAACTTCATCATGCGAAAATGGAAGGACAAAATTTTCCGAAAATGCATATAAAAATGAAAACGTCAGTAGGTGATGATGCTTTGGTCTTTCGTTAACATCAAGTTTCATATATTTAAGTACGTCATTTGACCAGCCCATATTCCACTTATAATTGAATCCTAGCCCGCCAGTACTAGTGGGACTTGTAACCAGCGGCCATTCGGTTGCTTCCTCCGCCATCATGAGGGCTCCAGGAAATTTCCGGAAAATGGTTTCATTTAACTTTTTTAGAAAATCGATTGCTTCAAGATTTTCTCCACCACCAAACTGATTTTTCAATTTTACAGGAAGTGGATTATCATGATTTAGATAAATTATGGATGAAACTGCATCAATCCGAAATCCATCCACATGATAGATATCCATCCAAAATATTGCGTTTGAAATCAGGAAGCTGACGACTTCGGGCTTGCTATAGTCAAAGCTATATGTTCCCCAGATAGGCCTCTCAGCTCGCATGGGATCTACCGATTCAAAGAGAGGCGTTCCGTCGAACCGTCCAAGACCATGAACATCCTTACAAAAATGCGCAGGCACCCAGTCAAGAATTACACCAAGGCCTTTTTGATGGCATTTATCTATAAAATACATTAATTGCTCTGGTGTACCGTACCTACTAGTCGCTGAATAATATCCAGTTATTTGGTAACCCCATGAACCATCGTAAGGATGCTCCATAACAGGCATCAACTCAATATGTGTAAAGCCATTATCAATTGCATAATCGACTAATTCGTCAGAAAGTTCTTGATAACTATAAAACTCACCGTCTGCTTTTTGTTTCCAGGAAGCCAAGTGAACTTCATAAATCATCATCGGTTTATGGTAAATATCTTTCTTTAATCGCTGTGCCATCCATTTTTGATCTTGCCACTCAAATGTATTTAAATTGTAGATGATAGAAGCTGTTGCCGGTCGCAGCTCCGAATAAAAGGCATACGGATCTGCTTTTAATTCCTTCCGCCCATCTGGTCCTGTAACCTCATATTTATAAATGTCTCCATGTGCAAGCTCAGGAATAAATAAAACCCAGATTCCAGAATGAGCCAAGCGTTCCATTTGATGCTGGGTTCCATTCCAATTATTAAAATTCCCCACGACGGATACCTGCTTTGCATGTGGAGCCCAAACTGCAAAACGCACACCTGGAATATCGTTCTCATAAAGGATATGAGCTCCGAGCATCTTATAACTTTCAAACAGTGTTCCTTCATGAAAAAGATACATCTCAAAATCACTTGGGAATTGTCGGTTATTCAACTTCATAATTCCTACCATTTCAACACCTCTTTCAATCTATGATTATTTCTTTATATTTACCAGTTCTTATCCTAAATTATTCGCCATCTATCTAAAAACACCTTTAAAAATATCCAACTTTTTATAATAATCAATAATTTCTGACAAAATAAAAAATCCTCCAAGGAATGAAGGACTTTTGTGACTTTCATTTTGATCGTGAAATGTTAAAAACAATAAAATTCTAAGGCGCGATACCCGTAGACTAGTTATCAGCTGTCCTCCCGCATGCCATACTTTTTATACCTTACTAGTGACTGATTGTGAAAAGTAGCTAAAAATATACTAATTGTGATTCATAAGAATTTATAAGTATATACCTGTATTTTAAGCTCAGTCATTTCCTGTCAATTGAGAAGAAGGCATATTAATCATACGGTTTAAAAATAAATAGGAAAGGGAGACGGACCAAGCTAATGGAGTATTGCCATTTGGCACATTTTTACCGCCAATATATAATTCAGGGACTTCCCAATTATTTGGTACGATTCGTTCCGTTTTATTTACATATTCATAAGCCTTATCATGCATGCTCAGTTCAAAATAGCACAGTCCTAGCCAAGGTAGTCCGAAGCACCATTCTGCTTCGCTGCCTTCGTTATAATACTGATCGTTCTGATAACGAATACAGCCATTTGTCCGCTCAAGTCGTTCTGAAACCATCTCGACTATCTTAAGTGCCGTTTTCCTTTCAACTATACGATACGGATAGATAAGTGAAAGCAGGGATAAATCTGTTTCTTTCGTTTCACTTTCCCTAGGTAAAAGAAAGCGCAACGTCTCTTCACCTTTTTGAATCAGTTCTTCCTTAACATTTACGAGCATTTTCACAGCACGCAAGCCTGCCACGCATGCACCTACACTTGAAGCATGCAGTTCCATATTCTCTTCCCACATTCCATTATCCTTTGCCTGCCAGTATTGAAGACACTCTAGATAGTCGACTAGCTTCTGAACAATTGCGAGATCTTTCTCATCACGGATAACCTTATGTCCGTGGTTCACGCCCACCCCAACACCCCATAAGAATGATCCAATTGCATCATTCTGAGCATGACCCCATTCTTGGCTCATTTCCTTTAAATCTGTGGAATACCGTGAGTGAATATATTCAAAAAGATAAACTGGTATTTTTTCACGGTGAATGTCAATTTTCCATTCATAGGTTTTAAATAATTCAAATAAGGCATGATATGCTTTTTCATACCGATCAGATTGGCTTTGCAAAAAAGGCAAAACCGTGTATACGACATCACGAATCCAAACAAAATGGTAATCCTTTGAAGTACTGGCCGTGTAAGCTCCATTTGGTAGGCGCATCCGATCTAAAACCTCAATTGCATTGTTGATTTTCATATACGAGACCTCCCTTAAATAATACCTATACAGTTAATTGTTAACTATTTGCGTTTATTCTAGACAAGCTATTTCGCGAATGCGTTTCCATTTTAAATTGAAGAAATTTACGTACTTATATTTTATGTAGGAAATTGTTAATTGGAAAAGCAATCAGACCCAAGACCCAAAAATATTAATTGGCCAACACTTTAAATTCAGTATAGGAATGACCACGATTCAAATTCAATTCAGTATGTTAGTATCCAATGTTACAAATACCCTAAATATTAAAGTTCAAATCAACTTTTACATTTGTATCTTGAAAAATGCTTACTATTACTTCTATCTTATCTCTTTAAGTGCACTTGGAGTTATGCATTTCCAACATCTTTGCTGAGCTTTCCAGCTTTCGGTTGCTATTCAAGCACCAGTACAGTGCTCTTTGCTTGAGTATAAAAAGTCAATGCCCCATTTATTAAGGCGTTTATTTCCTATTGAGTTATCGGTTTGCCAATCAGTTATCTTTTTTCAATGTATATTAAGTTCGCATTTGGTTATTGGATCGGTCTGATTCTTGGATTCACCACTGTTGCCATCACAATGAATACCGACTTATTAAAATACAAAGAAAAAAACATAACATTGTCCTTTAGGGATTACGTCATGTTTTCGTTTGGCGTCAAAAAAACAATACTTACTTCAGCATAATTTTAAAATGCCGGTACGCTTGATCTCTACGTTGATATAGGTCCCTCGGACATTATGATAAACAAAGACCAACATCATTAGCTAGAATAATAATTCCATTTATAGAAAATCATAAATACATCGATTGGATTTTTCATTTCTTGTCAATTCACTAAAACAAGAAAAGCCCCGCACAGGAGATAAATTCCAATACGAAGCCATTATGCAATTGCCTCCTAAACCAGCAATTAATTTATCTGAATAGCACATGAATTTCCTCGAGTATCTGGTACCCAATGTTTATTTTTAATTCCATCACCCACTTATTACTTATTGCAGATTTAATTGTTTCTTTTCTTCAAATACTTCAACTTCTGAATTAGAAACTACTTTTATAATCTCACTTTTTCCAATTGCAGCTTTCGTATTTCTGTCTGTCGCTTTTATTTGGTTTAATAAGAAACATATCAATCATGTCGATAATGTAGAAGGAGCCCATTAAAAGTTTTTAAGCTGTCATCCATTAATTCGATGACAGCTTTCTTCTTTTTATCTTTTTCAAAATGCAAAATAGCTGGATTCACTATCAACTTTTTTAGTTTATGTCTTTCTTTTAACTCTACTCACTCTTCTTTTCCTATCTCATTTGCTACTTTACTTATTCTCTCTAGCATTGTCGGATGGGAATAGCGAAACCATTTTACGAGTAGGGGAGGATTTACTTCACTTAATCCAGCCTTTGTAAGCTCTTGAAAAGTGCTGATAGCTGCTTCTGGGTCATTCACTAACTCTATTGCATAAAGATCTGCTCTAGTTTCTTGATATCTAGAAATGTAATTGGAAAGTGGACTTGAAACGAATAACAGAAAAGATGTAATAAGTAAAAACAATGGCAGTGAATGAATAGCATTTATTCGTTTAATTTTTAATACACGTCCAAAGTGAACGATGATCCATGGCATTAGTCTGGCGGTTAACCAAAGCCCGATAAGCATAGTTAAAAGATAACCTGCGATTCCAAAGTATATATGTTTCTCCACATAATGCCCCATTTCATGAGCCATGATGAAGAGAATTTCATTTTCTGTAAGTCGGTTTAAAGTTGTATCCCATAACACAATTCTTGCATTACTCGCAATACCCGTAACATAAGCATTTAGCCCATTGGTTTTTTCTGCCATATTTACTTCATACACATGCTCTGTTGGAATATTTGCTTGCTCAGCAAGAGCAAGAATTTTTGTCTCTAAATCTTTATTTGTTAGCGGATAGAAATCATTATATAAAGGGTCGATTACTACTGGTTGAATAAACATAAGAAAAATGGAAAAAGGAATCATTAACAACCAAGCATTTAGCCACCATTTTCTTGTACTTTTATTAATAAGCCAATAAAGAACAGTTACAATTACAACAGTCATTCCAAAGTTAACCCAAAAATCAATGACATTATCCCTCATCCAAGAATTGAAACTCTGCGTACTAATTCCATAGTTTTTACTTAAAACATATCTAAAATACTCTAATGGAAAAAATACGATAAACGTCAGTAGTGATAATAAAAATACATATACTGCACTTTGTAAAATTGCCCATTTTTTTTGCAAAGGGATCCATCTTTCAAATGCGAGAGAAAGCCCAGTAGTTAGTATAAATAAATAGACAAGCCATTCAAATGGTGTAGCTACAAAAAAGAGGAAATTCTTTATTTTTGAATATTCTTCACTAAGGTACAATTCACGCCCCGACATAAAAACTTGCGGATCTGCAACTGTTCCTTTCAAAGCTGCTGGTATATCCCCACTACCAGTATGGAAGATATAAAAATACATCGCTAAAGCATACACCCCAAATAGTAAAAGAGCTCTAATTCCCCACTTTTTCGCCATACCCTCTTCACCCCTAGTTTCACATACTTACATTAAGTGTAATCGAAAACGGAAAAGATAGAACCATTTTTCTCAATTTACTACATTCTATGTTTCTATTCTTATTATTTATTTCTAAGTTCTATTTCACTATAAAAATCATAAAATGAGTAGATTCTATCTTTAAGAAACTAGATTCAAACAATTAGGGGGATAAGCAGATGTATGCCATTCATTTTTTTGAAAATAAGGTTAAAGTGTTAAATCAAGCTTTGCGTAGTATTCCTTCTGTCGATGAGGATATAAAAATAAAAGGTCGTAAAGGTAAAGTTATTAATGTAGAGCAGATTGAAGAGACTTTATTTCATGTATATGTAGAGTTTGAAAAACTAGTTGATAAAAATAAAGCTACTACGAAAGAACTTGGGAAGAAGAAAAAGAGATAATTCTCCTAATGCAAATTTACCCGTTCAGCATGTAAAAGGACTTCAATATGGAAGTCCTTTTCATTTTTTTGAATAGCCCAATACTTTGCCTTCTATTCTTTCAATCGGTAACAAACCGAAATCTTTGCTGTCAGTCCCCCTCCACCACTGATCCACTAATACAAATACTGTGCCCTCGTCTACTTTAATGGGATTCAGATCCGTTTTAAAGTAACTTTTCACCCATTCAATATCTTCTATTCGACTTAGATCTGCTTTTCTGAAATACTCCTCTTCTGTAGATCCTGTCATTGTTGCCTCCCCATAAAAAGTATCCAATCTTTTATTATTTATATAAACGTGACCATACCTGATCATGACTGTCTCCCCAGGCAATCCGACTACCCTACCTAAATAATCCTCCGGAATCATTGGATTCTTTTTAGTTTCTGACTCTAGCATCTTATAATAAAGAACATCTCCTCGTTTTAGAGAATCATAATTTGGATCTACTACTAAATCGCTATGCGCAATTGAATTATAGTCATGATCTCCTCTATCCATTGCATCAGAACTCCATACTACCAAAAAGTGGTTGTTTTCCGGAGTTACTTTTTCAATTTCTGAGGCAGTAGCGTCATCTGTAATGGTTTTCAACTGTGGGGAGCAGCCAACTAATAAAAGACTTAGGAATATAATAATCCGCTTTTTCAAATCACCATCTCCTTTATTCTATATTACTCCAACATTATCCATTTAAATTTATTGATATTGAATTTTCCGTGAATTATCGATAAACAAAAAGGCCGCTCCTCAGATTACAAGAAGTAACCTCTAATCTACGCTATTTTTATCGCGAATGACTACTTGTATTGCGAATATTTCATAGGGTGGGTACCGATTAAGATAAAAACGTGGCCTCATGATTCTAGGTAAAACAAAGGTATTTAGGAATATTGGGCAAATAAATTTCTTATAGTAAAGTAATCAAAAATTGAATGTAAGTGCAGTAATTAAAATTTTGAGGTGATGAGATTGAGGAAATTTATTGGCATTTTGCTTATGACGATATTAATAATTCCAGGTTGTAAGTCAGAATTAAGCGTTAATGAAATTTATTCATTTTCTAAGACTTTGGAAGAAAAATTTATGTCTCTTAATAATAATGAATATGTGCAAATGATTACTGACAGAGGTGGGATTAAATACATTATTATCAATACTAGTGGAATGGTTACATTAGAAGCTGAATCTAAAGCTAATGCAGTTATATTCAGTGTTGAAGAAACTAATGTTAAAAGTGCTATAATCGAGCGGCATATTTTTAAAATAACATTAGATAAAGAGTATGAATACATTGAATTGTATCGTAATGGTGAACAAATTGCTTTTGATACTGTATATGGATGGTAATTTAGGAGGAGAATTTTAAAAACTTTAATTTTTAGTCTTTTTATTACGGAATATGACTCCGATTATTATCATTACAACGATTAAAACAGCAGCCAGGAAGAAGAGATTAGAAAATATATTCATTAGGTGAAAAGGTGCTTTATGAACGTATACAGCCTTTACCCACTGATTATCTTCTTTTACTGCAATTGCAGTGAAAGTGGATATCCCTTTTATTTCATAATACTTTGTTCCTTTTGGGTAATAGTTTGAGGCATCTCCGTAATATTCTCCAGTCATATCATTAGCCTTCTCAGTTACTTTCCCAATCATTTTACCAATCTCACTATTTACAATAATTTCTTCTTGTTTAACTTCATATACCTTTCCTTCCCAAACAACAAAAGGATAAGCCCAAGTTAATGCTTGAGCAGTGGAAGAAATCATACATATAAAAAATAAGGAAAACAAAGTTATTCTTTTCATAAATACCTCCAATGCTTAATCATTCTAGCTTGAATTGGTAGATCTACTTTGAAACTGGAGCTTATTTTCTATAATGCTTGTTACTGTTGTAACATCTACTATCCTTTCGTTTTAATTCATCTGAAATTTGTTGTATTCCAAGATTGTCGTATTCACTGGAAGTTTCCTAAATAAGTGTAATAATTCATTTAGACTCATTCACACTTTGATTGTTACATAATTCTTGTACTTTTTTATTCATATAATCTCTAAACAACAATAATTCATTTATTTCAGAATTATCTTGTTGGTCATCTTTCACATAATAATTTACTGCTTTTTGAATTGTTAAATGCCAGTCAATTGGAAGAAATAATTTCGCCAAAATACCAGCTTCCTGTTTGGAAGAAATAATACCTTCACTTAGATACAAGTAAACTCTAATTAAATTTAATACACAATAAGTAGGCTCTTGCTCAATATTTACTAAACATTCCTGGAAATCATCTACAATTGAAGAAACATAGTGCGAACGTGGAACTAAAGGAAATATTTCATCAATCGGTCTTCCTTTTATACAAATACCCCGATGATTAATAATCATAATATGTGCAGCTAAGTCACTATCACACTTTATTTCACTATTTAGATATAGATTTGTTCCGCGCAACAAATCATCTTCATATCTTTCCCTCCAGAACTCACTATAGTGAAAATCATAAGGGCAAGGATGTACCCAATTATTTAGTTGTTTTTCATTCAAAAAACTTATTTCAATTGGAAATGGTTCTTTTGAATAAGTTAAAAACAACTGTGCTAACACTCTTTTGTTATTTTCACGTAATGAATTTTTTGTAACAACTAAAATATCAATATCACTATTATTAGGATTAAATCCTCCCATTGCTAAGGAGCCATGAATATAAAATCCTACAAACTCCCCTTTTATGATTTCTATTGTTTTATTTAATAAATTAAGAACGAAATTTTTAATTTCTGATGAACAATTTTCCCCATTAAACACAATTCTATTAACCCTCCACATTCATTTTTCATATCTATTACATATGACATTCTACATATATTCTTTGAAACCCTTTTTGGGTGAAACATTCGTATATTTTCAGTTGATTTGTCATAACTTATATAGGAAAAATATAAAATGCTTAAAATCACCTTAACGGGAGAAGATACGACTAGAGAGGTGATAGTATGGAAAGGCTGTTTTATTTCCTAATTATTTTATGTTTCATATTTCCTACAACCATTCATGCGGACCAGAATAGGTCGAGTGTAAAAATAGCTTTTACTAGAGATGGTTTTGTGTGGATTAAGGATTATGATAAAGAAGAAAAAATCACAGAAAAAAAGGCAACTTACAATTTTCCACCATCATGGTCATTTGATGAAACAATGCTTCTTTATTAAAAAGAAGTGCCAGGAAACATTATTGAAGCTAAAGGACATTCAAATGAGTTATGGGTCTATGAACTAAAAACAAAAAAACATCATAAAATCTTCTATGACGTTCATAACCCTAAATGGTCCCCTACCGAAAATATCGTTGCTTTTGGGTCTGGTGGTGTACTAAACATTTCTAATTTAAAAGCTTCAATAATATCGCATTAGTTGTTGACGATTATGAATGGCAAACAGATGGGAAAGGTTTTATCGTATCGTCAAGCGCGTCTCTTCGACCAGATGGATGGACTTATACTATTACATTAGATGAAGATTATTTAACTAACCGAGATTTAAGGAAAAATACTGTAAAAGAGTTATTTGTGATTCCTAAAGAACTAGAAAAAAATGGTATAAAAATATTATCAATCAATGCGGAAACCTTTAAATATTCTCCAAATGAAAATGGATTTCCTTTATCGTGTCTCCCACTGCTTCCTGGTCAATGGACAGTGATATGATTTGTGTGATTTCGGTTGATGGAAAAGAATTTGAAGTGATTGATGAAATGGCATTTGGATTCAAGTCAAAATGGGAATTTAACAAAAACTTGCTCGGCTATATAGCCGGAGGAGGAAGAATTGTATTTGGGTTTAAAAATAAAGATTTGAAAGTAACACAACTCCCCGCTTATCACAGTTTAGACCTTACTCCCAAAAACTATGCGGATATGGACTTTTCTTGGGTAAATGATAAATCACTTATCGTTTCTAGAGTGCCAGAGACTGAATGGTCCAACGACCCCCAAATGCATCCAAAAGCTTCTTCATATAAAATTCCACTATATGGGCATGAACAAGTTAGAATAACGACACCCCCAAAAGAGGAAGAGGACTCCAACCCACAGTTCTTGCCCTTCATAAACAAAATAACTTGGATAAGAGGAAACACATTACCTCATTTTGCACCGTAGTACGGTATGTTACCCTTCATACCTATTCGGCATTGAGAGTTAACAGCCTTTCATTCAGAAATTTTTTTTGATAATGCGCAAGTGCAATTAGAGGGAAAATATATCGATAACTATGATAATGAATATAAAAACTTCCAGCCATTCCCTGTCCTGTTGGATAAGATGTTGTCCAGTCATCTTTATGAGTATTTTCTAAAATATATTTGATGCCTGAGATTATTTCTGGTGTGAGTTCGTCTTCAGCAGCAATCAGCGCATCCAATGCCCAGGCTGTATGAGTTAACGTACTGGCTCCTAGTGGAACGTACGTTTTCATTTTATCACTTTTACAAGACTCTCCCCAACCGCCATCCGAATTTTGAATATCACGAAGCCATTTTACTGATTTTAGAATAGAAGGATGGTCCGATGATATGCCTGCTGCAACAAGCCCGGTTATCGCAGCCCAAGCACCATAAATATAACATATACCCCATCGGCCATACCACGATCCATTCGATTCTTGATGATCGAATAACCAATTTACACCTAACTTTATAGAGGCGTGATCATTCTTTAAGTTAGTGAAATTCCCGAAAAACTCCAATGTTCTTCCTGTTAAATCTGCACTTGATGGATCTGCGAGTAAATATTCAGCATCTTCCATTGGAATCATAGACAAAATGCTCTTATTCACGCTTTTTTCGAATGATGACCATCCTCCATCATCATTTTGCATTGCAAATACCCAATCGATCCCTCTTTCCCAAGATGTATGAAACTTGGTTTTTTTAGATACCGTTTTGCTTATTGACCTTAAGGTTGCCGTAGTATCATCAATATCAGGGTTCAGAGTATTTACATTTGAGAAACCCCATCCCCCTGGAAGACTATTAGGACTGTGTACGACCCAGTCCCCATATTTATCCTGCTGTCGTGTTAATAAAAATTGATTTGCTTTTTTTATAACGGGATCTAATTCGGAAACGCCTGCTTCTTGCAAGGCATAACTAATTAAAGCAGTATTCCAAACTGTTGCTGTGGTGAATTGCATATGAGTCTTCCCGTCAATTTTGCATTTCATAGACTTTAATCCATTCACCGCATGAATGATTGTGGGATGATCTTTCTTATAGCCAAGGGAAAGCAACGCGAAAATTAGCAGAAATGTCGAGCTAAAGTAACTGTATAAGGTACCATCTGGTTCAATTCGATCTAGCATATACTGTTTTGTCTTTTCTACCGCAAGTTCATGAATTTGCTTAGGCAAACCAATTAGGTCCTCCATTCTTTTTTGAATGGATAAAAGAAACGGACTCCATTCATTTGAGAGAGCGCTTAATAAATATCCTTCATCCCACCGGTTATGGTTCAAAATATGTAAATCTGAAATGTTTGGACTTTTATTTGTTTTAATTATGTATTTCTTATCAGCGAGAATCATGAGTGGAGCAATATTGGCTCTACCAAAGACAGAGAAGTCGAAAAAGTTCATCGGGAAAGAGTGTGGGAGTAAAACAAATTCTGTCGGGATAGTAAAAATTTTTGCCCATGAAAATTGTCCAGTTACTGCCAACATAATTTTTGTTAATAAATTACTTTTTTCTATTCCCCCATTCGATAAAATAAACTGCCTTGCTTTTTGCATTCGCACCTCATCGGGAGAACAATAGCCGGAATATAGAAGGGCGTAATAAGCTTCAATTGTGGCAGCTACATTACCGTCAGTTTCTTCATCATAAAACAGCTTCCAAGCCCCACTATCTTGCTGTTCGCTTAAAATCCGCACTACTAGTTCCTTTATTAATTCTTCATCATCAATAGTTAATGAACGCAATAAAATAATCATATAGGCATCCGTTGTAATACCTGTTTCAAAAGGATAATCCCAAGTTCCTACCTCTGATTGTTCCTTCTTCAAGAAGGTTATCATTCGATTAATTTCATCCGATAGGGTACCATTCACAAAATTCGTCCTTCCTATAGCATAATTTCAATACATCTAAACATATTCGGTTAGTTATTAAAAAATGCGAGGAAGTGATTGAGTATCTTTAGTTGAAAAAAGAAAAAGCATTACCATCTCATGAGGTAATGCCATAGAAAAAGTTCAACAATGGTATAAAGTTATTCATTTTTTCTCTTGATTAATAACATGAATTAGCTGGTCAATCTTCTCATTTTTTTCTTGGTCTAATTTTATTTTGGAATCCATGAATTTTACTACTTTTATTACAAAATAAACACCAAAAATAATGATTGCTAAATAAAACATCAAAGGTAATAAAGCAAATACAGTAAACACTCCGTCACCACCGTTCATCATTTTAATCCCTCAAGTTATTAGTATAGGTAGCTCAATAAGGAAAAATGCTTTACTCCTTCTTTATGTAAAGTACTCGTAAGTTAAATATATAACAAAGAAGATAAATAGTTCGAGTGTCAATTTTTCTATATTCCTCCGCTTATATCAAAGTAATCTGAACTAAAAAATGGCTGGAATTGAAATTCTTTTAATAAATATTTCGTAGAAAGTAGGACACTTTTTACATTTAAGTTGTAATCGATTTCATTTTTCAACTCCTTCTTTAAAGGATACGCCATTCGAAATTTCCAAATTTGTCCACGTATTGCAGAGCCTTCTAATAATATTTTTGAAAAGAATAAAACATACTGATACATGGATGGAAAATCTTTTTTAATCATCTCTTTACTCTTTAAAAATGTTTGAATATACAATTCTAACTCTGGCTGATTTAATTTAGTTCGTTCTGTATGAGAAAAATGAAAAGAACTTCCTTCTTTCCAGTTGCCAAGGCGTACAACAAAAGTAGCAATTGAATAACGTCTTACCTCTATATTTGAATGGTTAAAATACTGATAATATGGCAATTGCGGAAACGACAGTCCTAAATGAAAATCACCTATTTCAAAACCTTTTAATCCAGCTTTCACAGATTCAACTATTTGTTCTTCCAACCTAATTTCATCCCCTAGCTCCTTGTCATCAGTCGCAATTTCTAACTGCAAGACATACCTTTTTGTTTCTACTAATAACTATCATTTTTTGAACTTGAACATGCGATTATAAAGTATATTTTTGTAAGTTGTTTCGTTAATTTTTACCATTTAACTCATTAATTAATTTAACTGCTTCATCGATATGAGTGACATCAAAAACTTGAATATTTCTGTTATATTCTTTTTGAATATTTGACACTTCCTCCGCATTTTCAATTGGGATAATAATATAGGAAAAACCAGATACATCAGCAATTTGTATTTTTTCTTTTATACTCCCTACTTTTAATACGTCTCCCGTTTTGCTTATTGCCCCAGTAACTGCGAAATTAAGATTGTTTTGCAAATTACCCCGGATAATGAGTCCAGTTAGTGCAAGACCTAACTCTGCACTATTTGCATCCGTATGATCCCGATTTAAAAATCCCTTTATATATACGTCTTCTTGACCTAAGTATTGATTTACATTTTCTCTCATACGTTCTACACTATTTTTTTTTAGATACGTTCGAAACTAAAATGAGTTCCAATTTTATATAAATAGTCCGCTTCAAGTTTACAAAACATATTGAAATCACCTGCCACGTTTTACACCGATGCTGGAAAAAAGCTTTCATCAAAGCGAATATTTATTGTTTCAGAACAAGTAAAAAAATTGTACGGTTAGCGAAGAAGATGGATAGGTACCAAATTCTTTAAGTTCCACTTCATCACCCCATAATAGGTATCATTAAGATTAATAATCTAAATCCTTCTTGCACTATCCATTAGTAATAGGTAAACGTTTGAAGTTATCTTCGGCTATAGGCTCATTGTAATTCTGTCATAGCACCAAGAAGCAAAGAGTATGTAACAAATTATCGTTCTTGTATGGTAGTTAAGGAATGTTGTGATACTACGCCTCTAATTTCTGATAAATGGCTACCTTCCAAATTCCGTCTTCCTGTTTTAATGGGTATGTTTTAATATATCTACTTTTTCCAAAAACTATTTCCAATTGCACAACTGTTACATCTTCATTACTTGCTGCGTTAATGGATATATCATCGTAATATCTATACATCAAATAATCCATCTCTAATTCCGAAGAAAAGTTTTTCGGATATTCTCCAATGAATACATCAACAGTAGGTAATTGACCACCATTATAAGTAAGAAGATAGAGTTTCTCAATGTTGTGTTCAAATACTAAATTCATATATACCATGACTATTTCTTCTGGTGTAAAATCACTTAATTGATTAACGCTTCCGTTAAGTAAAAAGTTGTTGTAGGTTTCTAATTTATCTTTTGACAATTCTTCCAGGTACGTAAAATTATATTGTCTGTCTATCGTTAGCGTAACTTGGTTGCTATCTTCAGTTTATATAGAAGCTGAAGTCACTACTTTCTCAGAAGTTGAATTTTTTGGAGCACAACCTATTATTAATAAAGAGATTCCAAATAAAATGAATATCAATCCCTTCAAATTATCGCTCCTCTTCATTGAAATTTAAGTTTGTGTTTAATAAGTCTTGTAGTGTAAATATATTTAATTTGAAATAAAAGCCAAAGTACGAATAGAACTCCGCTTAAAGTAAATAATCCGACTGGGAATAAATAAAACCAATCTGCAAAATAGTGATGTACAATATAATATTTCCCAACATCAAATCCCTCAGATGGATAAAAGAATTCAGTAATCAAGTTCTTAATCATTCCTGCATTTATTGGAAACAAGTATTCAGCTTCTTTTAAATCTAAATAGAAATATTGTTCATCATTGACTCCATCTTTTTTACTATAAATCGCAATACTTTCCGATGTATGAAATTTTTCATTAATAGCTTGAATTGTATTTTCGATTTTTTTAATATCATTATTGTTAAGCTGTTTACCATTAATTTGACTAATCAAGTTATCACGAACCACACTGTATTCAGATTTTATAGAATCCGCTATGTTGAAACTTATTAATCCCAATATTAAAAACAAAAGGGAGATATATATTAAACCCTTAGTTTTCTTATTAAAGCCAACAAAATTCACCTTCATCCCCTCCATTTATATGCAGATATGATTATATTCTATATAAATTCTTAAAAAACCTTCTTATTTAGAATATATATCCATTTCATATTCAGATAAACTACTTCTTTATTAGAACAAGAAACAAGGACTGTATTTACAGCTCAATGATCTTCAATTAATGGTGCCTCTCTAGATAGTTCCATTTAATCCCAACTCATAAAAAATAATGCACCCTTTTTCTTCTAATTCATCTAACCACTTTGGTATGTTTAATTGGTGATTCCATCTAAGATCCAGCCGTTCTAACCCCTCTATTTCAAACAATGATTTTGGTAATTCAGTTAGAAGATTACTTCTTAAATCAACTTCTAATAAATTCTTTAATTGTCCAATCTCTTCAGGTAATGTGGTCAATTGATTATGTCTTAAATTAAATATTCTCAACTTTAAACATTTTTGTAACGATTGAGGTATCTTTTTTAATTCATTTTCTTCCATATCTAAAATACGTAATAATGACAAATCCCCTAAATTTTCTGGAAGAGATGTGATTTGATTTTTTTTAAAATGCAATTCCTTCAAATTACTTAATCTACTAATAGTGAACGGCAACTCCTTTAATGATTATTCATTACTCGCATTTCTATCAAATTGGTTAAATTTCCAAGTTCATCAGGTAACTTTATTAATCTATTATCACTTAGATTTAAATATTTCACTTTGACTAGCTTAGAGATTTTCAGGTGGAATAACTTAAATTTCATTATGCCCTGCATCCAGCATTCTAAGTTCTGTTAAATTCACTATATCAGCAGGTATTTTAACGATCTTATTCTCAGATATATTCAAAATTTCCAGATGGCGCATTTTATAAATTTCTGTAGGATATTTGTTAACTTATTATCAAAAGGTTTAAATTTGTTATCTCTTTTACTGGTACATCCAAATAAGGTAATGAGTCTAATTTCATATGAGGAAAGTTAAGTTGCATTTGTCGGTCTCCTTTTGAGATAGTTATCCATGATTCTCAACAAACGGTTTTAGTTTTCGGTTCCTTAGTCCATCAAGCAATGGTTTTGGTAATTATAAGTATCAAGTTACTATTGATTGTAGAGGAAATATCACCCTAATGAATAGACGGTCCCTCTTCCTTACCCTACCGGTGTATTGTAGGTTTGAAAAATAATTAACTTGTCCACATTACTTAATTAAGAAATTTTAGAAATTTCATGGAAATTAATAAGTACTTCTTGGCTATTTTATAAACAATCACTCTCTAACAGAAGTTAAATCAAATTCATATTGGCTAATGTCATCAAACCCTTTCACACTAAATAAAAGTTTCCCTTTATTATCAAATCCGAATATTTCTATTATCACTATTACCTTACTGGGTTTATACGAAGCAACATAAGCAAGACTCTCTACTGCTTTCTCAGTTATGTTAACTGGATATTGCAAGTATAAACTTCGATCATTACCAACGCCGTTTATAATAGGACTATACAGACTAGTGGTTTCTCCAGGTTCTATTTTATTTATATTACCTAAATCTTGATATACATGAGCATTCTCAAATGCAAAAAAGAAGTTTAAATCTATAATTACTTGTTTACTTGAATTTTTTATTTCAATTGTCACACCATCATCGTACTTTATAAACTCGCCTTGCCAAGTCCATATTAATAAGGAGTAAAATCCGAATAAAATTAGAAAAATAGAAACAATGCCAATCATTATGTATTTAAATCGATTCTTTTTCACCCTTTTCTCTCCCACTTTTTAATACTAAAATGTACCTTTATTGAACAAAAAAAACTGTTGAACATCTTAATCTACAACTTTTTTACTTTAATAGGCACAAAAAAATAAATACAGATACTACAATTCCTATATATCCTACTTTTTTATCTTTTGAAAATCTATTACAGTTAGTTAAGTTACAAAAAGAACTTTCCTTAAAAAAGTCCATTTTGATGGTTATTCCCCTCAATTTCTCGAAGTGAATCAGCTTCCGCCGAATTTTGATTTAATGACTTTTCCTGTTCTTTGAAATTATATTTCCGACCAGTCAAAAAATCCACATCACCCAATGCATACATACCCTCCCCATTTCAACATATACGTAGTATTCGACTAAAAGTTACGTTTAATTTAGTAATGAACTAACCTTTCTAGTTAGCACAAGATAGTTTTTCTAATTTATTGGAGAATTGATTTTTTCTACTAATTCCTCTGCTTGCTTCATAAAGGAATCCATGCTTGCACTTATTGAGATATTTAATCCTAATCCTACTTCACGTAGTATGTCCCGTAGCTCATCAAAGCTCTTTTTATCTTCTTCGGTTAAATCAACGAAACTATATAATTCATCTTTTGGATATTGATTTAATTTTGAATACAATTTTTCGAGAATTTCCTTATCACTCTTAGAAAGTGTTCCTAATTGTTCACCTGTAGTGATACCAACCCAGATACCATTCAATACATCTCCCAATTCAACTGTAACCAAATTGGGTTCAGACCAATTTTCATCCATTTGGTTGGCGATTAAACCTTCCAATTCTACTAAATTATGTTGTACTTCTGTAACAAGAACCTGCTCTTTAACAAAGTTCATCTTTATAATTCCCCAAGCTACGATTGCGATAAGTAATGTATTCAAACCTATTGAAATTCTGATTAACAGCTTTCTTCTTATACTCAACTCCACACCTCCCAATATAGTAAATTATACCATTAAAACCATTGTTCTTATCGAATTAATCTGCCCCTAAAGTTTAACCAAAAGAATCGTTTATCCTTTTTGGATAATTGTACCGATTTGTTGAATAAAAAATAGGTGGATAAGTTGAATAGTAAATTAAAATTGGGAAGTAATTTCACATTCTTTACTTTTTTTATTTCTCTTAGAATGCAGGATTAGCTAATCCAATCATCGAATAAATGTAAATGAGAATGAATCTATTCACATGAGAGGATAATGGTGAGCGTTAGTGGTAGATAAAGAACAGAAAAAAACCTATGGTCAATATGAAATTCCAAACGAAATCCATCTGTTGTATCAATTAGAAAATGACTTAAGCAACGAAGGACTATCACTTAGTCAAATCGGTTTTCAACCAATTTACCAATTCGTACCGTATTGGATTACACCTCCTGATTTGATTGCTTTTGCCAGTACTGGTGGCGGGGGTATCCATTTCGGTTTTTTAACAGATTTTCATTCAGTTTCAAATTTAAGTGAAGCACCAATCGTATGTGTTACTCCAACCAATGATCCACCTCTGCGATATATGGCACGAAACATTCGGGAATTTTTAAACTTAGCCTATTCTGTTCCATATGCTGAAATGCTCGAAACTATGTGGAACTATGAGGATGAAAAACAAATAATTGAACTGATAAAGGAATTTGAGAAAGATACTTCGGAAAATTGGAAGAGAGATCGCGAGTATATACAAACTCGTTACCAGCAAGTTTTTGGTACAAAGAAATTGGATGTAGTAAACTATTTCATTCAAGTGAAAAAAGAAAGGGCTGAGACAATTTATATGACTACATTGGATGGACTGGGTGTAGTTCGAACCAAACCATCTATAAAATCAAAACAGCACTTCAATTTTCCATCCAATCGCAACATCGATGAAGTGGAAATAGAGAAGATGCGAACTTTTTTGGAACATTCCAATGAAACGGAAAAACTAGTATTTGTTCGAGACGCGCATTATCGGTACGTCGTATCGTCAGGTTACGATGAAGCAATATGGGAGTTGTTACTAGAATTACTGATTTCATTAAAACTGGAAGATGAGGCGGAAAGTGTCTCTGAAAGGTGCTAAACACATTTAAAGTCGTAAATTATACGGCAATTTAACCTTTAATAAAAAGCCTGAAATTGCTTCAGGCTTTTACTATTATTTATAAAACAAAATGACAGTTGTTTTATTTCTTTACTATAGTTATTCGATTCGTTCTTCATCTAAACGTTAGTAAAGTTTCAAGTTACTCTTAGTCGAAGAGCTTGCATTGAGCCAACTTTCTTATATGCAATGATATACCCACATACTTAAAAGACCGGTGCATTATATTATTAAGTATCTTTAGACTTGGGGCTGTGCCATCATTTCCATAACCGAGATTCAGTTCTAAAACATTAAAAATTCTATAGATCTTTTTTTAAATAGTAATGCTTATAGTCCCTGCCTACATTATCTAAACTCCCAAACACTTTATATCCATTCATTTCATAAAATCCTAACGCTTGGAAACTTAAGGTATCTACCTTTATGAAATCGCACTCTTTTTTTATAGCTATCTTCTCAAGTTCCGATAATAATTTTGTTCCAAATCCCGAATATCGCATATCCTCATCTATCATAAAAGTATGAATTTCTAACCAATTCCAACACACTTCTGCGAGTATTCCGCCACGGGTATTGCCGTTTTCGTCTTTAAGAAATAAACTGATTTCTTCGTATCTGCCACCTAAATCTACTGGAAAATGCTTTAAATTAAACTTATAAAGCTCATCATCAATATATTGTTTATCAATTTCAGTAAATTCTTTAGTAATATGTAAACTCATTATTCATTTCTCCTTTTATATCATTTTTATACGAATTGTTTACCACAAAAGTTATGCATTCTTTTTCAAAAATTCTGTTTGCAACAAACCATAGATCAACATATCTTTGCATTCCCCCGTAACACCGTGATATTCATACTGTCTTAAACAACCTTCTTTCTTAAAGTAGATTTTGGTCAATAATTTCTTTGAAGCAATATTTTCATCTGTGACGATTGCCTGTATTCTTACTAAACCTAACTGATTAAATCCTATTGATAATACATCTTCTACAGCTTCAGACATAATGCCACGACACCAATATTCTTCGGATAATTCATACCCAATTTCAGCTCGTTTGCCTGAAAATTCACTTAAGAAAATCGTACCAATAATTTCATTTGTTACTTTGTTAGCAATAGCAAAACGAATAATCTAGCCTTCATCGTAACCTTCGTTCCAAGTATTGATTACTTCATAACTTCTTTCTAAAGATTCGGGTCCGTTCCAATCGAGATGACGGTATACCTTTTCATTTGAATAATAGTTGAATAGGGTAGGGGCATCCTCTAACTCTAATTTTCTTAATATAATGCTTTTAGTTTGTACTGTCGGAAACGTTCCTAATAATTTTGAAAAGTTCATTTTATCTCCTCTATCTCTTCTATAATTTAAGATTATCTGTGAGATTGCACGAATAAACTTTCTATATCTAGCATAGTTTTCTCTCCCTTTTCAAAAAGATTACAATATATCTAATTCATAATTTCCAATCAATTAAAATGTGACCTAAATAGAATAATTGTGCCTTCAAAACTATTAGCTGATTCATTTTCTCTCACCTATTATAAGGTTTTATTAGATTATATCTGACTTACAATACTACAAAAACCTCATACTTGTTTCATAAAAGAAAATAAGCCAATGCGGTATTAAACCCCATTGGCTTATTTCATTAATTTATTCTATTTCTTTTTTCTTTTAGTACAATTCTTTGAATACTCTTTAATGACAAATAATATTTTCCAGCTAAAGTATCCATATCCATTCCCGATTGATAATCGTTATAAATATCAGAATTTCTTAAATCAATTTCTCTTCTTATAGCAGTACTGGATCCCCAACTCTTTTTATTGTCTTCTTTTCTCGGGATGTATATATATTCTCCATCAACATACTTTTGTATTAGCTTTATCAACTCAACTGGTAGTAGATTCTTTGCTTTTATATAGCTCATTTTTGCACTCCTAAATATTAGTATTTCTTTTAGGAAGAGCAAAGGCTATTTTTATTTGTATAATTATGCAATAGCCTTTGCTATGCAAAAATAGTATTCCTTCTCATACAATCAATCCTCCTTGCATTTTAGCTTTTTTATTTTCCTACGATTCTGTTTTAATTATTAGTTGTTTCAAATTCAACTTTAACACCTTGTTACCCATTAACTCAATATAAACATTCTGAATGCTCGGCCTATTAAAAAGTCTTTTTCTGAGTCTCTTTTTCAATACCAATTTACTTATTTACGAGAAATCTTCAATAATTTCTACCACTTCAATTATTCCGTCAATCAAAAGCTCAGGTAGCTCGTTTTTTATGTTACCCTTCCAATATTCTCTAGCTTGTTGAATTTTTTTGGAAAAAGGGACCCCATCCTCCTTCGGTAAAAGGTTTCCATCTCCCTCAAAAGAATTTCCAATAACTCGAAGTTTAACAATCTGCAAAACCTTTCTATTGTAAGAATCAAATAATACTTTCCATTTCAAAGTGTCCTCATAGCTTTTCGCAGCGTATAAGCAAGACAACCTTGAAGGATATTCAGGATATTCTTGTATTCTAACCATCTCTACAATTACTTCTCTAATAGCTCTGATTGTTTGATCCACATAATTTAAAGCTACTTGGGCATCTTGATTATTCAAGTTCAAGCCTTCATTTGTATAATGACCTTGGAAAATCTGAATGAAGTCTTCACCTTTAGAATTCAGTTGTTCCCTCTCAAAAAAGAAGGTATATAAGGTGTTCTTTTGATTCTTGCCAAAGTTAATAATCTGCCCTAGACTCATTTTTTTCCTAGTAACAATATGATAAACATACAATTCGTTCTTTTCCATAGTTTGCCTCCAATTGAACCCATCATTATGGATTTACATATCTAATGTCATAACAATTATTACGATAAAAACCACTGTGAAGAAAATACCTCTAATTATTAGGGAATGCCTTACAAATGCCTCATTTACTTTAGGTTCCATTATGTATGCCGGTTGAAACCATAAATGAATAGCCTTTGTTGGATTTATATATTGCCAAATCGAAATTGCATAGAATGCAATGACAATAATAATAAATAAAATTGTGTTAGACATATAATCCCCCTCACCGTCCAGTTCATCGAATAAGTAAATGCTATTTTATTGCATTTCGTAAGTTTGTAACATTATTCGGATTAATTGCCCATTTACTCATAAGCTCTTTTTGCCTATTTTTTAGATCTTCATATGGTTGTTCAATCATTTCTACCACATTAAACCTTTCATCGAAGACCTTAGAATCTTTTATTTTTCTATAACCACCAAATCCTAAGTCGTCATTTAGAAGCCAAACAACTCTTTTGATATTTGCAAATAAAATCCCACCGGTACACATAGGACAAGGCTCTAATGAAGTGTATATTGTGAATTTTTCTCTTTTTATTTTTGCATTAAATATTGTTTTACCCGCATTTCTTATAGCATCAATTTCTGCGTGAGCAGTTGCATCTTTTGCTGGATGTACCCTATTTCGACCTTTAGAAATTAAGTTAAAGTTTTCATCAACAATTACCGCCCCTACTGGGTATGTATTTTCCTTTAATGCTTGCTCTGCCTCTTCCAATGCCATTTCTAAAAAAAGTCTATCTTTATCCATACTCATAATTTTCCCTACCTCTGATATTGGATTTGTGTAATATTTTGTTCAACTATATTGCCCCTTGAGTTCACTAAGAAATGGTGTAGTATTCAGCTTTAGTCCCTTGTTTTGATTAAATAAACCCCAAATTTTTTAATGCATATTCAATTCCGTCGTCACCGGATTTTTTAGTTACGAGATCAGCTATGTTTTTTAATTTTTCATTTCCATTTCCCATGGATATGCCAAGTCCTACTAACTCCAACATATCTATATCATTTTCTCCATCGCCAAAAGCTACCGCTTCCGATTTATCAATTCCAAAGTAGTCTAATACTTTAAGGATTGCTATTGACTTAGAGACGTCATGTTGCAGTACATTTAACACATAAGGATGCCATCTTTTAAATGTAATATGTGGAAATGTATATATGTATTTCTGAACAGTATCATCGTTTGCGAATAAGCACATTAAATAAACTTCTTCTTCATTAATTTTAGAGTTAATAATAGGATACTCATTCAATGACAAAGTTTCCTTTAATGCTTTTAAAATACTTGGATCTTGTACTCCATTCATGCTAAATTCCTCGGTATAAAAGGAGAGCGCGTTATTCTGCATGTATGCAAATTCAACCATTTCTTGAATGATCTCTTTATCCATCGTAATTTTATGAATCACTTTTTGATTATGCTTTACATAGGCTCCATTTGCTGTGATGAAAGTATCAATTCCTATTTCCTCTATTTCCCTGCACATGGAAAAAGGTCTTCCCGTTGCAGCAACAACCTTTATTCCTTTGTTTTTTAATGCTCTTATAGCTTTTTTAGTGCTTTTAGAAATGGTTCCATCCCTGTGATGTGTAATTGTTCCATCAACATCGAAAAATACAATTTTGTAGGTCATAAATATCCCCCTTATAGTTCACAAAGTTAAAAGAGCTGCATTGCAACTCAATGATCTTCTACTAGAGCCAACATTAGTTGAATAAGAGCACTTTCCATTTCTATATGTCAAATCCTAAACTAATAATCTTCCACTCATTGTTATACATTTTAAAAGTTATTCCTAGGAATGCTGGAGGACTTTTGGGCTCTCCATTTAAATTGCTCAAAAGTTTGATTTAATTTTCTATCATTTTTTCTTTTTCATTTAATCTTTCAGTAAATTTTGCATTATCTTCTTCAAACTTACTTTCATTCCCATCTAAAGAGTCATCTTTCTCAGAACAAGCTATTACGAGCGTAAAACTACAAATAATAAATATCAATAATTCCCTCACTATTTTCCTCCCGATTCCTAATTTTTTTCTATTTATTTGCAATTTTAGGTTTTCATCTAGTCGCTTCTCATTATAAGTCGTTTATTTAGGGTTCCAAATTAACTCCATAAACTTTTCATAAGGACCTTTAAACTGATGATCCAGAACTTTTATAAATGCAGTCCTATACGGGTCTTCCACCTATGTTAGAGAGCAAGCAGTCATCAAAAACCCTGACATAATAATTATTATGCTTAAAATAACAATACATAAGGTTCTATTCCTAAGATCAATCATTCAGAATTCCCTCTTTAAAATGATACGGCTTATTCTCCAGAAGGTTTCAATAATTCTCATTTACTATTGTTTCTGCTAATTACCATATTAATGCCTTTTTTCTTATTCAACCTTTCTATTTAGTTAAAGAAGGAATATTAGAATGCTC
This sequence comes from Psychrobacillus sp. L4, assembly GCF_042944905.1. Lineage (GTDB taxonomy): Bacteria > Bacillota > Bacilli > Bacillales_A > Planococcaceae > Psychrobacillus. The sequence continues at coordinate 2,040,535 of NZ_CP168496.1, forward strand.
TATTTACATAGATTAATTTTAGTAATTGTAATAAAATATTGAACAACTTAACTTATTCAAACAGCTATAATCGAATATTTTTTTTAAAAAAATCGATTTAAATTGGGGAGTGAAACATGGGGGCTATTGATGGAAAAGATTTTATTAACCGATTAAATGAGTTAAATAATGAAATTTGGTACGACGGTGAAAAAATTGAGGGGTTGCTCTCTGAACAACCTGCTTTTAAGGGACTGATTCAGTCAAAAGCGGCTCTTTATGATTTACAACATGACCCAAAAATAAAAGATGAGATGACTTTTATTTCCCCAGTTTCAGGAGAACTTATTGGTCTTTCATATTTGCAACCAAAAACGAAAGAGGACTTAATAAGAAGAAGAAAGATGTCTGAACATTGGGCAAGGTATTCAGGGGGTATCACGGGAAGAAGCCCAGATTATTTGAACACAGTTTTAATGAGCTTTACTTCTTCAGTATCCTTTTTAAAAAATAAGGACAAATGTTTTCCAAATAATCTACAATCATTTTATGAATTGGCCCGGGAAAATGACCTGTCGTTTACACATACCTTTTTTCTCCACAAGTGAATCGTTCTCTTATTTACTTTGAAAATACCGATGAACCAATCGCCGCAAAAGTTATTGATAAAAATGAAGAAGGAATCATTATTAAAGGTGCTCGTCTTCTTGCTACGCAAGGTGGTTTAACAGATGAAGTATTAGTATTTAGCGTTGGGAAATTTCTATTTAATGAAGATGAAGCTTTTGCTTTTTCTATTCCTTCTAACACAAAAGGAATAAAGTTTATTTGTAGGGATACATTCATCGGAGGTCAATCTTCTTTTAATCATCCATTAAGCTCGCGGTTCGAAGAAATGGATTCTATCGTTGTCTTTGACAATGTTTTAGTACCTTGGAATAGAGTATTTTATTACAACAATGCGGAAGTAGCTGAGCCATTCCCAATTCAAAGCTCTTTCCATCCCTTTACTAAGCACCAAGTATTGACTAGACAAATTGTAAAAACAGAGTTCGTCTTAGGTATTGCTCAGCTTATTATCGAAACGATTAATATTAGCGAGTATCAGCATGTCCAAGAAAAGATGTCAGAAATCATCATTGGTCTAGAGACAATGAAAGCCTTGTTAGAAAAATCGGAAAATAAAGCAAAATTAGATGAATGGGGATATATGCGACCAGAAATTTTCCCGCTTCAAGTTGCTGGTAACATTTTCCCTAAAATATATCCTCGTTTCACTGAAATTATCCAGCTAATCGGAGCTAGTGGAATGATTACATTGCCAACCGAAAATGCATTTCAATCCACTATTAGAAATGACTTAGATTTATATCTTCAAGGAGCTACTAAGACCGCAGAGGAACGTGTAAAAATATTTCGTTTAGCTTGGGATCTAACAATGAGTTCATTTGGAACAAGACAAACCCAATATGAGCGATACTTTTTTGGCGACCCGATTCGATTATCAAGCGATTTATATAAGAAATATCCAAAAAATGAATATGTCAAGGTAATTAGTAATTTCTTAAGTCTAAAAAAAGAAGAGTAGCAGAAGTTCAATTATTTTAACTTGCCCCTCCCTCTTAGTTGAGCTTTCTTTTAATGGCCGCTTTTATTCCAAGAGGACATAAAAACTTTTCTGAATAAACAGCACTGTTATTATTATCTAAATCTTCATTGAAAAAAGTCACAACTTTAGTTATATGAGTTGGATTCGCTAAAGCTATTTGCATCTTTCTCCCCTCCTTAAAATAAAGCTTTTTAAGACATAAGAGATTTATATATCTCGCCTATAATTCCTTCCATTTGATGAACACCTAATTCTGCATTCGTCATAATAACTGCCCCTTTTTCTATGTGTGAAAATGCAACCATCATGCATTGAAAACCTACTCCCCAACCGAGTGATGTAATTTCTAATTCTTTTTCAGAGCCTTCAACAAACACTCCTAATCCAGCCCAACTCTTGCCTTTTTGCGGTGTTATTATTTCATTTGCTAATCTTTTTGAAATGCCAATTTTACTTTCTCCTTTTAGAGCATTCAATAGCTCAAGAACTAATCGAGCTAAATCTAAAGAAGTTGTCCATAATCCAGAAGCCGCTGGGTATGGATATATAGGATACCTTCCATCTACCAATTCACCGTTTTTATTATGACCACAAGATAATTCTTTTTTATCCTTCTCTAATATTGTTGTTGTATTTAAATGGCTATTTTTCATTCCTAATGGCTTAAATATTAATTCATCCACCGCTTGATAAAATGGCTTTTCAGTAACATCTTCAATTAGTTGCTGAACAACACAAAAACCTGCATCTGAATAGTGAAATTCACTCTCTGGTTCACACTGTACTTTAATAGGAGTTTTACAATAAGTAGTTTTCCCCTCTAATAATTCGACCATCGAAGGAATCCCTATTTTTGAATTTAGTTCAGAAAAGCTACCTTTAGGGTCCTTAATTCCAGATTGATGACTAAGTAAGTTTCTCAATGTAACACTTTTATTTTTAGTGAATTCATTTTCTTGTACTTTCCACGATACAAGTCTTGTATTTATATCCTCATCTAAATCAAGTAGTCCTTCCTCTATTAGTTTTATAGCAATCATTCCTGTTAAGAACTTGCTAATGGAACACGCACTAAAAATCGAATTTTCATTTACTTTTCTATCGCTTTCTACTTCTAGTAAACCATAATTTTCTGTTCCGATAATTTGACCGTTCTCAAGCAATGCAATACTTAAACCTAGCACATTATAATATTTCATTTGTTCTTCGATGTTGATATTTTTTAATTTCATATTTATCCTCCTACAATAGTGTTTTCAATAATATTGTAACACGAATATACGTTCTATTGTATGTATTTGGAAAGAATATTTATATTAGTCGAGTAGAAAGGAACCTCTCTACCTTGCGGTAGATTGTGTTCCTCCCTCCTCACAGAACTTATCCCGACCTCTGGGTTATTCCGACTCTTTAGATGATTATAATTAAAATACATGAAATAACGAATTCTTTTCTCCAAAAGGAGGGGGAAAAGTCGGAATAATAAATTTCACAGTTGTATTTTTCTTACATAAGTCAACCGATAATAAATATTGGTTATCAACCAAATCTATTGTTAATGGAGGCATTATGTAATGAATAAAGTCACAATCCAAGAATTAATTGATTTAGCTAATGAAAACTTGAATGAACTTCAGCTTCGTGACGGTTACATTCATTTCTATCATCACCGTGCATTTCAGCCAATCTCTAATTTTTATCGTGAGAAATCAGAACTATTCTATTGTTCCGAACTGATGGATGAACTTAGGAGTCATTACCAAGAGCTATTTTATTTTGGTAGTATTTCACGAAAAACCCTATGTTGGCGTTTGAGAGGTCTTGGTATTATAAATGAGGTATATAAAACCGGCGGTTTTGCTTGGAAAGTTTTTAGTATCAAAAAAGAATCCCTACTTTCAAGCTATTACAAAAAAATCTTAACTGAATTTCTTTCTAGTCTGGGGGATATCCGTAGAATCGGTATATACAGATCCATCACTGAAAGGTACTTCCTGTTTTTGACTACACACGGACACAGCACAATTGGAATAGTCTCGCCTGTAGTTATTCGAAGTTTCATTGTTGATATATCTACCAGTCGTCCAAAAACCATGGATGATGTAGTAACAGTGCTAAGAAAAATTCATATGTATCTTCGTGAGGAAGGCCTGCTTGATATCCGTTTTGAACCAATCCTTTTCGTACCAAGAGCTCGTGACAAGAAAGTTCTGCCCTGTTTTTCACCAGAAGAATTAAACTTAATACTGAAACAGGTTAATACAGAAACACCGGCAGGAAAAAGGGATAATGCCATCATCCAACTTGGTATCTCCACTGGACTACGTGCTGGTGACATCACAAACCTAAAGCTGACGGATGTTGACTGGATAAACAATGAAATTTATCTGATACAAGGTAAAACAAAACAGCCGCTATCACTTCCATTGGAAGAACGTACTGGTAATGCCATAATTGATTATATTCTTAACGGAAGACCAAAATCAGAATCTTCTTATATTTTCCTGAGAAGTCTTGCACCCTATCATAAGTTTCAAGACGGGGTGGCTATTTCCTGCGTATTTCGGAAATACCTCAAAAGTGCCGGCATCAGCCATACTGTTGGTGACGGAAAAACCTTTCATGGACTTCGTCGGACACTTGGTACGGAAATGGTCGTTCAAGGAATTCCCATTACGACCGTTTCACAGGTACTTGGGCACCATTCGCCAGAAGCTGCTAAGCAGTACATCTCCCTAGATACTAATGGTCTGAAGCAATGTGCATTAAGCTTCGGCACCATCGGGGAGGTCCGAGTATGAAAAATCAAATCGAAAGCCTTTTTACCCCATATATTGAGGAAATGCTTGAATTATAAGGTGAGTCTAGGCTACCAAAGACGCACGTATGAGGGGTTTCTTCGTGATTTCAGCAGATTCTGCTGGGGAAATTTCCCTGAGGAAGACAGACTAACCATGGAACTTGTCCATGCGTGGGCAATAATGCGACCTACAGAAAGTCAGTCAGGATTTCGCAGAAGGCTATCCCCTTTAAGAGAATTTGGAAAGTATCTAAATGCGATTGGTATCCAGAGCTATGTTATACCTTCCGACTTTTCAGGAGGAAGATCCTCATTTATGCCTTATATATTTACAGATGAAGAACTTATAACTATTTTTACTGAAGCTGACCGCCTAAAGAGAAACCAAAACACACCAAATCGTCATCTAATTGTCCCTGCACTATTAAGGCTGATTTATTTCTGCGGTCTACGTCCGAATGAGGGACGTGAAATCAAGAAATTAGATGTGGATCTGGATAGAGGTACCCTCTTTATTCGTAAGAATAAGACGCATAGAGAACGTATTGTACCAATGTCAGATGACATAAGAAATTTCTGCATAGAATATTATGAAAAGCTAAAGATATTCGCACCTAAAAGCGAATACTTCTTTCCAAATCCAGACGGCATCCCGTATTCGGCTGAATGGCTCACCAAGCAATTTCTTTCGATATGGGAACGTAACCAACCTGTACAATGTTCTACAAGAGTACGCGTGTACGATCTCCGTCATAGATTCGCATCGGCTGTAATGATGAATTGGCTAGACGAAGGCGTAGACTTATATGCAAAGCTTCCATACCTAAGTACATATATGGGGCATGCTAGATTTTCTGATACCGCCTATTATATCCATCTCCTTCCTACAAATCTGACTCGTTCCAATGCAATTGATTGGGATTCATTTTCGGCACTGATACCGGAGGTATCACCATGGTAAAATCGGAAAGCTTAAAGTTTTACCAGATGGTACGGGACTTCCTCACAGTCTATTTGCCAAAACAAAAGGCAAGCAGTGCGAATACGATTAAGGCTTACAGAGAGTCATTGAATCTCCTCCTAGAATACCTAAAAGAGGAGGAAAACCTTCCGTTGATGGAAGTTTCTTTTGATAGAATCTCCAGGAAAACCGTGGAAGGCTATCTTGATTGGCTAGAAGAAACTCGCAAATGCAGTATTCCGACCAGAAATCACAGGCTTTCTAGTATACGTTCCTTCTATAAATATGCCGGAAATAGGGACATGTCGATCATTGCCTATACCATTGAATTTGAAATGATACCAATCAAAAAGACAGAGAAAACACAACAGGTGAAATTCTTTGAAGAAGATGCATTAAAGGCAATCCTAGCACAACCTGATACATCTGCTAGAAAAGGTATACGAGATTTATTTTTCATGATATTGATGTATGACACTGCCGGCAGAAATCAGGAAATACTTAATTTGAAAATCAGTGACATTCGTGTATCTACAAAGGATTCCCATGCAGTATTATCAGGAAAAGGAAACAAAATAAGAATCGTACCACTCATGCAAAGAACCATTGATCACTTTAATAATTACATTCGACTTTTTCATGATGGAAAGGTTACAGACGAATTTTTATTCTATGTTATACAAAAAGGGAAAAGACAGGCAATGTCAGCTGATAATGTCGGGAAATTTATGAAACGATATGGGAAAACAGCGAGAGATCAATGTAATAAAGTACCCGAAGGTCTTCATCCACATATGTTTCGTCATTCCAGATCAATGCATCTTTACCGCGGCGGCATGCCACTGGCACTCTTGTCGGAATGGTTGGGTCATGCACAGTTGGAAACAACTAAGATTTATGCAAATGCGGATACACAGATGAAACGGGAAGCGATAGAAAAAGCAACAAGCAGTCTAAATCCATTGACACAGGAACAGAAAGTTACATCATGGCAGAATGATGAAGAATTAATTAAGCGACTTTATGGATTATTATAGACATAATTATTCCGACTTTTTAAGCTATAAGCCATCAAAAACATAGAAAAAACCTGTGTTTTTGATGGCTTACTTATAAAAGTCGGAATTATGCAGAAGTCGGGATAAGTTCTGTTATCCCTACTTCCGGATAACAGAACCGTGCTTGCGCTATTTACGCACACGGCTCCTCCAAGTCACCATTCACAAGATTTACCTAATCTCTTTCGATCAGATTTTGCTTATTCTGCTATCCTCAATAGTTTAGTTTACATTTATTAACTCTACCGCTGTGTGTAGTAAATGTGTCCCTAGTGAGGGTGATCACTTGGTAGCAGCCTTTCCTCCATCGGCATTACCCAACTTCATTGGTACTACGCTGCTATCCGACTCCCTACAACGGCATTTGGCTTCCTTGCTTATTATCGCTTGTACACCATACTCTTCTATAAGAAGAAAAGACCGGTAGGGCCTCCCGAGTTGCCGTATCATATCAATGTCTGACGTGCCAAGGTCTCTGACTCCAGAGAGGTTTTATCCTTCTTGCCTTTAACGATGGATAAAATGTAGCTTTCTGCTGTGCTTAAGGCATCAGCCCTCTCGAATTACTAACATTATGGAGCTCAATCCCTTCAACCTATTGGCTTTCGGCCCGCCATCTAACTGTCTACGCTTAAAGGCTAATGTTACCAGTAGCCCTCCAAGACTCGCTACGAGTGAATGGCTAGTTCTTTCTCGACGGGAATCCCACCCGCTATATGATACGACCTAGGCTCGGCCGCACAAGCACACCGTTAGTTGAAGTAAGAATTTTTAATATTAATACTGTTATATCTTGAGTTACTTAGAGTCACAGCCAGTTATAGCTATTAATAAGAGAATAGCATGAGAATAAAAACAAACTTTTTCAATATGTCTTTCCTTGCTAGCATTTCTTTTCTACAAGTATGATACACCTCAATGGTGTAATAATAATTTGCTTGGTCTTTAAAACGGTAATTCATTGCCGTTCTTGTCTTGGACAATTAGCTCATATTTCTGATTCTCAATCTTTGTTTTTATTTCTTCACTATCTAGGAACTCAGTAATTTCTTTTCGGATCTTGTTTACCGTCTCTTTAGTCTCTGGATCCGATGATTTCATGTTCGTTATGATGGTAATAGACACTTTTTCAAGCTTATAGGAATATCTAATGTCAGCTACCTGATACTCTTTTTTTAGGAAAAACTCTTCTTCAATTGAACTCATGGCGGGGATCCACTTACTCTTACGTCCATCTTCCGAAACGTCCCGAGTTATAATCTGTACCTGTTTCGGTGAATCATTTGCATTTAAAAGTTCAATCGCGGCCTTGTAGATTTCTACTTTCTTAGCTTCATCGGCTATTGGGATGTACACTTCGACTACAGGTCTACGTGCGTCAACATTCATAATCGGATAGCCTGCTCCCTGCAAGTCCTTCATCAACTTTTCGCCTAGTTCCTCCCTTTGTTTTCCTATCTCCTTTAGCACGGGAGATACCTCTTTCGTGTCAGAAACCATTAACTCGAAGTTGTCATACCCTCTTTTTTCCAAAATTTTCGTCAAAATAGTTAAAATTTTGTCCTCTTCTTGCTTGACGTATTCTTCCGTTCCCTTCAGCCGTATGTCAAAGCGTGCCTTCTGTCCCCACATGCCCATGCCAATTCCTGCTGTTTTATACCCTTCTTTCTCCAACTCCTCCGCAATTACTTCATGTATCGGTTTATGGAATACTTGTCCTAGATACGGGATTTTTGATACTACTTCTGCCATAGTTGGATTCAGAAATGCAGAACCCGTTAGGACGACAAAACTGATAACCGCTGCAACTACAAATTGGGATTTCCACCAACCTCTTTTTCTTCCTGTCGATTTTTCAAAATCTGGTCTTTTTTCCGACTCTTCCTTAATGTTTTTAGCAAATTCGTACATGGAAGATGGTGCCTGGATTTTTTCCATCTCTTCTTTGATTTCTTTCTTCAACGATTCATCGATTTTCATTGTGAATTCACTCCTATAAACTGATTTTCGATCAACCTTTTTTTCAGAGCATTCCTTGCTCTGCGAAGATGGGATTTGACCGTCGAATTTTTCAGTCCCAGCAAATCTGATATTTCTTGAATTACTTGCTCTTGGTAATAGTAGAGGATGAGGACGTTCTGGTAGTCACTGTTATCGAGGGATGATATGCCCTTTTTAATCTCGTTTTGGGTTTCCTCTTTTAGCACATTTTCCATCGTGCCGTGTTTGTCTGTCACCACATCGATTTCAAGCGGTGATTCCTTCAGGCGGGTCTTCTTTCTCCATGCATCAATTGAGCGGTGGGTGACCAATTTATAGAACCAGGTGTTGAAATAAGTTATATCCTTTCCACTCATAATGTTTCGATATACTTCAATTAATGCATTTTGGACAACCTCTTCTGCCAGTTCCTTCGACCTGAGGATACTGAAACTGGTCCTGTACCCCTTTTCAATCAAGGGGTTGACTAGTTGAGCAAATGCTTCGTCCTCGCCGTTCCGGATCCGTGTCATCAGTGTTTCCTGATCCATGAGGAAAACCCCCTTTTTTGTTTCTACCTTTTAGGCGACGGTGACGCTACTTAGGATGCACAATTTGAAAAAATATAATGGAAAAGGAGTTGAATAGACCTCCAACTTTAGTAAAATTTAATTAAAGGCAGTTTTTTTATTATACCTGTTTCCCCAAAAATTCAGATTCATTATTCATGAAGACTATTGTTGAAATAAATAAGTAAAAAAATAACCCCGTTCAATGAACTCGGCTATCTCTTGTATTTATTTTAAAGCTCATCGAACTAAACTCCCCTGTTAGTAAAAACGCTCCTTATGTCTATTATTCTATTAAGTTGGCAATAATCCTTATAATCTTACTATTTTAGGGGGAATGGAATTGTTACTGTCAAAAGCATGATCCTCGTTTGAAGCTGATAAACGAATAGAGGGTTTTTCTTCGCAAACGTTGATGGCCTACCAGTTACAGTCTTTGCTACTAATTGGTTATTTTAAGGATGTAGAGATGGAATTGCTGGATACAAATCAACTAAAGGAATATCTTGCTATATCCGGAAAGCATTTAAAACCAGCCAGTCTTGCACATCGTATCCGTTTTATGAAATCATTTTTTCGTTGGTCTCATGAAGAAGGATACCTGAGTAAGAATCCAACTTCCAAAATTAAAGAACCCAAAGTAGGTAAGCGGATACCCAAGTATTTAACCGAAAGGGAGATAGAACACCTTCGTGAATCCTTTCATTCCCCAATGGAAAAAGCGATTTTCGAATTCATGTTTTCTAGCGGTTGTCGAATTGGAGAAATAGTTGCGTTAGAAAAGAACCCTATTAATTGGTCCAATCAATCCGCGATCGTTAGAGGAAAAGGCGATAAGGAAAGGGAAGTTTATTTTAATTCACGTTGCGACATAAGGCTTAAACGCTATATGAAAAGCCGTAATGACAATGATCCCGCCATCTTTGTAACAGCAAGACAGCCGCATAAAATGAGCGTTGCTCAAATGTGATACATCATCAAGTGAATCTCCAAGCGTGCTGAAATCAATAAAAAGATAACTTAGACACAGCTACGCAACTCATTTGTTGAATAATGGAGCTCCTATTGAAGTGACACAAAGTCTTATGGGACATGAGAAATTGAAACTACAAGGATTTACGCTCATTTTAAGTGGAAGGTTAAGGAAAGAGTATTATCAGAAGTACTTTTAAATGGAAAGGGAAAAACGTCTTAATAGATGTTGTTCTACTTGACTAAAGCACCCGTTCGTATTATAAGGTCAGCCAGATATTATGAACTGCACCCCAATTGTTAGACACCATCTAACAATTGGGGTGCAGTTCAAAAAAATTATTCTTATGTTCAAAAGTTTGAGTACCATAACCAATAAATATATCTATTTAATTATTTATCATCTCTCTCAACAAATTAATCACCTTTCTTGGATTCAAGTTATAACACATATCTTACTCTACCTTTACTTGTCCCATCATTCCGTTTTCTTCATGTTCAAGGACGTGACAATGGAACATATAGATGCCTTTGTTATTAAATTTAACAGCTAATTTTATTTTTTCTCCAGGTTGTACAGCAACAGTATCTTTCCATCCTTGTTCATTTTTTGGAGGTTCTACCCCATCGATTGAAATAATTTTATACTGTGTCCCATGAATATGAAACGGATGAATCATTCCACCCATCATATCTGGTTTATTGTAAATTTCCCATATTTCTGTGACACCATGTTTTTGAGTGAGATCAATTCTATCCATATCGAATTTTTTACCATTGATCGTCACTCCATTCCCCATTCCTGCAAGTTCAAGTTTTTTAGATACAGGCAAATTTCTTTCTTCTTCACTTACAGTAAAGTCATTCAAGTTTTCTGATATATCGCTTGAATCGCTGAGTCGGTCGTTGATATTAAATAGCAATAGAATTGTTTCATCCTCATTAATTAATGCTACTTCACTTGTAAAATCATATCTTGAAAAATCAACGATGATTTCTGCACGCTCACCGGGAGTTAACATGATTTCATTTAATGTTATAGGGTTATTCAAAAAACCACCATCCGTAGCTATTTGTACGAACGAGTCCCCTGTATTCAATTTGAAAGTGTAGTTGCGTGCGTTGGAACCATTTAAAATACGTAGTCGTACCTTTTCCTTATTCACGGTAAGTTTCGGATTTAGTGTTCCATTTATTAATAATGTATCTCCAATTGTTCCGTCTTCGTTTTTTGCTTCTTGGTAGTTTAATTGTTTCATATCATCAAATTTTTTATCTTGAATAATCAATGGTATATCATTTATACCATAATCACTTGGTAAGCCTAGGTTTTTAGAGTTTTCATCCTCAATATAGATTAATCCTGCTAGCCCTTTATAAACTTGTTCAGATGTTTTCCCTTCAGGATGAGGATGAAACCATAATGTTGATGCTTCTTGGTTAACTTTAAACTCTACAATTTTTGAATCACCAGGCTTTAAAGTTTGATGAGGTCCCCCATCTCCTTCTCCAGGTAATTCTAATCCATGCCAATGAAATGTTGTTTCTTCCGACAGCTCATTAGTAGTTCTAATCTTTACTGTTTCTCCTTGGTTCACTCGAATTACCGGGCCTAAAAATGAACCATTGTAACCAAACGTCTCTGTTTGGTACCCATCAAAAACTTCAGTATTTCCTTTCTGTGCTGTTAAATAGTAAACAAGTCCTTCGTCATTCTCATGTTCTAGTACTGGTGGAATCTTTAGATCGTTTTCTCCAGTGGAATCGTTTAATGCTAAAGGATTATTATGACTCATATGACCTATTTCCATATCATCTTCCATTCCATCATGTGTCACATTTGAGTGATCCATATTTCCACCTGTATCAGCGTTTTTCGCACTACAGCCTCCGATAATGACCATACTTATCAATAAAGAAATTGTCCATATTTTCAATTTCATTGTTTCTTCTCCTTAAAATTTATTTATTACAAATGTAGTGTAACAATTAAATATGAAAAATTTATGGATCTAATATGCTTATACAAAATTGGAGGGACATATACAGAAAAACCTAGTCGTAGTATTACTAACACTTCAACTATTTTTCATTGCGCTCCTTTTAATTTTTCGACTATTAATTTTAAGTATTTTCCCTTCTTAAAGCAGTTCAGTTCTATTCCCTACCCACCCAACGTATTATTAATTGAGGTGTTTTAAATGCAAAAACAAGTACGAATTATTGTCGGATTAATTTTACTATTATTTATATCACCAATGATTGTAGAGACTTTTAGTAAACCTCAAAAAGTAGGGATCCCCGAGAAAGCTGAAGAAAAACAAGCCGTCGCATATGCTGCGACTGAAAATCAAAACATTGATAGTATAGAACAAATTGAGCCGAAGAAAGCTTTGTTGCTCTTTACACACTCACACGAAGCATTTGTGCCAATTGTAAAAAATGAGGTTGGTCAAACAGCGGTATACCATTCAACCTCCAACATCACTGCATTTGAAGATATAATTAGAAATCAATTTAGCTTTAACTCTATTGAAACTGAATTTCTAGCTGTCGACACAATGGATGAAATGAAGAGAACAAATCGTAAATTTTCTGAAGCTTATGATGTCGTACGTCCTTTTCTTGCAGCTCAAATTAAAGAAAATAAGTATGATTTAATCATTGATTTACACAGGGACTCTGCAACCAGAGAGAAATCAACGCTTACTTACAATAATGAGACTTTTGGTAAAATCTATTTTGTAGTAGGGGAAGATCATCCAAATTATGTATTGAATAAATCCTATGCCCAGCACATTTCCTCCCATTTGAACGAATTGATTCCTGGAATATCACGTGGAGTGATTGGGAAAAAAGGGGACAATGTGGATGGTATCTATAACCAAGATCTTGCTAAAAATATGGTTTTAATTGAACTTGGGGGAATTGATAATACACAAGAAGAAATTAATCGTACGATTTCTGTTCTTGCAAAAGCAATTTCAATCGTTTTACAAGATCAAACTTCCCAAAACATTGTTGCATCAGATAATGGAGCTTAAGTAAACTTGGCTTTTGTCAATTAGGAATCTAGATACAAGATTACAAAAATGCACCTTGAGATTTTTTCTTCAAGGTGCATTTTCTATTAAACATTAGATTTTCTAAATAAAAGAGTTTTAATAGAACATGAAAACATCAATGGAGGTCAGATTATTGTGTCATATTTCATTTTTTTATATAAGATACCACATCACATTATTGCATAGTATACGGCATAATTTTATATGTTAAATAGATACACATACTTCAGATAAATAAAAAGTATCCACCGAAATTTGCCCTCTTTCAGAATTTACTTCCCTATTTTTGCTCTTTGTAGACGTAATGCATTTAATACAACCGACACAGAGCTAAATGCCATAGCTGCTCCCGCTACCCATGGTGCAAGTAAACCTATTGCAGCAATTGGAATCCCTAAAGTGTTATAAGCAAAGGCCCAGAATAGATTTTGCTTAATATTTCTCATTGTTTTATGACTCATAATAATTGCATCCGCAATACTATTCAAATCACCTCGAATTAACGTAATATCTGCAGCTTCCATCGCAACGTCTGTTCCAGTTCCAATCGCCATTCCGATATCCGCAACTGCCAGTGCAGGAGCATCATTAATTCCGTCACCAACCATTGCCACCTTCTTACCAGCTGCCTGAAGTTTTTTCACTTCCTCCGCTTTTCCTTCTGGAAGTACTTCTGCAATCACACTGTCAATTCCAACCTCTTTGCCAATTGCTGTAGCCGTACGTCGGTTATCACCTGTTATCATAATGACTTCAATATTCATCTCTTGTAAACGTTTAATCGCTTTTTTAGAAGTTTCTTTAATTGTGTCTGCTACTGCTATTAACCCAGCATAATGGCCTTCAATACTAGCCAACATGGCCGTTTTCCCATTAGCTTCTAATTCTTCCATCACAGTTAGTACATTGGAAATATCAACATTATACTGGTTCATAAGCTTTCGAGTTCCTACCAATATTTCTTTTTGATCAACGATTGTTTTAACCCCATAACCTGGTATTGCTTCAAATTCTTGAATGGTATTGAGTTGTATACCTCGTTCTTGAATACCTTGAACAATTGCTTCTGCAAGTGGATGCTCCGATTGTTTTTCAGCGGCACCTATTAAAGATAAAAATTCCGCTTCATCTACTCCATCTTCTACAATAACGTCTGTCAATTCTGGCTTACCGTTTGTCACAGTTCCTGTTTTATCTACAATGACTGTATCAATATGGTGGGTAGTTTCAAGATGTTCGCCGCCTTTAAACAAAATTCCAAACTCCGCTGCACGTCCAGACCCAGCCATAATTGATGTAGGAGTCGCAAGTCCAAGTGCACAAGGACAAGCAATAACAAGGACAGCAATCAAGGCTTCTAGTGCTGAGGTAATCTCCCCTGGATTGACCCAAATGATCCACACTAAAAAGGTGATAACAGCTATACCAATTACAATCGGTACAAACACACCAGAGATTTTGTCCGCAAGTCTTTGAATAGGTGCTTTAGAGCCCTGGGCTTCTTCTACCACTTTAATAATTTGGGCTAGAGCAGTGTCTCTTCCAATTTTCGTTGCTTTCATTTTAAGAAAACCATTTTTATTAATAGTTGAACCAAACAAAGAATCGCCAATTGTTTTATCTACTGGGATACTCTCACCCGTCAGCATTGACTCGTCAACAGCAGTATTTCCTTCCATCACGTCTCCATCAACTGGAATCTTTTCACCAGGCTTCACTAAGATAATATCTCCCGTCACGACTTCTTCGAGAGGTATTTCTATTTCCGTTTCATTTCGAATAACTAATGCTGTTTTTGCCTGTAGTCCCATAAGCTTCTTAATGGCTTCAGATGAGCGCCCTTTCGCTTTCGCTTCAAAAAGTTTTCCTAATATAATGAGGCTAATCAGAACGGAGCTCGTTTCAAAGTACAGTTGGGCTGTATGATGCTCACCAATAGTTATAATGGCTTGATACACACTATAAAAATAGGCAACGGATGTTCCCATTACTACGAGCACATCCATATTGGCACTTTTATTTCGCAACGCTTTATACGCACTTACATAAAACTGTTTCCCAATAATAAATTGGACAGGTGTTGCCAGTGTCAGTTGTACCCATGGATTCATTAGAAATTCCGGCATATAAATAAACGAAGTAAACGAAAAATGTCCGACCATGGACCACAACAAAGGGAGCGACAAAATAGCCGAGATAAAAAATTTTCTTTTTTGTTTCTGTATTGCCTGCTCACGGTAATCTACCGCGTCCTTCTCGTTCTCCTTATTATGTGCCCGGTAGCCTAACTTCTCTACCCGTCCTATAATATCTGCAACGGAAATTTGAGAAGGGTTATATTCCACTGTTGCATTTTCAAGTGCCAAGTTGACATTCGCTAAGGATACTCCTACCAACTTGTTGAGGCCTTTTTCTATTCTCGTTGCACAGGCAGCACACGTCATTCCAGTAATGGTAAACTCTTTTTTCACCTTAACAACGCCGTATCCAAGATCTTGAATTTTCTTTTCAAAGTCTTTATCACTCAGCTTTTCAGGATTGTATTTAATTAAAGATTTTTCAAGAGCCAAGTTGACGTTGGCTTCTTCCACACCATCCATTTGATTTAATCCTTTTTCAATTCTTGTTGCACAAGCGGCGCAAGTCATTCCAGTGATTTGTAGACTTGTTTCTTTTATTTCGCTACTCATTTCATTTTCACCTCTCCTTTATATACTACCCGGGGGTATAATTCGAATAAAGAAAGAGAGTGCTTAAATAGCACTCTTGCTTATTTAATCAACATCATAACCCTGGTCATCGATGGTTTCTTTAATTGTTGCAACTGTTACTTTATCCGCATCAAAGGATACGTCTACTTTTCCCGACTGTAAATGCACTTTCACTTGTTCGACTCCATCTAATTTTCCTACACTACCTTCAACTGAACTTACACAATGACCACATGACATTCCACTTACACTCAATGTTACGTTTTCCATATTATTAACTTCTCCTTTTTCTTCTCTTATTTTCTCATTAATTTTTGAATGGTAACTAATAATTCATCCAGAACCTCATCGTCACCTTCTGCTAATCTGCCCACTACACAACCTTTTAAATGTCCTTGTAAAAGGACTTTCGCCACACTGTTCAAAGCTGACTGGGTAGCCGAAAGCTGCGTGATAATATCGTCACAATAGACGTCTTTATCTACCATCCCTTTTATACCTCGAATCTGCCCTTCAATTCGGTTTAATCGATTCGTTAAATCTTTTTTTACATGTTCAGGATGATGACTTTTTCTACAAGACATGTCAGATGTGATTGTGCCTTCTTCCATTACATTGTCCAACTATGCAACCTCCTATTCTTGATTTCATCATACCGTACCCTACCAGGGTATATAAAGGAATATGTTTTTTTATTTATGTAAATATACAACATGCTTATTTTTCTCCCTAAAATTCGCTAATTCACAATAACTTGACCAACCATTCCAGATTCCTTATGTCCAGGAATTGTGCAATTAAATTCATAAACTCCTGAATCGATAGGGGTAAACGTTAATTTCTCCGTACTGTTAGGTTTGGCATGAAGATGTATCAAGTTTTCTTCTGTCCCATGATTATGCTTAGATTTGTTTTCACTATTAAGAGTTGGGATTTTCATTTCAATATCATGCTCGATCATATCCTGATTTTCAAGAGCTAAAGTGATTAATTGATTTTTCTCTAAAACAATTTCTGTTAGTGAGTACTTCATATTTTCAGCTTGGACTGTAATAACTTGTGATACATTTTCTAGCTTATTCTTCACGTTATTAGAATAATTGTTATTGTCTTGTGAAGGTGTCTTAGATATGGAATGCATTTGTTTTTCGGCAAAAGAAACACCTCCTACAAAATAAAAAGTAATACTAGTTGCTAATATTACCGGCTTTAATAACCAAATTTTATTTTTTATTTTTTGATTTTTGATTTTTCTGATGTGGTAACAAGAAAAATAAAAAGATAGTAGTAATGGATATTATTAAGAATATTCTTATTAAACTTATTGATTGTTCCTGATTTATCATTTCTCCTAACATCGCTCCCATCATACCGCCCATCAAACCAGCCATTAAACCTTCTAAAACAGCTAATATGCCAAAATAGCCCCCACACAATGAACCTGCTAACATTCCAATAGACATCGACAGAATTGTGGAGAGAAATAGGTTTCCTTGAAATGTAACGCCTAAGAGAACTCCTGCAGTCAACCCAATATTCATACCAAAAAACATGGAGGTGATCATTCCTTGCATGGGATTGAATATTTTTTTCGATTTTCTAGCTAAAATTACGATTATCAAAGTTAACACGGTAATCGATGCTAAAATAAACAATTGATAGTACCCCATCTATCCACCCTTTTTTGTGAATTTGCAAAGCTTTTTCTATTCTCTAGATTATACTTTATACCCCTTTATGGTATGCAAGGATTCTAAAATAAATTAGAAAATGGAGTTTTAGTAAAAATAAATTCAAAATTTATATCCCCTAATAAGTAATTGTGTCAAAAATCCCTATAAGTATAAGAATAACTCCCGCTGAGCGTTGAACAATTCTCCCCACTTTCATACTTCTTTTTATAATTAATCGCTTTACATCCAAAAACCATAGGAATATAAATAGAAGAATCAGTGGTATGGATGTTGCAATACCAAAAACTGCAGGTAATATAAAACCATAAGAAGTTGTTACCACAGTTGGCATAAGCCATACAAAAAAGAGAACAAACATGGTTGGACAGAAGGCGAGGGAAAAACTTGCCCCCAGCATAAAAGATCCGAACTTTCCTTCTTTTAATACCAATGGGATACGCATTGTTAGACGGTTAAGAAATCCAAGTTTGAGAACTCCTATAAGCACAAGTCCCGTAATAATCATTAGAGGGCCAACTAATTGACGAAATATGGGAAAATACTCTGTCATCTTTGTTTCGAATGATTGACCAAATATCCAGGCCAAAAATCCAATTAAACTAAACACAACAACCTTCCCTGCAATAAATGCAACTATCTCTCCCCAGTTACTCTTCATTTGAATAGTACGATTTCCGTAAAAAGTAATTGCACTCATATTTCCTGTAAGCTGACATGGTGCAACAGCCCCAATTAAACCTAGAAGAAGTGCAACTACAATTGGATTATGTTCAAAGGTGTGCAAGAAAACAGTAACTGGTTCACTTATTGTTTGACTTATCTTTGACATCAAACTGTACATCTATGAAACACCTTCCATTTTCTTATTTTGCTAACTCTCCATTTGAAGCAAGTTTATCCCAAGAAAGTCCTTCATCTTTCGTTATATAAATATTATTGTTATTTGTAACGATAACAATTTCTTTTTGACTTTCAGGGTTTACTGCGATAAAGGTGATTGGATCCATCTTCAGATCTATTGGAAGTTGGATGTTTATTTCTTCATTACTGTCATACAAGAATGACTTAAGGTATACCGTATTTTCATTAAAATTTGTATAATAACCTGCTGTTTCATTCAATGTTACATACGTAATCATTTTCGTATCATTCATTGATTGAAAACTTTGTCCATAATCATCCGAAACAAATATTCCATCCTTACTACCGATTGCAATTAATTCTTTACGCGTTGGATGTGCAGACAAGTTAGAAATATTATTTGAATTAAATCCATTCATAGCAGCCTCTGTCCATGAAGCTCCTTCATCAGTAGAATAATGTAACCCCCTCTTCATCCCTTCAATAGGATTTTCAGTTAATACGTAAATCGTATTTGAATCATAACCTGCTGCAAGGTAATGAAAATCAAGCTCTCCATAAAACGCTAATTGCTCGAAACTTGCGCCTTTATCTATACTTTTAATAAGGCCGAGAGGATTTTTATATTTAGAGCCTTGTTCTGGATGACCACTTGAAAAAAATCCTTCTCTTACTGTCTGGAAGCCCATGTAGTCATGTTTTTGGCTATTTGCTTCTTTCCAGCCATCTTTCCCATATCGATATAGTCCAAAATGTGTAGCAATGACAAAATCGCTTCCTCCATTTATATATCCTAAACCATGAATATGATCTACTTTATTATTTTTTACTTTCCCATATGAAAACACTTCATTTTCTTTTGAGTTACAAGAAGTTAGGATAGAAATGAATAGCAACAAACCGATAATAACTTTATATTTTCTCATCATAATATTTCTCCTTTAGCTCCATTTATATCCGATTCCCCAAACGGTCTTGATAAATTCATCAATAGGAAAATCAGCATTTTTTAGTTTTTCTCTTAAATTGCGAATATGTGAGTCCACCGTCCGTATATCTGTATATGTATCATATTCCCAAGCAGCATCCATTAGTTGTTCCCTTGTAAACGTCTTTTTAGGTCTAGAAATTAACGCTTCTACTATAAGAAACTCTTTTAAAGTAAGTTGGACGATTAAATCCTTATAACGTAAGGAAAATGTTTCTCTATCTAACTCAAACTCCTCGTAAATAATCTGTTCTTGTTGCGATTCCTCGTTAGAGATACGACGCAAAACCGCATTTACTCTTGCAACCAGTTCCCTTTCATCAAAAGGCTTCGTAATATAATCATCAGCACCTGTGTTTAATCCTTTAACTAGATCCAACTTATCGGATCTCGCTGTTAGCATAATAACGGGTAAATTTGAAAATTCACGTATTCTCTTACAAACTTCCCACCCGTCTATTTCAGGCATCATGACATCTAATAGTACAAGACTAATTTTCTCATTTTTAAGGATTTCAACCGCTTTCTTCCCACTCGACTCTTTGATACATTTAAATCCAAGTGGCAATAGAAATAATTCAATTAGATCCAGCATCCTTTGTTCATCATCAACTAATAAGATCGACCGCATGAATCCCCAAGGCCTCCTAATTAATTACGCCTAGGCGTAATTACGTTCAAATTTCGTGTCATTCTTCCACGATTATTCCCCTTACAAATTCTGTTAAATCGTTACCGTAAATGTACTTCCTTTTCCCAAAGTACTTCTAACTTCAATGTTACCGCCATGTGCTTCAACTAACTCTTTAACAACGGAAAGTCCAATTCCCGAACCTCCAAAAGAACGTGAACGTGATTTTTCAACACGGTATAGTTTCTCAAATATAAAATCAATTTCATCAGATGGAATCCCTATTCCATTATCCATTACCGAAAAGATTGTTTTATTATCTTTTTTTTGAACTTCCAATGTAACGATTGTATTTTCTTTAGAATATTTCATCGCATTGTCCAGTAAATTCAGCACAATTTGCTCCATTCGTAATGAATCAGCATGAACTTGAAAATTACTATCACACACAAAATGGAGCTTTTGTTTTTTTAGTTCAAAAGAAGGGTCAACCAGTTTTATAATATTTTCAAAAAACGGTCGTGCCTCAAAATAACCTTTTGTCACAGTGAAAGTATTTTCATCCATTTTCGCTAAATCCAATAAATTTTTAATAAGTTCCTTCATTCGATCTGACTCTTCGGCAATAATTGCTAGATAGTGCTCTCGTTCCTTTTCCCCCACTTCTTTTCTCATAGCTATTTTCGAATATCCAATTAAATAAGTTAAAGGCGTGCTTAATTCATGTGCAATTGAAGCAAGAAATTCATTCCTCTCTGTCTTTAACCTTTCCAAATCATTGGCAAGCTTTTGAATAGAACCTGATAGGTCCCCAAGTTCATCTTTACCTATGTATGGAAGAATTACATCAAATTCTCCTTTGCTTAATTTCTCAGTTGCTTCCTTCATTCGAATTAAAGGCCTTGTAAGAATTTTAGATAGTGAAGAGTAAATAATCAAAAGTAGTACAACGCTTGTTCCTCCTGCCATTCCGAAATGAACGTTCAACTTTTCAACCAATTGTTTTATTGAATGTGTACTTTGAAACATGACAATATAACCCGATTGTTTTGTATCCACTTCGTATGGATGTGCACTAATAATATAAGGTGACTCTTTCCAGTCTGAAACCAATATCTCATCGTTCTTTAGATTAATATCTTTTAATAAAGGGAGTAATTCTTCTAATGAAGCAATGTTCTCTTCAGAACTTCGAATAATTTTTCCATTATTATCGGTTATAATGACTTCCCTGTCTTCATTTTTCTCCATCAATACGATATGTTTCATCGTTGTATCTGAATAGTTTTCTACCAGTACATCCCTGTGATTTGAACCGCTTGCCAATAATCGGGAAAACTCTTCTTGAATTCTTGTATTAATGATATTTCGATGAAGATAAAAAATAAGAAATGATTCCATTATTAATACAGCAATAAAAAAGTATGCTGTTACCTTAGTGGATATCCTGTTCAACCAAACACTCGCCCCTCTCCTTAAAAAATAGTATAGAGAAAAAATGTGAAGAAAATATGCAGAAAAGTAACGTAGGAAAATTAAATGATTTCTAATTATTATTATGACACATATTCACGCACAATTTCTTTTTGTCTCTTCATTCTTTGAAACAACATAGATAATAATTTTGGAATATGTCTCAAGGAATAGTGGATAACAAGTAAAATGAAACAAAAAAACGTATTCAAGAAGAAAATCTCTTAAATACGATTAAATAAAATCGTTCTATGTTGTTGATCTTCAAGCTAAAGATCTCTCATTTCATACACGTTGACTGATCTATTTCGAATCCATGGAATTTAACAGTCGCAAAATTCCGAGTAAAATAATACAAAAACCTAACCAATCACCACCAAAAACATCTCCTGCAGACGCATCACTTGGAAGTTGGTTCCTCATAAACAATTTACCTATTGCAATGAGCCTCCATAAATTATTATCAAACATCCATTTATTTCTTCCCTGTTTTTGGGAACGACAACACTACTTCGGTTCCTTGTCCTTCGATACTTTTAACTTCAACTTTACCGTTATGTTGTTCCATAATATTCTTCGCAATTGATAAACCAAGTCCTGTGCTTCCTGTTTCACGATTTCTTGCCTTATCCACTCTATAAAAACGTTCAAATATATTCTCAAGGTCATTTTCAGCTATACCTATTCCGTAATCGACCACTCGTATGATTATATCTTGTTCATTTTGATCTAAATAAACATTGATATTATCCGTACTATATTTTAATGCATTATCCAGTAGTATGATAATTACCTGTTTTACCTTTAATTCATCCGCAGTAATAGAAATTGGCGCATCATTAAAATGGATAAAAATATCTCTATTATAAATTTCTTTAAATAGTTTAAATGTTTCTTGAGACAATGAGATTAAATTAATTGGTTTTGTATCTAAGGGTTCATCTAATTCCGAGTTGGCTAAATCTAAAAATCTCTCTGTCATTTTCTGTATTCTAGTTGTCTCGGAATGGATTGATTCAATAGCTTCAAGGGCAAACTGTTCATTTTTAACCCCTCGTCTAAGTAAGTGATCTGAATAACTTTTAATAATAGTGAGAGGTGTTTTTAATTCATGTGAAGCATCTGAAATAAATTGCCTTTGTTTATCTAAATTCGAATATAGCCTATCAATCATACGATTAAAGGTCACAGCCATCTTTTGAAGTTCATCCTTTGTTTCTTTCTGAATTACTATTTTTTTAGGAATTCCACTTTGTTCAATATCTTCCATTGTGTCAATCATATAAGAAATTGGTTTCATAATGATATTTGATAACCATCTTCCACCGAACAACGCTAATGCTCCCCCTAAAATGGTGCAAGACGCAAGAATCCATAAAAGTACGTCCTTCCCCAATTCTAGCCCCATTAACCTTTCCCCAAGTTCTAAAGTACCCAAAACCTGTCCGTTAGACTCAATGGGCATTTTTACAATTAATATTTGTTCTTCTCCCTGTGTCTGTCTAATAGTATGCCTTTCGATAGATTGCTTTGGTGAAAATTCACTGTTCATTTTTTGAGCCATCTGATTATCAGTTGAAACTTCACTTGCAACTTGTGAATCGGGTTGAATAATCCGGATATACGAATGAGAGGTTAGATATGGTGTTAATTTAGTTTGTATATTCTCATTAGAATCACTCATTTTAATATCTTTTATAATACTATGTGCTTTTTCAAGTATCCCTTCTTTTTCCACATTCACGGTAATATTCATAAAGGAAAAAAAAACAACGGTGTTTACTGCAAGCAAAATGCAAAGGATCCAAGCAGTAGTAATAAAGTTTATTTTAGTAGTTATTTTCATTTGTTTAAATCTCCCTTATTGTATACCCAACTCCCCTTACAGTATGGATGATTGCTTGGGTAGTAGAAAATCCCTCTTCAATTTTCTTTCTTAAATGTCGAATATACACGTCAATGATATTGGTTTCGCCTTCAAATTCATAACCCCATACGTTTATCAATATATTTTCTCTCGTTACGATTTTATTTTTATTGTTCAGTAAATACACAAGCAAATCAAATTCCTTAGGGGTTAAGAATATGCTGGAATCAGCTCTTGTCACTTCTCTAGTTTCAAGACTAACAGTTAAATCTCCGACGGCTAATAGGGAATCAAAGTCGTTAATGGCATCGGCTTTAGAATTCTGTCGAATGCAGGAACGAACTCTAGCCAGTAGTTCCAACATTTCGAAAGGCTTCGATATATAGTCATTAGCCCCTTGATCTAAACCTGTTACCTTATCCATGGTCATATTGCGAGCAGTTAGCAGAATGACCGGTATCCTACTATTCTCTTTTCGTATTCTTCGCAAAATCTCCAGGCCATTTATCACAGGTAACATAACGTCTAATAAAATTAAATCAAATTTCCCCAGTAATGCTACTTCCAAGCCCGATTTCCCATCGATAGCAACTACCACTTCATATCCTTCATACTCAAGTTCAATTTTTAAGATCTTAGCAATATGAATTTCATCCTCCACTACCAAAATACGCTGTTTAATTGGAACCACTCCTTTTAGTAACTTGTTAACCATTGTAATTTAATATTTCTTATTCGTTAGTTACTTTTCAAAGATTTCAAGTTACTTACTTCCTCTTACATACAATTTAGCACTATGTCTGCTCACTATTCCAATTTTAATGGAATTTTAATCTTTCAATCAGTTTAAATTCAGATTGTTTTTGTATAGTGAAATTATCGGTCCAGGCTTCATCAGTTGGCTTATTAATTATTGAAAATTAGGAGGAAGAATGATGAAAAAAATGGTTGAAGGAACGATGCAACGAGCCATCTTAATGATTGTCTCTGTAGTCATTATAGTGATTTGGGGAGGTGTTTCAGCTTATCAAATGCAACGTGATTACTTACCCGGAATTAATAACACAACCCTTTCTGTATCGATGAGGGTACCTTCTTATCAAGCAGAACAGGTGAAGAATGAAATTACAGATAAACTGGAGAGTGCTGTTCGTACAGCAGATGGTCTAGTAAATGTTGAATCAACATCTTATGACGGCGGTTTATTAATGAGTCTATATTTTCCGATGGACTACGATATGAAACTTGCGGAAGATCAAGTAAATAAGGCTTTAGCAAATGCGGATATTCCACCCCCCATTACATCAAGCCCAATCGTATCAAGACTCACAACAAGTTCATTTCCCATACTGTCATACAGTTTAACAAGTGAAAAACTCGATGAGCAAACACTTCGCTCAACTGCACAACAAGAAATAGTACAACAACTTAAGTCGGTTCCAGGAGTTTCCGATGTAACTGTGTTTGGTGGTGCTAAAGATGGATACGTATTAACAGTCCGAATGAAAGATTTAGTGAAAAACGGTCTGACTCTAGATGATATAAGTAAATCATTCGCAAATTCTGTTCCCTCACTGCCAATAGGAAATATTGTTCATAACCAATTATCCATCCCATTAACCGTTGATGGATTATCATTAAATGAAGACCAAATGAACAAAATTACAATTAAAAACTCAGCAGGAGAAGCCGTTTCTTTAACTGCTTTCGGAACAATCTCTCATTCCTTAAATGATGTTAAAACTGTTTCACGTACCGACGGAAAGCCAAGTGTTCAATTAAATGTTATTAAGACTCCTTCAGCAAATATTACAGATGTAGCACAGCAAGTAAAGGAACGTGTTAGCCATCTTCAATTAGCCTCAGTCAATCCAGGGGATGTTTCGTTCAATATCTTGTTAGACAGAGAGAAAGAATTAAATCACTCTTTACAAAGTTTAATTAGAGAAGGATTGCTAGGCTGTCTTTTCTCCATGATATGTGTATTTTTCTTCTTCCGAAATGTTCGCTCTAACTTACTAATTGCTATTTCTTTACCTATCTCATTATTAGGAACAACAGCCATCCTAAAATCTATGGGCATTACGTTGAACATCTTGACTGTTTCTGGATTGATCGTTGCAATGGGACGTATCGTTGATGACTCTATTGTTATCTTAGATAATATGTACAGAAAGCGTGAAGAAGGAAGTCAGAAAGCACTGCTTCCACTATTATCATCTTCGGTAATGGAAATGTTGCCAGCAATTCTGTCTTCCACATTAACCACAATAGCAGTTTTTATTCCAATTGCATTTGTAGGAGGAATTATTAGTGCTTCTTATAGTGGTTTTGCTTGGTCTGTGGTAATCGCTTTGATAATTTCATTCTTGGTTGCCATGTTAGTTATACCAGCTTTAGCTTTCATCGGATGGAAGGGCACTGCTTCACAGAAAAAAACGGTCTCTATGGAATCCAAAATGAAGCCGTTATTAACATCAGCTTTCAAGCATAAAAAATTAATGATATTTGTTTCTATGACTATTTTTGTTTTGTCCGCTACTTATGCAGCATTTCTTCCGGTGAGCTTTTTACCGAGTGCTAAAGTTGGTCAAATCGCCATAAAAGCTGAACTACCTAAAGGCAGTACAATCGTAGAGGTAGATAAAGAGGTTCAAAAAATTGAACTTGCATTAAAAGAAAATCCAAAGGTTCAATCATATTCTGCAAGCTTTGGTTCAACAATGACACCTCAAAGTGACGATGTTTTTGATCAGGGGGGTGGGTTTTTGCAAAGTCCAACGGTTGCAAATTTAGCAGTTGTTTTAAACGACAATAAGGATGCAGATTCTATGATTATATCTTTACAATATGATTTGCCCCAATTGTCTGATAAGGTTGTTTATACTGTAACAAGTCAAAATATTTCTGGTGATGATTCTCAAATGAGAATACTTTTAAGTGGGTCCGATTTGGGAACACTTGATCAGACAGCTCAAAAAGTTAGAGAAAAATTAGCAACTATTTCAGGTTTAAGTGTCGATGGGAAGATTGATTTAACCAATGGATTACCAAAATATAAAATAACCCTTGATCACGTTGCCATTCAAAATAATGGAGTTACAGTTTCAGACATTTTAAAGGTCATTAATAGGTATATGGCGCATACAAAAGATGTAACAGTGTCTGTAAATCACATTTCATTACCTGTAGATGTATTTGCAGATCAAATTGCGTCAGGTGAGAATGCTCCCGTTCAAATAAATGCAACTCCAGAAGAAGTTTTGGCATCTCTATCAGCTGAAACTTTTAACTCTACTAACGGAGGTAGAGTTAAACTTGAGCAATTAGCAAAAATCAGTAAAGACTCTTCACCATCAACAATTAGCGTTAGGGATGGCCAGCCATTTTCAGTAGTAACAGCTCAAATCACTTCTAATGACATTAATAAAGTTTCTAGAGAAGTAGATAAAGTGCTAAGTGATATGGAACTTCCAAATGGAGTTACTTATTCAATGGGAGGAATATCTCAGCAAGTCAAAGATATGATTTTCGATATGTCAGTGGCTGTTGGTTTTTCAATTCTATTAGTATTATTAATTACTTCTGTTATGTTTAAAGGATGGAAATCTCCACTTGCTGTATTACTGAGTATCCCACTAGCTCTTAGTGGAGTAGTCATTGCATTGGCTCTATTTGGTGGCGAGTGGAACTTAGCAGCACTTATTGGTGTGTTAATGCTAGTTGGAATTGTTGTAACAAATGGAATTGTTTTGATTGACAAGATGGAAAGAAATAGAACAAATAGAATGGATTTAAAAGATGCAGTTATAAATGCTAGCTTATCTAGAATTCGACCTATTCTAATGACCGCTGCAGCAACCATACTCACTCTATTACCTCTTGCACTTTCACATAGTGGTGATACGGTCATTTCTCAGACGCTTGGAATCGTAGTTATTGGTGGTATGATAACTTCGACAATTAATAGCTTTATTATTATCCCAATTATTTATCATTGGTTGCATAGGAACGACCTTCACAGTTAATTTGATTTAACAGGCAATGTAAATGATTTCATACTTAATTCATTAAGGTTTGTCTTACATCAAGAAAAAGTCCCGTAATTAGGGACTTTTTCTTGAACTTTGTATTCTTAAATTAATATTCAACAAACTGGAATCTGCTTAACAATATATTCTTCATAATCAGTTTTCTGTGTTGTTTAAACTTGAGAAACGCTGTAGTTGTTTAACAAGACAAACATAAAAAGTCGATTCCCTATATCAGTTAAAGGGAGATTCGACTTTTTATGTTGTGAATTTATTTTGTTTTGTCAGCTAATTCTTTCAAAGCACTAGTAAGTTGATCGTTTAATGTTTTTAATGCGTCTTTATCAAGTTCAGAAGATTCTGATCCTGCAATCGTTGGGTCAAGATAGTTTTCAATTTTATTATAAAGATCTTTATTATCTTTTTTCACATCATCTTCAAATGTTTTCCATTGGTCTTCTAATTTTGGACCAACTTCTTTCACCTTTTCTTGGTCTCCATTATCAATTGCATTTGACAATTGATTAGTCGTATCAAGCATTTTATTGACACCTTCTGAGACCTTACTATTATTAGATCCACATCCTGATAAAACTAATACACATCCAAAAACTATTGCTAATATCGTTGATGTTACCTTTTTCATGATCGATGCCCGCTCTCTTTTTAATTATTGTTGTTTGTTGAAATTATTTCTTTCTTTGATTTGTTTAAATAAGATGATACTTGCTGCCCCTAATACTAAAATCATTTGAGGAATGGTACTTTCCCATGAAGGATATAGAGCGAAAAAATTTAAACTTGGTATATTTGGAGCATTAGTAGTTGGAATCAATCCAGCTAATTGCAAGCTATGAATACCCATACCAGTGAATTTAACACAAAGGTAAAAAACAATCACACTAGAGACCATGAAGAAAGGTCGAAGTGGTAATTTCAACCCGACGAATATCATCAAATAGGCTAAAATTCCAAGTATTACTGCACCTATTAGAAAGCCTAACAAAAGAGATTGTAACTTTATTTGACTTGCCATACCAATATAGAACAAGACCGTTTCTGTTCCTTCGCGAAACACTGCTAAGAAGGCAAGAGCACCTAACGAAACGAGCTTTCCAGTTGTTAATGCTGTTTGGCTTTTTTCACGAATATAGCGATTCCAATCCGCGATATTCGATTGACTATGAAGCCAATAACTCATATATAATAACATTACAGCTGCAAATACCCCAGTCCATCCAGCAATTAGAGCATTATTATTACCAAATGCGCCAGATGAAATCACAAACTTAACGATGAGTGCAAGAATTATACTAACTCCCAAACCTCCTAATACTCCAGTCCAAATCCATCCTTTTCCTCTTGCCTCGCCTGATTTTTTTACGAAGGACATAAGAGCAATGACAACAAGTAATGCTTCTAAACCTTCACGAATAAGAATCATAGCTGCATCCCAATACGTGTATTCAGATTTGTTAGCTAATGGAGTTAGATATTCTACCATATTATAAATAACTTTATTAGCTTGTTCATATTCAGGTGGATTGGCCGCAAGCATGGCTTGAACTGTTACCAAATCTCTTTCTGAATCATTATAAATTGAAGCAGATTGTGCAACAACGACTCCCTCTACACTTAACCAGCTGTTACTAGCATTTTTAATGCTTTCAAGAGCAAGACCTTGATTTTTTGCACTTATTTCTTTTTTGGTTTGTTGAAGAATTAGAATAAAATCATCTAAAGAAATGTCTTCATTCTTAAAACCAGAATCTTGTGGATACCCTCCATTAGCTATTTTTTCATTTAATGCTTTTAAACCCTGTAGGGCCTCTAAAACTTGGTCCTCTTTTTTTAAAGTAAAGGCATAAACTACTTTTCCCATATTCGATTCAATATCTCGATAAGCCACAACTGAATCAGATTTGATTCCTTCCTCTATCTCTCTCCAGGTTTTATTAAATTCATCATAAGCTTTTTTTGCTTCTAGAAGATTCCCTTTCGAAGCAAGTTCAATCGCTTTATCAATTGATTCTTCAGCCTTCTTTAAATCTTCACCAGAATTTCCTTTTGCTAATGCAGGTGTATGTACAACAAATCCAAATATTAAGAGAAGGATTGAAATTTTGAGTAATAGACTTTTCCCCATAAGATAACTCCTAAATTATATTAGTATAATTGATAACGATTTTCAATATCATTTAACTATTTTTTATTCTATTTTAAATGATAAAGGTTGTCAATTATAAATTAATATTTATTGTTACCATAAACGTGAATAGCCAATGTCAACATCGCCGCAAAATATCTTTGTTTATCAATATCATTAGCGGTGTCTGTCAATACAGTTGTCGCATTTAGCTAGTTTAGTATTTTTAAAATTTCTAGGTAACTTTTATAAAACCCCAAGTTCAGTCAAAGCTACCGCGCTGCGCTTGCTGGCCTGGTGATTGGAATCGAAAGGAAGAGCGCTCTTTCCATTCCAATCACCAGGTCAAGGGGGGGCTACTTTTTAACCAATACTTCTTTTTCCTCTTCTCGCATTGGATTGAGCGCTACTTGTTCATGTGGAGCCCAATTTCTCGTCTCCCGTGCCCAACGCTCTGGATGCTTCGCTTTCGCTGATTCATATACTTCTTTTCGTTTTTCTAATACCGCCACATGTG
Source organism: Psychrobacillus sp. L4 (assembly GCF_042944905.1). Classification (GTDB taxonomy): domain Bacteria; phylum Bacillota; class Bacilli; order Bacillales_A; family Planococcaceae; genus Psychrobacillus. The sequence goes on from NZ_CP168496.1 coordinate 2,070,447, forward strand.
CTCTAGTGTGACATTGAACGGGGGTTACGTAATTGAGCCCGCTATGCAGATGCATCTCGTTGTACCAATGAACAAATTGTTGAGACCATTTCCTTGCTGTTTCAAGTGTATCAAAGCCTTTGTGTGGGAAGTCTGGTCGATATTTGAGCGTCCGAAACATCGCTTCTGAATACGGATTATCGTTACTCACACGTGGTCTTGAAAAGGAGCTTTGAATGCCTAATGTCTCCAGTAATCCAAGGAATGTCGCTGCTTTCATCGGACTACCATTGTCGGAATGTAACACAAGTGGTGCACCTTGAATTTTTTCGCTGATGATCGCTTTTTTCACGAGATTTTCTGCATAAGTAGCTTCTTCTGTTTCCCAAACTTCCCACCCAACTACTTTTCTACTAAACAAATCAAGAATCAAATAGAGTCGATAAAATAAACCTTTCACCGGTCCACCAAGCCATGTAATATCCCAAGTCCACACTTGATTTGGCGCTGTTGCTAAATGACTTTCTGGAATTCTATGCGTTGGCTTTCCGCTACGACCTCGATGGTTTTGCATTTTTTCTTCCCGTAATAATCGATAAAAGGTTGATTCTGATGCAAGGTAGATTCCTTTATCGCAAGCTTTGGTACGATTTGTGTCGGTGGTACATCTGCGTATTCTTCTTGCTTCACAACGGTGATAATTTCCGCTCTTTCTGCTGGTGACAACTTATTTTTCGGCGCCTCTCGTTTTGTAAGTGGTCGCTGATCAACCCTCACGCCACCACCACCCACCCACCGTTCATACGTCCGTACGCTAATGTTTAGTTCCTGACAAGCCTTCGCTAATCGCGCACCGTTTTGATTGGCTTCTTGAATTAATTCTACGGCTAGAGCGCGATTTGATGGGGCAATCATTCGTCCTCGTCGTCCCCCCAAATCGCTTGGGCCTTTTTTCGAAGAAGTAGTAATGCAGCGGCTTCTGCCAATGCTTTCTCCTTCTTTTGTAAATCCTTTTCTAATTCTTTGGCACGTTTCTTTTCTTCTTTTAGCTGCACGTTTAATTGCTTCGCCTGATCAAATGCTTGGCCGTTTGCTTGAAGACAGACGCTCTTCCAAGCTTCAATCTCTTCTCTATATAAGCCCTTTTTACGACAATATTCTGCTAGCTCTACCTCATTCATCGCAAACGTTTCCATCACGATTAAAAATTTGTCCTGGCTATTCCATTTGTCGCTTGTTTGTCCATTACCTGGCGTTGCAGATCCAGCTGCTCTGGTTTCCTTTCGCCATTTGTACAAGGTCACTTCGGAAATACCTTCTTCTTTAGAAATACGGGCTACTGATTCATTATTTGGTGGCATCATTCGTTTGATGATTTCAGTTCTTCGTTCTTGCGTGTAACGTGTACCATTGTTTCTCGTCATAGTGATCGACCTCCGTGTAATTTACTTAATCATACCACGTTCGCCTCTTACGACTTCTATCCTAACAGAGGGGGTTGTCAATAAGACTAAATAATTCTTCTTTATCTTAATTAGTCATTCGATAAACTGGTAGCCCATTAAAGTCTTTCGATTGCAAATAATAATCAACTATTTCTTGTAGAATAATATTATTTTCCATTTATGATATCTCCGTATTCTTTTTAAAATAGTTTATAAGTTTTTATTTAATTTTATCGTATGTCTAAAATATAAATCTATAAGCTTGTAAATATTAATGTGAATCTCATTACTAGTGATACTTTACTATTTGCTTTTTTATAAGTTACGCAAGTCCTCTAAAATTTCCCTTTAGATGAAAAAACTTGTTCTTCACAAGCATTAAAATAAGTCTGTTATATCTATTTACTTCTTTATCATCTATCTCTACAGTGTAGGATTTACCTATATATTATGCTTGTGAAAAGTGCCATGCTTTATTTGGAGAAAGTGGGTAATACAATTCGAAATTTCCCTCATCTTTTTCAGCGCTCAGAACTCGTCCTTTTCTGAACATTACACTAGGTGGATCATCTATCACATTAGTAACTAGTTCGAAACCAGACCAATCTCCTCGTCTAACTAGCTGCTATGGGTTGATTTTCAGCTTTTTTGAGTTAATCCTTCTTTCCTTAACCATATTGGAAAATAAAAAACAAGAGTTAACTGCAGCGGACATCGCTGTGATTCAAAAGGAAAATATTCGATTAAAACAAGAGGTTGAAATCCTAAAAAAGGCTATGACCATATTCGCGCAAAAATAGATGACACAGAGCTGATCGACCATATAAAGAATGAAAGCGAACATCACCCAGTCCAACTGATGTGTCGTATTTTAAAGATGCCAAAAAGTACTTACTATCAGTCTTTTCATCAGAAACCAAATAACTATCATGTCGCCAACGAAGCATTATTGGAGCGCATTCGTGTCATTCACAAAGAAAGTGAGGGACGTTATGATGCACCCAAAATTTTCGAACTACTCAAGCAATAAGGATACACCGGCAACATTGATCGTATTCAACGCATTATGAAAAAAGCAGACATTCGTTCTATTATTACCAAAAAGTACCGTCCGACACCCGCACAAAAACCAGTGGAAGAGCGTGAAAACGTACTTCAACAAGACTTTACCACGACGACTATCAATGAAAAATGGGTTGCCGATATCACGTATATTCATACATTGCGTGATGGCTGGAGCTAATTGTCATCGGTGCTAGACTTACATACTAAAAAGATTGTTGGCTATAAATTTGGTCGCAAGATTACCGTAGACCTCGTGCTTGAAGCAATGGAAAACGCTGTGCAAGACCAAAATCCAGCACCAGGGCTGATTGTGCATACCGACTTAGGAACGCAATATACTAGTGAAGATTTTCAAAAACAACTGAAAGTGCACGGGATGATTCCGTCTTTTAGTAGAAAAGGCTGCCCATATGACAATGCTTGTATCGAATCCTTTCACGCAACACTCAAAAAAGAAGAAGTTTACCGAACACGTTATGACAGCTTCGAAACAGCTCGCGTTGCCCTATTTAAGTACATCGAAGGTTCGTACAATCGGAAGCGAATACATGGTAGCATTGGTTATTTAACACCAGATGCTTATGAGAAAATTTGCCGTGCAGCGGTGTAAAACAAGGGGATAAAGAATTCTTTCCCCTCCACATTTTTCGGGCGCAACTTCCATGGAGTGTTCCACATCCCGAGTAGGCGGTCAAAGGCTCTTTTCACTTTGACGGGCTACTCGGGATGTGGAACACTCCATGAATGGTGGTTGCGCAGAACAAAAAAACTTAATCTTTTTGTGTCCAAAATCTTGACGTAGAACCAACCTTTTAGTGATAAGCCTGAAGAAGTGTTTAAAGTCCTGGATGTAGAGGAGACTAAAGATGTTCCAATTGAAAAAATGAAAAAATCTGCAAGAAATAACGAAATAAGTGAGGGGATAAATCCCCTCACTTAATTATTAATAGTGTATTCATGTGTTTCACCATACTTCAATGCTGCATCATAGTTACCATTGTCTCCTTTATAACATGGTGAACAGAATCCCCACCAAAAATCTACCCAGGTATCTCCGTGCTTAACCCAACCATTTCCAGAATCTTAAAAAAGATGATTTATGAAATTGATTCAGTTAAATAAAATTGATTTATTAATACTTCCAATTCATTTTTCCAATTATTCTGTCTGCAATATAGAGTGCTATCAATGTTAATATAAAAGGAATAGCCAGATGATATACCCAAATATCTCCTAAAAACCTAAGAATTAATTGAAAAAAATCAAATAGTAATGCAACACTTGCATAGGTAAGTGATAGAATGAATGGATATATACTTCTTTTTATTATTGCAATTATAACCCCTACTATTAATAAGCCTGTACTAAAAAATATCAAAAAGTTCGCCTCATTTCTTTGGATTATATTTTATTGTTGCGTATACTAGGGTCCAGTAAGCGAATGTAGCAATCTCTTGAATTAAAACCCCTCCTAAGCCCCCAATCATCATACCAACCGCTCTTTTACCTAGTGCTTTTACTAAATTTTTCTTTGCAAAGTTTATTAGAGTATTACTAAAATTCTTAGAAAAGATTCCCACTTCAGTCCTATAAGCCGTATAAGAGTTAATCTTTTTATTCGCAAGCTTTGAAAAATATAATCCACCACCGATAAAAGATAATGCAGAACCAGCTATTTTTTCACCGAGGTTTAAAGGGATTCCCCAACTTTCTAATAGTTTTTTGAGTGCTTGTCCTGCCCCATATTTCAATCTAGCTCCAAGGTCACTAGCAAACTCCCCATCCGGATCCACATTCATCACTGGATTATTATTGGCATAATTATATCCATTTTGCGAAAGTAAGTTTTCACTATCGCCAGGATAAGGGTCCAAAGATAAGAATACACCTTGTTCCGGCTGATAATATCTCGCAATCAAGTAATACAAACCAGTTTCATGATCATATCGGTAACCCGCATATCGATAAGGGTTGTCTTTCACTAGGTCTGATTCTTCTGCTTTTAATACATTGCCCCATGCATCGTATACATAAGTAGCAACCTTTTGTCCACTTTGATCAGTTAATGCAATGACATCTCCGTGAACATTGTAATGGTAGAAGAAGGTCTGTGTACCTTTCTTCATCGAAAGTATTTGACCGCTTGCAGAATATGTGTAAGAACGTATTACATTATTTTTCTCGTCTGTTTCATACAGGACATCTATGCTATCCCCATCATAATGGTAATTTGTGATTGTTCCATTGACATTTTTCTGTATTCGTTTTCCACTTTCATCGTAAAGATACGTGGCAAACGGAGTAGTCTCTCCAGATTTTGTAACTGAAACTAGCTGATTGGCATCGTTCCATTTATAGATGTATTTACCGTCTTTTTCTCGATTACCATTCGCATCATAAGATATTATTTCATCGCCAAATTGTGTTAATTGGTTGGCAATATTATAATCTGCGGTTTGACTTGTAGTTTGACCATTTTCTGTTACAGTTACTTTCACTCTGTTCCCAAAGCCATCATAAGAGTATTCTTTCATTTTTTTATCTAGTAATATTTCTTTTTCCAATTGGTCAAGTTTATCGTACTCATAAGAAACAAAGGTATTTTTATCACCTTGATATTCTATTTTTGTTCGATTACCATTTGCGTCATAGGAGTACTTTTCGGTTAAAATGTCTTCTCCGCTTGCTGTTCCCACTGTTAGAGTACTTACTAAACCTCGTTCATTATAATTAAAGGTTGACCCTACACCGTTCCCAGTAGAGAATGTTTGGACATTTCCTTTTTCATTATAGTCAAAACGATAAGTGTAACCGCCTGCTGTCATGATTGTGTTCTGGTCTAGTTGATTATACGTGTAGTTATTTGTTTGTGTGAAAGCTCCATGAGTAAAAGTATATCCTTTCAACTTATCTGAGTCCTCAGGATAGGTCCACTGCTGAAGACCACCACGATCCTTTAATGCTGTGACTCTGTTAGAAGTATCATAGTCTCTCTCTTTTTTTCTGCCTTCTTTTACATAAGTAACAGACTTTTCATTCCCATTATTATCGTAGTCAAATGTGTAGTATAATTCGTTGTTGTAAGTTAAACCTTTTAATCTGTCCATGCCGTCATACGTCCATTGGATCGTTTTCCCTGTTGGTAAGACTGTTTTCGTTTTGTTTCCAATGGAGTCGCACTCATTGGTTGTGACATCGTTAAATGGACCTTTTGTATTGATTAGCCTATTCAACGCATCGTATTTATATTTAAATACTTGTGATTTATCCACTTTATCGATAATAGATTTCGATTTCATATTCCCATTTTTATCATACTCGTAGTGAATAGAAGTACCATTAGTGAGTTGAAGGTACTCTAAAAGGTCCGTTGCGTAATACTTGTAAGACTTTATCGTCCCTTTTGCATCTGTCTCTTCTTTTTTGTTTCCGACATCATCTATTTCACTGGATGTTTTATATCCCATTTCATCTTCTGTTCCATTTTGATATCCGTTACTGTCATAGCTATTTTTAGTAACTACAGAGCCTTGGATTAAACGAATCGCATCGAACCAAACTGTTCCTGTGTAAGAACCCTTAAAAATTATTGAAACATCAATTGAATCAATCGGTTCGGATGCAGGAATACTTATAGCGGAACGGTTCCATTCCTGTGTACCAATAGGAAAATCTGAGTAAAAAACTTTTTTGTTTTTATTAGTATAATTCACTGTAGCGCTAATAGAATAGTCTTCTTTATTCACTTCATCACCATTTGCTATTACATTACTTGCTTTTGATAAACCAGTTAACGTAATAGGAATAGGCTGTTTGGAAGTAGTTTGGCCAATATTGATCCTTTGTGTATAAATACTAGACCCTTGCGAAGTAGTATTTCTGATTACTTGTAACGATTGGCTACCATCAAACACATTATCTGAAATAGTGTCAAACTTACCACCAGTTCCTGTCCAGTTAGTATCTTTCCCCTCAAAGCTGCTGTTTAGGATTGGGTTAAAGCTAGAAGAAACTTCTGCTTTTTCTAATTGGATTGCATCAAACCACGCTTGTCCTTCGGCAGTATCATCTTTGTGTTCCACTTCTAAATATACACGAATTTTCGCTGCATTATTAGGTGTTTTAAATGTAACTTGACGGTGTGTCCAATCTTTCTTACCTGCTAATTTACTATAGCGATTGTCTACCCATGAAATTATGTTATTTTGACTATCCAAGTACTGAATATTAAAGAATGCATGTGCTTTTATCAAATCTGTCTTTACCCTGAATTATTCACCGCAATCTAAAATTTTTAGAATTTCAAGAGATTAATAACTTTAAGGTAAATTTGTATTGAGATAGTAGCCTATATCGAGAAGACCTGAAACGAGCATTGGGAGAAAACCGATTTTTAGACATACTACTCCCTTGGTGCGAGTTCGAATTTTTAAAAAGGGCTATTTAAATGAATTTTAGCTGCTGAACCCTGGCCAGAACGTCCCAAAAGAAGTGCTCATAGACAAAACTGGAGGAGATTTTGACATATAAGGAGCGTCCGGATTTCACCAGTTTACTCGCTACTTTCACCAAACGTATGCGAATCGTTTGTATTTGAATGCCTTTGCTGGAAGGTGGAAAACTCAGAGTGCGTAGCCAGTTCGTGAAGTTATACGCAAGTAGACTTAACATCATGCGTGCTTCATTGACTAGGAAATCATGGCTCTTCATCTGATCAAAACCAAAGCCATCTTTCGCTTCCTTGATGAAGTTTTCCATCGTGCCACGCTGTTTGTATGACTGTACAATCGCTTGTGGTGAAAAGGTTTCGCCAGTATTTGTCACAAAAAAAGCATGCGAAAAGAACAGTTCACCTGCTGGGCGAGTGGACTGAATGATTATACGACGAGGCTTCGACCAAGACGATGCTTGATAAATAGACTCTTCGACGTAGCTTTCTCTTACGGACACATCACGAATTTCGTGAGCTGGATGCAGTTCTTCCGCCAGTGCTTTTAACTTGGCGTTCGCTTTTAAACGAATGATATAGTACACCGATTCTTTTTCGCATAATTCATATAGATCAGGCACCGCAAAGCCACTATCTCCACGGACAAGAGAAGACGTTTCCGGAAAAACTTCGTTATAGTGTTGGATGAGTGGACGCATAAAATCAACTACACCATTGGAAGTATACACGTTTCCCGGACGCAATTGTGCTTTTAAGAAATCACCTGTTAGTCCGTCAAACGCAACAAGTGGATGAAAACCCATTGTGCGATAATGGGCGTTGTAGGATGAACTTTCTTGGTTTCCGTATGTGTCGGCATGGGTGGAATCTAAGTCGAAAATGAGTGCCTTCGATTGACGCGCGTGATGAACCCGGTCTAGCAACTCCTGATTCGCCACTTGAAGCTGGTCTAATGATTGCGTGTCAAAGCGCTTGAAAAACCGAGATAACGACGGTTGAGAAGCCAGTGCAGCTGTACCAAGAACTTGTGTGAAAATCGGATCGTGTGTCAATCGGTCCGCTGCGTCGTCCTCCTGATAGCCAGCGGTGAGCTGATAGATTTTTTGACGAAGAAGTTGTTCGTTTTCATGTATACAATACGTACGTTCATCTTTTAACTGAAGATGTTTAGCAATGGTTTGTGAGAAGCCTAATTTCTCATCAAATTCCCGGTAAATCAATTCGCCGGTGTCTGAGGAGAGTGCGCCTCCATCGTTGGATAATTTAATAGAACGGTTGAAATGTAAGGTGTTTTGCGATAAAGTAGACATCATAAGAATCCTTTCTTTTGGTTGTTTCTTGGTCGTAATAACCTTAGCAGAAATGGATTCTTTTTTCATCATTTAAGTGAAAAATAGAATCCCACTGAAAAGCCGACTAGTCAGGTTTTCAGTGGGATTTTGTATTAGTTGGTGAATAATCTAGGTTTACTTTTCCACTGAGCGTATAAGTTTTCCCAGGTTCAACTGTAATTACTTGGGTTGCTGCAATGTATCCTTGTGCATTGATCTTTGAATCGGATGTGACATTAAGTTTTAGCGTCTGTATTCCGTTTAAACCATTTTCTGAGTTCGTGTCAATTCCCATAGTTCCTTTTTCATTATTACTATAAATCAACCATGAAGTGGTTCCATCTTCAAAACTATTATTTGCTAATAAATTGTTAGCTGCACCAAGAGATGCACTAGACTCGACTATGTTACCGTACTCATTGTATTTTGAAATAGAAGATACTTTTCCACTTTGGTCAGTTTCGGATACTAGATCTAAACCAGCGTAAGCAAAGTTAGTCACTTTATTACCTGTACTCTCGATTGTTTTAGAAGATATAACGTCGTTATTATCATTATACATATATTCAGATTTCTTTTTTCCGTTGCTTTCAGAGGAATTAAGGATATTTCCAAGATCATCATAAACATATGACTCGGTTGCAATAGCGGCCCCTTGATCGTCATTGTTTCTCATTTCTTCTAGATTGTTTCCTTTGTAAACAAAACTAGTTTTTATATTTAAACCGCCAACGTCATCTATTTGTTGAATAGGATTGCCAGCTTCATTAAATGTGTATTGTACTTTTTTATTATTTGGCTTAATTAGGTCCAATTGTTTCTCGGATGAGTGGTAATCTAATGTATAAACACTATTTTCGGCATCCATCACTTTCTTCACTCGGTCATTATCGTTATCATATTCATAGGTTGTGATTACCGGAATACTCTCCGTTTCGTTGACATCTAAATGTCTTGGCTCGTATAACTTCACTAAATTTTGATTTGTATCATATTCATATTGCGTCACTTGGTTACTGGTATCGGAAACTCTCTCAAGTAAGTCTCGATTATCTGCATTATATTCAAATGTTATAGTTCGTTGAAGAGGACTTGTTATCTTTTCGACATAACCATCTGCATTAAGCGATAATTTAATTTCACGGCCAGCAACATCACGAATAACTATCTTATTCGTTGTATAAAGGTAATCCGTTGATTTGTTGTAGCCATCTGTTATCTTCTCTAGTTTACCTGTGCTCTTCGAAAAGTAATAGATGGTTTGATCTTTTGCTTTTAACTGATATTGTTCTGCTGTTTTTGTTAATTCTAGATAAACGCCAGTAGGTGCTTTATAGGTTGTTTCCGTCTGTTTTTTAAATAGATGAATGGTTCCGTCCTCATCGGTCAAAATTGCATCTTGTCCTTGTGGCACGACATTCATTTCCGCATCACTGTGCCAGCCTTTTCCGAATAATCCCACAGTAGAAGAGAGACTGTTATAGGTTCTGGTTATCCCAAGACCAGGTCCATTCCCAGAAATGAAAACATCATTTTTATTTAGCAAGAGGTTACCGGAAGTTGCATTCACCGTTCCATTAGGCACATCAATCATCAACCAATAATCTTCATATCCTAAAAACTCAGTTCCTTGAGGCGTTTTAATGATTAACGGATCATTGGAAAAAACCGTTTCCCCTTGTTCATTGTACGCACTTAATCGGAAGAAATAATTTTTAGAATTGGCATATTTCGTCCCCATTTTGGCATACATAGGGGATGGATCCACTGGCAGTTCCAGTCCTTTTCCATCCTGGTGGAGTTTTAATGTGGATGAATTTCCATTCTTTATCTCGTCAGCCGTCGGCCAAATTCCTTTATTTTGTGTCGTCCAACTAGTAGCATCCTTTACGTCAAATGCTTCATAGCTAAGTCCATTAAAAATCCAAACCTTGTAGCCAGTAGCGCCAGTTATCGGTTCCCACTCTAAGTTAAGATAGCCTGTGTTCGTTCCGACTTGATTGCTATAGGCAACACCGGTAGGTGCAGCAGGCATTTTTAAATTTGGAATAGTTGGTACAATTGGGTTTGCTTTAGGACTTTCTCCGTTGGCAAACACAGCACTGACTGATATGGCATAGTTTGTTCGGTCATTATAGGTCGTACCACCAGAAGCCTTATAAACGGATTGGGGGTTAACTGGTAGGTTCGCTCCCTCTTTTGGCCAAACAGATTTATCTTTGGTGGACCATTTTGTGTTCTTTCCTACATTGATTGATTTATACACATTCCCGTCGAAAATCCAAACATTATAGCTAGAGGCTCCTGCTACAGCATCCCATTTTAAATCAATATACCCTGTCCCATTTCCTAAACTAGTTGCTTCTGCAGAAAGATTACTTGGAGATGTATAAAAATAGGCGATATTCAAATGTGGACGATAATCTGCCACTGTATGCTCGGTTGCATAAAACTTTTTCCAGAACGTTTGACCATTCCCATTCGTGTGAAGTTTAAACCCATTGTTGGGAGTCGTTCCTTTCATCCAATCATTTATTGCATTTTTTACATTAAAAGTAGCCCAGTTTCCTTTATAAACACTAGTTGAAGTGAATAAGGAGGAGGTAGGTTTGTTGCTCCAATTAATAGTTGATTGGTCCCAAGCTCCATTTACTCGGTCAAGCCATACACCTGTAAGAGTCGAAGGATAGTAAGAGTGGACATTGTAAATGTTGAAAATCGCGGTTTCAATTGTTGCATAAGGGATTGATGGTGTAGGTGTTTTCACATAGGCAAAGTATTCTCCAGTAGCGGCGTCATATTTACCAACTTTTAATATGTATGCTCCCAAACTACTGTCCCAGTCTTTCCCATAATTAGCGGTCGGATAAACTTCAGACACAGAAGCATCCTGATTGGCTTGAACCTTCGTGGTAGGATCGATATAAACCGGATACACTCGATCTGGATCCTTCAACCAATTTTCGTCCGCCACGACTGTGAATGCATACCCTTTTTTCTCTTTGCTTAGTTCAAAGTGAACATCATCTGAACGCTGGGGTTCCGCTGATTCAGGATTGATATTCGAATCCGTCATGTGAGGTTTCGGCAATGTGTAGATTATTTCATTCTGTTGATCTCTAAATGTAATCGAACCATTTTCTTCAATTTTTGCAGTTAGTTCTGTTTCCATAAAGAAATGATATTTATTTGTACCGTTATAATGACTTAGAATAATATCTTCTTTTACCGATTCATCGAATACGATGTTTCGTAATGTCAGTCCTGGGATCACATCGCGGTAGGAAATCTTATTCTCTTCATAAGATGCAACTGTATTTTTTACTTTTTGTACACCTTTTTCACCTGATGCTTCTTGGAAGGTATAAGTTAATATATGTCCTTTATAAGCGAGGACAGCATATTTGTATTGATTCATTTTGGGAGAAAAACGGATATCGAGGAGTGTATTTTCCGTTGCGAGTTCATCCACTGATTCACTTGCAAAGGACTTTCCAGCCTTTTGTTTTTTAGTTTAGGCTGTATTTCTTTCCATTTCCCACTGTTCTTTCGAAAGACTGGTTCTTGGAACATTTGCATCGTGAAGGTGCCATCTCCATTGTCCATAACCATAGACGTTTCCGTACGAAGTTCAGGTACTTCTTTTGGCTCTATCTTTTGAAAAGGCGGGGCTTCTCCAGATGCTATAGAGGGTAGCTCATCCGGGTTTGGTAAAGTAGGCGTTTCTTCCATTCCCTCTTCCGTATTTTCTTCTGCTTTTACTACTAAATTCGTAAAAGGGATAGATGTAAAAATTAATATGATTGCTAGAATACTAGCTAGCCATTTGGTAAATACTTTATGTTGCACTTCTCTCTTACCTCCTAATATTATTAGTTCCAGAATAAGAATATCTTCCTTACCCTTTGGTATAATAAACTTTTTTAGGAGAATTTGTAAGGCTTAATGTATTCCTTTGAGACCTATTTTTTCCAATTCATTAATAAGCGTCAAATAGCACCAACCTGTCAATACAGTGGACGCTTATTATATGCTTTATTTAATTTTATTTTTGGCGTAGCAATCTGTTGGAAGGGTCTTCGGCCACTGAAGTAGCTGATCGAGCGCTTCCTAATCCGTTAGAACTAATAAAGGCAACTGTTCAAATACGTGTGTTAAGTAAATCAACGGATATAATTGCTGCTATAGTTTAATAAGTTCAACAAAAAGAACTTTTTTCCCTCTCCAGAATTAATGCTCCTATTTATTTCATCAGTTTCCTCCCCCCTTGGTTTAACTCGTTCGAAAATATCCTTACTTTCATTTATTCCTTCTTCTTTGCTCAATTTTCAGAAGCTTTTGCGTTAATCCTTCTTGGATCAATGTCACCGTTTCTTGTGCTATATATAATGCTGTATCAAGAAACACTTTTGAATTTCTGCTACTGAAAGTACTCCTGTTGTGGATACCATCACCTTCAAAAGTGGAAGAAGATTCTAATCCACAGTTCTTACCTTCTATACACAAAATAATTTGGATAAGAAGAAACACATTATCTAATAAAAAAGCGAATTAATGAACTGCTGATCCGTTTGGAGATAATGAAAAGTTTGGATCTATGACAAAGGTGCATACAGCCTTTTTCCAACAAGGGAATTTATGTGAATTTGGCATATTAAAAATAGAAAAGCATCCTGAGGTTTTGAAATATAGATGCAACGATTGGAAAAAAGTTTAACGGTTTTAAAAAAAAATTGAATCATTTTTAATGAGTTGATACTAATTGTTAGTGCTTGATTATTTTATATAAAGGAGAATTTTTATAATCGGATAATTCACACAAGTTTAGGAATCAGATCCAGCAGTTGGACTTGAACTTGTATAAAGTTTTCAGGGATAAACAAAGTGGTGGTAAAGATTTCTAAAAAGCTAAATATTAATTTCTATAACGTATTAAAAGACTTGTCTTTTTGGGGACAAGTCTTTTAATATTACACCTGCTTTTTATTAACAAGTGTTGGGTTATTGTTTTCTTTAATATACTAGCAAGTGGTCTAAATCCACCGTCTTTAGACGGTATCCGCTTTTAGCCTTGTTCTTATTTGTCCATACTTCATATATGAGGTGAGATTATGGATGGATATAGGAAAGGTAGTCATACGGTGTACGATATCAAGTATCATGTGATATGGGTTACGAAATATAGATATAAGGTATTAAGCGGCCAAGTTGCGATAAGGATAAGAGAGCTCATCAGACAGGGGTGTGAAGCAAGGGGAATCACAATCCTACAGGGGAGTGTGGGGAAAGATCATATTCACTTGTTACTGTCCTGTCCGCCAAGTTTAGCGCCGAGTAAAATCATGCAATATCTAAAAGGAAGGTCATCAAGATTATTGCAGGATGAGTTTCCAGAATTAAAAAAGAGGTTTTGGGGGCAGCATTTATGGGCAAGGGGTTATTTTTGTTCGACAGTAGGCACGATTACGGAGGAAATTATAAGAAATTATATAGCAAACCAATTCAACGAAGAAAAGAACGACATATTCCGGATTGAAGAATAAGTTTAGTTGTGATTACAGTGTGCTTAAGCATAAGAGCATTAAGAAGGACTTCAGCCTTTCCAACGACTTTAGTCGTCGACATTCATGTCAAAATCCACCTGCTTTAGCAGGTGGTCGTTTAATTTAGAATTGCATGAGAGTTGGAGCTAAGCATTTTCTCGCTGTCTATAAATTAGTTGAGAGTTGTTCAATTTGTCTAAATTGCTACTATTGGACAGCCTCTTTCATTATTTTAAGCGAATGCTTTCATCCATTTTTGGAAGTTTTCGATTACTGTATCTAAAAACTCAACAGTTGCTTGGTCTGTAAGATTACCTTCGTCATCAAATTTCGTATGAGCGGCCCCTACATATACTTCGTTCATTGGTAGTAATGGAGAGTTTAAGCCACTTGCAAATAAAATGTCACGTAAGTGCATTTGTGCCTTTACTGAACCCATTGCGCCCATTGATGCACCCATAATCATCGATGGTTTACCGTTTACTACGCGGTCCACGCGGGACATCCAATCGATTGCGTTACCAAGAACGCCTGGAATAGTTGAATTGTATTCTGGTGTTATCCAAAGAACAGCGTCAGCTGCTTTTACTTGTTCTTTGAAGTCAATTACTTCTTGTGGTGCATCTAATTCAATATCTTGATCGTACATTGGTAAGCCTCGTAAGCTTAAAATTTCAAGCTCAAATTTATCTGCATAACGCTTTTGTACGTGCTGTGCTAATTTTAAGTTTAATGATTCTTTACGGATACTACCAACTATTGCTACTACTTTCATGTGTGTTTCCTCCTGTTGTTGAAAAATGACTTTACATTTTGCAAAGCTCAGAACGTTGCTTTGTCTTTTATTTAATGGTGTTAACTTCTATCTGAGCGATTCAATTTCTCGAGCAATCTTCTCGCTACCTTCAATTAACTTGAGAATTAGTCTTGTCCTTTTGGAGTTTGTGATACGTTCGGCTGGTGCAGCAATGGCTAGAGAAGCAATCACTTTACCTTCTAAGAATAAAGGCACAGCTACACAACGAATCCCGACAATACGTTCTTCATCATCAAAGCAAAACCTTGTTTATGAATAACATTTAAATGATGGACAAATAAATGTGCGTCATTGAATGTCTAATCTTTCGCTTTTGCAAAGTTCAATTTTCGTAAGATATCTGTTTGAGTTTTTAAGGTAAGATTGGCTAAAATGATTTTTCCTAAAGCAGACCAATGTACTAGCGAACGATTGCCAATCTCATTACGAGCTGGTTAATCCTCATTTACCCTAATCTAGAATCTACTTTATCATGATTTTTTCTAGTTCTGACCACTGCTTCATACGTGGTAGATCTACATGTTGATTATACGACTGGTCCATAATATATACTTTCGTTGCAACTTCAAGTAGCGTTTCTAGTACTGCTGGTTTATCGTCAAAATAGAAGTCTAGTTCTAGCTCTTTTATGGTTGCAATTTTTTCATCGTCTTGCATGCCACAGTAAAAATGATCATCTTGCACTGGGAAGCCTTGTGCTTTCATCCACTCGCGCGTTTGCGTACAATATTTTTTCGGACGGGATGTGATATAAAAAATTTCATGTCCGTCTTTTGTTAATTGTTGCAACGTTTCGATGGCTCCTTCAAATGCTGGGCAATCTGTAAAATAAATTTCTTCCATTAAGCTAACCCACATTGCATTACCAACTTCTTTTTCAAGTCCGAATGCTTCATGGATTTCGACTGTATTAATACGACGAAATACTTCTAAGCCTATATTTTGTTTTAATTTTTTATTGTATAGATGAAAGGCATGTTCTCTTAAATTAATTAACGTATCATCAATATCAAAACCAAATTTCACGTAAATTCTCCTACTCTTTAAGCCAATACGACAAATTGGGACGCAAATGACTGTTCTTTCTCAATTTGAATCGCTTGAATCTTTTCTACTTCTTTTTTTCTTTTTGTCGCACAATCAATTAAACGACCACCTGCTAAAGCAGGTGGATTTTGACATGAATGTCGACGACTAAAGTCGTTGGAAAGGCTGAAGTCCTTCTTAAAGCTCTTATGCTTAAGCACACTGTAATCACAACTAAACTTATTCTTCAATCCGGAATATGTCGTTCTTTTCTTCGTTGAATTGGTTGGCTATATAATTTCTTATAATTTCCTCCGTAATCGTGCCTACTGTCGAACAAAAATAACCCCTTGCCCATAAATGCTGCCCCCAAAACCTCTTTTTTAATTCTGGAAACTCATCCTGCAATAATCTTGATGACCTTCCTTTTAGATATTGCATGATTTTACTCGGCGCTAAACTTGGCGGACAGGACAGTAACAAGTGAATATGATCTTTCCCCACACTCCCCTGTAGGATTGTGATTCCCCTTGCTTCACACCCCTGTCTGATGAGCTCTCTTATCCTTATCGCAACTTGGCCGCTTAATACCTTATATCTATATTTCGTAACCCATATCACATGATACTTGATATCGTACACCGTATGACTACCTTTCCTATATCCATCCATAATCTCACCTCATATATGGAGTATGGACAAATAAGAACAAGGCTAAAAGCGGATACCGTCTAAAGACGGTGGATTTAGACCACTTGCTAGTATATTAAATCGAGTTGCGATACATAGTTTTTATCAATAAGAGTTGCCAGAAAATCTGCATCTTTTAATGAGCTATTTAATCCAAAAGCCCCTGTTGGTGTCATCGTATGCACCGCATCACCTAATAATATGACACCGTCTTTTCCCCAACTTTCACTCGTAGAACTGTATACATCTAATAAGACAAAATCCTGCCATGATTGAATATGTTGATGTACAGTTTCTTCAAGTTGTGGAAATGCTTCAATCAATTGATCGATAAATGGAGTAAAGGGTTGCTTTCGTAACTTAGAAAACGAACCTTCCTCGATATTCCAACCAATTTGTATAAAGCCTTTCGCTTGTGTAAATAGCGATAATTGTTTATCACCAATAAGTGCCATTTTAATCGATGGCTCCCAATCTTTTGGTGCAGGAATTCTAGCCCATAGTAAATCAAAGCCATGCTTTCTAATCGTCACGTCAATATTTGCTTTTTTCCGCACTGTTGAGTAACGACCATCCGCACCGATAATAAGATTGCTTTCAATCACAATTTCTTCCCCATCACTTACTGCCTTGACTCCACAAAAATTTCCTGAGTTATCTTTTAGCAACTCTACTACTTTCGTATTCATCATACAACTAAATGTAGCGTATTCCTGTGCTGCCTGTAACAACACGGTTAACAAATGCGTTTGAGGTACATGAATGCCGAGATGCCCTACTTTTGGATCGGGTAAGATCGTTTTAAATGGCATTCCTTCCTGCCAATATTCCAGCTGTTCCATACGAAGTAACCCTAATTGTTCTATTGCATCAAAAAGGCCATGTTCTTTTAGAATTGCTTCGCCTTCTTCGTTTAAATGCTCCCCGCGAAATGCTTTTCCTACTTCTTGTTGACGTTCAAGAAGCATAACGGAAACATTTTTCTTTGCAAGTAAATATGCAAGTAGTACCCCTCCTGGCCCGGCCCCTACGATGCATACGTCTACTTTATTATTCACTTTTTATCACCTTGCTTTGGATATGCTGTAATCCGAATATCTTCGCCAAATTTCTCGATATCTTCAAATGTTACTTGCATTGCAGCATCCATTGTTTCTACATCTTCACCAGTAAATGGTGTTAATGATTTTCCTCCACCTAATACTTTAGGTGCTATATAAATGAAATATTTATCAATTAAATTTGCTCTTAAGAACGAAGCATTTACTGCTCCGCCACCTTCAACGAGCACGTCTGTTATTCCGCGTTTATATAACTTAATAAGCATTTCTTGTAAGTTCAATCCATTGTCAACGCGTGACACATAAATAAATGACACACCTTTTTCTTCATATAGCCTTACAAGTTCAGAATCTGCATCAATAGTTGTGACAATGATCGTATCTGCTTCGTCGGTTTGTAATACATTTGCTTCTAGTGGTGTGCGTAATTGACTATCTAATATTATGCGCGTTGGGTTTTTCCCTCCGCCTTCAGGTAATCTAGTCGTTAAGGATGGATTATCCGCTAATACTGTCCCAACACCGACTAAAATAGCATCTACTTCATTACGTAGTAGATGCACATCTGCACGTGCTGCTTCACCTGTTATCCATTTTGAATGACCAGTGTGTGTTGCAAGCTTCCCATCTAGTGTCATTGCAAATTTGGAAATGACAAATGGACGCTCCGTGATCATATTATGAACAAAGCGTTCGTTGAGTCTTTTTGCCTCGTCTTCTAACACACCAACATCTACTTCAATGCCAGCGTCACTTAGCATCTTAATACCTCTTCCAGCCACTTCGGGATTTGGATCCTGCATTGCTACAACCACACGAGATACTTCTGATTCTTTGACAAGCTTCGCACATGGTGGTGTTTTGCCGTAATGAGAGCATGGCTCTAACGTGACGTACAGTGTTGCCCCTTTCGCATGATCACCTGCCATATTAAAAGCATGTACTTCTGCATGTGGCTCACCTGCTTTACGGTGTACCCCTGTTCCAACAATAACGCCATCTTTTACAATGACAGCCCCTACAATTGGATTCGGATTTGTTTTACCTTTTGCACTTGCAGCTAAATCAAGGGCGAGGCGCATATAATCTTGATCGTTCTTCATCACCCTGCACTCCTTAAACGTTTATTGTCGGTTTTTCTTCGAGAATATGTCCTGACTTTTGCACTTTTGTTTCTAAATAAAAACGATTTGTATCCGTTAATCCGCCCCATAATGGTACATGATGATCTGCTAGTAACCCATGAGCCTTTAGTGCAGAAAGCTTTTTCGGATTATTTGTAATTAGTGTAACTGGCTTATCTCTTAACGCTTCTAACACTCGAATCGCTTCCTCGTATGAACGTGTATCATCTTCAAAGCCTAGTGCATGATTCGCTTCCACTGTGTCATACCCATCCTCTTGTAAAAGATAAGCTAATGATTTAGAAAATAGCCCAATGCCTCGTCCTTCGTGATCGGCCAAGTAAAAAATTGCTCCACAACCGTGCTCCGCAATCATTTTCATTGATTCGTGCAGCTGATAACCGCAATCACATCGCTGACTCCCAAAAATATCACCAGTATGACAAATACTATGCATACGAATAAGTGCATCATCTTCATTTGCAAAGTCACCAAACACTAATACCGATGACTGCTGTCCGAAAGCTAAACCTGACTTTGCAAGCGAGGCAACAACCTCCTTTTTAGATAGCGTTGCATCAACTTTTAACCAAGAATACCAGTTGAATGTTGCTGTAAAATCACCTTGTTTAATTGGCAACTTTACAGGGCCGACTAAACATAATTTCTCCTGAGCTGTTATTTCAATTAATTTCATTTTATCTTGTAAAATATCCATTATTTCTTTCAATATAGTCATCTCATTCTCACCAATCTTATAGTTTAAACAGATATACATGATTCAATGAATCATCTGTTTTCTATTTGTCTATTAAATCATTTTTTGAAACCTTCAGTTACATAACGTAACCTAGTATATAATTACAAGCATTTAGAGTCAAATGATATACACTATCTGCAAATAGCATACTAGATTCATTTATTTTATGCAAAACGCAAAGATAAAAATTGGACGGATGGTGCTGCTTCATATTAATGCATTCACAGTAAAAGGCTAATTAGATTGCGTAACAACTAATTAGTGAAGAACTAATAAATATCGAATTTTTTATACATTGATCTCCAGACTTTAGGACAATCATTAAAAAGCCACCCCAATTTGTATCCTCAAAGTGGCTTTCGATATTGTATTTTGCACTAGTCAAAGGTAACTCAACACAATTGTAATAGATAAATGGATTAATTGTTTATACTTCTCCGTATTTCTTACAAGTTCTTAATTCCGATCCTCTTCATGTAATAATGATGTGAAAATTCTTTATTTACTTCTCCTCAGTCATTATATATGTTCTTCCTTTGTAATAATTAGTTACTAGTTTAGAAGCACTTTGATCAGCAATTATTGGGTAATCATAATCTAGTTCTATTGATATTTGCTTAGCAACTTTTCTATAAAGCTCCATTGTTTGAAATAAAGCATCCCAAATACTCTCCTCATTATACTTTCCATAAATCCCTTGAAATTTTTGGACAACCTCTTTATCTGCCCATTCCTCAAAAAATCTTACATCATGCCAACTTTGTTGATTTGTTCCTTTCATCATGGATTGCAACTTCACAAATTTTATCAATAATCGTTTCAAATAATCATCACAGTTAGACTTTGCAACTAATAATTCCCCGCGACGTAATTTCTTAGCTGTATAAACTGCATGGAACCAAAAATCATGTACATCGTTTTTAAATTCACTGAACGTAGGTACTTCTTTGTTTTTTATTACGGAAGAAGTATCATGAAAGACTTTGGTAATAGAATCTTTATCTAGTAATACTTTAACTCCACGTGCAATTACATTTTGCACTTCTTCACTTACTAAAAATGTTTTGGCTATTTCTAGTTTCAAGAAATTAAAGTCTACACTACTAGCTCCATCAAACATTACACGTCGTTCAATTAAATTTCCAACAGGAGTTCCCTCTAAAAAGGAGATTTGAGGATTTCCAAAATAATTAATCCACTCTTCATTGCTCAACCATTTTTCAACATCCGAAGTAACAATGACTAAGTCCATATCTGCCCACTCATCTGCAGGTTTTTCACTGCGAGCCATTGATCCAACTACAAAAATGGAGCGAATATCGTCCTCTTTTTCTCCCCATAAAATCACTTTTCTCATTATTTCCTGATAATCGCTCATGTGATTCTCCTCTACTTATTAATATTGTTCGAATTGGCTAACAAGCTCTTTTTTCCAAAATAATCATTCGAAAGAATTGATATTACTTCATTGTACGAATATGATATGCGCCGAAGAAAGCACAAAGAATTACGTGAAAATTCTTTTCAAGTCCTGTAAATCATCAATAACTAGATCTGCCAGGGAAAGCTCAGCTTCTTGGGCAAAATCAAACCTACATCCTATAGCAGTTAATCCATTCTTTTTAGCTGCATTTATATCCGATAATCTATCCCCTATTACAGCACCTTCTCGAATATCATACTTCTTCAATATAGTAGAAACTAAATCTGCTTTATCATCCGTTTGTACTTCTTGAATGCTAAATGTTTCAGTAACCCACTGATCCAAATAATAATAGTCTACAATCGCCTTTAAATACTCAATTTGCCCATTACTAGCAATATAGATAGAATAGTTATTACTTTTCAGATAGCTGAATACTTCCTCCAGATGAGGATATAGTGCACCTGTTCCTTCTTTTATATTTGCAATTAATTGTTCATGAAAAAATTCGTTTGCTAGTTCCCTAACTTCCATCGAATGATTTGGTAATAGGTTTTCCCACACTACCGGTAAGGGCACTCCCATAATCTCGCGATACTTCTCTATTGGGGTTTCTTTATCCCATAGTTTTGATTTTCTTAAATAGTTAAATGTATTTTCAAGTGATATTTCTAATATTTTGTCCGTTTGAAATAACGTCCCGTCCATGTCAAAGATTAATGATAATGTCATTTTCTTTCCCCTTTACTTTTATGTACTACACTCTAATACGTTTATAGAAGAAAATGGTTACAAAAAAAACCGAAGAGAAAGGATGCTCTTCTTATATCCCAGGTGTATTCATCAGCACAATTCGCCAACCATCTGGAGCTTCAATTGTAATACCTGACTTTTCCCAATATGGATTTTCAGGAGATACTGTATCATATCCCATTACTTTTAATCGATTTTGTATCAATTCAATCTCTTCAAGATTGGGCATATAAAAAACAAGCAAATTGTCCTTGGTTGGAGCAGGACAAGGACTGCCATCTTCATGCTGAGTAAACTCTAAATGATAGTCTGCGTTTGGAAGACCAATCATGACACCATCATAGCCATCATGCCCACTAAAAGAGCCAATTTTCTTTAAACCAAGGCCTTCACAATAAAATTTCGTAACTTCCTTTATCTGATGAGTAGGACGTGCAACTCGAATTTGCGCTATTTGCATATTTGTTGGCCATGTAGAATGCATACAACCAATCCCCCTTTTTTGTTAATTTTATCATTTATGCAGAAGGGATTTGTTCATACCTTTGAATGATTTATTGATTTCAAACTTTGTTATTTCCCAAATGCAAATATCAAGTCTGTTTCACAAACTAACGCTCCATCAACGGTAGCGATACCTTTTCCTTTCCCAATAGGTCCTTTTAATCGAGTAATCTCTACCTCAAGTTGAAGTTGATCCCCGGGTTTTACTTGCTGTTTAAAGCGACAATTTTCTATCCCAGTTAAAAATCCCAGTCTCCCTTCATTTCCTTCTATCGCAAGCATTATTACTGCACTTACTTGAGCGAGTGCCTCTACAATTAATACGCCTGGCATGACAGGATAATTAGGAAAATGCCCTATGAAAAATTCTTCGTTTGCTGTTACATTTTTAATCCCTATTGCTCGTTTTCCTATTTCTAGATCTAATATTCTATCCACCAAAAGAAATGGATAGCGGTGTTTAATAATTGATTGGATTTGTTTAGTATCTAACAATCTTAAAACCCCCACTTACTATTTAATTTTTTATAAAATATATTATATCGCTTAGTATTAGCACCTAGTATTGATTTTTATTTTAATTATTTTTATTCCATAGTTTTCTCTTCCTCAATCGTTTGAATAACTGTATTGCTTAGGGAACAATTATAATAGCACCATTTGAGAATTAAAATCTCAAATGGTGCTTCCATGTTGTATAAATATGATGTTACCAGTTTGTTTCCAAATATTCATCCAAAAGTATAATTCCTCTTACATTACTGTAGAAGTAATTCCGTTTCCTTAGCTTCTAAATAGCCATTTAAGTAAGCTTTTCCCCTGTTCATTAGTTATCTGTTCATCGGTAATTGCCTTCAATATAGAACGCCAAGAAGAAAGAACGACAACATCAAGGCGAAGATTTTCTTTTAGTAGCATGGTTGTTAAGAACTCCTCTATCTTATCTTGATGGGTATATGGTTTTTCTTCGCTCAGTAGTTTACAGATATTCATTTTTACAGCAAAATTTAAACCTGTAACAAGTGCTGCCTCCAACGCTTCTTTCTCTTGGTCAAATAAAGACGCTGCTCCTTCCATTCTATCTATAACTCTTTGTTCCATATCGGTTCTTATTATTTCATACAGTTTTGCTTTAGAACCAAAGTGGTGATAAACAGCACCCGTTGTCATATCCGCCATTGCAGCTAACTCTGCAATATTAACCGCTTTGTATCCCTTATCACTAAATTCTTCGAGTGCAACTTTAATAATTTTTTCTTTGTTTGAGCCTGGTATAGGTATCCAATTTTTCATAGGTTCATCATAACATACCAATTATTTCACGTAAATGATTTACGCTTGACGTAACCTTATTACGTAGTGCATAATTAGATTATTCTAAAAATAAAAACATTGGAGGAAAGTATATGAAATTATTATTTATAGATTATCCAGTCGAAAATCTAAAGGAATCACTTGCTTTTTATCGCGACGTATTAGGATTTGAAGAAGCTTGGCGAGAAGGAGATCATACCGTTGCATTAAAAATGCCAGGCTCAGAAGTCCAATTAATGCTAGAAAATGATGAGGTAGGTTTAACTCCTGGAGCAGTTTTTTTAGTTGATAGTGTAGATCAATATTTTGAAGACAATAAAGACACTATCAAATTCATTAAGGAGCCTATTGATATTCCTCCTGGTCGTTACGCTATTTTCCAAGACAATTCTGGCAATCTAATACGAATTCTTGACTTTAGTAAAGAAAAATAAAAACAATGTAACTGCCAGACTCATTCATCTTATAATATGCTGAATCTGGCAGTTTTAAGAATTTCGAGTTACAATACATGCTTCTTGATAGCTATTAACCCTACAACTTATAGATATTTTATATAATAATAACACTCATTATCTATATGCATTCCCATCTGCTCATACAATGCTTTTGCATGCTGGTTGTTAGTTGCTGTCTGTAATGTTACAAATCTCGCATTCTCCTCTTCACAAAACTGAAAAGCCTTTTCCATAAGTGCTTTCCCTATTCCTTTCTTTCGACAAACTGGATCGACAAACAAATCATTTAAAATGAACGCTCGCTGCATGCCGACAGAAGAAAAAAACGGATATAATTGTACAAATCCAACTGGGTTTTCGTCCATGTATGCAATAAATATAACGGATTCTTCATATTGAATTCTTGCTAATAGAAAACTTTTTGCACCTTCTTCATCGCTTGGCTGTCCATAAAACGAACGATACCCATTAAACGACCACCTGCTAAAGCAGGTGGATTTTGACATGAATGTCGACGACTAAAGTCGTTGGAAAGGCTGAAGTCCTTCTTAATGCTCTTATGCTTAAGCACACTGTAATCACAACTAAACTTATTCTTCAATCCGGAATATGTCGTTCTTTTCTTCGTTGAATTGGTTTGCTATATAATTTCTTATAATTTCCTCCGTAATCGTGCCTACTGTCGAACAAAAATAACCCCTTGCCCATAAATGCTGCCCCCAAAACCTCTTTTTTAATTCTGGAAACTCATCCTGCAATAATCTTGATGACCTTCCTTTTAGATATTGCATGATTTTACTCGGCGCTAAACTTGGCGGACAGGACAGTAACAAGTGAATATGATCTTTCCCCACACTCCCCTGTAGGATTGTGATTCCCCTTGCTTCACACCCCTGTCTGATGAGCTCTCTTATCCTTATCGCAACTTGGCCGCTTAATACCTTATATCTATATTTCGTAACCCATATCACATGATACTTGATATCGTACACCGTATGACTACCTTTCCTATATCCATCCATAATCTCACCTCATATATGAAGTATGGACAAATAAGAACAAGGCTAAAAGCGGATACCGTCTAAAGACGGTGGATTTAGACCACTTGCTAGTATATTAAATAGTGGAATGAGATCCTTTAAACAATTAAGATTCCCTTTTACAATTTTCATGAGAAAACCTTCTTTCGAAATGAGTAGCACCATTTATTAAATCCCATTTTTGTTTCATAAAAACGATGAGCATCATATCTTTGAACCCCTGATTCCAAGGAAATATAACCAAATTGGTTTTCTTTTGCATGTGTAATAAGAGCTTCCATTAGCTTTTCTCCATATCCTTTGGATCTATCGTTTTCATTTGTCACAAAATCATAGACAAATAAATGTTTTTCATTGTAAAAGTTATGACGTTCTTCAAAACCAATAAATGCTTTAAATGTCCCATCCACGATAACCCATCCTTGATAGGTTGGCATTTGTTTTAAGAGCTCAAAATACCGATCTTCTGTTAAATGAGGTCGCAACTGTTGAATAAGTGGATAAACGGCTTGCCAGTCTTCTTTTGTTTGTAGCATTTTTATTTGCATTTTCTTCACTCCTTTCATATAGTATTGACAACAAGTGACATAATAAAAAGATACAGTTTTGATCATGTCAACATGTCAGTGAGGGGTGCTAAATGAAAGAATTAATGCTACATTTACATGAAAACAGTCCAAAATATAAACAGATTTATCATTCCATTCGATCACTTATCGAAAACAAAGAACTCCATTCTGACACGAAGCTTCCTTCCATTCGCCAGTTAGCTGAGATTTTACATGTTAGTAGAAATACCACACTTGTCGCATATGAACAGTTACTGGCGGAGGGGTATATTCGAAGTGAGCAAAAAAGAGGATATTTTGTGGAAGCATTCGAGACAATCGATATACATATCCCAACATTACATGCCGAAAAGTATATCACTGAAGAAAATAATATTAGAGTGGATTTTCGAGCAGGATCAGTAGATCAACATGCATTTCCTTTAAAAGCTTGGAGACAATGTGTCAATGAAGTGTTGAAAGAAGATATTGTATATATGTACGGTGAACAACAAGGAGATAGTTTGCTAAGAGAAAAAATAGCAAACTATTTATTGCAATCAAGAGGTATTCGGACTTCTGCTGACTCTATTGTGATTGGTAGTAGTACACAACAACTGTTAATGCATTTGTGCATCATATTAAAAAAGGAGTATTCATCAATTGCAGTTGAGAATCCAGGCTATGACGGTGCTCGTATTGTTTTTCAGCTATTTGGATTTCAAGTTAATCCGATTGATGTAATAGAGAAAGGGTTATGTATGAAACAGTTTGAACAAACTGATTCGAAGCTAGTGTACATTACTCCTTCACATCAGTTTCCGACAGGTGTGACATTACCAATTGCTGAGCGGCTACAATTACTGAAATGGGCGAATTCACAAAACGGCTATATTATTGAAGATGATTATGACAGTGAATTTCGGTATCAACAACAGCCAATTCCAGCTCTTTTATCGATTCAACAAGACTCTCGAGTCATTTATATAAGTACTTTTTCAAAAGCTTTTTTACCGTCGATTCGGTTAAGTTATATGGTGTTACCTTCTGAATTACTGGATCAGTATAAACAACATTTCGCTACTTTTGAACAAACAGCCTCTAGCATTCATCAACGAACAATGGCTCGTTTTATGGAACGTGGACATTGGGATTCACATATTCGAAAAATGCGTGCAACATACAAAAGAAAGATCCAAACACTTGTTACTTCCTTACAATTGGCATTTGGTAAAACCATTCGAATCATTGGTTCACATTCTGGATTATATATACTAATTCAATTACAGAACTCTGTTGGAGAAAAAACACTTATACAACAAGCGCTTGAACAAGGGGTAAAAGTATATCCTACTTCCCATTTATACATTGGTAATAAACCGGATGTTTCTATGCTAAAACTTGGTTTTAGTAATTTATCCATCGAAGACATACAGCTAGGTGTGCAGTTATTAAAAAAAGCGTGGACATAGGAACACATTAAAGCAAGAATCTTGTTTTTTTGCATCATTCGACTAGTATTTATTTCTTTTATTACAATTATATTAAATTTTCGATTTCTTACGCAATGTGACAAATTTTGCGTATTTTATGTCATACAATGGACAGGTTGCTTCCCAATCTTCTAGAAATTATCCTCAAAGAATCGAAGCCAAATACACAATATGGAGGAAGTTTTTGTTGAAAAGTTTATTGAACGAAAAGGCTTTATTGATTCAAATTGGAATCAAGAGGAACGACATGTACAGGATGGCGAAAAAATTAGGATTTACGCACCGACTTGTCGTATCCATCAGCCAAGAACTAGATCACCTACTCAATCAATATCAAGAGAAAGCATCTTAATTAGACAGAATTTTCCTTCAATAATAAAACTGATTGGTATTAAGAAGGAGCTAATCGGTTTTATTATGGAGGAGAGCCAATTCAAAAGTAATATTTACTAACTTATTCTTTTTCCCACATAAATTCAGATGGCTTTAACTCCTCAGACTCTATTACAATAGCAGTTAAACCAGTTTCAGTTGTTGTTTCATGTCCTTCCCCTTTTCCCCAGAAAACTGCATCTCCAGCTTTAACCTTTACCGTTGATCCAACTTCCCCACGAACCCGTCCTTCTCCAGCAATTACAAGGAGTAATTGAGGTACAACAGCTTCATGATAACCAACAACCCCATTGGTTTCTAAATACATACAACCAATTTGTGTTGGCTTCTCCGTTCTTACAATTCGAGACATGATGAAATCCGAGTTAAAATGGGAAATATTTTTTCCTACTTGTTTTTCAAATTTAAAAAATTTCAATATGATAGCCCCTTCCAATTAAATATCTATCCTTGAATTTCTTTAATACTTTTTCCACCTAAATATGCATGTCCCATCTTCCATTTTGCTACGGTATTAAATCCATATTTTTGATACACTTTTTCAATTTTTTCATTGATCGGAAACACCCATAGGTTTTCTAATCTCTCTTTTGAAACTTCAACTTGAAGGTAGTGAATGAGCTCTCCTATTAATCCTCTACCTCTAAATTCTTCTAAAGTAGCGACACTTTCCATTCGAGCTTGATTGTCATAACTAAAAATACAAGCAGTTGCACATGCTGTACCATTATTACGGAGTAGATAGTGCTGAAAATTAGGATGATTAAATTCCTGCTCAAATGCTTTTTCTCTAACCTCTTTACCACCGAACTCTTTTATACTGCATTCAATGTTTAAAGCTTCATGATAATTTTTTTTAGTTACAAGCTCAATCGCTACATCTTTATTATTTTCTATTTCCAATATTTTTTTATCCCACAATTGAACAGGGCTAATTAATTCTTCGAAGCCAAAATTATTTAATTTTAAACTTGCAATTAAATTTTGTTGGTTATCTAAATCATATATATAAAATCTTGGTATTATCTTTTTAGTTTCATAATAACGAACTACTTCATCAATAATTAGTTGAGGTGTATCAGAGATTCTACTAATATGTGCATGGTTTGCTTCATAATAAGATGGCTGACTTTCATTACAAAATAATGAACCCCAATTGGTATGAGTGCGTTTGGAAAAAGTCTCTAGATACGCAAATTCCAATTTAAAAACATCTTGATAATTCATCAAAAATTCCTCCTGTAAATAGTTAAAAGGCTACTTTTTATTAAAAAACGATTTCCCAAGTGTTTCAACTGTCTTTGGGAAGACTGCATAGAGTTTACTTGTGAGACTCATATACGAAGGAAGATCTACTTCGCGAACTGGACGTTCTACAGTTTTTGTTATCGCTACCACTACTCTTTCAGGTGAAAGGAGATGTTTACTAAGTTTGTCTCGATAATTACCGGTTTGGTCTGCCAAATCAAGGAATGGTGTATCGATTGGTCCAGGATTAATTGTCGTTACATATATTCCAAATTCTTTTAATTCCATCCGAACACTATTTGCGAATCCTAAAATTGCGTGCTTAGAGGCTGCATAAGCGGATGCTTTTGGTGTCGCTACTTTTCCCGCTTGAGAAGCGACAAAAATAATATGTCCGCTCCCTCTTTCTTTCATTTTCTCCGCAAAATATTTAGTAAGAAGCATTGGAGCTATAACATTTATATGCATCATCTGCCTCATATCTTTATCTTCTAATTCCGATAAATAAGCAAATGTACCAACGCCAGCGCAGAGAATAATTGTGTCTGGAGTACCCATCTGATGAAATAACTCCTCAAAGGACTGTTCCTCTGTTAAGTCTGCTTGTATTGTATGTATTCCAAGCTCATCTAAATGCTCCAAAACTTCAAAATTACGACCACTAGCCCAAATTTCATGCCCTGCTGTGTGGAGTTTTTTTGCAAGCAGTAATCCAACACCACTAGTTGCACCTGTGATAATAATTTTCTTACGCTTGGCCATATAACAAAATACCTTTCTCGTTTCTTTGTTCTTTAATATAGCCTTCATCCATTAGATAATCGACTTGTCCAATTGTTTCCGAAAGAGTTAGACCAAGTTCTTTTTCATATACTTTTGGAAAAAGTTGCTGAGTAATCTGAAAAATAGTTTTTTCTCCATCTTTCATCATGTCCAAAACCTTCAAAGCACGTTCTCTCTGTTTTTCAAGTCTGCTGCTAATAAGCTCAGATACGTTATATACTTCGTTTCCATGCCCACTAAATATCTTTTCTACAGGTAAAGTTTGGATTCGTTTAAGTGAAGCATTATATTGAAGCATGGATT
This sequence comes from Psychrobacillus sp. L4, assembly GCF_042944905.1. Lineage (GTDB taxonomy): Bacteria > Bacillota > Bacilli > Bacillales_A > Planococcaceae > Psychrobacillus. The sequence continues at coordinate 2,099,998 of NZ_CP168496.1, forward strand.
TTGATCGTTCAGCTTTTAGATTGAGCGGAGGCTCAATTAGAGGATTAGACGAAATTTTTTCCAAAATATGATCGCCTCCAATTAAAATTCCCGTGTTCTCCGACCAAAAAGACAGATGACTTTGAGCATGTCCTAATGTTTCTAAAACGGTTAAATCTGGATGACCTGGAAGTATGTCTCCTTCATTTAGCTGCATATCAAGTGGTCTGTTTCCGATAAAATGAATCGGTCTCCTCATTTTTTCAACCCAATTGAAATAGCTCTCAGGTACTCCTTCCTCCATAAGGCATTGAAGATAAAATTCATCATGAAAGCTGAAAAAATCTATGTCTCTTGTTAACCATGGTTGATTATAAGGATGTCCTAATATTGTGGCTTTTTCAAAAGCATCAACCCAACCAGAATGATCTGGATGGTGATGTGTTAAAAGGACTTGCTCTATATCTGAAAGCGAGTAACCTGCTTCTTTTATTCCTGTTGAAAGAGCAACGAGCGCTTCTTCTGTTTTTGGTCCAGCGTCTACTATTGTAAGTGCATCTCCTTTTACTAAATAAGCATTTACATCACCAACTGCGAATGGTGTTGGCATAGTAATTTTATGTATTGTCATTTGAAAACTCCCTTTTATGAATAGCTATTCATTCTATTGTACATTTTTTTATTGGCAACGTCACTAATGTAGCTGTTGAAATATAGCGAGAGCCATACACACCGAACCGAGAGCAGCCTCCGTACAATCCATTTGATATTTAGCTAGTCTTTTTAATCTACATTTAAAAATGAGTTTGACTTTTACTCGCAACAGTCCTATAATTTCATTAATTCAGAAAATATAAGCCAAGATGAAGAATACTAACTGTATGATGGAGTTAAGAGAGTGAAATGACCCGCTGCAAGTTTCACCTCCCGCTCATATGTCGAACCTACTTCGGAGCTACTATGGAAACATAGTCGTGACCTTCGCGATAAGAAGGATTAAGTTGTGCCGTTTTATCGGCAAATTTAGGTGGTACCGCGGAAATCATTGCGTTTTCGTCCTTATGATATATAGGACGAGAGCGCTTTTTTTATTTTAAGAGGAGGAATCTAAATGACGAAAATTGTATTTGTCGGTGCTGGTGCTATGGCTGAGGCGATTATTAATGGATTAACGAAGGAAGAAAAAATTTCTCCAGAATTTATTCATGTGATGAATAAGTCGGACGTAGAGCAACTTCTACAATTAAAAAAAGCATATCATGTAGGAATTGTGTGTGAAGAAAAGAAGGCATTATGTGAGGCTAATATTGTTTTTTTAGCAATGAAACCTAAAGACGCGAAAGATGCATTGTCGGACATTGCTCCTTTTTTAAGCAAAAATGCAACGATCATTTCAGTAATTGCTGGTGTAACAATACAAACGATTGCTAATTATTTAGGAACTCGTCCAATTGCGCGTGTTATGCCGAACACATCCGCGGCTGTTGGATTAAGCGCGTCTGCTGTTAGTTGGAATGAACTTGTATCTGATGAAGAGAAACTAGCAATAATTGATATTATGGAGTCCATTGGAACAGTAAAAGCAGTGAATGAAGAGGATTTGCATGTTGTTACTGCACTATCTGGGAGTGGTCCAGCTTACTTTTATTATTTTGCAGAGCAATTTGAAGCAGCTGCTATCCTGCATGGTTTGGAAAAATCCGACGCTCGTCAATTATTTATTCAGACGATGGAAGGTGCTGTACAAATGATGAAAAAAGGTGATTTCGAGCCGGATGAATTACGAAGAAGAGTCACAAGTCCAGGTGGCACCACAGAGGCAGGAGTGGAAAAGCTAATACAACATAATGTAGGAGAGGCCATTTTTGCTTGTATTGATGCAGCTCAAAATAAATCGCGATTGCTAGGAAAACAGTACGAATAAATTGAAGTAAATGGTAGAACGAGACCAAATTAGAATAATCGAGACCAGTTCATTCCTAATAGAGACCAATTTTCCAAACTCGAGACCAAATGATCCAAAACCGAGACTAATCGATAAGAAAGGATTGAATGAATAGATGTATAATGAGTATGTTGTAGGATGGGGTACACTTGCCCTCATTAATGCAGGTATTGCACAAGGGAAAAATAGAAGTGGACTCAATTGGTTCCTTCTTTCCCTCATTATTGGACCAATCGCCACACTAAGTTTAGTCATTACTGATAAAAAACAGAAAGATTCCGAGTGATTATATCAACGCTCGGAATCAGTTATTTTATTTAATATGCCATTTGACCAATCATACTCTGCAAAATCTTCTGCTATATGAATTGGAAAATCAAAAAGCGCCACTTGATTTAACATTTCTTTTAAATGATAAGGTAAAAAACGTGCACTAATATGATTAACGATTAAATGCTTGGCATTCGCTTCTTTACAAACATTCGCAGCATCTAAAATGGTCGAATGGCCATATAATCCTGCTAATTCAGCCGTTTCCTTATCAAATGTAGCCTCATGTACGACAATGTCGGCCCCTTGGCTAAGTGAAATAGAGTTTTCACAATATTTTGTATCACCTAATAATGTAATTTGAAAGCCATCTTTTGGAGCACCAGTTACTTCTTTACTTAAAACAATTCGCCCATCTGGTAACTCGACATCATGACCTTCTTTTAATTGTTTTAACAGTGGCCCTCTTGGAACTTTTAAAGCGTCTGTTTTCTCGATAATCAATTGAGGTGGAAGTGGTTTCTGTGTAATTTTAAAGCCAAAGCAAGGAATAACATGTTCAATCGATTTTGCTTCTACAATAAACTGAGCATCTTCAAATATGATACCATCCTCAATTTCAATGATGTTTAATTTATATTTTAAATAGGTGCTTGACGTCAAAAGCGTTAATTCAATCCATGCCTTTATCCCTTTTGGCCCATAAATTGTCAGAGACGCATCTCCACCTAAGAACGATCGTGATCCTAATAATCCGGGAAGCCCATAAATATGATCTCCATGTAAATGCGTGATGAAGATTTTTTCAAGCTTCCGAGGTTTTAATGTTGTATGAAGAATTTGATGTTGGGTTGCTTCTCCGCAATCAAAAAGCCAATATGTACCTCTTTCCTCGAGCAATTTTAACACAGTTGCAGTGGTATTTCGCCCTTTAGAGGGCATTCCAGCTCCAGTTCCTAAAAATAATAGTTGCATATTCTCACCTTTTCTCATGATCATCTAAAAAATCTTTACTAAAACTCGTTTTTGATTCTAAAGAGGATTTCTTTTTAACTTTCATTCCCCTTTTTATACTATCTGCACCAAACTTTGCTTGCAGTTGTTCTACAAGCTTTAAAATAGGCTCTTCTTTTGCATGTTTTTCAAAATTAAATATGGATAGCTGCTCCACATACTCGCCTTTATCATGCACATTATTAACGGTAACACCAAGCAAACGAATAGGCTCCCCATCCCATGTGGAATGAAATAATGTTTTAGCAAGAAGAAATATTTGTTGTTCTTCAAACAGGCGATTTTGCATCGTTTTAGATTTCGTTTTATTTTTCCAATTAGCATCACGGATATGTATAGTAATTGATCTCCCTGCAAGGTTTTTGGAGTCTAGTCTAGCAGCTACTTTTTTTGACAATCGTAATAAAACTTTGTCAATTTCCACTTTATTCGTTTCATCATACGGCAAAGTAGTGGAGTTTCCAACACTTTTTGTATCAAAAATAGAAGTAGGATCAACTAGCCTATCGTCTATCCCGTTTGCTCTTTCAGAAAGTCTTAATCCTACTTTCCCTAACTTTTCCTTCATTATACCCAATGGAATATTCGCCAAATCTCCAATTGTTTTAATTCCTATATTGGAAAGTTTTTTTGCGGTACTTTCCCCTACACCATGCATCTCTATAACAGGAAGTGGCCATAACTTTTCTGCTACTTCTCGCTTTCGCAAAACTGTTATTCCCATAGGCTTTTTCATATTAGATGCTGTTTTGGCTAAAAACTTATTTGGCGCAATTCCTATAGAGCTAGGTAAATCCAGTTCTCGTATCAATCTTTGTTGAATGGATTCTGCAACTGCGACAGCGCCTATGGATAAATCCAAATCACTTACATCCATATATCCTTCGTCAATCGATACTGGTTCAACGAGTTCAGTGTAAGATCGTAGAATGTCGAACATTGCCATCGAAGCAATTCGGTATCGTTCAAAATTTGGTGGAAGTAATAGTATTTCTGGGCATTTACGTTTTGCTTCCCAAACTGACATGGTTGTGTAAACGCCCCTTGCTCGTGCTTCATAAGAACGGGTGACTAATATTCCACGGCGTTCCTTCGGGTTTCCTGCAATTGCAATTGGTTTTCCTTTTAGTGAGGGATCATGCGCTTGTTCGACAGAAGCATAGAAGCTGTTCATATCTAGATGAAAAATTATTCTATTTCTTCTCTTCAAAAAATTCACCTCTCATATGGAAAAAAGGTAGCTATATTAAGCTACCTCCAACTTGTTAGTTACGGTCTTCCACCATAGCTAACTCCTCTTTTTTCACTGCTTCTAAATATGCTTGAATATCTTTTATACCTTCTATGGAACGAACTAAAATAGAAGGATCTACTATTGTAATCATACGGTTTTCTAAATTTGCAACTCCTGTAAAGTATTGCGTTTTTGTGTAATTTACTAACCCAATTTGCTTTATATCTTCGGAAGCAATATCTAATATCTCTTTTGCTTCAATCACCAGAAGTCCGATTGACATATCTTGTGTGTGCATCGTGATAACGCGTGCTGATTCATTGTCAGAACCACTTCGATTATATAGTATTTGCTCGAAATCAATAATTGGAACTAGCTCGCCTCGAATTTTCATCAAGCCGATTAAATAATTTGGTAAATGTGGTATCGGGTTAATATGTTCTAATTTTTCAATAGATATAACATGTTCGATTGGAACAGCATATTCTTCGTTTCCACATTGAAAAACAACTACTTTTTCACTAGACAATAAATAGTACCCCCTATAGTAATTATTCTGCAGCTACTTTCACAATTTCAACAAGTAAATCTGCAAGTTTTTCTAACTCTTCTACTGGCATACGCTCGTTGGTTGTATGAATTTCTTCATATCCAACAGACAAAATTACTGTGGGAATGCCGAATCCAGCAATGACGTTTGCATCACTGCCTCCACCACTAGTTTTAATATCGGCAGTTCGTCCAATACTTTCAACTGCACGTTTTGCAACTTGTACGCCTTGATGGTCTTCTTCAAAGCGGAAACCTGGATACATTAACTGTGTTTCTGTTTCGGCGGAACCGCCATGTTTTTCAGCAGTTTCTTTAAATACTTGCACCATATGTGCCACTTGTGCATCTAACTTTTCTTTATTAATCGAACGAGCTTCTGCTAATATATGCACTTCATCGCACACGATATTTGTTGCTTGTCCACCTTCAAAACGACCGATATTCGCAGTAGTTTCATTGTCAATTCGACCTAGTTTCATTGCTGAAATAGCCTTTGAAGCTAATGTAATGGCAGAAACACCTTTTTCAGGCGCAACTCCTGCATGTGCGGTTCTTCCTTTAATCGTTGTCCAAAGTTTTGATTGGAAAGGAGCTGCAGTGACAATGCCACCAACTGTTCCATCACTATCAATTGCATAGCCATACTTAGCTGTAAGCATTGAAGGATCTAATTCTTTTGCTCCAACAAGACCACTTTCTTCTCCAGCAGTGATGACTACTTGAATATCCCCGTGCTCTATATTTTCTTCTTTTAATCTTCTGATTGCTTCAAAAAGAGCAGCAATTCCAGCTTTATCATCTGCCCCTAAAATGGTTGTACCATCTGAATAAATATAGCCATCTTCTTTTAAAATAGGTTGAATACCTTTTCCTGGAACAACTGTATCCATATGCACCGTAAAGTAAATAGAATCTGCATCTGCTTTGGTCCCTTTAAGCGTTCCTATTAAGTTTCCAGCTCCATGTCCATTTTTTTCAGCAGAATCATCTTGGATGACAGAAAACCCCAATCGTTCCAATTTATCCATTAAGATAGGCGCAATTACTTGCTCATGTTTTGTTTCTGAGTCGATTTTTACAAGTTCAAAAAATTCTTCTATTAGACGATTCATCTTATTTTCAGACTCCTTTTATAGTGGAATATTCCCATGTTTTTTATTAGGTCGTGATTCTTTTTTATTTCGCATCATTTCCAATGCTTGAATCAGTTTAATACGTGTTTCACGAGGGTCGATAACATCATCCACCATACCCATGGATGCAGCCACATATGGGTTGGCAAACTTTTCACGATATTCTTCGATCTTTTCTGCACGAACTTGTTCGGGATTATCACTGTTTGCAATTTCACGGGCAAAAATAATATTCGCTGCTCCTTGAGGTCCCATTACGGCAATCTCTGCATTAGGCCAAGCAAACACAACATCTGCTCCAATAGATTTGGAATTCAATGCAACATATGCACCGCCGTATGCTTTACGTAAAATAACCGTCATTTTTGGAACTGTTGCTTCTGAGTAGGCAAATAAAATCTTCGCTCCATGACGAATAATACCGCCATGTTCTTGCTTAATACCTGGGAAGAAGCCTGTAACATCTTCAAACGTAATAATCGGGATATTAAATGCATCACAGAATCGAATAAATCTGGCTGCTTTATCACTTGAATCAATATCAAGTCCACCAGCCATTACTTTTGGTTGATTACAAACGAGCCCTACAACTTCTCCTTTAATGCGAGCTAGTCCAATCACTATATTTTTCGCAAATTCCTTTTGTACTTCTAAAAAAGAATCCGTATCAACCACTTGCTCGATCACTTTGCGAATATCGTATGGACGAATTGCTTCAAAAGGGACGATATCAGCTAAATCAGGACGATCATCATTTTCACTTGGCACTTCTACGATTGCAGCCTTCTCTTCAAAACTTTGCGGTAAATAACTTAGTAACAAGCGTACACTTTCCAAAACTTCTTCTTCCGTTTTCCCACGGAAATGTGCATTACCACTAATCGTATTATGTACTTTTGAGCCACCTAAATCTTCTGCGGAAATTTTTTCACCAGTTACCGTCTCAATTACTTTCGGTCCCGTTATGAACATTTGACTTGTTTCATCGGTCATAAAAACAAAGTCCGTAATCGCGGGTGAATAAACAGCTCCACCGGCACATGGCCCTAAAATAACCGAAATTTGTGGAATTACACCAGAATAGATAGCATTGCGATAAAAGATTTGGCCGTAACCATCTAGTGAAACAACACCTTCCTGTATACGAGCACCACCCGAATCATTTAAACCAATGAACGGCGCACCATTTTTGGCAGCCAAATCCATGACATTTGCAATTTTTAAAGCATGCATTTCACCAAGTGCGCCACCAAAAACCGTGAAGTCTTGTGAGAATAAATAAATTGGACGACCATTTACTTTCCCGTACCCAGTTACTACCCCATCACCAGGTCCTTCTTGCTTATCCATACCAAAATCTACAGTTCGATGTTGTATAAATGGATTTAATTCAACAAAAGATCCTTTATCCACAAGAAGATCAATTCGTTCTCTAGCAGTTAACTTGCCCTTTTCATGTTGCTTTTCAATTCGAGCGTCACCGCCACCCAGCTCAATTTTTCGTTTGCGATCGTATAGATCATTAATTTTCTCATAAATATCCATCTGATTACTTCGCTCCCTCTGATTTATCACATAATTCATACAAAACTCCACCTGAAGCTTTTGGATGAATGAAAGCTACTTGAGCACCATGTGCCCCAGCTTTAGGCGTCTCTTGAATAAGCCGAACCCCTTTTTCTTTTAGCTCATTTAAACGTTCTTGAATATTAGACACTCCGAAGGCAATATGATGGATGCCTTCCCCTTTTTTCTCGATGAACGAATGAATCGTACTTGTCTCATCAAGGGGTTGTAGTAACTCAAGGTTCAAATTTCCACTGTCGATAAAAGCAACTCGTACTTTCTCAGATGGAACTTCTTCAATATGTATAAGTTTTAGTCCTAATGTTTCTATATAATAAGGAAGTGCTTCTTCAATACTTTTTACCGCAATACCAATATGATCTACTTTCTCCATTTTTCCCAACACCCCATATATTTAGACTATATCTTCTATTGTACATATTTCAAAAAAAAATCGCTACCTCTTGTGCTTTTTTTCGAATTTGATAAAATGAAAGTAATTGTTAAAGGAGTGTAGTTCATGGGCAATCAAAAATTTCGTAAAGTTATTGTATATTTAATGGTTTTAATCATGGTTATGTCTTCATTACTATTCGGATTAAGCTTTATCTTGTAATTTCATTAAAAACAGCGGAGGCAATTAAATGCTTCCGCTGTTTTTAGTATTAAATCTCTTCGCAATGCTCTTCAAACAACGCTTGGATATGTGTAATAACAGACATTGGATCATGTCCTTCTATTTCGTGACGACCAACTTCCGCAATAGCTTCTCCGTCTTTTAATAAAACAAATGATGGAGAAGAAGGTAAATGTTCATCACCAAAATGATTGCGCGCTTGTTGTGTAGCTAATTTATCTTGCCCTGCAAATACAGTTACAAGATGATCCGGTCTTTTATCATAATGAACAGCATTTGCTGCTGCTGGACGTGCAATTCCTCCTGCACATCCACAAACTGAGTTAATCATTACTAGAGTTGTACCTGGACGAGCAAATGCAGTATTTACTTCCTCCGGTGATGTTAATTGCTCATAACCGCTTGCTTCCATTTCTCCACGGGCTTGCATGACCATATCATTCATCAATAAATTAAAATCCATATTCATAATTAAACGCTCCTTTCCAAACTATTTTTATCTTAGCAGATTATTGCTTAGAATTCGAGGAAAATAACTCTTCAACTGCCTGTGAAACCGTTACTTTTTCATCCCTCACTAGACTTTCTAATTGTGCCATTGTTTCTTTCTTTTCTACTGATGAAAAGAAGTCTCTATATAAACGATCTACTATCATCGATTTGAACCAATCAACCGTTTGTTCTTTTCTTCTGTATTGCCAGGCATTTTGTTCAATCATTTCTTTCTTAAATGATTGGATTGTCTCCCAAACCGAGTCTAGACCAGACTTATATAAGGAAGAAACCGCCAAAGCAGGTGTATTCCAGTTTGGGGAAGATGGGGCTAAAAAGTGTAGAATTTGTTTATATTCTGCTACTGTCTTCTTAGCTAATTTCTCATTTGCTCCATCTGCTTTATTGACCACTAAAGCATCTGCAAGTTCCATAATCCCTTTTTTCATTCCCTGTAGTTCATCACCGGCGCCAGTTAGTGCAAGAAGTAGAAAGAAATCGACCATTCCTCGTACAATCGTTTCACTTTGCCCAACGCCAACTGTTTCTACTAAAATAATGTCATAACCTGCTGCTTCGCATAAAAGCATCGTTTCTCTCGATTTTTTGTGTACGCCACCAAGTGTTCCTGCGGATGGAGAAGGTCTGATAAAAGCATTCGGATGCTTTGCAAGCTCCTCCATCCTTGTTTTATCACCTAATATACTTCCACCCGTTAGTGAGGAGCTTGGGTCTATCGCAAGCACCGCTACTTTATAACCTTGATCACATAGCATCTTTCCAAAAGCTTCAATAAACGTACTTTTCCCAGCACCAGGTACACCCGTAATGCCAATTCGAATACTGTTACCTGTATGTCTTAATAATGATTTGAGTAATTGTTGACCAATAGCTTGTTGATCACTAACTGTACTTTCAATGAAAGTGATTGCTTTTGCTAAATGAAGCCTAGAGCCTTTTTGAATTTCACGGAGATATTCTTCCTGATCAATAACTAGTGCATTCTTTTTCGAAAACTTCTTTACAGAAGCTTTTCCCATTCCATCATGTTGAGATTTAATCCCACTCATCACATGCATCGCCGATTGGTTTGTTTTATCTGTTTCAGCCATTAGCCTTCCACTTCCTCATAACCCAATCGTTTATAGATTTCTTCGATTACTTTTTGTGCTGCTACTGGTATAACTGTTCCGGGTCCGAAAATTGCAGATGCTCCATTTTCACGTAAGAAAGCATAATCTTGAGCAGGAATAACTCCTCCAACAACGATTAAAATATCTTCTCTCCCTAGTTTAGCTAGTTCTTCTCGTAATGCAGGAACTAACGTCATATGACCGGCTGCAAGCGAACTTACTCCTACAACATGTACATCGTTTTCCACCGCTTGCTGAGCAGTTTCTGCCGGTGTTTGGAATAAAGGACTAATATCCACATCAAACCCTAAATCAGCAAACGCAGTTGCAATCACTTTTGCACCACGGTCATGTCCATCTTGACCCATTTTCGCAATTAAAATACGAGGGCGTCTCCCTTCGTTTTCTAGGAAATCCTCCGACATTTGTTTCACAGCTTCGATTTCATCTGCATCATTAAAGTTCGCACTATACACTCCACTCACGGAACGAATCACCGCCTTATGTCTTCCAGCTACTACTTCAATTGCATCCGAAATTTCTCCTATCGTTGCACGTTTTCTAGCAGCATCCACAGCAACTGCTAATAGATTTTCGTTACCTGTTCTAGCTGCTTCGGTTAATGTAATAAGGGCTTCTTGCACTTCTTTTTCATCACGATTTTCTTTTACTTTTACTAAACGTTCCATTTGTTTTTGTCGAACTACTGTATTATCGATATTTAAAATATCAATTGCATCTTCTTGATCTAATCGGTATTTGTTCACCCCGATAATAATTTCTTTCGAGGAGTCGATTTGTGCTTGCTTTTTCGCTGCTGCTTCTTCAATTTTCATTTTCGGAAGGCCAGTTTCAATTGCTTTAGCCATGCCACCAAGTTCTTCGATTTCTTCGATGAGAGCCCAAGCTTTTTCCATTAACTCGTTCGTTAGTGTTTCTACATAATACGAACCACCCCATGGATCAATTACTTTCGTCATATTCGTTTCTTCTTGCAGGAATAACTGTGTATTCCGTGCAATTCGTGCTGAGAAATCCGTTGGAAGTGCAATTGCTTCGTCGAGCGCATTTGTATGAAGTGATTGGGTATGCCCCATTGCAGCTGCATTTGCTTCTACTAAAGTTCTCGTTACATTATTAAATGGATCTTGCTCGGTTAAACTCCAACCAGACGTTTGTGAATGTGTACGCAATGCTAATGTTTTTGGATTTTTAGGATCGAAGCTAGACATCATTTGTGCCCAAATTCTTCGAGCAGCGCGCATTTTTGCTACTTCCATGAAGTAATTCATACCAATTGCCCAGAAAAATGAAAGTCTCGGTGCGAATGAATCAATTTCAATGCCCGCTTTTAATCCTGTTCGAACATACTCCAGACCATCCGCTAATGTGTAGGCAAGCTCGATGTCTGCTGTTGCACCTGCTTCCTGCATATGGTAACCAGAAATTGAAATAGAGTTGAATATAGGCATTTTTTTTGCTGTATAAGCAAAGATATCCGCAATAATTTTCATCGACATTTCAGGTGTGTAAATATATGTATTCCGAACCATATATTCTTTCAAAATGTCATTTTGAATCGTTCCAGCAAGTTGATCGGGAGATACCCCTTGTTCTTCTGCAGTCACGATGTAAAATGCTAGAATTGGTAGTACTGCACCGTTCATCGTCATTGATACAGACATTTGGTCGAGTGGAATTCCATCGAATAATATCTTCATATCTTCCACCGAATCGATTGCAACTCCCGCTTTACCTACATCCCCAGTAACGCGTTCATGATCCGAATCATAGCCGCGGTGTGTCGCTAAGTCGAACGCAACGGACAGACCTTTTTGACCCATTGCTAAGTTTCTTCTATAGAATGCGTTACTTTCTTCCGCAGTAGAAAAACCTGCATACTGACGAACCGTCCATGGTTTTGCCACATACATCGTCGGATATGGTCCACGTGTATTTGGCGCAATGCCCGGAAGGTCATTTAAATGTTTCACTAGACTGCGATCAGCTTCATCATATACAGGCTTTAACTCAATACCTTCATTTGTTAAAAAAGAAGATGCTTTTTCTTGTACTTCAATACTAGATTTCTTTAATAAATTCTCAATCGATACGGCTGAATAATTAGGCGTTGTCATGTGAATTCCCCCCTTGGGCAAGTGCTAGAAGTTCTTTTCCTTTATCTAAAAGAGATTGTCCAGCAAAAATACGTCCAGATAGCCCAGCATCTAGCCAGTCTTCATATTCGTCAAACTTCCCTGCTACATCCATTGGCACAGATAATTTTTCGTTTAACAAAGCGGGTACTAATCCAGCTGTTTGTTCATCATTTCCAACAAACACGACATAATTAATATGATGTTCATCAATCCATTTTTGAAGATCAAAAGGTTTTAAGTTTTCCGGTGCCACAACTGGTGAGATTCCTAGCGATACTAAGTACCCACTAACAAAATCCATTCGTGGTTTATATTCTTTTAATACACCATAAGGAATAATAGCTGCGTTTAAAGGATTCGCTTTAAACGCTTTTCGCAACAATTCAAAAGGCTCTGCTAAACGCTTGTAATCAGTCGATATAATTTGTGCATCCAATTCATCTTCCGGATTTGCATAGTTATTTGTACCAATTAAAGACTTCTTGCGTGTTGAAAGTGCTTCTAATTGCTGCTCCCATTTGATTGCTGCTCGCTCTTGAAGTTTTGCTTCTCTTACTTCCAGCGTATCTTCTTTCATTAACTCTAAAAACAATGTCCATGCCTTTTCCACAAGCTCTTTTGTTAATGTTTCTAAATAGTAAGATCCACCAGCTGCATCTAATACGCGACCGATATGCGTTTCTTCTTTTAGGACTAGTTGCATATTTCTTGCAATTCGTTTAGAGGTTTGATTGACACCAGTTAATAGATCATGAGGATGCGTTGTTACGCTATCTGCACCACCTAAAACCGCTGCTAAAGCGCTATTCGCTGCTCGAAGAATATTCACATTTGGATCAAGTGCAGAAAAAGAACGTAATGATGTTTCCGCATGAACGGGAATTGCTGAAATTTCCGTCTTTCCATATGCTTCGCCAAATGCTTGCCAAAGTACACGGAACGCACGAATTTTTGCCATTTCCATAAAGAAGTTACTGTCTACGGAAAATTGAACAAACCCTTTTTCCTCGACCTGATCAATTCCCATTTCAGAAGATGAAGAATCGGCCTGTACAAGCACACTAGCAAGCTCACTCACCGCATCTCCTCCAGCTTTGTGAATGGAAGTTCCATCTAAGAAAAAAGTACGTGAATTTGATACAGCGTTTGTACTTGCACCTTTCACACAGCCTTTCAAATCAGTAAAGTTATGTAAAAAGGCGTGATCTGCTGTTATATCCAAATAAACAGGGTGTATTTTCAATAATGATTGTAATTCTTCTAATTGGGAAGCATCCCAAGCGTGTCTATTTTGCAACGTATAATGAATTACATCATTACCTTTCTCAAGTGATTCTTTTATTTCAGCAAGAACTTCTTCGCTTGAGTTGCCTGTAGAAACTTGGGATACTAACCAATTCGCATTAGTGGTAGCCTGTCTAATAGTTTCTGTTTGATTTACAGGTATTTCCGCTAAATCTGCTAAAGAATAAAGCGGTTTCAAAATTATATCTTCTAAAGTTTTTGTCGAAAGTGATTCAAGTGTCTTCCCTTTTAAGGATTTAATAGCAACTTGCTCCCATTCTGCAAGCGTAGCTTCTTTAAATGTCGTTTCCTTCATCTTATGTATAGTCATATGAACGCTTTCGCTTCCCCCTTGTAAAATCATTCGTACTATTTTCATTTTACACATGCTCATACCTATAAACAATATGCATATATTTTGTAGACAGGATTACTAATAATTTTGGTTGGAGAGTGCTGGAGTTGGTTGCATTCATTCTTGGTGGATTTCTTTTCTTGAGTGTCAGTGCAGGTGGAGGTATCGCTTGGTTCGTTTCTAAAATATTTCATGGTTCAAATGAAGGACTGGCACTATTATGCGGGGGATTTTTAGTAGGTTTACTAACTCTCGATATTATTCCATCTGCATTAAAAATGTATCAATTATTAGAAATTGTTCTCGGAATACTTATCGGATATATTTTTCTTGTAGCGATGCACAATTTTCTCTTTTCATCTAAATCACGTAAACCTTCCGTCTACTTGATTACACTTGCCTTGTTCATACATACAATCCCATTAAGCTTGACTATCGGAAATTTGCTTGGGAATTCTACCTTCAATGTTTCCATTACAACCTCCACAATTCTACACCATGCCCCAGAGGGATTCGCACTTACTTCAGCATTTCTATCACAAGGTAAAAAACTAATATGGCTATTTCTTTGTTTCGTTGGCTTATCTATTTGTTTTAGTGCTTTTATTTGGATTGGATATCACGTGAATCTCAACATAAAGGCACAAAGTGTACTTTTAGGCATATCTATTGGGCTTATTGGGGTTACAAGTGTAAAAGAATTTATTTTGATTAATATCCGTGTTGTCCCCGTAAGGCTTTTTTTAACATTTCTTCTGACGGGCTATCTCTTGAGTGTGCTATTTCATCTATGGTTATAAAGGCAGTTACATCAACATTACCCACATACTCTAAAATAGGGATATTGCTTAAAAAATGTAAGTAAATGTATTGTTACTATATGAATTTGAACAAGTAAAAAAAGGATGTGCAAGTGTGCACATCCTTTTTCTATACTTTATGTTGGAATGGTAATCGTAAAGGTTGTTCCCTCGCCTATTTTACTTTCCACATCAACTTTTCCTTTAATTTTGCTAATAGTTCCATATACCATTAACATTCCAAGACCAGTTCCTTCTTTTTTGTTAGAATAATATGGCTTTCCTAAATGAAGGATTTCATCTTTCGTCATCCCTATTCCCTCGTCTTGAATACTGATGACAATATTCTTACCTTGCTCAATCACTTGTACGGAAAGAGTACCTCCCTCTTCCTTCATTGCTTCTATTGCATTTTTTAATAAGTTAATCAAACATTGCTTCATCTGATTTTGGTCAAATATTTTCTTTAAAGAATTGGAAAAAACACATACAATTTCAACATTATGGATTATAGCAAGGGGTATTAATATATTCTTTACATATTCCGTCTCTTCTTTTAAATCGGAATATACCATATGCTCTGATTGAGGTTTAGCAAATGCCAAATAATCATTTAAAATATGTTCCGCGCGAATCAATTCTTGTAAAGAAAAATCGATATACACTTTATCCTCACCTGTGATATTTTTTGATACATCCAATAATTGGAGAAATCCTTTCGTCACAGTCAAAGGGTTTCTGATTTCATGAGAAACACTCGCCGAAAGTTCACTCATGACATGCAACCGTTCCGCACGAAGGAAATTTTCTCGATTTTTTATATTTGAAATGATTTTTTCTATCATAATCAGGTTAATGGCTATGACAAATCCATGAGTGGTCACTGCATAAAAAGCTAATGTCCAATATTCTCTCGTTAGAATTTCAAAATATAAGGACAATTGGAGCAAATAAATAACCATGATCATCACACCTGCGATAACTCCTGTCATTATTCGATTCTTTGTATTATATCCCATAAATCGGTGCTTTATCATTGGCAAGACTATAAAAATGACTGTTGAATAAGCGAAAGACAGTACGAAACCATCTCCTCCGATTACCAATCGATATATATTCAATATGATATAAAGCGGAAGTAACCTTTTATAGCCTCCATAAAGAGCAACTATAATAAACGGAACATACCTCAAATCAAATAAAAATCCAATTTCCAGTCTAATTGGATAAATCATACATAGTAACATTGAAAGAGAGAAAAAAAGGAGAAAAAGTGAATAATGACTTTCCTTAATATTATCCAAAAAGACTACAGTCAGAAGAACCGGAAAAACTAAAAATAAAATATTGATTAAAAATGTTTCTAACAAAAGATTTCTTCCTCTCTCCTAAAAAAAATTATCGGTACTAGGAGATTTTGACTTCTGTCTACCTCATCAAAGGTTACGATAATATTAAAATAACTTTAACTAATGAATGAAAATTTACAATGATAAAATTATATCATACATGAAATTTTTAGAGCAAAATATTTTGCGATTTCCCTTTTTGAACAAAAAGGCATGACTAATTCAAGTAATAATTAGTATTTTTCAATCATTCGTTTTATTGCTTCAATAACAACTTCTTGTTCATCTTTTTGTAAATAATTTGTATAAACAACACATCCTTCTTCATTTTAGATTGCTCTTCTCTTTTTTTATTCTTTCAGAAGATACAATTTAATAAGTTTAACCACTGACTATACCAATTATAACTTTAAATTCGTTGCGGTTTTTCTTTTTTCTTTTAATACATTCTTTTAAATCCGCTATTACAACGGTTTTACCGATCCAGATTCTTAGATATAAGGAGTAGAATTTTATTGGTCCCTTTATGCCTTTTTCTTCATATTCAGTTCCATCTTCTAACTCAGTTTCAGTCCTAATTATCCATGTGTTTCCTATTCCAAATTCAATAAATTTCAAATTCAATTCACCTCAATAACCGAGTGGCATGCTGTTAATAACCCTATATAGTAATTTTTTTTCGAACATTTACACGTGTTATAATACGTGCTAAAATGAAAACATCAAAGGAGATGATAACCATCTAATGAATTCAAGAGAGCTTATGAATCACATTACTAAAGATGGTTGGTATTTAGACAGGGTAAAAGGATGTCACCATCAATTCAAACATCCTACGAAGCCCGGTTTAGTTACCATTCCACATCCCAAGAAAGACTTACCAAAAAGAACTGAGAAATCAATACTTAAACAAGCTGGGCTTGAATAAGGCACTCTTGTGAGGAGGTTAATTACAAAATGTTAAAAGAGCGATACATCTACCCTGCACTATTTAGCTATGACTCTGATGGAATCTCCGTTGAGTTTCCAGATTTACCAGGCTGCTTCACTTGTGGTGACACAGATGAAGAGGCACTTGCGATGGCAAAAGAAGCAATGGCCCTTCATCTGTATGGTTTGGAGGAAGATCAATGCAACATCCCTAACCCATCTTCACTCAAACAATTAACGATAGAATCAAATCAAGTGCCAACACTCATTGAAGTATGGATGCCACCATTTAGAAGTGAAATGCGAAACCAAGCAGTTAAGAAGACGTTAACAATTCCTAGATGGCTTGATGACACGGCGAAAGAACGGAAAGTCAACTACTCTCACCTACTGCAGGAAGCACTCAAGAATCATCTTGGTATACACAATGACCCACATAATTAATGTGGGTCATTTGTTTTAACAAGTAACTTAGTGGACCCGTTTCCCATTGAATTCTAAATTATTTTGTAATCTGGTACCCGTTTTTTTAATGGTCCCTTCATCAGTTCAAGTTTGTTCTCTAGCGATTTAACATGGTCGGGAAATTAACTAAATATCATGGATCTTGATAGTTTTTTAATTATCATCGGAAGTTAATACCGTAGTAACTGAAGTTCCTTCTCTCTCCACTTCTACAAAGCCTATTTCACGATAGAGATTTACAGTATTAGTATTTTCACATAGACGCTTAGTGATAATTCTTTATAACCACTTTTCTTTGCCTCATTTATAATAGAATTCATTCATTTAGTGCATCTTTTTTTGTTTTAGGAGAAAGAAGAAACCATTTGTTCCCACAATGGCTTAATCTTTTCAGGATGTACTACTTCAGAGAAAACCCATTCCGTCTCTCTGGATAGCAATTCACATATTAGCTGCACTGCCAGTTGGTGTTTTTCGGGTGTCATACTCTCGTAGACTTTCTTGATTTCCTGGATAATTCCTTTTGGAAGAGAAGACTGCAATGCTTTCAATCCCAATTGAGCTCTTCCTGGATTATACCGATGTAGTAACACTCTTGCTAGATGTGTCATAACTTGATGGAGCATACTAACTGACCAAATATCATTGCCTCGTGCAGATGATTTTTTATATTGAAAAAGGAACCATGCAACATCATCGACTGCATCCTGAAACTCTTCATCAGATAATTTCAGGTTCTGGGTCTGCTTGTATTTCTCCAATTTATAGTTTGGGTCGAAAAGAACTTTAAAAAAGTCCTTTTCGATATATGTAGTTTCTGTCACTGTAAACAGGTCTACATGCACTAAATTCTCATATACCGCAAGAATTTGTGGTGCCACAATAAAAATTTCATCATAAAATAGCAATTTGTTATAAGATTCCAAGTGCTTGATCCTTCTTGGAAGAAATTCTTCCTCATCTTCTTCATCCACTAAGCAATACAAATCGATATCCGAATGCTCATCTTGTTCGCCTCGCCCCATTGAGCCTTTTAAAAAAATCGCCTGAACCTTTTTGTCCTTTTTTAAACTACTTACAATTGCCTCTACTGTTTCCTCTAAAACCATTATGACTCACCGCTTGAAAAAGTAATTAATATCAGAAATATTTCGAAGTTGTGTCTTACATAGGGACATTTTTATGTCATTTTCATTGTAATTATGATCATCGATATATTCAACTATCGTAATCTAGGACCATTACGAGACATATTTTACTTTCAAGCATGCATAAAATAGTAGATAGGTTTCATTTACGAAAGGAGATTTACTTTGGCAGATAAAACGAAGCAACATTTTTATCAACGCTGGTGGTTTATTTTGATAGTTTTGATTTTAGGAATTGGAATTTTTGAAAATATAGTTAATCGTCTTGAGAAGGCAGATACAGATAGAGTCGAAGTCACTGACTCGCCATTTTACAAGAAAATGGAAAGAGAAGAACTGAAAGAAAAAATGGCGCAAAAACATAAGACGCCAGAAGTGGTTGCAGCAGAAATAATCATAAAGAATTTTGGAACGACAAACGTAGAGAAAGAAAGGGCTGTCCTTTCGTCTAGATTTGAAAGTGGTGTAGTTGAAGCTATTGCATTGGAGGAAAAAGTTAAATCTGCAAAATCCTCAAAACATTCTTTTCTGTACAATACAGTCGAATTTATGAAGGCGATGAAATCACAAGAAGAGGTTACTCAAGCTACATTAATCGTCCAAGCCCCACTTACAGATCGTTATGGGAATGTGGGAAATGGAGATGTTATGATAGTACTAATGAGTAGAGAAACTTTAAATAAAATAAACTTTAACAACTTTAATGCAGAAAATCTATCAGCTGTTGCTGATACTTACTGGGAGCATCCTGCTTTATCTGCTGAATAAACAAAGGTTTCTTTTAGTAATAAAAGTACTTTTAATTGGGTCCTATGTGGAATTAACTTCTACACGATTATGAATTATTTTAAGTTGTATCTTACAGGGACTATTAGGCTAATTATTGTTAAAATTCTTTTTCATTAATATAAAGACTACTGGATGTCCATAAAAATCGCCGTTATTCTCTTTTATTACCTTGAACCCTTCTCTTTCATAAAAAGCAAAATTGGGATTTCCTTTATAAACTGTTAACGACAAAGTTACCAGTTCTTTGAATTTTGAAAGTCCTGTTAATAAGAGTTGTTTTCCGCCCCCTTTTCCTTGATGATCTGGATGAATATATAAAGACTCTAAGAATACGTCTGAACTAGATAAGTCACTGGAGAAAAAAGCATAGCCCATAATTTCTTCCTTATCTTCGGCTACTAACGTTACGGAAGTTTTAAATCTATTTTCCATCGTTTCGGCAGAATAAGCGTCTTTTAGAACTTTCTCTTGTATATCTTTCGGAATAAACTTACTATATGTGGCCTTCCAAGTGTGTGCTGCAATAGCTCTGATGCTTTCTATGTCTGACAATTGCATATCTCTTATTATCATTTCTTTATCCCCCTTTAACGAACAGCTAGTCTTTTTATATTATCATATTATGAAAGATTCAAACATTTAGATTATTAGGCATTCTGTTTGTAGAAATAAAAATAGACTGAGTTGATATTTTAATCAATCAGTCTTTTGAGCAAATTTATAGTACAGGAAACGCTTTAGTAAGGTGTCTTTTTATTTGGTTAGATAAACAGCTACCTTTTTAGGTAGTGCTTATAAATATAGTGAGCAGCATGTAATATGTGACCGTTTTTTCAATATAAAGTTTCTACTTGGCATGTGATGACACTAATTAATCGCGCAATTTATGAAGAATCACAAGGTAGATACTCATAATCGCAAGATCAAGGTCGCAAATCGCAAATTATCTCTTCTAAATCGCAAGTTCGTTCCAGCGAATCGCAAGATAGGAAGTCCAAATCGCAAGTTCCGATGCCAGGCACATTATTATTCATCATATATGCAACATTGGTTAAATTATGTCCCACAAAAAGTTTGGTAAGTCTCGTTTGATTGCTCAGGCAGCTTGGAGTAAGCAGCCTGTTTTGGAGAATGTGCGAAGGGATTTGAAAGAACCTCGAGTAGCCGCTCCATCACACTAAAGTCTCCTTGCTCTGCAGCAGCTAGCGCTTCTTCCACTCGGTGGTTACGAGGTATTACCGCTGGATTACTGTCCCGCATTAACTGATATGCAGAGTCTTTCGATTCCTGTTGTCTACTTAATCTCGCTTGCCATTGTTCATGCCAATGAGAAAATTCTTTCTTGTCAAACAACAAAGTATCCTCGATTTTATCAAAAGTTAATGCACGGAACGTATTCGTATAATCCGCTTGATACTTCAGAAGCATACCAAGAAGTTCTTCAATAAGCGCCTCATCCTGTACCTCTTCATTAAACATCCCTAGTTTTGCTCTCATTCCCGCAAGCCAATTAGAATGATATAATTCTGGAAAATCTTGAATTGCATTTTGAGCAAGTTTAAGCGCTTCTTCCTCATTTTCATGTAGCAAGGTCAATAGGCTTTCAGCAAACCGCGCGAGATTCCAACCGGCAATACGTGGCTGATTGCCATATGCATAACGTGCTTGAACATCAATGGAACTGAATACGGTTGCTGGGTCGTAGGTATCCATGAAGGCGCATGGTCCATAATCAATAGTTTCTCCGCTAATACTCATGTTGTCGGTGTTCATCACCCCGTGAATAAAGCCAACTAGTTGCCACTTGGCAATTAAACCCGCTTGACGCTTGATTACTTCCCGAAGAAAGGAAAGATAGCGATTAGGATCATTGTTAATTTCTGGATAATGTCGTTGTAATGTATAATCGGCCAATACCTGAAGATCTTCTACTGTCCCCCGTTGAGCAGCATATTGAAAAGTGCCGACACGCAAATGACTGGCAGCCACTCGGGTAAGAATTGCTCCAGGTAGATCAGTTTCACGGATTACTGGTTCATCCGTCGTCACTACTGCTAGGCTTCGGGTAGTAGGTATTCCAAGTCCATGCATTGCTTCGCTCATGATGTATTCGCGTAGCATCGGTCCTAGTGCCGCTCTACCATCTCCCCCGCGTGAGTATGGGGTTCTTCCTGCTCCCTTAAGCTGAATATCAACTCGCTCATTAGTAGGCGTAATCTGCTCGCCAAGTAGAATTGCCCGGCCGTCTCCTAACATATTGAAATGCCCGAATTGATGTCCCGCATAAGCTTGTGCAAGAGGCGAAGCACCTTCGGGTATCTCGTTACCTGCAAGAACTGCAACACCATCGTCACTTTGTAGTGCCTCGACGTTCAATCCTAGATAAGTTGCTAGTTTATCATTGAACGTAACCAAGTTTGGTGCTGGCACAGGGTTAAGGTCAAGGTTTGTGAAGAAAAGATCTGGTAGACGGGCATAACTGTTATCGAAATTCCATCCTGTTTCTTTTTCATTTCTTTTTGTCATTGAGTCACCTTTTCCTGTTACCTATATTTTTACTACTATGTTAAAACAAAGTTTCTACAAATTTATTATACCCTTTTGCAGTACATACATCCTTTTTTAATTCGCTATTTTCCAACTGTAAATCTAACCTTGAAGGAATGAAAGAGAACACTTGTGTGGTATAATAAAAGAGTAATAGAATAGGGGTTTCAAGGGTGGTTAGCACATTTTTTCCATTACTTCATTCAACTTGGTGAGGGAAAGGTGGATGATGCTTATGACGGTTTTCGAAGCGCTAATGGTTACGATTGGTTTTTCAACGCTAATTGTCTCTATCATTGCTTTGTCATATACTTTTGCAAGAAAAAAGTAAACCGCCCCGAGCCTGACAGCTAAGCGGTTTACCATCGCGTGCTGATCGCCAATGAAGCGATCTATTTTGCAGGGCTGTTTAGTGTTGACGCACCAAACAGTCCTTTTTAGTGTAAACCATTTCTCTTTCCAGTATAACAAGGCAACAAAGGGTTTTCAACAAATCAACTTATATCTTTCCTTGCAAATATTTATCCTTCTATGCTTGCTGCTGCATCTTCAATAATCCAGTCCACCGCAGTTATTAAGTCAAGGAAAACGGCATCTGAAAGTGGATCGTTCTTACCCAAGAACACACATTTTGTACCTGCTTTTTTACCAGCGATAATATCCGTGTCGGTATCTCCAACCATGTACGAATGGGATAAATCAATATTATATTTTTTACCGAGATCTGTTATTAATTTACTGTTAGGCTTTCGGCAATCACAACCCGCTTTTGGCTTATGTGGACAATAAGCCACCTCGTGAATAGTCGCCCCTTCTTTCTTTAGTGCAGCAATCATATGGTCATGTATTTTTTGGAGCTGTGCTTCCTTCATATATCCTAAGCCAACCCCACCTTGATTGGTTACGACAAAGATGAAATCAAAGACAGTATTCAATTTTTTAATTGCTTCTGGTACACCTGGTAAAAAATATAGCTCGTGGGGCTTATTCACAAATTTAACGCGATCCGTTAGCACTTCATTTATTACTCCGTCACGATCCAAAAATACAGCTTTTTTCATTTACAGCACACCTTTACTAATTAGTTTCCTCTATCGGACTCACAGACGTGTTTCTAATTTTTTCAGGCTCATTTTGTTTAAATGTAATGGACTTTGCTTTATACATTTTCCCGTCCCAAAAGTATTCAATAGTTAAATGACCAAGTAAACCACCATAAACACTATCATCTCGTACTACATAAGCATTAACCGTTCCATTTAATGTTCCATTTTCAATCGAATATTCTATCGTATCCATACCGAGATAAGGCTTACGAGAATTAGTAAAATGATATTTGGAAATGTCGATTTTATACTCCTCTTTGTCTGCCAGAATAATCACGATATTACCATGTCTCTCTAATTTCACAAGGCGACTCATAGTCAAGTCCGTAGGTTCAACTGGAACCTCTTTATACCTTAGAAAAGGATCCTGAATTTGATTCAGAATATGAATATCCTTAAGAGACGTTCCAATTCCAGCTCTATCATTATTTAATACGACGATAACATCTTCCAACCTGTCACCATTTATGTCTTCATAATATAATACAGGATCATACTTTCCATGATACCAGTTGGGAAAATGATAAACTATTTCTCCTCGATCACCAATTTGAACGGTAAAATTTTCAAAGTCCATCCAACTTTTTTTATCAGCTATTAGGTAGACTCTTTTATACCATATATCGGACGGTACGCTTAATAGCACCACTCGTTCACTTGCATATGCCATTTCCAAATGTAAGAATAACATAAGTAGTAAAAGACAGCTTGCGGAAATTTTTCTAATCATTTTAGCAATCCTTTTGTACTTAAGGTTCCCAGTATGTTCTATAAAATACTGCTTAATATATTCTTATCTACATAAGCTCTTTCAACCTTTTAACGACAGAATGGACAGTTAATCTATGAAATGATATAAGTTGTCCTTTAAATACAACAGAATATATTCCGTAGGGAGTTGTTGATAATTCCAGTAATTCTTTTCTATTTTTTAAGTCCATTTGATTTCTTTTTACTTCTAAGACAGTAGCTACCAATACCTTCTAATAATTCAGTGTTTAACTCTAGCATTTAAATATCAGACAACAAAAGCATCTCCCTTTTTCTTTTGGTTTCCTATGTAGCACAAAGCTCCAAAAAATACTGTATTATTTCTGATTTAACTTTTCTATGTTGTTGTTTATTTTAATTAGTAGGTTAATGATGATCGTCAATAAAATAATGAAAATAATTGCAATTAAAATACCTGCTCCTTCATAGCCAACAAACGCAATTATTCCTCCAAAAACTAAAAATCCAATAAATCCGAATGCAATTGCAGTAGTTAAATTTAAAATAAATTTCAAGTAATCACCCCTTTATTTCAACTTCTCTTAACATATATGGAACTGAATTTCTGTCCATTATTAGTCCTTCAAACCCATTTGAGATATGTATATATTTTTCTGCTTGTTTTAAATCCATCCAAATTACTTCCTCAATTTCTTCGGGAAAAGATATTTCTATTTTTCCACCTATTATTTTTCCGACAAAAGTAATGAAGATAGCGTGGTGTCCCCTTTCTTCAAAAAACGCTTCCCCAACAGAGAAAACACCATCCACTTGTACATCTAGTCCCGTTTCCTCTTTCACTTCACGTATGGCACCTTCTTTAAGCGTTTCTCCCTTTTCCACTGCCCCTCCTGGAGGCGTATAGTAAGAGGACCCAGTACCTTTGTTTTTTACCATTAATACATTCTGTTCAAGTTCATCAAACAGAAGTACATATGCTACATCTACTCTTTTCATTTATTCTTACCCCCCTTTTATACAATAAAAAAAGAGCCGACTAAACAGCTCAAGATTTTCAATAGAACCTTTAATCACTTTGTCCCCTACAAAATCTTAATACCGATTCTTCTTGATCTTTGTCTTGTAGCCGTCGTAATTTCTTCTGAAAAAATAAAGTATACGCTATATCAAAGTCGGCATATTGAGAATGTGTGAAGAACTATACTTTAATTAACAACTTCGACGTCCTTTCCAAAATACCTGCTTTCCAAGTATAAAAGGAGACACTTAAGCATCTCTACTTAAAGGGTGTTTAAACAAATGATTGAAATTTTGCTTCAACATCTACACTATCAAAACATGACACTCACAGATAACATAATTGATAACACCAGAAAAAATGTAAGAACGGCACCAAGTAGCTTTTGATTATGATAATTTTTATTGGCCTTCATCTTTTCTAATAACTTAATAAAATTCAGAAACCATAATACTCCAATGAGAGATGATGCTATAAATAGGAAATACAATAAAAGCAGTTCCTTTCTATACTTTAAATTTTAACTATTCTTTGTCCAACTAACGTTCGATTGTTAGATTGTTATCCCAAGACCAAATCTATTTTATTGGTCTGGATCTTCATATATGTCCATATTTACACCATCATACAAGTTAATATGCACAGTTCTAAATTCTTTAGAAGTCCCTTTCTTAAGTCGATAGCTAAGTTGAACTTCATAGCTTGGTTCTGCTTGACTAGGTATGATTCTTTCAATCACTAAGGTTTCATAGTTAACTTCTTTATAAAGACTGATCAAAGGCTGAAGTTCAAAATCATGGTTAAGAAATGAATATTTTCTTATTCGAGTTAAATCTTCTTGTTTTAATGATTCTAAGTATAATACAAGAGTACTTGCAGCTTTTTCAGATTGTGTATTCTTTAATACAAGTTCATACATCTTGTCATAGTATGGGTTGCTTGATAGGAGATCGTTAATATTATAATCAGAAGAGTTGTAAATAATAACTCCACCCATAATATATATAGGTTTATTTTGATCTTTACTATTTTAAAATTGTATGGAGTAAGCATCATCTTGAAAATCAACTAATGGAATCTTTATTCCTCTTTGGAAGTAACCAATTTCTAAACTCCCTACCTTCTTCCCAACAGAATCTAATATATTGATTAACATAGAATCAAATACCTCTTCTGGTTCCACAATCATACTGATTGGTTTGTAGAATGTTTTATTTTGTCCACCTAGATTAATGTTATTATTAAACTTAGTTGAACGAAAAACAAATAAATTATGCGCTCCAGAGTCTGACAATTCACTCATTTCTTTTACTATGTCTTCAGTAGGATCAATAATTAATCCATTTTCATCCAAAAAATCTGCAGTCATTCCTTCATTTTTATAAATCTTATTATTAACAAACATTTTATTTAGTTGTTCTTCTGAATATTTTTTAACTAAATTGCCATTCTCATCATAAAGATTAACAAATGCTTTTCCATCGTATTCATTTAGAAATTCCGGAATATTTTTATTTTTCTCCCCTTTTTTATTGTTGTTAGTAAAAGTAAAAACGCTTAAAACAATAATTAAAAAAGCAAAAATAGTAATGTAGTACTTTTTTTTCACAGAAAATCACCCTTCCTTTTAATATTCTCATTGTAATAAATTATATTTTTTTACATTAATACAAATATTTTAAACAAAAGGATATTAATAAGAGAACTGATTTAGTTGTCGTTTCCTTACCTACATTAGGAGTTTCTTTGAGTTTATTCAAGTAGCTTCACAAAAATTAATCTTAAGTTTATTCCATTTTTTTCTTATTTTTAATTCTATGCAATACTAGTGATGGATTCATTTTACATGAACTTCATTTTCCATAAAACCACTCGAAACTAAATCTTTACGTCGATATACACTTAGCACAATTCCTATTAAAAAGGAATTGAACAAAATAGGCATTAAACCGTAGCTAATAAATGGCAAGGACATAGAAATAATCGGTAAGAAACCAAGTGTCATGGCAATATTGGTAACTAGCTGGACGGCATAAAGAGCAACTGAACCGATAAGCAAAAGCTTTCCATATGAATGATGTATCTTACGAGCAATTACAACAATTCGTGCAACAAATAAAGAAAGGATTAATACGAGTACAATCGCAAAAAGCCAACCAAAGTAGGAAGTAAGGCTTACGAAAACAAAATTAGTATGACCTGCCGGAATAAATTCATTTGTCATAGGATTTCCAAGCCATCCAGCATTAGCTAATTGCTCTTTAAGGAGCAAGATCATGTAGCCTTCACTATCACGATATTGTTCAGGATTTAAAAATGCCAAAAGTCTATTTATCTGGTATGGCACAGCAGATTGCAAAAGAATAAAGCTAACAATTAAAAATGAACTAATCGAGATTCCTAGGGTTTTAAGAATTATTTTCAGATTAAATTGGCTCCAACAAAACATCACAAATACCATTACAACATAAATATAAACAGTAGAAATACTTATCGTAGTAAAGATTAAATACAAAGGAAGAAAAAATAAAATGATTAAATGCCACAATTTCAACCTTTTGTCATTGAAGAAGGATGACCAGGCAAGTAAAAAGAATGGTATTGCCATCAAGCTCTCAATTCTTAAGGGTCCTACCAATACAAGCCCTAGTATGAATCGTGTGAGAAAAAATTTTAATGTTAAGAGAATAAGTATTCCGATTAAGTAAAATAGCCAGCCTTGTTTTTCTAATTTTCGATAATCAATCAACATTATTCCAATGGTCACTACCCCACCAAGCAAGACAAATATAACCTTATGTGTAGAATAATATCCAATATCAACAATACCATTTCCAATCGATAACATTGGTAAAAAACCTAAACCTAATATGATTACCAATAATATTACCGTTAACCAATCTACTTTCGGTCGATGAAGCTTATTAAGCCTTTGACCAAGTGTTACTGGACTTCCCATTTGCCCCACTGCTTTTTCTTCTGCATCTGCTTCCTTTAATCCTTTTTTGATCCATTCATTTTTTACTTCCTTTATATGATGATTGAGTTCAGCCGAAACAAATTCCTTTGCTTCTTTTGAATGGATTTGATTTTGTACTTCTCTTAAATAGGATTGACTACTAATTTTCACTTTGATTTCACTCCTCTACTAATTTTTTGAAAGAAAAGGTTTTAGTTGTAGATTGTTTTTCAGATTTTCTTAATAGTTTTGTTCCTTTATTGTTTAATCGATAATATTTCACATTTGAGTCGTTCCAGCTAGAATGTAAGTAACCATCTTGCTCTAACTGATGTAACAATGTGTAGACAATCCCTTCATTTTCTTCAAATTTACGAATTCCTCTTCCTCGTAAAAGCTTTACTATTTCGTAACCTGTTTTCTCTTGAACAAGAAGCTGCATGACTGCTAAAAAGATTGCGTCTTCCTTTTCTTCTTCAAACATTTTTTCTCGAATCGCCTTGCGATGTTGTTCGGTAAATTTTAGTTCAGAGAATGTCGTTTTATCGATTGTTTTTCTCAAGTTTTTTAAACGCTCATCCATTACTGCTCCTCCAATCTTTCTTCCAAAAGCTCTTTGGCACGTCTGAGCCTCGTTTTAACTGTGTTAACACTAACTTCAGTTAGTACTGCTATTTCCTTGATGAGTAATTCCTCGTAGTAAAAGAGATAGATTACTTCACGGTATTTAATAGGTAATGTCATTAACGCAGAAACTAATTGATCATCCGCTTCTTTTTGAATAATTACATCTTCAATCATTTCTTTCTGTGTTTTTATGTATTTAGAATCTCCGGCAATGATCACATGCTTGTTATACCAACTCTTCAGAAAATCCTTGCAATGATTTATTGCAATTCGCCATAACCATGTTTTTAACTTGGATTTCCCCCTGAATGTATGAAGCGATTTATAAAACTTCACAAATATATCCTGCGTCAAGTCCTCCGCAACCTCTTTGTTATTAACGTACGAATAGACAAGCCTTAATATATCTTGACCATATTTGTTCATCATCTCATTCATAAGGGCTTCCTGATCTTCTAGTTCAAAAGCTTCCTCTAACATTTCTTCCACATTATCCCTCCTCTCTTTTCATTAGACGACGTGCCCTATTAGAAGGTTTTTATTTACATTAGTTTTCTTAATGTATTCCTCCAAAAAAAGTCCTCTTCATGTAGCTGTGTATCACCCCATAAATGCATGGTCTGTTTACACTAATCTACCAAAAGAGGATAACTATAAATCAATTGTGAATATGCCTAACTTTTTATTCTAGCAAATGTTTTTTACTATCAGCAGATTCCATCTTTTATATCGTCGGATAACAAATACTATTACAATAATAAAACCAGCAAATAATAAAATAAAAAAGATTGAATAATTGAAACTAGCCAAAAGGTTATATACTTTTTCTCATCCGTAAAGCATAGAGAAAAGTCCGAATCAAAATGAAGATAGGAGAAAACGATGAAATAATTAATAGTCCAATAATAATTTGTTGTAATAGACTCTTGTCAAATGCTCTATTATTCAAAAATTGAATCCATATAGCAAAAAGCAAAATAGCAAGTAAATAACTAATCAATAATGAACTTGCTATAATTACCTTTCTTTCTTGTGCTTTCTTTTCTGTCGAATTATACGTGAAACGTGGTTTTTTCTCTCCTAATTTATACTCTTTTTCCCATATGCTATACTTAAATAACCAAGAATTCGAAGTGAATCGTAATTTCCAGCCTGCGCTTTTATGGACGTCGAAATACTCTGGAGCCGTCTTCCATTGAAAGTCTTGTACATAGGAGACAAGTTTTGGTGTATCTTTTTCGAAAATAAATGCTGACCATTTTTTATTTACACGAACAAGATGATTCCCCTCTTCGGCCATATTACTTAGCCAGTTTTCTAGTAGATCTGGTGCATATACCCAACCAAATCTCCATTTTGAAAACGTTCCCTCATTAGATTCACCTTTAACAA
Organism: Psychrobacillus sp. L4; assembly: GCF_042944905.1. Classification (GTDB taxonomy): domain Bacteria; phylum Bacillota; class Bacilli; order Bacillales_A; family Planococcaceae; genus Psychrobacillus. The sequence goes on from NZ_CP168496.1 coordinate 2,129,613, forward strand.
CTGCACTACTAAAAAATTTACGCTCGAATGCTCTCAATTTTCGTGTCATGTAAAAGGTGAATATAATAACTCCTATAACTTGCATAAAATATAGAATAGTTAGAGACCACAACGGACTTGCTACAAAATTCTCTTTGCCTGGTGCAAATAAAAGTGTAAGCATAGCGATAACAAATGGAAACAGCTGAAATACATATAGAAATGAAAGCCCTGTTAATAGAAGTAAATGAACTCGATTTCTCTTCATTATTCCTTCCCGTGAAGAATAAGCTCGAATAGTATCTCTATCATTCATAACAAATTTCCAATTTCCTTTTACTAAAGAGTCTTCCCACCCAGAATCAACTAAGCCACTAGGTAAGCTATTTTGAGATTTGTCAAATATGAGTTGATACACCAGTTGCTTACTATCTGATTCTTCAAATACAAACACTCTGGAAAACAACTTTACATCAACTAATCTTTTTCCAACTGCTGCATTTGTTGATAACCAATATTCTGTCTTCTCCACATCAAAACTCCAAAATGGCCTCCATTTTTTGATCATTCGAATTCCTCCTCATACTTTAATGCATTTGTATGTAGTTCCTTCAATCTGCTTATTTCATGGTGTATTAATGTCTTACCTATTTCTGAAATCTCATAAATTGTTTTTCGAAGTTCATCTGCATACACTTTTACAATGTAATCCCGCTGCATTTTCTTCAAAGTACCGTAAATAGTACCAGAGCCAAGAACTAATCGACCTCTTGTAATTTCTTCCACATGTTTTATTATTCCATAACCATGTCTTGGTTCAGATTGAGATAATAATATATAAAAGGCAGTTTCCGTCATCGGAATATAGGATGCAATAACTTTTTCAACTTTCATTCGGATCACTTCCACTCTTTTCATTTGGTATGTCACCACTCGACTATATCACTCTGTGACATATAACGTAAAATAAAATCAGAAAAATAAAAAAAGACACACTATTCTAAGCGTGTCTTTCTCGTTTTCTATTAAAATAATTCCTCCGCTAGTAGTCGGTACACATTTAGTCTTTTTTCCTGCGAGTGAGGAATACTACAGATCATTACTTCATCTAATCCATAATGTGCTTGTTCTTCTTGTAAAATCGTTGCCACTTCTTTTGCTGAACCGACTAAATGAATTTTACGATTTTCTTGAATCATCATGCGATCCATTTCTGTTAATGGATAATTTTGTGCTTCTTCTGGCGTTAATATTTGGTGAATCTGACCTTTCATAAGCGATAGACGTGCAATGTCCTGTGGTAATGCTTCAAATTCCGCTTCTTCTTTCGTTTCAGCAACCGTTGCTAAGTAAGTGACATTGATTTCAGGTTTCTCCATAAACGCTGAAGGTTGGAAATTCTTGCGATACGTATCTAATATCGTAGGGGTCATTCCTCCTTGAAAAAATTGGGCGAATGAATATCCGAGACCCAATCTACCAGCTTGAATTGCACTATTCCCAGTTGAACCAAGTAACCACGCCTCTGGTAATACGATATTTGCAGGAGTTGCAATTGTTTTGCTGTACAGACTTTCTTCTGGTACTTCGTCATTTAGTAGCTGCAAAGCAATCGCTAATTTTTCATACATATTATTTACCATTGGTGGACGACCTTCTGAAAGCGCGTACATGGCATAATTATCTCCACCAGGGGCACGACCTACTCCAAAATCGATTCTTCCTGGAGAAAAGGCACTAAGTGTCTTAAATGCTTCGGCTAGCTTCAGTGGTGAATAGTGCATCATCATGACTCCACCTGTTCCAATACGAAGTTTGTTCGTTTTTGCCGCAAGATGCGCTGCTGTTACTTCTGGGGCAGAACTAGCAAAAGCACCCGTTCCATGATGCTCTGCCATCCACATACGATGATAGCCTAATTCATCTGCTAAAATTGCTAATTCTTCCGCATTTTTTAATGCGACTTCCGCAGTATTACCTTTCGTAATGGGTGCTTGGTCTAGTACACTTAATCTCATTTTTGTTTCCTCCCTATATTTTGCGATCTTTGTTTAATATTAATGCTAACGAACCGTTTTCAAAAAGTAAATGAAAGGGACTTGAATGACTCTTAGATTTCTGGCTTTCCAACTAAAATGGCTTTTTTTCTAACTAAGCTTTCCGATTTTCCAACTAAAGCTTTCAAAATTCCAACTAAACGCCCTATTTTTCCAACTAAATTTTTTTCCGTGAAAAAACGGAGCATTTCCCCCTGGGAAATGCTCCGTTTTCAACTATTTATTAATAGACTGATGTATTTTCTTTTGTTATATTTTCTAAAATTTCTTTCACACGAGCTAAGAAGCGTCCGCAAACTAAACCATCTAGTACGCGGTGATCTAATGATAGACATAAGTTTACCATGTCACGTGCAGCAATCATTCCACCATCCATAATAACAGGACGTTTCACAATAGACTCTACTTGTAAAATTGCTGCTTGTGGATAATTGATAATCCCCATAGACTGTACAGAACCGAATGATCCTGTATTGTTTACAGTGAATGTACCACCTTGCATTTCATCTGATTTTAGTTTTCCAGAACGAACTTTTGCAGCAAGCTCATTTACTTCACGTGCAATACCTTTAATCGTTTTTTCGTCCGCATTTTTAATAACAGGAACGAAAAGTGCATCTTCTGTAGCAACTGCGATTGAAATATTAATGTCTTTTTTCTGAACAATCTTATCGCCAGCCCACATAGAGTTCATCATTGGGAATTCTTTTAGAGCTTGAGAAACAGCTTTTACGAAGAACGCAAAATACGTTACATTAAAGCCTTCTTTTTGCTTGAACTCATTTTTAATGGAGTCTCGGTATTGTACTAAACTCGTTACATCCACTTCTATCATAGTCCAAGCATGTGGTGCTTCATGTTTGCTTCGTAACATATTCGCAGCGATTGCTTTTCGAATACCTGTTACTGGGATTTCGATATCCCCAACTGCAACTGGAACGTTTACTGGAGGAGCAGCTTTTGGTGCAGGTGCAGCAGTTGAAGTTTGTGATGCTACAGGAGCTTGTGCAGCGATTGTTGCTGCTGGAGCAGCTACTGGAATTTCACCACTTTCAATGATCTTCAACAAATCTTTACGCGTAATGCGTCCTTCATTTCCAGTACCATTTACTAAAGTAAGGTCAATTCCATGTTCTTGTGAAAGCTTTAACACAGCTGGTGAATAACGAGCTTTTGCGCCTTTTTCAAGCTGAATTGGAGCTGCATGCTTTTGTACTTCAGCAGGTTTTACTTTTTCCGCTGTTGGTTGCTCAGGTGCAGCTTCCACTACTCCCTCGGTAGCTCCACCTTCTGTTTCAATCGTACAAACGATTTCACCAACTGCAAGTGTATCTCCTTCGTTTGCAAGTAGTTCTTTAATAACTCCAGTAAAGGAAGAAGGTACTTCAGCTGTTACTTTGTCTGTGTTTACTTCAGCAAGTGCATCGTATTTATTGACATGATCGCCTGGTTTTACTAACCATTTTTCAATCGTACCTTCCGTTACACTTTCCCCAAGTTGAGGCATTTTGATTTGTTCAAGAGCCATTTATAATCCTCCTTCCTAATATGCAGCTAGCTCGCGCATCGCTTTTTCGACTTTGTCTGGATTAATCATAAAGAATTTTTCCATTGTTGGCGCATATGGCATTGCAGGAATGTCTGGGCCAGCAAGACGCATAATCGGTGCATCTAAATCAAATAAGCAGTTTTCTGCAATAATAGCAGCAACTTCACCAATAATACTACCTTCTTTATTGTCTTCCGTAACAAGAAGCACTTTACCAGTTTTTGAAGCAGCTTCAATTATTCCATCTTTATCTAACGGATAGATTGTACGTAAATCAAGAATATGTACAGAGATACCGTCTTTTTCAAGGCGTTCTGCAGCTTGAAGTGCAAAGTGAACAGCAAGACCGTACGTAATTACCGTAATATCTTCCCCTTCACGTTTTACATCTGCTTTTCCGATTTCGATTGTGTAATCTTCTTCTGGAACTTCTCCTTTGATTAGACGATAAGCACGTTTGTGCTCAAAGAACATAACAGGATCTTCATCGCGAATTGCCGCTTTTAATAATCCTTTTGCATCATAAGGAGTCGATGGAATAACAATTTTTAATCCCGGTTGGTTTGCAAAAACTGCCTCTACAGATTGTGAATGATATAAAGCACCGTGAATTCCGCCACCAAAAGGAGCACGAATAACAATTGGACAAGTCCAGTCGTTATTTGAACGATAACGAATACGGGATGCTTCGGAAATGATTTGGTTGACAGCTGGCATAATGAAATCAGCAAATTGCATTTCTGCAATTGGACGCAACCCGTACATTGCAGCACCGATACCTACTCCTGCAATAGCGGATTCAGCAAGTGGTGTGTCTAGCACGCGGTATTCTCCAAACTCTTCGTAAAGGCCATTCGTTGCTTTAAATACGCCACCTTTACGACCAACATCTTCCCCTAGGATAAAAACGCGTTCATCACGAGTCATTTCTTCTTTCATTGCAAGTGTAATTGCATCGATATAAGACATTACTGCCATTATGCGTTCCCCCCATCTTTTTCTGCGTAAACATACTTCAATGCATCTTCTGGAGCAGCATATGGAGCATCTTCCGCATAATCAGTCGCTTCATTTACTTCTTTCATAATGCGATCATTAATTTCTTTTTCTAATTCTTCCGTTAAAACACCTGTTTCTTTTAAATAAACAGCAAAAGTTAGGATAGGATCCAGTGCTTTACCCTCTGCAATATCTTCTGCAGTACGATATTGTCGATCATCATCATCGGAAGAATGAGCAGTTAAGCGGTAAGTCACTGCTTCGATTAAACTTGGGCCTCCGCCGTTTCGAGCACGATCTGCTGCTTCTTTTACTACTTTATAAACAGCAATTGGATCTTTCCCATCTACTTCTACACCAGGCATTCCATAGCTAATCGCACGGTCCGCAATATTTTTACTTGCAACTTGGCGGTCAAAAGGAACTGAGATTGCGTATTTATTGTTTTCAACCATTGTAATACAAGGCAACTTATGAACCCCTGCAAAGTTAAGTCCTTCGTGGAAATCACCTTGGTTAGAAGATCCTTCTCCTAAAGTTACAAACGTAATAAAATCTTTTTTCTCAATTTTCGCAGCAAGTGCTACACCAACTGCGTGTGGTAATTGAGTTGTAACTGGAGAAGAACCAGTAAGAATTCTATTTTTCTTCTGTCCAAAATGTCCAGGCATTTGTCTTCCACCGGAGTTTGGATCTTCTGCTTTCGCAAATGCAGATAACATTAAATCTTTAGCTGTCATACCAAAGTGTAAAACAACCCCCATATCACGGTAGTATGGTGCGATATAATCTTTTGTATTATCAAGTGCAAATGCCGCTCCAACCTGTGCCGCTTCTTGACCTTGACATGATATAACGAAAGGAATTTTTCCAGCGCGGTTTAATAACCACATACGTTCATCAATGCGACGCGCCATTAGCATCGTCTCAAACATTTTTAACACATCTTCATTTGTTAAACCTAATTCTTCATGTCGATTTGTTGTCATTTACATTGCCTCCTCTTACATGTGAATTGCTTTACCATCAACAGCTAATGCCGCCTCACCCATTACTTCACTAAGCGTAGGGTGTGGATGAATCGTGTGGGCGATTTCCCACGGTGTTGCATCAAGTACCATTGCAAGACCAGCTTCAGAGATCATATCTGTCACATGTGGTCCGATCATATGAACCCCTAAAATATCATTCGTCGCTTTATCTGCAACAATTTTGACGAAACCATCTGATTCTCCGTAAACAAGTGCTTTTCCAATCGCTTTAAATGAGAACTTTCCAACCTTTACATCAAACCCTTGCTCTTTTGCTTGTTGTTCTGTAATACCAACGCTCGAAGCTTCTGGATTGGAATAAATGCAACGGGATACTAATTTATAGTCAATTGCTGAGACTTCATTGCCTGCAATATGTTCTACTGCATTAATACCTTCATGACTTGCAACATGTGCCAGTTGAAGCCCTCCAATTACATCACCAATTGCATATATATGTGATTCCTTCGTTTGAAATGTATCAGAAACTTGGATAAATCCTTTTTCTACAACGATATCGGTATTTTCTACACCAATCCCTTCAACGTTTGCTTGACGACCAACTGAGACAAGCATTTTTTCTGCAGTGAAGGATTTTGTTTCCCCGTTTAACTCAGCAGAAATAGTCACTAAGTTGCTTTCCGTTTGAAGTGTTTCTGGTAGAACTTTTGTACTTGTTGCAAATGTAATGCCTTTTTTAGTTAAAAGCTTTTGCATTTCTTTTGAAATATCTTTATCCTCTGTTGGGATAATTCGATCCGCATATTCAATTACGGTCACTTCCACTCCAAAATCATTTAACATAGAAGCCCACTCAATTCCAATTACGCCTCCACCGACGATTAAAATCGATTTCGGTAATTCTGTCATTGCCAATGCTTCATCTGAACTCATGACGAAATCTCCATCGATTTTGAGCCCTGGAAGAGTACGAGGTCTAGAGCCAGTCGCAATAACTACATTTTTCGGAATGAGCATTTCATTTTCATCGCCATTATTCATTTCAACTGAAATGGTTCCACCTGGAGAAGGAGAGAAAATAGATGGCCCTAGCATTCTTCCAGTACCTTCATACACATCTATTTTCCCTTTTTTCATCAATCCTTGAACCCCTTGATGTAATTGGTTCACAATCGATTCTTTTCTAGCTTGCACTCGGCTAAAATCAAGTGATACTTCTGAAGTATTTACGCCAAATTCAGCTGCATGATTTTTAGTCATAGAATATACTTCAGCACTACGAAGCAACGCTTTACTTGGAATACACCCTTTATGCAAACAAGTGCCACCTAGATTACCTTTTTCCACGATTGCTGTTTTTAAACCTAATTGAGCGGAGCGGATAGCAGCGACGTATCCGCCTGTACCGCCACCAATAATGACTACATCATATTCTTTTGCCAACTGCCTTTTCCCCCTTATCTTCCACCTAAGAAGGCCGTTCGATAAACTAAACGGCCTTACATTGATTAGATGAAATTAGTTGTTTCGCGTATTAACGTCCTGTAATAATATGTTTTCCATTTTGTAAAAATTGGCTACGTGATTTACTTACTCGAGCGATGCGCTCTTCTGCTAAACGGTCAGCCGCTACATAAGTTGGAATACCATCACGTTTCGAAATTTCAAAAATACGTTCGATTTTGTCATAAATAGTTGCAACACGTTTCATAGCACGATCATGGTTATAACCATATAATTCATCCGCTACATTAATTACACCACCTGAGTTGATTACATAGTCAGGAGCATATGCAATGCCCATTTCGTGGATTAAATCACCATGTTTTGTATCTCTTAATTGGTTATTTGCAGATCCTGCAATTACTTTTGCTTTTAGTTGTGGAATTGTATTGTCATTAATAATTGCACCAAGTGCACATGGTGCGAAAATGTCTGCATCTTGTGAATAAATTTCATCTACACTTACTTGTACAGCACCGAATGCATTTACAGCACGGTCAACTGATGCTTGGTTAATATCAGCCACAATTAGTTTAGCGCCTTCTTTATGTAGATATTCACATAATGTATAAGCTACGTTTCCTACACCTTGAACTGCAACTGTTTTCCCTTCAAGTGAATCCGTTCCAAATGCTTCTTTCGCAGCAGCTTTCATACCAACATATACACCATAAGCTGTTACTGGAGAAGGATTACCTGAAGAACCGAATGCTTCTGAAATACCAGTTACATAATTTGTTTCTTCATGAATTAAGTCCATATCTGCTACAGTAGTTCCTACATCTTCAGCAGTAATATAACGGCCATTTAAGCCTTGGATGAAACGACCGAAAGCACGGAACATCTCTTCGTTTTTATCTTTTAATGGATCCCCAATAATAACTGTTTTACCGCCACCTAGGTTAAGACCTGCAGCAGCATTTTTATATGTCATACCTTTTGCTAAACGGAGTGCATCTTCAATTGCTTCTTCTTCTGTTGCATAGTTCCACATACGTGTTCCACCAAGTGCTGGACCTAATGTAGTATCATGAATTGCGATAATCGCTTTTAATCCTGAAGTTTTATCTTGGCAAAATACTAACTGCTCGTAATCATAAGTCTCCATATATTTAAAAATTTCCATCTGTAGTTCCTCCTAGTAGTTAAGTAATTATTTATTTTTTCGAAAATAATTATTTTCGTAAAATACATCCCCATGTAATTTGACAATTCTTTTATGTTTGAAACCCCTTTGTATAACACTTTGAACACTTCAAGTAATTTTAGCATCCCCATGCAAATATTACATTAATCTAAATTATATTTCTCTAGTTTGTAGTATAAAGTACGAAGTGAGATGTTTAGCTTTTTAGCAGTTTGTGATTTATTTCCACCACATACTTGGAGTGCATTTAGTAAAACCTTTTTCTCCATCTCATCCATCTGTTCAGCTAGCGTTCCTAATTGCTCCTCATTTAACCCGTTCTGTGAAAAAGACAAAATTGATTTGGGTAAATGATGTTCTTCAATAATTCGATCTTGCGCTTCTAAAAAGATCATTGCTCGGCTAATAATGTTCTCCAGCTCCCTTATGTTCCCCGGAAAATCATAAAGCAGCAAGCTCTCCATAGCTGATTTTGTGAATCCCTCAATATTACGACCAAATTCTTTATTTAATTTTACTAATAAATGCTCCGCTATGGAAGAAATGTCTTGCTTCCTTTCTCTTAGAGAAGGAACATGTATTGGCATACGATTTAACTGAAAGTAGAAATCCTCTCGGAATATCCCTTCACGCATTAATTTCTCTAAATTGAAATAACTTGCAGCTATTATTCGCACATCCACTGGAATTGATGTGGTTCCGCCTATTCTTATAAAAGCATTTTCTCGAAGTGCCCTTAAAAGTTTAGCCTGTGTTTTATTTGTTAATTCTCCAACTTCATCTAAGAAGAGGGTTCCGCAATGCGCTTCATCAAACAAACCCGAATAACTTATCCCGTTTTCTTCATAACCAAATAATTCACGTTCTAGAAGATGCTCTTCTTGAGAACTACAATTTACTCGGAAGAACCTATTATGTTTTCTGTTACTAGCACTATGGATGGCGTGTGCGAATAATTCTTTTCCTGATCCGACCTCTCCCCTTAAAAGTACGGTCACAGGTACACTTGCTGCAAGCTTAGCTTGATTGACAGCAAATTGAATTTGTTCTGAATCCCCTAAAATATCTTCAAATGAATAATTTAACTCCAGGTTACGGATAAGTGTACGGGCTTGGTCGAGTTCTTTCATTAACGTACGGATTTCCGTCATGTCATGAATAACTCCTACACTACCTTTTAGAAGGTTATTCACAATAATTGGAGCGACATTCACGATAACGTCTTTTTTTTGTTTACCGACCCTTAAGTTTACACCTCGAATAGGTTTGCGTGTTTGAAGAACTTTCAAGTGAATACTTTCACCTTCAGAAATATCAGCCGTTGCTGGTTTTCCGATGACTTCTTCCTCGCTTAATCCAGTAATGCGAGAATATGCTGGGTTGATGAGAATTCCTTTTCCTTCTTCATCAACGACAGATATCGCATCTTCGCTTGATTGGATGATTGCTTCTAGCATTGTTTGTATTTCCGTAAGGTCCGTAATTTCTTCAGCTAGCCTAACCACTTCAGAAATGTCTTTAAAAACTGCAAAGGCTCCGATCTTTTTTCCTTGCTCGTTAATCATCGGATATCTTGAAGTTACTATTTTGGTACCGCTTTCAAGAATTAGTTCTTTATTGATCTCAATCTGCCCAGTTTCAAAAGTTCTCGGGAGCTCACTTTGTGATATAACATCGAATACGTGTTTCCCCATAGCATCTTCTATCGAAACTTTTGTCATCTTAGATGCACTTTTATTGAAAAAGTTTACAATACCAACCTCATCAATACCAATCATACCTTCTTCTATTGAGTTAAAGATTAATTCTTGCGTCATTTTTTTATTATCTAATATTTGAATAAACTTATTTTTTTCTTCTAATAAAGTAACAATTAAATTGGCTATTTCTCCAGGGATTAAAATTGTAGTTACTGGACGTTCTGAAAGAAGTTCTAGAAATACTTCTTTGCTCCCAGTGACATCAATTATAATTTGAATATCTTCGCTTAAAAGGGGTTTCCAATCAGTATAAGTATGAATATGATGCTTTTTTGCATATTGCATCCCTGGAGCACTATCATCAATATCAACGATTCCTTTTACACGAAGGTAATCAGCCTGTTCAAACAGCTTCAAAAGTGCATATCCACCTTTACCCGCACCAATGATTAATATGTTTTGCAAAAATATTCACACCCCCACTTTATCTCTGCAACTTATTGCACTTCCCATATATCATACCTCAAGTTCCATGAGTTGACAATAATATTCTCACATGTAAAATTAAATTTAATAGAAAGTGCTAAAGGTTCACACACAATAAGAATCTATGAAAAACAAGTTGCTGTATGTCTGCTGGTTTTATTTCATTGACTTGTTGATACATTAAGCTAAACAAAAAACAGGAGTGATTATTATGGCACGTTTGGCTGCCTTAATCGTATTATTGATTCCTGGTATTCTCGCTGCATTTGGCATTAAGCTAATGAGGGATACTTTTTTCGGAATACATATTTTACCTATTGGAGCATTGTGGTTTCAATTTATATGTGGAATTCTTTTCACAGTTTTAGGGTTGGGCTTTTTTGCAGGTTTTCTTTTAAACCGAGATCGAAAAAATGGCAAAGTGGCCCCTCGTTTTCAAAAGAAAAAGTAATAAAAAAAGCGGAAGCGTCCTTTAAATGCATCTTGTCTTTGCTATTTCTAGAGTGCTTTGGAGGAACATTGGCTACACTATTACCGATAGAAATTAAAAGGATCGTGAAGTGACTGCGTCACTTCACGATCCTTTTAAAATAGAACAACCATATGATTATTTTGTTCATTGTCTCTTTTGTAATTTCAATACTTTTTCCGGAAAGTCTGTAATCCATCCAATTACAGACTCATGTGGATCTGCGATATACTTCTCATTACCTTTTATATTATAAAATCGTATAGGGAATCCTGCATTCCAAATGGAATACATTAAATCTGTGCGGTAAAATTTTTTATTTAAATGGATGGCATTTATTTCTCTTATGGAAAACACATAATCCCAGTCCGTATTCTTTTTACCAATAAATGCTGTTTGTACATTAGTGTTCATTGCATGAATTGTTTGAAGGACACTAAATTCAAAGGAAGAGAAATGAATATCCTTTACATCTTTACTTTTTTCCACTACTTCACGGATTCTTTCATTTTTACCAAGAAAAGACTCCTTTAACTCCACATTAAGTTTGACACCCGTAGGTATAGCGAATTGTAAAAATTCATCAAACGTTAAGACTCTGCTCCCTAAAAACTTCCGCAAAAAAGCATTACCTAATTTCAGTTGTAAAACTTCTTCTGCTAACATATCTGTTATTCTTCGTTTGTTGCCAGCCAAGCGAAAAAAGTCGATATCATGCGTTACGAATGCAACACCATCAGCTGATAATTGCAGATCTAATTCTATACCAACCGCATGTAACTTTACGGCTTTTTTAAACGCTTCCATCGAATTTTCTATAGATCTAGCAGCACCTCTATGTGCGTACACAGGAATATTAGACATTTAACTCCCCATTTTCAATCTTAAATTTACCCTTTGTTGCTTTAGATAACGTTGTTGACTTGTTACCAATCTGAACAACAGTTCCGGCATTCGCTTCTTGTGTAATATCAATGAAATAATCTGTAGAAGTACGAAGTAAACTTAGGATTCTTTTTATTTCGATATCCAAATCTTTCACTTCATTTTCCATCATATGATATTTTTGTTTTGTTTGTTCAAAAGCAGCAATTTGTTGTGTGGACATAGTATTTTTAAATTGATTTAGTTGGCTAAGTTGGAAATTCAATTTTGTCATTTCTTCTTGAAGCTTCATCATTTCTTCTGCCTTTGTTTTTGCATTTTCCGTTAATATTTTTCTATCTATTCCTAGTACAATTAGTTCTGTCTTTTTTTCTAAACTATTTCCAGCATAGGCGGCAGTGATAGAATTGATCGCTATAACTTTACCACCTATGATTTTTCCTTTACGTTCATCTAAAAATATTTCGTTTCCAAAAATAGTTGATCCCATCGTATAAAATCCAATGAACACATTTTCCTGTGCTTCTAAAGTACAACCATTTGCATGTTTTATATAGATATTCTTATATGCTTCTATTTTCGTAATATCTTTACCAAAAATTCCACCTTTAATAAATACGTCACCTTCTGTGGACTTTATTAATTCAGCAGAATTAACACCTTCGTTTGATTCTACAGAAATATCTCCAGAAGCTATAATGGAATATCCCGGCAATACTGTTCCTTTTATTTGGATGGATCCATCAAATTTTAAATTTCCTGTTTCTAAACCGACATCGCCATTAATAACAAGATGTTTTTGAACAGAAAGAACTCCATTTATTTCACCAATAACACCATTTGTTTTGGATCGAAGTACCGTTTTTCCATCTTCCTCTACTTCATATGCCGATTCCGAGTCATATTTTAATGGGACATCATCACCTTTTTCACTGGGTATGACTTCTCCAAGTATATTTCTACCCTCTATACCTTCCTGGGCTGGTATTTTTTCTCCAAGCCATGTAGCTTCCTTTATTTCAACAATAAAATTCATATCAAAATAATTTGCTTTTCCATCCGCATTTATTTCGGGCTTCTTCTCTGCTTGATGTAAGTAAGTTACTATTGCATCTGTTCCTTTTTGAGGGGGCAATCCTGTTGCGATTATGTATGTTTTTCCAGTTATTACTTTTTGGAAATCTATTGGAACTTGTCCATAAATAATATTATTCTTTGTTACTAGCTGATTAATAGCTGATTGGATTTCTTGTGTATGTTCTTGAATATAGCTTTGTGATTCATAAATTGTTACAACTGCTTGCATCTTGTCAGCACTAAGTTCTATATCAATACTATCTATCCAACAACCAATTTCTATCGGTTCATGTGACTTATTTTCTACAGCTTTTTTTAATGCCATAAAATTCGTGACTTTTAATCGTGCATATTTACGAGTCACTTCATCGAATTTCTTCAGATTATACCCATCAACTTTTATCGTTATAAAAGCCCTTCCTCTTTCTTCGGAAAGTACTACTTCTTCATTTTCTTCAATTATCATGACTTATACACTTCCTTCTTAATTATATTATACTCACTTTTCAAACTATGGGTTAAAACAATAGAAAAAGCATATGAAAATAGTAACTTCGTATGCCTTTGTCTTTCTAGGAAAGGTTTATATCATTAATTCCAAAAACTTATATACTGGTCATTTACCTTTTATTTTATTAAAAGGATAAATTAAGGATTATTATTAAAGGTACATATCTATCTCCAACAAAAAAACATCATCCCTTACTGATAAGCTTTCATACCAATAAAAAATAATGTTTATTTAAATGTCCTTACACTAGAAACCTAATTTTTAAAGTTCAGTGCAAATAATGTCTAAATCCTCTTTCAGCTAGCCATATTCTCCATACGAATCTTATCCGCTATCATTGCTATAAATTCTGAATTAGTAGGTTTCGATTTTAAATGATGAACTGTGTATCCAAACATTTTAGAAATAGTTTCGTAGTTTCCACGGTTCCATGCTACTTCGATTGCATGGCGTATTGCTCTTTCCACTCGAGAGGGAGTAGTTTGAAATTTCTTTGCTATCTCTGGATATAAAACTTTGGTAATGGAACCAAGTAATTCAATGTCGGAATAAACCATTTGGATAGCTTCCCTTAAGTAAGAGTATCCTTTAATATGAGCGGGTACTCCGATTTCTTTAATTACATTAGTAATGATGTTGTCAATAAAGCGCTTATTTTGCAATGCTTCTTTTTCAGGATTTGATTTTAAAGGTGATTCTTGCACACTTTCTTTTCTGCCTGCCACTTGCTTAATTTGTGTAACCAGTCGATCAAATTCAAAAGGCTTGAGCATGAAATAAGATGCTCCTAATTCAGCAGCTTGTTTCATCACATCTTCTTGTCCAAAGGCAGTTAACATAATGACTTGAAGTTTATTTAATTGATCATTTTTCTGTATACTATCTAAAACTGCAATTCCGTCTAAATGAGGCATAATGATATCTAATAAAAGGACGTCTGGTTTAACCGTTTCAAGGAGATCTATGCAAAGCTTGCCGTTTACTGCTGTTCCAATAACTTCTATTTCTGGATGTTTGTCGAAGTAAGCATCCATCGTTCGAATTAAATCTTTGTTATCGTCTACAATTACAATTTTTATTTTTTCCATTACCCTCATCCACCCTTTTGTATTTTTTCACTTAGATAGTATTCGCCATTTTTGGAAGACATCCTTTATTTTTATAAAAAATAAGTCTTTTAGAATACAGTTCTTTTAAATTCCGACAAAAGGTTAATCATTTCATCAGGATTGTCGAATTTTCTTTATTTAATTGTATAGGTACTCGCAGAAAAAGGCTACACTTAATAAAAAGTGTAGCCTTTCAGGTTTTGCTGATATTTTTTAAGTTATCATGGATTTTTCTTCATCATTTCCGTGATGGATAGTGCCGCTCCATTTTTAGGTTTATCAACGTACATATGCGTAACTACTCCTATGAGCTTATTTTGCTGCATAATTGGACTTCCGCTCATTCCTTGAAGAATGCCGCCGGTTTTTTCAATTAGAAATTCATCTGTTACAGTAAACTGAAAAAGGTGGTCCTCAACCGTTGTAATTTCGATTGTAAAGTCTTGCACTTTTTCGCCATCGATCGAAGTACGCATAATTGCTTCACCAGTCATTATTGATTCTTTGTCAGCAATTTCTACTTCTTGCAACGGGATGTGGTCAATTGCATTTTGTTCCAACTTCCCGAAAATTCCATATACATTATTTTCATTTACTCCACCAATTGGTGAGGTATTTTGTTGGTGAGACGTAATTTTGTATCCTGGCTTCCCTGGGATACTTTTCTTTATTTGTTGAATAGAAGATAAATAAATGGAGCCTTCTAAAAATTTCGGTGTCAATCCTGAAGTATGATCAACTATTTGATGACCTAATGCACCAAATTCGTTCGTTTCTAGATTTAAATACGTTAAGGTACCAATTCCTTCTGTCGCATCTTTTAAAAATGGAAGAAGTTTCAGTATTTGGTCCGAAGTGAGTTCTGTTGTATACATCTTTTTATTTCGCTCATAATGTATAATGAGTTTTTTATCTTTCACATGGGTTTTAATGTCTTCTAATGACGTAACTTTTTGTGAATTGATTTGTTGGATAGAGTCGCCAGTACGCAACCAATAATCGTCTGATAGTAATACATCATGACTAAGAAACACAGCTCCGTATTGAAGGTCAATTTGTATGGATTGTCCTAAGGGTACTACTGAGGAAGTTTGTTTTTGTGCAAAAGCGGGACTGACTGCAAAGAAAAAAGTAAAGAAAAGTATTGAAATTAGCGACCATATACGATAGCTTTGCTTCATATTTCACCTCCTATACAATTACTATATCCTGCAGAAGAAACTCTATGTGAGGTAAATAATTGATATAAAAAAAAGACCTTACACAGCAAGGTCTTTAAGCATTTCGTAATATTTTTTTTCGTTCTTCCGCTAATTTTAGCAGTTCTTTTGAATGTTGCAATGTAGTACTTGTAATTTCAGCACCTGACATCATACGGCTTAACTCTTCGGCTCGTCGATCATCGAACGCTTCTTCTAAAATGGTGTATGTTCTATTTCCCGATACTTCTTTTTTAATCAGTAAATGTTGGTCTGCCATTGCAGCTACCTGCGGAAGATGTGATATACATAAAACTTGTGAATTAGTAGCAATTCCGGATATTTTTTCGGCTATCGCTTGAGCTACTCGTCCACTAACACCAGTATCAACTTCATCAAATATGATCGATGTTATCCCTTGATGCTTTGAGAAAATACTTTTTAAAGCAAGCATCATTCGAGATAACTCACCACCTGATGCAATTTTTGTTAAGGCTTTTGGTGGTTCCCCCACATTCGTTGAAATATAAAATGATATTTCGTCAATCCCATACTCGTTATAAGTTATTTTAGAATGCTCATGGAACATAACAGAAAAAGTTGCTTTTTCCATGTATAGCTCTTGTAATTGCTCCATAATTGCTTTACTTAATTGTTTGGCAGCATTTTTTCGTTTATCCGTTAAATCATTTGCTTCAAGTTCTAAATCTTTCTCGATTTGCTTAATCTTATCTGCTGTTTTTTGAATTTGCTCATCTCGATTAACTAGTTGCTCGAGACTTTTGGAAATTTGCTCTTTGTATTCCAAAATGGCTTCGATAGACTGTCCATATTTTCTCTTTAGTGTCTGAATGCATGCAAGACGGTCTTCGACATATTGAAGCTGATTACTATCGAATTCCATTTCATCTAATTCATTTTTTAACTGATATGCAGCATCTTGCAAAATATAAAACGCGGACGAAACATTTTCGCTTAACTCCAGCATATTCTTATCTACGTCAGAGATATCTTGCAAATCTGCCATTGCAGTGCCGATGTAGTCGAGGCCTTTCGATTCAGATAAGATTGCCTCGTATGCACTGCTCATTTTATCAAAGACCTTATGGAAATTTTGAAGCTTCTTTTTTTCTTCTTGAAGTTGTTCTTCTTCTCCATTCACTAAATTTGCATCATTTATTTCTTCCACTTGAAATGTATACAAATCTATTTTATGTGCAATTTGTTGCTCATTTTCCGTTAAAGTAGCTAAATCTTTTTTCCACTTTTTATATTTGGCGAAGAGCTCTTTATAAGACTCTTTTACGCTTCTTATCTTTTCTCCTGCAAACTGATCAAGCAAATGAATATGTACCTTTTCATCCATTAGTTCTTGGCTCTCGTGCTGCCCATGGATATCAATAATAGAGGCCCCAATTTCTCGTAATATACCAAGCGTAACTAGTTTTCCGTTTACGCGACATACACTCTTCCCTGAATCATTAATATCTCTTCTTAAAATAATAGATTCCTCGTCTATTTCAACACCAACATCTAGCATTTTATGAAAAACACCATGTTTTGGATTCGTGATAATGAATAATCCTTCTAATTCTGCTTTTTTCGCACCATGGCGAATAAACTCTTGAGAGCCTCTTCCTCCACACAACAAATGAACAGCATCAATTATGATTGATTTACCTGCACCTGTCTCTCCAGTTAATACAGTAAGGCCTTCCTCAAAGCTTACTGTTAATTCATCAATAATGGCAAAGTTTTTAATTGATAACTCTTTTAACAACGGCTTCACCTCTTTATCAAATTCACATTAGGTATTTATATGGCATCACATAGAGATGCTGTTAATTTAGGTTAAAGCATTTCGAGTAAACGTTTTTTTACAACTTCGCAATCTGATTCTTCTCTACACAAAATTAAACAAGTATCGTCTCCACAAATTGTTCCTAATATTTCTGTCCAGTCTAAATAATCGATTAATGACCCAATGGAATGGGCATTACCTGGTAACGTTTTCATAACTAAAAAATGACTTGCTCCGTCAATACTTACAAATGCATCGGTCAATGCTCGGCGCAACTTTTGGCTCGGATTAAAGCGTTGATCCGCAGGTAAGCTATATTTATAGTGGCCATTAGGAAGTGGAACTTTCACTAAGTGCAATTCTTTAATATCTCTTGATACGGTAGCTTGAGTAACGTTATATCCAGCACTTTTTAAAAAATCAACTAAGTCATCTTGTGTCTCTATTTCATTATTAGAAATAATATCACGTATTCTAATATGCCTTTGACCTTTGTTCATACACGTCACCCCATTGTATATTTATACTAATTACTTTATACATTATCATTTCAGTTAAAAAGGTACAAGAAAAAAACGCGCCCCATATAGGAGCCGCGTTATTTTAATGTAGCATGTGCTTCATTAACTAGAGCCACAAAATCGATCTGATGAGGTATCACTACTTCATTTTCAACACTGATTAAATGAAATAAAAATTCTATGTTGCCCTCTCCACCTGTAATTGGCGAATAAGACGCATTTTTTAAATGGAAGTTTTGACTTTCTGCAAAACTCGCAATTTCATTCAGCACATCCAAATGAACTGCTTTATCTCGTACTACCCCTTTTTTACCAACTCTATCTTTCCCTGCCTCGAATTGTGGTTTGACGAGTGCAATTACATCACCGTTTGGAACTAGAATTGTTTTTAAAGTCGGAAAAATGAGTTTCAAAGATATAAAGGAAACGTCGATTGAAGAAAAAGTAGGCAAACCTTCTCCAAAATCAGCAGGTGAAGCATATCTAAAATTCGTTTTTTCCATCACTGTAACACGAGGATCTTGACGAATTTTCCAAGCAAGTTGGTTACTTCCAACATCCAGGGCATATGCATGTTTGACACCATTCTGCAAACCGCAGTCTGTAAAGCCGCCTGTGGATGATCCAATATCCAACATGATTTTGTCTTGAACTGTAAGATCGAATTGTTCTAATGCCTTTTCTAGCTTTAGTCCACCTCTACTCACATATTTCAACACTTGCCCTTTCACTGTCAAAATAGAATCTATTTCTATCTTTTCTCCTGGTTTGTCTATTCGCTCTTCTTTTTTGTAAATAAGCCCAGCCATTATTGCACGTTTCGCTTTTTCTCTTGTTTCAAATAGACCCTGTTCAACTAACAGGACATCTACTCGCTCTTTCGGAGTCTTCGTCATGATGATATATACCTGTTAGAAGGAACAATGGAATGTTCTACTACCTTCACAATTTCTTCTTTTGTAATATTTATTTCATCTAATAACTGATTAACATCCCCATGTTCAATAAACATATCTGGTATGCCAATACGTTTCACATTAGCTTTCAATTCATGATCATTGAAAAATTCTAAAACAGCGCTACCAAATCCACCTTGAAGAATACTTTCTTCCACCGTAATTATAGGTATATGGCGTTGTTGTAGTGATCGTAACATATCTTCATCTAATGGTTTGATAAAACGAGCATTAATTACTTCAACAGAAATATTAGCTTGTGCTAATTGTGCGGCTGCTTCTAGCGCCATTGGTATAGTAGTACCGAAAGTTAGAATGACAGCTTGTGTCCCCTCTTTCAATACTTCCCATGAACCAATAGGTATCAATTTCAATTCTTCATCCATTGGGACTCCTAAACCATTTCCACGAGGATAACGAAGAGCAATTGGACCATCCGAATAATCAAACGCTGTTTTTACCATATGCTGTCCTTCATTTTCATCTTTCGGCATCATGATCACCATATTAGGTAAGTGACGTAAAAATGAAATATCAAATACGCCTTGGTGCGTTTCTCCATCTGCTCCAACTAGACCCGCACGATCAATCCCAATAACAACATTTAAGTTCTGTCGACAAATATCATGAAGAACCTGATCGTAAGCACGCTGAAGAAAAGTTGAATAAATGACTAAAAATGGTTTCATACCATCTGCTGCAAGGCCGGCAGCCATTGTAGTCGCATGCTGCTCTGCAATACCAACATCAATCATTCTGTCTGGAAATTCAGAAGCAAATCCTTCGAGTTTTGAACCTACTGGCATGGCTGGTGTAATTGCAACGATACGTTTATCATTTCTCGCAAGCTTTCTTGCAGTTTCTGCAACAAGCCCACTCCATGATGGTGCAACAGAAGTTGACTTAACAAAATCTCCTGTTTCCATTTTGTAAGGGCCAGTTCCATGCCAAGTACCTATTTTATCTTGTTCAGCAGGTGTGAATCCTTTTCCTTTTTTCGTAATAACATGAAGAAGGACTGGTCCTTTCATCTTTTTCGCATTCTTAAGATTTTCTTCTAATGCTTCAAAGCTATGTCCATCAATTGGACCTAAATACGTAAAACCTAGTTCTTCAAAAAAGACGCCAGATACAAGTAAATATTTCAAGCTATCCTTTACACGTTCAGCTGTGCTTGCTAATTTCCCGCCTACTGCTGGAATTTTCTTCAATAAGATCTCTAACTCATCTTTGGCTTTATTGTATGTTCCGTGTGTACGTAGTTTTCCTAAAACATTATGAAGAGCCCCTACATTAGGAGCTATTGACATTTCATTATCATTTAATATAACAATCATGTCTGTTTTTTCATGTCCTATATGATTTAATGCTTCTAGAGCCATTCCACCAGTAAGAGCGCCATCTCCAATTATTGGTATGACGTAATTCGATTTTTTTTGTAGATTGCGCGCTGTCGCCATTCCCATTGCAGCAGACAGAGAGGTGGAGCTATGACCAGCTTCCCACACATCATGTTCACTTTCTATACGTTTAGGGAATCCGCATAATCCTTTAAACTGACGTAAAGTATCAAATTGATCCGCTCTACCAGTTAATATTTTATGGACATACGCTTGATGTCCAACGTCCCATAGTAATTTATCAGTAGGACTATTAAACGCACGATGAAGTGCAATTGTTAGTTCTACCACTCCTAAATTCGGTCCAATATGTCCACCCGTTACAGATAATTTTTCTATTAAAAACGATCGAATATCTTCACTTAATTCCTTTAATTGTTCATTATCTAAACTTTTTAAAAAGGATGGGCTAGAAATTGATGTTAAATCCATTGCCATCACACACCTTCTATTAGATTTCCTTCATAACACTTTACTTATTATAATAACAATAATCTTCCTTAAAACAAAATTATTCGCAATCAATTAGATCTTTTCGTAATATAATTTGCAATTTCTACAAGAAGACCTTCTTGTAAACCTACAGTTCGAAGTGCTTCTATCGCTAAACTATATTGGTTTTGCAACTGCACTTTCGCCCCGTCGAGGGTTAAAATGGATGGGTATGTATTCTTTTCACTTAACGCATCTTTACCTGCAGTTTTTCCCAGTTGCTCTGAAGTTCCTTCAATATCTAAAATGTCATCTTGTATTTGAAATGCTAGTCCAATATGGAAGGCATAATTTTTTAAAGCTTGCATCATTTCGCTTGGAGCATTCGCTATAATTCCTCCAGCCAAAATACTAAATGATAGTAGTGCCCCTGTTTTATTGACGTGAACTGCTTCTAATTCAGATAAGGTCAAATGTTTCCCTTCCCCTAGCATATCTAATACTTGTCCTCCGACCATTCCCTCAGCTCCTGCTGCATAGCTTAGTTGGTCAATCAGCTGTATTTTTTGTTCCGAAGTAAGTCTATTTAATCGGGCTATAATTCCAAAAGCAAGTGTTACCAAAGCATCACCTGCTAATACTGCAAGTGCTTCCCCAAAAACAACATGATTTGTTGGTTTACCACGTCGAAGATCGTCATCATCCATACAAGGCAGGTCATCATGGATAAGTGAATACGTATGAATCATCTCAATCGCACTTGCAAGTACGATTGCATCTTCACTTTGTACGTTCAGTTCCTCGAGTACAGCAAGTGTATAAAGTGGTCTTATTCTTTTTCCGCCTGCTTGAAGAGAGTATGCCATCGCTTCTTTCAACTCGGAAGGCACTTTTAATTCTTTGATTAATAAATCCATTTTTTGTTCAATAAGTGGTTGATTGGTTTGTATAAAAGATTGCAATAAATTACTCATTTACACTACCAGCTTCTTCCGTATTATCACCGATGAAAGAGACCAGTTGTTTTTCTGCACTTTGTAATTTTTCACTACAAAGTTTCGAGAACTCCATCCCTTTTTGATATAGTTCAATTGCATTTTCGAGTGGTACATCGCCTTGCTCAAGTTGCCGAACTATATTTTCTAATTGTTGCATCGCTTCATCAAAAGGAATATCTTTTTTTGTCATAACAGTTAGTCCCCTCTCTCTTTCATTTCTGCATGTTGCACAATTGCTTCAATACGACCATCAGGGAGTGTAACATAAATGGAATCGCCTTTTCCTACTTCTTTCACCGATTTTACCACTTTTCCATCTATATATGTAATACTATACCCTCGATCCATAATTTTTAAAGGATTCAGAGCTTCTAGTGTACGTATCGAGCCGATAAATTGTTGCTGTTGCTTTTCATAGGTGGATAGTGTTCCTTTGGTTAATTGACTTGTTAAGTTTTTTACTAATTTCCATTGTTGATCAATCATCCTTTGTGGGGACAGCTGAAGTCTTCTATCTTCTAGTTGTAATAAATTTCGTTCTTTTTCCCGAACTAAGCGATTGATTTCTCTTTGTAACTGTTCTTCTGTACGCACATATCGCTCTATAAAGGGTCGATATAGCTTTTCAGGAGTGGCAAGTACTGGAGATTGCATTGCACGTTGGTATCTATTTTTCTCATCTTTTAGCCTTTTCGATACACTATTTAAACAAGCAGATTGATAAGCTAAAATGTTCTTCATTAAATTTTCTTTACTTGGAACAGCCATTTCTGCAGCAGCAGTTGGTGTTGGTGCACGTAAATCGGCAACGAAGTCCGCAATTGTAGTATCCGTTTCATGTCCAACAGCACTGATGATAGGGATATGACTAAAAGCAATTGCTCGAGCTACTATTTCTTCATTGAATGCCCATAAATCTTCAATTGAACCTCCACCACGACCTACAATGAGTACATCAATCGTACCTAAGCGATTAGCTTGTTCAATCGATTTCACAATGGAAGGAGCGGCTTGTGGACCTTGGACAATACTTGGAAATACAACCACTTCACTAATCGGATATCGACGTTCTATTGTCGTTAAAATATCCCGAATTGCTGCACCTGTTTTAGACGTGACAACTCCTATTTTTTTAGGAAAAGAAGGAAGTGCTTTTTTTCGACTAGGGTCAAATAAACCTTCTTGTTCGAGCTTCTTTTTTAACTGTTCAAAGGCAAGGAAAAGTTCCCCAATACCATCTGGTTGAATAGTGGAAGCATATAGTTGATATTGCCCCGCCGCTTCAAAAACGTTAATATCGCCACGAACAAGCACGTTCATCCCACTTTCAGGGGTAAACTTTAAGGATCTTGCATGCATAGCAAACATGACGGAAGTAAGGCGAGCAGCATCATCCTTTAACGTGAAATAAATATGTCCACTTGAATGGACTTTCACGTTGGATAGCTCTCCCTTTACATACACATCACGTAAATGCGTATCCGCATCGAATTTTCTTTTTATGTATTTGGTTAGAGCTTTTACCGTTAAGTAAGTATGTGTAGACATCTAGGACACTCCAATACTGTAACAAGCTAAAAGCTGTTCTTCTGTAGAAAAACAGCTTTTACCTTATTGATTTTTACATGTATTTTCTGCAGCTAAACAAGTATTTTCCATTAGCATCGCTATTGTCATCGGGCCAACTCCACCTGGAACTGGTGTAATTTTCGATGCGACTTCTTTTACCGTAGTAAAATCTACATCCCCGCATAATTTGTTATTTTCATCACGGTTCATCCCAACATCAATGACAACTGCACCTGCTTTTATATAACTAGCATCAATGGCTTTTGCACGACCTATAGCAACAACCAATATATCGGCTTGTTTTGTATATGCGTGCAAATCTCTTGTTTTAGAATGACAGTACGTAACGGTTGCATCTTTTTGTAATAACAGTTGACCCATCGGCTTTCCCACAATATTACTTCTACCAATGATCACCGCATGCTTCCCTGCAATATCTACACTACTATATTCTAATAACTTTAGTACTCCAAATGGTGTGCAAGGAAGGAATGTCGGTTGTCCAATCATCATTTTTCCAACGTTTTCAGGATGAAAACCATCCACATCTTTTAAAGGTGAAATTGCAGCAATTACACGATCCTCATCGATTTGATTTGGTAATGGTAACTGAACTAAAATACCATGAATTTTCTCATCATCATTTAAAAGTTCCACTTGTTTTAATAATTCTTCTTCTGAAACTTGCTCATCTAATTCGATAAGAACCGAATACATCCCTAATTTTTCGCATGTTTTCGTTTTATTGTTAACATATGTTTGAGAAGCCGCATTATTGCCAACTAGAACAACTGCTAGCCCTGGTGTAATACCTAATGTTTTCAAATCTTCTACTCTTTTTTTAACTTTTTCCGTAACTTTCCCTGCTATTTGTTTGCCGTCAATAATATTATTAGTCACTATTAACTCTCCTTCAAATACGGATCATGATTGAGTTGTATATTTGGATAATACACCATTTACAAAACGGCTAGATTTCTCATCTCCGAAGATTTTGCAAATTTCTATAGATTCATTAATAACTACTTTTGCCGGTGTTTCTTCTGTAAATAATAATTCATAAATTGCGATGCGAAGTACTGTACGTTCTATTTTTGGTAGTCGAGAAAGCGACCAGTTTTCTAGCTTCTCTATTAATGAAGCATCAATATGTTCTTTATGTTCAACCACTCCACTAACTAGTTGTGTTAAAAATGCATCATGATCATCTGTAACATGACCAATTGCTTCCTCTATCGAAATTTCGTGATTGTCTAACTGAAATAGTGCTTGTAGTGCTAATTCTCTTGCTAATCTTCGTTTCATTATTTAGTTCTCCTTTAAATGTAACTATCTAATCAATAGTATACAGGAATTTCGAGTGTTTTCATATTATTTCAGAAACCCTTTATACTATAGTTATTTACGTCAATATGTAATCGTCTAACTCCTACTTTTTCATACAATCACTTATTACATGTAATTTTTCTGTGAGTTATTGTTATTTTATTTACTCGTATTTAATGTTGAAATCAACTTTAAAGACCTTCTTATTATAGAGAGCTGTCATGACTATTACAAGGTTATTGCAAAAACAAGTACTAATAATCTATCAAATGAAAGAAGAAGAACATTATTTGAGTATTTTTTGTTAAAGGTTAAGTGCATTTTGTCTTCACTATTTCAAGAGTGATTTGGACGAAACATTATCTACACTATTACTATTGGAATTGTGTAGATGGAAGTGACTGCGTCAATTCCATCTACACTTTTTACGGTAATCTTGTGGTAGATGTTTATCCGTCGCCCTCTTGAAATAGGTAAAGACAAGGTACATAAGGTTTGGGTAATGAGAGAATAAATCCTTTCCTATTCTTTTAAAAGCTTCCGAAGATACCATTTCGGACGCGGCTTCGCTTCTTTATCCATGGATACTTTTTAATTTACTATTGCTCTAAAGATATATATCAAATGCTCAAAACACCTTAAAATATGAGTGCATAGCATACCAAAATTATATACTTTCTTGTTCAGTTGGAAGTAAACACCATACTATCAGCATCTACAGTGCATAAACCAACGCTTTATAAACAAAAATCATGACTATCTGAACATAAATTCATTCTTTAAGCATTTACAAATTCCAACATGACCGAGTTTGACGCTATATGTTCCAAAAGTGTAGCTATCTCCCTAAACGGTTGGCATATGCTCCTATCAATTCTATGAACCCCTTAACCGGCGCTATATGCCCATAAAGTGTGGCTATCCGCCCCTAAACGGTTGGCATAGCCCATATCAATTCTATGAACCCCTTAACTGGTGCTATATGCCCGTAAAGTGTGGCTATCCGCCCCTAAACGGTTGACATAAGCCCATATCAATTCTATGAACCCCTTAATCGGCGCTATATGCCCATAAAGTGTGACTATCCGCCCCTAAACGGTTGGCATAAGCGTTAGACAAAGAAAAAGAGCCATCGCAGGGATGACTCTTTCGCTTATTCTGTAATTGTTTCAAATTGCACGCCAGTAATATGGACATTTACCTCTTTTGGTACCAAACTTGTCATATTTTCAATTGCTTGACGAATTTGGGTTTGAACCTCTGTTGCAACAGTAGGTACAGATGCACCATACTTTACGAGGCAGTAAACATCGATAAATAATCCATCACTTGATATTTCCGTTTTAATTCCTTTACCATGAACTTTTTTGCCTAGACGTTCTACAACTCCTGCTGCAAAATTTCCGCGAGTGCCCGCGATACCTTCTACTTCGTTTGTTGCAATACCAGCAATAACCGTAATTACTTCTGGAGCAATTTCAATTGTGCCTAAGTATTCTTTTCCTTCAGGAGTCATTTGAACAAATTTTTGTTCATTTGTCTCTGCCATATTTTTCACTCCTATTATGAATTCATTACATCGTATCTTTCAAGGAACTTTGTATCAAAGTCACCAGATTTAAATACTTCATGATTCATTAATTTCTCATGGAATAAAATTGTTGTTTCTACACCGTCTATAATAAACTCGCCTAAAGCACGTTTCATCTTCGCGATCGCTTCTTCACGTGTATCTCCATAAGTAATCAGTTTCGCAACCATCGAATCGTAAAATGGCGGTATACTATACCCTGGATACATCGCAGAATCTACACGTACACCATTTCCTCCTGGTGCAAGATACATGTCAATCTTACCTGGTGAAGGCATAAAGTTTTTCGCAGGGTTTTCAGCATTAATACGACATTCAATTGCCCAGCCTTTTATCTTAATATCTTTTTGTGTAAAGGCAAGTTTTTCTCCTGCTGCAATTTTTAATTGTTGTTGAATCAAATCAATACCAGTAACCATTTCTGTTACAGGATGCTCTACTTGAATTCGTGTGTTCATTTCCATGAAATAAAATGTTTGGTTAATATGGTCAAAAATAAATTCTACTGTTCCTGCACTCTTATAATTAACAGCAAGTGCGGCTTTTACAGCAGCATCACCCATCGCCGCTCGTAACTCTTCTGATAACGCTGGAGAAGGGGCTTCCTCTACCAATTTTTGCATTCTACGTTGGATGGAACAATCACGTTCACCTAAATGAACAGCATTTCCATGTCCGTCGGCTAATACTTGAATTTCCACATGTCTAAACTCTTCTATAAATTTTTCTAAGTAAACACCAGGATTTCCGAAAGCTGCAGCAGCTTCTTTTTGCGTAATTTGAATTCCTTTTACTAGTTCTTCTTCATCCCTAGCAACACGAATTCCTTTCCCTCCACCACCAGCAGTGGCTTTAATAATAACAGGGAAACCAATTTCACGAGCGATTTTTAGTCCTTCTTTTTCATCTGGAATAATTCCCACTGAACCAGGTACAACAGGAACACCAGCTTTTCGCATAGTTTCTCTAGCAACATCTTTTGTACCCATGCTAGAAATGGCAGATGACGAAGGTCCGATAAATTCAATCGCACATTCTTCGCACAATTCCGCAAAACTTGCATTTTCTGCCAAAAAGCCGTATCCAGGGTGTATACCATCACAACCAGTTAATTTTGCGACACTTATTATATTAGAAAAATTTAAATAAGAGTCTTTTGATAATCTTGGTCCTATACAGTATGCCTCATCAGCAATTTGAACATGTAAAGCATCTCGATCTGCTTCGGAATAAACAGCAACCGTTTCAATGTCCATTTCTTTACATGCTCGAATGATACGAACTGCAATTTCACCACGATTGGCAATTAATACTTTTTTCATCGTCCTTGCCCCTTTCTTAGTTTCCTTTTACGAGGAACAGAGGTTGTCCGTATTCAACTAATTGTCCATCTTTAACTAGAATCTCTACAATTTCCCCATTCACTTCTGCTTCTATTTCGTTGAATAATTTCATTGCTTCTACGATACAAACAATGGATTCCGCTGACACTTTCGTACCTACTTGAACGTAAACAGGTGCTTCTGGTGATGAAGATTGATAAAAGGTGCCGACCATAGGGGAAGTAATTTTTTGTAACGATTTATCTTCCTCTACTTTTTCAACTTTCTCTTCCATTACTTCTTTCGGTACGCTTACTTGAACTGGCTTAGTTTCTACTACAACAGGTTGTTCTACTAAGGAAGTACTTTCAAATGCCACTGCACTTGTTGCAACAGAACTTTTATCGTTCTTTTTTAATTTAATTTTAGTGCCTTCTGATTCATATAGAAATTCATCTAGTGTGGATTGATCGACTAATTTTATAATTTCTCTAATTTCTTGGATTTTCATGTGATCTAGCTCCCTTTGTTTGCATAATTAATACTTACCTTTCCCATTTTAGACGTTTTTACGATAATTTGAAATAGATAGGTGTGAAAACTTCCGAAATAATAAAAAAAAAGCGCCTAAATGGCACTCTTTTTATTATTGACCGTCAAAATTCACTTCTACTTTATAAGCTTTTGGCCACTCGCGTTTTACAGCATAGATAATATCCGACGCTTTTTTGGAAGATTGTTCACTCGAGACAACGTCTATTAGCACCGAGTTATCTTCGATTCTAACAAGTGCATCATCATATCCTAGAGATTTTATGATAAGCTCTAGCATTCCTTCAGCGCCATCTATTTTCACTAATTCTTCAATTTGATTGTATGCAGCATCTTTTTCCTCCGCAGTAAAATCATTACTACCTACTTTTTTTGTTAGTTGATCATTAAGTTTACTACGTTTATCTTGAACTTCCATTCTCATTTCTTCAAATGCGTTGCTTTTTGTAACAAAAGATTGTTCATTTGTAGAAGAAGTTTCAACTAATTTTACGTCATCTAATGTTTGATTTGAAAATAACTGCAACCCATCAAATGGCGATGTTCGATCTGTAACATAGAAAACGGTGATTACAGCTATTAAACTAATTAATGTTAAAAACCAAATGGATCTCTTTTTTACATTCATATTATTATTCCTCCAATTCCATTTCTTCAATCACAATTCGATGTGGAGATATTTGTAAAACAGATGAAATAGTTGTCAACAGTTTGTTTTGTATATGCTTATCGCTCGCTCCCTCCGCAACTACTAATATTCCAATTAGCTCCTCCTTGTTCCTTTTGCTGTCACTTGTCCATTGGAAAAATGATACATCACTCTCCGTTTTTTCTTCAGGACCATTCGAATAATGAAAGTATATTGCGACACGACCTACTCCTCTTATCTTTTCAAGGACCGACGATAGGTCCCCAGGGGTTTGAAGTGTTTTTGGGGTAGACTCCGTTTTATTTCCATTATTCATATTGAAAAATCCTGAAAAAAGTAGACTTATGAATAGTACTGTTCCTCCTATAACAACAAAACGAAAAGTGGGTTTTTGTTTCAGTGAAATAGAACTCACCCTTCTTTTCATTATGGATATAATACTTTATGCTGTTAAAACTATTTATATGAAGAGATTAGACATAATCCAAAATATTATCGATATTTTTACGATGAATCCTGTTTTCTCTTTATCTACTTGTTCTAATAGAATGGAGAAAAGCTCTCCTATGATGACAATAAATAAGATTCCATATAAAATTCTTTGGATGATTACAATTATCCTTTCACACTCACTAAAAGTTTTGCAAAGAGCATGGCCAATATTATCGTGAAAAAGAACGCAAATGCGATTAATACCGAAATGATAGATAAGACAAAAAGAGTTTTCCCTATATCATCCAATAGCCCACTAATATCAGAGTCTAAAAAAGGTTCTAATAATGCACCAAGTAATCGATATAAAAAGGCGATTAGTATTGTTTGGATAGTCGGAATCGATACTAATATTAAGACAGAAAAAAGAAGTGCATTCCCTGTGATGATCGAAGCGGAAGAAGAATAACTTTTCATCGTACTTATACTTTCCGTTAATAATGACCCGACAAATGGTATATTATTTTGAATCAAACGCTTAACTGTTTCACTAACCGCCCCCCCGACTGTCCATGTAATTACACCATTTACCGTTATAAAAAAACTGTACAACACTAAGACAATTGAAGTAGTACCTACTAATGTCATTCGTATTAAATCCGATAGCTTAGAAAATGAAGTAGTTGGATGAATCCTGCTAATTAAATCAAAAATAAAAGCCGCTATAATGGATGGTATGAGAACTTTCTCCGCCAAAAAAGCAGTGAACGAAGCAAATAACAGAACAGCAGGATTCCATAAAGTTACTAATAATGCTCCTCCTGAAATGGCAATTCCGGCTGTTAACAAAGGATACATCCCTAAAAACAATGTAACTAATTGGCTTGCAAGGATTTGAATAAGTTCTAATGTTCGATACGCTGGCTCTAAGCAAAAAAAGCAAATGAGATAGATAAATAGAAATTTCAAAAGCCTCTTGCTCTTTGGAATGAACCACTCTAAACAAAGAAACACAAATGCAAAAAAAAGGATAAAAGTAAACGTTTGAATGACTTCTTTTACTGGCTGGAGTATAGTGCTAATCATTTCGTTCATATGATTCATTCCTTCAAGAAAGTAATCCCATTATGGAAAAGAATTTAGCATAAAATTGTTGCATATGTCTGAGCCAAACCATTATTAATATTGCTTTTGTTGTAAATGTAAGAATAGTAGCAAGGCTTGTATATTCATACTCAATCAGTAGTTCCTCTACTATTTGAGAAACGAATAGTAAAATGACAGAAAATAGAAGTAACTTAAACACAGGTAGAAGGGCTGTTGGGATGACAGAAATGAATTGAGTAGTATAAGGAATGATAAAAGTCATCAAAATATAAGATAAGAACAAAAAAATGTAAATAGTATAAACAACAGAGTGTAGTCGCGGATAAATTGCTTTCACTAATTGCAATAAACAAAATGCGATGATGATCGTAATATATACAATCATTTGTCAGCTCGTCATAATAAGCCATTCTAGAAATGTAGAAATTTCATAAAAGAATACCTTCAATAATCGTAATAACTCAATTGTCATATAGATATAACCGACAAAAAATAAAAAAAAGGCGAATTCCTTCTTCCCTGTTGACTCAAAAAACAAATGAAGTATAGCAATTAATAATCCTATACCAGCCACTCGAAGTACATCGTGAAGTTCCACAATGCCTCCCCCTTCCATACAAACAACATATGAAAGTCCGTCCACAAATATGAAAAAAAGTCACGCAAATATAGCGTATCCTTTATAAAGGACATTATTTTACTAAAATGCGTGATGTAAAAAAACAGTGCCGTTAAAAACACAAAAATGAACATGATTATTTATGTAATTCAATCGGCTACTCAGCTCATAAGCACCTACCGAATGCTTGTCCGCCTAAACTGTCGTTATAAGCTCTTATCGACCATGCTATTATCGGGTGAAAACAAAAGGATCAGGAAGTGACTAAGTCACTTCCTGATCCTTTATTGGTAATACTATTGCGAATGTTCGTCCGCTGTGTACTTCTTTATATAACTGTTTGCAGATTGATTAACCTCTTGAAACGTATGAACCTTCATCTGTATTAATAATTAGTTTGTCTCCAACATTGATGAAAAGTGGAACGGTTACAACAAGACCAGTTTCAACTGTTGCCGTCTTAGAACCACCACCTGAAGTGTCTCCTTTAATACCTGGTTCTGTTTCTGTAACTTCCAAAGTAACTGTTTTAGGTAACTCTACGCCAAGTATTTCACCTTGATATTGAATAATATGAATTTCCATGTTTTCACGTAAGAATTTTAATTCATGCTCGATTTGTTTCTCACCTAATTCAATTTGCTCGTAAGATTCTGTATCCATGAATACATGTTGATCTCCGCTTGCATATAGATATTGCATTTTTTTATTATCAATTTGTGCTTTTTCTACTTTTTCTCCGGCACGGAATGTTTTTTCGTTTACGGATCCGTTACGTAAGTTTCTTAGTTTAGATCGCACAAAAGCTGCACCTTTACCTGGTTTTACGTGTTGAAAATCTAGCACGCGATAAAGTACACCATCTACTACTATAGTTAAACCTGTTTTAAAATCATTTACAGAAATCATTGTTATTCCTCCAAAATTTAAGATAAGATAAGTAATTCTTTTGTCGAATGCGTCAGCTTTTCAAGACCATTTTCTGTTACAATCGCATCGTCTTCTATACGAACTCCACCGATATTCGGCAAGTATATTCCTGGCTCAATTGTAATAATCATCCCTGGTTCTAGTGTAATATCAGAACGGAAAGATAACCCTGGACCTTCATGTACTTCAAGACCAATACCATGACCTAAAGAATGACCAAATGCTTCCCCATATCCTTTCGAAGCAATATAGTCACGAGCAATTGCATCTGCTTCTTTACCCGTCATACCTGGTTTTATCATCTCTAAAGCAAGTAATTGTGAATCTAAAACTACTTGATATATTTCTTTTAACTTATCACTCGGTTCACCTACTGCTATTGTTCGAGTTGTATCCGAAATATATCCATTATAAAGTGCCCCAAAGTCAAGTGTCACAAAGTCACCATCTTCAATAACTTTGCTTGTAGCAACCCCATGTGGAAGTGCTGATCTTACACCAGAAGCAACGATTGTATCAAAAGAGGAAGAAGAAGCACCAAGTTTACGCATGAAAAACTCAAGCTCATTTGACACATCTAACTCTGTCATTCCCGGTTTTATGTATGTAACAATGTGTTCAAAAGCCTGATCTGCAATGCGACAAGCTGCCTTTATAATACTAATCTCTTCCTCCGTCTTAATCAAGCGAATTTTTTCTACTAAACCAGAAAGAGGAACTAAATCTGCTTGAATTGCTTGTTTATACACTTCATAGCCACTAAAAGTGACATCATCTTTTTCAAACCCAAGTGATTTAATACCCATTTCTTTTACTTGATTGGCAATTTCTTCGCTTAATAATTTCGTGTGTAGTACGATTCGATAGTCTTTTACTTGACTAGCAGCTTGTTCCGTATAACGAAAATCTGTAATAAATACTGCATCATTTTTTGAAACAATTGCTACACCTGCTGTACCAGTAAAGTCCGTCATATATCGTCTGCTATATCCATTCGTTATAAGTAAAGCATCTACTCCGTGTTCTTCTAAAGCTGCACGTAATTTTTCAAGTTTCATTGTTATACCCCATCTCGTTTTCTTATTCAAATCTACTTTTTATTTTATCATAGGAAACGGTTGGGGTAAATTTTCATTTGCTCAGCGGATTATCCTGCACATGAAAAATGGCGGATTCCATTAAAAATCGTACTAGCATAACGACGATACATATAAATGGAATTGATAAATGTTTGATTGTTTTGGAAACTGAAATTTTATCCAAAAATAGCCATTCTAGAGCTACTGCCAAAATAATCCCCAGCGCTAAGCTACTAATAGATACAGGAATTTTTATGAAGATTAAACTAATATAATAAAGAACAATACAAAAACACCAGAGTCCTATAAATAAAATAAACCATTTCCAATAATCTTTACTCTTACTCAATACTTCCAATTTGTCCGCATAACCAATAGGGCTCCATTTGATAAAATGAAAAAATTCCATCATTTTCAAAAGTAATATACAAATCAATGCTGTTACAAAACTAGTACTAACAGATAAACCATTTAATTTCATCTTCACTTCTCCTTTTTCTAACAGTTTGATACTTAAGGAAGATAATTAAACAATATAATTAAATGTTATCTACATACAAAAAACACACATTGAATACTCCACATTCAATGTGTGTTTTATAGATTACATTATAATCCGCATTTTAATTGCGCATTACAATTTGTACATGTGTTACAGCCGCCCATTTCTTCCACTGTACCTTTGCGACATACCGGACAAGTATTTCCCACTTCTGATCCAATAGTTACGTTTGTTGAACGTAAATCTTGAATTGTATCAATTAAAACAATTGGACGCTTTTCGAATAGCTTTTCTTCTTGTCTATGATCATCTTGTGTATTTTCTTCCGCTTTTAGAGTTAGTACTTGGGAATCGCGGCTTCCATCAACATACACTGTACCGCCTTTTGCACCACCACGATACAATCGTTCATATACTCCTTCTACTTGTTCTACTGTATAGCCACGAGGCGCGTTTACAGTTTTCGAAATAGAACTATCAATCCAACGTTGAATAATACACTGAACATCTGCATGCGCATCTGGAGAAAGCTCCATTGCAGTAACAAACCAGTTTGGAAGACTTTCTTCTTCCGCTGCCGCATTTGCTTTTAGATATTCTTGTACGATATCTGCTTTTACTTCGATGAATTTCCCTAAACGTCCACTTCTGTAATATGTGAAGGAATAATAAGGTTCAAGTCCAGTAGAAACACCTACCATTGTTCCCGTAGATCCCGTTGGAGCAACCGTTAATAAATGAGAGTTGCGAATTCCATTTTCTAAAATAGAATTTCTAATTTCTTCCGGCATAGATTGCATAAATCCTGTTTCTGTAAAAGCTTTTCGTAAACGATTCGTTTCTTCCTCTGTATCGGCTGTTAAGAATGGAAAACTTCCTCGTTCTTGCGCCAGCTCTGCTGAAGTTTCGTATGCAGCTAGTGCAATCGTTTTAAAGACCTCATCAACTAATATATTTCCTTCTTCCGAGCCATACTCTTTTTCACAATAAATTAAAAGATCTGCAAGACCCATCACGCCTAAACCTACACGTCTTTCACCTAATGCTTGTACTTTATTTTCTTTTAAGAAATAAGGGGTTGCATCGATTACGTTATCTTGCATGCGCACACCAACACTTACCGTTTCTTTTAAAGCTTCAAAGTTTACTGTTTTTGTTTCTTTATTTGCAAATTGCGCTAGGTTTACAGCAGCTAAGTTACACACAGAATATGGTGCAAGCGGCTGTTCACCACATGGGTTCGTAGCGACTACTTTTTGGCCATATGCTTTCGCATTTGTTTTTTCATTTGCATTATCGATGAAGAAAATACCAGGTTCTGCAGAGTAAGTAGCACAAACATTTATCAAATTCCAAAGCTCTTTTGCTCTTACTGTTCTGTACGTTCTAACTGCATAGCCCATCTTTTCCCATTCTCGAACATCCCCAACTTCATGCCAATGTTTGTTATAGTAAGCCATTTGTTCTGGTGTATATGATTCAATTGCAGGAAAACGCAGTTCAAAGTCTGTATCATCTTCTACTGCTTTCATAAAGTCATCTGTAAGCGTGACAGAGATATTCGCTCCTGATAAAAACTCAGAGTTGTGTACTGTGAACGTACCACCATCACGTAGTTTCGTTTCCGCATCACGAATAATTCCTTCGTTGAAACCACCTAATCCTGGAATAGCTTTGTAGTTCACAATTCCTTGATACATCGCTTCTTCCTGAAAGTTTAAAGGATTAAATTTAAGCTTGTCCTTCGCTAATTGCTTAATCGTTTCATCGTTTGTATTTTCGATTAAGAAGCGTAGTATACGCGGATTTTGCATTTTTGAAATGATAAATTCCGCAATATCTGGATGCCAGTCAGCTAGCATGATCATTTGTGCTCCACGTCTTGATCCACCTTGTTCTACAAGATGAGTCAGTTTAGCTATATCGTCTAGCCATGAAACAGATCCTGAAGATTTTCCGTTTACTCCACGAGCAAGTGTGTTACGTGGACGTAGAGTTGAACCGTTTGTCCCAACGCCACCACCGCGACTCATAATTTCCATTACTTGCTTACGATGATCACTAATTCCTTCACGAGAATCAGCTACGAATGGCATTACATAACAGTTAAAA
The DNA here is from genome assembly GCF_042944905.1 of Psychrobacillus sp. L4. Taxonomy (GTDB): domain Bacteria; phylum Bacillota; class Bacilli; order Bacillales_A; family Planococcaceae; genus Psychrobacillus. Next base: position 2,165,173 of record NZ_CP168496.1, read on the forward strand.
TAGGTTACATCTGTTCCAGTGCCCGCTCCGTATAATACTCGTCCAGCAGGAATAAATTTCAACGAAACAAGCTGTTCATAGAATTTTTGGAACCACTCAGCACGTTTTTCTTCCGTTTTTTCTACAGAAGCAAGACCAGTTGCATTACGTTTTGCTATTTGTTCATAAAATAATTCTAATGGTTTCTCAATAACATTGATTGAACGTCTAACAATTCCAGTTGTAAGCCCATCACTATCATCAATTGCACTTCGATAGTCCTCTTCAATTAATACCTCTGCTGTGTTTGTTTCTTCATCAATTGAAACGATAAAACCTAAACCACGTGCAGGAAACTTTGGATCAGCTTTTACAGTTAGAACGACAAAATCCCCTACTTTTAGCGTTTTCTTTTCTGTGTCCTTGAATGAATAACGGTCAATCATTACTAATCGGGAAACACCTTTGTGTGTCAATTTCATGTCGTTTGTAATCGGGTGTACTTGTGGAAATAGTTCAATGTCTTCGTTTAACTGCTCAATGTTAATGGTTGCATTTTTATTCTGAGATGCTAATACCATCATATTGCCTCCCTTTTAATTAAAAAAATAAAATACACCATACTGTATATGGTGTATTATTATAAATGACATTACTATATGTTGTGTTTTTTTGCAAATTAGCAGTTTAGCTACAAACGCAAGCATATCAGTAGTCAATGTACTAAAGGACTAAAAAAAATATAATTATTTTTTAAAATTCCATTCATCATTTGCATATCGCTTCTGTTCCAGCTCTTTCACGTACTGTTCTTGCGCTTCACTTAGTGTAATTTCTACTAAATCTATGTGTAAAGCATCTTCAAATCCATGTTTAAAAGCTATTTTACAGTCGTCGACTGATACAGGACTTTGACTAATTTTGTTTATAGCAACTGCTTTCTTTGACAAACTTGCTTTTACCCTATCTCTTACCTCATTGGAAGCAAACTTAAACGTCTGAATGAGTTTATCTTCATCTAAATCCAACAAAATTGCGCCGTGTTGAAGTATAACACCTTTTTGTCTCGTTTGCGCACTACCAGCTACTTTTTTTCCTTCCACAACAAGTTCATACCAACTTGGAGTATCAAAACAAACTGCTGACTTCGGTTTCTTTAAATCTATTTTTTTCTCTTCTGTGTCAGGAATAGAAAAATAAGCATCTAGACCTAGGTTTTGAAAACCAAGTAATAATCCTTCACTAATTACACGATAAGCTTCCGTAACGGTAGCAGGCATGTCAGGATATTTCTCAGATACTATAACGCTATACGTAAGCTCATGTTCATGCAGAACACCTCTTCCTCCAGTTGGTCTACGAACAAAACCAAGACCTAAACGCTCTACCGCTTCTAAATCTATTTCTTTTTCAACAGATTGAAAATAACCAATGGACAATGTTGCAGGGTTCCATTCATAAAATCGAATGACTGGTGGAATAAGTCCCTCACTATGCCAATCAAGTAGCGCTTCATCTAACGCCATATTATAAGATGGACTACAAGGTCCAGAATTAATAAAGTACCATTTCGTCTTTTCCATTACTTCTTCTCCCCCCATAACGATATTCATTTTATCAAATAGATTGAATTGTATCTAGTTAATCTTTTATAATAAGGAGTGAAACATAGAAAGGGGAAAGACCGTGCCTACTATTTTATACATTATGATCGCTGTACTTGTTATTTTGCTAGCTTATGCTGGTGTACAAGCGTTCCGTCTAAAGAAAGCCGTTACAAATCTTACGCAAGAACAGTTTATTGAGGGGTACCGTAAAGCTCAATTAATCGATGTAAGAGAACCAAAAGAATTTGATGCAGGACATGTTCTTGGGGCAAGAAATATTCCTTCGTCACAACTTCGACAACGTTTTAAGGAAATTCGCACAGACAAACCAGTTTATCTATATTGCCAAAGTGGTGCAAGAAGCTCACGTGCAGCAATGTTTTTAAAGAAAAAAGGATGTACAGATTTGAATCAGCTTCAAGGTGGATTCAAAACTTGGACTGGCAAGATAAAATCTAAATAATAATAAAGGTTCTTCTTTAAACAGGAGAGCCTTTTTTTATTTTCTTACTAATTATTCCAATCCAAAACTAACTACAATGTTGCACATAATTTATATAGTGCAAATTAGTTAGTTTCCGCTAGGATTTCCACTGCAGGGCGGACGCTTTCAGCGGGGTGAGCGATGAGCCATCACCGCCGCATTTGCGTTTGTGATGGCTCATCTGTCTCACTCATCCCGCTGGAGTTGCCGCCCTTTCGCTCCAATCCCATAGGGCCATGCTATCTATTCAGTAACATCGCACTACGGCAAAGGTATCCGCACTTTTTATCCGGATATGATTATCCGATAAATTATGCGCAACATAGGACGTGGTACTCGCAACATTCTTGGACATTTGCGCAATATATTGATTGTTTGCAACTGACACTCATAATCTCATACCAAGTTAAAGTAGTATTGTGATATGGTGGTCGCATTTATAGAGTATTTTATCGAATTTATTTATTTATCGGATTTTATTTTAAGAAGCGCTACATAAAGTTGGATTTAGCGCGACGGTATGAGACTCCTGCGGGAAAGCGAGACAGGCGAGACCCCGCAGCGAAGTGAGGAGGCTCGACGCCCGCCCGCGGAAAGCTAATACCGGAGTGCTAAAACACGGTGGTTACTATTTTGATTACTTGGTACGCACTATATAAAAAAACACGACGTTGCAATGATTCCAGTTTTTACTATATAGTAATTAATAGTAAAAAAGTGCGATCCATTTTTAGGACCGCACTTTCTCTTTTATGCTTTTGTATAACGTAATACCGGATGACGAGCAGCTTTTGTTTCGTCTAAACGATTGATTACCGTTGTATGTGGTGCATTTTGAACGATTTCTGGATTTTCTTCTACTTCTTTTGCAATTTGGATCATTGCATCGCAGAAAGCATCCAAAGTTTCTTTGGACTCTGTTTCTGTCGGTTCAATCATCATACCTTCTTCTACATTCAATGGGAAATAGATTGTTGGTGGATGATAGCCAAAATCGAGCAGACGTTTCGCCATATCAAGTGTACGTACACCCAATTTCTTCTGACGACGACCACTTAATACAAATTCATGCTTACAATGACGGTTATAAGGAAGATCAAAGTATTCTTCCAAACGTCTCATCATATAATTTGCATTCAATACTGCATATTCGGTTACTGCTTTTAGACCATCTGGACCCATTGAACGAATATATGTATAAGCACGCACATTGATTCCAAAGTTTCCGTAGAATGGTTTTACACGACCAATCGTTTGTGGACGATTGTAATCGAATGTATATTTTTCATCCTCTTTTACAAGCACTGGACTTGGTAAGAATGGAATTAGGTCAGCCTTCACTCCTACTGGACCTGAACCTGGACCACCACCCCCATGTGGACCTGTAAATGTTTTATGCAAATTCAAGTGAACACAGTCAAATCCCATGTCCCCTGGACGAGCTTTTGACATAACAGCGTTTAAGTTAGCTCCGTCATAGTATAATTTACCACCAACACCGTGGATGATTTCAGCTAATTCTAGAATGCTTTCTTCAAAAAGACCTAAGGTATTTGGATTTGTGAGCATTAGGGCTGCTGTATCTGGACCGGCTACGCGACGTAAATCTTCTAAATCTACTAAACCATTATCATCTGATTTCACCGTAATAGTTTCAAAACCTGCGACTGTTGCAGATGCCGGATTCGTTCCATGTGCTGAATCAGGTACAATTACTTTCGTGCGGTGAGTATCCCCATTTGCTTCATGGAATGCACGAATCATCATAAGAGCTGTCCATTCACCATGCGCACCAGCGGCCGGTTGTAGCGTCACTTCGTCCATACCTGTAATTTCGATTAAATGTTCTTGAAGATCATACATTAACTCCATTGCACCTTGTACAGAAGATTCGTCTTGTAATGGGTGAATATTAGCGAATCCTGGGAAGCGCGCAACTGATTCATTTATTTTTGGATTGTATTTCATCGTACAAGAACCTAGTGGATAAAATCCAGTATCCACACCGTGGTTACGGTTAGAAAGTGCTGTATAGTGACGCATAATATCTAACTCAGATACCTCTGGTAATTCCGCTTCTTCCTTGCGAACAATACTAGCAGGAAATAAGGAAGATAAATCTATTTCTGGCACATCTAATTCGGGTAGGTTATAACCTACACGACCTTCTTTCGTAATTTCAAAAATTAGTGGTTGATTATCTTTATGCATAAATAGCCCCCATTTCTTGCACGAGTGCATCTATCTCTTCTTTTGTACGTTGTTCCGTTACAGCGATTAACACATGGTTTTTAAGATCTGAATTGACGCGGCCTAAATCAAATCCACCGATAATTCCTTTTTCCAATAGTGATTTGTTTGCATCTACAACGGAGCCATTCACTTTTACAACGATTTCATTGAAATGTGCACCTTGGAAAGGAATGATAAAACCAGCTTTTTCAAATGCTTGTTTTGCATAGTGTGTCTTAGTAATATTTTGAATAGCCATTTCTTTCACGCCTTTTTTCCCTAGTGCAGTCATTGCTACGGAAGCAGCAAGCGCATTTAATGCTTGGTTAGAACAAATGTTAGAGGTTGCTTTATCGCGACGAATATGTTGTTCACGAGCTTGTAACGTTAATACAAATCCGCGACGACCTTCTTCATCTGTTGTTTCACCAATTAGTCGACCAGGTACTTTACGCATTAATTTAGATGTTACTGCAAAGAAACCGCAGTGAGGTCCACCGAATGCTTCAGAAATTCCAAAAGGTTGCGCGTCTCCAACTGTAATATCTGCTCCAAATTTACCAGGAGGAGTTAATGCTCCAAGCGCAAGTGGATTTGCAGAAACAACGAATAATGCTTTTTGTTCATGTGTTAGTTGTTCGACTCTCGCTAAATCTTCAATTTGACCAAAGAAGTTTGGATATTGGACTATTACTGCAGCAGTCTCTTCATCTACAAGTTCTTCTAGTTTTGCTAAATCCGTTACACCATCATTTGTAGGGATCGAAACAACGTTCACATTTTGACCTTTTGCATACATTTTGACAACATCAATATATTCCGGATGAACCGCTTCAGAAACTAATAATTTTTTTCTTTTTGTATGTCCTGCTGCTAAATTTCCTGCTTCTGCTAAAGCAGTTCCACCGTCATACATAGACGAGTTCGCAAGATCCATTCCAGTTAATTCACAAATCATCGTTTGAAATTCAAAAATAGCTTGAAGCTCTCCTTGTGAGATTTCTGGTTGATACGGCGTATATGCTGTATAAAATTCAGATCTAGATATAACATGATCTACAATGATTGGCTTAAAATGATCATACACACCAGCACCTAAAAATGATGCGTATTTTTTGCTATCCGCATTTTTATCCGCTAGAACAGATAATTCTTTCAATAAAGCTGACTCCGCTTTCGCAGGTTTAATATTATATTCCCCTTTAAATCGTACTTTCTCAGGGATATCTGCAAACAATTCATCAACGGAAGAAATGCCGATTACATCTAACATTTCCTTTTGATCTTGTTCAGTCATTGGTAGATAACGATGCTTCATCAATGGACAACCTCTTTCTGCAATTATTTTTGTCTTTTATAAAATGGCGTGGCTACAGTAACAGCTTTCAGACGTTTATTTCTAATTTCAACTTCTAACTCTTGACCGAGTTCTGCAAATGTTGCGTCAATTAATACCAGACCAATATTTTTTTTCAGTGTAGGCGACTGTGTACCTGTCGTAACAATTCCTATTTGCTTTTCACCAACGAACACTGGATATCCAGTACGTGGAATACCTTTGTCAATCATTTCAATTCCAACACTTTTTCGAGGAGTACCATTTTCTTTTTGATTAGCCAATACAGATTTACCATTGAAATCTTGTTCTTTTTTAAGTTTTACTACGAATCCTAAACCTGCTTCGAGAGGAGAAATGTCTTTGGATAACTCTTGTCCGTATAAAGGAAGGCAAGCTTCAAAACGTAATGTATCACGTGCTCCAAGTCCACAAGGAAGAAGTCCATCTTCTTTTCCTGCTTTATGGATACTGCTCCATATGTCCGAAACATTATTGCTTGCTGTATAAATTTCAAATCCATCTTCACCAGTGTAACCAGTACGAGAGATCAGAACTGTTTTTCCAGCTACTTCGATATTATCCACAAAACGGAAGAATCCAATTTCATCAAGATTTTTAGAAGTTAGTTTTTGTAAAATGCTTTGTGCTAACGGCCCCTGCAATGCAAGTAGACCATATTCATCCGATTTATTAACTAGTTCAACATCATCAGTTGCATTTTGTTTCATCCATTCAAAATCTTTTTCAATATTGGATGCATTCACTACTAATAAATAGTTGTTTTCTTCTTTTTTATAAACTAATAAATCATCCACAATGCCGCCATCTTCATAACACATTGCAGTATACTGTGCTTGACCACTCACTAATTTGGAGACATCATTCGTTATCAATTTTTGTAGAAATGCTTCAGCTTTTGAACCTGTAACCGTTATTTCTCCCATATGAGAAACATCAAACAATCCTGCTTTTGTTCTTACTGCTTCGTGTTCTTCTTTAATACTAGAAAATTGCACAGGTAATTCCCAGCCACCAAAATCGATTGTTTTTCCTCCATAAGTTGCATAGTCATTAAATAGAGGTGTACGTTTCAACTGTTCCGACAAAAAAATCTCCCCCTTTTGAATTTTCACACAAAAAAGGACAGAAAAACCCCTTTTTAAAAACAGGGGTTCTCTGTCCTGGCACCTGAAAGTTTACCAAAATGGCTTTCCTCTTTGGTGGCTTTGCGTAATATAAACGAAAGCACTCTCCAGAGTTGCGTCCTATACGAGTTCTTTTGCCTGAGAGATTCATAAAATTCATTATTTGCTCCTTCGGCGACGCATCGAATGCGTTCTCTCCCCGTATGCTCATCCGCTATATCTGTATTATTCACTCGCTTTGTCTATATCCTAACATTGAAAGATAAAGGAAGCAATCTTTTTAATAAATTACTTTAAATACGAACGTTATTCAAGGAATGACCATAATTATTCGCCTTTCAACCTATTTACTTGATATCCAGCATATTCTGTCACTTGTCTTAAGGGGCGATTCTCTGTAAGAATTGTAATATGCGCTGATTTCTTATAAAATTTTCTCCGCTTATTATATAACTGCTCCAATTCTTCTCTCGTACTACTTTGTACAATCGGTCTATTTTTATCATTTTTTATTCTGATCCAAATATCATGGAACGTTGCATCTAAAAATAAAACTAAACCAGTTTTTCGCATAATTCGGATATTCTCATCATTCATTGCAACCCCACCACCAGTCGAAATAATACATGATTCATTTCGAAAGTTTTGAAGGAATTCCGTTTCTAATTTTCGAAAATACACCTCTCCACTCTGCTCAAATATTTCTGGAATTGTCTTTTGTTCATTTTTCACAATCTCTTTATCCATATCATAATAAGGCATTTTTAATAAATAGCTCAGCCTTCTCCCGACCGCACTTTTTCCACTTCCCATAAAACCAACTAAATATACTTTGTACATGATTCACCAACTCACTACATACCAGGATTATTTTACGCGTTCGTTTAAATTTTCTATTCTTTTGATAGTAGCATTAATATTGTTCAATTCCAACGAATCATACGTTCGATATTTTGATTGGTATGCAGCAGTTATCGCAAATAATGAAAAACAAACGATTAATAGCAATAAAATAGCGGCAGGAAGTAATACCCCTTTCTCATTCTGAATGAAATGTAACATAAAATGTGTGCTCCTTTTTTATCCCGTTCATAAAATCTACAGCAAGCTTCAATGAATTTCCTTCCAGGTTAACTGATATAGATTTTACATGGAGCAACATCTGTTCATGACCTAATCTATTTTTCTGTTTTCTAATTAAATTTTCATATATCTCTATATCAAACTCTTCACCATTTTTTCGAAAACGTATACCCATATCTTCTCTTTGCACCATTATTATTTCTACATGATTTAAATAGGTTTCTACGTCCTGTATAAAAAGTGCCCATTCTATCTCAGTTGGATTTGTCACATTATCTTCCATCTTATGTACCAATCCAACCGTTATTGCAAATATTTGAGAAAACACCATTAATACCGAAAGTTGAATAATTCCTTCTATTAATGTATATCCAGCTTCTTTGTTTCCTTTCAAAAGGAAATTGATAAGCAATTATATTTCTCCTCTCGCATCCCTTCATAGTTCACACAGATTTGTTCATCATCGATTTCAAATGTGTATAGTAGGTTATCCATTTGCATTTTCCCACTTAAGATGTTTTCTGCAATATGCATTTTTATGCCCTCATGCATGACAATAGAAGAATGATATTTTCGTCTTTTCTCTTCAAGCTGTGTTGCCATATTACTCAATAATGGAAGCAAAGTTGTTGCAATTAGAAAAATAACACTTAAAGAAACAATCGTTTCAGGCAAGGAAAACCCTCTGCTATTATTCATAATTCATCCTACCTCTACCAATATAAAGCGTTACTTTTTTAAGGCCATTCTTTGTTTCAAATAATAATGTTCCGAATTCTTTCACTGATCCGTTTGGATGAAAGGCAATCTCTTTTAAGTTACTATTTTTAGATAGACGAACTCCAATTGGCATCCCGTATTCAAATAGTTCTACATTTGCGGATTTGGCAATATATTTTGAACCATTTTCCTTAAAATTGATATACGTATATTTTTGCTCCCCAATCGATATACTCTGCAGTCTTTGAACATCCAATTGAAATTGCTTAAAAAAGCGTTTTTCCTCTACCTCCTCAAGCTTAGAAGTAGCAACAAAAATAATAGAAGATGTCATAACCATGACTATAGACAAAACGAGCAACAGTTCGATTAACGTAAATCCTCTTTCATTTGATTTAACCACCACTTGCTTCAGAACCCGATGCTACTTCACCTTCAATAGTCACACTTCCATTATCAGGATTGATATTAACTACCGTCCCATTTGGACATGTTTTATCCCCTTTTAAATAACCTTCCTTGGATAATTCGTCTAAAGTCGGAACCTTTTTCTTCTCAATTTTATACGCTTCAATCTGCCCCTCGAGCATGCGCGCAAAAGCTTTACAACCTTTATCATCAATAGACGCGGAATGTTTTGTTACATTTGGAATAGTAATTAATATTAAAATAGAAATAATTAGCAACACGATCATCATTTCCACAAGCGTGAAACCTTTGCTATTTCTTATAAATTTCATCCTATTTTCTCTCCTCTTATACAATATTTATCATTTCATAGATTGGTAGAAGAATAGCTAAGTAAGCACCTATTATAAAAATAGCCAATATCAAAAAAAGGGTAGGTTGTAAAACACTTAAATACTTGGATATTTTCGTTTCAATTCTTTCTGTTAAAAATTCACTGTACAATGTCAGCTCTCTTCCAAGGTAACCACTATTTTCTCCAAGTGTGACAAACTGTTGGAAATCCTCTGTAAAATAATTTGATAACAGGACGGCTTCAGAAAATGATTCACCGTGTACGATTTTATCTCTCATTTGTTTCGAGATAAATTGAAGCGTAATATGTTCTTCTTGAGATACGAGTGCGTCAAAAGCTTGCTGTATGGATATGCCACTTTCTATTAGTCCCCCCATTTCTCTTGAAAAGACTCTGGTCAAGAATAAATGGTACCAACTATTTACTAGTGGTAATTTCCCATAGAAAGCAAGTTGTTTTTTTGCATTTTTTTTACGCACTACAAAAATTACGACCGATATAGTTACTAAGGCAGTTGCCATACCAATTAAAAAATAATTGGGTAATTGCAGTAATACATTTGTCCAGATAATAGAGCTTTCTGATTCTAATGTGGTTCTTGTCCCAAGTAGAGACTCCATATTAGGTAGAAAATAAATTCGAAATATGGTAAACAACAAAAAAATAACAACAAAAAGAAACAAAGGGTACATTAATAAGTTATTTAATCTTTTTCTTGCTCTTTCAAAAATAGCTGATTGAACTCCCAAAACCGACACAGTTTCTTGAAGCTGTCCATGTATCGTAGCAAGATTAATAGGAAGCAGTAATCGATTAGGGAATCCTAACAGCTTAAATACTTCTGTAACACTTGACCCATTTTTATGCACTTCCGTCATTTTTTTAATCACGAAATCCGACTTTTTAACATGAAAAGGTAACAACATAGAAATTGCTTCATGAAATGTATAACCTTCTTTTAATAAATCACTCAATCTTTTTAAAAAAGAGGATTGAACACTTAACGGAATGGTTTCTTCTTTCCTAGCAAAATAATTATTTATTTTTTGAAATAACACCTTCCCTTACTCCTCTCTCTAATTGATAAGAAAGCGTTAAAGAATAAGGAATTTGGAAATCACTCCCAGTCACAAGAGAGTTCAATGCTTCCACTAAAAATTCATCCGAAATAATTTCAAAAATAGCTGATAACTCCGGCTCCTTGGAAACGGATACCGTTACAAGTCTTTGTGCAACTATCCCAATAATCGTTTGCTTTAACTCTTCGGAAGAAATTCCAAGATCTATCAAACGATAAAATGAACCTACTGCATCTTTTGCATGAATAGTAGAGACGACAAGATGACCTGTGAGAGCTGCTTGAATGGCTGCTTTTGCTGTCGCTTCGTCTCGGATTTCTCCAATCATAATAACGTCTGGTGAGTGTCGTAATATGGCTTTCAACCCCGAAGCATATGTTACACCGGAGCGTTCGTTCACTTGGATTTGCAATAGATGAGATTGACTATTTTCAACTGGGTCTTCGAGGGAAATGACATGCCTATTTAAATTTTCCGAACAATATTTTGTAAGTGAATACATCGTAGTTGACTTTCCTGACCCTGTGGGACCAACAAAAAGAATTAATCCTTGCCGATTATTTGCAAGTTCCACAATTTTGTCGGAAGCATCATGAAATAATGATAAGGAATGTAAGAGCTTTGCATTGTCATGTTGTTGAAGACGTATAACTAATGATTCTTTGCCAAAAACAGAAGGCAAAGTAGAAACACGAAAAGAAAATTTTTGAGAGTTGAAAATTTGTTTAAAGGAACCGCTTTGTGGTTTTCTTTTTTCGCTGATATCAAGAGAGGATAAAAACTTGAAGTATGAAATAATACGTTCGCCCATATTCAGGGGAAGCTTCCCTGCTTCAAACATTTGAGAATTTTTCTTAAAGTAATAAAAATAGTTCTCTTCGTTTGGGATCATGTGCAAATCAGAAGCACCAAATCTATGTGCTTTTTTAAGTAATTGAAAACATTTTTGTTCTACAATATTTTCTATTTGTTGCATGCATTTTTCCTTTCTCCAGCTACAAGTTGCGACCGCTACAACTTGTACAACTCTAGTATAATCGAAAACGAAATAGAATGAAAGTAATTTTATTAAATTTTCAATTAATTAAGATAAAAAAGCATATTTTCTTATATGCCTACCAATAGTTTTTAAACCGTTTTGTATAACCTGAGAATAAGTAAGAGCATTGTAAAAATTGCATATATCAAATAGAAGTTCTATAATGGTTGTAAATTCATTTGTTGAAAATAGCTATAAATATTTTATGGTTGCAACAGACTATACGTAAATGCTGTTCAACAAGCTGATAAAATACACATTTTTGTGACAATGTGTATCGTAATATAGTTAGAAAGATAATATTCGGTTTACATGTATGAACTATTTCATTTATAATGAGTAGGAGAATATTTGTGTCGTTGCAAAAGGAGGGACTACAAATGGGCAATATGTATAAAGTGATGGCTTTCTGGACAGGGATTTTTGCAGTTATGTTTTATTTAGGTGATATGACAGAAGCTTCTTTACTATTTTTAGCTAATACAGGAATTTTCCTACTTTTAGGCTTCTTAAACCTTTCTGAACGTATGTATATGTACATCTTCGGAGCTTACTTAATGTTCTTCTTCGCCGGTTTTACATACTATACTACGTTTATTCACGTACCTGGCGGTGGGCATTAATTATTTACCACCAAAAAGCAGCTCATTTTATTGAGCTGCTTTTTTCTTGCTATATTTGGTGTGACTAAAAACCATTTAAAAATGGATTCGTTTCCATTTCTTCTTCCGGAGTAGTAGCCGCACCATGTCCGGGATATAAAATAGTTGTCGCTGGCAAAGTTAATAGCTTCGAATGAATGGACTTCATTAATTCTGCGTTATTTCCACCTGGCAAATCCGTTCTTCCTACACTATTTTGAAAAAGCGTATCCCCTACTATTGCAAAATCATCCTTCTTGAAATAGTACGTTATACTACCTGGCGAATGACCTGGTGTATGTAGTAATTCAAAAGAAAAGTCTCCTAATTCTAATTTCGTTTCATTTGTTAAAACATTATCCGCTTCTCTACAAATAATAGAGGGAATTTCAGCATATTTCCCTGAACCATTTTTCCCGGGATCTATTAACCATTTTTTTTCAGCAGTATGAATATAAACAGGGATTTTAAATACTTCTCTAACTTCATCAATTGCTCCAATATGATCAAAGTGAGCATGCGTTAGCAAAATTGCGATTGGCTTCAAATTTAAACGCTGGAGTTCACGTATTAATTTTTCTCCATCTCCACCTGGATCAAAAATTAAACATTGCTTGGACGTGTTAGATACAACATAACAATTAGTTTGTATAAAACCTAGTGGATAAGTTCTTACATTTAACATAATAATCACCTCTCTATCATTTTAAACGATTTACTAGTCTTTGTTCAATTAATCGCCACTTATTTCACTCGACAAAAATGACGAATACAATTACAATAGAAGAGGAATATGCAAAGCGGCATTCATTTTCTGATGTCGAAAGGAGTGTCTTTCATGAACTTATTAATGGTAATTTTTGGACTCGTTGCAATTTTAGCTGCAATCGGCACTTTTCAAGCTTTTAAAGAAAAGAATGCACTAGGAGTCTTATTTAACTTTGGTTCGTTTGCTGTTTTTGGCTTCTTTACAGTCATGACTATCGTGAACCAAGGTTTTCCACCTAGCTTACACTAAAATGTAATAGAAAGAGCTGTTGTACAAATTGTACAACAGCTCTTTTCTATTCATCTAAGTGAATCCAGACTTTTTCTTTTAAAGGATTTAACTGAATCCAATTTTCCTTCTCATATCCACCTAGGCAAGTTTCTCCGTTTGGTGAGCATACAATGGGTTGAGTTAAAACTTCTCCCAATTCCCGTTCCCCATCCAATGAAATAGATGAAAGAATACCTCTATCACTAGATTCATCGACATTCCCACTTTTTAGTCCCTTAATTAGAAAAAATTGATTTGAATTCACATTGGAAATAGTTGGTATGACCCATTCTGAGTAATTACTGATTGCCGGTGATGTCCATTCAAAAGAACTTTGCTTTTCATTGTCCATGAAACGATATTCATATAACTTTTTTTCTTCGTTTATCTGAATATACAGCATGCTTTTCCCTAAATTCTGAACATCAATTAAATGCATAATACCTGTTTCCTTCAATGATTTTTCAGCAATTGAATAAAGTATCAACTCATTCCCATCTAAACTGCTATCAGATCCTCTTAACAACATTAAGTGATCCTCATCGTACCACTTCACAAAAGGGTTCTCTACCTCTATAGATTGCAGGTTTTGAGTAGAACTATTGTAAACAAACGTATTATAGGTCCAATCCTCATAAAATGTTGTAAAAACAATTAAATTTGGATTCGTAGGATGCCAATCCATATATAGTTCATCAGATTCAAAAGATAAGCTTTGCACTAAGTATCCATTCTTATGTATAATCTGAACTTCCGCTGATGAAGAATTACTTGATGTATGTAATAAGATGAGCTCTTTATTTGGATGAATAAAACCTTCCATTATCGGTGCAGTTGAAGTGTAAATTATTTTCCATAAATGATTCGAAACGGAATAGGATTGAACGGTCCATTTTCCTTTGTCAAAGATAATAAAAAGTATTTCATCGTTTGATAACCATCCAATCACACTCTGAAAAGAGGAGGAAGTTAATGAAATCGACGGAAATTCTTTGGAAGCTTTTTTAGGTGTACTTGTTAAAGCGGATGCATTATCTACTATGGCTGTCTTTTCATTTTCCTTTTTTGTCATTTTGCTTTCCGAACAACCTTGCAGTAGCATGACAAAAATAATTAGTATTCCAATTTTTTTCAATAGACTCCCCCCTTCATATTATAGTAGTAGACGTGTGAAAAAGAAATTTGTTTCATAGAAAAAGCACAGACATATTATTGTCTGTGCTTTATTATTATTTATTTTCTTTTTCAGCTTGTTCAATCAGGAGATTTCCTGTTTTCAAATCATAGAAACGTAGTAAGTCCCCGTTAATAATCTGATCAGAATATCCAAGTTCTTGGTTAGTTCGATCAATATACGGTTGGCAATTTTCAATACCAATTTCCGAACCATTAGAATTGTCGTAACAAGCATTACCTGCATACACCAATTTATCAGTTACAAAACCACCGTTACGGAAAATAGCAAAGTCCTCATGATCCTTAGAAAATAGATCTGCACCTAACTGCATGTCTTTCGTTGTATCTACGCCTAGCAAATGTAATATAGTAGGTCTAATATCAATTTGCCCTGCAACTTCTGTTTCTACTTTCCCTACTCCACTATGTGGAATATGAATAAAGAATGGAACGCGTTGAAGTTTAGCTGATTCATATGGTGTAATTTCTTTCCCTAAATATTGAGCCATTGCAGCATTATGGTTTTCAGAAATTCCGTAATGATCTCCATACATAACAATAATCGAATTATCATACAAACCTTTAGCTTTTAAATCATCAAAGAATGATTTTAAAGATTCATCCATATATCGTACAGTCTGAAAATATTTGTTTAAAGTTTTAGAATTAGAATCATACGGAGGGATAAATTGATCCTCTTCATCTAAATCAAATGGATAATGATTCGTTAAAGTAAGCATACGAGAATAAAATGGTTGAGGCATATCTGCCATTAGATCAACCGATTGTTTGAAGAAAGGTGTATCTTTCAATCCCCATCCAACAGAGTTATCATCTGTAACATCATAACTATTCACATCATAAAATTTCTGAACAGAGAGTGCCTGATACATCATATCTCTGTTCCAAAAGCTTTTGTTATTTGGATGCATTACATTCGTGAAATAACCTTTATCATTTAAACTTTCTGCCATTGAGTGAAACTTGTTCCCACTATGCGTAAAGAAAACGGCTCCTCCACCTAAAGGATATAGAGAATTTTCAACTAAAAATTCCGCATCTGATGTTTTCCCTAATCCTGTTTCGTGGTAAAAATTCGAAAAGTAAAAAGTATCTTTGTCTTTCGTTAATGAATTCAAGAATGGTGTAATTTCATGACCATTCATATCGTTATTAATAACAAAGTTTTGTAAAGATTCCATAGAAATAACGATTAAGTTTCGCCCATCAGCAAGACCAAACATTTTGGCATTAGGTTCCGCCTGATTTGATCGAACATAGTTATTTACTTCCACAAGTTCACTACCATCTGCAAGCGCTCTTTGTGCATGTGATTTCGATTGAATATATAGATCGTATAAATGGTAGTTGTATGGTCCTAAATTTTTCACTAACATTTCTCTATCAAAACTTCTCGTAAGAAGTTGTGGTCTTTCGATTTCAGACAAACCTAAATTTAAAAACAATACTGCTGCAGCTAGGACAAAATATGCTCTTCTAACAGTTGGTTTAACAAGTGAAATTTTCTGACCAATTTTTAGCCATTTTAAAGCAATGATAAGAATTGCAACATCTGTAAAATAGAAAATATCTGTAAAATTAATACTAGATTTAGCAGAGTTTCCTAAATCGCTAAAGTTATTTGTCTGAAATAATACCGGAATTGTAATAAAATCCGTAAAAAATCGATAAAAAACTACATTGACATATAACACTATTGATAGAATGATGCTTGTTGTAACAATATATCTATTTCTAGCTTTTGGACCTTTGAAAAATAATGATAGTCCATAAATAAACAAAAGAAAACTAAGCGGATTTATAAGTAATATAAATTGTTGCATCATATTCTCGATTTTCAAGTCAAAGCTTGTATGATAAACTACATAGGTTTTAATCCAAGTAGCCACAATAGCAATTACAAGAATTGAATGTGTCGGCCAGTTTTTCTTCATCATGCCTACATCCCCCCCTTTTTACACTCTTTATAATATGAGTAAAAGTAACAGAGTATATCTTAATCCTTTCTTTACAATAAATCAACAAAAATGAAATGGATATGCGATATAATTTTTCAAGCCTGTTATTTTCATACCCATTATTAGACGGCTGTAAACCTAGGAAGTTTCATTTTATATATCAATAGAAAAGCAACAGATACGAATGAATCCGTTGCTCGTTATCTTTTATATTTATTTTGCTCATGTCTTAATACCAAAATCGCTATTTGAAAGTCATTTACTTCAATCATTTGCATCTTATACAGTTCTTTTATTTCATCTTCCATCATTTCTAAGTCTGCTAACCGATCTTTCGTATATATGTATATTCCAAATCGTTTTAAAAGTTGCATTACATCATATACTGTTTTCATCTAATTACACCTCTTGACGATTTAATTGACATGGAATGATTTGTGAATTCGTAATTATTTTATTTACAGGAAGATCAAAGTTGTCTCGCTCCATAACTTCACACACTTGAAAATCAAATGCTAGAGAAATTGTTTGACCGTTGTATTCAGATAAAAAGCGATCGTAATACCCTCCTCCATAACCAATTCGATAACCAGTTGGATCGTAGACAATGCCTGGAACTACAAGCAAATCAATATCTTTTGAGGACACAGCTGTAGAGATAAGAGGGTTGGGCTCAAGTAGCTGCATATAAACAGTTTCTAGCTGATTAAAATTTTCAAGCTTATAAAAGGTCATTGTTCGTTCTTTAGGTTTACATTTAGGAACTACAACAGTTTTCCCCATCTCCCAAAGCTTCTTTATAATTCCTTCCGTGTCCACTTCTGGAAAAGCGGAGATTGTTAAGCCGATGGTGGATGCTTGGTCGACATCTTCTTCAATAAGAAAGCGATTTTCAATTTGTTTTGAGTATGTATGATATAACACGCTATCTAGAGTTGCTAATTGATTTTTCATTTCTTCTCTTGCTTCTTTTTTCGCCATACCTTTTCCCCCATAATTCCATAGAAAAAAACCAAAACCTAAATTGGTTTTGGTTTAAGTTATTATTTAGTTTCTCTATGAAGAGTCGATTTCTTTTCACGTGAGCAATATTTTTTAAGTTCAAGACGTTCTGGATTGTTACGCTTGTTTTTCTTAGAAATATAGTTGCGCTCTCCGCAATCTGTACAAGCTAATGTAATATTAACGCGCATGGTTGTCCCTCCCACTCTTTTA
Source organism: Psychrobacillus sp. L4 (assembly GCF_042944905.1). Lineage (GTDB taxonomy): Bacteria > Bacillota > Bacilli > Bacillales_A > Planococcaceae > Psychrobacillus. The sequence goes on from NZ_CP168496.1 coordinate 2,182,693, forward strand.
CAGGATGAAATATAAAATCTGAGCATGATTTATACGACTAATCCATTATAGCATATAAACAAATAAAATCCACAGTTTAAGGAAAGAATTTATTCAAAGTTTTTTGGGATATGTTAGTATAATAAGAGGAAGTTATTAATTAGAGGTGAATATTATGGACTACTCAATCATCATTATGCTTATCGGTATTATATTAACCATTGTTTCATTTTTCGTAAAAGATTCTGTCAAGAAAATGGAGACAGAAATGGAAGACCTCTCTTTTACATTATATCAAGAAACAAGTGCTCTAAAAAGGAGACTAAAAATAGTAGAAGAAGAATTATTAATGGAACCAACCAAAATAGCTCTACCCGTAAAACAAAAAACAAAATATGTCATTCATGATATTATAAAAAGCCAAGTACTGGAATTACACAAACAAGGTTATTCTTTACCAGAAATAAGCAAAAGATCCTCTTTAACTGTTGAAGAAGTGAAATCAGTAATAGGCGGTGGAAAATAAATGAAGAGAGCATCCATCCGTTCATTGGGCATTGGATTATTTCTTGCTGGTGCCGTATTTCAAATTCAACATCTATCCACATCAGGTGAAATTAAATCTTCGCATGCGATAAATGAAGGAGCATATGATAAGTCCCAAGCCGAATTGAAAATTGTTAAGCAACAGCTTGCTCAGCTTCAATTAAATTTAGAGAATGCAAAAAAAGAAAATAGTACAGAAGTTAACGCAAAAATTGAGGAAAAAGAAGATAAAGAATCCCCCCCAAAAAAAAGCACTTCTAATTCTATCTTAATAGTGCAACCTGGCATGAATTCAAGAGATATTAGTTCCGCATTAGAAAGCACTGGTATCATTCAAAATAAACAAGATTTTGAAGACTATTTAGATGCCCAGAATTTAACTGGGCGCATTCAAATCGGGGAATATGAATTGGATTCTTCTTTGACGATGAAACAAATTGCTGAAAAAATTACTAAAAAATAAGAAAGAAGCCACCTCAAATGAATTTTGAAGTGGCCACTATTCTTAATTATTTAATTCATAATGTTTTCCTTTTAATAAAAACAATACTCGCTCTGCCATATTTGTCGCATGATCCGCAGATCTTTCCAAATAACGACATACGAATGAGAGTTGTGTAATTTGACTAAGTTGTGCTGGTTGCTCTACTCCAACAGATAGAAGTGTTTTAATCGCATAACCATACATTGCATCTATTTCATCATCTAGTTTTGCAATTTTCTTTGCTTCCTCGATATCTTCATTCATAAAAGCGTCTAAAATTTGCTTTAACATTGCAATTGTTTTAACACGCATTTCATCTAATAAGTGAATCGGAGCAATATGCTCATCTTTCCCAATTCTAATTGTTTCTTTTGCAATATTTACAGCATAATCACCAATTCGTTCCATATCCGATGCTGCTTTTATCAGTACCATTAATCTTCGTAAATCAGTAGCTACAGGTTGTTGTTTGGCAATAAGTAAAATAACCCGGTCATTAATTTCTTCATCCATTCGATTAATATGGATATCGTTATTAATAACTGTAAGGGCACCTTCAATATCGCTTGCTAATAAATAATCGATGGATTCATTCAGTGTATTAATGGCCATATTACTTAATTCAAGCATCAAATTCTGTACTTGATGCAATTCCGCGTTGAATTTCTCTCTACCTACCATCTTTTTCTAACTCCCTTCGTCATCCGAAACGTCCTGAAATATAGTCCTCTGTTCGTTTATCTCTTGGTGTAGAAAAAATAACATCCGTTTGATCAAACTCCACCACTTCTCCGTTTAAGAAAAAAGCTGTTTTATCTGAAATACGAGCAGCTTGTTGCATATTATGTGTAACAATTATGATGGAGTAATCCGTTTTCAGTTCTTGAATTAGTTCTTCTACTTTTAACGTAGAAATTGGGTCAAGTGCTGATGTCGGTTCATCCATTAAAATGACATCAGGTTCTATCGCTAAACAGCGAGCGATACAAATCCGTTGTTGTTGACCACCAGATAAGCTGTATGCATTCGTTGATAAACGATCTTTTACTTCATCCCAAATAGCTGCTCCTCGTAAACTTTTTTCTACAATTTCATCAAGTATCTTTTTGTTTTTAATACCGTGAATTCTTGGTCCATATGCAATATTATCGTAGATTGACTTTGGAAATGGATTCGGCTTTTGGAAAACCATACCTACTTTCGTACGTAATTCCTCTACCCCATAGTCTGCATCAAAGATATTACGTTCACGATATAAAATTTTCCCCGATGTTTTAACAGTTGGTACTAATTCCACCATTCGATTTAATGTTTTAATATAAGTAGATTTACCACAACCAGATGGTCCAATAATGGCAGTTACTTCGTTTTCTTTAATCTGAAGGTCTATATTTTTTAAAGCGTGGTGGTTCCCATACCATAAATTTAATTGTTGTGTACTGTAAACAGTATTCGATAATTCTTCATTTACAACGGATGTATTTCCGATAACTTGTATCATCTTTTTTCCCCCAGCTCCAAAATTAGTTTAGTACCTTTTTTGAAATTTATTTCGAATAAGAATAGCAATAGAGTTCATGATTAATAAAAACATCATTAATACAAGAATGCCCGCAGCAGCGACATGTTGAAATTCTGCTTGTGGTCTTTTAGCCCAATCATAAATTTGCATTGGTAGTGCAGTGAATTGGCTCAGCAAATTCTCCGGTAAAAACTGAATAATTACAGGTATACCGATTACTACTAAAGGAGCCGTTTCCCCAACTGCACGTGACAGAGCCAAAATTGCACCAGTTAAAATTCCGGGAATAGCAGAAGGCAAGACAACTCTCGTGATCGTTTGCCATTTTGTTGCACCCATTCCATATGAAGCTTCCCGAACATCTTTAGGCACTGAACGAATTGCTTCTTGAGCACCGACGATTATTACAGGTAGTATCAATAAACTCATTGTAAATCCTGCAGCTAAAATACTATTTCCAAGGGATAAAGTTCTAACGAAAATAGTCAAACCGAGTAATCCAAATACTACAGAAGGCACACCAGAAAGGTTTGAAATATTCATCCGAATAAAGTCATTCAGTTTGTTTTTCTTTGCATATTCCTCTAAATAAATTGCAGTACCCACACCTAATATTAAGGAAACAGGTGCCACAACACCCATTAACCATATGGAACCAACTAAAGCAGCCTTGATACCAGCCTTTGCAGGAAAACGAGAACCAAAATTCCTGAAAAATTCTGGTGTTAAATAGCCAATTCCTTGTGTAGTTATTCTGTAAAATAGAATGGCAAGTATGACTAATGCAAATAAAGTCGCGAAGAAAAATAGTGTTTTAAATACCCGATTTGTAATAAGTCGTCTATTCATTCTTTTTACTACTGATTCTTGATTTACATATTTCATCTTAATATTCCTCCCGATACTTTTTCGAAATAACGTGAGCAATAAAGTTCATCAATAGTGTAAATATGAACAATGTAAATCCTACGGAATATATAGAGTAATAGATAGTTGTTCCATATCCCGCATCTCCAGACGACACCTGAACTATATATGCGGTCATTGTTTGAATAGAATCCGTCACATTAAAATCAAATTTTGGAGTAGAACCTCCTGCTAATGAAACAATCATCGTTTCCCCAATTGCACGTGATATAGCTAGTACAACAGAAGCAATAATTCCCGATAAAGCAGCAGGTAATACTACTTTTAAAGCAACCTCTAACTTGGTAGACCCCATTGCAAGTGCACCTTCACGTATAGATTTAGGAACGGATGACATGGCGTCTTCTGATAACGATGCAATCATAGGTAAAATCATGATGCCTACAACAATACCTGGGCTTAATGCGTTGAAGATTTTTAATCCAGGGATAATTTGTTGTAGTAACGGTGTTACAAAAGTTAAAGCAAAGAATCCATAAACGATTGTTGGTATACCTGCTAAAACTTCTAAAATCGGTTTAATAATTCTTCTAGTGTTATCACTTGCATACTCACTTAAAAATACAGCAGAAGCAATACCGAATGGAACAGCAACGATAATAGCAATTAAAGTCACTTTTAAAGTTCCTGCTATTAAAGGAAGAATTCCAAATAGTTGTTCTGTATTAGCAAATGGAAACCATTCCGTTCCAAAAAGAAAATCTGTAATCCGAACTCTTGAAAAAAATATCCCTGTCTCCACGATTAGTGTAAAAACGATTCCAAAAGTCGTTAACACGGAAACAGAAGCAATAAGTAAAAGAATGATTGGAATAATCTTTTCTATCATTTTCTTGTGTTTCTTATTGCTCGATTTTGCAATTAGTTCTTGTACTGATGAATGACCAGTTAACCTTTTTTGAGCCATAGTGACTCCCCCTTTTACCAAACGAAAGAAAAGAGTAGCAAGCCTGCTACCCGTATCTTTACTTTTCAGATTGACCTTTTATTTTAAAGCTTCTAAATCAGCTAACCCTTTTTTATAATCCGCATCTGGAAGTTTTACATATCCAACTGCTTCTGACATCTCACTAGCATTTTCAAGCGTATACTTCATGAAATCATAAGCTGCTGCATTGTCTTTAATAGCGCTATTTTTTGCATAAACAAATAGTGGACGAGATAATGGTGCATATTCACCAGATTCGATTGTTGCGTTTGAAGGTTCAACCCCACCAACTTTTACAACTTTTAGACTGTCCTTGTTTGCTAAATAGTAAGCATATCCAAAGAAACCAATGGCATTTTTATCACCTTGTACACCTTGTACTAATACGTTATCGTCTTCAGAAAGTGTAGCTGCTTTTACCAAATCTGCTTTTTTAAGTACTACTTCATCGAAGTAATCATATGTGCCTGAATCTGTTCCTGGTGAGTAAAATACGATTTCTTCGTTCGGCCATTTTGGATTAATATCAGACCATTTTTTCTTTGTACCGTCTTCCGTCCACATTTTTTGTAGATCTTCCATTGTTAAAGAGTCAACCCAATTATTATCTTTATTCACTACTAATGAAATACCATCATAAGCGATTTTAAATTCAGTGAAATCAATGCCTGCAGCTGCAAGTTTTTCTTTTTCTTCGTCTTTAACCGGGCGTGAAGCGTTTGAGAAATCTGTTGATCCAGCGATGAATTTTTCGAATCCTCCACCTGTACCAGACACTCCAACTGTAACTTGAACTTTATTTTGTACTCCTGCATATTCTTCCACAATTGCTTCCATGATAGGTGCTACTGTACTTGAACCATCACCAGCTACTTTACCTTCAATTGCTACTTCTTTTGTTCCGTCAGTAGAAGCTCCTTGTGTAGCGGTACTTTCAGTTTTTGATGTGCTTGAATCATTTCCACAAGCTCCTAGTGTTAATGCTGATCCTACCATTGATGCCATTAATAAGTACTTCCAGTTCTTCATCTGGTATAGCCCCCTAAAGTTTTGTTTCTATTTCTCTTACAAGGTTTACTATAAAGGGTACATGTTGAGTCTATGTGAATGTATTGTAAAGCTTTTGTAAATTGAATAGTGTGTGAAATAAAAAATGCTTGAGCGACCTTTAAAATGCATCTTGTTCTTCAACATTTCTTGAGTTCTCTGGAATAAACATTGGCTACACCATTATCTTGAGAAAGCAAAAGGATCGGAAACTGACTGTGTCACTTTCCGATCCTTTATTTTCGATAGCACCAGATAGTCCTGTTCAACTAAAAACAAAATGAAAACTTGATTTCTTGCAGCTAATTTCATATACTTTCTAAAAAAACGGACCATCCTAGTAAACTTTTAGGATGATCCGTTTTTAGTTATTATTTAGTTTGCGTCTCTTCTTCATCTATTTTATCGTTTGTAAAAGCAGGTTTAATAGCAGGAGTCGTAGTCGAATCATTTTCTTTTAATGCTTCATTTTTTTGTTGAATTTCAAAATACTTATCTACTAGCTCACGTGCAATGGGTGTGGCAAAACTAGACTTGTAGTTAGATTCAAGCGAAGCCCAAGGAATAACTAGCGCATATGCTATCTCCGGGTTATCAAATGGCGCAAAACCAATATGTGTTAAATTAACTGTACTAAAACTTCTACCTTGCGCGGCATCATAAAAGGAGGATTGTGCAGTTCCTGTTTTCCCTGCTCCATTAAAGAGAGAACTACCAAACGCTGTATGAGCCGAACCTTTACTTCCATAATACACTAATTGCATGGCAGAACGAATATGTTCAATTTCAGCCGTTGTATTGTCAATTGTATTTAATACATTTGGAGTAAACTCTTTAACTACTCCTCCAAGTTGTTCTCCGTCAGTGGATGGTTCTCTTATTTCCTTCACCACATGGGGCTGAATTCGACTGCCTCCATTTGCCAAAGTGGCAGCATACTGCGCAAGTTGTAAAGGTGTATACGTATCATATTGACCAATCGCAAGGTCAAGTAGTTTCCCCATCGTAGTTCCGCCTTCTACACCCGACACTTCACCTGGTAAATCAATCCCTGTTCTAACACCTAAACCTAATTGTGCATAGCCATTTCTCATTTTCTGAAAAGCATCTATTCCAAAATTAATCCCTTGGTTTGGTTGATAAACTCTACCAGCAATGCTATATGCAGTTTTAAACATAAATACATTGGAAGAACGTTCAATTGCTTCTGAATCACTGAGTAGAATTCTTCCTGATCTATTAAATACTGAGCTCTTTGGTGCGGAACCTTTAATACGAATAGGTTCATCAATGAATTTTTCTCCAATTTCAATTGCTTTTTCACGGTAGCCAGTTAGCAAAGTTCCAGGTTTTACCGTTGATCCTACTTCATAAGAAGTTGTAAATGAACCGAAAGCATAATCCCTAACTTTTGGCTTTCCTGTTACGGGATCATTTACGATTTGCTTCCCGACTAAAGAAAGAACCTCACCAGTATATGGATTCATCATAATAAAAAATGCTCTATCTAAATACTTCGTTCCAGGAATTTGTTTCAATCTTAAAAGTTCTTTTTCAAGTATTTCTTCCTGTGCCATCTGAACTTCACTATCCATGGTTAAGACTAAATCTTCACCTGGTTTACCTTCGTCAACTGTTTTAGTATCTATTACTCTTCCTTTTCCATCTGTAATATTCTTCACTACACTTTTTTTGCCTTGAAGCACTTCTTCGTATTGTTGTTCAACATAACTCTTTCCAACTCGATCATTTCTAGAATAACCTCTTGATAAGAAATAATCGAGACGCTCTTTTGGTATACCTTCTTTTGGCAATGAAGCCGTACCTAATATCGCAAGCGGAGAAGTATATACTCTTCTCCAATCGGTAGTTGTATTTACTCCCTTTAAATCGCCTAATCTCTCAGACACTCGAGCAAATTCTTCTACCGTAACTTCTTCCGAAATTTCCCCTGGTTTCAAGCTCTTATTAGAAACTTCTCCGCCTTTAATAATTTGTGGGGACAGTGCATAGCCTCCAACCATTTCACGATAAATTGCAATAACTTGCATTTCTTCCGGTGTAAATGATTGTAATTCGTCTTCTGGTATTCTACTTCTTGTTAAACGATTAACTTCAATATTCTTTTCTTTTGCCGATAGATTTTCATCTTTTTCAATTTTATTACGTTCCTCATCAGACACTAACTCTAATGCTTTATTTTTGTATTTCCGCAGCCAAAAATCTTGTAAGTCACTTTTAGTAACTGCTTTCGGATTCTTTTGTATGAGCATACTTAGCTTTTCAGCTATTTCGTACATATCCTCTGATTTCGTCGTTTGCATCTTTGTATATGTAATGGCGCGCTGAGGCTCATTATCTACGAGAATTCTTCCTTCACTATCAAAAATACGCCCTCTTGGTACACTTGTATTAACTGCAACTTCTTCCGTACGTTCAAGCTCTTTTTTATAGTCTTCCCCTTTTACAATTTGTAAATAACCTAATCGCAAGATTAATAATGTAAACAAAAGGAAAATAGAAAAGAAAAGTATATTCATGCGAAAAGTAATATTAGCTCTTTGTTTAGCTTTTACACTTTGTGCACGTTTATTGGGAGTTTTTCGCATGGGGATCACCTACTTTTATCAAATTCGCATTGGCTTAATTGGGGCAAGATCTTCTATCTGGCTCGCCAAAATGCTTTCCTTTAGCCAGAGGCATTAACTTTATTCCATTAATTTTAATAAATTTCGCTATATGTTAGTGTAACATAAAAAGCACACACTTTTTGACGAAAAAGTGTGTGCAAAGTTTCTTTTTTTATGAAATTATTTTGAAGCAGCGTATCTTTTTGATACTTCATCCCAATTTACTACATTCCAGAAAGAAGAAATATAGTCAGGACGACGGTTTTGGTAGTTTAAGTAGTAAGCATGTTCCCAAACGTCTAAACCTAATAATGGAGTTTTACCTTCCATGATTGGTGAATCTTGGTTAGCTGTAGATGAAAGGTCTAGCTCTCCATTAACAACTGATAACCATGCCCAACCTGAACCAAAGCGAGTTGTTGCTGCTTTAGCGAATTCTTCTTTGAAAGCATCAAAGCTACCAAATTTCGCATCAATTGCTTCCGCTAATTCACCAGTTGGATTTCCGCCACCGTTTGGTGAAAGGATTTGCCAAAATAATGAATGGTTAGCATGTCCGCCGCCATTGTTGCGTACAGCTGTTTTAATATCTTCTGGTACTGCATCTAAGTTAGCGATTAATTCTTCTACAGATTTGTTTTCTAAGTCTGCTTTTCCAGAAACCGCATTGTTTAAATTAGTAACGTAAGTATTATGATGTTTCGTGTGATGAATATTCATCGTTTCTTTGTCGATATGTGGTTCAAGTGCGTCATATGCATAAGGTAATTCTGGTAATTCATATGCCATTATAGTTTCCTCCTAAAGAATATTTTAGAAAATTCTTTCCATGTATTAGCGTATCAAATTAACGGAGAACGTTCAATTAAAATCGACTAAAATTATTTATCTTATACTTTTGACTGAAATTATACGAAGAAAATAAAGATTACTAACATTAAGGTCAAAATAATTATTTTAACTACGGAAGAGGTGAGGAATCCAACTAAAGAACCGATTCCCGATTTTATCGCTTGTTTTAACCCTTTTCTTGTAAATATTAGTTCAGCTAACACTGCACCTAGAAAAGGTCCAAGTAAAATACCAGCCACCGGAATTACAAAGGGTCCGGCTATTAAGCCAATTGTACTTCCCCACATTCCAGCTTTTGTGCCACCAAATTTTTTAACACCGAATGCATTCGCTGCCATATCTGCACTAAAAAGTAGCACAACAAATAGAAGTTGAATTACCCAAAATAGCCAATTCAATTCTGCGAAAGAGAAAAATAAGCCATAAATAATATAACCTAATACCATAAAGACTATGGAGGGGATTATTGGATAGAAAGTTCCGATAAATGCAACCATAAAACTTGCGACGATAAGTATCCAACCAATGATTTCTATCATATTCGCTTACCTAATATGGCATCTGCAACATTTACTGCATGATCACCAACCCTTTCTAAATTACTCAACATATCGACAAAAATTACTCCTGCATGGCCAGAACATAGTCCTTCATTCAATCGAATAAAATGATTTTTCCTAAATTGTCGCTCCATTCGATCAATCTCATCTTCCTGTTCTATAACCTCTCTTGCAAGGCGATCACTATTTAAGTCTAAAGCTTCTATAGCTTTTTTTACAGTATTAATGGTTAACAGAAACATCTCTGAAATATCCTCCAATGCGTCTTTTGTAAGTTGAAAGCGATGCTCGTCATGATAATCAATTAACTCAATAATATTTTCAAAATGATCGCCTATTCTTTCAATATCTCGAACTGTGGCCATTAACATAAAATGTCTGCTTGAATCTTGTCTCGATAATGGTTGGGAAGATATCTTTACTAGGTAGTTTATAATTTTCGTTTCCAAGTGATTAATCGCATCTTCTATGTGATAAGCTTCTTGGGCATCCTGCTTATTTCTAAACGTTAAATAGTGAAATGTTTTTTCTAAACCTTGGACACTAAAATTACCCATACGCAAAATTTCTTCTTTCGCTTGTCCAATTGCTATGGATGGTGATTCTTCTATGAAATCATCCTCTAAGTGTTTTGTTTTGTATTTTGTCGAGAAATCTTCCCCAGGTGACAACTTCGTCAATAAGAATACCCAAGCACCAATTAAAGGAAACTGAAGAATAACGTTCACCACATTAAATGTCCCATGCGCTAATGCTATTTGCATTTTATTCTCCAATGAAAATACCCCAGATATCCATTCCATAGCCAAAGTAAATGGGGTTAAAAAAATTAGAAACACAATGGTACCGACTATATTAAATAACACATGGGAAGCTGCTGCTCTTTTAGCGCTAGCTGTTGCTCCCAATGAAGCCAAAATGGCAGTAATCGTCGTCCCAATATTATCGCCAAATAAAATCGGTAAAGCACCCTTTAATGAAATTAAGTGTTCAGCATAGAATCCTTGTAAAATCGCAACAGAAGCACTCGAACTTTGAATGAACACGGTCATTATCGCTCCTGCTAATACTCCTAGTATAGGATGATTGCTTACATTTAGAGTCATCTCTGTAAATGAAGGTAGATGTTGTAAAGGACTCATGCCTTTCATCATTAATTCGAGTCCTAAAAACAAACCACCTAAGCCGAATAAAACTTCTCCTACATTATGTACCATTTTCCTTTTGAAAAAAAAGATTAAAAACGCCCCAATTGCCATAATTGGAAGCGCATAATCTCCAATTTCAAAACCTATAACAAAAGCTTTTATAGTTGTACCTATATTTGCTCCCATAATGACACCTATAGATTGGCGCAAAGTCATAAATCCAGCGCTAACTAGACCTATTACAATTACGATCGTCCCAGCACTAGATTGTATTAATACCGTAAATAATATACCTGCTATAACTCCCGTAAGGGGATTCGTTGTATAACGGTCCAGTAAATCTCTTAATCTATCTCCGGCGGTTTTTTGTAAGCCATCGCCCATGTATTTAATGGCGAATAAAAAGATACCTAGTCCACCAAAAAATTCGAAAAGCATTTCTTGCCAATTGAGATCCACGTTATCGCCAACTCCTATTTTACACTTTGTCTATCTATCTTCTATTATGGTTAAATTATAAAGGAATTGTAAAGTGAATCTAGCTATTCTTTATATTTTCTTAACAAAAACGTTCTAATTACTTTGTTTTCTATGACAAACAGGTGATAAAATGTAGAAGAAAGGGTGAATTTAATGAATTTATTTCAACTATTTAAAGCAAGTTTACATAACCCAAAAAAAATTGCGGCATTTAGACTTGTTCCAATTGGTAAGGTTATGCAATATATATTTACTTATGTACTGGTCATTACCATCATTTCTTTTGTCCAATTTGTAAATGGATTATCCATTCAAGAAACAAATATGGAAGGCTTATTAGAATACTTTAAGGATATTAAGTGGTTAATTTATCCTTTTGCTTTTGTTTTATTATTTGTGCTAAATACTTTGTTTATATTTATTCGAATTAGTATTTTTGCTTATATTGGCGTAATTACCCTTTCTATTTTAAAACGAAAAGGTGAATACCGGCATATGTGGAGAACTGCTCTTTTTTCAAGCACATTACCAATGCTTGTTTCGATCGTTTTTTCTATTTTTCATTGGTCCAGCGGTAATTTTGAACTTGCCATTTATATGATCACTTTGGTGTATTTATTTTTAGCAAGCAAATACTATCCGATAAAACGTTAACATATTCCCTCCTCTCCTGCATATAGTGGGACAAGGAGGGTTTTATATGAAAATATTCGTAGCAACTATTATGATTCTCGTTACACTCTATATTATTAAAGTAGATATGTTCGAAGGTACTATTCCTCTTGCTTTTTATCCATCTGAAGAATGTGTAGAAACAATGGATTATATATCTGTAAAAGTACATTCAGGTGATACATTGTATGCTCTTTTTTCTATGTATCCCACTGATAAATCAATTACTAATCAAGAGAGACTAATAGACTTCCATCAATTGAACCCACATTTAATAAATCAAACGGCAAAAGACGGGGAATTAATATTTTTACCTGTCTACTCTTCGAATGAAGCTTGCAAAAATGAAAGATAGAGGTTTCTTCCTTGTAATTTCATTCCTCTGACTGATAAAATGGAGGATAGTGATGGCATAAAGCCTCAAGAAGGAGAGAATTTCATGAGTGAAATAATTCATCGTTCCAAAACTCGCCCAGTTCGAGTTGGAGACTTAACAATAGGTGGAAGCAACGAGCTATTTATCCAAAGTATGGCGACAACTAAAACACATGATGTAGAGGCAACAGTCGCAGAGATTTTGCGACTAGAAGAAGCGGGTTGTCAAATCGTTCGTGTTGCATGTCCAGATGAGCGTGCTGCTTATGCGATTGGTGAAATAAAAAAAAGAATTCATATCCCCCTAGTAGTGGATATTCATTTTGATTACAAGCTTGCACTTATTGCAATAGAACAAGGTGCAGATAAAATTCGTATAAATCCAGGTAATATTGGACGTAAAGAAAAAGTAGAAGCAGTTGTAAATGCAGCAAAAGCGAAAGGTATTCCAATCCGAATTGGTGTAAATGCTGGTTCACTTGAAAAGAAAATTTTAGAAAAATACGGCTATCCTACCGCAGATGGTATGGTAGAAAGCGCGTTACATCATATTAAAATTCTAGAAGATTTGGATTTTCACGATATTATCGTGTCAATGAAAGCATCAGATGTTAGTTTAGCAATTGAAGCCTATACAAAAGCTTCCCAAGCATTCGATTACCCACTTCACTTAGGAATTACGGAATCCGGAACACTATTCGCTGGTTCGATTAAAAGTGCAGCAGGACTTGGTACATTGCTAAGTATGGGTATTGGTAACACAATGCGTGTATCCCTAAGTGCTGATCCTGTAGAAGAAATAAAAGTTGCGCGTGAACTATTAAAAGTATTTGGACTTTCTTCTGATGCTGCAACACTTATTTCATGTCCAACATGTGGCCGAATTGAAATAGATTTGATATCTATTGCAAATGAAGTAGAAGAATATATTTCACATATTAAAGCACCTATTAAAGTTGCCGTACTTGGCTGTGCAGTAAATGGACCAGGTGAAGCGCGTGAAGCAGATATCGGCATCGCTGGTGCTCGAGGTGAAGGGCTTTTATTTATGAAGGGTAAAATCGTACGTAAAGTGCCAGAAGAAACAATGGTAGAAGAACTTAAAATTGAAATTGATAAAATTGCAGCAGATTATTTTGCAAAAAAAGAACTGGAAAAACTAGAAAAAGAAAAACAACAAGCGTAAGGAGTTAAGTTTATGGAGAATGTACGATTCGGAATAGATATAGATGGGACAGTAACATCTCCTACTTCTTTACTTCCACATATTAATAGTGCTTTTAATTGCAATTTGCAGCTAGACGATATTAAAGAGTATGATTTAACAAAAGCATTTCCGGTTGATGAAAAAGTTTTTTATGAATGGTTTAGAAAAACAGAGTCAACCATCTATGCTACTTCCCCTATCCAGCCAGATGCACATACTGTGTTATCTGCGTGGAAAGAAAAGTATGAATTGTTTTTCATCTCAGCTCGCGGGGAAAATGTGATGGATGTTACGATTAATTGGTTTAAAGAACAAGAATTACTTTATGACCATATCGAATTAATCGGTTCACATAACAAAATTGAAACGGCTAGAAAATACGGTGTTCATGCTTTCTTTGAAGATAAACACGATAACGCCGTCGAAATTCACGAAGAACTAGATATTCCGGTGATATTGTTTAACACACCTTATAATCAACAATCTGCTCCAAAAGGGGTTATTCGTGTCAATAACTGGATGGAAGCAAATAGGTGGATTGAGAACGAATTCGCATTACAAAAAACGTGAGGAATAGTCCTCAAGTTCAGTCTGTAAGCAAACTCAATAAAAACGAGTTTGCCTACAGACTTTTTTTATCAAATAGAAAGTAAGTAAAAAGCGAGGCAGGAAAAAGACACTCGCTTTCCGCTGACGTATAGTTATCTTTACGCAAGTGGCATAGAAACATGCTTACTTTTTTACTTATGCTCTTCAATACTTTTGAAGGAATTGATTCTATTATTAAAAATGCAATTGCGTACACGATTAGGAGGAAATAAAATGAAAAAAATTTTAACAATCATATTAGCATCTACACTAGTCTTAGGTGCCTCAACCCTATCCCCTACTTCTACTGATGCTGCTGCCAAGGTATTTAAAAACTGCACAGAGCTAAATAAAGTATATCCAGGCGGAGTGGCTAAAGACGCAAAGGTTACTAACAAAGGGGGAAAAACAAAATATAAACCAACTGTATCAGCGGAACTTTACAAAGCCAACGCGAGTAAAGATCGTGATAAAGATGGAATAGCTTGTGAGAGGTAACATTGTTCCGTAGACGATAAGATAACCGCAAAAATAACTTGATTTTAACAAAATATGAAAAAAAACACCGCCAAACATTTATTTGGCGGTGTTTTTTAATGACATTCAGGGCATTTACCGTATATTTCAAACTTATGACTATCAATTTGATACGCTGGAATAGCATTTTGAAGGACTTCCATCGGACAAAAATTAATTTCTTTAATATTGCCACATGACATACATATAAAATGATGATGATGGTGATCCATTTCGCATTGCATGCGGAAATGTTTTTCCCCAGTGAACTCCGTTTCTTCCAAAATACCAAGAGCAACAAAAGTGCTTAAATTACGATAAATGGTATCATAACTCATCCCCGGATGTTCAACCATCATCACATCTAAAATATCTCTGGCAGTTATATATTTCTCTGTTTTTGAAAAAATAGCTAAAATTTGCACTCGTTTATCCGTTTTCTTAAAGCCTTCTTTTTTAAGGATTTCCCAAGCTTTTTCAATATTCATTGTGAGACGGCTCCCTTCATTGACATTTTTTTAAATGTAAGTGTAAGAAGCAAGATTATTATAGACGTTACAACAATTGTTCCACCTGGAGCTAAATTCATATAAAATGCGCTTACTAATCCAATAATCACTGCAAGCTCTCCAAATAGTACGGAAAAAATAATCGCTTGTTTAAAGCCTTTTGCTATTCGCATCGCTGCAGCAACGGGCAATGTCATGAGCGAAGAAACAAGTAATATACCGACAATTCTCATGGAACCTGCAATAACTAACGCGGTAACAATCATAAATAATATATGAATCCACTTTGCAGGTAGACCAGAAGCCTTTGCATATTCCTCGTCAAAAGATAAGACAAACAACTCTTTGTAAAATAATGTTAAAAAAACAATTACAATCAGTGCAATACAACTAACAATCCATAAATCTTGGCGACTTACAGCTGATACAGAACCAAATAGATAGCTAAATAAATCGGAACTAAAACCCTCTGCTAATGAAATGAAAATAGCACTAAAACCTAATCCCGCGGACATTATTATTGGAATCGCTAGCTCTTCATAGTGCTTGTACATTCTACGAAGTCGTTCAATAAAAAGAGAACCGGTAACCGAAGCTACTATTCCTAAATATAATGGATTTAGAAATGCTAATGCTCCTACAGATTGACTCATGTATAGACTACCAGCAATCCCTGCTAACGTAACATGACTTAATGCATCCGCAATTAAAGAAAGTCGACGAACGACGATAAACACGCCAAGTAATGGCGCAATAATACCAATAATTAATCCGGAAATAACGGCATTTTGTAAAAATTGATATTGAATGAATGATTCTATCATGATTGTTCCTCTTTTCGATGTGTCACTTTACGAACGGAGTGCCCATACCACGCTTCTAATTGCTCATCACTCATGGAATCCATCTCATTTTGAAAACCATGAAAATGAATGGATTGATTGAGACAAGCGACATGACTAATGGTTTTCGATACAGCATCCACATCATGTGTTACTAAGACAATTGTAATTTGATGTTCCCGATTTAGATGAGATAACATATGATAAAATGAGCGAACATTATTACTATCCACGCCTACAGTAGGTTCATCCAATATTAAAACTTTCGGATTGCTCACTAATGCTCTAGCGATAAAAACACGTTGTTGCTGACCACCAGATAGCTCGCCAATATTTTTTTTTGAAAACTTTTCCATTCCTACAGAAGTTAGCGCTTCACTCACTTTTGTGTCCACATTTTTAGGATACGAATGGAATAAGCCAACTTTCTTTACTAAACCACTTTTCACTACTTCTTCTACAGTTGCAGGAAAACCAGTATTAAATGCATTGGACTTTTGAGAGACATAGCCTATTAACTCTTTCTCTTTAAACAAAGGAACAGGTTTACTAAATAGCAATACCTCACCCTTAGTAGGCTTTAATAAGCCAAGAATTATTTTTAAAAGAGTAGATTTTCCAGATCCATTAGGACCAATAATCGCTAAAAAATCTCCTTCTTCTATCTTTAAAGAAATATCTTTTAATGCCTCTGTTTGTTCATATTGATAATAAACATGTTGTAATTGAATTAAGGGTTTACCCATCTATATTCCTCTATTCTAATCAATAATCATTACGATTTACAAAGTTAAAGTATAGAGGAAAATAGTGAAAGTGTAAATAAATTTATCTTGAGAGGATGATAGATTGGATATTTCGAGGTTTATTCATGAACTACAAACAAGTTCTATAAAAGATTTCAAAAAATTAGTTAAGGAGTTAGATATAAAATTATCCGATAAAGAAATAAAAGAGGTATATCCACTTCTCCAAGAAATCTCTTTAACTTGGCTATTATTAGGTGTTCCAATGAACATTCAACAAAAACTGATTAGCATTTTAGGAGAACAAAGAGCAGTTAACTTATTTCAACAATTCAAAGAAAAAGTACCCTCAATTTTACGAGAAAAATGAGGGTACAATAATTATTAAACTCTTAAAGAATCGATTGCTTCGGGATTGAATGTTTTGGAACGAAGCATTTCAATCTCCACTTTATATGGTGCTTGCTTATCTTTAGCATCCACTCCAACAAATGGCGTTTCTAAGATTTTCGGAATATGCATTAATTGAGGATGGTGCACGATATATTGTAGTGCATCAAACCCAATTTCACCAAAACCAATATTTTCATGTCGGTCTTTTGCTGCACCACGAACATTTTTACTATCATTTATATGAAGCACTTTGAGTCGATCGAGACCGATCACCTTATCAAATTCATTTAAGACACCATCGAAATCATTTACGATATCATAGCCCGCATCATGAATATGACAAGTATCTAAACAAATGGAGAGCCGATGATTATTTTGGACCCCATTAATAATTTGAGCTAACTCTTCGAAAGTTCTTCCGCACTCGGAACCTTTTCCAGCCATTGTCTCAAGTGCAATTTGTACTGGTAAGTCCTGCTCCAATACTTCATTAAGCCCTTCCACAATTCTAGCAATTCCAGCATCTGCACCAGCACCAACATGAGCGCCTGGATGCAGAACGATTTGTGTTGCTCCAATTGCCGCAGTTCGTTCCACTTCTTTTTGTAGAAACTCTACACCTAAAGCAAAAGTCTCTGGTTTTGTTGTATTTCCTAAATTGATAATATACGGGGCATGTACAACTATATGAGACATGCCATTTTCTTTCATATGCTGTAAGCCTGCTTCAATATTCAACTCATCAATTGGTTTTCGACGTGTATTTTGAGGTGCACCAGTATAAATCATAAATGTATTGGCACCATATGAAGCTGCTTCTTTGCTGGAAGCAAGAAGCATTTCTTTTCCGCTCATGGAAACATGTGATCCTAAAAGCATTGAAAAGCCTCCTTATTTTTGACGATTTTTTATACGACGTTCTTTCTTCTTAATTTTATCCATTTCCCATTTCATATTGCGTTTATAACCCGGTTTTACTTTTTTAGGTTTGCGAACCATTGCTTTTGCTTTAGCATCAATTTCATTTTCGTTTTTCGTACGATTTTTACGAGCATGTCTCTCTTTTAACTCTGACCATTCACCATTATTTACATCACGATGGTTAAATTCAATTCCCATTTTCTCTAGACGAATTAAAGCATCTTCATCAGAAGGTTCAAATAATGTAATAGCAGATCCCGTTAATCCTGCACGAGCTGTTCTTCCGACTCTATGAACGAAAAACTCTAGATCATCTGGAATTTCATAGTTTATTACATGGCTTACCCCGGGAATATCAATTCCACGTGCCGCAAGATCTGTTGCAACAATATATTGAAATTCTAATTCATGAACTTGTTTCATCACACGTTTACGGTCACGAGGCGATATGTCCCCATGAACAACCCCTACTTTTAAACCGTTACCTAGCAGGTAATTGGACACTTCGTCCGCATGCTGTTTAGTATTCGTAAAAATGATTGCCAAATATGGGTTAATTCCTTCGATTACTTCTAACAACCGCTTTTTACGTGATTTACTTCGAACAGGAACTACAGTAAATTCGATTCCATCCGCTACTGGACGCTTTTCTCCTATCTTAATATGAGCTGGTGAATCCATATATTTCTTTAAAAATGGTTGAAGCTTTTCCGGAATAGTTGCTGAAAATACATACATTTCTAATTGCTCTGGCATACGCGATGCAAATTGGTCGATTTCATTAATAAAACCTAAGTCGAATGCTAAATCCGCTTCATCCACTACTAGTATATTTGCAGTATGCACAAGCAAGGCCTGTTCAACCGTTAAGTCACGAAGTCGTCCTGGTGTACCTACGACAATTTGTGGTTGTGTTTTCAACTTATCGATGGCGCGGGCTTTATCCGTACCACCAATAAACAACTTCGTTTGAATTTCTGTGCCTTCTACTAACTTGTTCAACTCTTTATAAATTTGAGTTGCAAGCTCTCTTGTTGGTGATGTAATAATTGCTTGTACTTCTTGTTTACTAGCATCTATTTTTTCAACAATTGGGATCAAAAAACTATGTGTTTTTCCTGTTCCAGTATGCGCTTGGCCAATCGCACTTCTTCCCTTTAAAACAAGCGGAATTATTTCTTTTTGAATCGGCGTTGGTTCTTGAAAACCTAATTTATCAATTGCATTTTGTAAAAAAGGCTGAAAATTATAATCTGTATATTTGGACATTTGAGTCCCTCCCTCACATTTCTTTATTGTACCACGATTGTGCACAAAACGTATAATTTGCATAGAATAGAAGGACTCACTTTGATGAAAGGAGATGATATAATGCGCTATGAGTCTTTTTATCCGTTTTCGCAATCTAGGGCGAATGACTTCTTTAATTTTAATAGTCCTCCTCCTGTAAATACTCCCCAGCCTCCACAAAGTATGTTCGGAATACCAAATAATACACATGGTTCACAACCAAGCAACTTCTTAGGACGTCTTTTTGGAGGTTTTCAACAAGGAGGTCCAGGAGGGCAGGCCGGTGGGACTGGTGGATTCGGTGGTCTAGAAGGGCATGGAGGGGCTGGAGGGTTCGGTGGTCATGCAGGGAATGCAGGGAGTGCAGGGGCTGGCGGGTTCGGTGGTCATGTAGGAAATGCAGCGGCTGGAATTTTCGGTGGTCCTGGAACTCAGTCTGGTCTTCAACAAGCGGCTGGTGCTGCTACAGGTAAAGCATCATCCTATTTACAAACTGCTGACAAGTTTTTAAATACTGCCCAACAAATCACACCAATGGTAAGGCAATATGCACCAATGCTCCAAAACATGCCAGCCCTATGGAAGCTCTATAAGGGCTTTCAATCCGTACCAAGTGCAACGGCTGCTGCCGCTGTGGCCACCACTGCAACCGCTGCTACAAGTGCCGCTGCAAGTGTCCCAGCTGTTGCCCGAACAACTTCATCCGTCGTTTCAACTGGGGCTTCCTTACCACGAATATTTCAGCCACCAATTTAAAGTTTTGAATTCATTCAGTAGCTCCGTTATAATATGAGTATGCTCGTATTGAAGGGAGTTCTCACAATGATTGTACAAAAAATTTCGCCAAGAGGATATTGTTATGGGGTTGTGGATGCAATGGTCATTGCACGTAACGCAGCTTTAGATACATCTCTTCCCCGGCCAATATATATTTTAGGAATGATTGTCCACAACAAACATGTAACGGATGCATTTGAAAAAGACGGTATTATTACACTTGATGGTGAAAATCGTTTAGATATTCTTTCTAAAGTCGATCAAGGAACAGTAATTTTCACTGCACATGGTGTGTCTCCCGAAGTGAAGGAACTTGCTCGTAAAAGAGGGTTAGTTTCGATAGATGCAACATGCCCGGACGTGACTGTGACACATGACTTAATTAAAGAAAAAACTGCCGAAGGGTATGACATTATTTACATTGGGAAAAAAGGTCATCCTGAGCCAGAAGGTGCGATGGGCGTTGCACCAGATAAAGTGCATCTAGTGCAAACAATAGCGGATATTGATAACTTAACGATTGAAACGGATAAACTTCTTGTAACAAATCAAACTACAATGTCACAATGGGATGTTGTGGATATGATGAAAAAGTTGGAAGAAAAATTCCCACATATAGAAGTTCACAAAGAAATATGCCTTGCTACGCAAGTAAGACAAGAAGCGGTTGCAGAACAAGCCGGCGAAGCCGATCTATTGATAGTTGTAGGAGATCCGATGAGTAATAACTCGAATAGATTGACGCAAGTTTCGGAGGAAATTGCAGGTACCTCTTCTTATCGTATCGGAGACATTTCAGAGCTTAAGCTTGAATGGTTAGAAAACATTAATCATATAGCAGTTACAGCAGGAGCATCTACACCTACTCCTATTGTGAAAGAAGTTATCCAATTTTTAGAAAAATATGATCCAAATGATCCTACTACACATGATACAACGAAAAAAGTAATACCAGAAAAAATATTACCAAAAATTAAAATACCAAAACCAGTAGATAGAATAGAGCCGTACCCAATTAATATCTAAGTAAAAGAAGCTGCTTCCGAGGAAGCAGCTTCTTTCTATATGAATTGAAATGGTTCTGTGGAAAGTTTAGACGGGATAAATGTACAAGCAAGTTTCTTTTCAATACAAGCCGCGTTCATATAATCTGTAACGCCATCTTTCATAATTTGTTCCATATGATGACCAGGATCAATCACTGCCAGATCCATTGCTTCGGCATCTTGTGCCACATGAAAGTACATGTCCCCTGTAATAAACACATCTGCCCCTGCTCTTTTTGCTGTTTGAATGTATTTATTTCCATCCCCTCCAAGTACTGCAACCTTTTGAACAAGTTTATCCAACTCTCCAACTACACGCACAAATGGGACGTGCAACTGCTTTTTCACTGTTTGTGCATATTCGGATAATCTTACCGGAGTTGGAAGCGTCCCTATCCTTCCAAGCCCTTTTTCGTTTATTTCTGTTTCTAGTATAAATAAATCATATGCAGGCTCTTCATACGGATGTACCGTAAGCAAAGCTCTTAGAATACGATTTTTAATAGAAGCAGGGAATACTACTTCCACTTTATCTTCTGCTACAATGGCAAGCTCATTCGCTTTACCGATATAAGGATCAGCACTCAAAGAAGGTTTAAATCGTCCTTCCCCATCTGAAGTGAAGCTGCAATTACCATAATCGCCAATTTGACCTGCTCCCACATTTCCCAAAGCAATTCTAACTTGTTCCGTCGATTCTTTTGGAGTGAACACTGCTAGTTTCATTAACTTTTCAGCAGTTGTTTGCTCTAATATTTTCACATTTTCAAGTTGCAATGCGTTTGCTAATAAGTCATTTACTCCACCAGTCGCAATATCGAGATTCGTATGCGCTGCATATACCGCAATATCATGCTTGATTAATTGCTCGATTAAGCTTCCTTGTGGTAAATCCGTTCGCATATGTTTCATTCCACGAAATATGGGAGGATGATGCGCAATGATTAACTCGCATTGTTGCTCTATCGCTTCCTTTACTACTTTTGAATTCACATCGAGTGTAACAAGCACTTTAGAAACTGACTTGTTCAGCGTACCTATTTGTAGTCCGATGGAATCTCCTTCTACAGCAAGTGATTTAGGTGCCCATTGTTCAAATAGGGAGATGATCTGTTGACCATTTGTTTGCTTCATTTTTTACAATGACTCCTTCACTAGAGCGATTTTTCTTTCGAGTTCTTCTTTCTTTTGTTGTACTTCCGTTGATTGCGCTATTTTGTTTAATTGGTCGACGATTCGTTGCCATTCGTTTAGTTCATTCGTCCATTTCTTTTTATAAACAGTTGATTTTTCTTTCATTAAAATAGGACCAACTAATAGTTCTTGCTCTGTTAGCTGCATTTGACCTTTTTTAAGGGCGACAATTTCGTAAATTTTATCATTTTCTTCTAATATGGTTTCGTTCACGATTTTCCAATTTTCTTTTATTGCCCATTCGCGAATTGCTTTTGCATAAATATTTGGCTGCAATATTAAGTTTTCCACAGATGTAAGTTTATCTTTTCCAGCTTCTAAAATGGAAGCTATAAGTGGACCACCCATTCCAGCAATCGTAATCGTTTGTACATTATCTGCTTCTTGTATAACTTCTAAGCCATTTCCAAAACGTACATCTATTTGTTTTTCGAACCCTTCACTTTTCACATGTTTTTGGGCAGATTCAAAAGGTCCTTTTACCACTTCTCCAGCAATTGCTTTAGTTATTTTCCCTGTGTGAACTAAATAACATGGTAAATAAGCATGATCACTTCCAATATCCGCGAGTATCGTATTTTCTTCTACAAAAGAAGCTACCCTTTTTAAACGTTCTGACAATTTTTTTGCATTCAATATAAACACCTCATCATCCATTATAGCAAAAATAAAAAAAGACCTCGATTCTTTTATAAGAATCGAAGGTCTTTTTATAATTATTATTTTTCACCTAAAGATTTAACCCATGCAGCCATAGCATCGATGTTTTCAGCAGGAACTAATCCAGCTGGCATTCCACCTCTACCATTAGTTAATACACCTTTAATATCATCTTCAGATAATTTAGTTGCAACTAGCGAAGGTGCATTACCTTGTCCTTCAAAATTACCACCGTGACACATGATACATTTCCCTTGTGCAAATGTAGCAGGATCGAATTCATCCGTAGTGGCAACTTCCTCACCATTTTCAGCCGCTTCTTTATCAGCTGCTATTTCTCCTTTGTTATTCACACCTTCAATAGATAAGAAGAAAATTAGACCGATACCAAATGCCATAATTAAGATAAATGGAATTATTGGATTCTTTTTCATAGATAACCCTCCCTTTTGATACATCATTCATTCTAACATAGAATTAGTCAACACTAATATTGTACTGCATTCTAGTGAAAACGAAAAGTCCTAAAGAAAGGTTTTCTTACATTGTGACAATTTAGACATAAATTCGCTTAACATCCAATATGTCTTGCAATAACCATCCGTTGTACTTCGGAAGTGCCTTCACCTATTTCTAAAAGCTTTGCATCCCTCATAAAACGTTCTACTTCATATTCTTTCATATAACCGTAACCACCATGAATTTGAACCGCTTGGTCCGCAACTTCCATGGCAATTTCCGATGCATATAATTTACACATTGAAGCCTCTTTACCGAATGCACGTCCTTGATCCTTCAACCAAGCAGCTTTATGCACCATGTTTCGAGCTAATTCGATTTTCATTGCCATATCAGCTAATTTAAATTGAGTTATTTGAAACTCGGATAGAGATTTACCAAACTGTTTTCTCTCTTTCGAATAACGTAGTGCACGGTCAAAAGCAGCTTGCGCTATACCAACTGCCATCGCACCAATACCAATTCGGCCTCCATCAAGGGTTACTAAGAATTGTTTAAAACCATTTCCTCGCTTACCAAGTAAGTTTTCCTGAGAAACTCGAACGTTTTCAAGTACTAATTCAGTGGTGTTTGAAGCGTTTAATCCCATTTTCTCGTAATTATCAATTACTGTAAAACCTTCTGCATCAGTTGGTACAATAATCGCAGAGATCTGTTTCTGTCCATCTTTCACATCTGTGATTGCAGTTAACGCCAAATGTTTTGCATAGCTGGCATTTGTTATAAATGCTTTATTTCCATTTATTAAAAAGTCATCGCCATCTTCTTTTGCAGTAGTTTGTGTTCCTCCTGCATCGGATCCTGCGTTAGGTTCTGTTAGTCCAAATGCTCCAAACGATTCACCAGTACATATTGGAACTAAATATTTTTGTTTTTGCTCTTCTGTTCCAAATAAATTAAGTGGTGCTCCACCAAGTGAAATATGCGCAGAGTAAGTAATACCAGTCGATGCACATGCACGACTTAACTCCTCCGTCACAATTGCGAAACTGATAGTGTCAGCTCCTGCTCCACCATATTCCTCTGCAAACAGTAAGCCCATCATCCCCATGTCAGCTAACTGTTTGAAGATTTCTTTTGGAAACGCTTTTGTTTTGTCGCGCTCAATTGCACCAGGAGCTACAACCTCATCCGCAAATTCACGAATCATTTTACGAATCATTTGCTGTTCTTGTGTTAAATCAAAATTCATTTCTTCCATCCCCTTTATTAAAAAAACGCTTACATTCTTATTATACTAAAAAGTAAGTAAAATCACAGTTATAAATATAACATATGGCATTAATAATAATGGAAGAATAATAGCTCTATAGATAAAAATAAAACAAATAAAATACGGTAAACGTAATACCAACGATGCCAGAAATACTAAAATAAACTAACTTTTGGAGTAAACCAGAAATTAG
Organism: Psychrobacillus sp. L4; assembly: GCF_042944905.1. GTDB lineage: Bacteria > Bacillota > Bacilli > Bacillales_A > Planococcaceae > Psychrobacillus. The sequence continues at coordinate 2,207,457 of NZ_CP168496.1, forward strand.
CCAAATAGAACAGTTTCCTATGATTAAGCAAATTAATACCGATGGATAATTCATAAAATAAACTTCCCAAACTTTAAAAGAAACTGCTAACAATAAAAGAGCTGAACACACCATTAATAAAGGTGCGAAAATTGATTTATTTTTTACTAATTTAATAGCTATGTATAAAAATACGATAATTGTTATTCCTGAAACTATAATTGGAAGGAATACAATAGTAGTCATAAATAGGAGTGATGCCAACAAAATGGATGTAATTACTCCAAGTATCGTAAATAAGATGGTATTGCTTTTTCTATCTTTCGCTAAAAGCGCTTTTGATGAATTTTCTTTCTCTTCCATTCCTGTATTTTCACCTTGTGCGTATAAGGCTATTAGGAAATCACAGTAGTGTTCGGGTAGCAGCTTGTTTTTCTTCCAAAAAGCTATTTCATTTAGTATTATTTGCTTACGCTGAAGTGACATTACTCATCCTCATTTCATGTTGCAATTGTCAATAGTATAACATTTTGTAGTAATAGAAAAAAGACATCCTTCCATCAAGGATGTCTCAGGTTGAAAACAAAAGGTTTCGTGAATATAAAAACATTGAAAAAGGCAACACTCCTGCTGGAATACCGTTAGTCCAAGACCCCTTAGATAAGTGAGGAGGCAAATGCAATACCCACGGAGAGAGAGCCATATCAACGATTTTCTTATTTATTGGACCTAAAGCTCAAGCAATGGAGGAGGCTACTCGGAAAGCGAGTGTCTTTGTCCAGACTCGTTTTATCTTACTTTCAAAAAAAGACTGTAGGAAAACTCAATTTTAGAGTTTTCCTACAGCCTGAGAAATCCTTCATATAAGGATGACTTATCATTATTCTAAGAAGTCTTTTAAACGTTTGCTTCTAGAAGGATGGCGAAGTTTTCGAAGTGCCTTCGCTTCGATTTGACGAATACGTTCACGGGTTACGCCGAACACTTTCCCGACTTCTTCCAATGTTCTTGTACGCCCATCATCTAAACCAAAACGTAAACGTAATACATTTTCTTCACGGTCTGTTAAGGTATCCAAAACGTCTTCTAATTGCTCTTTTAAAAGTTCATAAGCAGCATGGTCGGATGGAGATTGTGCATCTGCATCTTCGATAAAATCACCTAAATGCGAATCATCCTCTTCTCCGATTGGTGTTTCCAAAGAAACTGGCTCTTGTGCAATTTTTAAAATCTCACGAACCTTTTCCTGCGGCAAGTCCATCTCTTCTCCTATTTCCTCAGGAGATGGTTCTCGGCCTAAATCTTGAAGCAATTGACGTTGAACTCTTATTAACTTATTGATTGTTTCGACCATATGCACCGGAATACGGATTGTTCTCGCTTGATCCGCTATCGCACGCGTAATCGCTTGTCTAATCCACCAAGTCGCGTACGTACTGAATTTGAACCCTTTACGATGGTCAAACTTTTCAACAGCTTTAATAAGCCCCATATTTCCTTCTTGAATTAAATCTAAAAACAACATACCGCGTCCTACATAACGCTTCGCAATACTCACTACTAATCGAAGGTTTGCTTCCGCTAGACGTTTTCTAGCTTCTTCATCTCCTTTTTCAATTCGTTCAGCTAGTGCGATTTCTTCCGATGCTTTTAATAAGTCAACCCGACCAATTTCTTTTAAGTACATACGAACTGGATCGTTTATTTTAACACCTGGTGGTACACTTAAATCATTTAAATCAAAAGTTTCTTCTTTCCCTTTCATTAAACGATCTAAATCCTCTTCATCCCCATCTTTTCGGCTCAGTTCAATTTCTTTACCTTCCAAATGATCAATGAACTCTTCTATCTGATCAGACTCTAACTCAAAATGAGCAAGTTTTTCGGCTATATCATGGTAAGTTAACTCACCATTTTTTTTCCCTAGTTCAATCAATTGTTTTTTTGCTTCTTCTAATGATACTTCGATTTCAGTTTCTTTTGTACGTTCGGACTTGTCCGCCATAAGAATTCCTCCTTTTGATACCGGATTATTTCTCAAAAGTTGCTAAAGATTTTTTTAACTGTATCGCCTCTTGAGCAAGCTGTAGAGCCTTTACCATATCAGTCATTTTCTCCGCTTCTTTTGCTTCGTGTAATTTTTGTTCAATTTGCTGTTCTACCCGGTATTTTCTAATATGGCGCAAACAGTCCATGACTTCCTCTGTTTCATGATCTGGATCACGTTCTGAGAGCGCTGCTTCCATAACTATTTTCTTCAGTTCTATATCATTGATTACTTCTAAGAAGCGTTGGAAATCTCCATCTGGATATTCTTCATAAAAACCCATTAGTCTTACATAAGCAGCTTCATAAGCATCTCTTATAAAAAATTGTTCACCAGAAATATTTCTAGCAATATCAATTACTTGAGGATTGTGGAGCATATGGGAAAGTAAAATCCTTTCTGCTCTTTCATCCGCTGTTAAAGTTCGTTTCTTTTTTTTCAATTCTGTATTTATTTGAAGAGGAGCTATAGATTGGTTTTTCGATTGCTTTGCTTTTTTTCCTTGAAGTTTCCTTAAATGCTGATAGATTGCTTCCTCTGAAACATTCGTTTCCTGCGAAATTTGTCGAATATATAAATCGCGCTCTACGGAAGAGTTTCTTTCACTCAGTATTTCCAATATTTCTTGAATATACTGCAAAGTATCATTTTCATTATTAAAGTTCTTGTCTCTTTTTAAAACAATCATCATAAAAGATAGATAGGAATGCGGTTTTTCAATAATTTTCGTTCGAAATGCCTCTTCACCAAAATTCTTTATATAATCATCTGGATCCATAGCATCTGGAATAATAGCTATCTCCGTTTGAATATTTTGAGCTTGGAGAGACGTTGAGGCTCTTTTAGCCGCTTCCATACCAGCCTTATCCCCGTCATAACAAAGCGTAACATTGGATGTTAATCTGTTTAGTTTTGTTATATGTTGAGACGTCAATGCTGTACCCATTGTTGCAACACCATTAATTATACCCGCTTTTGCTGCCGCTATAACATCCAAAAAGCCTTCAAAAACGACTACATTGCGTTGCTTTCTAATATCAGGTCGAGCTTTATCTAAGTTATAAAGTACTTGGCTTTTTTGAAAAATTGGCGACTCTGGACTATTTAAATATTTTGCCTCATTTTCGGATTTATTTATAATTCTCCCGGAAAATGCAATAACATGACCGCTTTCATCGAAAACAGGAAACATTATTCTCCCTCTAAAACGATCAAAATACTTCAATTCATTTTCTTTTCGGATAATGAGCCCAGTTTTCTCAATTTCTTTTAAATCCATACCTTTTCGCTCTAATAACGTTGTAAGTGCATCCCACTTTTGTAGGGACCAGCCAATTTTGTACTTTTCAATGATTTCTTTTGAAAACCCTCTTTCCTCTAAGTAATTTAATGCATTTTCCCCTTCTTCTGTATGAAGCAGTAAGTGATGAAAGTATTCACTTGCAAATTCATGTGCTTTTTTCATAATGACTACTTCTTTAGAGATGGGTGTTATTACTTCTGAACTATTTGAGGAACTTTCTTCTATCGTTAATCCTATACGATTTCCAAGTTTACTTACCGCATCGTGGAATGAAAGATTTTCGATATCCATTAAAAAGGTAATAACATTTCCTCCAGCACCACAACCAAAACAATGGAAAATTTGTTTTTCTTGCGTTACTGAAAAAGATGGTGTTTGTTCCCCATGGAAAGGGCATAAACCAAAATAATTTCTCCCTCTTTTCGTAAGTTGAACATATTCGCTAACTAAATCGACGATATCATTGTTATTTCTAACTTGTTCGATAAGTTCTTCTTCTATACGATTCGTCATTATTTCACCATCTTTACTTGCTATTTGATTTAATTCGAGAGAATTAATAAAATTCCTGCAAGAATCGACAAAATAATTCATAAAAAAAGTTTCATAGATAAAATATTCTTTTTTCCACAAATAATAATTATAAATCATTTCATTTTATTAATCTATTACTTTATTCGATAGACAATACAAAAAAACCTTTTCACAATTGTGAATCGGCTCTTTTTCTTTTAATTATTTTTAAAGATATGATTAATAACTTCATTCGCCGTCTCTTCTACAGCTCTATTTGTCACATCAATTACTCGACAACCGATTCTTTGAACAACTTTATCAAAGTGTTTTATTTCATCATTTATCCGTTCTATCTTAGCATAACTAGCATCATCATTTAAACCAATTGCTATTAATCTTTCTTTTCGAATAAAATTGAGCTTTTCCGGTGTAATAACAAGACCAAAGCATTTTGCTGGATCAATTTGAAAAAGTTCTTCCGGCGGCTCTACTTCTGGAACAAGTGGCACATTTGCAACTTTATATCTTTTGTTCGCTAAATATTGGGATAATGGTGTCTTGGATGTTCTAGAAACGCCAATTAAAACAATATCAGCCTGTAGCAATCCCCTTGGATCTCTCCCATCATCGTACTTTACCGCAAATTCTATGGCTTCTATTTTTTTGAAATAGTCTTCATCCAATTTACGCACTAATCCAGGTTCTTCAAATGGTTTTTCTCCCAAACTGTTCTCCAATAAGTTAAGTACAGGACCGATTAAATCTACGGATTCTAAGTGATATTGTTTACAGCACTCTATCAGTGCATCCCTCATATTTGTTTGAACAAGTGTATACAAAATAATAGCATTTTGTTCTTTCGCAAGTTCCGTAATTTCTTTTATATGATCTAACGAATCAATATGTGTAAATCTTTTCAATTTTGTATTCTGAAGACCAGGTCTAAATTGACTTATTGCCGCTTTTGCCACTAATTCCCCAGTTTCTCCAATCGAATCTGAGACGATAAATAGGTTAAGCATTTTCATAGTTTTCCCCCTCACAAATCGTGGTCATCGGCTAATGATAGGAAAGCACGTGTTATATTCGTTTTCGTTATTCTTCCAACTACCTCTAAACCATCTTTTCGTATCTTTACTACAGGTAATGAATCAATTTGTCGACTCATTAATTTATTTGCGACATCTATAATCGTATCTTCTTTCAAACAGTACGTGATATTTGGCATTCTAGTCATAATCATATGTACTGGAATTTTATTTAAATCTTGATTTCCAATACTCGTTCGTAGAAAATCTTTTCTCGAAAGCACTCCAGATAACAATGATGTTTTATCAACTACAAATAATGATCCTACATCTTCTAAAAACATGTGGCATATAGCATCATAAACAGTCATGCTTTCCTCTACAACAACTGGTATAGACTGAAAGTTTTTTACACGCATTTGAGCAATATTATCTGAAATAGATTGACTTGTTTTCTTTCCGGAATAAAAATAACCAACTCGCGGACGAGCATCTAGAAATCCAGCCATTGTTAAAATTGCAAGATCGGGTCTTAACGTAGACCGCGTTAAATGTAGTCGTTCTGCAATTTGTTCTCCTGTAATGGGGCCGTTTCCTTTTACAATGTCCAAAATCTCGTTTTGCCGTTTGTTGAGTTCGATCGGACTCACCGCCTCAAAGTGTTATACTTAATACTCAATTATTGTAGCACATAATAATACCACTATCAAAATAAGAAAAGTGCAAGCGTCCTTTTACGAGCAACTTGTCATTACTATTTCTGGATTGCTTTGGACGAAACATCGGCTACACTATTACGGAGGAATTTCGTGGCGTGAAGTGACTACTAAAAGATTTTAACGCGGCGGTAAATTTATTTGAGACGAGCTTGCGAAGGAGCAACTATTTAGAAGCAAATTTATTGAATGACACTTTTTCAGACCTTAGTACTAATTGCAAATGCTTTTAGGAATCAAGAGTCGCTTAACCATGTGTATTTATTTACACTTTATGGCACTTCGAGACCAATTACGTTACACCCAAGACCAGTTTAACCTGAATCGAGACCAATTACGTTACACCCGAGACCAATTCATCCGAAAGCGAGACTAATTAGAGTTCACTGAAAGACTTTAAACGAGTAGCCGCAGTAGCACTTCTTTTTCTGCGACGAGCTTGCGCAGGAAGGCAATTTTTAAAATATTTAACTTCAAGCGCTGTCGACCTAATATTGCTAAGTAAACAGGCTCATGTTACAATAGCAACAAATAATAAAGCGTTGAAGAGGATTATAAGTACTGTAAAATAAGCGAGTGGTGATAGTGAAAGTCCACGATACAGGAAACGGCAACTCTGAGCTTATGCTTTTAAAGAGGATTGTGTTGAACAATCAATCGGGGTGGAACCGCGGGTATATAACTCGTCCCCGGGCTAAATTTGCCCGGAGATGAGTTTTTTTTATTGCTCATCTTTAAAAGCATACAAAAAATGGAGGTCTACGTATGACAATTTCAATGGAAAAAGTAGTTAGTTTGGCAAAACAAAGAGGATTTGTCTTCCCAGGTTCTGAAATTTATGGTGGTCTGGCAAACACTTGGGATTACGGTCCCCTTGGTGTAGAGCTAAAAAACAATGTTAAAAAAGCTTGGTGGAAAAAGTTTGTGCAAGAATCTCCTTATAATGTCGGTTTGGACGCTGCAATATTAATGAATCCAAAAACTTGGGTTGCTTCTGGTCATATCGGAAACTTTAACGATCCTATGATTGACTGCAAAAAGTGTAAATCTCGTCATCGCGTCGATAAAATTATCGAAGATGCACTTGATAAAAAAGGAATTGAAATGGTTATTGATGGTCTTTCATTCGAAAAAATGGAAGAGATTATGAAAGAACACGATGTTATATGTCCATCATGTGGCGCTTTTGATTACACAGAAATTCGCCAGTTCAACCTTATGTTTAAAACATTCCAAGGCGTGACCGAAGCATCTACTAATGAAATCTTTTTGCGTCCTGAAACGGCACAAGGAATATTTGTAAACTACAAAAATGTGCAGCGTTCGATGCGCAAAAAAATGCCTTTCGGAATTGCGCAAGTAGGAAAAAGTTTCCGTAACGAAATTACTCCTGGTAACTTCACATTCCGTACAAGAGAATTCGAACAAATGGAATTAGAATTTTTCTGTAAGCCAGGTGAGGATATGGAATGGTTTGAATTCTGGCGTAACTATTGTAAAGAATGGTTATTAAACCTAGGGGTAGCCGAAGATAGTATTCGTTTACGCGATCATTCTGAAGATGAACTTTCTCATTACTCTAATGCAACAACAGATATCGAATACAAATTCCCATTTGGTTGGGGAGAGCTTTGGGGAATTGCTGATAGAACAGACTTTGACTTGAAACAACATATGGAGCATTCAGGAGAAGACTTTAACTATATCGATCCAATTACGAATGAACGATATGTGCCTTATTGCATCGAGCCATCTTTAGGAGCTGACCGTGTAACCCTTGCATTCCTTTGTGAAGCTTATGATGAAGAGCAATTAGAAGGTGACGATACTCGTACAGTGCTACGTTTCCACCCTGCTTTGGCTCCTGTTAAGGCAGCAATTTTACCTTTATCGAAAAAGTTATCAGAAGGTGCTTCCTCGTTGTTCTCAGAACTAAGCAAACACTTCATGGTAGACTATGATGAATCTCAATCAATTGGTAAACGTTATCGTCGTCAAGATGAAATTGGTACTCCATTCTGTATCACATACGATTTCGATTCAGAAACGGATAATCAAGTAACAGTTCGTCACCGTGATTCTATGGAACAAACAAGAATGCCAATTGCTGATGTTAAAGCATATATCGAAAGTCAATTACAATTTTAGGTTAATTAATCCTGATCAGACAAAAGTCTGATCAGGATTTTTGTTTGAATTTGGAGAAACTTAGACAAATGACACCCTGTAGCTTACGGTATTTTCTCTAAGCGCATGGAATTTCTAGAGGCATATAACTTCTCGGTAGGGGCTTATAGGACAGGTTTAGGGGCACATAGCATCTCTTTAGGGGCGGAGGGATTTTGTAGGGTCATATAGCTTCTCAGTAGGGGCTTATAGGACTGGGTTAGGAGCACATAACCCTTCTTTAGGGGCGTATGAAATCGAGCACATGGCGGCCTACTATAAGGGAGTTCCTATTCTTCCGTTTCACTCCATGAAAAAAGATCCAAGCAAGAAGAATTACTCTTCTACACTTGGATCGTTTTTTGGTGTATAAAATTCTGGCGTTTTCTCCATTTGGTCAAGGAACCCTTGTGACTTTAAGCGTAAACCAACTTGCTCGCTATAAATCGTACGAACAATTTTTTTAATAAAACCCTTTGTTTCTTTTTTTAGTGTCAGCTTTCCAACTTGATCGATCGGTACTGTATAAAAAGTACGAATAAGTTTGACTTGTGCTGGTGTCAGTCTTATCAAGTATCGATCTATCGAGAAACATCGATGACATAAAAATCCAATTTGAGCAAAGGAAAATGCAAACTCGCCATCTGTTGCCCCACAATTTACACATTGGTGTAATACGGGATAAATTCCAGCAGTAGGTAGCAGTTTCCATTCAACAAATAGGCTAATTGCTTCCGGGTCATAGTCTTCCGAAATGGCTTGAAGTGCCTGTTGTAAGATTGTAAATAGATGGGGTTTCGGAGATTCATCATCGATTAGCTTATCTACTAATTCCATAATAAAGCTAGCATAAGCAGTAGTGAAAATATCTTCACGAATCGACCGCATAGAATCAATGATTTCTCCTTGTTGAAGAGTACCCATACCTCTCCCTTGTTGCACTAAAAAATAGGCGTATGTAAACGGCTGCGAAATGGAGGCTAAACGACTCGTGGGCTTTTTCGCTCCACGAGCCATTGCTGCTCTTTTTCCAAGTTCTCTAGAAAAAATGGTCACAATCTTATCCGTTTCCCCATATGAAGAAGCTCGCAAGACTATTCCCTCTACTTTTTGGAGCAATCGCCTTCCCTTCCTTCTTTATCATCTGTGCAAACCTCAGCGTTTTCGAATTTCTTAATATTCGTCATCTCTAAATCCGTAATCTCTTAATTGAGCGGATTTATTGCGCCAATCTTTTTGCACTTTTACCCATAACTCCAAGAAAACTTTCGTTCCAAGTAGCATTTCAATATCTTGGCGGGCTCTGATTCCAACTTCTTTCAGCAAAGCTCCTTTTTTCCCAATTACAATTCCTTTTTGGGAATCTCTTTCTACTACAATTGTTGCCATCACTCGGATCATGTCTTTCTCGGTATCTTCTTCTTTTTTAATTTTATCAATGATTACCGCTATTGAATGCGGAATTTCTTCACGTGTCAAATGGAGTACTTTTTCTCGGATTAACTCCGAAATGATGAAACGTTCTGGATGGTCTGTCACTTGATCTGCTGGATAATATTGTGGACCTTCCGGTAAATACTTTTGAATCGTTTCGAGTAATCTATCTACATTGTTTCCTTGAAGCGCTGAGATAGGAATTATTTCAGCAAAGTCATATTTGGTTTTGTAGGAATTGATAATATTAATTAATTCATCAGGGTGCACTTGATCAATTTTATTGATGACAAGAAAAACAGGTGTCTCATTGTTTTCTAGCATATCCATGATCAATTCATCAATTTTTCCTCTTGGTTCTGTTGCGTTGACCATGAAAATAATGACATCCACTTCACGCAATGTATTTTTGGCCACTTTCAACATGAAATCCCCAAGTTTATGTTTTGGTATATGAATACCAGGTGTGTCGATAAAAATCATTTGGCTTTTTTCTAACGTTAGAACACCTTGCACTTTGTTACGAGTCGTTTGGGGTTTATCACTCATTATCGCAATTTTTTGTCCTACAACTCGATTTAAAAAGGTTGACTTTCCAACGTTTGGTCTTCCGATAATGGAGATAAATCCTGATTTAAAACCGGCATTATTTTGTTGCATAGTCTAAATCCTCCGTTGTAAAAGCACCTGGTAACAGTTCTGAAACTGTTGTTTCTAATACATTTCCATTTAAGTTGGTTAAATAGACCGGCATATTACCATCACAAAACTCCGCTAACACTTGTCTGCAAGCGCCACATGGAGAGACTGGCCCTTCCGTATCTGCAACTACAGCAATTGCAGCAAAACTATTCTTTCCTTCTGAAACAGCTTTGAATACTGCTGTTCGTTCTGCACAGTTTGTTAATCCAAATGATGCATTTTCAATATTACAACCATGGATAACTTCTCCATCTTTCGTTAAAAGCGCTGCTCCTACAGGAAATTTAGAATAAGGTACATACGCTTTCTCTCTAGCTGTTTTGGAAGCTTCCATTAATTTTTCTTTATTCAATCTTTTCACCTCTAAAATATGATTCCCCACCATTTGGGGATAAAAATAATAAAACCGACAATAGCACTACATATTGCATAGACGAGGCATGCACCTGCTGCTAAATCCTTTGCATGTAAAGCAAGCTGGTGAAAGTCGGGTGATGCTAGATCTACTACTCGCTCAATAGACGCATTTACTAATTCTATCATGAACATGCCACTTATTAATATAATTATGATTATCCATTCAAAACTTGATAATCCAGTTAATATACTTGCAAGCAATACAATCATTGCGGCTAATAAATGAAACCGGAAATTTTGTTCACTTTTTATGACGTGCAATATTCCATGAGTCGCATATTTAAACGATTTCAGAAACTTAGGAATGTCCATGGCCTTCACGTTTCAAACCAAAAGCTTGTAGTATTGTTTCTTGTAGACCGAACATTATTTTTTCTTCATCTTTCGTCCCGTGATCGTAACCAAGGAGATGTAAAAAACCATGCACAGCTAAAAAGCAAAGCTCTCTTTCAACTGTATGAGCATATGATTCTGCTTGTTCGTTCGCACGTTCTACAGAAATAACGATGTCTCCCAAAAGCGTCGGGATATCGGCATCTTTTATCTCTATCTCTCCATCACCCATTTCTTCCATAGCAAATGAAATCACATCGGTAGGAACATCTTTCTTTCGATACGTGCGATTGATTTCTTGAATAGCATCGTTTGTAACAAACGTCACACTAACTTCACTTCCACCTTTTACCTTTTGCTGTTCTGCTGTAAATTGCAATACTTTTCCCACAAGTTCAATCGTTTGTTCAGCTAATGTATTTGTCTCATCCATTACATCAATTTCTAGCATTCTCGTACCACCTTTATTTTTTATTTTGGATACTCTATTCTTGAATGAAAAATACCATTCATTGTAGTATAGAAGCTCTCTTTTATTTGCTTTATTTCACGCAAGGATAAATCACATTCATCGAACTGTCCATCTTGAAGCTTATCTTTAACAATTGATTCGATTAGTGCATGTACTTTTTCTGCACTTGGTTCTTTCATAGAACGAACTGCAGCCTCTATACTATCCGCTACCGAAATAATGGCATTTTCCTTTGTTTGCGGTTTTGGGCCAGTATACCTAAAATCTTGTTCTTTTACTTTATCATTTTGTTCATTCGCTTTGTAATAAAAGAACTTCAACAAGCTTGTCCCATGATGTTGTTCTGCAACATCCACAATTTCTTTCGGCATTTTATGCTTGCGTAGAATATTAGCTCCATCCATTGCATGAGCAATAATAATATCACGACTTGCTTCGGGAGGTAAATTATCATGTGGATTATACCCATTCATTTGATTTTCAATAAAAAAGCCGGGCCTTTTCGTTTTTCCAATATCATGATAATAGCAGCTAACTCTCGCTAACAAGCCATTAGCTCCTATTGCCTCGCAAGCGGCTTCTGCTAAGTTTGCAACCATTACACTATGATGATATGTTCCTGGTGTTTCTGTTAATATTTTCTTTAGTAAAGGATGGTTAGGATTTGATAATTCAATTAGTTTCATCGTAGATAGAATTCCAAATGCCGATTCAAAAAACGGCAATATTCCGATTGTTAAAGCACCTGATAAAATACCTGATAATATGGCTGCTCCAAAATAAAATAGTAAGTCTGTTAAACCATATGTCGTTTTTGACATTAATAAATAAAAAACGATAAAAACTATGTTAACAGATGCAACGATTAAACTGGAACGAAGAATTTGAGAATTATTCCGCATTCTTTGCAATGCAAAGATCCCTGAAATCCCACCAAATAAAATATATAACGAGATTTCCATTTGAAATACATTGGTATAACCTTCTTGAAATATAAATCCTGCATAAGCTGCAATAATAATGGTCGTGATAAAAGCCATTCGTTCATTTACCAAAAGATATACGAGCATCGACACAATGGCTGTTGGAAAAATAAAAGCGATCACAACATCGAAATTATAAGCTATAAACTGTAAAACATTCATCATAAGAACAGATATAAATAAACTAAACAGAACAACGAGTAAGGACTTCGAACTTTCGATCGTTTTATCCTTTCCATTTATCGTTTGAACATACAAAACCCACATAGTTAACAATACAAATAATGCCACTCCAACGATAGGTTTATAAGAAAATTTATTTGTAAGCATTCCTAAAAGCTTCAGTTGTCTATAAACTTCGCGATCAATGATTTCACCTTTTTGTACGAGGATTTGCCCTTGTAAAATTCTTGTTGGATCAACACTTGCTTTGGCTTGCTCTATTCGTAGTTCGGTTAGTTCCTTATTTTCAATGTCTGTTTCGACAATGCTAAAACGAGCAATGGACACAAGCGCGTTCATATATGAATGCGAATAATCAAAGGATTTTCTAACTTTTTCCTCTAATTCTTTTTTCTTTTCAGGAATATTTTCTAATCGAATCCTTTCACCTAAAGTCTCTTTTACTAAAGAAACTATCGTTTCGCTAGATTGAGTTAGCATAGTAGGACTTTGGCTAAGGAGCGTTGTTAAAGCATCGTCACTTAAATACACATTACTTGCATTATCAGCAATTTTCTCCATTTCTTTTTTTAACTTATTGACTTGACTAGGTCTACTTTCCATTTCCTCTGCTGGGATCGCTTCTTTTTTGATTTCTATAACACTATCGAATATAGATCGAATAATCGCTGCTTGATTATCCGCGGTTTCTTCTTGAAATTGATAATAAGGTTGAATTTCTGCTGCTACTTTTTCACGTTCTTGTTCTGTTTTGACGCTATCTTCCATTGTTTTGACGGATCTAATGGTTTCAGGAGATAACTGAAATTCTTTAATATCGTATGTATTTTCCTTTACATTCCCTATTAACAATAAAAACATAATAATAGCAGTAATAGAAATAATAATTAAAGGGAGATGCTTATAATTGCTCCACTGCTTCATTTTCAATAAGATAGAATTCACTTTACTCTCATCTCCCTTATTACTAGTAAATTCATTATACCTTACTTTTAGATTGATATAAAAATAATTCCAAAATTACGTAAGAAAAAAGCATGTGCCATTTAGTGCATACTGTCTTCAGTATTCCCTAGGGAACTTTTGCGGAGTACACTCGTATTGGCAGTGAACGCTATCGCATAGGCGGAAAGTGCTCTCGTATTGGCGGTGGAGTGCTCTAGAAACAAAAACAGCAACCGATTAGGGCTGCTGTTCTTCGTAAGCTTGTATAATTTTTGCGACAAGTGGATGGCGAACGACATCTCCTTGTTCTAAATATTGAAAATGGATTCCCGATACACTTTTTAATATTTTTTCTGCGATGATTAATCCAGATTCAGCTCCTTTTGGCAAATCAATTTGAGTTTTATCCCCTGTGATTACCATTTTAGAACCAAATCCCATACGGGTAAGGAACATTTTCATTTGCGCTTTGGTTGTGTTTTGTGCTTCATCCAATATTACGAACGCATCATCTAAAGTCCTTCCTCTCATATAAGCGAGAGGTGCAATTTCAATCGTCCCACGTTCCATAAGTCGTTCCGTTTGTTCCATCCCTAAAACATCATGTAACGCATCGTATAACGGCCTTAAATACGGGTCTACCTTCTCTTTTAGATCTCCTGGTAGAAAACCTAGACTTTCACCTGCTTCAACAGCAGGACGTGTTAGAATGATTTTTTTCACATGGGCGTTTTTCAAAGCCTGTGTTGCCATTACTACAGCTAAATACGTTTTACCCGTTCCAGCTGGACCAATACCAAACGCTAAATCAAATCGCCGTATACCTTGTATATATTCCCGTTGTCCAATTGTTTTAGCTCGAATCGCTTTTCCTTTTGTATTTTTTGCAATTTCTTCGTCGTATAACCCAGAAAAATACTCAATCGTACCGTTAATACTCATCTCAATAGCGGAGGAAACATCACGGAGATTTATATTAATCCCTTTGTGAACAACTGCAAGAAGTTGCTCCATCAACTTTTTTGCTTCTTCCACATTTTTTTCGTCTCCAGCAATCCTTATTGTTTCTCCTCTAGTGATCAGTTGTACTTTTAGTTCCTCTTCAATAAGCTTTAGATTTTTATCTGATATGCCAAGAAGCATTACTGCTTCGGCAGTGTCTTTCAAATTAAGGTCTAATTGTGTATGCTCGCTCATGCTTCGTCTCCTTGGGGTATAACTTGTGGAATCGCAATATTTTCATTTATCAAAAATAATACTTTCCCTTTTACTTTATCATTTTGAATAGTCACCTGTAAAATTTTATCCTCGAGTATTTGCGTCCCTGCAGGAAGTTCATTTATAATTTTTTGATAAAGTAACGGCCGTATTAATTTTTCCATCGATTGCTTATCCAATAAATAGGATTCCTCCTTTAAATTCCTTATATATCCTGCTTCCAGATAATTTTGGAGAAGAGTAGGAAGAGATATCTCCTTCCAGTATTCAATTTTTTTGTCCCCTTTTCTTTGAACGACAAGCTTTCGATCATTTGGTTTCATCAAACTAACCTTTTGTGGAATTTCAAACTCAAGCTCAATCCAATAGTTAGCAAATACTTTCCCTTCGGCACTTGTAATAATTCTTTTATCTCCTTGTGTGACAAAACCATTTACTAAAATATCTCCTTTGTTAACGGAGACATTTTTTTCAACAGCCCTTACTCCTTTTACTAATTCAAAGTCAGTAACAACTCCACTTCTTTTCGCAATCAGATGCGTTGGTGGTGCATTTTTTATCTCACGCTCCGACTGAATAGGAGCAAGCATGGGGGTTACAGTAAATTTGGATCCCGATTTCGTAAAATGTACCCATGAGTATTCTTTATGTTTTAGCAGTATTTTCTGCCTTATTTCTTGTTCGGAAGGTAAACTAGACGAACGTATTTTTTCTTTAATGTTCAATACCTTCAGTTCTTCCGAGAGAAGAACATTGCTTTCTGGCGAATCTGACTCAATTTGAACACTCCATATAAATTGCGCAAGAATCACAGGTATAATGATAAACAATACAAAACCAATAATTGAAAACGACCGAGAAGAAATTGTTCCTTCCTTCATCTTGTCTTCCAATTGAACGGAGAGCCGTAATGACCTCCTGATCTTTCGGAAAAGCTTTAAATCTTTTCTTTTTATAGAAAAAAAGAGGTATTGTTCTGAACTGTACACTTGATAAATAACAATATTCGCTGAAAGTAAACGCTGAAATAAAAGGTGTTGATTCGTTTTTACTGGTACTTTTACTTGAATAAGCTGTTGCATTACTGTTTTTCCTTCCTCGTAATTTTGAAATACATGAGTTCATCGACAACTATTCGGAGTTGTTCCATAGAGAGTGATTTGATCTCTAAAGCATTTGCTTGAATTTCTAAAAGGAAATCATCGTAAGCACAAACTAAATTGTTTTCTTTCAATCGAAGAATCGTTATTTCATAATCTAAAATAATTTCGCTAAAGTTTTCAATCATAATACTCGCATGGAGTGGAAATAGTTTATTCAAAAAAACACCCCTTTACATGACTTTATGCATGTAAAGGGGTGTTCATGAGTTATCTTTTCGATTTTGGTGGTGCAAGAATCTCCGAAAATACAATCGCTCTTACTAGTTCATCTTGAGAACTAGGCAAGATATGAGTAATAATCGGTTTAGATACTTGCTTCTCCACTTTATTTACTTGATGGATTGATAATCGACCAGAAGATCTTGGAGTCCCTTGATCCCTGCTTACCACTCGCTCCAATTTTTCAACCACAACTGGCGCTTTTTTAACAATCGGTTTCTCTCGATTCAATTGCTGTTTATGCTCTTCCATAAAATCTTTTGCAAAATCTCCTAAATCTTTAAATGGATTTTCTACGAAAGGCTTTACTTGCTGCGCTCTTTTTACAGGACTTTGTACAGGTGCTTTTTTCTTTTTCAATAAAGTACTGACGATTAACGAAATAACTATTAATATTATACCTTCCAAGGAGAAAACCTCCTTTCCCCTATATTATTAGTCTTTAAGTTCCTCAGTAGAAGGTTTGTCTCCTCCGACTTTGCTAATGGAATCTCTCATGCTAGTGTCAGCTTGGATATTTTTGTAATTCATATAATCCATTACACCAATATTTCCTTCACGTAGTGCTTCTGCCATTGCTAAAGGCACTTCCGCTTCTGCTTCCACTACTTTCGAGCGCATTTCTACTACTTTTGCTTTCATTTCTTGTTCAGAAGCAACAGCCATTGCACGGCGTTCTTCTGCTTTTGCTTGAGCAATTTTCTTATCTGCTTCTGCTTGTTCAGTTTGTAGTTCTGCACCAATATTTTTACCTATATCAACATCCGCAATATCAATCGATAGAATTTCAAATGCAGTTCCAGAATCTAATCCTTTAGCTAATACAGTTTGAGATATTAAATCCGGATTTTCAAGTACTCGCTCATGACTTGTACTAGAACCGATCGTACTAATAATTCCTTCCCCAACTCGGGCAACAATTGTCTCTTCACCAGCACCACCGACTAAACGATCGATATTGGCACGAACTGTAATACGAGCTTTCGCTTTCACTTCAATCCCGTTCATTGCAACACCCGCGATAAATGGTGTCTCAATAACTTTAGGATTTACTGACATTTGTACTGCTTCTAATACGTCACGTCCGGCAAGATCAATTGCTGCCGCACGTTCAAACGTTAGTGCAATATTTGCGCGGTGTGCTGCGATTAAAGCATTAACAACGCGGTCTACATTACCACCAGCCAAATAATGACTTTCTAATTGATTGATAGAAACGCTTAACCCAGCTTTATGCGCTTTAATAAGTGGATTTACGATGCGAGATGGAACTACTCGTCGTAATCTCATTCCTACTAAAGTAAAGATACTAATTTTAACCCCTGCTGCTAGTGCTGAAATCCATAATGCGATTGGAAAAAATGTGAAAAATACAGATAACACGATAAACGCTAAAACAATTATTACAATTAATCCAATCATAGTACCATCAATCATTCTATTTCCTCCCCTTTTGAAACTTCTCGCACAACTATACGAGAACCCTCTACTTTTATAATGATAACATGTTTATCTCTTTCTACAAAACTTCCATCTGAAACCGCGTCTATACGCTCGTCATGAATACGAATGGATCCGGCAGGTCTGAGAGGTGTCATCGTAACGGCAATCTTTCCGATTAGCTCAAGCCTATTCTCGTTCGACACATACCCTTGCTCTGTAGTTGTTGCATCCGATAAAATTACCTTGCTTAACACTTTCAATTGTTTTCCGAAGAACTTCATTATGATCACCATTCCCACTATAGCTACTGTTAAAGCAATTAATACAGAAATACTCATTAGAAAAATATTACCACCAGCTAATATGATACTAAAAATAATAGCTGCTGCACCTAATATACCACTTATTCCTCCTGGTAAGTAAAATTCCGCAATTATTAATATTACTCCGATAACAAAAATAATAATCGCTTCATAACCAGCAAGGCCTGCTACCAAATGTCCAAAAAAGAATAGCGCCAAAGATATAAGTCCCATCGTGCCTGCAACACCAAACCCTGGAGAATATAATTCAACAATTAAACCAAGACTAGCAATAGATAGTAAGATTGGTACAACAATCGGGTTAGTAATAAATCTTGCAAGTAATTCTGTAAAAGTTTCTTCGGTTTCAACGATTTTTGCATCTGTAAGATTTGTTAATCCAAGCAGTCCTTTTAGAGATCTTACGGTTCCGTTTGAATAACCAACCTCCAATGCTTCAGAGGATGTAAGAGTTAACAATTCACCACTTGGTGCTCTATACTCTGGAAGATGAACAGTCTCATCCGCCATTGCTTGAGCATAAATTGGATTTTTACCCGTTAACTCCGCAGCATTAATCATTTTCGCTTTCCACGCACTATTTGCCTTCTTATCAGCAGTATTTCCGCTACTGTCGATAACAGCTGCCGCACCTATTGTCCCACCTGGTGACATATAAATCTCATCCGTATGAAGCGCTAAATAAGCACCTGCGGACAACGCTTCCGAGTTAATATACGCAATTTTTCGAATCGAGGTAGAATCGAGTAAATTGACTATTTTTTCAGCGGAATCTACAAATCCTCCAGGCGTATTAATCTCTAAAATAATTGCATCAGCGCCTGCTTCTTCTGCTTCATGAATCGATCTTTTCAAAAAAGCATATAATCCTTTTTCTACTTCTTTATGAATTGGTATTTTGTACACTATTGGAGCATCGGCAGATGCCATTGTAGGTATCATGATGAAAAAAGTTAAAAATAATAGAAAAAAAGAAATAATGTACCGAAACAATTTCATCCTTTAACCTCCCTTCTTCTATATGTATATACTTCTATACGGAGTAGAACAGAAAAAGTTTCAAAAAAAATAAACCGAGAAAATAAATTTTCTCGGTTTACATAATTGTAAATGTTAATCATAAAGTACGTGTTTGGAACGTAGGGATGGTTGGGATAAAAATACCACATACGTTAACGTGCATCTTTTGATTTCTTTTTACGTTTCACGCTTGGGTTTTAGAAACCACAGCTTCGAAGCTTTGTAAATTTCAATTAATTAGAATTTACGTTTACGGGCAGCTTCAGATTTCTTTTTACGTTTTACGCTTGGTTTTTCATAAAACTCGCGCTTTCTTACCTCTTGAATTGTACCACTTTTAGATACAGTACGTTTGAAGCGGCGAAGAGCATCTTCAAGCGATTCGTTTTTACGAACGACAGTTTTTGACATCTCTTTTTCCCTCCCTCCGAACACACGTCAAGCACATAACCATGTGTTATGTTCTAAAAAATTATATCGTATAGTTTCGACTTGGTCAATACTTACAACTAAATTAATAATCAGATTTACTCGTTAATCCTTGCATAATGTCCACACCAGAGCTTGCACCAATTCTAGAAGCCCCTGCATCAACCATTGTTTGTAAATCTTCTAGGCTACGAACTCCCCCGGAAGCCTTCACACCTAAGTCCATACCTACAGTTCCACGCATAAGTTTAACGGCTTCAACTGTTGCTCCACCAGTAGAAAATCCAGTGGATGTTTTCACAAAATCTGCTCCAGCTGCTTTAGATAATTCACTTGCTTTAATAATTTCTTCATCTGTTAATAAACAAACTTCTAAAATTACTTTAACAATTGCTTTTTCTTTTGCAGCATTCACTACTGCTTCTATATCATTTTTCACGAAATCAAAGTTAGCATCTTTTAAAGCCCCTACATTTATAACCATATCTATTTCATCTGCACCATTTTCAATCGCATTTTTTGTTTCGAATGCTTTTACTTCTGAAGTGCTAGCACCTAATGGAAATCCAATTACCGTACATACTTTCACTGGACTTTCTTGTAATAGTTCAGCACTTAGCTTTACCCAAGTAGGATTTACGCATACAGATGCAAAAGTATACTTTTTTGCTTCCTCACATAATTTTTCAATTTGTTCTTTAGTAGCATTTTGTTTTAACAATGTATGGTCGATTAATGCAGCAATATTTTGTGTCATTTATATTCCCCTCTCGGAAGTTGTCCGTACCTCTTCATCATAATTGAAAAAACAAAAAAAAGCCAGTGAGATTCTCTTCACTGACCTTCACTTTATTTTAGACTAATTCTTCCATGTGATCTAATACTCGAACAAATTGACCTTCGTTGTATGGATAACCGGATTTAGTAATTTTGACACGAACTAGCTTTCCGATTAAATCTTCTGAACCAGGAATAACAACTTTTAAGTAGTTATCAGTATATCCTTCAACTAAATTCGTCTTAGAATCCATTTTATACTTTTCTTCTGGAATAATTTCTACTATTTCTCCTTCAAAACGAGAAGCATATTCTACTGCTAATTGGTCATTTAATGAGATTAGACGGTGAACTCGCTCATTTTTTACTTCTTCATCAACTTGGTCTTCCATTCTAGCAGCAGGCGTACCAGTGCGCTTAGAATACGGGAAAACATGCAGCTCTGAAAAACGTTGGTCACGGATAAAATTAAAAGTCTCCATAAATTCTTCTTCTGTTTCACCAGGGAACCCAACAATAACATCTGAAGTAATAGCTAAATCAGGTAGTGCTTCTCTTAAGCGATCTAATCGATTAGCGAAAAATTCCATTGTGTATTTTCTACGCATTCTCTTAAGTACAGTATCTGACCCAGATTGAATAGGGATATGTAGATGTCTTACAACAATCTTCGAATCACGCAGAACATCAATTACTTCATCGGATAATTGGCTAGCTTCAATCGAGCTAATACGAAGCCTTTTAA
This sequence comes from Psychrobacillus sp. L4, assembly GCF_042944905.1. GTDB lineage: Bacteria > Bacillota > Bacilli > Bacillales_A > Planococcaceae > Psychrobacillus. The sequence continues at coordinate 2,228,018 of NZ_CP168496.1, forward strand.
GCCCTTTTACGTTCGATTCAATATCTCTTAAAAGCAGTGCTAAATTATAATCTTTTAAATCTTCACCGTAACCACCAGTATGGATTCCTGTTAGGACGATTTCTAAATAACCAGCATCCACTAGTTGTTGAGCTTGATGGACAACCTCTTCTGGATCACGAGAACGCATAAGTCCGCGAGCCCACGGGATTATACAAAAAGTACAAAAGTTATTACAACCTTCTTGGATTTTTAAAGATGCACGGGTGCGATCCGTGAAGGACGGCACATCTAACTCTTCATACACACGATTCTTCATGATATTTCCAACCGCGTTAATCGGTTTTCGCTCTACTTTGTATTGTTCAATATAATCTAGCATCTTTGTTCGTTCTTGCGTTCCAACGACAATATCTACTCCTGGAATCGCCATAATTTCTGCTGGCGACGTTTGTGCATAACACCCTGTTACGCATATAACCGCATCCGGATTTTGACGAATGGCACGACGAATGACTTGACGACTTTTTTTATCGCCCGTATTTGTAACTGTACATGTATTGATCACATATACATCAGACTGTTTTTCAAAATCTGTTCGTTCATAGCCATTCTCTTTAAATAATTGCCAAATAGCTTCTGTCTCATAATGATTAACCTTACAGCCTAATGTATGGAATGCAACGGATGACATCTCCTTACACCTCTTTCATTCATATTCATAAGAAATTGCAGCAAGCGCGTATAACGGTGCTGTTTCTGTTCGAAGTATTCTTGGTCCAAGTGAAATAGGTTGAAAATCATTTTCTAATAAGCTTTTTATTTCCGAACGATCTAGTCCACCTTCTGGGCCAAATACAATAAGTATCGATTTCTTATCATGCACCTTTTTTAATTGCTCAGCAAATTTCTGGCGGTGTTCCAGCTTCGCATCTTCTTCATCTGCAACAAATTTCACATCGTATGTTGTGCCAACTTCTAATAGCTCTTCGAACGATATTGGCGTATGTATGTTAGGGATATAGGAACGATGAGATTGTTCAGCTGCTTCTTTCGCAATTTTTTGTAAACGAGCAATTTTCTTCTCGTTTTTTTGCTTATCCCATTTAACAATCGATCTTTTTGCTGCAAATGGATAAAGTGTGTGCATGCCGAGTTCTGTCGCTTTTTGGGTGATTAGCTCTAATTTATCTCCTTTTGGAAGACCACAAACAATCGAAACTTTTAACGGCATCTCGTTTGTTTGTTCAAGCTTTTCTTCCGCTTTCAACAAGACAGATTTAGCAGATCCCTCTACAATTGTCATTGTATATGTTCTGTTTTCAGCAACGACATATACTTCATCACCTGGTGACATACGCATCACTTGAATCATGTGATGCGCGTCCTCCCCAGTAATGGTTATATTATTATTCTCATCGATTTGTTCATTCGTAAAATAACGTTGCATAACAATCTCCTTATAGAAGCGGTTTTTTGGAAATGATTGTAACCCAGTCTTCCATCATCATAACTTCTTCAATTTCAAAGCCGGATTTTTGCAATGCATTTTTTACATCTTCTTTTTTAGCAAAGATTATTCCAGAAGTTATGAATAAACCTTCTTCCTTCACTATTGAGAATGCATCATCGGTAAATGTCATAATTATTTCCGCTAAAATATTTGCGATTACGATATCTGCTTGCTCACTCACATTATCGAGTAAATTACCATGTGTCACTTCTATCAAATGCTCTACATGATTTAATGCTATATTCTCTTTGGCTGAAGCCACTGCTACTTCATCTAAATCAAGTGCATGAATAGATGTTGCCCCAAGTTTTGCTGCGCCAATAGAAAGGACACCTGAACCAGTACCTACGTCAATCACTTTCAAGTTCGGTTGTACTGTTTTTTCTAACGCTTGAAGACACATTACAGTGGTTGGATGTGTACCTGTTCCAAATGCCATACCCGGGTCTAGTTCAATTATTAACTCATCAGTACTTACTCTGTCATATTCTTCCCAAGTTGGAACAATTGTAAAACGATTAGAGATTTTCACTGGATGGTAATATTTTTTCCAAGCAGTTGCCCAATCTTCTTCATCTACTTCTTGAACTGTTACAACATTATGTCCAATATCAATATTAAAGTTTTGTAAGTTGTTAACCGCAAGCTTGATCTCTTCTACCGTTTCTAATAGAAAGCTAGTTTCTGCTAAATAAGCTTTAACACGAACTCCATCTACTGGAAAATCATCTGGATTTAAGCTATAAATTTCACCAAATCGATCTTCCCTTTCTCTCACTAACTCCTCCGAGTCTTCAATGACTACCCCACTTGCACCAGCTTCATGCAAAATATTACTTATCGCATCTACTGCTTCGTTTGTTGTATGAATAGTTAGCTCAGACCATTTCACTTGCGCACAACTCCTTTATTCACCTTTTAATGTCTTTTTAATCTTATCAAACAATGAGCTGCCTTGCTCTTCTGGAATATCTCCACTTATTTCGGCAAATTCACGAAGTAATTGTTTTTGTTTTTCCGTAAGTTTTTTCGGCGTGATTACTTTCACAATAACGTGCTGATCACCAACACCGTAACCATGAACGTTTTTCACACCTTTTCCTTTTAAGCGGAATTTCGTTTGTGATTGAGTTCCTGCAGGAATTTTTAATTTTACTTTACCTTGTACAGTCGGCACTTCGATTTCGTCCCCTAGCGCTGCCTGTGCATACGTTAAAGGCAATTCATAGTAAATATCGTCCCCATCACGTTCAAATCGTGGATCTGCTTTTACACGGAATACAATATATAAGTCTCCAGCAGGACCCCCATTTATACCAGGTTCTCCTTGGCCGCTGACACGAAGTTGTTGACCGTCATCTACACCTGCTGGAATGGTAACTTTAATTTTTTTGCGTTTATTTACCGTCCCTCTACCATGGCAAGTAGAACATTTGTCTTTAATAATTTTACCTGCTCCATGACAGTGGTTACATGCACGTTTTGTTTGAATACGTCCGAATGGAGTATCTTGCGTCACATTTACTTGACCTGCTCCATTACATTGTGAACATTTTTCTGGGTGTGTTCCAGGTTTTGCTCCACTCCCACTACATGTATCACAAGTTTCTTCTTTCGCAATTTCAATTTCTTTTTCTTTCCCAAATACTGCTTCTTCAAACTCAATTGTCATGGAATATTGAAGATCATCACCTTTTCTTGGTGCATTCGGATCTCGTCTACGCGATCCACCTCCACCACCAAAAAATGAACTGAAAATATCCTCAAAACCGAAACCATCTCCGCCGCCACCAAATCCTTGGTTCGGTCCTGCGTGGCCAAATTGATCATATTGCGCACGTTTTTGGTCATCACTTAACACTTCATATGCTTCTGATATTTCTTTGAATTTATCCTCAGCATCTGCTGCTTTGTTAATATCGGGGTGATATTGTTTCGAAAGCTTTCGATAAGCTTTCTTTATCTCTTCTGGAGAAGCACTTTTAGACAAACCAAGTACTTCGTAATAATCACGCTTATTCATCTTTCACTCTCCTACTCTTTACCTACATGTAATGAATATTGTAACACGGAAAAATAATCTAGTCTAAACAGAAAGAAAAGCCAAAGCCGAAAACGGTCTTTGACTTTTCCCCTACCGACTATCTTACTTATCTTTATCGTCGTTTACTTCTTCAAACTCTGCGTCAACAACACCGTCATCCGTTGCATCCGCTTGACCGCCGGCATTTGCAGCAGCATCTGCTTGCGCTTGTTCATACAGTTTCATTGTTAATTGTTGAACGATTTCGTTTAACTTATCTTTTTTCGTTTTAATTTCTTCCAAGTTGCCAGCTTCTAGAGCAGCTTTTAACTCTTCTTTCGCATCTTCAGCAGATTTTTTCTCTTCTTCTGATACTTTATCCTCTAAATCTTTTAATGTTTTTTCAGTCATAAATACTAATTGATCTGCTTCATTTTTCACTTCTGCTTCTTCTTTACGAACTTTATCTGCTTCCGCGTTAGCTTCTGCTTCTTTTACCATACGTTCAATTTCTTCATCAGAAAGTGAAGAGTTCGATTGAATTGTAATATTTTGTTCTTTTTGTGTACCAAGGTCTTTCGCCTTAACATTTACGATACCATTTTTGTCAATATCGAATGTTACTTCGATTTGTGGAATACCACGTGGTGCTGGTGGAATATCCGAAAGTTGAAAACGGCCAAGTGTTTTGTTATCAGTAGCCATTGGACGTTCACCTTGTAACACGTGAATATCAACTGCTGGTTGGTTATCTGCTGCAGTTGAGAAAGTTTGGGATTTTGACGTAGGGATTGTCGTATTACGTTCGATTAACTTTGTGAATACGCCGCCCATTGTTTCAATACCTAATGAAAGAGGTGTTACGTCAAGTAATACAACGTCTTTTACATCTCCAGTCAATACTCCACCTTGAACTGCAGCACCCATCGCTACAACTTCATCTGGATTTACACCTTTATGTGGTTCTTTACCAGTTTCTTTTTTAATCGCATCTTGTACGGCTGGAATACGAGTAGATCCTCCTACAAGGATTACTTTGTCAATTTGAGACGCTGATAAACCTGCATCTTTCATCGCTTGACGAGTTGGTACCATTGTACGCTCTACTAAACTTGCTGTTAAATCATCGAATTTTGCACGAGTCATTGTAACTTCTAAGTGAAGAGGTCCCGCTTCGCCTGCAGTGATGAATGGTAGTGAAATTTGTGTTGATGTGACACCTGATAAATCTTTTTTTGCTTTTTCAGCTGCATCTTTTAGACGTTGAACTGCCATTTTATCTTGTGATAAGTCAATTCCATTATCTTTTTTGAATTCTTGTACTAGGTAATCCATTACTATTTGGTCAAAGTCATCTCCACCAAGACGGTTGTCGCCAGCAGTTGCAAGTACTTCAAATACACCATCACCAAGTTCTAGGATAGATACGTCAAAAGTACCTCCACCTAAATCATATACTAGAATTTTTTCATCATGATCCATTTTATCTAAACCGTATGCAAGTGCAGCTGCAGTTGGTTCATTGATAATACGTTCAACTTCAAGTCCAGCGATACGACCAGCATCTTTTGTCGCTTGACGCTCTGCGTCGTTAAAGTAAGCTGGAACTGTAATGACAGCTTTCGTTACTTTTTCTCCTAAGTATTCTTCCGCATACCCTTTTAAGTATTGAAGGATCATTGCAGAAACTTCTTGAGGTGTATATTCTTTATCTTCTGCTTTTACTTTTTCATTTGTACCCATTAATCGTTTAACAGAAGCAATCGTATTTGGGTTTGTTATGGATTGACGTTTAGCCACTTCCCCAACTTGTTTTTCTCCATTTTTAAAAGCAACTACAGATGGTGTTGTACGGTTTCCTTCTGGATTTGGAATTACTTTTGGTTCTCCACCTTCTAATACAGATACACATGAGTTTGTTGTTCCTAAGTCAATACCAATAATTTTAGACATATATTTTTCCTCCTAATTTATAACTAAGTATCGTGTTATTCTGTAGAATAATTCTATTTAGACTGAACTATTCGTTTACTTTAACCATAGAAGGTCGTAGTATTCTATCTTTTAACTTATACCCTTTTTGTAATTCTTGAAGCACAATTCCAGAATCTTTTGAGTCGTCTTGTTCTTGCATAACCGCTTGATGGAAATTAGGGTCAAATGGAACACCTTCCGATTCAATTGGCTCAAGACCTTCTTTTGATACAGCATCTAGTAATGTGCGATAGACCATTTCTACACCTTTTACTAAAGAAGCTGCTTCCTCAGATGTCGTTGGAACGGCTAGTGCTCGTTCGAAGTTATCTAATACTGGCAAAATGTCTGTTAAAACAGTCTGTGCACGGTATTTATAATCTGCTTCCTTGTCTAGTTGAACTCTGCGCTTATAATTTTCAAAATCCGCTCTTAATCGAATGGACTTGTTTTTTTCTTCTTCCAATTCTTGTTTAACAAGCGTAAGTTCATCCACTTCCAAAACTTCATCGATCGCTTCTTCCGTAGTTTCTTCTTCAGAAGTCATTTGTTCTTGTTCTTCCAACTTTTCAATTTCTAATTCTTCAACTGTTTCATCTTTATGTTTTGGCATGCTTGCATCCCCCTTATCCATGATGACCATTTAATATTCTAGATAATTCTCTTGATAAATCGGTACTCATTACATCGAGTAAAGAAACGACACGCTTATAATCCATACGTGTAGGACCAATTATTGCTATAGAACCCATTTGCTCTTCACCAATCGCATAAGAAGCTGTAATAACACTACAGTCCTCCATAGCTAGATGATTGTTTTCGGAACCGATTCGGATTTGAATTCCTTTTTTATCAACAGGGAAAATACTAGGAATTTGTCTTACATGATCCATCAAGTACATAATACTTCGAGCTTTTTCTAAATCATTAAATTCAGGTTGATTCAACAGATGCATTTTACCACCGTAGTATACTTTGTCCTCTTGCTCTATCCCCATGGACTTATTAAATGAACTTAAAAGATTATTAAAATGTCCTACACGCTGTTTTAATAAAGAGTGTGTAACAGCTTCCAACTTTCCTGGCAGATCATGTAAATGAACTCCTATTAAGCTGTCGTTTAGCAAATTAACCATTCGTTCAATATCCGATGAAGTATAGGTTTCGGGGATTGAAAATACTCGATTTTCAACATGTCCACTATCTGTAACGATTATCGCAACAGCGGAATCATCCGAAAGTGGGACGATTGAAAATCGTTTTACTCGATGTTTTCTAACATCCATTCCTAGTAATATGGAGGTGTAATTCGTTAGTTCAGACAAAATCGTTGCTGATTTACGAATAATTTGCTCCGTCTCCACCATTCGTTCTTCAAACACAGATCGAATTTGCTTAATCTCGTCTTTCGATACTCGTTGTGGAGTTAACATATTGTCTACATAATAACGGTACCCTTTTTCAGAAGGGACACGCCCAGACGAAGTATGAGTTTTCTCTAAGAATCCCATGTCTTCTAAATCCGCCATATCATTTCGAATGGTAGCAGGACTATATGGAACTTCCTCCTTTTTCGAAATTTGACGAGATCCAACTGGCTGAGCGGTTTCAATAAAATCATCTACCGTTACTTGCAATATTAATAATTGCCTATTAGTTAGCATGATTATCACCTCTGTTAGCACTCGTTCATTGAGAGTGCTAATACTCATATAAAAGGTATCAAATCTAAAGAAAACTGTCAACGAATATGATTTTATTTATTGAAGAAAATATTGAAATACTTCATTTCCAACAAAACGACCACGACGAGTAAGTTTTACGTAATTATCTTCAATAACAATCAATTGTTTTTGAACAAGTTCATCTAACTGATTCCCATAAATATCTTGTAATGGCTTTCCAAAGCGAATTTTAAATCTTTCTAAAGAAACTCCTGCATTTTTACGCAATCCTAAAAACATTTCCTCTTCCATTTTTTCAACATTCGTAACTTCTTTTTGTAGCATAATAGGTTTTTCATTTAAATCCAAGGTTTGCATATACTTCTTTAAAGGTCCGTGATTCGAATATCGATTATTATTTACATAGCCATGAGCTCCGGCTCCTAATCCTATATATTCATCATTATCCCAGTAAAGTAAATTATGCCTAGATTCTTTCCCTTTGAAGGAAAAGTTACTAATTTCATATTGATTGTAGCCCTGTTTTTGCATTTCATCCAATAAGTATCCATACATGTCCGCTTCTAAATCTTCCCCTGGTAAAGAAAGTTTTCCTTTTGACATTAAGTTATAAAAAATCGTTTTTGGTTCAACTATCAAAGAATAAGCTGAAATATGAGGAATTTTTAGTCGAAATACTTCTTTTAAAGAATGCTTCCACTGTTCCATTGTTTGGTTTGGTAAACCATACATTAAGTCCATGCTGATAGATGGAAAACCTATCTTTTTAGCATTTTCAATTACTGCATACACATGTTCGTTCGAATGTGTTCTACCAAGTACTTTTAGTAGTTCTTGATCAAATGTTTGAACTCCCATACTTAATCTATTTACTCCAGAAGTATGCATTAGTTTCATTTTTTCATATGTTAACTCATCTGGGTTCGCTTCCGAGGTAAACTCTACAACATCTTTTAAGGGAATGTATTGATGGATCAATGAAAATAAGCGCTCTAACTGAGCTTCAGATAAAGATGTAGGAGTTCCCCCACCGATAAAAATAGTTTCAATTGGTTTATTTTTATATTGTTCCGTATACAATTCCATTTCTCTACCTAATGATTCTATATATTCATCCACCGGTTGGTTATGAAAGAAAAATTTATTGAAATCGCAATAATTACAAATTTGATGACAAAAAGGAATGTGGATATATACCCCACGTGCCATATGACTTCCTGCTTTCTATAAAGGAAAAAGGAGGCTACTAGTGCCCCCTTCCTTTTTTTATTTATTTATTCGGCTCGTCCATTTTCAGAACTGCCATAAATGCTTCTTGCGGAACTTCAACAGAACCAACTTGTTTCATTCGTTTCTTACCTTCTTTTTGTTTATCAAGCAATTTACGTTTACGTGAAATATCTCCACCATAACATTTAGCTAAAACATTTTTACCTATTGATTTGATGGTAGAACGAGCCACTATTTTTTGACCAATGGCAGCTTGAACTGGCACTTCAAATTGTTGTCTTGGAATAAGGGCTTTTAATTTTTCAACAATCACTTTTCCACGGTCATAAGCAAAATCTTTGTGGACGATAAAGCTTAAAGCATCTACTTTTTCGCTATTCAGCAGAATATCCATTTTCACTAGTTTCGATTCTTTGTATCCAATTAACTCATAATCAAAAGAAGCATATCCTTTTGTGCTCGATTTTAAAGAATCAAAAAAGTCATATACAATTTCAGATAATGGAATTTCATAAATGATATTAACGCGTGCTTTAGATAAGAAATCCATTGTAATAAAATTACCACGTTTACGTTGGCATAATTCCATTACAGACCCTACATAGTCTTCTGGAACCATGATAGAAGCTTTCACAAATGGCTCTTCAATCGTATCTACTTTTTGGACATCTGGCATCATCGATGGGTTGTCTACTTTCATAGTTTCACCGTTCGTTAGCTTCACATCATAAACAACACTTGGTGCGGTTGTGATTAAATCTATTTTAAATTCGCGTTCGATGCGCTCTTGAATAATTTCCATATGCAGTAAACCTAAGAAACCACATCGATAACCAAATCCCAATGCTTGAGATGTCTCGGGTTCGAACTCTAGTGCTGAGTCATTCAACTGTAGCTTTTCAAGTGCATCACGTAAGTCGACGTATTTCGTGTTATCAATCGGATACAATCCACAGAATACCATCGGGTTCATTTTGCGATATCCCGTTAAAGCTTCTGTTGCAGGGTTTGAAGCTAATGTAATAGTATCCCCTACACTGGAATCTCCTACATGTTTCATCGAAGCAGTTAAGAAGCCAACATCTCCAACCGTTAGCTCAGAGCGTTGGGTTGTTTTTGGTGTGAATACACCCGTTTCAACAACTTCGAATTCTTTACCAGAAGACATCATTTTTATCGTGTCTCCCGGTTTAACAGTTCCTTCCATAATTCGGATATATACAATTACGCCTCGGTAAGGGTCAAATAATGAGTCGAAGATCAACGCTTTTAACGGTGCAGAAGGATCTCCAGTTGGCGCAGGAACTTTCTCTACAATTTGTTCTAAAATTTCTTCAATACCTATTCCTGCTTTTGCAGATGCAAGAACTGCTTCCGAAGCATCAAGTCCAATTACTTCTTCCACTTCTTTTCTTACACGTTCTGGATCAGCAGCTGGTAAATCTATTTTGTTAATAACTGGCAATATTTCTAAATCATTATCTAATGCCAAATACACATTTGCTAGCGTCTGTGCTTCAATACCTTGTGCAGCATCGACAACTAAAATAGCTCCTTCACATGCGGCTAAACTTCTGGAAACTTCATATGTAAAATCGACATGTCCAGGTGTGTCAATCAGATGAAAGATATATTCTTCTCCATTTTTAGCTGTATACGTTAACTGAACAGCATTCAGTTTGATGGTAATTCCTCTTTCTCGCTCTAGGTCCATCGAATCGAGTAACTGGGCTTTCATTTCACGAGAAGTTAATGTTTTTGTTTTCTCTAAAATACGATCTGCCAAAGTTGATTTTCCATGGTCAATGTGGGCAATAATCGAAAAGTTACGGATTTTTTTCTGACGTTCCATTCTTTGTTCATGATTCATGCTTGTTCACTCCTAATTAAACTACTAAGAATTATACCAGACAACATGTCGTTAAGTAACGCATAATAGTTTTCATTTCGCAATTTATTGTTATTATGTATTATTTGCGCTTTATGTTATTTATTTTTTTCCCAGAATTTAATCTTAACAAAAACCTGATAGTAAGACAATCTAGCGAATGAGAAAAGCGCAAGCACTCTTTAAGTGCGTCCTATCTTCACCGATTTCAGAGTGCTTTAGACTAAGCCTTGGCTACACTATTCCAGTAGTAATTCGGCTATTGAAGTGACTGGGTCACTTCAATAGCCAGTTTCGGTAATCTTGTGGCGGATGTTTGTCCGTCGCCCTCTTGGAATATGTAAAGACAAGATGCACTTAGTTTGGATAATGAGGGATAAGATCCTTTCCTACTCTTTTAAAAGCGGACGAAGATACAATTTCGTCGGCTCAGCACTTCTTTAACAATGGATTCTACCTATTTTCTTAAGTTCCACTAGATCTAATAATACCCTACTGAGTACTATAAATTCTGTAAAGCAAAAGGAAATAAAGAATAAAGATCAAGTCCTAGTAATATGAAAACCACTTCTTATAAGCAACTACGCTTAGTCTATCTGCACCTAAAGCGAGACCATGAGCACCTACCGAATGCATGTCCACCTAAATAGTTGCTATAAGCACCTAAGTATCCGCTATAAGTACCTAAACTGAGTCCATACGCTCCCAAAGCGAGCGCATAGGCACCTAACAATATGAATATACACTTTTCAACAGGAAAAAGAGATTAAGCTATAATCGCTCAATCTCTTCTTGTTTAAGACGGTAATTGCTGATTGAACATATTCGAAATAGCCTTTGCTAAAATAGCGATGGAGCGATCTACCTCTTGTTCGGTGTTATCAACACCACCAAGTTCAACAACTAATAGGTTTTTAGCAAGGTCTTGGTTGTAAACACCATCTACTCCTTTACCAGTTTTAACTATAACTCCTCTTGAGATGCCAGGTACTATTTTATTCAATTGATCAGAGAGATTTTGCGCTAGTTGTTCATTCCATCTGTAGTTGGCATGCTCTCCACCAATAACAAATATAAATTTTGCATAGGTTTCTTCACCATTTCGAAGAGTTGTAACTTTTGCTTTTAGTGCGTCTCTATGAATATCCAATACAATATCATAATCACTATGTGCTATTGCATTTTGAACAAATGGTCGGATTGTATTATAATTGTCCATTACTTCTGGGTTATGATCCTCTAAAAACTGAGTATCTACTTGATGAAATGCAAATTGGGCAGCTATTTGCTCTTGAAAGGTAGAAATATTAGTTATTGGATCATATATTGCAATTTTTTCTCCTTTGTCTGCCAGAATCGGCTTATATGCTTCATGAGCATGCGTGAAATATACAAAAGCTTTTTTAGGTTCTATTATTTCTGTGATGTCCGGTTTTGATTCTAATTGGGCCGCATAAACTACAGGCGTGTCCTCTTTTTTATTTTCTACTATTTGTTGCGTTGAAAGAGGTGTTTGGATTGTAGCGATAATAATGGGAGTTAAAAATAATAGTAATAAAATGCTCGTTAAATTCTTCAGGGAATTAGCCATAATTTCCACTCTCCTCAAATAATCGTATGATGAGAAGAGTTTTTTTAGAACATTCGGGTTAACGTTCTTCTGCGACGAGCATGCACAGAAGAAGCACGTGAAAAATTGTCTAATCCATCAATATGGGTGAAAAAGAGGCTATTGGTTCTAAATTATCTATTAGTAATCCACGTTTCAATTCCCTCTGATAGCAAATATGCATATTGTTCCACCCAAGCATCAGTTTCTTTTGGCGTAACAAATAACGATGAGTTTTTCCCTACAAATACTTCCTCAAATAACTTTCTTTTCTCTTCTGTTGGCCAAGTCACCCATTCTCCAAAAATCGGTTGTAACACCTTTTTATCAAGTGAAGATTTTTTGCTTGATACCATTGGAGTCACAGCTAAAGCAGAGGATGGACTTTCTTTTTCTTCAATTTTAGAAGCAATATAATGAATAACATGCTCCATTGCATCTGCGTATAGAACCGGACCATCTACTACCATAGGAATACCTATTGCAGTTACTGGTATACCATAAACTTCTTCGGATACTTCTTTTCTTTCATTTCCTACTCCGGAACCAGGATGAATACCTGTATTTGTGAGTTGAATAGTTTTACAAAGTCGTTCACTATTTCTCGCTGCAAGTGCATCTAAAACAACGATTAAGTCAGGTTGAAACGCTTTACTTATCGCCTCAATAAAATTACTTGTTTCAAATCCAGTTTGCCCAGTTACTCCTGGAGCGTACATAACCACTTTTACATTGCTTTCCATTTGCGATATAGAAGAACTTTGTAAATATTCAATCGCTTTCGGACCAATGGCGTCAGGAGTAATGGTAGAATTTCCTAAGCCAATTATTAAGACTTTAGATGATTTGGTTAATAATAAATTTTCATGCATCTCTTCTAGCTTTTGAATAAAGATTTTTTTTAACGCTTCAAAACTTTCTTGATCATCTGGATTAACGGTCAAATCAGTTAGTGTTATATACTTCCCTTTTTTCTTTCCAATTCTTTTTTCCCCATTTTCATTTACTTCGATGGAAGTTATTAATACTGCTCCGTTGCGACTTTCCTCAAATTTTATACCTTCTGAATCTGTTAAAACGTCCTTTTCTTCCGCGGTTCGATGCTTTACCATTTCATCCGATTCATCTAATAAATCAGTTCGTCCCCACATAAATTTCACCTCCAAAATAGTTTGTACAAGTGTCAAGTAAATATTCTTAGCATTTATATATTGCAATTTGTTTTTTCGTTTGTTAAAATAATGCTTGTTGTATTAGACAGTTTTCAACACATTAAAGTATCATCTCAGACCTTACTAGGAGGTGAAAGGTATGCCAAATATTAAATCCGCTATTAAACGTGTTAAGAAAAATGAGACATTAAATGCTCAAAATACGAAAGCAAAATCAGCTATGCGTACTGCTGTGAAAAAAGCTGATACTGCTGCACTTAATAACGATGAAAACGCAAAAGAACTTATTAAAACTGCGATTCAACAAGTTGAAAAAGCAGCTTCAAAAGGTTTAATTCATAAAAACGCAGCTTCTCGTAAGAAGTCTCAATTAATGAAAAAAGCGTAATTAAAAAGACTGATCCGATATCTATCGGTCAGTCTTTCTTTTTTCGGGTTTCTAAACAGATGTCCGATTGCCGCAAGCTCCAAATTACTCCTATAGCTTGTTATGCGCAAATCAATTTACTCATTTCATCAAAAACATTTCTAATATCCTGTCTCGATTAATATTCAATGTTTTCAACTGTACATCTACTGTTGCAAGATCGTTTAATGTTGTAAGTAGTTTTTTTTCATTTTGTAGACCTGGATTGTCGAATAGTAATTTTACGCGATACGGGTGCACCTTAAGCTGATTTGCAATTTGTTGGGCATGGTATCCCTTTTTCTTTAAGTAGCTTACTTGAATCATTAAACGGACTTGTGAAGCTATTAAAGCATTCAACTTCAAGGGATCTTCTTTTCGTTTTAATAAATCATGATAAATTTCAATTGCTTCACTTTTATTTCCGGTTAAATAAGCATTTCCCAAAGTAAATACATCCTGCTCTAATGTTCGTACAAGAAGCATCCTCACTGTTTCAACATCAATTTCAGCTAATTCACCTAAATAAGTGGCTATTTTCAATAATTCGGTTTGTAAATGGACCAAATTAGATCCACCTACTTCGATTAAAAAGGATAAAGCTTCGTCTGAAATTGCTTTTCCCAAATTAGAAACTTCGTGTAATATCCAACTTTTCAAATCATGTTCCTGTAAACTAGAAACTTCTATAATATCGGCATACTGTTTCATCGCTTTTGTTACTTTTTTCCGTTCATCTAGTTTCTCGTAAGGTGCAATAAAAACAGTAACTGCTGTAGGTGAAGGATTTTGCAGCCATTGTTCTAAAATACTTGTGTCATGGATAACTTTTTCTTTCCCTTTTTCTGTTGCCTTTAAAAAGAACGCATTTCGAGCAATGACAAGTTTTTTATCTGAAAAAAATGGAAGCGTATCTGCTTCATAAATAACTTCTTCTACATTTTTTTCTTCTAAATCAAAATTAATTACTTCTAGTTCACCGTTTTCACTTAATTGTCTTTTTAATCTTTTTAATGTCTCTTCAATAAAATAAGCTTCTGTTCCAACTAATAAATAAACTACTGATATTTTATTGTTCGCTATTTTCATCCATTTCTCTGAAATCATCCCGGAAATCTCCTTGCTTTACGTTATTAATCCTATTATACAGTAGATTTAGTGAATAATTTGTGACATTCTAGAAGACATCTAAAAATCGATGGTTTGCATATAGATTTTTTGAAGCCAATCCGATATAATTAGGTGGAAATAGGAGGGGTAACAATGAATGAGTTTGAACAAAATGTACAGTCGAAACGTAACGACGCAATAGACTCAGGCGTAGGTTTCGGTGTCTCCTTTGGATTTTTTACAATTATGTTCGCTATTGCAGTAATTGTTGAGTTCGTATCTCGATAATAAAAAGAAAAAATGGTTTTGTCTATAAAGACAGAACCATTTTTTATTATGGAGTAGTTACTAGTATCTCTCCTTTTTTTGTAATCTCTACTTCAATCGTTCCATCTGTTCCTGTTTGTAAAAAAGGAAGTTTCAAGTTATTTAAACGTTCTACAACTTCTGGATGGGGATGACCATACCGATTATTGTATCCAGCTGAAATAATGGAAATTTTAGGGCGAGTCAGTTCTAAAAAAGATTGTATACTCGATGTTTTACTTCCATGATGACCTATTTTTAATAATGTAATTTGCTGAAGTTCTTTTGAATATTTGCGAACAATTTCCTCTTCCCCTTCTTTCTCCAAATCTCCTGTAAAAAGTCCTTGGAAATGATTATTTCTCATCGAAAGTACGAGTGAATCATTATTGCCTTCATATTCTAAATCCATTGGATTAATATATTGTAGATGAAAGTATTTTGATGCTATTTGATCGCCTTCTTTTTTTTCATATAGAGGAATTTGTTGTCTCTCTACTTCTTCCATTAAATCTTTCATTACTTCTTTCTTATGCGAGTTAGGAGAAATATGAACTTCTTTTACCCTTATTTCTTCTAATATTTCTTCGGCACCTTCCATATGATCTGCATCCGCATGAGTAATAACTAACGTATCAATCTTTGTAATTCCTTTCCCTTTTAAAAACGGTACAACAATTTGTCTCCCTATTTCATACAGTTCTTTTGTTTCTTTCCACTTTTCTTGTTCAAATCTTAATAATCCCCCTGTATCAATCATGATGACTTCTTTTCGATACGGCATTTCAATAATGATGCAATCTCCTTGTCCTACATTTAGAAATGTAATTCTAGTGGATGCATCCAAATAAGGTGTGACATGCATCATTACCATAGGTAAAATAAGTAAAATGAAACTAAACGGTTTATTTTTTCTTCTCTCCATAGATATAAAAAAGAGTATAACGCCAAGATAGGCAAGAAAGATGAATGAAAGGGAAGGTTTCATGGGATTCCATAATTGAAAAGGCAAGCTACCTAAATAAGTTATTATCTCACCCAAAATATTTCGAAGAGGCTCATAAATGGAAAAAAGTAGTTTACTGATTGAAGTTGATGTATACGTTAATAATAAGAAAAAAATATTGGTTGGTAATACAATAAAAGAAAATAATGGGACAAAAACTAAATTTGCGAGGAAAGAAGAAATGGATACTTCATAGAATTGATAGACTAAAATAGGATAGACCATGAGCTGACAAACAGCCGTTATTACAAATGATTGTCTTAAATAAGAAGTACTACTCTTCAAAAGAATAGTAGAATAAATAAGCGAAAAGGCGGCTAAATAAGATAATAGAAAACCAATTTGATAAACAACCCAAGGGCTTAAGCATACAAATCCAATAACACTTAGAGAAAAAGCATCAGCAATCGCAATTTTCCGCCTCATCAACATGCTTACTAACACAATTTCTGTTACAGAAACTGATCGCCAAACAGATGGGGCTCCTCCGGCTAAAAATGCATAAAGAGGGAGTGCAATGATTAACAACCAATTTGCCGTTTCCCTTCTTATCCCGATGCGAATGAGTATTTCATGTAAGAGAAGTGTAACTAAGCCTACATGAAGCCCAGAAATAGCAAATAGATGCGTTATTCCTAATGTTTGATAGGCATTTTGCAAGTCTGTAGGCATTTGTTCACGACTGCCAATTAATAATGCTTCTGCTTCCGCTTGTAAGGATACAGGGAATGTCGATTGAATATGTCGCTTTAGTTCAAATCGTTTCCTCGCCATAAAACTCACAAAGCCACGTTTTTCCCTTACATATTGATAGTTTTCTACCTCTACTTGTCCAACAGCTCCATTACTTTTTATATAATCATCCATATTAAAAGCATATGCGTGAGACAAAGGGTGCTTGGTCACTTCTTGTGCATCTACTCGGAAAGTTTTACCTGAAAGAGATGTGTTCATCAAAATTTCTTTATCTTGCTCTGACTGTATTTTGAGTTGAACATACCATTTATTACGATCATTACCAAGCGCGAATCCTCGAACAAATCTTCCATTAATTCGATAATCGTCTGTCCACGTAATTTTAGTTATATTTACTGTATTAGAAGCCTTCGGAATTGTAGCATTAAAATAAAAATAGGAAAAAAATCCAATGAACATAGCACCTAAGATAAACAAACTATGCTTTCTCTTATAGATTAACCAAGAAAAAACAAGCACAAACATAAACAATACTTTTACCGATTCATAAGCTGCGATTGCGGCAATTACAATAGAAATTGCAATATATATCAAATTTCCTTTTATAACTAAAGTCCGAATAATTCTGTCACCTTCTCTTCATAAGGTGCCAATTCTTCCTTACTTGCTCCTTTCTCACGAAGTTTTGATATTAGCTCTGTATAAAGGGCAACTTTTTCATCACTTAAGAAGTCAATTTTACGCTCGTCAAATGGCACATGGATAACCTCTACATCTGCTTGCACTAACAACTTCATAGCATACTCGTTATTTTTATAATTCTGTGCATAATAGAGTCGAGAAATTCCCGCTTGTATAATTGATTTTGTGCATGGCAAACAAGGAAAATGCGTGACATATAAATCTGCTCCACTTATCGATATACCATACTTAGCACATTGCAAAAGAGCGTTCATTTCCGCGTGAATTGTACGCACGCAATGATTATCTACAACATAACAACCATGATCGATACAATGGTCGCCACCTGAAATAGACCCGTTATATCCGGCTGCCATAATTCGACGATCTCGTACGATGGTTGCTCCAACCGCTAATCGTATACATGTACTTCTTAAAGCAAGTAAATGGCTCTGTGCCATGAAAAACTGGTCCCAAGTAATACGCTCCATATAACTACCCCCTAAATGAATACTTCTCTTAGTTTAGTAGTTTGTACAATCAAACGTCAACATCACAATTATTTACTTCACAGTTATGAGCGATTCTAGTTTCTCAAATGTTTTTTTACCGATGCCTGTTACTTTCATTAAATCTTGTGTTTCTTTAAATAAGCCTGATTCATCTCGATAAGCAATAATTGCTTCTGCTTTTGCTGGTCCAATACCTGGTAAAGTTGTCAGTATCATTGCATCAGCTTTATTAATATTAACTAAGCTCGAACGCTCTACTTGTGGATTTACGGATTGGCTAAGTACCTCCTCTGTTTCTTCTCCTTCTACAGGGACATAAATAACCATTTCATCTTCCACTTTTTGTGCATGATTAATGCCTTTACTATCGCTCGTTGGTAAATAGCCGCCTGCAAGCTCAATTGCTTTTAAGACCCTATCTCCAGTTAAAAGTTCATAGACCCCTGGCTTATAGACTGCGCCTTTTACTTCGACAAATATACGCGTATCTTCTTCATATTCAATTAATGCTTCTTCTACTTGGAATGATTCATGAAATGGGATAGGTTGAATAATTTCAGCTGTGGGATTTGCTGATCTGAGTTGGGAGTTTATAAAGAAAAAAATTACGACAATAACAACAATCGTTGGGAGCAATAGTTGTTTCTTGTATTTTTGAAAAAAAGAAAGAACCAGTAATATCATCCTCTCAAAATAAGAGGTAAATTATATGGAGTTAAAGAAACTATACTAAATTTACCCCTATTTGGAAAGGATTATTTTACTGCGTGGATAAAAAATCTTTCTACTTCCTCTTTCGATTGTTCCTCAAAAATAGAAGTAGAAACAAAAACAGAAGAGAATCCAACCTTTTTCAGAAGGTTTTCATACTTCTCTATTGGAAATGTCTGCTGATAATGTGACTCTTCAAATCGTTCATAATAACCTGCTTCATCACGAACAAAAAACGTAATATCATGATAAATGGAATGTTGATCTTCTCCTAAATCAGTATTCCAGATGTATGCAACCTGGTCATCCTCATAAGTAAAAGGTCCGTCTGGATAGATCACATCCATTTTATAAAGTGAGTGGACATCAAAGAACAATTGACCGCCTTTCACAAGCGAACGAAAAATATGATGAAACGTTTGCTCAACCTCTTCTAAAGTATTTAAATAATTTAAAGAATCAATTGCAACAACCGCTACATCCATTTCTTCAACGCCATCTAATTCAACCATGGACTGACAAATAAACGATATAGATGTATTATTTTCGGCGCTACGATTTTGAGCAATTGTCAGCATAGCCTCAGATAAATCAACACCAAGTACCTCATAACCTGCTTTAGCAAATTGTACGCTTAATACACCCGTACCACAGCCGATATCGACTAACTTAGTACCAGCAGAAGGGGGTGCTTCTTTTTGCACCCATTCTGCGTACTTTGCATATGGTATATCTGACATCAATCGATCATAGATAAATGCAAACCGGTCGTACATTGCCATTATGCATCTATTCCAACTTCAATCATTGGTGCATCTCCCCAAAGACGTTCTAAATTGTAATAAGAACGCTCATCTTTATGGAAAACATGTGCAACAACATCTCCCATATCAACTAAAATCCAGCGTGCTTCATCAAAACCTTCTAAACGTTTGACATTATACCCAGCGATAGTCGCTTGTTCTGAAAGTTCTTTTGCAATAGCTTGCACTTGTCGATCTGAACTTGCATGACAGATTAAAAAATAATCCGCAAGTAACGATACCCCCTGCATATTAAGTACAACTATATCATCTGCACGTTTGTCGTCGGCTGCTTTATAAGCTATTTCTAATAATGTTGAAGAATTCATTCCTTCACTTTTCCTCTCTTTTGCATCAAGTCATTGTAACAATGAAATGAATCCGGAAATACCGGTTGTTTTTTTTCAATCAAAAATGTAATACTATGCACCAAGCAACTAATCATTGCTTCTTCTAAATCTATTTCAGCTTTTTCTCTTAAAAATTCTACCCCAGGAAATTTCCTACCTGGCTCTATCATATCCGAGATATAAATAATCTTCTCTAAATTGGACATCCCTGCTCTTCCAGTGGTATGAAAACGAATAGCATGGAGAATGTCTTCATCCTCGATCAGAAACTCATTTTTAGCAACTATACTTCCAACTGGACCATGCCATAATTCAGGATGAAATGCTAATAGAAGTGGGTCTAAGTGCGCTGAAATAATCATTTGCTTTAACCATTCTTTATCCGCAAATTTCACTACATCATGCAAAATCCCAGCAATTTCAGCATGTTCTGGATCTTCTCCATATTTCTGAGCCAAACGAACAGCTGTTGTTGCCACACCTTTTGTATGCTCAAAACGTTTTAATGGCATTCGGTCTTTCATTTGTTCCAAAAGATTATCGAATTTCATATAACTTCTCCTTCTGAATGAAATCTCTTACTAATTCAGGAATGAGAAACATAGTTGTCTTTCCATTCTCCATTCGATTTCGTATAAGGGTTGAAGATAATTCAATTTGAGGGATCGCCAATTTAATAATAGGATATGCAGTTTCAATCGAAGTATTTGGTCTAGGGACTCCCACTATTTGCACTTTTTCTACAAGCTCGTTAATTCGATACCATTTAGATAAATACTCGACTTGATCTCCACCAATAATGAAAAAGAACGTTGTAGATGGCTCTCTCGCTTGTAAAAGTTCCATTGTATCAAATGTATAGGATGTGCCACCACGATCCATTTCAATCGTTTCCACAGCCATTTTCGGAACATCTTTAATAGCCAGTTGCACCATTTTCAGTCTCTCAACTTCTGAAACACGCTCGTCCTTCTTTTTATGAGGAGGGGTAGCGTTTGGCATAAATCGTAATTCATCTAAATTCAATGCTGATAGCACTTCATTCGCAATGATTAAATGACCAATATGTGGTGGATTAAATGTGCCACCTAATATCCCTACTTTTTTACTCATGCACGACTCGCTTTTGGCAACTCGATTCTTTTATTATTTTTCGATGGTTTGTATAATACAACTGTTAAGCCAATTAACTGCACCAGTTCCGCTTTAGTTCCTTTTGCAAGTGCTTCCGCTACATCTTGCTTTTCATCTTCACAGTTTTGTAAAATACTAATTTTAATCAATTCACGAACTTCAAGTGCTTCACCAATTTGTTTGATCATTGCATCATTGACGCCACCTTTACCTACTTGAAAAATAGGTTGCAGATGATGCGCTTGACTACGCAAAAATCTTTTTTGTTTACCTGTTAACATAATTTCCTCCTAATTGCTCTGTTAATCTTTCCACCATTTTATCTGAATTCGGTTTTATTCCGTTCCAATAAGAAAATGCGATGGCTCCTTGATGCACGAGCATACCTAAGCCATTGATTGTGCGAACATTATATTTATTTGCTTCCTCTAAAAAAGGGGTAACTAATGGATTATATACAATATCCGCTACAATTGCATGCTCTTTTATTTTATGGAGGTGAATTGGCAACGTATTTTCTTGATTTTTCATCCCTTGAGGGGTTGTTTGAATAATAATATCAAAGTCATCTAAACGTTCTTCCGCTTCATGCAATTCAATGGCTTGTCCGATTTGCAAATCATTCACTAATTGTTCCGCATTTGCACGTGTCCGATTTGCGATAAAAATATTTCTAAATCCGGATTGCTTTAATGCATGTGCAATTCCCCGAGCTGCACCACCAGCCCCAAGCAATAATATTTGAGGAGTGGGCGGAATTAGGCCAAGCGACTGGATAAAACCCAGTCCATCTGTATTATACCCAATAAATCGATTATCTTCCGATTTCACAACCGTATTTACTGCTCCGATTCCTTTAGCAGAATCATCTATTTCATCTAAAAAAGGAATAATTTCCTTTTTATAAGGAACTGTAACATTCCAACCACTGCATCCCAAAAGCTTGAGCCCTTTAACTGCTTCTTCTAGCTTTCCTTCCTCTACATGGATTGGAATATAACTCGCATCTATCTTACTTTCTTGAAGCCATGCTTCATGCATATAAGGAGATAATGAATGCGAGATCGGATTTCCAATTACAGCAAACCATTTTTTCATCCTATTTCCTCCTAAATAAGCGATGGACGAATAGAAACTTCTACCCCTACAGGTGCATGCGCTGCAACAATTACATCGCCATGCTGAACAGTAATCCATCCAAGACCAGAAAATACAATATCCGTTTTCGGATCTTTAATCTTAAATTCATGTCTTACTAAGGGCGGCAATAAATCCACAAACTGCTCAGAAGGTGGAGATAAAAGCTTTCCTTTATGCTCTTTATATAAATTATCCGCATTTTCAAGCTTTGTGCGATGAATCGGAATTTCATTTGCAATATGACAAGTAAATGCAGATCTTTTTCCTTTGATAAAATCAAAACGAGATAAACCACCAAGGAATAATGTTTGTTCACTATTTAACTGGAACACTTTTGGTTTAATTTCTTTTTTCGGTGTTATGAATTTAAGTTCAGACGGATCTAAGAAGTGTGCCATTTGATGATGATTAATAATTCCTGGCGTATCATACAATGCCTTTGTATCGTCTAAAGGAATCTCAATCATATCAAGCGTTGTGCCCGGGAAATGAGAAGTTGTGATAACTGCATCCTCCCCAGTCGCATGTTTAATGATTCGATTGATAAACGTTGACTTTCCAACATTGGTACATCCTACCACATAAACATCTTCACCTTTTCTATAATGCTCAATTGCATCAATTGCTTCTGGTACTCCTGTTCCTTTATGTGCACTAACAAAAAGGACGTCGATAGGAGAAAGACCTAATTTTTTCGCTTCCTGCTTCATCCAGTTAATTACTTTATTTTTCTTAACTGATTTCGGAAGTAAATCAGCCTTATTTGCGATTAATAGAATCGGATTATTTCCAACAAAACGGTGTAATCCAGGAAGCCAGCTTCCGTTAAAATCAAAAATGTCTACGATTTTAACAATCAATCCTTTTCGCGTTCCTAAACCATTTAATATACGTAAAAAATCGTCATCAGTTAAGGAAACAGGTTGTAATTCGTTGTAATTTTTTAACCGAAAACAACGTTGACAAATAATAAAATCTTTTTCTAAAGAAGATGCAGGTGCATAACCTGGATCCCCAATATTTTCTGTTTGAATAGTTGTACCACAACCGATACATTTTGGTGCTTCTGTCACGCTTCTTCCTCCCATGTAACTTGCCCTTTTTTATCTAAATAGCGAAAAATTCTTCGCTCTACAAGACGGTTAAACTTCGTAATAAATCCATCCGATTTTGCTACCGGAATAACTAATATCGTATGAAGCTTTTGTCTATTTCCACCAAATACATCTGTTAAAAGCTGATCTCCAATAACAACGACTTCTTCTTTTTTTACAGACATCTTTTTCAACGCTTGTTGAAAAGCCTTTCCTAACGGTTTTTTAGCCTTATAAATATATGGAATACCAAGTGGATCAGCAAATGATTGAACACGCATTTCCTTATTATTTGACACGATTGTTACTTGAATACCTGCAGCTTTCATTGATGCAAACCATTCGATTAGTTGGGGTGTTGCGTCCGGTCGATCCCATTCAACTAACGTATTATCTAAATCGGTAATAATACCTTTGATACCTTTTTCCTCCAAAAGTTTTGGTGTAATATGAAAGACACTTCTTACAAATTCATTTGGAATAAAATATGAATACAACAACAAACACTCCAATTCGGCACTTTTCTTTTAACAATAAGAAATTATATTTTTTACAAAGTATCTGTCTATTCTCCAAGGACCTTGCGCTTTTCCTTAACGATTATAGCATATTTGCTACTAACTCACCCATTCGGATAAACTTCCCTTCTTGAACTGTCGGAGCAAATTCTATACTATCCTCCGAAAATAACATAACGACCGTTGAACCAAACGAAAAATAACCCACTTCCTCGCCTTTGTACCAATCTTTAGATGTATTCGTAAGTTCGATCGAATTCACAAACATTGCTCCAACTTTTATAAAAAAGCAATTTTTCGTATTCGGCATTTCTATTTCAGTTAATAAACGATAGTTACCACTTATCGTATTTTTACCATACTGCAGTCCCCATTTGTTAACTGGATATGATTTACTCCCAAGGATATACTGTCTAAGTACCTTGGCATCGGTAGGTGCATGGATACGATGATATTCAGCAGGACTAAGATATAAAACAATATATTTTCCATTTACATACGCATCTGCTAGTTTTTCAGATCCTAGCATATCTTGTAATTTATAAGATTTTCCTTTTACATGAAAAACACCATCTAGCGAAATGTTACCGAACTTTTCTACTTTCGCATCCACAGGGCTCACCACTGCGCTTTCTAATTGCGCAACTGGTCTTGATTCTTGTGTCACATTTCGAATAAAGAATTCATGTAAAGTAGAGAAATCCTGGATATTATTCGATATTTCTTTTATTGTTATATCAAAATACTTAATATAAGATGGAATCATCTTTTTACTCAATTTCGATTGTGCAAATCCTTTGATAATATAGGAGGTCCACTTTCCGTTCGTTAATTCAATCATTGATTGGTATAATTTTTCTCTCATTTTAATCTCCCCATGAAAAATAGCTTACAATTTTTTCTTAACCGAAGTATAATGAACAAATATATAATTTGTAAAGGAGTGATTTGCAATGTATTTACAAAACGTTATGATAAATACAGTAAAAAAATTGAAATCACAGGCAGCAAACATGATTACGATTGCGAATCTTGCTTTTGGTGGTGCAGCAATTATGGCAACAATGAATGGACATTACACATATAGCGTGTTATTTATATTTGTAGCTGGTTTATTAGATCGATTTGATGGAATGGTTGCTAGAAAATTTCAACTTGAATCTGAATTGGGTAAACAACTCGATTCGATGAGCGACATCATTTCTTTTGGAGTTGCTCCAGCATTGCTCATATATTCATTAGTATTAAAAGATTTCAGTGTTGCTGGAATGATTATTACCGTAATTTATATTGCTTGTGGCGCATTTAGACTTGCACGATTTAATATTTCAGAACCTAATGGATACTTTACTGGACTTCCAATTACTGTAGCAGGTGTCATCGTAACATTATCTTATTTTGCTATCAATTACGTTCCTCCGGTAACTTACATGTTCTTATTTATTCTATTTGCATTTTTAATGATTAGTACATTTACCCTCAGAAAAGTATAAATTTAACTTTTCATCTTGAACGGCTGCGACTGCGGTCGTTTTTTTATTTCCCCAAATTTAACAACTCAGTATTTTCCTTTTTATAAGTGCTTATACTTGTTCCTACGTTCTATTCCCGCATTTTTCGACATATACTAAACCTATAAATAGATGGAGGTGAACACAATCTCTGGTCTCTTTACTGCTTTTATAGGAATTGTCTCCGAACTTCCGCTCGTTTTAGGTTACTTAAAGGGTCAGGCATTCCATCAGCCTTTTACACCTGAGGAAGAAAAAGTAATGATTGATCGATTTCTAGCAGGTGATATGACAGCAAGAGATGAACTGATAGAACGTAATATGCGATTAGTGGCACATGTGGTAAAAAAATTCCACCCAAAACATGAGCTTCTCGATGATTATATTTCAATAGGTACAATTGGATTAATGAAGGCAGTAAATAGCTATACACCAACCAAAAAAACAAAGCTAGCTACTTATGCAGCTAGATGTATTGAAAACGAGATACTTATGTATTTACGCTCACTAAAAAAAGTTCAAAAAGATGTCTCTTTACATGAGCCAATAGGTATGGATAAAGACGGACATTCTTTAGAAATTACCGATTTACTACAAGGTATTGAAAAAAGCACAGATGAACAACTAGTTGATCAAGAAGATATGAATAAATTATATAAGCATTTATCCAATTTAGAAAAACGAGAGTTAGAAATAATTGTACGTCGTTACGGCCTTATAGGTTATCAACCGATGACCCAAAAAGAGATTTCGAAACAATTGAAAATTTCGAGAAGCTACGTCTCCAGAATTGAAAAGCGCGCGCTTGTAAAACTATATCAATCCTATATACATGAAAAAAACTCTTTTGATGTTAACACCAAAAGAGCTTAGAGGATTAATCTTCGCTTGTCTCTGCTATCATTATAAAACCTAGTACTGCAGTAATCAAAATAGACATGGCCATGATAAAGATCACAATATCCCTCCTATATTACAAAAGCCTTTTTATACTTCCATCATAACATATGAATGAATAAATATTACAGAACTTTTTCCTTTACTGATCGATCTTATAAAATTGATAATTTTTCTATGACGCGCAAAACTATTTCCGTAGAATGTTTTGCTGCAACAGGTAAAAATTCGTCAAAACTTATAGAAGATTCTTTTCCTGCAATATCTGATAACGCACGTATTACCACAAAAGGCACGTCAAATTGATGGCAAACTTGTGCCACTGCAGCTGCCTCCATTTCACACGCTTTCATTTGAGGAAAATTATTACGTACAGTTTCCACTTTCTCAGGATTATGCATAAAAATATCACCAGTAGCAATTAACCCTGTTGCTGATTGGTGTTCTCCTATTTCTCTAACCGCTTCTTCTGCAAGTTTCATTAAATGAGCATCAGCTTTAAAAGCTGCTGGAAGCTGTGGAACTTGCCCTATTTCATAGCCAAATGCTGTAACATCTACATCATGATGTCGAACCTCATCAGAAATAACGATAGCTCCAACCTCTAAAGCTGGATCATAACCTCCAGCAGAGCCTGTATTAATCACATATTCAGGTTTGAATTTATTTAACAAGATAGAAGTTGTCATTGCAGCATTTACTTTTCCAATACCACTTTTCAATAAAATAATTTCCTGGTTTTTATATGTACCCACTGTAAATTCACTATTTGCTATAATGGATGTTTCCGCATTTTCAATTTCATCTCTTAATAATTCCACTTCTTGTTCCATTGCCCCAATTACTGCAATTTTCATCTTGTTTCCACCTTTCTTAAAAAAAGCACTCCTTTTAAAATAAGTCAAAGACGCCTCTTTCGTCAAGAGGCGTCATCTAGAGATTTTAGTTTTTCTTTTTTCGTTGGCTTCCAGCCTTGTCCATCTATCCATTCTAATTGAATTCGATAAATTTCCTTCCCATCTTTTGATGTAACAGTACCTACGGATTTTTGTGGACTTCCACCATTACCTAAATGCTTTACATACATATTAGAAGCATCTAAT
This sequence comes from Psychrobacillus sp. L4, assembly GCF_042944905.1. Classification (GTDB taxonomy): domain Bacteria; phylum Bacillota; class Bacilli; order Bacillales_A; family Planococcaceae; genus Psychrobacillus. The sequence goes on from NZ_CP168496.1 coordinate 2,255,069, forward strand.
CCAGATCCATACGATAGCGCTTTAACTTTTTCAGTCCAGTCAACCGATTCTTTGTCATAACTAGAGACGTGCTCACCTGTTTGTGTTGTACCAATAGGTGTCCAAGTAGGGTCGATCGTGATCTCATCTACTTTTGAATTATCCGAGGGTTCAGTAACTACCGCTACATTCCCTTCATTTTTTGACTCTTCTTCAACTGAAGACGTTTGAATTTCCTTATTTGCTTCTTTTTCAACTTCGTTACTTTCAGCTGGAATAGCTGCTTTATCTGCTTCGTCTGTGTTGTCAGCACTTACATCTTCAGATTTTACTTCTTCGTTGGTAGGTGCTTCCTCTTTTACCTTTGCAGAGTCCGTTCCTTTATCCGTTACAATGTTTACAACTACTATAATAATTAATAGTAAAACGACTCCTATAAGGATATTTAAAATGTTGTTCCCTTTTTTCTTCCGGTTGTTTTTGTTTAATCTGGAATTCGGTCTATTATTATAATTTGACATAGTATTCCCCCTTAATGAATTTGTATATTTTATATGACGAATAAAAAGCTCATTTTGTTTCGCTTAATAAGAAAAACGCTAGCTGCCATTAAGTGCATTTTGTCTTCTCTATTTCTAGAGTGCTTTGGACGAAACATCGGATACACTATTACCACGGGAATTTTTGTGGATTTAGAAGTGACTGCGTCACTTCTAAATCCACTTTTTTCGGTAATCTTGTGGCGGTTGTTTGTCCGTCGCCTTCTTGAAATATGTAAAGACATAATGCATTTGTTTTGGTTAATGAGAGACTAAATCCTTTCCTATTCTTTTAAAAGCGGACGAAGATGCAATTTCGTCCGCTCAGCTCTTCTTTAGTAATGAATGCTATCTATTTTTCTCTAGTACCACCTACTCTAATGATACACCCACTGATTCGTGTATACTGTGTACGGTAAAACTAAAAAAACTAAAGATCTAATCCTTGAAATTATACTATAAATCCTTACTATTGATGGATTCTTAGCGATAGCTGGTCAAAATCCTCTTGTTAGGTACTACTCACTTAATGGATTGTAGTGAAAGGTGGCGACTTCAGCGGAGGCCAACAGGATGTTGGTCACGAAGGCGTTGCCACACGATGTGGCGCTCTTAGCCTTCGTTCCTCTGTGAGACAGATGAGACATCGCAACGACGCGAATGCGGCGGTGATGGCTCATCGCTCACCCCGCGGAAAGCGTCCACTGAAACGGAAATCCGCGGTATTATTTAATTCTTTATAGTACTATGAACACTGGTTTCGCAGGACGATAATCCATATACTTTCTTTTAAGAATCACGCAATCTTTTTTCGGGCTTGATTATTCCTACTTTCTATTTTATAAAAAAATGACTGTAGACAAACTCGATTTTTACCGAGTTTGTCTACAGTCTGAGGTAAACGATAATTTTACCTCTCAGTAGTGAATTACTATCTAAATATGTAGGCTACACCCAAACTGTTGAAAACGCTCTCACCAGTAGAGTGCATAACAATTATGTTTACTGCCTCTCAAATTTAAGATATCGAAATAATTTGAACGTCCATTTCTCCACCAGGAGTGGTGATTTTCACTTTATCTCCTGTAGATTTTCCAAGTAAGCCTCTTGCAATAGGGGAATCATTTGAAATTAGCCCCTCAATAGGATCTGCTTCCGCTGAACCCACAATTGTGTATGATTCTTCGTCTCCATCGGGAATTTCAATAAATGTTACCGTTTTCCCTAAGGAAACTACATCATTATTTTCTTCTTCTTCAATAATTACCGCATTTCTGATCATCGATTCAATTGTAGATATTCTTCCCTCTACAAATGCTTGATCTTCTTTAGCAGAATCATACTCAGAATTCTCCGAAAGATCGCCAAAGCTTCTTGCAATTTTAATACGTTCTACTACTTCTTTTCGTTTAACCGTTTTTAGTAGTTCTAATTCATCTTCTAGCTTCTGTTTACCAGCAACTGTCATTGGATATTGTTTCTCTGTTGACACTCTCATACACTCCTTTAAATACACACTTAAACATATTCATGTACCATTCATATGCTGAGATTTTAAATGATATGAATTTCATGAAATAATTGTCAATCCACAATCATCATATTACACAATAACATCAGTTTCAAGAATAGTTTTTATTTTTGTAACCATTAAATCTATCGCAACCTCATTTTGACCACCCTCAGGGATAATTACATCCGCATATCGCTTGGTTGGTTCAATGAATTGATTGTGCATAGGTCGAACGACATTAATATATTGGTCTACTACTGAATCTACAGTGCGTCCTCTTTCATGGATATCTCGCAAAATACGACGAATAATACGCAAATCAGAATCCGTATCGACAAATAATTTTATATCCATTAAATTTCGAAGTCGCTCATCTTCCAATACTAATATTCCTTCTAAAATAATTACATCTTTTGGTTCAATTACAATTGTTTCTTTTGATCGAGTATGCTGTGCATAATCGTAAACTGGCTTTTCGATTGCTAAATTATTTAGCAATCTATGAATGTGCTCAATCAGTAAGTCATTATCAAATGCTAAAGGATGATCATAATTTGTATTTAATCTTTCTTCAAACTTTAGATGACTTTGATCTTTATAATAGTAATCTTGCTCAATTACAACAACAGAATGGTTTTTAAAAACTTCACTTATTGCATTTGTTACGCTCGTTTTACCAGAACCTGAACCACCAGTAATCCCAATAATAAGAGGGGTTCTACTAGACATTATTTCATCCCTTTTCTCATCATATTATTTGGATACAATTTCACCGGACATTTGAATTGTACAATTTCTAATGGATGCCTTGCTGCATCCAATAGTTGTCCTTTTTCATTCGTTATTTCTTTTAATACTATTCGAACATTTTCAATTTCTGGTCCAAAAAACTCCACTTCTTCACCAGGTTTGAAAAAATTACGCTGTTGCAAAGTAACTATTTGGGTTTCATCATTGTAATCCAGTACAAGACCCACAAAGTCAAATCCTAGTTTTTTATCATGTACCCCATACATCTGTTGTTCGAAACCTGGTTCCCCTTCAAAAAATGCCGTGTCCGTTTCACGATTAGCACATTTTTCAAGTTCTTCTAACCATTCTTTTCGCATGTTGAAGTTTTCAGGATCTTCACAGTATACATCAATTACTTTACGGTAAACACTTACAACAGTTGCTATATAGTGAATCGACTTCATGCGGCCTTCAATTTTCAATGAGTCAATACCTAGTTCAATCATTCTTGGAATGGACTCAACAAGCTTTAAATCTTTAGGACTCATTGCAAATGGTACGTCATTTGCTTCAAATAAAGCCTGCTCCTCACCGTTTTGTTGCTCATACAAGTCATAATCCCAACGACATGATTGACAGCAACCACCACGATTGGAATCGCGAGCAGTCATATGATTGGAAAGCGTACATCTCCCACTATAAGCAATACACATTGCACCGTGGATAAATGCTTCAATTTCGATATCTACTTTTTCCTTCATTAGCTGTATTTCATCACCGCTTGTTTCTCTTGCTAACACAACACGATGTAATCCCTCTTCTTTCCAATATTGAACTGCTTTCCAATTGGATAAAGATTGTTGGGTACTTAGATGAATTTCTAATCTTGGAGCAGAGTTTCGACAAGTTTCAATAATTAATGGATCCGCTACAATAATACCTGTTATTCCAGCTGATTCAATTGCTTGTAAATATTCTTCTAGGCCGTCCATATTTTCATTGTGAGCAAATATGTTCGTTGTAACATATACCTTTGCTCCATAACTTTTTGCAAATTCCACGCCATCACGCATTTCTTCGATCGAAAAATTCCCTGCATTCGATCGAAGACCAAATTCTCGCCCACCAATAAAGACAGCATCTGCACCATAATGCACAGCAATTTTCAACTTTTCTAAATTCCCCGCCGGTGCTAATAGTTCTGGCTTTTTGGTGATCACTCGTTTGCCATCAATTTGTTCACTTATTTTATCTATTGTTGTTGTCACGTGTTACCTTCCCTTTCTTAACTGATAAGAAAGTTCTCTTTTTACTCAGTTATTGTCTCACCTTTAGACGTTTTCCACTTACTTTAATACACCGTTTCTTTAAAGAAAAATCCAGTATCAAGTGGTCTTAGTGGTGGTTGTATTTCTTCTATTTTTTTGTAAAGTTCTTTTTTGATCTCTTTATAAGCAGATCGTGAATCATAAAATGCATCAATCGCTTGGCGATAATAACCCGTTATTGTTGTGATATATGCAGGGTCATGTAGAACACCATCAATTTTTAAACTATCTATTTCTGCATCTAAAAGGTCGTCTAATTCATCAATCATGCACATATCGTTAGGGCTAAAAATATGTGTACCATTTTGATCCTCATAAATAGGATATTTGTTCGAACGTTCTTTATCATGCAAAAACATATTGTTATTTTTGGAGCGATTTTCTACTTCCATTGCTTTATCTTGAAATAAGAAATAATTACCTAGTAACGCACGTTTCGATTGAAAAATACATGTCATTCCATGCACTTGTACTTCGATTTGCACTTCTGCATTTTCCTTGACTTCTATTATTTCATCTAAACTTAGTTCTCTTGCAAGAACAGCTCTTGTTGCGCCACGTTGCCCCCAATAGTTTGCAGTAAAATAATTGGTCGCAGTTTGTTCGGTATTCCAGTGAAGAGGAATTGCCACTCCAGCTTCTCTTCTCGCTATAATAACGGAAGGATCACCAAATACAATTGCATCGACACCAATCTTCTGCATTTTTTGGATATAGGGAGCCAACAGATCTACTTTATCATTATGAAAAAGCCCATTCATCGCTACATATATTTTTTTATTATGCGCTTTTGTTAGTTTTGTTGCAACTTCAATATCTTCCACAGAAAATTCTCCTGCAAGTCGCAAACCAAAAAACTGCTCACCCACTAAGAAAGCATCTGCTCCTGCTTGGATTAATTCTTTCATATGAATGATGCTTGTAGGAGTTACTAAAAGTTCCGTCTTTTTCATTTTTTCACCTCTTTATGCTGATTAGCATGCCATCTCCAACTGGTAGGAAAGATGTGTCATAGTCCGGATGATCTATCAACCACTCCGTAAATTGATGTTGATTTCGTACCATGGTTCTTTTCCTTCTCGGTACTTCACTCATCGGAAGGTCGGATAAACCATTTAACAATAAATTATCACAATAAATAACGCCTCCATCTTTTAAAAATGGTGCGTACTTTTCAAAAAACTTTTTATATTGACCTTTTGCCGCATCAATAAATATTGCATCAAAATGAGTATCCTGAAACAAATCATCGGAAATTTCCAACGCATCACCCTCAATGACTTGGATACGATTTTGCAAATTTGCTCGCTCGATGAATTGATTTGCAATCACAACTTTTTCTTTATCTCTTTCAATCGTTACAATATTTACATTTTCTAATTTAGATGCAATGCGCATCGAAGAATAACCAATGGCAGTACCGAGTTCTAAAAGTGAATTAGGTTTTTGCAACGAAAGCAAGTGAATTAATGATTCTATTCCTGTTAATTGCATGATTGGAACATGATGTTCCTTTGCGTATTGTTCCATTTCAATAAAAATATCCGCACGTGGTTTTATAAGCTTTATAATATAATCTTCCTTTGGATCCATAAAAGTTACTCCTTTTTTAAACAAATCAATTACGTCTTGGCGTAAATTTATGCGGTTACCATACTTAGAGAGTATTTTCTGCAAAGTAAAAACCACAGTTAGTCATAACACAGCAGGAGGAGGAATACAACATGATTCCTTCTCCTGCTAGTATTTATTTCAAATATTTGTCCACATTTTTAAGATGTTCTTCATATGTCTTCGAAAAGTGATTTTCTCCATCTTTATCCGCAAGGAAATATAAATAATCCGTTTTGGAAGGATCCAATACTGCTTCTATTGATGATTTCCCTGCATTTGCAATTGGTCCTGGAGGCAACCCTTGAAATTTATACGTATTGTAGGGATTATCCACTTCTAAATCTTCAAAAAGAACTCGATCCTTATGACTTCCAAGTGCGTATAATACAGTTGGATCCGTTTGTAACGGCATTTTAGCTTTTATTCGATTATAAAAAACACTAGCAATCAATGCCCTGTCCGTCTGAGCAGTTGCTTCTTCCTCCAATAAAGAAGAAAATGTTAGTAACCAATGAACTGATTTATCTTCTGAATGAAGTATTTCGGCATAGCCGGACATTATTTTGTCTGTATTAGTTAACATCGTTTCCACAATTTCTTCTAAGGAAGGTTTGTCTTCATAAAATGGATAGGTGGCAGGAAACAAATATCCTTCCAATGCATACCGTACGTTTTCCCCTTTTATTTCTTCTGTTAATAAATTCGGAAATTTTACCATCATTCGATCCACAAATGCGTCATTAGTTACAAGGCCTAAAAATTCCGCTTTAGTATAGCTCGTTTTCTTTTCAACTACTGCTCCAATTTGTTCTAACGTTAATCCTTCTGGAATAGTGATGGAAAAAAGTGGTTTACGATATACTTTCCCTGTTTTTAAGCTCTTAATAATTTCATCAAGTGTCATCGATTTTGTTAAATTGTAATCTCCTGCTTGAAAGTCCGATTCATTTTTAAATTTTGCATAGTATTTAAATATCTTTGCATTTTTAATAATCCCATTTTTTTCAAGTGTAGAGGAAATTGATTCTAGACCAGAACCAATTGGAATTTGAACATTGATCACCTTATCAGAATTAGGATCCATCGGTTTTAATGCACTTTTCACATAATTATAAGAGACATATCCTCCTATTCCACCAACAATTAAAAGGAATAATGCGATAGTAAATACAATCCGTCGAACAAGTTTCACTTCTTTTTTCTTATTTTTCATTCGATTAAACATAATTTCTTTTTTGGATTCATTTCCCACGGGTTCTCCCCCTTTAATTCCATTTTATTATACAAGATAATAGGAAAAGCGCAAGCGTCCTTTAAGAGCACCTGGTCTTTCATAAGCTCCTTCAAAGGCATGTCCACTTAAAAAGACGCTATAAGTACCTACGCAATGTCTATCCGATCCTAAAACGCGCTTATAAGCACCGAGCCAAATCTATCTACAGAGTTCCTAGCAGCCAATTAAAACGATCAAAGGAAGTAAAAGCTTACCATTTTTCCAAATCAGATGTTGGCTAAATCAACGGGCGTATTGCATTAATTGGGTTTGCTAAGTACACTGTGTTTTGTAGTCATTACTATTAAACGAAAATTATTTGAGTTGGCTCATCTAGCTTTATACAAAAAGAAAAAGGAGGAATGAGGAGACCTCTTTCCATCCTTTTAAATGATAATTATTCTTCTTCTTCGTCTTCTTCTTCATCTAAAAACGTATTTAACATTTCTTCGATCATTTCCCATTCAGGATCCGTCTCAATTGGAAGTAATTCGCCATCTTCTCCGTTTTCATTAGGGCTGAAAGAAGATGCATGAATTTCTATTTCTTCATTTTCATCTTCCTCAGCACCAATTGGGTAATAAAGAACATATGACTTTCCGAATTCTTCTGATTCAAAAGTAAATAATACGTTACAAAGCTGCTCATTTCCATTTTCATCTACAACTGTAATATTTTCTTGACCGTGGTCCATTTGCAGTCACCTCATCTATTTTTTCTATCAAGAAAGCCTTGTAAAATCATTACAGCGGCCATCTTGTCAATCACTTGTTTCCGTTTTTTACGGCTAACATCTGCATCTATTAACATACGTTCTGCAGCCATTGTTGTCAATCTTTCATCCCACATTGTAACTGGAAAATGAAATTTTTCGGTTAACAACTTTGCATATTGTTCCGATGCTTCAGCACGTGGACCAATACTATTGTTCATGTTCTTTGGAAAACCTACAACAAATTCGGTGACGGTATGCTCTTTTACGAGTTCATCAATCCGTTTTAGACCAAATTCTAGGTTTGCTTCATCAATTTTAATTGTTTCAATTCCTTGTGCAGTCCATCCGAGCGCATCACTAATTGCAACCCCGACAGTCTTAGAACCTACATCTAAACCCATTATTCGCATGCTTAAGCCTCATTATTTTTTTTAATGTAGAACTTCACTAATTCTTCCAAGATTTCGTCTCGTTCTAATTTGCGTATCATATTACGTGCGTCTTGATGGCGAGGAATATAAGCTGGATCACCAGATAGTAGATAGCCAACAATTTGATTAATTGAATTATATCCTTTTTCTTCTAGTGCAGAGTGAACTTGTAGCATCACATGTTTTACTTCCTGTTCCATAGACTCTTCTGGGAAGTTAAATTTCATCGTTTTATCGAATGAATTCATGATCAGCACCTCGCTTTCAGTTTTAGTAGGCAGTCTTACATATCTATTGTACAGTATAACCGAAATTGGAAATAGTATCAAATAAGCCTAGGTAGATTTACTCCTATGGTTAATGTTAGCAAAAAACATTGCACCTAACTTTTGACGTTGATTGTACGAATCATAAGACTCCAACGCATCTTAAGCCAAGTGAAATTCTCTTTTTCCTAAAGTTAAACAGATCGTATATATTCATAAACAGAATTTAAAGCAATCTCTAGCTTGCTGCCATCTTTTGCTCCCGCCATTGCAAAATCTGGTCTACCTCCACCTTTACCGCCACACTGCTCCGCAACAAGTTTGACGATATTTCCAGCGTGATAGTTTCCACCGATAATATCTTTTGTGACCCCAGCAGAAATCATTACTTTTTCTCCATCAACTGCACCAAGGACAATAACTGCTTTTTCAAGTTTTTGTTTTAAATCGTCCATCATTTGGCGTAATTGATTGTTATCTTTTGCCTCCACTTTAACGGATAGGACTGTAATATCATTGATAGTTTGAGCAGAAGATAAAACAGACGAAGCTTGGTTGTTTGCAATCTTCGCAGATAGTGATTCATTCTCTCTTTGAATACTTTTGAATTCATTCAATGTTTGCGTTAATTTGGTAACTAAATCTTTTGGTTGAGCTTTCAAGAGGTTAGAAGCTTCTAATAATGCATGCTCTTCTTCTTTTACAACCTCAAATGCACCTTTACCAGTTACCGCTTCTATTCTTCTTGTCCCAGCTCCAATACCACTTTCTGAGAGTATTTTAAAGAATCCAATTTCAGATGTATTTTTTACATGCACACCACCACAAAGTTCAAGTGAAAATTCACCCATTCGAACAACACGCACGACATCTCCGTATTTTTCACCGAATAACGCCATTGCCCCCATACTCTTTGCTTCTTCTATATTATGATAACCAGTAAGGACAGGGATGTTTTCCCATACTTTTTCATTAACAATTCGTTCAACTTGCTCTAATTCTTCTTTTGTTACTTGTCCGAAGTGAGAGAAGTCAAAACGTAAACGGTCTGGCCCAACATAGGAGCCTGCCTGGTTTACATGCGTTCCAAGTACATCTTTTAATGCTTGGTGTAGTAAATGGGTAGCTGAGTGATTTTTCACCGTATGACCTCGTAATATACGATCCACTGTCGCTGTAACTTCCGCGCCAGTTGTTAATTCCCCAGATTCAACGATAACTGTGTGTAAGTTTTGCCCGTTTGGCGCTTTTTGAACTTCTTTTACAAAACCTCTAAATGTATCGTTTTCAATTGTTCCATGATCAGCTAGTTGACCACCACTTTCTGCGTAAAAAGGAGTTTGGGAAAGGACTACTTGAATTTCATCCCCTTCATTTGCACTCTTAGCTAATACTTCACCTTGTATAATAGTTGTTATTTTCGTTGCTATCGATAATGTTTCATAGCCAACAAATTCACTTTCATCATGAATTTTACTAAAAACTTCGGATTGTACTTGCATAGAATCCACATTTTGACGAGCAGCACGTGCACGACTACGCTGAGCTTCCATTTCTTTTTTAAAGCCTTCATGGTCCACCGACATGTTTGCTTCTTCTGCATATTCTTCCGTTAATTCGATTGGGAAACCATATGTGTCATAAAGCGTAAATGTTGTTGTACCAGGGATAAAGGATTCTCCTTTTTCACGTTGTTCCTCTATTACTTTTTCTAAGATAGATAGTCCATCGTGAAGTGTTTCATGGAAACGCTCTTCCTCTGTTTTAATCACTCGCATAATAAAGTCTTGCTTTTCTTTTACTTCCGGATAGAAATCTTTCATGATTTCACCTACGCCTGGAACTAGCTCGTATAAAAACGGTTGGTCTACTCCTAATTGTTTTGCAAAACGAACCGCACGGCGAAGTAATCTTCTAAGTACATATCCTCTACCTTCGTTCGATGGTAGTGCACCATCTCCAATAGCGAAAGCAACGGTACGGATATGGTCCGCAATTACTTTGAAAGCAATATCATATTCAACCGTTGTATTGTATGATTTCCCAGAGATTACTTCTGTTTGACGAATAATTGGGATAAATAAATCTGTATCAAAATTGGTTGGTACATTTTGAACAACACAAGCCATGCGCTCTAATCCCATACCCGTATCAATATTCTGTTTTGGTAATGGTGTATACGTATTATCTGGATTATGGTTGAATTGCGAAAATACCAAGTTCCAAATTTCTAAATAACGTTCATTTTCTCCACCTGGATATAATTCAGGGTCATTTAAATCATTCCCGTATGATTCACCACGATCATAGAATATTTCGGAGTTAGGACCACTTGGACCTTCTCCAATATCCCAAAAGTTTCCTTCTAATCGAATAATACGTTCTTCGGGAATACCAATTTCATTCTTCCAAATAGTATATGCTTCTTCGTCTTCGGGATGAATCGTTATAGATAATTTTTCAGCTTCGAATGCCATCCATTTTTCATCGGTTAGGAATTCCCAAGCAAAATGAATCGCTTCTTTCTTGAAGTAATCGCCAATCGAGAAATTTCCGAGCATTTCAAAAAACGTATGATGTCTTGCTGTTTTCCCTACGTTTTCAATGTCATTTGTACGAATGGACTTTTGTGCATTTGTAATACGTGGATTTTCCGGCACTACACGCCCATCAAAGTATTTCTTCAACGTAGCAACACCACTATTAATCCATAATAGTGATGGGTCATTGATTGGTACAAGTGGAGCAGATGGTTCCTGGGTATGTCCTTTTTCGATAAAAAAGTCTAAATACATTTGTCTAATTTGAGCACCTGTTAATTGTTTCATACATTTTTCCTCCTAAATTAATAAAATGAAATCAAAAAAGCCTTCATCCCTAAAAAAAGGGACGAAAGCTGTTATTCTCGCGGTACCACCCTAGTTACACAACAATTCATGTCGTGTCTCTCAAGTAACCTTAACGCGGCTAAACGGCAGGTATTAGCTGCACTCAAGAGTAGCTTTCCAACTTGTTAGTTTCTGAAGATTCTTTCAGCCAAGGAATCTTTCTCTTTTTCAGGTAACAAGTGTACTTTCTCTGTCATCATTTTGCTCTATGCATTTGATTATAAAAAACTATCGACCGGATGTCAATTATCCATCTCTAAGAAATCATATGGGGAAATTCCATTCATCCCGGTTAACGGATCAATTAAATGGCAATTCTCTGCGGATAAGAAAGTTGTTTCTGTTGTTATTTCATCCATAACTTTTTCTCTCTGTTCATCTATTTTTTCCTTATTTTCCTCACTGACTGTTAATCGATCTTTTAACGTTGTTAATCGTTGCAGATCATCGGTACGTTCTACTCCAAACTTAAAAACTTCGGGATCTCCACATAATATTAAAAAGTTCTTTGCTCTTGTAATGCCTGTATATAATAAATTTCTTCGAAGCATTTTCATATAACTTCTGGTGACAGGCATAATCACGGTTTGAAATTCACTACCTTGGGATTTATGCACGGAGCAACAATATGCTAAAGTAATTTGATTCAAATCATTCTTTTCATACGTCACTTCATTGCCATCAAACGAAATAACTAGCATTTCCTTTTTCTCCACTGTTTCAGCGGCTTTGAAAATACTTACGACTTCCCCCATGTCTCCGTTAAACACATTGCTTTCTGGCTGATTGACAAGCTGCAATACCTTGTCGCCAATACGGTAAATCGTTTCTCCAAATATCATTTCTTTTCGTTTTCCATCTGTATTTGGATTCACCATTTCTTGCATCATTTTATTAAGCGCATCGATACCAGCTGGTCCTCTATACATAGGCGCAAGTACTTGAATGTCTCTTATCGAATGTCCTTTTGCTAAAGCACTTTTCAACACTTGTTCTACTACTTTAGGAATTTGTTCTGTAGAAGCTTTAATAAATGAACGATCTTTCGTCTTGTCTAATAGCGTTTGCGGAACAGTTCCTTTTTTCATTTCGTGGGCTAGCTCAATTATAGAAGAACCTTCTGATTGGCGATAAATATCTATTAATTCGACTGTTGGGATTCTTTTAGAAGCTAATAAATCTTTTAAAACCTGCCCTGGTCCAACAGGAGGTAACTGGTCTTGGTCCCCTACAAAAATGACTTGAGCATCTTTTGGAATAGCTTTTAATAATTGATGCCCAAGCCAAGTATCTAGCATGGAAGTTTCATCTATAATGATTAATTTTCCTTCAATTTCTTTTCCTTCAGAATCCGCATCTTCCTGGCCGTTAAACCCTAATAAGCGGTGGATTGTCATTGCTGGCAATCCGGTAGATTCGCTTAAACGTTTTGCGGCTCTACCAGTGGGTGCAGCCAGTACAACAGGAAATGGTTTTTTATCTTTTGCCCATTCTTTTGGTTCTAAAGAAAGTCCATGAAGTTCTGCATATAATTCAACTATTCCTCGTACGACGGTGGTCTTCCCTGTCCCAGGTCCACCTGTTAAGAGAGTCATGCTGGCATTTATAGCCGTTTCGATCGCTTTAACTTGTGTTGTTGCATATTGGACGCCTAATCTTTCTTCAATTCCTCCAAGGTGTTTTTTCATCTCTGCAAGGGGGAATTTATGATGAGTATCATTTTCATTCAATAACGTTTCGATTTTAGAACTTATCCCTACTTCTGAAAAATAGAGTGAAGGGATGTAAAAACGATTCACTTCCCCAATAATTCGACTTTCCTCGGCTAGTTCGAAGCAGCACTTCGTTATCGCTTCGAAAGTGATTTCTTCTCTTTGTGCACTTTCTAATAATCTTTTAACAGATTCAAGTAATTGCTCCGCATATAAAAATACATGACCTTCACTTAATGATGCAGATTGCAATAAGTGAAAAATGGCAGCTTTAATACGATCAGGGTGATTTCCTTGAATGCCAAGTTTATAGCCCAGTTCATCTGCCCGAATAAATCCAACGCCTTCCACTTCCTCGATAAGGCGATATGGGTTCTTTGTCAATACATCAATCGTTTCCTCTCGGTAAGCTTGATATATTTTCATCGCGATTTGCGGACCGAACCCCCATTCATTCAACTGAATCATCACTTTTTCTAAGCCAAGATTTTGTTCTAAAACAGCTCTCAATGTTTGTTTTTTATCTTCTGCCAATCTTGGAATGATGTCCAATACAGCAGGGTCATCTAGAATTCTATTGATGGCATTTTGACCAAGTTTTTTGACAATTTGTTCAGCTGTTTTTCTGCCGATTCCAGGAAACATATCACTCGATAAATAATGGACTATACCTTGTTCGGTAGCAGGAACTTCTTTTTGAAAGGTCTCTACTTGAAATTGCACGCCATATTTAGGGTGATTTTTTACAAGTCCAGTAAATTTATATGATTCTTCTAATACGAGTTGTGGAAAATAACCGGTTACAATTATTTCTTTTTCTATGTAGGTTGTATTAGTGGATTTAATTTTTAGTTTTATAATGGAAAACAAATTTTGGGGATTGTGAAAAATTGAGACGATAGGACGACCCGTAATAAATTGTTTTTCATTATTCATTTCGTTTGTCATACTAACGCCTCCAAATTGTAAATCAAATTCGCCTTGACGTATTTTCGTCCAGATTTTGAATTGAACTAGCTCAATTCAAAATCTGTGCCATCCGCCAGGGGCTTTAACTTCATTCAGCAAATGTCTCTGCTGAATAAAGTTAATTACGAAGAGAGATCATATCGTGCACATAGCGTGCTTGATCATAAGTTGGTTGAATTGTAAATGCTTGTTTTAAATGATAAAGTGCCGCTTCCGTATTAGGAGTAGACACAGCATATAAAACACCTAAATTATAGTGTGCATCCGCATTTTCAGCTTCGGTTTCTAATATTTCCTTTAAAATTGGTTCTGCTTCTTTAAACATTTCAAAGCTTGCTAATGCTATTGCATAGGTTAGCTTAATTTGACTATCATTCGAGTCTAGTTCATATGCTCGTTGTAAATAAGGAAGCGATAACTTTGTTTGACCTGTTTTTTCAAAGCTTTTGCCTAACATGAAATAGGCATCTGGACCTTCAATTCCATTTGAAATAGCTTTTTCATACAGTTTTGCAGCTTCCTCATAACGTTCTGCATCATAATACAAATTTGCTAGACTATAGTATGCTGTAGCTGCATGTTCATCTAGTGTCATTGCTTTTTGAAAGAATCTTTCCGCTCGTTCATTTTCATTCATAGATGCAAGCAAATTACCGAAATTTATATATCCAATTGCCTCTTCCGGATTTTCTTCGATAGCTTTTGTAAATAATTCAACGGCTTTTTCATAGTTTTCTTCTTGAATAGCCTGTATTCCTAATTCATTGTAATTCATATACTTCCTCCAATTAGCCAACGTAATCCAGTTGCAATCCATCTTTGAATACTTTGTCAATCGTTGCTCCACCTATACATTCGTCCCCTTGATAGAAAACAACTGCTTGTCCAGGAGTGATCGCTCGAACGGCTTTTTCAAAAATAACAGACACTTCACTATCCGATAGTATTTCCACTTGAACTCCGACATCTTCTTGTCGGTATCTGAATTTAGCTGTACAATCAAAGTTTTTTTGCTTGTCAAATGTAGTTGTAAAAGATAAATTAGTCGCAGTTAAACTCGTGGAAAAAAGTGCATCATTATTAATGTTTTGCCCAACTAATAAAACATTTCTTGCTAAATCTTTTCCAATAACAAACCACGGATCACCGGAACCACCAATTCCTAACCCATGACGTTGTCCAATTGTGTAATACATTAGTCCATCATGTTTGCCCATTGGTTTTCCATCCATTGTTTCCATCTCGCCTTGTTGCGCAGGTAAATATTGACCCAAAAATGTTTTGAAGTTTCTTTCACCGATGAAACAAATTCCAGTGGAATCTTTTTTTGTTGCAGTTGCCAGTCCTTGTTCAAGTGCAATTTCTCGTACCTTTTTCTTTTCCAAATGACCAATTGGAAACATCACTTTTTCTAATTGCTCTTGGTTTAGCTGGTTTAAAAAATAGGTTTGGTCTTTATTGTTGTCTTTCCCGCGTAGCATTCTTGTTTGACCTTCTCTTACTTCCACTTGTGCGTAATGGCCAGTGGCTAAATAGTCAGCTCCAAGTGCTAATGCATGCTCTAAAAATGCTTTAAATTTAATTTCTTTATTACACATTACATCTGGGTTTGGTGTTCTTCCTGCTTTATATTCTTCCAAGAAATAGGTGAACACTTTATCCCAATATTGTTTTTCAAAATTTACTGCATAATACGGAATCCCGATTTGATTGCATACTTTAATAACATCTTCGTAATCTTCTGTAGCTGTACATACGCCAAATTCATCTGTATCATCCCAGTTTTTCATAAAGATGCCGATGACATCGTACCCTTGTTCTTTTAATAGGTAAGCAGCGACGGACGAATCCACGCCACCAGACATTCCTACTACTACTCTTGTATCTTCTATTTTTTTCAATTTACTCACTCATTTCAATTATTCGTTAAGAACCTAGAATAATTTTACTTATTTTATTTGCAGCTTCTCTTACCTGCTCCACTGTGTTATTTATACCAAAACTAAATCGAACCGAATTTCGGAGCTCCGGTGTATTTTCACCAAACATAGCAACTAAGACGTGGGATGGATCAATAGAACCAGCCGAGCATGCTGAACCACTGGAAGCATCAATTCCCGCTAAATCCAGTTGGATTAAAAATGTCTCGACATCTGTTTTTGGAATGCTAAGGTTTATAACATGGGGCAGAACATTTTTCAGTGAACCATTGATGGTGAACTCTACACCTTTACTTTCCAGCTGGTGTAGAAAAGCATTTTTCAATTCTTTGTAAGAATTAATCGTTGCTTCTAAACTTTGTTGTTTTAACTCAACAGCTTTTGCAAATCCAATTACTGCCGGTACATTTTCTGTTCCAGCACGTTTCTGTCTTTCTTGCTTCCCACCATATAATAATGGTTTCAAATGAATTGCTTTTCGTTGATATAAAAAGCCGATTCCCTTTGGTCCATTAATCTTATGACTAGAAACACTAAGCAAATCAACTTGTAAATCGTTTACATTTAAAGCAATCCCGCCATACGCTTGTACCGCATCTGTATGAAAATAGGCAGGATGGTCTTTTAATAACTCACCGATTTCATGTATCGGTTGAATAGACCCAACTTCATTGTTTCCATACATGACTGAAACTAAAATAGTATCTTCTCGAAGTGCATTTTTCAATTCACAAACATCGATTATTCCTTCTTTATTTACAGGTAGATAAGTGACTTCAAATCCTTCGCGTTCTAGTTGTTCACAAGCATGAAGTACTGCATGATGCTCAATTTGTGTCGTAATAATATGCTTTCCTTCAATTCTACGCGCATAAGCTGTGCCGAAAATAGCATAATTATCGGCTTCCGTCCCACCGCTTGTAATGATAATTTCTGTTTCATGGGCACCAATACTTGTAGCAAGGGTATTTCTTGAATCATCCAATTTTTTTCGTGCACTTCTTCCAGTTTGGTGGATACTTGAGGCATTGCCAAATTCTTTATTCATTTCTACCGTAAATGTTTTGATGACTTCTTCCGCTATAGGGGTTGTAGCTGCATGATCTAAATATATTCTAGTCATTTCAAACTGCTCCTTAAATATAAAACATATATCCAGCGTTAGCTGAATCTTCATCTGTATGTTGCGCTAAATCCTCAATAGTTGTTGTATCCAACACATTTTTTACTGCATCTCGGATACGCATCCATAATTCGCGTTGTGGCAACTCTTCCTCTTCAATTCCTTCTACTATCTGAATGGGACCTTCAAGTACACGAATAACGTCACCTGCCGTGATTTCATTTGGTTCCCTTGAAAGCATATACCCACCGTACGCACCTCTAACACTTTTAACAAGTCCCGCATTACGTAAAGGTGAGACAATTTGTTCTAAATATGCTTCCGATAAATTATGGTCTGCTGCAATTTGACGAAGTGCAAGTGGTCCTTCTCCACACTGTTTGCCTAATGCTATCATTATCGTTAAACCATACCGTCCTTTTGTTGAAAACTTCAATATATTCCACCTCATTAGATATCTAAATCGCCTTGGCGTATTCGGGTCCGGGTATTTCACCAAACATAAAAAATTCTTTCCCTAGTATAGCATAATTACATGATAGAACGACTCCAAAATGACTTTTTAACCAATCTTCGATATAATTAAAGAACAAACGTTTGAACAAGGAGAGATCATTTTGAGCAATGAACCATTAGCATATCGAATGAGACCCGAAACAATAGATGAATTAGCAGGACAGCAACATGTCATTGGCCAAGATACGGCTTTATATAAAATGATAAAAAACGGGCACGTTCCTTCTATGCTTTTATACGGCGATCCTGGTGTTGGTAAAACTTCACTTGCTTTTGCAATCGCAGGCACGACTAAACTCCCTTTTGTTGCTCTTAATGCTACAAAAGCCGGTAAAAAAGATGTGGAAGATGTTGTGGCAGATGCAAGATTAACCGGGAGAGTCATTTTGTTTTTAGATGAAATCCATCGTTTCAACAAGCTGCAACAAGATACACTTTTACCTCATGTCGAAAACGGCTCCATTATACTAATCGGTGCTACAACTGAAAATCCTTTTCATGATGTAAATCCAGCAATACGATCCCGTTGCGGAGAAATAAAACAACTAAAACGACTAACAACGGAAGATGTGGATATGCTTCTTGAAAGAGCATTGGAGGATAAGGTTAAAGGGCTTGGAAAAATGCAAATTGACCTAACGATCGAACAAAGAAAGAAAATAGCAGAAGCAGCAAATGGGGATGCAAGAAAAGCCTTAACACTATTAGAATCCACGATATTCGCAAGCTTTGAAGAAAATGGTGTGACAAAAGTAGAAGATTCTATTTTGAATAGTCTAGTAGATAGAGTCGGCGTGTTTGGAGATAAAAAAGGATCTCATTTTTATAATCTTTTATCTGCACTTCAAAAATCGGTCCGCGGAAGTGATACAGATGCCGCCCTTTATTACTTAGCACATTTACTAGAGAACGGAGATTTAGTCGCTGTTTCGAGAAGGTTGCTCGTCATGAGTTATGAAGATATTGGGCTTGCGAACCCTACTGTTGGACCACAAGTTCTAGCTGCCATTCAAGCCGCTGAAAGACTAGGGCTACCAGAAGCACGTATACCACTCGCGAACGCGGTAGTGTTAATGTGTTTATCGGAGAAATCAAACTCTGCATATGCTGCTTTAGATGCAGCGATTACAAGTATTCATCAAGGAAAAACAGGCGACATCCCGAGCCATTTAAAAGATACGCATTACGCTGGAGCAAAAGACCTTGGGCACGGAGGATACATTTATCCGCATAATCATAAAATCGGCACTTTTGGTGGCTGGGTCAATCAAACCTATCTTCCAGATAATTTAGTTGGGACAAAGTTTTATAAACCAATAGAAGCTGGCGAAGAAAAACGTCTCGCAGCCATTTATAGTCGTTTGGAGAAGTTTAAAACGGAGAAATAATGAAAAAGAAAGACGCAAGCGCACTATAAGTGCATCTTGTCTTCTCTATTTCCAGAGTACTTTGGACGAAACATTGGCATCACTATTACCCGGGGAATATTTGTAGATTCCAAAACAATAAAAATCCAGCTAAAAAATCTTTAGCTGGATTTTTATCTGAAACCTAATCAAATGGATAGGTTAAACACCCATTTTCCTTCTAGTATTACTTACTTTCTTTGTCTGTTGGCTCTTTGCTTTTTGATTAGCTACAGGACCGTTACCTGTTGATTTACCACCAGAAGCTTGATTTTTCTTTTCTTCTAGTCTTTGTTTTACCGCTTCTTGTAAGGTCATTTTCTTTTTCGGAGCATCTTGGTTGTTTGTTTCAGTCATTTTTATCCCCTCCTCAGTTGGTCACTATTGTAATTGCATTAATTATAGTATAAGCTATAAGGAAAATATTTCAACTAATTATTGCACACGATTAATAGGAATTGATTTTGTTATGTCATTTATTACCCAACTTGCGCAGATTAAGCCTACGGAAGATGGAACGAATGCATTCGAAGATGGCGGCATTTTTGCTTTGCGAATTGCTGCATCTGGTTTCCCTACTGTCTCAACTACATCTTCGCGAACAATTATAGGGCTTTCATCTGAAAATACAACAGGAATTCCTTTTGTAATATGATCTTCTTTGCGTAGTTTTGTTCGAATGATTTTTGCAATTGGATCCGTATGTGTTTTAGATATATCCACTATTTTGAAACGAGTTGGGTCCGTTTTATTTGCTGCACCCATACTGGAGATTATTTTAATCCCTCGCGCTAAACATTCTTTCATCAAGTGAATCTTATAGATAATTGTATCCGAAGCATCAATTACATAATCAATATTCATCGCAAAAAACTGTTCATACGTTTCATCCGTATAAAACATATGCATATCAATTACTTCACATTCGGGATTAATATCTGCAATACGTTCTTTCATCACTTCCGATTTCGAACGACCAATAGTAGAAAGGTAAGCAACTAATTGACGATTAATATTGGTAATATCTACATTGTCTTTATCTACTAGTATTATCCGTCCGACGCCGCTTCTTGCACAAGCTTCTGCAGCAAATGACCCTACTCCTCCAACACCTAAAATAGCAACCGTCGTATTTTTCAATAAATTGATTCCTTCTGTCCCAACTGCAAGTTCATTTCTTGAAAATTGATGTACCATTACAAAACACTCCATTTATATCAGATTAGTCGGATTAATATTTAAAAAAACCGTGAAAAAGTCTCGCTAAGCCATGCAAAGTATGCTTCTCTTTTGAGGACACTTTAAATGAAAATCATTATGTAGAAAAGTATTTATTTCTATTGCCATGAAAAACCCCCCAGCATTTCTTGCTAGAGGGATTAAAATTGAATTAGGACGAATCCCAATCGTGCCGACAAATAGAGCGTATCGTTTTGAACCCGCAAGTAGCAGGTGGGTGTCCTCTTTACTATTTCTGGCGTCCCGTTGAAGGGCATGTCATACATAATAAAAGTTAGACTCCCAACGATTTAATTGTTCGGTCAAAACTGATTGGCATGCTGCGAACACATCAGGATTCATATTACTTGTATAATAGCACATGTTTTTTGAAACATCAATAATTACATTGCGTTATTATTTAACTATTCTGAACAAAAACATTTAGACTTAATTCCTTAAGTTGGGCTGTAGCTACTGGACTAGGTGCTTGTGTTAACAAGCAACTTGCACTTGCAGTCTTAGGGAAAGCAATTGTATCGCGTAAGTTTGTACTTCCAGAAAGAAGCATTACTAAACGATCTAAACCAAATGCTACACCGCCGTGTGGTGGTGTTCCATATTCAAATGCCTCCATTAAGAATCCAAACTGCGCTTTAGCCTCTGCATCCGAGAAACCTAGAATCTCAAACATTTTTTCTTGGACATTTCTTGAATAAATACGAAGTGAACCCCCACCAAGCTCGTAACCATTCAAAACTAGGTCATAAGCTTGAGCACGTACTTTACTTGGATCTGTGTCCATTAACGTAAGGTCCTCATCAAATGGTCGCGTAAATGGATGATGAGCCGCATAATAACGTCCTTCTTTTTCGTCGTATTCAAATAATGGCCAATTGACAACCCATAAAAATTCAAAGCGGCTTTCATCAATTAAGCCCAGCTCTTTCCCAAGTTTTAATCGAAGCGCACCTAATGCATCTGCTACTACAGATTTTTTGTCCGCTACAAACAATAGTAAATCTCCGGCAGATGCTTCCAATTTTCCGATTAAGCCCGTAGCAGCTTCTCCTTCGAAAAACTTAGCGATAGGTCCTTTAAGACCCTCTTCGTCGACTTTTAACCATGCAAGACCTTTTGCCCCGTATACACCTGCAAATTCACCAAGAGCATCGATATCTTTTCGGGAATAGTTATCAGCTGCACCTTTTACATTGATTGCTTTTACTTGTCCTCCATTTTCAACTGCAGAAGCAAATACTTTAAACGGACTTTCTTTCACGATTTCAGATAGGTCAACTAATTCTAATCCGAAACGAACATCTGGTTTATCAGAACCGAATCGATCCATTGCTTCATCATAGTTCATCCGATTGAAAGGAATCGTCACATCTACACCTTTTACATCCATCATAATCTTTTTCATCATGCGTTCATTCATCTCGAGAATAT
This sequence comes from Psychrobacillus sp. L4, assembly GCF_042944905.1. Lineage (GTDB taxonomy): Bacteria > Bacillota > Bacilli > Bacillales_A > Planococcaceae > Psychrobacillus. Next base: position 2,276,683 of record NZ_CP168496.1, read on the forward strand.
CATCCATCGATAGAAAACTCATTTCCATATCGATTTGTGTGAATTCTGGCTGACGGTCTGCGCGTAAATCTTCATCGCGGAAGCATCGTGCAATTTGGTAATACTTTTCGAATCCTGATACCATTAGCATTTGTTTGAATAATTGAGGAGACTGGGGTAATGCATAAAATTCTCCTCCGTGCACGCGACTAGGAACTAAATAGTCACGTGCTCCTTCTGGAGTCGATTTTGTTAAAATAGGTGTTTCTACCTCCAAGAACCCTTCATCATCTAAGAAACGTCTTACCGTTTTCGTAATATCTGATCGCATCTTAAAAGTATCATACATAACTGGTCTTCTTAAATCTAAGTAACGATATTTTAAGCGAATATCTTCTCCCGCATCTGTTTGATTTTCAATTGCAAATGGAGGAGTTTTTGCTTCATTAATAATAATTACTTCTGTTGCATGAACTTCTATGGAACCAGAAGGCATATTTGGGTTTACTTGATTTGCAGCACGTGCAATTACAGTCCCATGTACTTCGATGATAAATTCATTACGAAGTTTTTCTGCGATTTGAATAGCAGGTTCCGAAATCTCCGGGTTAAAAACTACTTGCACAAGACCTGAGCGATCTCTAACATCTACGAATATTAGCCCACCTAAATCTCTTCGTTTTTGTACCCAACCGATTAATTGGACCGTTTCTCCAATAAGATGCTCGTTTAATTCGCCACTAGTATGTGTTCTTTTCATTATAATCTTCCTCCACTCAAGCTAAAATGCTATTTTTCAATTGTTCTACCAATTTACTCCACGGTACGAGCTGTTGCTCGCCATTCGATAAATTTTTAAGCATTGCACTTTCTTTTTCTATTTCATCGTCACCAATAACAAGCACAAATTTGGCTTTTAAGCGATCGGCAGATTTCATTTGTGTTTTAATTTTTCGATCTAAATAATCCATTTCTGCTGTAATATTATTTTGTCGAAATACGCTTGTAAGCTCGACTGTTTTTTTCTTTGCAGCCTCACCCATACCGATTAAATATACATCTAGATTAGAAAGATCTGCCCATTCATTATTTTCCGCCTGTACTGCAAGCAGAAGTCTTTCAATACTCATTGCAAATCCAATACCAGGTGAATCTGGTCCACCAAGCTCTTCTACAAGCCCGTTGTAGCGTCCCCCCCCAGCAAGTGTTGTAATAGCACCAAAACCTTCTGCAGCACTCATAATTTCAAATGCTGTGTGATTATAATAGTCAAGCCCTCTAACTAAATTAGGGTCTACTTCAAATGGAATGTTCAAAATGGACAAATACTCTTTTACTTTTTCAAAGTAAGCTGCTGACTCTTCATTTAAATAATCGGCTAAAGAAGGAGCAGTTGCCATTAATGAATTGTTGCGATCCACTTTACAGTCCAAAATGCGAAGAGGATTTTTTTGTAATCTATTTTGACAATCGGAACAAAAATTTTCTATATGCGGCTCAAAGTGATTAACTAACGCTTCTTTGTGTGCAATTCGGCTCTCTGTATCCCCTAGCGAATTGATAACCAGTTTTAGTTTTTTGAGTCCAGCTTTTTGATAAACAGCCATTGCGAGAGAAATTACTTCCGCGTCAATTGCCGGATCCGCACTACCAATGGCTTCAATACCAAACTGAACAAATTGTCTATATCTTCCCGCTTGCTGTCTCTCATAACGGAACATCGGTCCCATATAATATAATTTTACCGGTTGATCCGGGTAACCAAACATTTTATGTTCCACAAATGCACGTACTGCTGAAGCTGTACCTTCAGGTCTTAACGTTAAGGAACGATCACCTCTATCTTGAAATGTATACATTTCTTTCTGCACAATATCAGTAGTATCTCCTACACTTCTTGTAAATAATTCGGTATGTTCAAAAATCGGAGTCCGTATTTCTTTGTATTGATACAGACTACATGTTTCACGTATTAACTCTTCCACTACTTGCCATTTGCCTGTTTCTGATGGCAAAATGTCTTGTGTTCCTCTAGGTACCTTAATGTCCATGGCAATTGCCCCTTTCTTTTACATATAAAAAAGCCCTCATCCCTTGCTAAATAGCAAGGGACGAGAGCTTGTATTAGCTTCCGCGGTTCCACCCTAGTTGGCCAAAAATAATTGACCCTCTCTTTTCTGGATAACGACCAGTACCGTTTCTGCCTACTAAAGAATATCTCTTTCGACAAAAAACCTCTCGAATGTTGTTCACTGAGTGCGTATGTAGGAAAGATTTCAGCCACGTCTTTCCTTCTCTTTTCATCCGTTGAAAACAGTTACTTTTTCGGTCATCGGCTTGATTTAGATTTTTAATTATACTTTATCTTAATGACAGGATTGAAATAAGTCAACCCTTTTCAATAAAAGGTAGAAATTTCATGACAGAATATTTACAATAGGATTAGGAGGGATTCAATGATCGACAAACTAATGCAAAAAATGACCATTTTCATTCTTACTATTGCACTAATTATCCCCATCATTCACGTGTATGCACAAGAAAATGAAGTGACCGTAAATGTTTCTTCCCTTAAAGTTCGTTCTGGTCCTGGTCTTACATACGATATTATCGGTACTGTCGGACAAAATGACAAACTCACTGTAATTGGAAAAGAAAGTGACTGGCTTCATATTAAATTTGGAAACTCTATGGGATGGGTTGCTAGCTGGTACACGAAGTCCGAATCAATTGAAATGACCAATAAACAGGTTGTTTCCAAAGTAAACAAATTAAATGTGCGATCGGAACCTTCTTTATCTTCAGCAATAATTGGTCAATTACAAGAAGGTAGCCAAATTTCAGCCTTTAAAACAGAAGGGGAATGGATTGAAATACAATTCAACGATCAAAAAGGATGGGTACATAGCGAGTATGTTACGATTGTTGACCAAGTAATAAAGGAAGAGCCTAAAGCAGAAAACTCTTCCAATGTAGAACTTTTTATCGTTTCCGTTAATGTGTTAAATGTTCGTTCAAAAGCAGATCTTTCTTCCAAAAGTATTGGACAAATATTAAAAGACCAGTCATTTCCAATACTTGAAAAAGACCATAATTGGGTTAAAATCCAATTAAAAAATGGAAAAAAGGGATGGGTTTATAGTTTCTATGGCAACTACACCGAACAGCCAAAAACATCTAATGCAAGCCCAACTACTTCAAATGAAACAATTAAAATTCTATATAACAGCACTAATTTACGATCTCAAAGTACCACAAGTAGCGATGTAGTTGCTCGCGTAGATGCTGGTGAAACATTTACCGTTTTAGAAAAAATAGATGATTGGTATAAAATCGAACTGACAAATAATATGATTGCTTATGTAGCTAGTTGGGTTGTATCTTCAAGTGATGCTTTACCAACTTCTACTAAAGAGCCATTGGCAAAGCGCGAAAAGGGTACGTTAAAAGGACTGACACTAGTTATTGATGCTGGTCATGGAGGAAATGACCGTGGTACAACTGGAGCTTTGGGCACAGATGAGAAAGATATCACCCTTTTGACTGCCGAGTTATTGGCTTCTAAATTGCAGGCAGCAGGTGCAAATGTCATGATGACTAGAGAGTCAGATGTATACGTGGATCTTCGTAAACGCGTTTCTATTGCTCACCAGGCCGCAGCTGATGCTTTTATTAGTCTTCATTATGATGCAATCGAAAACAGTTCCGTTCATGGTTTTACGACCTATTACATGCACGATTATCAGAAAGAGCTTGCTTCTTATGTGCATAAAGAGCTTGGTAACATGGTTTCACTGAATAATCGCGGAGTACAACAAGGAAACTATTTAGTTCTTCGTGAAAATAAACAAAAAGCAATATTAATAGAGTTAGGTTATTTAAGTAATCCATCTGAGGAACGTCAATTGACTACCGCACAATTTAGAGAACAGGCAACTCTTGGAATATACAACGGAGTTATAAATTATTTTGATGCACAAATAAAATAAGCTGTGATGTCCCAAAAAGGTCGTTATAGATCAGACTGTGGACAAACTCGATAAAAACTGAGTTTGCCTACAGTCTTTTATATTAGAAAGTATATGAAGCTAGAATGTTAGGAATCAAGTAATAACAGGGCATTCCCTTTAACATTCAAAGTTTATATGATTCAGGGTGAATATTATTTAAGTTGGTGGAACCTAAAAAAAATAGATAGTAATTATTCATAAAGTAGTGCTAAGCGGACGAAATTGTATCTTCGTCCGCTATTAAAAGAATAGGAAGATATCTAATCTCTCATTAACCAAACCTTACGCACCTTGTCTCTACATATTCCAAGAGGGCGACGAACAAACATCCGCCACAAGATTAGCGAAAAAAAGAGGATCTGGAAGTGACGCAGTCACTTCCAGATCCTCTATAAAAGTCTTCGGTAATAGTGTAGCCAATGTTTCATCCATAGCACTCAGTGCAAAGTATAGACAAGGTACACTTAAAGGGCACTTGCACTTCTTTTAGGCTTCTAACATGATTGTCACAGGTCCATCATTTGTAAAAGTAACATCCATCATAGCACCAAAGACACCCGTCTCTACAACAAAACCTTTTGCCCGTAACTGATGATTAAAAAGTTCCCATAATGGCTTTGCAACCTCTGGACGTGCTGCATCAATGAAGCTTGGTCTCCTACCTTTACGTGTATCTGCATATAATGTAAATTGAGAAACGGAAAGAATGGAACCGCCATTTTCGGTAATGGAGTGATTCATCTTACCATCTGAATCTTCAAATAGACGTAACCCAGTAATTTTATCCACTAAATAGCTTATTTCTTTTTCGGTATCTGTTGCGGTAATACCGACTAATAATAAATACCCGTGGTCGATGGAACCAGTTACTTTACCATCTACTGTTACAGAAGCATTTTTGCATCGTTGAAGTAGAACCTTCATGTGATAATTACTCCTTTAATTAATAATTCGTTGAACCGAATATACATCTGGCAATTGCTTTATACGATCGGCAACTTTATGCAAATGAGCAATATTCGTAATCTTAATAGTCAAATGAATAGTTGCTATATCGTTTTCTGATTTTCCAGTAACAGCTGCAATATGTGTCTTCGATTCATTTACAACTTGTAACACTTCATTTAATAATCCAGGTCGGTCAAATGCAGATACCTCAATATCCACTTGATAATCTTTTTTCACGGATGTGTCGTTCTGCTCCCATTCCACTTCAATAATTCGTGAGTGGGACTCATCAGTTTGTACATTCGGACAATCCGCACGATGTACCGATACACCTCTGCCTTTCGTGATAAAACCAACTATTTCATCCCCCGGTACTGGACTGCAACATCTGGAAAGACGAATAAGTAAATTTTCTATCCCTTTTACAATAACGCCAGACTCAGTTGACTTTGTAACAACGGGAGTTTTCATTTCAGTGGTAATTTTTTCTAAAGCTTCTTCTTGATCACGTTTTTTACGCATTTTCTCAGCTAAGCGATTTACTACTTGTTGGGCTGTAATTCCATTAAAACCTACTGCAGCGTATAAATCCTCTTCCCCTGCAAATGCATATTTTTCGCAAACTCTTTTAATATTTTCAGGAGTCAATACTTCTTTCAATTCAAACTCTTGTGCTTTAATTTCTTTTTCAACTTGTTCTTTACCTTTTATCACATTTTCGTCACGAAGTTGTTTTTTAAAGAACTGTTTAATTTTATTTTTCGCTTGAGAGGATTGAGCAATTTTGACCCAGTCACGACTTGGACCAAATGATTGTTTAGAAGTTAATACTTCTATAATGTCTCCTGTTTTGAGCTTTGTATCAAGCGGAACCATTTTACCGTTTACTTTTGCACCGATTGTTTTATTTCCTACTTCTGAGTGAACACGATAGGCAAAATCAATTGGAACAGAACCAGCAGGAAGTTCAATTACATCACCTTTAGGAGTAAACACATAAACCATATCGGAAAATAAATCAAATTTCAATGATTCCATAAACTCTTCCGCATTCGATGATTCCTGTTGAAATTCAAGAATTTCTCTAAACCAGGTTAGTTTTGTATCAATCGTTTGTTTGTTTACTTCTACTTTCTTTCCTTCTTTATATGCCCAATGTGCTGCAACCCCGTATTCTGCTATATTGTGCATTTCTTCTGTGCGAATTTGCACTTCTAGCGGGTCGCCATTTGGACCTATTACAGTTGTATGAAGTGATTGATATAAATTTTGTTTTGGCATCGCAATATAGTCTTTAAATCGACCTGGCATGGGTTTCCATAGCGTATGAATAACGCCTAAAACAGCATAACAATCTTTTATACTATTCACGATAATTCGCATAGCTAGTAAGTCATAAATTTCATTGAACTGTTTATTTTGGACAACCATTTTTCGATAAATACTATAAATATGCTTTGGTCTACCTGATATATCTGCATCAACTTCCATCTCATCTAGTTGAAGCCGAATATCATTCATAACATTTGTTAAGTATGACTCACGTTCTGTACGTTTTTTCTTCATAAAATTTACAATTCGATAATATTGTTGTGGATTTAAATAACGAAGGGATGTATCTTCTAACTCCCATTTAACTGCAGATATCCCTAATCGATGGGCTAGAGGGGCAAATATTTCTAACGTTTCATTCGAAATACGACGCTGTTTTTCTTCAGGTAAATGTTTTAATGTACGCATATTATGTAAACGGTCCGCAAGTTTAATTAATATAATGCGAATATCTTGAGCCATTGCGATAAACATTTTACGATGATTTTCTGCTTGCTGTTCTTCTTTCGACATATATTTAATTTTGCCGAGTTTTGTCACGCCTTCGACTAATAGTGCAACTTCTTCATTAAACTCCCGAACGATATCTTCCCGTGCATATTCTGTATCTTCCACAACATCATGTAAAAAGCCAGCAGCAACTGTTTCTGGATCCATTTGAAGATCAGCAAGAATTCCGGCTACCTGAATTGGATGTAAAATATATGGTTCACCAGAATTACGAAATTGTTCTCGATGAGCATGCTCTGCTAGATTATATGCTTTTTTGACAAATTCAACATGCTCTCCATTCATATACGTGGAGAGTGTATCGAAAACATCTTCTGCTGTCTTCACTTGATCTTTTGCCATGCTAAATCACCTGATTTCGTTATATTTCTAGAATAGTATATAAGCTATATTGTATATAAAAAAAGATGGACTTGTAAAGTCCACCCTAGTTTGAAATCAATAAATGAGTTCGGAGGTGTATTCACAGACTGAATGCGAGCATTTCTCATTCACCTGGTTCGATATTTAGTATTGCATTAAAGTGCAAATATCGTAGTCGCCTAATTTGTTTCTACCATCAAGGTATGTTAACTCGATTAAAAAAGCGCAACCTACTACAACTCCACCAAGTTCTTCCACTAGTTTAATCGTTGCTTCTATCGTGCCACCTGTTGCAAGTAAATCATCCACTATTAATACTTTTTGTCCAGGTTTAACTGCGTCTTTATGCATGGTCAAAACATCTTTACCATATTCTAAACCATATTCAGCACGAATGACTTCACGAGGAAGCTTGCCTTCTTTTCGTACTGGAGCAAAACCAACTCCAAGTGCGTACGAAACCGGACATCCAATAATGAATCCACGCGCTTCCGGTCCTACAATAATATCAGCATCTACTTTTTTCGCATATTCTACAATTTGGTCTGTAGCATATTTATATGCTTCTCCGTTATCCATAATTGTTGTAATATCCTTAAAACTAATACCCGGTTTTGGCCAATCTTCGACAGTTGTTACAAATTGCTTTAAATCCATACTTGCTCCTCCTCAGGAACGGTTTGTACTGCTTTCCGCTCTTCAAACCATTGTTTCAGCTCCATATACGGGGCGTATAATAGCTTTTGTTCAAGTTCTATCTTTTTCGCTCTTTGTTTATAGGCTGGTGCTTCAGATAAATCTGTTTTAGCCAGATGATCGTTCAATACCAACATCCCATTGTCTATTCTAACAAAATTAAGTTCAAAAAACACCTTTGACATAAAATTAATTGTATTTTGACTCCAACCAGTTTGTTTGGACAGCTCCTGGATATGTTGCTTTAAAGCAAACGTTTTGCGTTTCGCTAAAAAAGAAAAATACCACTTGAATTGATCTCTAGATGGAATGCCTTCAAAATAAGTAGAATCCTCTGCGTAAAAATGCGCATATATTCTTGACCAATCATGGTATTCGAGTAGTTTATTCAAGAAAGTTTCATCCGCAGGCAAATCTAGTAATGTTACATAGTCAGATTTTATTTGCTGCTCGATCACGTCCGTATATTGCCAAATTTTCTCTTCAATAAATGTGGAGAAATGAGAAATAGTTGCTTCATTAAAGGCAACAAATATATTTTTTTCACGTGAAATCATTGGAAGCCAGCGATTCACTTGACGAATTCCCCGAATATCAAATAGTTGCCAATCATTTGTTTTGACATCTTGAATCATTAGCTGAGGTTTTTTAAGGCCATTCCATTCATTAATCTGTAAATCACCTATAAACGAAAGTTTGGCTGTTGGTGAAATTTCATCTGCTAATTCACCCTTTCCAAAACCAATTGCATCTAACACACTTGAGCCTTGTTTAAGCTCCATCTTCACATGATTTTGCGCGGAACCAATTTTCCGAACAGAAGCAACTTCCACTTTTTCTATGCAATAGACCGGTTTTGCAAAGCCCATTCCAAATGGAGCCAGTTTTTGTAAAGATTCAATAGCTTCTGTTGTAATTTCATGCATTTCAAGTGGCACGTCAATTAAAACAACAGGTATTAACTGTTCATCTGTCAAACATTCTTTCGCTTGAGCTTGTAATCTATTTTTAAATTCCTCTAAATTCTCTAGAGGAAATGTCATACCTGCCGCCATGGGATGCCCACCAAAATGAGGAATTATATCACCATTTTTCGCAAGTTCTTTATACATATGGAATCCTTCAATACTTCTAGCAGATCCCTTTGCAATCTGTTTTTTTTCATCGATTCCTAAAACAATTGCCGGTCGATAATACTTTTCTACAAGTTTCGATGCTACAATACCTAATACACCTGGATTCCAATCATTTTTACCAACCACGATAACACTTGGTCCATCTAAGGTATTCTCTTTCTCAATCATTGCTACAGCTTCATCTGTAATTTGTTTAACAATTGCTTGACGTTCTTTATTCTTCTCATTCAACATGTTAGCAATCGATAATGCATGCGTTTGTTCGTCTGTTAAAAATAATTCTACTCCTGGGGATGCTTCCCCTAATCTTCCAACCGCATTTATACGAGGACCGAACATAAATCCAATGGACTCTTCACTTATGGTTGAAATTTCCACCCCACTAACTTTCGCAAGTGCTTCTATTGCTAAAGAATTTGCTCGTTTCATTTGTTTTATACCTTTTTGAACAAAATAACGATTTTCATCGGTCAATGACACTAAATCCGCAATCGTACCGATAGCAACTAAATAAAATAACTCTGTCGGAATTTCTCCAGTTAGTGCATGTGCTACCTTAAATGCCACACCTACTCCAGCTAAATGTGGGAATGGGTAAGTAGTTCCCTTAAGTCCAGGATGAATAATAATATCTGCTACCGGAAGTTCTTCCCCTGGTTCATGATGGTCAGTGACTATGACGTCCATCCCGAGACTTTTTGCAAATTGAATTTGCTTGAGCCCTGAAATACCATTATCGACAGTAATTATTAGTTTAACCCCTTCGTCAAACGCCTCTTGAAATAAGCGCTCGCTCGGTCCGTAGCCATCCATAAATCGATTGGGAATTTTAAAAATTACATCTGCACCTAATGATAAAAGTGTTTTCATCATTACTGTAGTGCTCGTAATACCGTCAGCGTCATAGTCCCCGTATACCATAATTCTTTCTTGTTGATCGATTGCTCTATGGACACGTTCTACTAAATGATCCATCCCATTCAGTAGAAATGGATTATGTATATTTTCTTCCGTTAAGTTTAAAAAACTATTTGCTTCCTGTACTGTCTGAAAGCCTCTTGAAACTAAAACTTTTGCGCATACTCGAGGTATTGATAGTTCTTTTTCAAAAGTAGAAACGAGTTTATCATCTGGTCTCGAAATAGACCATCTTTTCTTTGATTGAATCATTTTTTCACTTCCTCAGACTTTATTATACTACAAGAAGTGATATAGCTTTATGGAAAAAAAACCTTTTGACATTTGCCAAAAGGTTTTCTGATTAAATCATCATATTTTCGTCTTTTTTAATAACTGAATCCCCAGCACTACTAATACGATTTTCTTGCTGTACAACTAATTCAGTTTGAAGTACTCCGATAGATGCACCTTTCTTTACTAGCTCTTTTTCTAATTGTTTTACTTTACGCGAAAGAACAAATGAGCGATATATTGCAACAGAACCACTAAGAAGCGCTCCTAAAAGTGCAGAACCTAAAATGACCAAGATCAGCGGCCACTCTGCTGTTCCAAATACATAATCCACAGGAACTGCACCTACGTTATAAACAGCAAATAATGCAATCATCAGAGCGAATAATAAACCAAATAATAATGACCATTGAAATTTCACTTCAGCACCTCTTTCTAATTTTCATAAAAAAATGGAACAGAATATATACATGATATACCCTGCTCCATCCATTTGACAACCAAATTGGAAAACTAACTATTATACTACCGGCTCATCAGAACCCCATTTTTTCTCTTCTTTTTTCACTTCAATTCCACCAGTTTTACGTAACTCTTTCACTTTTAGATCAAACCATATTTGGGCTGCGATAAAAATAGAAGAATACGTACCTGCAATTAGTCCTACTAATAAAGCAATTGAGAAGTTTCTAATGCCTTCTGCACCAAATATAAGAAGAGCTATAGTTACTAAAATAACGGTTAACACTGTATTAACTGAACGACCAAGTGTTTGTCTTAAAGACTTATTAACTATTGTCGCAAGTTCTTCTTCTGTTGTAATCTTTTTGCTACGATGTAAGTTTTCTCGGATACGGTCAAATGTGACGATTGTGTCATTTATCGAGTAACCGACAATCGTTAAGACTGCTGCGATGAATGTAATATCTACTTCTAATCGTAAAATACTGAAAATAGATACCATTAAGAATGCATCATGGACCAATGAAACAATTGAAGCAAATCCCATTCTCCATTCAAAACGGAATGCGACGTAAATTACGATACCTAAAGCTGCAATAAGGAGTGCGTATATGGCATTTTTTGCAAGCTCTTTACCTACCGTAGGAGATACGCTACTAACATTTGGATCTATGCCAAACTGTTGAGTCATTTCCGTTTTTAGTGTCTTTATTTCAGCTTGTGTAAAGTCTTGTTTATAACGAATGACCGCTACATTACTATTATCTCCAGAAAGAACAATATCTTCAGAAGGTAAGCCAATTTTTGCAATCTTTTCCGCTACAAACTCTTTCGTTAATGATTCTGTTGATTGAAGTTCTACCCGTGTTCCTTTCGAGAAATCAATTCCTAAATTTAAGTTAATTGTACTCAATAGAATAATTCCTGCAACTGTTAAAACAATGGATAAGCTATAGAATATTTTACGATTATGAACAAAATCTAATCGATCAAATTTTGTAGTTAAGTCTAACGTATCAACCTCTTCTTCAGGAGGATGTATGCGTTTTTTCGGAATACCAAACCATCCAGGCTTATTATCAAAATAACCACTGTTTACAAGTAATCCTAATAGTATTCTCGAAGCCCATACAGCTGTTATGAAAACGACTAAAATACTAATAATTAACAACGTTGCAAACCCTTTTACAGAACTTGTACCAAAGAAGAATAACACTGCTGCAGCTAATAGTGTTGTAATATTTGCATCAAAAATAGCTGTGAATGCTTCTTTTGCTCCGGTATCAAATGCTTTTTTAACGGATTTACCAACTCGTAATTCTTCCCTAATTCGCTCATAGGTCAGGATATTAGCATCCACCGCCATCCCTACACCCAGCACGATTGCCGCGATACCTGGAAGCGTTAACACGCCATTAATCCAATCAAATACTACAAGGATTAAGAAAATGTATACAACTAATGAAACAACAGCCACTAAACCTGGTAAGCGATAGTAGAAGAGCATGAAAATAAAAACTGCCGAAATCCCTATAATACCAGCTAATATTGTACTGCTTAAAGCTTGTGAACCAAATTGTGCACCTACAGATGTAGAATATATTTCATCCAAATGAACAGGTAAAGCACCCGCATTTAATATTCCTGCTAAGCTTTTTGTTTCTTCAACAGTAAAGGAACCTGAAATTTCTACACTGTCTGAACTAATTCGTTGTGATACTCTTGGTGCGGAAGTAAATTTAGGATCTGGTTTTAGAATTTCCTTCGCGTATGAATCTCCATCTTTATAGTCTAGCCAGATAACTAATACATTATTTGGCGCAGGTCTTGCAGCTATATCAGAAGTAACCTCTGCAAATTTGCTAGCATCCTTTAATTTTAGTGTTACAATAGGCTGCCCTTGTTGATTGAAAGCCGCTTTTGCCCCACCTTGTTTTAAATCATTCCCATCGAGCATAATCTTATCTTCAGAATCACGGAAAGTAAGATTTGCTTCCGTTGAAAGAAGTTCCCGTGCTGAGTTTTGATCTTCTACTCCAGCAAGTTGAACGCGAATACGGTGTCCACCTTCAATTTGAATACTCGGTTCATTTACCCCTATTGCGTCGATACGGTTACTAAGAGCTGCTGCCGTATCTTTTACTACGTCATCCGTAATTTTTTGGCTTTCTTTACCTGCCAAAGGCTCCACTTGATAAAGAACTTCAAATCCACCTTGTAAATCTAAACCAAGTTTAATGTTATTTAAGACACCTGCAACAGTAGGACTGATTGTCCCAGCAAAAATAACGATGAGTAACAAAAATGCAACAATGCGTCCTCTAGTTTTCATATGTATATTTCCTCCTAAGAAGCTTCAGAAGTCAAAGCCTATCGTCAAATAAATGATAGTTTGTGAGGAAGAAGTTTCTCAACCACCTCAAAACTAGTATTTTACTTCGATTGGATGCCAACTGGAGCTAAACAATTACTAAATAGATATGTGTATATTTTCTATAACTACAAAAAACGCAACATATTTATTATGAAACACGATGCGCTCAGTGTCAAATAACGAATTACTCATTCAGCTTCTTTTTTGGGATTTAATAATAATTGCAGTTCTTCTTGATTGATTTCTGAGAACCAGTTCGATGTTTTTGAGTTTTCGATTTGTTCAAACGTCATAAACTCTGCTGAAGATATAGAAAGTATATCGTTCACAATATGGTGAAGGGGTATTTCTGGCACAATTTTCTTTTTCCATTTTTTCGTAATACAAAAATTCCATATATCTTGCTCAGAAACCTTTTTATATCGATAGACTTCGAACTCACTTTTCTTACTTTCTAAAGCAGGTAGTACATGTAAATAAATTTCTTCGTAAGTGATTTTCAAAATAACGCACCCCATTTAAAGAATAATGTACCAACTAGTAAGCATATTGTTATTGTAAACGATGTTCCTGTATTTGAGAAGGAAGTGTTTAGATGTCTACTTTTTTAAGAGGATCCATTTTGTTAATGTTCGCCATCTTTTTGTCCAAATTTTTAGGTTTTATTTATCGCATGCAGTTTGTCCGACTAACAGGAGAAGAAGCATACGGCATTTATATGACGGCTTATCCTGCCTTCATTTTCTTTTTGTCTCTTATTCAGCTTGGAATACCGATAGCAATGTCCAAAATTATTGCTGAACTAAGAACAAGAAATGCAGTTTCAAGCTATTTCTCCGTCATGCGAACATCGGTCATTGTTACTGTTATATCTATTCTAGCATTTACTCCTATTTTCCTTTATGTCACTCCATTTATTTCTGAAAATTTATTGAAAAATGATGCCATTACAATGACACTCTATGTCACCATCGCTATAGTACCAATAGCTGCCGCTGGAGGAATCTTAAAAGGCTTCTTCCAAGGAATTGCACGTATTGAAGAAACGGCTGTTTCCCAGCTGATGGAACAAATAATACGAATTCTACTTATTACTTTTTTATTACCTCTTGTACTTCACTCCGCTTCCCCTAAAGAAGCAGCGGCTTATGCTATGGGTATGTCTTTACTTGGAGAGATTGCTTCTTTACTTTATTTGAGATGGAAGTATGTAAAATGGAAAGCCAAGCAAGCTATTAGAAAAGCTTCAAACGCTTATCCACTTTCTCCACTATTATCTATTGCTCTACCGTCATCGGGTAGTAAATTATTTGGATCTTTCACATGGTTTTTGGAGCCTATTATTTTCATCAAAGCTTTAGCAATCACTGGTATAACAAGTGTTGCCGCAACTACCCTGTATGGTGTTATCTCGGGGGTTTTAGTACCATTACTACTTTTCCCTTCTTTTATACCTTACGCACTGTCTGTCGTACTAATCCCGGCTGTAAGCGATGCTTTTGCAAGAAGAAACAATTCGCTTTTGAAAGATAGAATTCATCTATCATTAAAGTTCTCGACCTTAACAGGTTGTTATGCTGCTACACTTTTTTATTTACACGGTGGTGAACTTGTTTCTGCCCTGTTTCATGTAGAAAATGCTACAACGTATATGAAAATCTTGTCACCAATTTTCTTCTTTTATTATATCCAAAGCCCATTATTCTCTATTTTACAAGCATTAAATAATTCTAAAGCAGCATTTTTGAACTCCCTATATGGTGGAGTAGGTAAATTATTGTTGCTATTTTTTCTTGCTTCTCAAGCATCTATTCAAGAAAAGGGAGCAATTGTTGCGATTGGTTTTGGAGTATTAATCACTTCATTTTTACATATCGCTTCGTTAAAACTGAAAAAAGAAGCACAAATTGGCTTCTCCTTTTTTATTCTTCCATATGTTATTTTCTTGCTAACAATTATTTCACGTCCATTGTTATTTTCGATTGGAGAACATTCTTTAATTGTGGATTGTTTATTTACATTGCTTTATTTAACGGTTGGATTAGTACTATTCGGACAAATAAAAAGAAAAGAAGTCAACGTCATTCTACAAATTCTGCGTACTTCTAAGAAGAAGTTTTAAGTTGAATAAATAAAGAATCATTCTCATAACTGCAATAAAACACCTTTTTTTCATCGTCAATCAACTGTTCTTTCAATTGTTCCTTTAACCACTTTTTGTCTTTACCAATCCTTTGAAGATGATTATCTTGAATGTCCCCGTCTAAAATAAGCGGGAAAACAAATTGTTCACTATCTTTTTTAAAGATAGACAAATTTCCGGACGGTTCTAAAAATGCATAGTTAACAGATTGAATAGATCCTATTTGTTGTTCTCTTAATTGTTGTAATAAATCATCTAAATTATAACGCTGTTTTCTCATTTCTTTTTCATTAATGATACCATCTTTCACGATGATGGATGGTTGGCTTTCCATAACATCCCGAAATTTTTTATTTTTCATTGAAATATAAGAAACAGTAATTTGAATTATTAACAATATAATCATAGGTAAAACTGCATGTAAGAAATTACTTTTAGGATCATCCAAAGCAAAGGCACCAACTTCGGCAATAAGTAAAAAAACAACTAAGTCAAATATACTTAGTTCTCCTACTTCTCTTTTACCCATTAAGCGAAGAATAACCAAGATGAGCCAATACAATATAAATGTTCGAATAATAATGATGAGAATATCGTTCATCCTATCACCTCATACTTACTCTGCCCCAAAAAAAAGAACTTACTCATAAATACTGAGTAAGTTCTTTTTATTATTCCGTGATAACTCGTCCAACTGCAACTCGTTCAAATTGTAAACGAGTTCCATCTGCTACTATTACAAAAATAGTTTTATCATCTACTGCATCTACCTTCGCGTGTAAGCCACCAACTGTAATAATTTGGTCTCCACGTTTAAGATCATTTTGCATTCGTGATGTATTTTTTTGTCGCTTTTGTGCTGGACGAATGATGAAAAACCACATCACAGCGAACATTGCAACAATCGGCAATAAGCCTGTTAAACTTCCCATATATTTTATCCCCTCCTTTTTATCTATTTACAGTATACAAGAATCAGAAATTTTTTGCATTTGGTTTATTATATCCGTATTCTTCAAAAAACTCTTCTTTGAAATCAAGCAGACGGTCTTCGCGAATTGCTTGACGCACATCTTTCATTAAATTCATTAAGAAATGAAGATTATGGAAAGATGCTAAGCGTAATCCAAAAGTTTCATCCGCTTTAAATAAATGGCGAAGATATGCTCTGGAATAGTTTTGACAAGTATAACAATCACACTTTTCATCGATTGGTCCAAAGTCGCGCGCATATGCTGCTCCTTTAATAACTAAACGACCTTTTGACGTGAAAAATGTACCATTACGGGCTATCCGTGTAGGCAACACACAGTCAAACATATCTATCCCTCGAATAGAGCCGTCAATTAAAGAATCAGGTGACCCTACTCCCATTAAGTATCTCGGCTTATTTTCGGGCATCATAGGGGCCGTAAAATCAAGTACACGATTCATCACATCTTTTGGTTCTCCTACAGAAAGACCTCCAATTGCATAACCCGGAAAATCCAATGATACTAAATCTTTTGCAGATTGTCGACGTAATTCTTCGTATTCTCCACCTTGAATGATACCAAATAGGCCTTGTTTATCTGTATTTGTATGTGCTGTTAAACAACGTTCAGCCCAGCGAGATGTCCGTTCTACAGACGCTTTCATGTATTCAAATGTTGCAGGATACGGGGGACATTCATCAAAAGCCATCATAATATCCGAGCCCAAGGCATTTTGAATTTCCATTGATTTTTCAGGACTTAAAAATAATTTATCGCCATTTAAATGATTGCGGAAGTGAACACCTTCTTCTTCAATTTTGCGCATATCACTTAAACTGAATACTTGAAATCCGCCAGAATCCGTTAAAATGGCACGATCCCAGTTCATAAATTTATGCAATCCGCCTGCTTCGCGAATAATATCATGCCCAGGACGTAACCATAAGTGATACGTGTTGCTTAATATTATCCCAGCATCCATCCCTTTAATCTCTTCTGGAGACATTGTTTTCACGGTAGCTTGTGTACCTACTGGCATAAACGTAGGCGTCTCAAAAGAACCATGCGGTGTGTGTACAATTCCTAGACGAGCTCCTGTTTGTTTATCTTTTTTGATTAATTCATACGTTATAGCAGTCATTTAATAGTTCCTTCCTTTTATTAACATTGCATCACCGAAACTGAAAAAACGGTAACGCATGTCAATAGCTTCTTTGTATGCGTCTAATATAAAGTCTCTTGAAGTAAGCGCACTCACCAGCATAACTAGTGTAGATTTTGGCAAGTGAAAGTTAGTAATCATCCCATCAATGCATTTAAATTCATATCCTGGATAAATGAAGATAGATGTCCAACCACTGTCTTCTTCTATCTTCCCTTCAAATTTGGTGGCAACTGTTTCTAATGTTCTTGTTGAAGTTGTTCCGACAGCAACAACTTTTCCACCAGCTTGCCTCACTTCATTAATCGTCTGTGCAGTTTGTTTAGAAACACGATAAAACTCTGAATGCATTTCGTGATCATCAATCGAATCGACACTAACTGGTCGGAATGTGCCAAGCCCAACATGAAGTGTCACAAAAGCTATTTTAACACCTTTTGCTTGTATTTCATCTATAAGTGATTGAGTAAAATGAAGCCCTGCAGTTGGTGCAGCAGCTGATCCTTGTTCTTTTGCATAAACCGTTTGATAGCGGTCTTTATCTTCCAATTTTTCGTGTATATAAGGTGGAAGGGGCATTTCACCAAGCTGATCTAACACTTCGAAAAACAAACCTTTATACTCCATTTGGAATATTCGTCCGCCATGCTCTTTTAGTTCAGTACAAACGGCAGTTAATAGACCATCGCCAAAGGTAATTTTTGTTCCTATTTTTACACGCTTCGCAGGTTTTACTAGTGTTTCCCAATGATCCCCTTCTATTTGCGTTAACAATAGAACTTCTACATGTGCCCCAGTCTCTTCTTTTATGCCCATTAAACGAGCTGGCATTACCTTCGTGTCATTTAATACTAGACAATCCCCTTTTTTTAACTCACCGAGAATAGCAGAAAAAGTTTCATGTTTAGTTAAATTGTTTGGATAATCCGCTATTAGCAGTTTACTGCTTGTCCGGTCAAGAAGCGGGGTTTGTGCAATTAACTCTTCTGGTAAATCAAAATCAAAATCTTCTACTTTCATATAGCTTACTTCCTTTATAAGTTGTCTTTTTCAATTGGTAACGGAAATCCTAGATGTTCATAAGCGAGGGTCGATACAATTCTTCCCCTTGGTGATCGTTGGATAAAACCAATTTGCATTAAATACGGCTCATACACATCTTCAATGGTTGTAGATTCTTCCCCAATGCTAGCTGCTATCGTGTCTAGACCTACAGGGCCTCCTCTGAAGCGTTCGATCATTGCTGTGATTAATTTATGGTCGATATGATCCAAGCCTCTTGGGTCGACTTGCAAAAGTTCTAATGCTTCTCTGGCAATATCCAATGAAATATGTCCATTCCCTCGAACTTGTGCATAATCTCTCACACGCTTAAGTAAACGATTTGCGATACGCGGAGTTCCTCTTGCACGTCTCGCAATTTCTCCTGCTGATTCATAATCGATTGAAGCATTAAATAACTCTGCACTTCTAACAACAATCGAAGTTAAAGCCTTTTCATCATAAAAATCGAGTCTTAATAACACGCCAAAACGATCTCTAAGTGGAGCTGATAATGCACCTGCTCGTGTAGTGGCACCGATTAATGTAAAAGGCGGTAAGTCCAATCGAACACTGCGAGCAGATGGGCCTTTTCCAACAACAATATCTAAACAAAAGTCTTCCATCGCCGGATAGAGTACTTCTTCAATCGAGCGATTTAACCGATGAATTTCATCTATAAATAAAACATCTCCAGGTTCAAGTGAACTAACAATAGCAGCTAAGTCTCCTGGTCGTTCAATTGCGGGACCACTCGTCATCCGTATTTGGACATTCATTTCATTTGCAATAACAGCTGCAAGTGTTGTCTTACCAAGTCCAGGAGGTCCATACAATAGACAGTGATCTAAACTTTCACTTCTCATTTTGGCAGCTTCGATGAAAATTTCTAAATTATGTTTTATCTTATCTTGCCCAATGTATTGTGACAATAATTGAGGACGAAGCGATTGCTCAAATGGCTCATCAAAATTAGAAACTTCACTTGATATTACACGATCTGTCATTTCTAGAACCCCCTTATTCACTTACTCGAAAATAATAATTGAAGAGCTTTTTTGATGAAATCATCTGTTGTTTGGAGAGATTCATTTCCTTTTAATAACGGACGAATTTTCGTCAATTCACGTTCTGAATAACCTAACGCAGTTAATGCAAGCATCGCCTCTTCTAACTCATGATTTGCGTGATTTGAGTCAAATAATGTAGGTTCGTCTTTTGTAAAATCGAATTGTTCCACATCTATTAAATCATTTAATTTCCCTTTTAAGTCTAATATCATTTGTCGAGCAGTCTTTTTCCCAACTCCAGGAAATTTCACTAGAAAGGATTCATCCTCACGTTCTATTGCTTGAATAACATGATTTGGTTCGCCACTCGTTAAAATTGCTAGAGCTCCTTTTGGACCAATGCCAGAAACAAGAATAAGCTTTCTAAATAACTCTCTTTGTGAGAGATCTAAAAAACCCATTAATTGCTGCATGTCTTCCCTTACATGAAAATGTGTATACACTTGAATCACTTCTTCACTTTTTCGAAAAGCAAATGGATTTGGTGTAAAAAGTTGATATCCAATTCCTTGTTGTTCTACTATCACATATTCAGGTGTAACACGGGTCACCTGACCTTTTATGTAATCATACATACTATTTATCCCTCACAATCGTCAGACCTATTATAGCATAATAGTATAGACAACAAGAAAGAAGGTCGCTCTTTATATGAGCGACCTTCGCTTATTCATCCTCTTATAAGTGACTTAAATTATAGCATAATTTCGGCCATTCTGTTAGTGCTTTATTTGTATATGGTATTAGTTGATCAATAAATTTTTGCTTTCTCTCTATTGGCAACGCATAAGCATATAACCATTCTCTATATAATTCATTGGGATACATCAAAGCTTCTTTATGTTTTAATACTACCTTTTCTAATAATGGAAATTCATGAATCAAACAATAAATGTCATAGTCAATTGCAGGAAGTACACGATGCATCCACAAGATGTCTTCCACTTCCTTTGGGCCAATTACAGCAAGATCAAAGTCTATCATTTTGTATGCTTCTTGATTGGACAAAAAGTTATGATGTACAACATCTCCATGCAATATCGTAATATCCTGGTTACTAAACGATTGTATATTATTCAATGCAATTAAACCATATTGGATAAGCATCTTCGTTTTTTCTACACCCATATAAAATTCTACAAAATAAGCAATCTCTTTCATTCTTAAAAACCGATTTTGCCACTTAGCGATTAAATCAAACTGCACCAACAGGTTGGAGTCTTCCCACTTGATCAATCGATTCGTTTCATGTAACTCATTTAATAAGGAATAGACTTCTTTTCGATCTCTGTCACTTCCATAATCAACTGAGTGTGTCCCCTTAAACCAAGGTTGTATAATAAAGTCTTCTTGTGCAGATTCCACAACTGGTAAAATAAAAGGCTTATCAAGATGCTGTAACTCTTGATGAATTAAACGAATCTTTTCTGCCTGTTCCACCGTTGAATACTTTTTTACAGAAAAAAGACCATTTTCATTTTCCCATTTCCATACATTTTTTTTTATTTGTCTAATATAATTATTCACTTTTTAAAAGTGATGGAACGGATGGGGTGGACACGGATGGGGTGGACATGGATATACTGGTACGTAGCATACAGGCATATATGGATAATGCCCATAAGATTGCATTTCCTGCATATCTGGTTCCATGTATGGGAATGACTGCATTGACTGACATTGTTCACATTGACACATTGGTTCGTACGGATACATTGGTACCATCTCGGAAGAAGGTTCTTCCATCATTGGACTCACATTTTGTGGAGCAGGTGGCGTTGGAATTGGCTGTGGTGGTGGTTGAACTTGATTTACCGGATTTGCTTCAGTTATTACATTGATTTCTTCTTTTTCACGATCTTCATTATGAATATTTATATGAATCGATGTAGATTCAATAAGTCTCCACCCTTGAGGTGAAGGAGTCATTTCTATTTCTGGTACGGGCATTATATGATAAGGCATAGTATAAGTATGAACTGGTGGTGCTTGTTGAATTGGTGGTGGTGGTGCTTGTTGAACTGGTGGTGCTATTGGTACGGGTTGAACAGGCATCGCTTTGTAAATCGGATGTACCGGCTGTGCTTTATAAATTGGATGAACTGGATGCGATATATGAACTGGGTGATGCGGGTGATGCAAGTGATGATGATGATGACTTTCGTGATGTGGATGACTTGGTTGATAATTCATGTTAGTTCCAGGATGTGGCTGGATCTTGACTTCCTCCTTCTTAACCATTTCTTTCTTTACATGACGTTCCTCGCTATATGGATGTCTTGTAGACTCCATCTTTTTCGTTTCAGGAATAAAAATCTTCATCCCAGGCACAATATACTCTGGATTCGCCAGATGTGCATTTAACTTCTTTAGTTCATCAAAGGAAACATCGTAGCTTCTCGATATTTTCCAAAGAGTGTCCCCTTTTTGTACGATATGAATGTGCACAGTTTTCCTCCTTCCTTCCCTTTAAAATATGTATATCAATTTCAAATGGTCACAGGTTTTCAAAACATTCTGAGTCCCTTCATGTTAAACTTATGAAAAGACAGTAGGCAGTTATGCCAATTTGGATGGATTATTATTGAAAATGAGAAAAACGCAAGCGTCCTTTAAGTGCATTTTGTCTTCTCTATTTCTAGAGTGCTTTGGACGAAACATTGGCTACACTATTAACGTTAGAGTAATGGATTGTGAAGTGACTGCTACACTTCACGATCCATTTTTTTCGGTAATCTTGTGGCGGATGTTTGTCCGTCGTCCTCTTGAAATACTTAAAGACATAATGCATTTGGTTTGGATAATGAGAGATAAGATGCTTTCCTACTCTTTTAAAAGCGGACGAAGATGCAATTTCGTCCGCTCAGCGCTTCTTTATCAATAGATACTACCTATTTTTTCTCTGTTTCCGCTAGCTATATTATTAAACAAATGAAAGTACCAGAAGTATATTGTCTTTCTATTTTGTATTGTTGATTGGAGCGAAATGCGGCAACTCCAGCGGGAAAAGCGTGTCCAGGTGAGACCCCACAGCGAAGCGAGGAGGCTCACGGACCGCCCGCGGAAAGCGTCCGCCTGCAGCGGAAATCAAGCTGATTCTAACATGAAAATTTATATACTTTTTGTATAAAAACGCAAGCATTCTTTAGGTGCATACTGTCTTCACTATTTCTTGAGTGTTTTGGACGAAACGTTGGCCACACTATTATTATAGAAGTTCATTAGGATGAAATGCCGACTAACCCAAATAAATAAGCACCTCCATTTGAATAGGAAGGTGCTTTTATGGTCTTTAATAAACTTCAACTCATCAGTGAAAAGTGTTTCTTAGGTTTTGTATGTAAAATAAGAACCAAGGGATTTAACTTCACATCCTAAAGCACTTAACTCTTCCAAAGCCCCTCTCATCATCGGCGTTCGCTCGTCTTCTAAAACATCAATAACGAAAAAGTATTGACCTAAGCCTGTTTTTAATGGACGGGATTCAATTTTACTCAAATTGAGCTGTCTCCATGCAAAAACAGAAAGTACTTGATGTAACGCTCCAGAACGATCATCTTTTGGTAAAGTAATCATAACAGTCGTTTTAACTTGATCAATATGCCCTATTTTCTGTATGCAAAGATTGCTTTTTGACAGAACAAAGAAACGTGTATGATTAAAATGGAAATCATGAATATTATTTTCGACAATCGATAATCCATATTCAGTAGCTGCGGATGAATTTCCAATTGCAGCAATACAGTCCTGTTCATTTTCGGAAACAAACTTAGCTGCTGCTGCTGTTGAAGTTGATTGTTCAAGAGGAACTTTGCCAAAACGATAATATAAATACTTATGACACTGTGCTAAAGCATGTGGATGAGAGTAGATTGTATTTATTTCTTCCCACTTTTTTTCATTATTTGGATGAACCATTAGATGTTGCTCAATTGGAGATTGTATTTCCGCAATCACATATAAATCTACTTCATGAAATAAGTAATCAATTGTTAACGGAACAGTTCCCTCTAAGGCATTTTCCAGAGGAACGACAGCAATATCTACTTTTCCGTTTACTACTGATTCAATGCATTCAGGTATCGTTCGGGTAGATACAAGCAAATCATTTTGAAA
The DNA here is from genome assembly GCF_042944905.1 of Psychrobacillus sp. L4. Lineage (GTDB taxonomy): Bacteria > Bacillota > Bacilli > Bacillales_A > Planococcaceae > Psychrobacillus. Next base: position 2,300,190 of record NZ_CP168496.1, read on the forward strand.
TAATGCTTTAGTTGCTAAATGCGTAAAGGAAGCTTCTGGTCCAAGGTAAGCCACTTTCTGTATTGCCATATGTAATCCTCCTTACAAAGCACCAGAACTAATTACTTCAGCAGATTCCACAAAGTCTAGTCGCTTCAATTCATTGATAAAATCATCTAGTTGTTTTGTCATCTCCGTAACATCTAAAGACAATGTAACGCTTGCTCTTCCTTGGATTGGAATAGTTTGATGTATAGTCAAGATATTAATGGAGGATTCTGCAACAAGTTGCAAAAGTCTAGCAAGGGTGCCTTCTCTGTCCTCAAGTTGTAGAAATACCGTTAATATTCTTTCCTGTACAATCGAATGGAAAGGAAAAACCGCATCACGATACTTATAAAAAGCACTTCGAGATAAATCAACTTCTTTTACTGCATCCCAAATGGAAGACACTTTTCCAGATTGGAGAAGATGTTTTGCTTCCAAAGTTTTTTGCATTGCTTCGGTAAGAACATCCTCTCTTACTAAATAAAAGCGTTGATGCGTCACATCTTTCATACGGTTTCCTCATTTCCCTATTCGATAAATTCAAACTCAAATTCTAATAGTCTTACAGTATCTCCATCCTTAGCACCACGTAAACGAAGTGCTTCATCGATTCCCATCCCTCTCAACTGTCTAGAGAATCTACGTATTGAGTCTTCACGGCTGAAGTCAGTCATTTTAAATAAACGTTCCACTGTTCCACCAGATAAAATAAATGATCCATCATCATCTCGTGAAATCGTGAAATCATCTTTTTTCGCTTCATGCTTGTACATAACAGAGGTTTCTGTTTCCTCTTCCACTAAATCTTCTAATGGGTATTCGGGAGCATCTTCTAACAAGTCGGCAATAGCAAAAAGTAAATCTTGTACTCCTTGTCGTGAAATTGCAGAAATTGAGAAGATTTTCACATCCGACCCAATCTTTTCGCGGAATACTTTTAAGTTTTCTTCTGATTCAGGCATGTCCATTTTATTTGCAACAATAAGTTGAGGTCTTTCTGTTAAACGTAGATTATATTGTTTTAGTTCGTCATTAATCGTCAAGTAGTCTTCATAAGGTTCTCGTCCTTCGAGTCCTGACATATCGATCATATGCACAATAACTCGTGTACGCTCAATATGACGCAAGAATTGATGACCTAGGCCAACTCCCTCATGTGCACCTTCGATTAATCCTGGTAAGTCTGCCATCGCAAAGCTTCGATGATCTTCCGTTTCGACCATTCCTAAATTAGGAACAATGGTTGTGAAATGATATGGAGCGATCTTTGGTTTCGCAGACGATACAACGGATAATAAAGTCGATTTCCCTACACTTGGAAATCCAACCAAACCAACATCAGCTAAAACTTTAAGTTCTAACGTAACATTTAACTCGAACCCTGGTTCACCTTTCTCAGAAAGCTCTGGTGCGGGATTGGCAGGAGTCGCAAAACGAGAATTCCCTCTACCGCCGCGTCCCCCTCTAGCTATTGCTGCTTTTTGACCATGTTCCACTAAGTCAGCTATAACTTGACCAGTTTCTTCATTCATTACAACAGTACCAGGAGGAACTTTTACGAATAAATCATCCGCATTTGCTCCGTGCATATTCTTACTACCGCCATGATCCCCACGGTTTGCTTTAAAAATTCGTTTATAGCGGAAATCCATTAACGTACGTAAACCTTCATCTACTACGAAAATAACATCTCCACCATTTCCACCGTCCCCACCTGCAGGACCGCCTAGAGGTACATACTTTTCGCGACGGAATCCAACCATACCATCTCCGCCGTCTCCACCTTTGACATACACTTTTACGTGATCAACAAACATTTATTTCACTCCAATCTCTCAGTTGCAATTAACTTAAATTTAATTCGGGATTCTGTGTTCATTTCTTTTTCCACACGAAGTAAGTCTGTAAAAGACTCATCAATCCAAGTATACGAAGCCCATTCTCCAACTAATTCTACCTGAACTTCTAATACATCATGGGAATATAGATGAACGTTTAATATCTGTTCTTGATATCCTTTCAGCAAAGGATACATTGTATCTATGAAACGTTTTAAATACTCTTGTAAAGGTGAATCGTATCGTTCCGCACCCCTTTTGAAGAGCGTTGTTTGAACTTCTAACGATACTTTATTGTAAGCCATACTGAACGTTTGTAGCCATTCATTTGTATTATACAAACCTATATTATTCACGTCGAAAAATTGGGTACATTTTTGTGAGTATGTGCGAATAAGATTTTTTGCCTCATCGTGTCTACCCATATCTAGATTCATTTGAATTAAATGTAGATTATTTAAAAAATCATGCATCGTATGACGCAATACTTCATTAATTGATATTTGTTTAGGCTCCATATTCGTTTACACACTCCGTATTAAACTGTCCTTTTTCAAGTATAACAGGTATAGACTTTTTTTTCTTGAGTGAAATAAGAGAAGTACGGAAGCTAGTGTCTTTATAGGGAAACTCTTGTAGAAAATTACTTGCTGTGTATACTTATAACTTTTCTTGAGAAAAGAAAAAGGACTGCATAAATGCAGTCCTTTTGTTTTTTGATTAAGCTTCTTGAGCTACAGGATATACACTTACTTTTTTCTTGTCGCGGCCGAAACGCTCAAAGCGCACTACACCGTCAACTTTCGCAAAAAGTGTGTCATCTCCACCACGTCCAACGTTTTCACCCGGATGAATTTTAGTACCGCGTTGGCGATATAAAATAGATCCGCCTGATACAAATTGTCCATCAGCACGTTTAGCGCCAAGACGTTTTGATTGAGAGTCACGACCATTACGAGTCGAACCTACTCCCTTTTTGGATGCGAAAAACTGAAGATTTAATTTTAACATATGTTCCACCTCCTACTGTTTGAAGGTTATTTTTATATACTTCCCATAATCTTGCTCAATCGTTTGTAAAGAAACAATCATCGCTTCTAAAATTAACTGCATGTGAGCAGCTTTTTCTGGATTTGATATACCTGGTACTTCGACGTATAAATAGCCTCCGTCACCTTTTTGCTTAATAATAGGAGTGATTTCTGTAAGTGCGATGATGGCATTAACTGCACCAAATGATACAGCAGAAGCACCTGCACATACTAAATCTTTTCCATATTCCGCAAAATCAGCATGTCCTTTCATTTCAAATGAATGAATAAGACCTGATTGATCTTTTGTTACAGTCACTTTAATCATCTTATAAACTAATAGATTCTACTACTAATTTTGTGTATGGTTGACGATGACCTTGTTTTTTATGATAGTTCTTTTTCGCTTTGTATTTGAAAACGATGATTTTTTTAGCTTTGCCATTTTTTACAACTTTCGCTGTAACTGTAGCACCTTCCACGAATGGAGCACCAACTTTAACATCATCTCCACCTACGAATAATACTTTGTCAAAAGTTACAACTTCATCAGCATTAGCATCTAATTTTTCAATGTAGATTTCTTGCCCTTGTTCAACTTTGATTTGTTTACCACCAGTTTCAATAATTGCGTACATACTTGCACCTCCTCTTAGACTAAGACTCGCCTTACAAAAGGTGACTCGATTACTCGAATACTTCAACCTTTTCAGAGCGGTTGTAACAACGGGTGCTGCTACAAACATTAACATTAGAATATTACCACGTACACAATAGCTAGTCAAGTATTTTTCGTTACATAGTCGAATGCTAGCTTGTACTTCCTAAATCTCCAATACGAATAATTTTGAAGCGCTAAAAATAAAAAGACAATTGTAACAGAAAGTGCTTTAGGAAAATAATATAAACTCACGCAGAAAATGAATACACTAAAAAAGAGAGAAAAACCAATCACTTCCACATATTTATCTGGTATAAATAGCAATAAAGCCCGTCCACCATCTAGCGGATAAACAGGAAGTAAATTAAAGCAAAAAATAATAACCTGGGTTACTACCATGATATTTTTCTGTGGAAGGTCAACTAAACTGAAAAAGACCAATAATAGAAACGTAAATAAAGGTCCAAATAATATTACTAAAAGTTGATCTGATTTCGTTTTTTTGGAAAACTGCTCCATTTTAATTTCACCACCATATGGTAAAATCGTGCAGGAGTTCACTTTTATTCCTATTAGTTTTGCTGCAAATAAGTGACCTAGTTCATGAAATAATAGAGAACCAAATAAAATGGAGTAAACAGCAATTTCTCCAGACAAGTAGAAGAAAAGAAAAAACGGAATCATGATGGGATGCACTTTGAAAACCTTTTTATTCATTTGTTACTGATAGCCACTCAATAAGTTCATTTGTATCCAAATTCTTCCCATCTTTTACTACTTTAATATACAGTAGCTCATTGTCCGCAGATGCAAATATATCTCCTGCATTAATCGTTGTATATGGTAATTGATGAAACTCCTTTACAAATCCAAACGTCACAGTTTCCCCAGTATCATATAAGATAGAAAGAGTCTTACCTGTCTTCTTAGTATATCCAGTAAATATGATAAAGCCATTTTCAGAAGCATAAAGATCTTGCGAATTATTAATCGATAAAATAGCTCCCTCCAACAAAGGCTGAATCGATTTATACTCGATCAAAGGAGGAGTTGCAATAGGTGCACTTACACTAATAAGTTCATCCGGTTTTATCCACTCGACTACTCTCTTAAAAATGGCACTTGGTTTTTGAAGTTCTAAAAGAGATGTGGCGTAACTAGTCGATAATACATCATTATTTTCAAATTTATTCAACATGAAAAATAACATTACAAATACAAATGCAAACATCCATTTTTTTTTCGAAAGCATAACATTCCCCCTACTAGATATATGTATGAAATAGGAGGCAATTTAATGAAAAAAATAAACCGATTACCAAATAATATGGTAACCGGCTCGCATTTATTTCGCAAAAATAGATTTGATTTTAGACATAACACCTTTTTTTGGCATGTCCATTGACATTAAAGGTACAGACTCACCTAAAATGCGACGCGCAATATTACGGTAACCAAGTGCAGCTCTATTCGAGGGATCCATGACAACTGGTTCTCCCTTATTCGAAGAAGTAATAACACTTTCATCATCCGCTACAATTCCCAATAAATCAATCGATAAATGAGTCGTTATTTCATTTATATCTAGCGCTTCGCCTTTATTCATTAAATGCTGGCGAATACGATTAATGATCAATTTTGGTGGGTCGATCGCTTCTTCTTGCTCCAGTAACCCAATTATACGGTCTGCATCGCGAACTGCCGAGATTTCAGGAGTTGTGACAACAATTGCTTTGTCTGCTCCTGCGATTGCGTTTTTATACCCTTGCTCGATACCAGCAGGACAGTCAATTAACACATAATCATAGTCCCGTTTTAACTCGGTCACAAGCTCTTTCATTTGCTCTGGATTTACTGCATTTTTATCAGTTGTTTGAGCAGCGGGTAATAAAAATAATCGATCCTCAAAACGCTTATCTTTTACTAGCGCTTGATGCACTTTACAACGTCCTTCTATGACATCTACTAAATCATAAATAATTCTATTTTCAAGACCTAGCACGACGTCTAAGTTCCTCAAACCGATATCAGTGTCCATTAAACAAACTTTTTTCCCTTGAAGAGCCAATGCAGTTCCAAGGTTTGCAGTTGTCGTCGTTTTACCGACTCCACCTTTCCCAGAAGTTATTACGATTGCTTCTCCCACATTAGCTTCCTCCTTTAAATGTTGATAGATTCGGTCTTATTAATCGAAGCTCTTGCAATCGATCAATTACTATAAAACCATTTGCATGTAAATAAGCACATTCCATCTCAGGATGTTCAGATAATATAGTTAACTCATCTGTCATTGTTTCTACGACATTATCTATGATCAAATGAGTAGCTTCTAACCAGGAAGCTGCAATAACTGCATCTCTCTTTCCATTAGATCCAGCATGCGCAATTCCTTTTAAACGTCCTAATACAAATACATTACCACCTGCAACCACTCGACCATTGGGATTAACATCTCCAATAACAACTAAATCACCTAATGCGGTAATTACTTGGCCAGATCGTACAATCCCTACATAAGTTTCCGATTGATTTTCTAACAATCTTTTATTGCATTCTTCTACAGTCATTACTTCACTTTGAATTTTCGCTACTCGAAGATGTTCTGTTTGTTGAACACAGTTAATAATTTCTTTCGCTTGTTCATCATTGCAATATCGATTTCCTAGTTGTAAAAGTACCTCAGCTTGACCTTCAAAACCTTCATCAGAAACCTTCTTTGCTAATTCTTCTAAAAGCTCTGTATATGAACACTGATCGTCTAGGCGTAATACAAGGCCCTCTTTCGTTCCTTTAATAGATATTAACTGCTTTTTCGTCAATCAAGTCACCTCAGATCCACCATTTAAACATGCACATTACTTTTGTAGTAATAATGTTTTTTGTTTAAATCGATTTAGAAGAATATATTTAAAAACCCACCCGAACATCACGATAAAGACTAAGTTCCCAATCATCGTTGGTAACAGATTATGCTGTAAAAATTCTGTGAATGTCATGCTTTTTATCCCTATAAAAGTATAAAATAAATACAATAATAACTCTACAACCGTCACTAAAATTAGCGTTAAACACGTTGCTACAACTAAATGTTGATGTACATATTTAGCAATGAAACTAGCAACTAAACACATAAGAGGATAAATAAAAGAATATAATCCAATAATATCAATGAAAAACACATCATACAAGAGTCCAAAAAATATTGCATAGATCATAGCGCGTTTTCGGTCATAATAGATAGAGACAAATATTAAATACATGATTAAAAAACGAGGAACTAAAATATAGAAATCGTTATTGAGTTCAATAGGAGAAAAAAGTCCAAAAATCGGTTCCATATAAAATAATAGAACCGAAATGATAATTACTAATAAACGAATCATGAGCCGTCACCCGCACCTTTTGTTAAATCTTTCTCTGTATTTTTCCCATCCGTTCCATCTATTACAGAAATGGAACGTTTCGAAATAATAACATGATCCAAAATGGAGAAACTGGCTGCTGGTTTTACATAGGCAAGTTTTGTTAAGCCATAGTCATCCGTAGTCACTTCCGTAACTTCTCCGATTAAAATACCTTTTGGAAAAATTCCACCTAAACCAGATGTAGTAACTTTTTGTCCTTTTTTCACTTCAAACTCGGAGTCAATTCGCTTTAATATAAGCTCTTTTCGTTTTTCATCATATCCTTCGATTAATCCAAATACTTCTTCTTTACCTGCAATAACGGCGGATACCCTGTAATTCGGATTTTGTGTAGACAAAAGTTCTACAGTAGATGTATATGGTGTAGTTAACGTTACTTTCCCAATTAGACCTTGCGCAGTCATAACTGCCATATTAACTTTTACCCCGTGAATCTTTCCTTTATCAATCATGATCTTTTCTTCCCACTGGTCAGGATTTCTAGCAATAACAGTAGATTGAATTGGATCATATGCACGAAGGTCTTCTTTTATATCTACAATTTTTCGTAATTCCTTGTTTTGTATTTCTAAATCATTTACATCTGCTTGTAAGGTCGCATAATCTTCTAATCTAGCTTTTAATCGTTTATTTTCATCATATGTATTAAGCAATGATTCAACATTGTTAAAAACTCCAGTTACATAGTGTGTCGGCTTTGAAAATATAGATTGCCCAAAGCCGACCACGTCTTTAACTAGTTGTTCAGGAACAGATGCATGATCACGATCTCGTAACGAAAAGCTGATGAGTGCCACAAGAAAAATCATTCCTACAAGCAGCAATATTAATCGCTTATTTGAAAAAAACTGTGGCATATCTCACTACCCCTTAATATCTCGTTTGTTGTCGTTTCAATAAGTCCATATGATCTAGTGCTTTCCCAGTACCAAAAGCGACACAATCTAATGGATTTTCTGCAATAAATACGGGCATATTCGTTTGATAACTAATAACTTTATCTAAATTTTTAAGTAGTGCTCCACCGCCGGTAAGCATGATTCCACGTTCCATTACATCTGCTGATAGTTCTGGAGGTGTTTGCTCAAGCGTTTTCTTTACACCATCAATAATGGCAGAAATAGATTCACGAAGTGCATTAGCAATTTCTTTTGAAGATATTTCAATCGTTTTCGGTAAGCCAGTAACTAGATCTCGTCCACGAATATCCATCTGATCTTCTGTATCCATTACTCTCGCCGATCCAATTTCAATTTTAATCGCTTCCGCAGTACGTTCACCAATTGTTAGATTATACGTTTTACGAACATAACTAGTAATCGCTTGATCCATCGCGTCGCCGCCTACTCGAACAGACTCACTTGTCACAATTCCACCAAGTGAAATTACTGCTACTTCTGTCGTACCTCCACCTATATCAACGACCATACTACCAGTAGGTTCCCAAACAGGTAAATTTGCACCGATTGCTGCAGCAAATGGTTCTTCGATAGTTACTGCATCGCGAGCTCCAGCTTGTTTCGCTGCATCAATAACTGCACGTTGCTCTACAGAAGTAATGCCAAACGGGACACAAATCATCACATTTGGTTTGCTCCATGACATTCCTGCTGCTTTCATTGCATTTTTTAAATAATATTCGATCATTGCAGATGTTGTATCAAAATCCGCAATTACGCCATCTTTCATTGGACGAATCGCTACGATAGAACCCGGTGTACGTCCAATCATATTTTTTGCATCATTACCTACCGCAACAATGGATCTATTTTGTACGTTTTTAGCAACTACAGAAGGTTCTCTTAAAACAATACCTTTACCTTTGATAAATACCAGCGTATTCGCTGTTCCTAAATCGATTCCTACATCTCTTGATCCAAATCCAAACACTATTTTTTACTCCCTTTCCATCTAACGCAAGTTTCTCTAAGTTATTTTTAAAGTCATAACTCACATTATAACGGATAGAACGGAAAATGCACAGTGTCACATGTACCCCTTTTCTTTCAAACTAATAAATTGGTGATCACCGATGATGACATGATCTAATAATTCTATCCCCATAAGCTGTCCTGCTTCTAATAATCGTTTGGTTACATCAATATCTTCGGGTGAAGGTGCGGGATTTCCGGATGGATGGTTATGCGCGCAAATGATAGAAGCTGCTGAACGTTTCACAGCTTCGCGGAAGATTTCGCGTGGATGAACGATGGATGCATTTAGGGATCCGATAAAAATAGTTTGTTTGTGGAGTATTTGATTCTTTACGTTTAAAAATAGAACAACAAAATGTTCTTGTTTCAAAGAAGTCATATCGGGCATTAAATAAGTTGCGGCATCTTTTGGAGATCTTATCGTAAACTTATCATCCGTTTGTTGCTGGGATAATCTTCTTCCCAATTCAACAGCGGCTAATAGTTGGACAGCTTTTGCTTCCCCTATGCCTTTCACAGACATCATTTCTTCTATAGTGGCATTTTTTAATTCTTGAATTTGTTCAAAAAAAGATAGGACACGATTAGCTAGATGAAGAACAGACTCTTGCTTCGTACCAGTACGAAGCAAGATAGCTATCAATTCTTGGTTTGACAAGCTTTCAGCACCTTGTCTTATTAATCTTTCACGGGGACGATCTGCTAAATGCACATCACGAATCATTAAAGAAGGTGGCAAATTCACGTTCATTTGGATTTCTCCTTAGCAAATTCGATTACCTCTAAAGTAACTAGCGTTCGATACAACCGACTTATAGGTAGCCCTACTACATTGTTATAATCACCTTGAATCTTTTCAACAAATAGTCCACCCATCGTTTGTATACCATAGCCACCTGCTTTGTCTAATGGATCACCAGATTCCACATAAGCATCGATTTCCGCAATGGAAAGCTCATAAAATTTCACTAAAGTAGATTCTGCGAAAGCGATACTAATACCAGGTCCTAATATAGTAACACCTGTAATAACGTTATGAACTTTCCCAGATAGTAATTTCATAAACTTTTTGGCTTGAGCATTGCTCGTGGGTTTAGATAATAACGCTTTTCCAATACGAACAGTCGTATCAGCAGCAATGACAATCGCATCAGGATTTTTTTGGAAAACTTCAGTAGCTTTTAAATCTGCTATTGCAATCGCCATTTGCTCGGGATCATAGACTCCCTCTAATTCTTCCACAACTCCAGATGGTTGTACTTCAAATGGAATACCTAAACTACTAAAAAGTTCTTTTCTTCTTGGTGACTCACTTGCTAGAATAATTTTTTTGTCTGTTATAAGTTTCATATGAATTCCTCCTTTACAATAGAATACAAAAGAATTGTAAAAATGGAAATTGTGCGAGAAGTGAGTACAACTTCATTTTGGCATCATTTTACTATCAGAAACTCAATTTTAAGCAATCATTTTGTTCCAAATAATGAGTCAAAATTAATAATCGAATAACGGCAGAATCATCCGTAAACGTTGATATTGCAGCAACAATACCCACCAAGTCATCTGGATATTCTTCTTTTTTTTCAAGGGCATCAAAATAATTTTTTGATAGTTTATCTTCTTGTAATAGATTGATAATATTTTTCGTTTTGGGATCTTCACAACCCTTCGTGGAAATAGATAAAGGTTTAATGAAAGTAGGTAAACTTTCATTTTCTGAAACACTCACTTCATTTACAAATAACTTACTCCACACGTAATATTGATCATTCACATTAACAATGCTCGCTTTTTGAAGGCTAGGCTGTTCACTTATAAAGTCAAACGCGCTATCTTTTGTCGTAAACATGCCATATTGTTTCGCTTTGAATGGAAGGGCAACATCTGCACTTACTTCTATTTTATCTATTTCACCTATTTTTTCTTCCGCCACTGGAGGTGTTGAAACTTGTTCGGGATCTGCTACTTTCTTTTCATTCGATAAACTTAGTATAAATCCAAAAAGTAAAACGCCAACAATACCTATCACTAACCCTTGTATTCCCGCTAATATTACTTTATTCCTTGAATTCCGTCTTCTAATTGGCATAACTTCACCTCTTTTACTCACAACCTTAACACGCGGAAAATAAAAAAAGACGAGACCTATGTCGGCTCGTCCATAAAATTTATCGAGTTAAAAAAACAAATTTACATACCAATCGACAAGCACTTGTCCATAAAAATAGGAAAAAACTGCTGCTACAGCAATCGATGGCCCAAATGGTATAGGGGTTTTACGACCTTTCTTAGCAATCTTCAAAGAAATAACACCTATAATAGCTCCAATGAAAGACGCCAAAAATAGAGTCACTAAAGTCTGCGTTACACCTAAAACAATCCCGATGACAAAAAATAACTTAATATCCCCGCCACCCATTCCGCCTTTCGACAACACTGCAATCAAAAATAACACCCCAAACCCGATAACCGCTCCGATTATACTGTCCCACCAAGGAGCTAAAGGAGATAAAAACCTTGCAGCAATTAAAGGAACTAAAAAGAATAATAAAATCTTATCCGGAATGAGCATAAACGCGATATCCGATACCGTAATAATCACAAGCAAGGATATAAATAAAATAGCTACGATCAGTTCTTTTGAAAATCCAAGTTGGACAAATGCAAAAGCAAATAATATACCCGTTGAAAGCTCCATCACAGGATACATCCAATGAATCTTCGTCCCACAACCACGACATTTCCCTCGTAAAAACAGATAGGAAAAAACAGGCACTAAATCTAGCAACGTCAAATTCCGATCACAGACTTTACAATGCGAAGGAGGATGAACAATCGATTCCCCTTTCGGAACGCGTAATCCTACCACGTTGAAAAACGAACCGAATACAAGCCCATATATAAAAACAATAACAATTAGTGCAATCTCCATGTATAAACACCTTATTTCATACTTTTTAAACTCTTTTTATCTTCATACATATCCAAATCTGCTTCATGGAATAAATCCTCAAATGTAAGCGCTTGATCAGGATAAAATGCCATTCCAATACTTGGCTCGATTTGAACAACTATATCCTTTGTTTCAAATCGATTTGCCGCAAACAAAGAGCGCAAACGAAGTACCCACTCAAAAAACGATTCTCTAGAAGGGAATTCTTGTAAAAACAACACAAACTCGTCTCCTCCAAAGCGTGCAACTAAATCATTTTTTCGTACTGCCTGCTTTAATATATCCGCAGTATGCTGAAGTACTTGATCACCAATACTATGTCCAAATTTGTCATTCACTTCTTTAAAATGATTTAAATCGAGTAAAACTAGCACAGCTGAGTTATTTGGACTATTCGACAGTTCCACTAATCGCTTACTGACTTTCGTCACAAAAAATGCTCGATTGTTTAGATTAGTTAACACATCATAATATGCCATATGCATAATAATTTTTTCTTTTTCTACGTCATCCGTTACATCTCGCCACATTAAATAGTAAATTTTATCCTCACCAGTAAAAACAATCGAGGCATCAATTGAAAGATGAATGATTCCGTCCTTATGCAAAGGCTCAAATGACATCCTATAATCATGAATTACTTCATTTTCCTGAAGAACAAAAGCAAGCTTCCTTAGTAGCTTTTGATTGTTCTTCGTTTGAACAAAACTCATCATATTGGTAGTTGATTTGTCATTTATACGTAACATCTGCTTCGCGTGCTCATTCACCTCCAAAATATCCCACTTACTATTTACAGCCATGATAGAATTTGGACTCAAATCAAATAATGTCTCATAACGTCTCGATACATTTGGCAATAAGTTAAATCGCAAAACGGAAATAGTTAAGAAAACAGAAAAAATGAGCCCTTCGTATAAATACGGGTAAGGCGGAAGAACTTCTCCATAGTTCGGATATCCTAAAGCAATATTTAACGCTAATATCACACAAGTGCACAACATAAAAAAGCGAAGTGTCTTTTTGTGTTGCACGAACTGTACTTTACGATAACCGACCACAATGATGAGCAGCATAAACACGATAAAAATATTGGATACCGTCATTGTCGTATAATATTGGGCATTGAACACAGGTGCATACCAAATACCTTCCACATGGTACTGTGTGTTCGAAATTAAATTATGATCAAATAATAGAAAAGCGATTACTACGAAGAATGGAACATAAAAAAGAAAAGGATAAATACTTTTCCCACCCCTTTTGTGTAAAAGGGCAACATGCATATACAGATGAAAAGTGATACCTACAATTAGCAAACCTAAATTTCCAAAAAACAGTTTTGACATAATTGCACTTAACTCAATCGGTAATAAGTGCCTGAAAAACTCTTCAAAGAATAGTAGACTATATAAAAACACGATAGATGCAACTAATCTGTTCTCTAGTCTTTTCGGATGCTGTGAAATAACGACACAAGCCATCCCAAATAAATAAAGGGTTGGAAGGATATATGTGCATAGATAAATGCTTAATTGACCAATCGGCATACGCTTTGTCCCTACCTTTAAAGTCCCTTAAATAGTATGATACCAACAAAAGAAAAACGAGTAAACAACCTAAAGTCTACTCGCCATCATAATAGAACGTGGTCAATTGAATTTCAGCAGAAATTGTTTCTTCCGATTCCATTTCAGTTTGTTGTTCCTCACCTGGAACCGAGAACTTTATTTGATCGACACGGACGATTCGTTCTAAATTTTCAAGTTCTTTCATAAAGGAATTTAAATGTTCGTAATCCTTCGTTAACACAGAAATATTTAAAGTAATTAACTTTAATTGAGCAGGAAGCACAATATTAGCTACTGGAGAAACAGGTGTTTCAATAGCCATATTTTCTTCTGTCGTTTCTGTAGCATCCGTATGTGCATTTTCTTCCGTTTTAATTGGTACAAGGGTAGATTCAGCCACACTCTCATCATAGTTATTAAAGTTAATCGATTCAATTTTAGATTCGCTAATAAGCTCTACTTGTTCGATCGAACGGATTAACTCCTCTAGAGCACGAGTCGCTGGTACTTTTTTTTGTAAAGCAAAACTATTTTCCATCACATCTGTTTCTATAACTGGTGGGACTAATTGTGTTTGCAACACTGCAATTTCATTTCGAACATTACTAATCCCTATTTCTCTTGAATTTTTTTCTTCGTTTAATGGATAAACAAAGTAATAATAGATTGCCCCAAGAACCACCACAAGTAAGGCTATTATTAAGAAGAAACCCGTCTTCTTATTACTGACTAAATCATTCATCGACGGGCACCTCCTTTACTTAAATACGTTTGATCGATGGAGAAATTAAGGGTTGCAGAATAACGAGCTTGAACATCAAAGTCAGTTCCTTTCGCTTCTTCCGCATTGCCTACTGGCTCAAATGTTGAAATTTGCTCTACTTTCACATCCGCAAAATACGAACTATTTAATGACTTTTCAATAAAAATGGATACATCATTCATTGTCTCAAAATCAGCAGAAAGGATAACACCTGTTTCATCAAATTGATAGTCACGTAAATACGTGTTATCAACTAACAAAGATTGTACTTCATCCATTAAGGGACTCACAGGATAGGAAACACCCTCTACAAAATCAACGGAGGAAGATAGACTTCCTTGATCTTCCGTTTGATTAGTAGAAGAAACTTGAGCATTTAGCACATCCCTTTCTGCTGCTAATTGGGTTTCCTCCGTATCTAATGCGTTAATATCTTTTTTAAATGAAAATAACTGCATACTAATGAATAGAATAAGTACAACAAATAAAATCACACCTAATATTAGGAAGAGATTATTAGACTTTCTTCTCTCCATTTTGGGCAATAAGTTAATCTCTGGAACCATTAAAAGGCCTCCTTAAGAACAAGTCCAAGAAGTGGCACATGCTTAGCTTTAAAATTAGGATAGAAAGCTCGAATCATTGCATCATCAATATACTGAATGGGTGTTCCATAATTTGCACGCATTTCGGAAGTTATATAGTCTATATCAGGAGAATCTCCTAAAATAATGATTTCATCCACTGCTTTTTCCCCTTTATATAAAGAGAATCGATAAAAATTTAGGATTCGATCGATTTCAGCAATTTGATCGATTAACTGGCTACGATACTCTTCTATTTCGCCTTCATAAAAAAACAACACATCTTTCTCATTTTCCTGACGTGATTGCCATTTTTGTAGAGGACTATCTATCGCTTGGTAACGAAGAAATTCAAGTTTTCCAGGGGTATAAATACTAATAGATACTCCATTAATCGACCAATCCGTGATTAAATAGCTTTTATCAGCAACAAAGGTATTCGTTTTTTCCAAGAAGCGAATGGTGGATAACGTACGGACATCGGAAATCGTTGGATGCAAAGACAGATCGTCTAATAATCCACCCATTTTAATAATTTCTTCCGAAGGAGCTGCAAATAGAGTTGCTTCCCCATCATTCGGTTTTTCATCGTAAACATCAATTAATGGTTGAGAAAATGGCAGATGTATTGTTCGTCCAAGCTCCATCTCCACATATCCTTTTAGCTTGGATGAGGTTAGTTCCTTAGGGTGCTCAAAAGTTTTCATCATGACAGAACTGTCTGGCACAAAAAATCGCACATCGTACCGTTTGATGCCCCATTCTTTGATAAGGTATTTCAATATATCGTATAAATCCATTTCATCCCGAATTACGTCGCCA
The DNA here is from genome assembly GCF_042944905.1 of Psychrobacillus sp. L4. Classification (GTDB taxonomy): domain Bacteria; phylum Bacillota; class Bacilli; order Bacillales_A; family Planococcaceae; genus Psychrobacillus. Next base: position 2,315,799 of record NZ_CP168496.1, read on the forward strand.
TCCATAATCCCAGCTTGAAGCGGTTGTTCATATAAGGTTGCTTGGTTGATATCTGGACTATCCAGTACAATAGCCCGGATAATATATGCATTCACTTCTAACGCAATAAAACGCTTCTTTTTACTTTTGAACAAACTCGTTACCCCCAATAACTATCTTTCTATTTATATAAATGTCTTAATTTCACGTTTCGGAAAACGATTGTTTCGTTTGCTCAAACGTGAGAATAAGAGACTACAGCAAACTGAGTCTGCTGTAGTCATAGGGTTACTTTTTATTACCCATAGCTTCTAATAATTTAGTTTCTGTAATAGTGGAGTCTGTTTTATCAAGTGGTGCAGGTTTTATATTCCAATCACGCGCTAACTTACCGTATTTTATGGTCCATAAATCCCCTACTTTTGTTACTTGATCTCCAGATTCTAATTGGTCTATTCCTTCAACATACGTATTTAGTTCATCATATCCACAAGTATAAGTAATAACTTTAACAGTATTTACAATACTCTCAGTTTGAGCACAACCTCCACTATTAACTGCTAATTTTGCACCTGAAAGGATAGTTGCTGTATCTGCTAGAACAGCCTTATCTCTAGAATTAGCAATTACATTTCCAATTGCAGGAACAGCAATTGCAGCTACGATAGCTAAGATAACGATAACTGCTAGAAGCTCGATAAGTGTTAAACCTTTTTGATTTTTAAGTATTTTAGTGAACTTTTTCATTTTATGATTCCCCCTAGTATTGGTTTCGATCGTTTCGTGCATTGTTTCTTTCATCATTGTTTTCATGACTTATCACCTCCTTTAATGGAAAACAACGATTACATTTGTTCATATAAACTAAACATCGGTACCATAATTGCCATAACGATCGTTCCTACTACAGAAGCTAAAAATACAATCATCAGGGGTTCGATTAAAGACTTTAACGTGTCCACTGTACGGTCCACATCATCTTCATAAAACACCGCAATTTTTTCTAACATATAATCGAGAGAACCTGTTTGCTCTCCAATCGCGGTCATTTGCGTAACAAGTGGAGGGAATATCCAACTTTTTTCAAGTGGTGCGGTGAGCGTACTTCCTTGCTCAAGGCTTGTCCTAGATTCTCGCACTACTTTGCTCACGACTGGATTACCAATTACTTTTTCTACGATTGTAAGCGCCTGTAAAATCGGGACTGAACTACTAAATAACGAAGAAAGTGTACGTGTCATTCTTGCAATCGCTGACTTTTGAAGAAGTTTCCCAAAAACCGGAATTTTCAACAAAATTAAATTAACTGTAAAGTTAAAGGTAGTATTTTTTTTAAAGAAATAGCCAAAACTACCAACGACAAGAATAATTAGCGCTAAAAATATATACCAGGAAGATTGGAGTGCTTCACTAAATCCCATAACCACCTTTGTAATGGTAGGAAGTTCTGCTCCCATATCATCAAACATGGATACAAATTGCGGAACAATCGTTAACATTAAAAACACAGCTACAATTACTGTGAGAACTAATAAGACAACAGGATAAGCCAATGTTGATTGCACTTTCTTTTGCAAATTAAATTGTTTTTCATATGAAAATGCTAATCTCTCTAAGGACTCATCCAGATTACCAGTCGCTTCCCCCGCACGAATCATATTGACAAATAACGCAGGAAATACTTTCGGATATTTAGCTGCGGAATCCGAAAAGGACAGCCCAGAACGAACATCCTCTTCCACGTTCTGCAAGCCTTTTTTTAACACTTTGCTGGAAGTTTGTTCTCCTAAAATTCTAGTAGACTCTAATATAGAAACTCCTGCACGTATTAATGTTGCAAATTGTCGGCTGTATATGACAAAGTCTTGATTTTTTACTTTTCCACCAATCGAGAGTTCTTTGTGTAATATACTTTTGGATTCCTCTAATTCCCTTGGATTTATGCCTAGGCCGCGAAGCTTTGTAATTGCAGCCTGTTTATTGATAGCATCCACTGTTCCTTTTTTTAAACCGCCCTGTGCAGTTCGACCATTGTATTTAAATACAACCATCAATACTCACCTACATTCATAAATGGTTTAGCAGATTCCATCGAAATCTTGCCGGAAGAAAGTAAATTTTGAATAGATGATTCAAGTGTATGCATACCAAGCGCTCGACTCGTTTGCATCACGTTTTGTATTTGATGTACTTTTTCGTTGCGAATAAGATTCGCTACAGCTGGTATTTGCAGTAAAATTTCAGTTGCCGCTATTCGACCTTTAGCATCACTTCGAACAAATAGTCGTTGCGAAATGATGCCTTGAAGCACATTTGCTAATTGAATACGAATTTGCCCTTGTTGATGGGATGGGAATACATCAATAATCCGGTCAATCGTCGTAGGAGCACTACTAGTATGCAAAGTTGCCATTACTAAATGACCTGTCTCCGCAGCAGTAATTGCTGTCGAAATCGTTTCTAAATCCCGCATCTCTCCAACTAATATAACGTCTGGATCTTGGCGAAGTGCGGCTCGAAGTCCGTTAGCAAAGCTTTGCGTATCAGCTCCAACTTCTCGTTGATTGATAACAGATTTCTTATGGGTATGCACATATTCAATTGGATCTTCTAATGTAATAATATGCTTTGATTTGGTTGTATTAATATAGTCGATCATGGAAGCAAGAGTTGTTGATTTCCCAGATCCAGTTGGACCTGTAACTAAAATAAGACCTTGTGGCTTGTCTGCTAATGTATAAAGTACATTAGGCATTCCGAGCGTCTCAATAGCTGGTATTTTCGTTTCAATCATACGTGCAGCTATTGATACATGATTTTGCTGTTGATAAGCATTTATACGGAACCGACAAAAGGTTGGTATTTCATAACTAAAGTCAATCTCCCCTTTTTCTACAAACTCCTCCATTTTAGGAGCGGGTAAGATTTCTTTTAGCATTCCTCTTGTATCATCTTCACACAAATTTGTATCTCCGAATGTTTTTAATGCACCATTCACTCGAAATACAGGAGGCAGTCCAACTGTTATATGAAGATCGGATGCTTTATCTTGAAAAGATTTTTCTAATAATTGGATAATGGAAGTTTTCATATCATCCCACCTTAATCAATCGTTGCGACACGAAGAATTTCTTCGGTAGTCGTTAACCCCTCTTGTACTTTCAGTAGTCCATCTTCTAACAAGCTATAATAAGCCATCTCTTTCATATGTTCTCTAAGAAGTGCATTACTTTTTCCAGTTAAAATGACATCTTTAACAAATTCATCAACCGCTAGCACTTCATGTATGGCAATTCGTCCTCTATAACCAGTGTGGTTACAAGACGGACAGCCTCTACCTCGACGTACTTCTTGAACCGTCATGCCATGTTCTGCAAAAATTTCAATTTCTCGTTCCTTTGGTTTTTGAACTTCACTACAATCACGACAAACTTTTCGAACTAATCGTTGCGCTACAACCCCAACTAAGGAAGAAGATAATAAAAAAGGTTCCACGCCCATATCTCTCATACGAGAAACGGATTCCACTGCACTATTTGTATGTAGTGTACTGAGTACAAGATGTCCTGTTAATGAAGCTCTCACGGCAATTTGTGCAGTTTCCAAGTCACGTATTTCTCCAACCATTACAATATCTGGGTCTTGGCGTAAAATAGATCGGAGACCTGCAGCAAAGGTTAAACCTACTTCTTCTCGAACTTGTATCTGATTTATCCCCTCAAGTTGATATTCCACAGGATCTTCCACTGTAATAATATTAACATCTTCCCCGTTCAATTTATTAAGCGCTGCATACAAAGTAGAGGACTTACCAGATCCAGTTGGTCCTGTTATTAATACAATGCCATTCGGCTTTTCAATCATTTCATTAAAAGTTTGATAGTTTTTTTCATTGAATCCAAGTTTGCCCATATTGTTTAGCGCACTACTTAAATCTAAAATACGCATAACAACTTTTTCACCGTATATTGTTGGTAAGGTGGATAGACGGATATCTACTGGTTTCATGTTAACAGCCAATTTAATACGCCCATCTTGCGGGATCCTATTTTCCGTAATATTTAAATTACCCATAATTTTAATTCGGGCTAATATGACATTTTGCATATGTTTTGGTAGGGCTCTTTCCGTCTTTAACATGCCATCCACACGATAACGAACACGTAATTCTTTATCTTGTGGATCAAAATGGATGTCACTAGCTCGCTGCGCAACCCCATTTGCGACAATTTGATTGACTAACCGAACAATAGGAGAATCTTCGTCCATTATTTGCGTGTCATTTTCCAATTCGGTAGGCGTCATATCACTTAAGGCTAAATCCATCGACTCTTGCAAATCATAGTATTTTGTAATTGTTCGATAAAGGTCGTCTTTAGTAGCGATACTTGTCTCGATTTGACATCCTGTTGCCATACGAACTTCTTCAATAGCGAAGTAGTCCATCGGATCAGCCATTGCGATCAGTAGCTTATTCCGATCTTTTCTAATCGGCATTATGTTTGTACGTTTTACTAACTCTTTTGGAACTAATTGAATTAGTTCCGGTTCAATTGAAAATTGATTTAAACTGACATGTGGAATTCCTAATTGGAACTCAAGCACCTCGATTAATTGTTGCTCCGTTAATAAGCTCTCTCTTATTAAAAAGTCCCCAAGTTTTTCTTCACGACTTTTATGAGATAGCGCATATTCTAGCTGGTCATTATTAATCACATGGGAATCAACAAGTAAATCCCCTAATCGCTTACGTGCATTATTTTTCATCATCTTCCCCCTAGAAACAATTATTCCGAACTTTGTTCAATAATATTTCCAGCTTTATCATAATAACTATCCTCTGGTAACTCGTTATAAACTTCTCCACTAGTCGGATGATCCGTTACACCACTACTACTTGAATCTGTTAATGGTGTGTTCTCTAGATCTGGTAAACCATCCCCATTCATATCAATAGTAAGGTCAGGATCAGAAATAGCCGGTACTTCAGGCGCAATAGAAGACTTTAAAATGACTCTATTTATCGGAGGATAATAATCCCGGCTGATAAGCTCTTCTTTTTCAAATGGACCAGCTTTTTCAGAAATAGTTCGGTAAACAAACACTCGGAGACCAGCCTCTCCCTCTTGTATAAGCTCCTCTTGTCCAGGACTTAAAGCGGAAGAATAACGGTAAATTGTTCTTGGTTTAATTTCCAAGCTATCTCTCACCTGATAATTTGCGATAGTATCTAAAGGAATAGAATATAATTCTACTAATAAACTTGAGTCTTTTATCGTCAACTTTAACTTTGCAGGTGAATTATTCACATTCATAAACTTCAAATCTTTATTTTTATGTATCTTCGCTTCAATTCCTGGTTCTAAGTAGGGAGGAATTTCACCTTGTGAATGTCGTTCTACGACCTCATAATTCGTTTGAAGTAACACACTATAAACCATAGACGCAACGAAATCTACTGCCTCATTATTTGTTCCTAAATTGACATCACTTAAATGCTCAAGCAAAGAAAATACTTCTCCACTTCCAATAACTTGATCATTTAATGCAGAGACAATATCTTTTAAACCATGAGAGGTATTAGGTATTTCTTCCACATCAAAGGCAACACGTTCCGTTTCGAATAACGAAAAGTCTAATGCAACACTCTCAATAGGGCCGGAAGAGAGAACACCAACTTGGGAGATGATACTAGCAAGCGTATCATCTTTATTCAATTGTGCTTGTTGTTCTATTAAACTATTTGCTTCTGGATTCATAGAAAATTGCAAAGGTATATGAATAGTTGGAGTAGATTTCCAAAAAGCATACCATGGTTTGTCTAATTCATTAAAGTATTGCTCGACAGTAGATTCAACATCAAATGTAAACCAATCAGGCTGCAAGGTAAGGTTCGTATGATTCCCAGTTAACAAAATCGGTTTTTCTTTCCACTCCAATATTTTCGAATTAAGTAGAGTACTCATTTCATTTTTTTTGAGGAACTCCACTTCTTGACCACCAATTGTAGACCTAGATATTTCACTATCCGCTTTAACTGACTGTAGCCAAGGTGTAAAATTACCGGCCCATAAATAAACGAGAATAAAGATTAAAATAAATAGTATAAAAGTTTTCCAAATAATTTTCACAGTAGCATCCCCTTTCTAAAAACTTTTATTAAATTTTTTTTAGATAATAACCACTTTCCCTAACTTTTAGGCAAATAAACTTATTTTCAAGTTCTGTTTTTTAGGAATTTAGTAATAGATTAATAATATTTTACATATCAGTTAAAAAGTAATTGATTCTTTTTTCTTAGTTATATATGATTAAGCTAACAATTACAAGAGTTTTATAGAAGAAAATAAAATTAATTTACAATATATTCTTTTAGAAATCCTAGGCAAAATATTAACTCTATCTTAGTATAGTATATAGAACTCTACTTTTGACAAATGAAATGGATTCTTACGAATTTCACAAGAAAAATGGATGATCACTTTATGCTAAATAGAATTAAAAATACGAGTGGATTTCCGGTTTGTTGAAATACTAGAATCAGTCGTATTATTAACAGTTGTTATTTCATTGTTTCTATCCATATTCCTACAAACGGAAAATATAGGTATATTTCTTTCCTCTCGGAATAATCAAAACCAAAAACGTGATAGATTTTACGGTAAGTTTAACTCTGTTTACCGAAGAAGCTTGAACACAATTAACCACACAATTATGTAAAGACATAGGGTATGAAATAATGTTGTTAATGAAATTAAAAATTCACGACTTGTACGTTCATCACAACATTCCTATACTTCTTGGTGGAAGGGACAAATCTAATAGTTTATGTAACCTCCAAAAAAGGTCCATAAACTAATCCATATGTCTGATAAAATTAAGAGAAGTACACTCATTAAAGTCTCAAGAGTTACAGAACTAGCTTTGGAAAAAAAAAGTCGACAAATATAGGAAGAAATGTGAGTTAGAACAAATTAAATAACACTAATCAACAAAATTAACTAGAAACTTATAATTAATAAAATATATCTAGATGGAATGCGGAATGCTTGGAAACTGGCAAGTTCCTTGAGAAGTATGGAAAAAGCTGCAAATAATTTTAATTGCATACCTACCAATTACTAACGGTAAGTAGAGGAAGAAAAACAATTGCAAATCGGCGGTAAGAGAGAAGGAATGATTTCAAATAATATTAATCGATAGAATTATTTTTAACTCAAATTCAGAGTATATTTTCATATTTTCTTTTGGAGATTATGCTACCCGTCTTTAAGGTGAAACTAAAGGAGAATTGCAATAAAAAATGTAAAGTTCCCATCTTCAATCAAAACCTAATTCACAGGACTCTTTGAGAAAAAATTTTCATACCTGCTGAAACAGGACATTCTGGTCCAAATTATTTTGGAATTCATCAAACATTATGATTGAAAACCGTACAGTGATTTACTGTACGGTTTTCTTTTATTTGCGATATCTACTTTTGTGTCACTGGGTCAGTGATTAGGAAATTCTCGCCATCTCCGTAAACGGGCACTTCAATCTTTTCGGGCGTGGATCCCGGCGCTTCCCACTGACCAGTGTTCCCATCTGGCGGTGTGATGGTCGCACCTCCATCCATCTTTAGAGACTTTGCAATCACGTTCCCTTTGACCTTTCCGCCCCCTGTAATTGACAGGGAAGCGTTAGGGGCAAGGATCAGATTCTCAGATACTGATGAGCCACCTGAAATGTTAATGGCTGTGTTCCCGTAGACGATCAGGTCACCACGGATACCGTTCGCATTCACTGTCAGTTGCGGGGCACGTTGGATATGGAACGACCCATTAATGAGCGATTCGCCCGAGAGATTAACGTCCCTGCTCCCCGCATAACGGATAGTAAGATCTTTAGTATTACCATGTTTATTTAATTCGCCTTTTGAATAAAAGGAGTTCTGAATAATGATTTCAAGCGAACCAGGATTAATCAATTCGATGTGTCCCTGTAAGTTGTTGAAGTCGTCGACATAGATTTTACGGTCCTGGTTCTGCAGATCTATTTTGAGTGTATAATTCTCACTAAAGTTGATTTTCTTGAAGTACATATCGCGATCCATGACAAGATGGTAATCAGTATCTCGGACAATATAACTATTGACGTTTAGCACTCCGTTCTCGATAACATTATGGCGATTTTTATCAGGTGTTTGTATCGTCTCATTTGCTGGAGAAATCGCCTGTGTTGAAGGAAAAGCAGTAGCAATGGCAGGAAGCTTAGGCATATCTGAAAGACAGCCTACGTCTTCTCCCCATAAAGGTCTAATAATAGACTGCAAACTAGGATACTGGTTTAAAAAAGTATTTATATCAGTCCGCTTCTCTATTTTGTCCGGCTTATTTGTTCCATTATTTGAATTCACGAAGTTAACCTTGTTCCCATAAATGTATTTGCCTGATATATCTCCAAACCAATCCTCATTGACATAAATATTTTCTTTGGCCACTGCGTTTGCACCAATTTTGGGATAGTTCTTAATAAAGAGTTCCCTATGACTGACTGCATTAGAAAGAACACTTCCACCTTGGACTGTAAGGTCCTGCATAGAAACCAGATTTTTTGTAACAGTACCATTAGTGATTTTTACGTTCTCTCCAATTGCATTTTGGGAGATAGATCCACCGGTTATGGACAGATCTCCATCGCTGACAAGGTTCCCTCCTACAGAACCATTCGAAATAGTAATGCCGTTTCCATAGGTAGAACCACTAATGTTTCCTCCATCGATTTTCAAGCTTCCTTTTGCAGCGACCGTACCTTTGATGTCTCTGTTTGTGATGATATTTCCATCCGAATAGACACTACCTTCAACATTTCCATTTGATATGGTGATGTTTCCATTTGAATAAATGTCACCATAGACCGTTCCTCCAGCATAGTTAATCGGATCTTTCGAATATACCGCATAACACGCTTTCAGCTTATCTACAGCGGTACTACCAGGCTTTGTAATCGTCGTTGTAGATTTAGGTACTTCCATGCTAATTTTGATGTTTTGAGTCACAAGTTTCTCTTTCCAGTTCCCATCTCCTGATTGCACTCGTCCGACTGATGCTATGGTGTAACCAAGCGGACTCGAAAGATCTGGTGCGACAGTAACATGAGATTCTGGTGGTATGCTTCCGAATTGCACGCCATAGGTAATCTCAGTATCCATATTTGTAGTGATAAATTTATCAATATTGCTCTTCGCAAGGTTGAGGAAACGTTGCTCCAAATTATAGTTTTCCTTCAAGTCAGGGTCTTTAATCTTCTCGTATTCACCCTTTAGATCATAATAGGTCTGAAGAGCGATTTCGTTGATATGCGCACGTGTCTCGACTAGACCTGCTTCTGCAATGTAATAGGAAGATTGGTTATTCCGTTCACTTTTTGTGACGATGGTGGTATTCTTAGTTAGGGTTAAAAGGCTCCCCCCTACGAAAGTGACAAGTAGTAAGGTCAGCAGCGTAATATACAGTGCATAGCCCTTTTCCTGACGGATGATCTTGAATGCGTTCATCGGTTCCCCCTCCTTAATACTATCCTAGTTGACCAAATCTTTGATTTCGGATCAGTCAATTTGATAGTCAAAACATCGCCATCAAGAGTGGGATCGAAAGCGGATATGCCTACACCATTGGTGACCCCATTTCTCAGTAGCGTGTCTGTTCCTTCGTCAAAGGTATAGACTGTCGCCCCTTCATTAGGCGGCGAAATACGTAGCTCCTTCCTTCCGACAGACACATGTGACGGATGCATCCGAATCTCAGAGGTCATGCTGTTTAATAGTAGAGTCATATCAGTGGTCGTCAAGTTATCCTCTTGTTGACGCTTAAAGGTGTTTTGAGTGTTGATAGTGATACTGATTATGATTACAGAAATAATGGATAATAGTGTAAGTACGGCGAGGACTTCAATCAAGGTAATACCTCGTTGTTGCTTCATGTTCTACCCACCCCATTCCATTACAGTCTCAATGATTGCTGATGGGTGGCTAGCACCGTCCGGAGTGACCTCGACTACCACATTACTCAGTAGACTCGATAGCTTGAGGAACTGATCATCTTCCGTAGCATAATCGGTAAACGTGACACGTACCACATAACTCCGACCGTTCACATCGGTTTCCTCTTTTAAGTATATTAGGTTATTCGGGTCCCCTTCACTTTTAAAGAATATGGGACGAGCAGTCATCACGCCGTCTATGGTTGATCGCGTTGAACTGCTAACAGCCTCAAATACAATCTCAGTTTTGGACTGGCCTATAAAGGTGTAGTCCACGACCGAACGTGACTGCTGGGTAGATCTTGCAGCGGAGAGTAAGAGCAAGGAGAAAGATGTTAGAATGATCGTCATAATGACTATTGCTGCCAAAAGCTCAACCAAGCTCATACCTCGTCTGTTCAAATATTTCATGTATTTCACCTATCCCCTGTGAATATTTTCATAAAAATTCCTTTAATACTATTATTCATAAGATAAATTTAGCTTCATTATACATTATCTCTCTACTCTAAAACAATCATCTAGTAATAGAATATAAAGTTTTAAGAAACGCATCATTTTCGACGTTTAATTGAGTCCCCCTCATGCATTTGATATTAAAAAAGCGAGAGCATCCAAACTCTGGATTGGACTAACCTAAAATAATGAGACAATATAAAACACCTTCGATAGTGGTACACTTAAAACAAGTACTTAAATCGGAGGTGTTTTTGCATGGGCAAAAACGTGTATTCAAGTGAAATTAAATGGGCAGTCGTGAAAGATAAAATGAGCGGTCATCTTACGACGAAAGAAATTATGGAGAAATACGGAATTAAGAATAAATCTCAAATTGAGACATGGATGAGATGGTATAGAGCGAATGAAATTCATCGTTTCGATCAACCGATCGGGAAGCAATATTCATTTGGGCATGGACCTGAATTTAAGAGTGAAGAAGAGAAGAAAGATACACAAATGAACCATTTGAAAATGGAGAATGAGATTCTAAAAAAGTATATGGAAATGGTAAAGGAGTTGAAAAACAGCTAGTTCTTCAAATCGTGGAAAAGTATCGAAAAAAATATACAGTAACGGCAATTCTGTCAGCCCTTCAGGTGCCTCGATCCACCTTTTATCGTTGGTTAGCAGAAGGTGTAGAATACGTTCGAACCAAAGCAGAAGAAGCAATCATCGAACTATGCAAGAAAACGAAATACCGCAATGGTCATCGTAAAATTAAGGCGTTATTGAAAAGAGAATATGGAATTGAATTAGACCGCAATACGGTCCAGAAAACCATGCAGAAGTATAATCTTCAATGCAAAGTGAAGCAAAAACGAAAATGGAAATCACAAGGAGAGTCAGTAGTAATTGCCCCAAATTTATTGAATCGTAACTTTACAGCTAGTAAACCGAATGAAAAATGGGTAACAGATATTACGTATATTCAATATGGTAGCGTCACTTTATATCTTTCGACGATCATGGATTTATATAATAATGAAATTGTCGCTTATAAGCTCTACAATCATCAACAGACACCGTTGGTAATAGATACGCTTAAAGAGGCATTGATAGCTCGTGGAAATCCGCAGGAAGTCATTGTACATTCTGATCAAGGGAGTGTTTACACATCATATGCGTATCAGGATTGCTTGAAGGAGAATCATCTAGTGAGTAGCATGTCCAGACGCGGCAACTGTTGGGATAACGCTGTTATCGAATCCTATCATTCTAGTTTAAAAACAGAAGAATTTTATTTAACTAAGTTTAATTCATTGAGCAATATTTGCGTTATACAACGAATTGACGAATATCTTCATCATTACAATGAAGAACGTATCCAAGAAAAATTAGGCTACCTAACACCAAAAGAATTTGGCATTGCGGCAGCCTAAAATAGGTGTTTTATATGTGTCTCATATCGCTAGGTCAGTTCAGGATACCCTCGCTTTTCATTTTCTTTATTTCATATACTCCGCAACCCTATTCCTACCAGCCTGCTTCGCTCCAATATACAACGCACGATCGGCGTTTCGAAGCAATGATTTCCCCTCATCACTATCCTCCGGAGCTGAGGCAACACCTATACTTGCAGTAATAAAAATAATTTCTTCCCTAGAAACCTCATCTAAATCTAGCTGGACAATAAATGGGGTTTGCTCAATTTTTCGTCGAAGTTGTTCAGCAATGGAGATTGCTTGTAGTTTTGAATAGTTTGGAAGCAGAATAACAAATTCTTCCCCCCCGTATCTGGCAACTGTACCACTGGAGCCAATTTCTTGACTAATAATTTGCGCGAACTCTTGCAGGATTAGATTTCCGCTATGATGGCCAAACGTGTCGTTGACGGCTTTGAATTTGTCGATATCTAACATGATTAAAGAGACAGAATGATACTTACCTTCCTCTATTTTTTTCATATCCTGTTCCAATTGCTTGTCCAAATAACGGTAGTTGTGAATTTTCGTTAACTCACAAATCTCGCTTTTTTCAACGGCTTCTTTCACATATCTTGCTTTTTCTAGCGACACTGCGAAATAAGAGCATAATAAATGAACAATCTTCAACTGATAGGGTTCAAATGCATGTTTTTCTCTAGCAGCTAATACAAGCACGCCTTCAATTCTTTGGTTACGATAGATTGGTACACACATAAGGCTTTGCATATCATCTGCTAAAAACGGAGGCATCATATAATTCCACTCAGACTGTTTTTTATATAAAACAGGAACCCCTTTTTCATATCTTTTACCAGCGATACTATATTTGATATCTTCATGGGAGCATTGAATTTCTTTATTCACACCATCTTCCATTGCGCGTAAAACGAAGAACTCATCCTCCACATTATCGACAATATAACCACAATCTATCGGAAACATATTCGCTAAACGTTCTAAAAAGATGTCCATAATTTCTTTACTGGTCATTCGTTCTGCCAACTGATGTCCAAACTCACTTGCTTTGTTCAAATCAGCATTTACTTTTTCTGAATTACTATACATCCGGATAAGTAAGGTGATTGATATCAATGGTATTCCAAGCAGCCATAATGCTGAAGCACCTATCGAGCTTTCGAAAAGATATAAGCTCAATCCAAATGGCAAAGTCATTAATAAACAAGAAACTTCCCAGTAAAAATCTTTTGTTAATAGTACCGGATTGAAACCGCATACATATTCACGAATATATAAAATTATATGGTTCAATAAAATATAAGAAATCGCATAAATCGAACCATATAAAACCACATCATTTAAGTTTAAATTTCCTATTTCATAACCTAATGCCATGACGAGTGAACCACATAAAACAGAAAGACCAAAAAACATAAAAGAATTAAAAAAGTATTTATAAAGTGTTTGTCGATTGATCTTCATATGGTAAACAAGTGGAAACATGCATAATTGCATAGAAATAACTTCAGCTAAGAGTCCAAATTTCAAAAAGATAGCCATATTAACCCATAATACTAAAACAAGGGTCGAACCTGCGATAAAGAAGGGGAATACGCTTGATAATAAAGCTAACAGTAAAAAGTATCCATAATGTTCCCAGTCAGATAGTTGAGTTGGTGACTTTAAATATACTAAAAATGTACCTAAAGGCACGCATAATAGCCACATTATCACCATTATCTTCTTTGCTTTATTTGTATAATTCATAGGACTATTAATCTCCTTTTTACGTTTTTTCTATTACTATTAGCTCATTACCCTATTTATTAAATTGTAACACTTAATTTAAAGAAAAATGCAAATACTATTTACCTGTTTTTCTTCTAATTTCTGAGATAAAGTATAAAGACCCCGTGATAATAGTTACATCGTTATTTAGATTATTTTTAATATTTATTTTTTCTATGTCTTTAGTAATGAATTTGTCGTCATGCAAACAATATTTATACAACTCGTTAGCAGATAAAGATCGTTCATGGTGAAATTCTACAAATTCAAATGAGGAACCTACTTCCTCTAACCTTCTTAACATATACACATAATCCTTATCCTTTAAAATACCAATTATAAAGTGAATTCGTTTATTTGGAAAATGTTTTATTATCGTTTCTACTAATGCATCAATGCTAGCTTGGTTATGGGCTCCATCAAAATAAATGTCTTCCTTAATTTTCTCCATTCTCCCAGATAAACTGGCTTGTCCTACTGCCAATTGAGTTTTACTTTCCTCTAAACTAAAACCACATTCTAATAATGCAGTTATACTTAGGGCCATATTGGACAATTGATGATTACCTATCATCCCTGGACGCAAAAGTTCAAATTGAATATTACAGTATGTATATGTATTGTTTTTTATAATAAAATCTCTCTCACATTCAATGACAGAAACACTTTTTTCATTTGCTTCTTTTATAAATACAGTTCTGGCCTCTCCTACTAACGGACCAATAACTAATTTGCAGTTCTCTTTCAAAACTCCTGCTTTATGCCAACTTATTTCTTCTATTGTGTCTCCTAAAAAATTGGTGTGGTCAACCGAAATACTTGGAATGACAGTAATCGACTTTTTCATTACATTCGTACTATCAAACCTTCCACCCATACCAGCTTCGATGAAGATGACATCTAGCGCTTCTTCTTCCAATACTAAAAAAGCTGTCACCGTCAATAATTCAAAATCAGTTAGCATCTCACTTAGACCCGCTTGCTGCATCTTTTGAAACGCTCTATCCATTTGTTCAGATGTTACATTGTGACCATTCAATTGAATTTGATCATGCACATCCACCATACAAGGAGATGTAAATGATCCATAACTTATACCATGTTCTTTAGCGATTGCACTTAAAAAAGCAATAGTCGAGCCTTTTCCATTCGTACCCGCTACATGTATTATTCGATGTTTGTCTTGTGGGTTTCCTAGTTTATCTAAAGCTTGTTGAATAGATTCTAATCCTGGTTTAATAATCGTTTCACTTAGTACTTTCCACTTTTTTTTATAAAAATTAAAATTAGTTATTTCCACTTACTTCACCCTATTCCTTCTAGATTAAATTCGTGCTAAACTTCTTGTGAATACTATTATATCACGCATTAGCGGAGGTCAATCATTATGCAAACATGTTGGATTGTATACAACGGTAGTCTTACAGATGAAAAATTTATCGATCAAGCTCTCCTCCTACAAGAAGCAGCTAATAAGCAGGGAATACAAGCAACATTAGTTAAAAATTATGAGCTTTTAATGGACGTCCAGCATGGATTACATGCAAAACCAGACTTTGTGGTCTTTTTAGATAAAGATATATTATTAGCAAAGTTTTTAAAAAATGAAGGAATTCCCGTTTTTAATGACCCAGATGTTATTGAAATATGTGACAATAAAGCAAGACAATACATGACATTAGCAAAGGCTCACATTCCAATGCCAAGAACCATTATAGCTCCAAAAGTGTATGCTAACTTTACAATTCAGCATTCTGGATTCTATGAGCAAGTATTACAAACGATTCATCTACCTATGATTATTAAAGAAGCACATGGATCTTTTGGTATGAAAGTATATTTAATCGAAACTAAAAAACAATTTTTCGATAAAGCGGAAGAACTGAATGGAAAAGAATATGTTTTCCAAGAATATATTGAGTCAAGTAGAGGCCGTGATATTCGTGTAAATGTTGTCGGCGGACAAGTAGTTGCATGTATGTACCGACATTCTGAAACAGATTTTCGTGCAAATATTACAAACGGTGGAACAGCTTCACCTATCATTCTTACTGAAAGACAAAAAGAGGTCGCGATACTCGCTGCTCAAGCATTAAATGCAGAATTTGCCGGTGTCGATTTGTTGTTTGGAGAAGATGAAGAGCCATTAGTTTGCGAAGTGAACGGCGTTGCACATATCCGTAATCTATACAATGTTACCGGGATTAATGTAGGAGATGCAATGATCCGTTATATACTTTCCAAAGTAGGTGCTGTTGTAATATGAAAGGTTTATTAATATACGAATTAAAAGAAATAGAACGAAATAGCAGTTTTATCGAACGATTAATAATGGCTGCCGAAAGATTTGGACATACACTTACGGTAATAGACGATCAAAACTTATCTATCCCCGAAGCCGATTTCATCTTTTTCAGAGCTAGAAATCCAAAGTTATCGAAACAATTAGAGGAACGTAATATTCCTATGTTTAATCGAGCAGAAGTAAATGTCATTGCAAATAATAAATACAAAGCAATTCAACTCGTCCAACTTTTAGGAATTCCATCAGTTCCTACTAGGAAAATAAAAACATTATCTGAAATTCGCGATTATCCAGTTGTCTTAAAAACAGTGGATGGTCATGGTGGGACGCAAGTAGAACTATTTCAGTCAGAAGAACAGTCAAAAGTGTTCATCCAAGAGCACTCATCAAAAACTATCATTGCACAAACGTATATCGAAACAAATGCAACGGATATAAGAGTGTTCATGCTTGGTACTGAAGTAATTGGAGCCGTCAAACGAATTGGCGCAGTTGATAGTTTTAAGTCTAATTTTACATTAGGCGGCACAGTGGAAGCATATTCTTTGAACTCTCAGCAACTTGCAGATGTAAAAAAAATCGCAACTGCTTTGAAAAGTGATTATATCGGAATTGACTTCCTTTTACTGCCAGATGGAAATTGGCTGTTCAATGAAATCGAAGATCCGGTTGGAGCAAGGTCTTACTACGCTACAACTAAAAAAGATATCGCCATTCCAATAATGGATTATATAAATAAAAAATTAACAGAAAATCCAGATCAGATGAGAGTCTGACCTGGATTTTTTTATTTGAAAGTTGATTATGTGGTGCTCAGATCTAGTTATGTGGTATTCAACTTGGGATATGTGGTATTCAAACCTATTTATGTGGTGCTCAACCTGGGTATGTGGTATTCAAACCTATATAAGTGGTGCTCACATGGGTATGTGGTATTCAAACCTAGTTATGTGGCGCTCAGCATGGGTATGTGGTATTCAAACCTAGTTATGTGGCGCTCAGCATAGATATGTGGTATTCAAACCTAGTTATGTGGCGCTCAACCTGGGTATGTGGTATTCAAACCTATATATGTGGTGCTCACATGGATATGTGGTATTCAAACCTAGTTATGTGGTGCTCACATGGATATGTGGTATTCAAACCTAGTTATGTGGCGCTCAGCATAGGTATGTGGTATTCAAAACAGTTTATGTGGTGCTTAATCCGATTCATGTGCTATTCAAACCACTTTACATTTTCCTTGCCCACAAAAATGAGTGAGCCGAATTAATCATTCAGCTCACTCTTCTTATACTTACATATTTCTCAATTCTTCTAAACGCTTCATAACAGTTGCATGTTTTTCTAAATAATCTTGTTCTTTTGCACGTTCTTCCGCTACAACTGCATCTGGTGCTTTGGAAACGAATCGTTCATTCGATAGCTTTCCTTGCACTAACTTCACTTCTTTCGCCCATTTTTCTAATTCTTTTTCTAAACGAGCTTTTTCCGCATCAATATCAATTAGTCCTTGTAATGGCAAGAATAATTGCGCCCCAGTTACAACTGCTGACATGGATTGACCTGGTACTTCGATTCCTTGACCGATTACTAACGGCTCTGGATTACAGAAGCGTTCTAAATATTTTGCATTCGCTTCTAATACTGCTAATGTATCAGCATCTTTTGCTGAAATGTACAATGGCACTTTTTTACTCATTGGCGTTTGCACTTCTGCACGAATATTACGTACTGAACGAATGATTTCGGCTAGCAACTTCATACTAGCAGCATCTTCTTTATTGGAAAGCCCCTCATTTACAGTTGGCCATGCAGATACTGTAATAGACTCCCCTTCATGCGGTAGGTTTTGCCATATTTCTTCCGTAATGAAAGGCATAAATGGGTGCAATAATCGCATAGTATTGTCTAATACATACGCTAACACTGAACGTGTCATCATTTTCGCTTCTTCATCTTCTCCATTTAAAGGAAGTTTCGCCATTTCGATATACCAATCACAGAAATCATCCCAAATGAAGTTATAAAGCGCACGGCCTACTTCACCAAATTCATACTTTTCAGAAAGTCGTGTAACTTGCTCAATTGTTTCATTTAAACGAGTTAAAATCCATGCATCTGCAACTGATTTTTTACCGTTTAGGTTAATCTCTTCAAATTTTAAACCATCCATATTCATTAATGCAAAACGAGATGCGTTCCAAATTTTATTGGCAAAGTTCCAAACCGCTTCTACCTTCTCTGTAGAGAAACGCAAATCTTGCCCAGGAGATGAGCCAGTGCTTAGGAAATAGCGAAGAGAGTCGGCACCATACTTTTCAATCACTTCCATTGGATCAATACCATTTCCGAGTGATTTCGACATTTTTCTACCGTCTTCCGCACGAACTAAACCGTGAATCAAAACATCTTCAAATGGACGTGTGCCTGTAAATTCGATTCCTTGGAAAATCATACGGGAAACCCAGAAGAATATAATATCATAACCGGTAACAAGTGTATTCGTTGGGTAATACTTTTTAAACTCTTCATTTTCACTATCCGGCCAGCCAAGTGTTGAAAATGGCCACAATGCAGAAGAAAACCATGTATCTAATACATCATTATCCTGCTTCCAGTTTTCAGCATCTGCTGGTGCTTCGTGCCCAACATATACTTCTCCAGTTTCATTGTGATACCAGGCTGGAATTCGGTGACCCCACCATAATTGACGAGAAATACACCAGTCATGTACATTTTCCATCCATTGTAAATAGGTTTTTTCAAAGCGGTCCGGTACAAAGTTCACTTTTCCTTCTGCTTGTTGTAATTTAATTGCTTCATCAGAAAGTGGCTGCATTTTAACAAACCATTGTGTAGATAGATATGGTTCTACAACCGCTCCACTACGTTCTGAATGTCCAACAGAGTGAAGATGTTCTTCGATTTTGAATAAAACACCAGCACCCTGTAAATCTTGAACGATTTGTTTACGACAAGCAAATCGGTCCATTCCATCATAGTTTGCAGCGTTTTTATTCATCGTACCGTCTTCATTCATTACTAAAATGCGCTCTAAATTATGACGGTTACCAATTTCAAAGTCATTCGGGTCATGTGCTGGTGTAATTTTTACTGCTCCGCTACCAAATTCCATATCTACATAATCATCTGCAATGATTGGAATTTCACGAGCAGTAATAGGCAAAATAACTGTTTTTCCGATAAGATGTTTATAGCGATCATCTTCTGGATGAACCGCAACCGCCGTATCACCTAACATTGTTTCTGGTCTAGTTGTTGCGATTTCAATTGAACCAGTACCATCTGCTAGTGGGTAACGCATATGATAGAATGCACCCTGTATATCTTTGTGAATGACTTCAATATCAGAAAGTGCAGTTTTTGTTGCAGGATCCCAGTTAATAATATATTCACCACGATAAATTAAACCTTTGTTATATAGCTTTACAAATACCTCTTTTACAGCATTTGAAAGCCCTTCGTCTAATGTAAAGCGTTCACGTGAATAATCTAATCCTAGCCCTAATTTTGACCACTGTGCACGAATATGACCAGCATACTCTTCTTTCCATTTCCATGTTTCTTCGACAAATTTTTCACGTCCTAAATCATAACGTGTAATATTTTCAGAGCGCAGCTTTTCTTCTACTTTTGCTTGCGTTGCAATACCGGCATGGTCCATCCCAGGTAACCAAAGTGCATCATATCCTTGCATACGTTTCATACGTATTAGAATATCTTGTAATGTAGTATCCCAAGCGTGACCTAAGTGTAATTTCCCTGTTACGTTTGGTGGTGGAATTACGATGGTATAAGGTTCTTTCTCACTTTCCGGATGCGCTTCAAAGAATTTTCCTTTTAGCCACCACTCATAGCGACCTTTTTCAATCGACTGCGGATCGTACTTCGTTGGCATTGTTGTCTCGTTTGTCATTGGCTGTTCCTCCTAAAAAAGAATATAAAAAAACTCCTGTCGTCACTAAAGGACGAAGGAGTTTGTTCGCGGTACCACCTTTATTCGCAGATGCAAAAAGAATGCATCACGCTCTCAATTAGATAACGGCTTCAAACCGGCATTTGTTACTATTCGTTCACAAAAGCTGCTCGTGGGCTACCTTCAAATGGTGATTAACAGAAACATTTCAGCAAGTTGTTTCCTTTCTTTCGATAACCAGTTCATTTTACTCTTCCCATTCATTGCATCTTTATTTAGTTGTTCATATTGTACCTAATTTCAGGTTATGTCGTCAAGTCAAGTGTTAAGTCGAATTCGTGAAAGGAGAAAATGCAATGAGAAGAGGATATAACCCTTTATTACTACCCGTATGGTTACGGATAACACGTTTTTACTGCAAAGGAATTATTATTCCTATTTGTGGATTTCAAACAATACGTGTATTAATCATACCGACAAGTTGGGATTTTATTATACTTGCCTTTTTGTTATTGCTCTGCTTTTTGTTTTACAGGGATATAATTTGATGGAAATGTAAGCTTTGACATCCCATCATCTAAATTTAATATAAATTGAAGCTCTGATTCTACTAAAATTGAGCTTTCTACTTGTTCTACTTCTTTTGGAATTTTTGGTTTTACATTTTGTTCTGCTTTTTGTACTAATTCTTGTTTATTTTCTTTTGGCCCTTCGTATTCACAACGAACTAACCAAGCAATTTCAATGGATGCATGTTCTGTTGTATTGGAATTGACATGTTTAACGTTCAAGGTTGGAGAACAGCCAGGTTGTACTTTATCTTTTGCTATTTCCACACTCATTGGAACAGCATATTCAAAATAACCTACTTCTCCCTGCACATCTAAATCTTCAATTTGTGTAAACTCACTCGTTGCATGATGTGCATGTTCTCCCTCTTCGAATTCGACGTGACAGGTAATATGATAGATGCCTACTATTTGAATCGACTCTTCTGTTACCTTATGTTCAAATTGCGGAGTAACATCCACCTTTTTCACTGCTTTTGGTACTCCAAAACTTTTTGGAAAAAGAAACTGTTCTTTTTCGTCCCACACTTTTACTTCCATTAGTCATCCTCCTTCATATAGGACAACTTATGATTGAACTTCTTAAAATATGAAAAAGCCTCGCAAATAAATACGAGGCTTCTTGTTCTTTATTTTCTTGATAGTTTTTCGAATACCGTGTGGAAAGCTTGTATCGTTTTTTCAATATGTGCTTCTGTATGAGCACTTGATAAGAACAATCCTTCAAATTGAGAAGGTGGTAAGTAAATACCTTCTTCAGCCATTAAACGGAAATACTTGGCGAACAGCTCCAAATCAGATGTTTTGGCAGTTTCGAAATTAATAACATCAACATTCGTAAGGAAGAATCCAATCATAGAACCAGCACGATTCACAGTATGTGGAATATTGTATTTTGTAGCTGCTTCACGGAAGCCTTTTTCGAGTAAATCACCAAGTTTAATGAAATGCTTATACGAATCTTCATTTAAACGAGTTAATGTTTCGTATCCAGCTGTCATTGCAAGTGGATTACCAGAAAGCGTTCCAGCTTGATAGACAGGACCACTTGGTGCAATCATTTCCATGATTTCACGTTTACCACCAAACGCCCCTACCGGTAGACCTCCGCCGATTACTTTACCTAGACATGTTAAGTCTGGTGAAATGTCAAAGTAACCTTGCGCACAATTGTATCCAACACGGAATCCTGTCATAACTTCATCAAAAATTAAAACTGTTCCATATTGTTCGGTTAACTCACGTAGACCTTCTAAGAATCCTTCTACTGGAGGGACAACCCCCATATTCCCTGCAACTGGTTCAACAATAACAGCTGCTAAGTCATCTCCGAAGTTTTCGAATACGTGACGTACACTTTCTAAATCATTATAAGGCACCGCAATCGTATTTTTTGCGATGGATTCTGGAACACCAGGACTGTCTGGCAAACCTAGTGTAGCAACACCAGAACCAGCTTTAATGAGCAAGCTATCTCCATGACCATGGTAACTACCTTCAAATTTCAGTATTTTATTTTTCCCAGTATATCCACGCGCTAAGCGAAGTGCACTCATGGTCGCTTCCGTTCCGGAAGAAACCATACGTACCATTTCAATAGACGGAACACGTTCCATCACAAGTTTTGCTAGTTTGGTCTCAATTAAAGTCGATGCACCAAAGCTTGTACCGGTTTCCGCAACTTGTTGAATTGCTTTTACGACATTTGGTTCTGTATGACCTAAAATAAGTGGTCCCCAAGATAGCACATAATCGATATATTCATTGCCATCGATATCTGTAAGAATAGCTCCTTTTCCACTTTCCATGAAAATCGGATCCATATCCACCGATTTAAATGCACGTACTGGGCTATTTACTCCGCCTGGCATTAATTCTTTCGCTTCTGTAAATGCTTGTTTTGATAACTCGTATGATTTAGTCATTATTTTTCCTCCAACCAACGCGCAACATCTTTTGCATGATATGTCATAATGATATCCGCCCCCGCACGTTTCATCCCTGTCAACGTTTCTAGTACAGTTTCTTTCTCATTAATCCAGCCGTTAATCGCAGCTGCTTTTACCATTGCATATTCACCACTTACATTATAAGCTACGATTGGTGTATCAAAGTTATTTTTCACATCACGAATGATATCTAAGTAAGCTAGAGCTGGTTTCACGATTAAGAAATCTGCTCCCTCCTCCACATCGGATGAAGCTTCACGAATTGCTTCCATACGGTTAGCGTAATCCATTTGATACGTTTTACGATCCCCAAATTTAGGAGCCCCGTCGGCAGCATCACGGAATGGTCCATAATAAGCCGAAGCATATTTTACCGCATACGACATAATCGGTACATCAGCGAAACCTGCTTCATCTAAAGCCTGACGAATCGCAGCCACAAATCCATCCATCATATTAGAAGGTGCAATAATATCTGCTCCTGCTTGTGCTTGGCTAACTGCCGTTTTTGCTAATACATCAAGGGATGGATCATTTAAAATTTGTTCGCTGGCATCTACTACTCCACAATGTCCGTGATCTGTATATTCACATAAACAAGTATCCGCGATGACAACTAAGCCAGGATGACGTTTTTTTATGAACCTCGTTGCTTCTTGAATGATTCCATGATCATGGAAAGCTTGCGTTCCTACTGCATCCTTTTCTAGTGGAAGACCAAATAGAATAACAGATGGAATACCTAAGCCAACTACTTCATCTACTTCTTCCCCTAAACGATCCAAAGAAAATTGAAAAACACCTGGCATGGAAGCCACTTCATTTTTAATATTTTTTCCTTCTGCAACAAAAACTGGGTAGATTAGATCCTCTTTATGTAAATATGTTTCTTTGACCATTGCTCGTATTCCAGCTGTTTTTCTTAATCGACGATGACGTTGAAATAATAATTCTGTCATAATTCTCTTCCTTTCAACTCTGCTAATGCATGGATTATTTCTGTTAATATATAAGTTTTAGGCATTACATGTACTGCAACACCTAATGATTCTAAGTATTCTTTTGTAATGTGACCGATTGCACAAATCGTTAATGCTTCGTACCCTGTTCGATCCCCGATATGTTGATGAAAAACATTTACTGTAGATGGACTTGTAAAGATAATGGAGCAGTTTTCTTTGCTTTCTATTAATACACTCACTTGAGCTATATTTTCTTCCACTTCTACTGTTTCATAAATGATCCATTCATCTACATGATTGACTAAACCTTTTGTAATCGTATCTTTCGCTAAACTTCCTTTGAAAAACATACATTTTTCATTCGAAAAAGAAATGGCAGGAAACTCTTGCACAAAAACATCTGCACTAAAAATAGAAGGCGTAAAAGCTACTTTTAGTCCTATTTTATTGACAGCATATGCCGTTTTCGAACCAACAACTGCAATTTTCCCTTGGAACATGAAAGGGTCTAGACCATACTTTATCATTTTCAAATGAAAAGCATCTACACTGCTTTGGCTTGTGAAGATTAACCAGTCATAAGCTTTGCATTCAAACAATTGTTGCTCATCCGTTTGAGAAACAATTTCTTGTGTTTCAATGAGCGGTGCAACGATAGGATTTCCTCCAAAATGAAGGGTAAGATCCACGGCTTCCGAAGATCTTAAAATCCCTGTAAATAGGACGTTCTCACCTAATAAAGGCTTGTTAAACATTCAAATCTGCCTTCACTTTTTGAATTAGGTCATATGCTCCTTGCTCTGTTACTAAACGCGCCACTTCTTTACCAGCCGTTTCTGCATCTTTACTCGTCACTACTTCTTTAAACACAACAGATGCATCAGGTGCTGCAACCAAACCAGTCATGGTAATTTCATCGCCATTAATCACTGCATGTCCTGCAATCGGCACCTGGCATCCGCCGTCCATCGCAGCTAAAAATGCACGCTCCGCATGAATAGCATTCCACGTATCTTCATCAGATAGTTTTCTAAGCTCCGCAAGTAATTCTGCATCTTCTTCACGACATTCAATTGCAAGCGCACCTTGTCCTACTGCTGGAACACAATCTTCAATGGATAGATACTCCGTCACTACTTCATCACTCCAACCAAGGCGTTTTAGACCTGCTGCTGCTAGAATAATGGCATCATACTCGCCGTCTTGAAGCTTTTGGAGTCTCGTATCTACATTTCCTCTTATCCATTTAATCTCGATATCTGGACGTAATAATAAGAGTTGCGCGCTTCTTCTTAAGCTACTTGTCCCAATAACTGCTCCTTTTGGAAGCTCTGCAAATTTCACATGTGCTTTCGAAATAAAAGCATCACGTTCATCCACACGTTTAGGTGTACACCCCATTACTAGGCCTTGTGGTAATACGGAAGGCATATCTTTCATACTATGTACTGCAAAATCAATTTCTTTGTCATAAAGTGCTTGTTCAATTTCTTTTACAAAAAGACCTTTGCCTCCAACTTTCGATAAGGTCACATCTAAAATTTGATCGCCTTTTGTTACGATTTCTTTTACTTCGAATTCAAAAGGTGCTCCAATATCTTTCAATTGCTGAATAAACCAATTTGTTTGTGTTAAAGCTAATTTACTTCTTCTAGAACCGACAATAATTTTACGCATTATTTCTCTACCTTTCTTATTACCAAAGATGAAATTGGGATAATGGACTAATCAATAAAAAATTAATCAATACAAATAAAAATGCATATATGTGAATCCATGCATAGTTTGTTCCTTTAAATCTGGCTTGTTTTCTTAAAAGAAGAACAACGATATAAATGATCAATAATACTAAGGAACTAACAATCTTAAAATCAAAAATAGAAAAAACACTTAATGATACATATGCCCATTGTAACCCAAGAACCAAACTTACAAACAATAGTGGAATGCCTACTAATATTGCTAAGGTCATTCCAGTTTCGGCTTGAGTCAAGGAAGGTAATCTAGAAAATTGTTTAGACCACTTTTTCTTTTTGAGCACACGATACAAAATTAAATATAATGATGAAAAAACAAACGAAAGTGAAAATGCAGCATACGCTAACATCGCAAATATTATATGAATAACTAATAATTCGGATCGCAGGCCATCTCCAACTGCTGTTTGTTCTAATTGATTTGGCGCGAATGTATGTATGGTCATAAAAATAAATCCAATAATATTTAAAAAGAACGCCGGCAAATCAAGTCGAAAAACTAATTGCAATATAATGGATAGTGTAATAATAAGCCATGCATAAAAATAAATCCCTTCAAATAGCGATAAAATTGGGAATCTCTTTGTTTCTATAATATACATAACTAAAAAAATCGTTTGCAACAGCGACACGATGGAAAGTAGCCACACTGCAATACGATGCGCGCTACGATCTTTATTTAGGTAATCAACAAAGTAAAAAACAAGGCTAACGGATTGTAGAATGACCATAATCTCGTGTAGCCTTGTCATCGCAAGATCAGTCATAATAAGCTCCTTTATTTTTTAAAAAGCCGAAGCGCCTATGTCTTCCCGCTGTGGGAAGTGGCACTGTGCAGTCACTGAGTATTTTTAATATGTAAAAAGACGTTTTCTATATCTATTATGACACATACAGATACAAAAACGCCTCCTTTTTACTTCACTAATAGGATAATTCTTCTTTTAATTTTTGGGATGCCAATAAAGTTTGTTTTAAGTTTATCTTTTCTCTCTCAGCTTGCATCATAATCTCTTTTTGTACATCTTCTTCAATCCCAAAGATTTGTTGAAACAATTGAAGTTGTTGCACGGACTCTTTTGCCGTCGATAATTCTTTTACTTGTAGAATTGGCTCTTTTAACAGCTGATTAATAATGGATTTTGTATGTTTGTTTAATACTTTACGTTCTCGATCTGTTAAGTTCGGCATTTTATTGTCAAGAGAAACCATTGTCTCTTCCTGAATACGAGTTGCTTTTTGTCTTAGCGCAGAAATTATTGGTACAACTCCTAATGTTGTAACCCAATCATTAAATTGCTTTAACTCTGTTTGAATCATTGTCTTAATTTCAGCAGCTGCACGTTCTCGTTCAGCTAAATTTGCTTCTACAATTCCTTGTAAATCATCAATATCGTATAGGAATACATTCGCTAAATCCCCGATACGAGGATCTAAATCTCTAGGTACTGCTATATCTATCATAAACAAAGGTTTACCTTTACGAAGACGTTCTACAAACTGCATCAATTCATAGTCAATAACGTACTCGGTTGCACCTGTTGAACTTATTAAAATATCCGCCTCTAACAACGCACATTGGAGCTCGTCCATCGGTTTTGCAGTACCATCAAATTTAGATGCTAATACTTCCGCTTTCTCAAATGTCCGGTTAATAACGGTTACTTTGCCAGCTCCACTACCATGAAGATTTTGAATAGCAAGCTCTCCCATTTTTCCAGCACCAATAATTACAATATGTTTATTGTTCAATGAACCAAAAATTTTCTTTCCAAGTTCTACCGCTGCATAAGATACAGATACTGCATTTTCGCCAATGGAAGTCTCTGCATGAGCACGTTTAGCAAATGTTACTGCTTGTTTAAATAACTGATTAAAAATAGTTCCAGTCGTCCCGTATTCTTGTCCATCTAAAAAGCTTCTCTTCACTTGTCCTAATATTTGTGTTTCGCCAAGAACCATCGAATCAATACCAGCTATCACTTGGAATAAGTGATTATTTGCTTGATCATCCTCATGAATAAATAAATAACGAGATATGTCTTCTAAAGGAATATCAAACCAGTTAGCTAAAAATTGCTTCACATAATATTTTCCTGTATGCAATTGGTCTACGGTCGCATAAATTTCCGTGCGATTACAAGTAGAGACAATGACATTTTCTAATATGCTTTTTTGATCCTGCAATGCTTGCATGGCATTCGGAAGCTCTGTTTCAACAAAAGAAAGCTTTTCTCGAATTTCCACGGGAGCAGTACGGTAATTGACACCTACCACGATTGTATGCATGGGATCATGTCACCCTTTCACGTTCATTTCATTAATCCAATTATACCATAGCGTTTTCACATGATTTGAACCAATTGTGAACAAGCTATGAAATTAACGTCCCTAGATTAGAATGATTATAAAATAATTTTATCAAACTTGTTGTGTCATTTCAAGGTATCTGTCCACAATTCCAAAAGACGCATTATTCTAAATAGTTAACAATAATGATGACTTATTTACCTTTCAAATAATGAGAAATATAAATTTTAAGAAAAACAGGGAAAAAGACGTCCGGTCCTTTTAAAAAGAGTAGCTTAGAAATACCGTCTAATTTCCGCTATGGCGGACGCTTTTCGCGGGCACGGCTTCAGTCTCCTCGTCACTGCGTTCCTGCGGGGCCTTCCGCTCATGCTATTCCCGCAGAAGTCGCCGCCTCCGCTCCAATCAACTAGTATGGGGAAAATAATAATTGCTTAGCAAGATAGATGACATGTAAATCCTATGAACATCAGTTAGAGAATTACATTTTATCCGGATGCACAAAATTTCACCAAAATTTTAAAAACAATAGCATCCCTTATTCAACAACGATTACAGGGTGGCATGATTACTGCGTTTACTTCAACTGATTCTATCCTCTTAGCGATAACTGGACAAAATCTTCTGGTTAGGTACTACTCACTAAATGGATTGTAGTGAAAGGTGGCGACTCCAGCGGGATGAGTGAGACAGATGTGACATCGCAAGCGACGCGAATGCGGCGGTGATGGCTCATCGCTCGCCCCGCGGAAAGCGTCCACCTGAATCGGAAATCCGCGGTATTATTTAATTCTTAAAAGTACTATGAACACTGGTTTTGGAGTATGAAAATCTATATACTTTCTTAATCTTCAAGAAGAGACGCTCTCGTCCTTTAAGTGCATTTTGTCTTTACTATTTCCAGAGTGCTTTGGACGACAATACAATTTCGTCCGCGCAGGGCTTCTTTATCAATAGACTTTCTCCATTTTTTAAGTTCCACTAACTAATTAATATAATACTTTATTATTTCAAAAAAACTGATCATTTATAGGCTATTATTCCCTAAATGATCAGTTATAATCTTTTTTTATTAGCGATTAGCATTTTTCAGCAATCTAAAATTACATTCTACACTCAATTTCTGCCCAAGCTGCGTCAAATCCAAGTCCTGTTTCAGATGAAAAAACAATTAAAGGATCATTCTTATCCATTTGCAGTTCATCTTTCACCATTTTCTTGTGTTTATCCCATTTACCTTTTGGAATTTTATCTGCTTTGGTAGAAACAACAATGCACGGGATATTATAATGCTTCAAAAAGTCATACATCATGCAATCATCTGCACTAGGTGGATGTCTTAAATCGACAATTAATAAAACTGCCTTTAAAATAGCCCTAGATGTGAAATACGTTTCAATCATTTTCCCCCATGCAGCGCGTTCGGTTTTAGAAACTTTTGCATATCCATAACCTGGTACATCTACAAAGATCAAATCTTCTTCTAACTTATAAAAGTTTAATGTTTGTGTTTTCCCAGGCTTTGATGAAATGCGTGCCATGCTTTTTCGACCAATCATTTTATTAATGAAAGATGACTTCCCAACATTGGATCTTCCTGCTAGGGCAAATTCCGGTAAATCTCCTTCTGGATATTGTGCTGGTCTTACAGCACTTATTAATAGTTCTACATTATTCACTTTCATGCTCTCACTCCTCTAATGCTATTTGAAGTACCTCTTCAGCATTGGAAACAAGCTTAAAAGTTAAGACCTCTCTAACACTTTCTGGTATATCTTCAATATCGCGCTCATTGTCTTTCGGACAAATAATCGTCGTAAGACCCGCGCGATGTGCACTTAATGTTTTTTCTTTCAAACCACCGATTGGTAATACTCGACCTCTTAGTGTAACTTCTCCTGTCATTCCCACTTCTCTTCGAATTGGACGTTTAGATAAAGCGGAAACTAATGCTGTGACAATCGTAATTCCAGCAGAAGGTCCATCTTTTGGAACTGCTCCTTCTGGGACGTGTATATGAATGTCAAATTTTTCATGAAAATTAGGGTCAATTCCGATTTTCTCAGCTTTGGATCGGACAAACGATAAAGCCGTTTGCGCCGATTCTTTCATCACATCTCCAAGTTTACCAGTTAACTGTAGCTTGCCATTACCAGGTGATAAAGAAACTTCAATTTGAAGCGTGTCCCCTCCCACAGTAGTATAAGCAAGCCCAGTAGCCACCCCGATTTGATTTTCCACTTCTGCTTGTCCATAACGGAACTTTTTCTTCCCAATTGTTTCTTCAATATTTTTCGATGTGATGGTTACACGTTTTTTCGTACCAGAAACGATCTGAAGTGCAGCTTTTCTACACATATTTGCAAGAACTCGTTCTAAACTTCTTACTCCCGCCTCACGTGTGTAATAGCGTATTACGTCTACAATCGCTTCATCCTTCACTTGAAGTTGTGTTTTAGTTAAACCATGTTCTTTCACTTGCTTTGGTAATAAATGATTTTTTGCAATGGACAGTTTTTCTATCTCCGTGTAACCTGCGATAGAAATTATTTCCATTCGATCACGTAGTGGACCTGGAATTGTACTTAAATCATTAGCAGTTGCGATAAACAAAACATTTGATAGATCATATGTTTCTTCGATATAATGATCGCTAAATGTATTATTTTGCTCTGGATCCAATACCTCTAACATAGCTGCAGAAGGATCTCCTCTAAAATCATTTGACATTTTATCAATTTCATCTAGTAAAAATAACGGATTTATCGTTCCTGCTTTTTTCATTCCTTGGATAATCCGTCCCGGCATTGCCCCTACATATGTTCTGCGATGCCCACGAATTTCTGATTCATCGCGAACTCCTCCTAGCGAAATACGAACAAAATTACGGCCCAATGATTCTGCAATCGATTTTGCTAAAGAGGTTTTACCTACTCCAGGGGGTCCTGCTAGACACAAAATTGGACCACGAAGCGATTTAGTCAATTGACGAACAGCTAAATATTCCAAAACTCTTTCTTTCACTGACTCCAAACCTTCATGATCACGATTTAATATTTGTTCTGATTTTTTAATATCAAGCGTGTCTTCTGTTGATTTGGACCATGGAATCGAAACAATCCACTCAATATAGTTTCGAATGACGCCACTTTCTGGCGCTTGAGTTGGAAGTTTTTCATAACGATCCAATTCTTTTAATACATTATTTTTCGTCGTTTCAGGTAAACCTGCATGCTCAATTCTTTTTTTCAAATCTGCAACTTCACCGGTTTTACCTTCTTTATCACCAAGCTCTGTTTGAATAGCTTTCATTTGTTCTCGAAGATAAAATTCTTTTTGTGTTCTTTCCATTGCATTTTTAACACGATTGCTAATTTTTTTTTCTAAATTTTGAATCTCTTGTTCATTGTACAAACGGCCTATTAATGTTTCTAAACGCTCTTTTATATCCATAATTTCTAAAATTTCTTGTTTACCTGACACTTTTAATGGTAAATGCGAAGCAACCATATCCGCAAGTCTTCCAGGTTCTGCAATATCTACAACCGACTTATAAGTCTCTTCTGATACGCTCTTCGATGCCTTTGAATACTTTTCAAAATTATGTATTAAAGTTCGCATTAGCGCTTCGTCTTCTTGGTCTGCTTTTACCGGCTCAATATAGGCAGACACCGAAACTTCATCGTACATTTCTCTTTCTTTGTATTCATCCCAAATGGCTCTTTGTAAACCTTCCACTAATACTCGAAATGTTCCATTTGGTAACTTCACCATTTGTTTGACGTTTGCTAAAATTCCAACATCGTATAAATCTTCCACAGTTGGTTGTACTAAATTCATATCTCTTTGCGCAACAAGAAACACTTTTTCTTCACGTAACATCGCTTCATTTAAAGCTGCTACAGAACGTTCTCTGCCGACATCAATATGAAGAACCATCGTCGGATAGACCAACAAGCCTCGTAGTGGTAATACAGGATAATACGTCTTATTTTTTTCCGTCATTTTGGAAAGTCACCTCCGTCTAATTCTGTCCGATTTATTCACTAATTAAACAGTAAACCAATCCTATCTAGTGCTGTTTAGTCTAAGCGGACTTCTCCCGCTGTTCTATGAATATAAATAAGGAGAAAAAGCTGACATCCTTGATTGCACTTAGCAAGCGCATATTGGAAGCCAGCTTATTTCAATGGCTTATTTAAGCCGATGTTTTTTCGTTATCTTTTTCTACTTCAGTTCCATCTGCTAACAAAAGCTTTGGTGTTGCTTTTTCCGTGATTGTTTCTTTTGTCACAACACACTCTGCAATGTCGTCTCTTGATGGCAGCTCAAACATAACATCAAGCATTATGTTTTCAATAATCGAACGAAGTCCACGAGCACCTGTTTTACGCTCAATTGCTTGTTTCGCTATTTCTACTAATGCATCCTCTTCAAATGTTAGTTTCACATTATCGAGCTCAATCATTTTTTGATATTGTTTTGCAAGTGCATTCTTAGGTTCCGTTAAAATTTGTACAAGCGCTGGAACGTCTAATTGTTCTAAGCTTGCCAATACTGGTAAACGTCCAATAAATTCTGGTATTAAACCGAATTTCAACAAATCTTCTGGTATAAGTTGACCAAGTACGGAACTTGCTTCTACTTCTACTTTATTGGGATTTGCTCCAAATCCAATTACTTTTTCGCCCAAACGACGTTTAATAATTTGATCTATTCCATCAAATGCTCCTCCAACGATGAATAAAATATTCGTTGTATCGATTTGAATGAATTCTTGATGTGGATGTTTACGTCCTCCTTGAGGTGGTACGCTAGCTACTGTGCCTTCTAAGATTTTAAGAAGTGCTTGTTGAACACCTTCACCTGAAACATCTCGCGTAATGGAAGGATTTTCAGATTTACGTGCTACTTTATCTATTTCATCGATATAAATAATCCCTTTTTCTGCTCGTTCAATGTCGTAGTCCGCTGACTGAATCAGCTTTAAAAGAATATTTTCTACATCTTCTCCCACGTAACCCGCTTCAGTTAAAGACGTAGCATCTGCAATCGCAAATGGAACATTCAGAATACGCGCAAGCGTTTGAGCAAGTAATGTTTTACCACTACCTGTTGGACCTATTAATACAATATTCGATTTAGATAATTCCACTTCGTCAATTACGCTATTTGAATTAATTCGTTTGTAATGGTTATAAACAGCTACTGCAAGTGATTTTTTTGCTCGCTCTTGTCCGATTACATATTCATCTAGTATGGATAATATTTCTTTTGGTTTTGGAACTTCTTTAAATTCTATTTCTTCCTCTACACCAAGTTCTTCTTCTACAATTTCAGAACACAAATCGATACATTCATCACAAATATATACACCTGGTCCTGCAACTAGCTTACGAACTTGTTCTTGTGGTTTACCACAGAAAGAACATTTTAAGTTCCCTTTTTCATCATTAAATTTGAACAAAATATTCACCCCTATTCAAGCAATTATCTTACAAGATTCTTTAGAAGGAATCAAATAATAAGTTTAAGTATGTCTGTTAATGTCGGAAAATCTATGTATAGATAAAACAAGGCACAGACATTTTTACTGTACCTTGTTCTATTTATTATAACGCTTTTTACTCGAATTATGAAATTTTTGCGTTTTCGACTAAGAAGTCAACCGTTTTTTGGAAACGTAGATCGTTTTCAAGTACCGCAGTACCGCCAAGTGCTTTTTTTATGTCTTCAGCAGGCATATTAAATTGTGCACTCATTTTTTCAAGTTCTGCATTTATATCTTCTTCAGTTGCTTGAATTTTTTCTTTTTCACCAATTGCTTCAAGTGTTAATGAAACTTTCACGCGTTTTTTAGCATCTTCTGCCATTTGTTCACGCAGTGCATCTTCACTTTGACCAGAGAATTGATAGTAAAGATCTAAGTTCATACCTTGTTGTTCCAAACGTTGACCAAACTCTTGTAGAATACGATCCGTTTCCGTTTCGATCATTACTTCTGGAATATCAACTGTTACATTTTCAGCAGCAGCTTCTACTAGATCATCGCGAAGCGTTTGTTCAGCCAATTGTTTTTTCTCTTCAGCAGTTACTTCTTTAAGTTTAGCACGTAATCCTTCGATACCCTCAACCTCTGCATCTACTTCTTTTGCAAAGTCATCATTTAACTCAGGAAGTTCTTTTCCTTTTACTTCTTTCACTGTAACCTTGAATACAGCTTCTTTACCAGCTAATTCAGCAGCGTGATATTCTTCTGGGAATGTTACAGTTACGTCTTTTTCTTCGCCATTTTTTGAACCGATTAACTGTTCTTCAAAACCTGGGATGAAAGTGTTAGAACCGATTTCTAAAGAGTAGTCTGTTCCAGTTCCACCTTCAAATGCTTCATCTCCAACAAATCCTTCAAAGTCGATTACAGCAGTATCTCCTTCAACGATTGCATCTTCTTTTATAGCTAGTTCTGCTAAACGAACTTGTTGGCTTTGAAGTTGCTCTTCAATTTCTGCATCTGTTACTTCTGTTTCTAATTTAGTTACTTCTAAACCCTTGTAATCTCCAAGAGTAACTTCTGGTTTTACAACAACTTTCGCAGTAAATACTAGCGGTTGTCCTTTTTCCATTGTTACGATATCGATTTCAGGACGATCGATTGGATCAATTCCAACTTCGTCAACAGCATTTCCATAAGCTTCTGGAAGAATGAAGTCTAAAGCATCTTGGTATAAAGATTCTACGCCATACATTTTTTCAAACATTGGACGTGGCATTTTCCCTTTACGGAATCCCGGTACATTGATTTGTTTTACTACTTTTTTGAATGCTTGATCTAAACCTTTAGTTACTACATCTGTAGAAACTTCCACTGTTAACAGACCATTATTACCTTCTTGTTTTTCCCATTTTACTGACATATATTCTACCTCCAAAAATAAATTACATAATTTAGCAGCCTGTAAAAATTAGTAACAGGACAGGTTTTCACTAATTATATTGACAACTTGTATATTATAGCATAGTTGAATAGACTTTCAACATTTATCATTATCTATTATTGCTGTAGAATCGTCCACTAATTTGATGAGTTCATATAAATCATTTGGTTGGCCGTTTTCCATTCCTAATAATGTATCTACAAAATTTATATAGCCCTCTGCTACCTCTTCATCACTATATCCTACCCAATCAAATGGGAATAATGCATACGCATGACTATGAACTAGCCCAACAGTCATTTCAAATTTAGAAGGAGTTTTTTCTAACAATTTATGAACGCATAAATTTATATTTTCTATTCGATCCACAGCATTTGGAGCCGGGGGTGTAACAGGATTGATTTTTTCCTTAAAACCAAACTTTTCAATTATTACTTCGGTTGTTTCACCAATTGCTCCTAGTACTAATAAAGCCAGTGTCCGAACTGCAGGATAGACTTTTTTACTTTCTGCAATTTTTATAATATCTGGTAAAGCTTCTGTGACATCTGCCAAAAAAGACTTTTGCAATAATTGTTCCTGTTCTTCTAAACGTAGCTTGGTAAATACGTCTATTTTGAACTTTTCTACCTCAACATTTGGAGAAATAGAATTACCCATGTGTAGTTGATTTTCTTTTTCCCTTGCAAGTTTTCCGCTCAATTCTTTTAACTGAAGGAAATTTTTCTTTCGTTCTTTTGAAAATCTTTTGTCCACAAGCAGTTTGTTTAATAAGGTATCTACTTCATTATAGTCTTTCAAATCAAGTAAAATGGTCAAGTACAATTCAACAATTTGTTCGAGCATCGGAGATTTTTTCTGCAATAAATTCTCACAAATTTCTTTAGCTTCTAGTTGACGTTTTGTTTCTAACAAAGTAAGTATGTAGACACTTAAGATCGTATCATCTAGTTCCACATACTTTTTTGCTTCATCAAAGCATCCTGCTGCTTCCAAATAATTATTTTCTTCCGCAAAGGCTAAACCATCATTTATGAGTTTATTCACCATTCCTGGAAAGACGATAACATTTTCATTGTTTATTAGGCCATATTTTTTATCCTTCATTTTACTCGCCTACCTTTACCATCGATATGTATAAGTATATACTATATCATTTTGTACTATTTTCCTATGCTTTCTTAAAAAATAATTGTAAATACCCTCCTATCTTTGAGAAAAGGAGGGTTAAAACTTAAATGTTGGATAAGTACAAATAGAAAAGCTGTTTTAGTCGGTGATAATTTTGGACTGGTCTTCACCATTTCTTGGGATAAGAAAAACGCAAGCGACTTTCAAGCGCATCTTGTCTTTAGTATTACCAGAGTGCTTTGGACGAAACACTGGCTACACTATTACCCTAGTAATTTAGCTCGTGAAGTGACTGCGTCACTTCACGAGCCATTTTTTTCGGTAATCTTGTGGCAGATGTTTGTCCGTCGCCCTCTTGAAATATGTAGAGACAAGGTGCTTAAGGTTTGGTTAATAAGAGATTAGATAATTTCCTATTCTTTTAAAAGCGGACGAAGATGCAATTTCGTCCGCTCTGCGCTTTTTTATCTATAGATGCTATCTATTTTTTTCAGATTCCACCAACTCTAATTATCTGCCAACTGATTCATATATATTGTGTACGGTAAAAGGAATAACAAATAAGATCAAGCCATTGTAGGATTAAAGTGAATACTGGATCTTTAGTATATCGATTTCATATACATGCTCTCTCAAGAAAACCGCAAAGTGTAAATTCTTTGCGGTCGCTCTACTATTTGAAAGTTACTTTTTCTTTTTCTTCACTTTGTCTTCATAAAAGACACTGAAATTTGGATCAATGGTTCCTATATTCAAATATCGGGCTTTATAATCCCGAAGTAACTCGAAAAACTTTTTACTTAATATTAAAATAACAACTAAGTTTACAAATGTCGGTATGGCTGTAGTTATATCAGCAAAATACCAAACGGCTTTTCCAGGTAGATTATAGTTTACTGCGTAAATTACCATCAAGGAACCTGGAATTGGATATAGCCATTTAAAAGCGGTCAAAATTTTATACTTGAGTGTAATCTTCTTCTTATCGTTGAACAGGTGCCGCAACAAAATTTCATAATACGTGTACCAACCGGTAGATGTGGTTAACCCGAACAAAAAGATGGATATCGCAATAATATAACGGCCAAATTGACCAATTCCTGTTTCAAATGCGGAAAGTGTTAACGCAGCACCATCTAGACCGGATGACCATACCCCAGTTATAATAATGGTAAAAGCTGTGATGGAACAAATGATAATCGTATCAATAAAAACTTCTACCGCTCCCCACATTCCTTGTTTAATGGGGTGATCTGTTTTCGCTGTAGAATGAATCATCGGCGAAGTACCCCAACCAGCCTCGTTACTATAAACTGATCGCGCTACTCCCATTCGAATCACTTGAGCAATAACAGCCCCCGTGAAACCACCGACAGCTGCCGCTCCAGAAAATGCACTATCAAAAATTAGTGCGAATGCTGGTCCTATTTCAGAATAATTCTTAAAAATGATAAATAGACCTGCTAACACATAAAACATACACATAAAAGGAACAAGCAAAGAAGCAATCTCACCAATTCTCTTTATTCCACCATAAATAATAATATAAATAATCGTTAGATAAATAAACGATGAAGGAATCATGCCAATATTAAAAGTAGAACTTACCGCTTCAGATATCGTATAGTTTTGTAGTGTTATAAAAAATGTCGTAAAGATGCCGAAACCGAAAAGAATAGCAGGTACTTTCCAATATTTAAACTTCTTTTCCTCACCAAGCCCCTTCTCCATATAATAAGTCGGTCCACCATACGGATTTCCTTTTTCATCCGTATTCCGGTAATACACAGAAAGTGATACTTCCACAGTTTTGGTGATCATTCCTAGAAGCGCTGTAAGCCACATCCAAAAAACGGCTCCTGGTCCTCCTATTGCAATGGCCGTTGCTACGCCTCCGATATTCCCTACTCCGACACTGCCACCAATAGCAGTACTAACTGCTTGAAAAGGTGTTAGAATTCCTTTTGTATCCTTCGATTTATCTCTTTTGGAAAATACTTTCCCGAACGTATTTTTGAATATATGAGGCAAATAACCGAATTGAAATAACTTACTCCCTATCGTAAAATATAAACCTACAAATAACACTGTGAAAATTAG
This sequence comes from Psychrobacillus sp. L4, assembly GCF_042944905.1. Taxonomy (GTDB): domain Bacteria; phylum Bacillota; class Bacilli; order Bacillales_A; family Planococcaceae; genus Psychrobacillus. The sequence continues at coordinate 2,353,430 of NZ_CP168496.1, forward strand.
CGGTAATCCCCATAGCCAACCAACAATTGTTTCAAGTATAGCATCCACTATCCATACCCCCTTTAAGAATTGGTGTCACCATTTTTACTTTACTTATGCTATTTTCTATATTTTATTTCTCCGCCGATAATTGTCATTTCAACTTCCGTGGACAAAAGCTCATCAGCTGATTTCATCTCAAATAAGTCTTTCGACAGAACTGACATATCACATAGTTTTCCTATTTCAAGCGTACCCTTCACATTTTCCTCGTTCGTTGCATAAGCACCTCCTATTGTAAATAATTGAACAGCTTCGAACATCGATAATTTCTCTTGTGGATTGTATCCATTGTGCGTTTCCCCCACTTTCTTACGTGTAACGGCTGCATGCATTCCCAGTAATGGATTTAAAGGTTCAATCGGAGCATCAGAACCTCCCGCACATAAAACCCCTGCTTTCAGAAGTGTTTTAAAGGGATAAGAACAGTTCGATCTCTCCTCCCCCAATCTTTCGATAATCCATGGGTAATCACTTGAGACAAACTTCGGTTGAACATCTGCAATTCTATTTGGATTTACTAGTCTATCAATTAGATTTTCGTTCAATATCGAGACGTGAATAAGCCGATCACGGTATTTAGCAGGTTCAAATTGATCTAATATATCCAATACATTTGTCAATGCCTGATCACCTATCGTATGAACTGCAACAGGCAAATTCTGTGCACGTATATCTCGAATAATATCCAACAGTTCCTTTTGGCTATACATGGCATTCCCTGAATTAGTGGGAGCATCACTATATGGTTTGGAAAGTAGTGCTGTACTACCCCCAAGGGCACCATCCGCGAAAATTTTGATCGCGCCAATCATTACTTTATTATTTCCAAAACCAGTAGACATACCTGCCGTTTTTAATTCCTCTAGATAGGCATAGTCTATTAAAAGATTACTTCTCGGGCCAATGCCTTCATTGTTCACAAGTTCATCAAATAATTTATAAGTTTGGATTGCACCCCCTAAATAATTAGGGTCATTTGTATGAATACTCGTAAATCCCAAACGAACCGATTCTTCCATCGCTATCTTTAGAGCATTTTTTAACTGCATGTAACTTTTTTTAGGAATATGCTTTGTTACAATCGTCGATGCCGTTTCTAACAATAGGCCAGTCGGCTTTTTAGAAGTCGGATCAATTACTACCATACCACCGTAAGGAATAGCCATTTCCGGATGATATCCGCTTAGAAATAGTGCTTTCGTATTCACTAAAAATGCATGTCCACATACTCTTGGTAGAAATAACGGAAAAAACGGCGCTGCATAATCTAGTTCTTGAATAGTGGGAATTTGCTTATCAGGAAAGACATTTTCATCCCATCCACGTCCTAAAATCCATTCGCCAGGTTGTAATGTAACCGATTTATTTTTAATAAGAGTCAACAATTCATCTTTTGACTTTACACCTGTAAGATCAAGTTCCTGTGCATTGATACCGACACTAGATATATGAAGGTGACTATCGATTAAACCCGGAACTACCGTCTTTCCCTCTAAATCAATTATAGTTGTTCCATTTCGACCCCATTGTAATAACAACGCTTCGGAAGATCCCATATCAATAATTCTTTCATTACTCGTAACCAAGCACTGTACAAAAGGTTTTTTGAGATTCATCGTGTAAATATTGCCATTTGTAAAAATTGTCGTTTGCAAGAAAATTATCCCCTTTCTTTTTCTTTCTCATAACCCAATTCTAAATGAGTAATAATTGTAAAGAAATATTAAACTATAGAATTTTAAATATTCTGTATTTTAGAAAGAGTATATGATTACTCAGCTGAAAATAGAACAATTTAGGTTTGGCTAAGGACTTATTTATATAAAAAATAGCAAGAGCGGAAAATTTAAATAAGAAATGAGATTCAAATAATGAGGTGAGTACTATGTATGCTTAAACTTAAAACTCTATCTACTTTAAAGGAATTCTCATAAAACAAAAAAAACACTTCAATTCCCTATATAACTAGGAATTGAAGCGTTTTGATGTCGACTCTAAATGATTCTTTCAGAGCCTAGAAACGTCCCAGGAGAGATTCGAACTCCCGACCGACGCCTTAGAAGGGCGTTGCTCTATCCAGCTGAGCTACTGAGACTTAAGAACAAAGAAATTTTAGCATCTTTGGAACAATATATTCATCGTGACCAAATTTAGCTACTTAATTAGTATAATGGAAATCTAACATTTTGCAAGCTTTATTTAACTTTTTTAAGGCGACTGATTCACTCAAACAACAGATGCTAACCTAAATGTTGCAAGTAACAAAGTTTTCATCATTCATATACTATATGATAAAGAGAATTATTCATGAATCATTAAATTCAAATAATCCCCTTTATATTTTTCTTTGAAAAAAAGGTTGTAAATGTTGAATAAACAACATTTACAACCTTTTTTATTGCTTCATACTTTACTATATTACGTCCCCAGGAGGATAATGAAGATAAAAAGATAACATTAAAACTCTATTCTAGTATGTAATAGAATAGAGTTTTCGCCACTTCATATTAAATTGACATACCTTTTTACAACAGGGTTTGTTCTAGGAGCTTTGCCGCAAAATATTTACGCGCTTCGGCAGTCACAATCTGCAAAGTTATTTCTTCTTCCTGCCGTTTAAACTCGACAAACATCCCGCTTAAATTTTCCTGTACTGAATGGACTTTAAAGCCCTTGTCAAAATAGTCATCTACTTGTTCCATTTCATCCAAACTTAACAAATGATCCGACATAGACACACCCCACTTTTTTATTCAGCCTTTTTTTCTTCAATTTCTTGCACGACGATATCGTCCCAATCGTGACCAACTGTAATACCCAAATACTTGGCGTCACTAGGATCGTCTAGTTCGGCTTGCGGGTACTTTTTGAACCACCAATATTTCGCCAAGACATAGTACACGAGCGCCCCCACGAAAAAGCCCACCAATGAAGAATACGTTGGGAACATATTCGCTAAAGCTCCACCGATCACCCAAGCGATTAATCCCGCCAAGTTAAAGCCATTCATATATTTATATTGGCCGTCTAACTCGTACAGTTCTTTTACGTTCACACGACGTTTACGGATTAAATAATAATCGGCGAATAATATCCCCACAATTGCTGTTAAAATACCGCCAATGATTAATAACGCATCGACTAATACGCCAAATAAGCTCCACGGCTGTACTACAATTCCAATAACCCCCGCTATTATAACACCAGCCCAGAATGGCACTTTTGGTCCGCCAATGTTTGAGAAAATCGTTGCCGCAGGAATAACATTTGCGGACGTGTTTGTTGACCATTGCGCTAACACAATCATTAGCAATAAAACCCCTAACACAATTCCACTTGCACTTTGCTGCAAGGCATTTATCGGATCCGCAGATGCTACTGCCATATAAGCCACTGCACCTATAGTTACCATAAATGTATTGGTAATCGGCATCACGATTAAAGAGCCAATTAACTGCGTTTTATTGCGCTTGAACCAATTGCGTTCATTTTTTGGCGCTTTAAAGAAACGTGATAGTGTTGGCATATCTGCTGCTAACGTTGCCCAGAATCCCATGTTCGCCATCATCACAACCATGAATGCTGTAAAAGCTGCCAATCCTGTCGTCGGTGATTCTATCCAAGTCCACACATTTTTCCCTTGAGCCGTTGCGTGATCGGCAAGCGTAATATACATCCAGCACGATATTAATATAATAACCGGCGCAGCAAAATCCGCAAAGCGCTCAATGGATTTAATGCCTAGCGAGGTGTTAATTAACTGTAATGCCGCAAAAACAAGGAAACATAAAAACCAATTATTAAAGTCAAATAATAAATTCAAAATCCCATTGATAGCCATTGCACCAAAATAGGTGTTAAGCCCAAACCAACAAGCAGCTGTCACCCCACGAACGAGGGATGGTATGTGCGTGCCAATTGTACCAAATGGGGCACGCATATAAACCGGGAAGGATAAGCCGTGCTCAATACCAATGTCACCGATTAATGTCATAAATACACCGATTAAAACGGAACCTATCACAGTCGCTAAAATTAACATAGGCAATGACAAATTCATAATAGCTGATCCACCAATTGCAAAGGCGGCTAAAACGATGGCCATCCCTATCCAAATTACTGCAAAACCAAATGTCCCGATACTTCTTTTTTGATGTGTTACTGGAAGTAAATCTGGTGATTTTAAATAATCTCCACCATTCGCCATACATGTCTCTCCCTTATATTAGATTTCCAGTTAACGCACAAATAATTGCCTACTTTTTTTATGGCTCTACACCAAAATCTGTACTTGGGACCATATTCTACTAAAGATTTTTTTCATTTGGCATCCTAGATGAGACCTTTGAACGTGGCTTTTAGGGGAACGAAGGCTAATAACGTCATGTCCTGTGCCACGTCTTCATTCCCAATATCCCGTTGACCCGAAGCCGCTCGTCGGACGCTCCATGAAAAAGCACAGTCAGAACGGATATCCACCCTACTTTTTTATCGAGTAAAATTGCTGATAAGTGATTGACGTTCGTTCCAAGTCATTGGCGCAATAGTTGACATTCTTTCGACCATCGAAATCGCACCGTCTACGGGGCACACAATCGCGCATAAATTACAGCCTACACAATCTTGTTCACGTACTTTTAGCATAGGGCGACCACTCTCTGTGTACAGGTCAATACATTGATGCGACGTATCTTCACACGCAATATAGCATTTATTGCAATTAATACAAACATCATTATTAATTTCAGCAACAATATTGTAGTTTAAATCTAAGTCACCCCAGTTAGAATAACGTTGAACCGACTGCCCGACTATATCCATCACTGAGGAAATGCCCTTCTCATCCAAATAGTTATTAAGTCCATCAATCATATCTTCAACAATACTAAATCCGTGGTGCATCGCTGCTGTACAAACTTGTACGCCTGTTGCACCCATCAGCAAAAATTCCGCAGCATCCTGCCAATTTGAAATCCCACCAATTCCTGAAATTGGTACATTGACGAAAGGATTCCGTGCACATTCTGCAACCATATTTAGTGCAATCGGCTTGACAGCAGGACCACAATATCCGCCATGTGCCCCCTTCCCACCAACATGCGGCACCGTATTCCATGAATCTAAATCGACACCCGCTAAGCTGTTAATCGTATTAATCATACTAACAGCATCTGCCCCGCCACGCACTGCCGCTTCTGCCGTCATCGTAATATCCGTAATGTTTGGCGTTAACTTTACGATAACAGGTGTACGTGCAACCTCCTTCACCCAGTACGTTTGCTTTTCAACCAATTCAGGTACTTGACCAGAGGCAGCTCCCATTCCTCGTTCTGCCATCCCATGTGGACAACCAAAATTAAGCTCAAGACCATCAACCCCCACAGCTTCTACTTTTTTGACAATCTCATGCCACTTTTCCTGCTGTGGCTCTACCATTAATGAAGCGATAATGGCATGATTAGGAAATCTTTTTTTCGTTTCAAGAATTTCCTGTAAATTAACCTCTAACGGACGATCCGTAATGAGCTCAATATTATTAAAGCCCGCTACTCTCTGTCCGTTAAAGCTGACAGCCGCAAATCGCGATGAAACATTTAAAATTGGTTCTCCTAATGTTTTCCAAACTGCACCACCCCAGCCCGCTTCAAATGCACGTTGCACTTGATAGCCCGAATTTGTCGGTGGTGCCGATGCTAACCAAAATGGATTCGGTGATTTAATCCCGGCCAAGTCAATTCGTAAGTCTGCCATGCTACATCCCCCTATGCATTCTCGCTCGGTTTTCTCAAATGCTTATGAATGGTGTAAGCAGCATCTTTACCTTGTTGTGCAGCTGTTACCACCATTGCTTCCCCTTGGCCATTGCCGAACACGACATCTCCACAAGCAAACACTTTGTCATTAGATGTTTGCAAAGTCGTTTCGTCAATGTCTACTACTCCGTTTGTATGCTGTAATCTAAACGCTTCAATAAGCGAGACAAAGCGCGTTTGCCCAATTGCTTTAATGACCGCATCCACCTCTAAAACAAACTCAGATCCCTTGATTACTTCAGGTCGTTTCCTACCGTCTGCTCCAGCATTTCCAAGCTTCATCTTGACGCATTCAAGTCCCATTACTTTCCCTGCCTCATCACCAATAATCTGTTTCGGCGCTGTCAGCCACTTAAATCCAACGCCATCCTGTTTGGCAAATTCATATTCATATTGATAGGCAGTCATCTCTTTTTCTGTTCTTCTATAAAGAATGTCCACTTGCTCCGCACCTAGTCGCACAGCACAGGTTGCACCATCGATGGCTGTGTTACCTGCACCGATAACCGCAACACGTTTATCGATTAAGTCTTCCGTTAGTGCACCCATTTTCGTGCGCTTTACAAACTCAATGGCATCATGAACGCCATCTAGCTCCTCACCTTTAATGCCAAGATTAGGCACGACCCCCATACCAACCGCTAAAATAACGCTGTCATATTGCGCTAAAATTTCATCAGCAGATATATCTACGCCTACTCTTGTGTTTGTTTTAATGTCCACACCAAGCTTTACAACTTGAGCCACTTCCCAATCCACTACTTTATTGGGTAATCTGAATGACACAATTCCATAGTTGCCCAAGCCACCTGCCTTTGCTTCTGCTTCAAAAATTGTGACACTATAGCCGAATCGACTAAGTTCACGCGCCGCCGATAGACCAGCTGGACCTGCGCCAACAATCGCTACCTTTTGTCCATTTGGTTCACCTTTCTTAAATAGCTCGACGTCTGATTCCATCGCCCAATCTGTTGCATAACGTTGCAATTGTCCTATTTTAATAGGTTTTGTCGATGAATTTAACACACATGCTCCTTCACATAACACCTCGGTCGGACATACTCGCGCACAGCTTGCACCAATCGGATTTGCCTCCATAATCGTCATGGCCGAACCTTTCATATTATTGGAAGCAATTTTTTTGATGAAATTCGGAACTTGAATACTTGTCGGACACGCTGTAATGCAAGGTGCGTCATAGCAGTACAGACAGCGATTAGCCTCTTCCATTGCTTCATTTTTTGTCATCCTGCTAGTCATTTCCACAAAGTTTCGTTCGAGTTGCGAGTTCATTGAAACATTCCCCCTCATGGATTGATGTTTACATGGTGATAGTTTGTACAGTCGTCGGCTGCAGTGCACGCTTGATATATTGGCCACTGCCTAATTCGCCTACAAATTGTTTGTTTTTAATGACGTATTCTCCACGCACAAGTACACTGATAGGCTCTCCTGTCACTTCCCAGCCCTCATATGGGTTGTAGTCTACATTCATATGGTGGGTGTTTGCTGAAATCTCACGTTTTACCGCAGGATCAAAAATTACGATATCCGCGTCAGAACCAATAGCAATCGTTCCCTTTTGTGGATATAAGCCGAAAATTTTTGCGGCATTTGTCGAAATCATATCGACGAAGTCATGGATGGATATTCGTCCTTTCACCACACCTTCAGAAAATAAAATGCTGAAACGATCTTCGATAAACGGTCCACCATTTGGAATTTTAGAAAAGTCATTTAACCCTAATTGCTTTTTCCCGTTAAAGCTAAATGAACATTGGTCCGAGCCAATTGTTTGCAGTTGCTTGGCTTTCAACGCATTCCACAAATGCTTTTGATGATACTTCGGACGAAGTGGTGGTGACCAAACATATTTCGCCCCCTCGAAGCCTGGCTGTCCTAACGCTGACTGATCGAGCGTTAAATAAGGTGGACATGTTTCCCCATACACATCATAGCCCTTTTCACGCGCTGCGATAATTTCATCTAGCGCTTCTTTACACGTCACATGCACAACATAAAGCTTGGCTCCTGCAATATGCGCTAGTTCAATGGCCCGTTTCGTGGCCTCACCCTCTAATTCTGCGGGACGCGTCAGTGCGTGATAAATTGGCGCCGTCTGACCAGCTAGCTTCGCCTCCTCTACTAATTCGTCGATGACTGAGCCATTTTCACAGTGCACCATGACAACAGCACCCATGTCTTTTGCGATTTTAAAAGCTTTGAACAGCGTACGGTCTGTCGCCTGGAATTCTTTCGCGTAAGCCATGAACACCTTGACTGAAGTAATCCCTTCCTGCTCTAGTATCAACGGTAACTCGTCTTCTGTTTCAGGCGTTAAATCACCAATCATTAAATGGAAACCGTAGTCTATGGCTGATTTACCCTTTGCTTTTACATGCCACTTTTCCACAGCCGTCGCAAGTTTTTCTTCACCCGCAGATAAGCAAAAATCTAAAATGGTCGTCGTCCCACCGAAGGCAGCCGCGATTGTACCCGACTTCCAATCATCGTCTGTCACCGTGTTGTTGAACGGCATATCCAAATGCGTATGAGGATCAATCCCCCCGGGCATCACGTATTTACCCGTTGCATCTACAATTTCCGCTCCATCAGCTGATAAGTTTTTGCCGATTTGTACAATTTTACCGTTCTCTATTAAAATATCTGCCTCGTACATATCTGAGGCTGTCGCTATAAGTCCACCTGTAATTATTTTTTTCACATTAATCTCACCTTTCCATTAATGAATGTAAGTTTTATTAACATCTGGTAATATGCTAGTTCATTGATTTAGTGTGTATTTGCCACCCATGCTGAACTTCTTTTGTAGTGTCAACACGGTTGCCAATAACACGTCTGCTCCCTTGGCACAGTCTTCAAATGTTGTTTCTTCCTCCTCGCAATGACTTTTTCCATTGATACTTGGAACAAAAATCATTGCTGATGGGATGAAGCTCGCGATATACTGCGCATCGTGCCCGGCCCCACTGAACATTCGATGGAAGGAATAGCTAAGTTCATGACATGATTTTTCCACTTCAGTGCAAATAGCTACATCAAAAAATACCGTCTCCCGCCCCCATAGCTTGACCGGGCGAATGTGGCAACCATTTTCCTCTAAAGCTAAGCCTGTCAATAGTTTCTCTACTTTACGCATCACCGCGGGATTTTGATGACGCGAATCAATGCTAAACACTACTTCTTTCGGAATGACTGTATGGATATTTGGTGCCACATGCATACGCCCAAACGTGAACACAAGCTCTTCGTCAATTTTGCCTAACTGCTCATGCAAAGACGAAATTAGACGAGACGCCACAATCATCGGATCTTTACGCATCGACATCGGTGTTGTGCCAGCGTGATTTGATTCACCTGTCACGGTAATTTCATAGCACACCATGCCTAAAACGCCTTCGACCACACCTATATCACGCTGCTTTTCTGCTAACACTGGTCCTTGTTCAATATGCAACTCAATATAAGCAAGCGCATCTGTTAAACGACTTCCTTGCTCCCCCTCATAGCCACTTGCCTGCAATGCTTCTTGAAAAGTAATGCCATTTTTATCGAGAGACTTCAGCATTTTTTCTTTACTGAATTTTGAAGCGAGTACACCGGAACTCATCATCGCCGGATCGAAGCGTGCACCTTCTTCATTCGTAAAATTCACAAGCATTAATGGAACATCGAGCTCAACGTCGTTTTCTTTTAAAGTTCGTATCGCCTCTATGCCTGTTAAAATACCTAAGACACCATCAAACCTGCCACCTTTTTCAACTGAATCTAAATGTGATCCTATCACGATTGGTTGGCAATCTTTTTTTCCTGGTAGAGTCGCATAGATATTGGCCATATCATCTATTTGAATATCCATGCCTAAATCTTTGCATATTTCACAAAAATAGTCTCTCCCTAATACATCCTCTTTTGATAGGGACAAACGGGTTACGCCTCCATTGACAGTTGCACCAAATTGACTAAATCGTTCAATCAACTCCTGTAATCGACTGCGATTACTTTTAAACATATGCAAGTCCTCTCTTTCATAGTTATTAATAAATGATTCATTATAAAAACTATAAAGCAAGTGTATTCGGGATATACGGATATAATACTAAAAGTTTATATATCTTACATTGAGTACAAATCTACTTTTCCGAATAAACTGAGTAATTTGGCTATAGAATAATATAAATGATGGATTGATAGCATAAGATAAATGAAGGAGTGATGATATTTGATGAAGAATTTAACGAGTCAAAATTGGCAAGTAAAAGATGAACAATATGTATGGCATTCCATGAAGCCCTACAACCCAAACGCGACGGCAATCATTCAGAAATCAAAAGGCGCGTGGATAACGGACATTGATGGGAAATGTTATTTAGATGCCATGTCTGGTTTATGGTGTGTAAACGTTGGCTACGGGCGAGAGGAAATAGCCAAGGTCGCTTACGAGCAATTACTGGAAAATACCTATACTCCCCTATCCGTTGGGCACATCCCTGCCATTCAACTAAGCGAAAAAATCAGCGAATTATTAGGCGATGATTATGTTGTTTTTTACTCTAATAGTGGTTCAGAGGCGAATGAAGCCGCCTTCAAAATCGCACGTCAATACCATCAGCAAAAAGGGCACACAAATCGCTCTAAATTTATTTCTCGTTATCGTGCCTACCACGGCAGTACGATGGGGGCATTAGCGGCAACAGGACAAGCACAGCGCAAATATAAATACGAACCGTTAGCACCTGGTTTCATTCATGTTGCACCACCAGATACCTACCGTGCAAACGAAGATCATTATACAGAGCCAGCTGCCCTACCATCTGTTCAGGCGATCGATAATGTCATGACGTGGGAAATGTCCGATACGATTGCCGGCGTTATACTCGAGCCTATTATTACGGGCGGCGGCGTGATAATGCCACATGCGGACTATTTGCGTGGCGTAAAAGCAGTTTGTGAAAAGCATGGGGCCTTGCTCATTGTCGATGAAGTAATTTGCGGCTTCGGTCGTACAGGCAAAGCATTCGGCTTCCAAAACTATGGCATTCAGCCGGATATTGTAACCATGGCAAAAGGTTTAACAAGCGCATATATGCCGTTATCTGCTACAGCTGTGCGTCGCGAAATTTATGAGGCCTTTGCAGGGAGCGAGGAGTACGACTTTTTCCGCCACGTCAACACATTCGGGGGTTCTCCAGCGGCTTGTGCAGTTGCCCTCAAAAATATCGAAATTCTGGAAAACGAAAATTTATTTGCTCGCTCAGAAGAAATGGGAGCAATTCTCCATGCAGAACTACAAGAACGCTTAAAGAATCATCCAAATGTGGGCAACATCCGCGGTAAAGGCTTATTGATAGGCATTGAACTTGTAAGTGACAAAAATACCAAAGCGCCACTTGATGTAACTGCTGTCAACAGAGTCATTTCTTTATGTAAAGAACAAGGGGTAATCATCGGAAAAAATGGTGTCACGGTTGCAGGCTTTAACAATACTTTAACACTCGCTCCACCACTGATTATTTCATTAGCAGAAAAAGATTTGATTGTTGAAAAACTTACGCACGCTTTAAATGAACTACTGCCAAATGCGTAAAACACAAAGGGGAAATGATTGAATGGTAACGAATACAGAGGTAAAAGAACTAGGGCACTTTATTAATAATGAAATCGTTGCAGGCTTAAGCGGTCACTTCTCAGATGTTTTCAATCCAAGTTCAGGGGCAGTGATTGCACGTGTCCCTATTGCAACAAAAGAGGAAGTGCAAGGCGCAATTGCAACTGCTAAAACAGCATTTCCAGCTTGGCGCGCCCTATCAGTTGGCAAACGCGTTGAAATTGTTATGAAGTTTCGTCAATTGATGACCGATCGTATAGATGCACTTATCGACATCATTTGTCTTGAAAGCGGTAAAACAATCGAGGATGCCAAGGGTGAAATCACACGTGGTTTAGAATCCGTCGATTTAGCCATCAATGCACCTCACCTATTAAAAGGCGAATACTCCGTAAATGTGGGCGGAGATATTAATGCTTATTCTGCAAAAGTACCACTCGGCGTCGTTGCAGCGATTTCCCCATTCAACTTTCCAGTAATGGTGCCACTTGCCATGACTAGTATGGCGGTCGCAGTCGGCAATTCCGTCATTTTAAAGCCGTCCGAGCGCGTGCCCTGCTCCGCATTATTTTTATCGGAACTGTGGAAAGAAGCGGGTTTACCAGATGGTGTTTGGACAGTCATCAATGGCGACAAAGATGCGGTCAACGAGCTATTAGAAAACCCTGCTATTGAAGCCATTTCGTTTGTCGGCTCCACAGCAGTCGCTGATTATATTTACACAACCGGTTCAAAATACGGCAAGCGCGTTACGGCATTAGGTGGTGGCAAAAACAATATGATTGTCATGCCAGATGCAGATTTAGAACAAGTCGCAAACGCATTTTTAGGAGCTGCTTATGGGGCCGCTTCCCAACGCTGTATGGCCATTTCCACAATCATTCCCGTTGGCGAAGAAACAGCGAATAGCCTTGTCGAAGTACTGGCTGATAAAATCTCAAAATTAAAAGTGGGGCCATACACAGATTCAGACGTTGATTTTGGACCTGTTATTACAAAGCAATCAAAGGACGCGATCATTGGCTTTATCGACCGCAGCCTAGAAGAAGGCGCTACACTTGTATGCGATGGTCGCAACCCAGACATCGCTGAAAATTCCAACGGCTTCTATCTAGGTCCTACCCTATTAGATAACATCAAACCTGGCATGGAAATTTATGAGCAAGAAGTTTTTGGTCCTGCTCGTAACGTCGTTCGGGTAGATTCATTAGAGGAAGCAATCGACTTAATCAATGCACATGAGCTCGGTAACGGTGTCACAATTTTCACGAATAACGGGGCGGCCGCTCGCAAATTTACAACGGAGATTGAAGTCGGCATGGTTGGGGTAAACGTGCCAATTCCAATTCCTGTTGGTTATCATAACTTTGCTGGTTGGAAACGCTCTCGATTCGGCGAGGGGCATATGTTTGGGCCTGACCAAGTCCGCTTCTTCACCAAAACCAAAACCATTTCAGAAAAATGGTTTGAAGAAAACAGCGAATCCGTGTCAACATTTGCTTTTCCAAGTAACAACGACTGATGGTACGCGTAAAATATACTACTAGTCATTCAAAAAATTAGCTCTTATTCCTAAAATCGCAAATGCTTTTTAGTTAAAAATAGGGCACCTCTTGTTCGTTATTGAACCGATATGCTCCCCATTAGGTAGACAGATTAGAAAATTCTGTTTATCTAGGGGAGTATTTTTTATGGCTCGAAGTAAGTATTCTATTGAAGTAAAATTACAAATTCTTGATTTATTAATAATAGTAATAAATAAATTACTGTTATCTTCTTTGTATTCATCTCTGATGAGATTATTCTACTTTACAATTATTTGTAATAGGTAAAGCATTTGTTCATCTACATGTAAAATTGATCCATTATGATTCTTCATAACCTCTCCGTCAAGTTGTAATCTTTGATAAACAAAATCAATTTGCTTTTCATTCATACGTGCAATTGTCCCAATCCGTAATCCACAACGATACATTAGTAAAACAGCTGTGGCATTTCTCAAATCTAAGAATTTTATATAGTCGAGAACAGATAATAATAAATTTACATCTTCATCTGTTGCCCCTACCTTAATTTCAGTATCCACTTTGATATTTTCTGACCGCCAAAACTTATTGGTCAACCATCCATTATCAAAATAACGTACTAAAAATGCTTTGAAGCACTTCAAACGTGTTAATTTAGTTGTATTTTTGACATTCATCTTTTCTAGCCAAGTGTAAATATCATCGCTGGTTATAACTATCAGAAATTCAACTTAGTTCCCTGATAAAGTAATGCACAATTGTACGGTAATCGTATAACGTTCTTTCACGACAGCCACTTACTTCAAGTTGCTTTATAATCACAGTCAATGCTTGTTCAATTTGAATATCAAATATCCCCTTCTTTTTGGACAAAGAAAAAAACACCTCCACCTACAATTCTTTAGTACAGAAACTCGACTGACCGAGTACTGTAAAATTGAATCATAAGCGAAAGTGCTTATTTCTCTAAATATAACGTTACGTCCCAGGAGAGATTCGAACTCCCGACCGACGCCTTAGAAGGGCGTTGCTCTATCCAGCTGAGCTACTGAGACCAAGTACTCCCCCACCACACAGATAGGAAAGACAAGATTTATTATATAATGATAATAACTTTAAGTCAATGCTATTTCGTATTTTTTTAAAAAGTTGAGTTATTAAAATGTTTTGCTCCTAGTTATTAAAGATATTACTCCCGGTCTAATACCATATGCGAGATTCAATACCTCTAAGCAACCTGGTAGAATTCTTAGATTAACTCACAAATTAATAACACATTTATATCTTTAACATTCAAAATGAACTTGTTCAAGTAATTGATGTTCTGCAGAAAAAAAGGATACCTTCCATTGTTTGTCCAACTTTTCTACAATTGCATAGCTCTTTTCTTTTCTTCCACGCGGGAGATGTAGGCTACCTGGATTCACAAAAAGAATACCATTATTTACTTCTGCACCAAGCAAATGGGAATGACCAAAGAATACAACGGATGCTTGTACTTCCTGTGCACGATAATATATTGGCATTAGCGTCGATTTGATTTGATATAAATGTCCGTGCGTCACATAGATTGTTTCGTTTTCCACTTGAAAAGTAACATCATTAGGGAAGCGAGGATCAACATCACAATTCCCTTTGACAACATGTATGGATTTACCTTCAAAATAAGCAAAGTCCAGTTCACTATCACCACAATGAATCACAGCGTCCACATCTTGGTGAACCTGCATAACCTGTTCCATCATTTTTGTGTCACCATGTGTATCACTCATTAGTAATAACTTCATCCCATTACCTTCTCGTTTAGAATAATTCGGCAAGATGATCGGAAAGTTTTTTAATCGCGTTTCCTCTGTGAGAAATTGCTCCTTTTTCTTCCCCGGATAGCTCTGCCATCATTTTATTTTCAGAAGGAACATAAAAAATTGGGTCATATCCGAATCCATTAGTCCCTTTTCTTTCTTTTGCTATGACACCTTCGCAAGTGCCTCTTACGGTTACTGATTCTAAATTTGGAGATGCTATTGCAATCGCGCAAACGAATCTAGCAGTGCGATTTAGTTCCTCCACGTTTACAAGCTCTTCAAGTACTTTATCGATATTTGCTTCGTCGCTTTTCGCTTCCCCAGCATATCTCGCAGAATAGATACCTGGGCGGCCGTCTAGAGCGTCAATTTCAAGTCCGCTATCATCAGCGATCACCATCGTTTGTAAACGCTCAGAAAGGGCTGTCGCTTTAATTAATGCATTCTCTTCAAATGTAGTGCCTGTTTCTTCGACATCCATATCGTCTGCCACATCATGCAATGTTAGTACATCATATCCGAGAGGTCCGAATAGTGCTTCAAAGTCCTTTGCTTTCCCTTTATTCTTCGTAGCAATAATTATTTTTTTCATTCTGTTACCTGTCCTTTATCGCCAATTTTGCTAGCTAATTCACCAAGTGCAGCACGTTGAACATCCATTAATTGTTGAATACCAATTTCTCCAAATTCCAGCAACTCCAACAATTGTTTTTTGGAGAACGTGGATTCCTCACCTGTACCTTGAAGCTCTACATATTCCCCGCCGCTCGTTTGCACGATATTCATATCAACAGAAGCTGTAGAATCCTCTTCATAATTTAAATCTAATACGACACCAATATTCTCTACTATCCCAACACTTGTTGCAGCTAAATATTCACGTACCGGGAATACTGGTAAACCCTTTTCATTGTATAGTTTTCCAAGTGCAATTGTTAAGGCAACAAAAGCCCCTGTAATACTTGCCGTTCTCGTTCCACCATCTGCTTGTATAACATCACAGTCGATCCATATCGTTTTCTCTCCGATGCTTTCTAAATCCACGACTGAACGCAATGCTCGTCCTATTAGACGTTGAATTTCCATGGTACGACCTGTAACCTTTCCTTTAGATGCTTCTCTTTGTGTGCGTGATTCTGTAGCACGAGGCAGCATGGAATACTCCGCTGTTATCCAGCCTTTACCTTGTCCTCTTAAAAAAGGTGGTACACGGTCCTCTATTGTTGCATTACAAATCACTTTAGTTCGTCCCACCGTTATTAATACGGAGCCTTCCGGATGAATTAAATAATCTGTTTCAATTTGTATATCTCTTAATTGATTTACTTCTCTACCATCTGTTCTAGTTGTCATATATTTCTCCTTTTTAACGGATATGTAAGCAAAAGAAAACCCCGTTTTTCGAGGATTCTCAAGCTAACAGGGTCATGTGAATGATATAGTTCTTACATCTGCATTCGGCAATTCTAACCACTTTTCTACGATTGTCTTGAATATGGGAATTGATCCAGTTGTATAAAATATCGGTTTTTTATAGCCGACAATTGGATTATGCATGTGATGGAAGTTTAAATATCCCAATACTTCTTGGGCAGTTTCCTCCGCTGAAGAGAGTACTATTACCTGTGGACCAACTGATTCCTCAATATATTGTTGCAATAGAGGGTAATGAGTACATCCAAGAATAACAGTATCGAATTGTTCGTTTTTTAATGGTAATAACGTGTTAATAACCATATTACGAGCAAATTCACCTTCATACTCATTGCTTTCGACAAGAGGCACAAAGGTAGGACAAGCGAGAGGAATCACTTTACTGGACGTATTTAAAGAAGCAATCGCAGTTTCATAAGCTCCGCTTTTAATCGTACCGCTTGTACCTAACACTACAATTTCATTTTTTTTTGTGGCTTTCATAGCAGCACGCGCACCTGGAAAAATAACGCCAATTACTGGAAAAGGCAATTTTTTGCCCAATGAATTAAGTGCTACTGCCGTTGCTGTATTACAAGCTATAACAAGCATTTTTATATTCATTTTAGACAAAGCAATTGCCATCTGCCAGGTAAATTTGCGTACTTCTCCTTCAGAACGTGGTCCATATGGACATCTTGCCGTATCACCTATATAAATAATTTCTTCATTCGGCAATAGTCGCATTATTTCTTTTGCAACCGTTAAACCGCCAACTCCAGAGTCTATAACGCCAATCGGGGCTTTCACTTGAATTCCTCAGTTCTTTTTCATCTCTTGGTGTAGTTTTTCTAGTAATGTAGATAGATTCGCTACTTCGTTTGAATTAAATTGATCTAGTATGTCTTCTAAATAATGTTGTCGTTTGGCAATTACTTCTTCTATTATACGTTCGCCCTCTTTTAACAAATGTATACGCACTACTCGACGATCTTGTTCATCTCTTATCCTTTGAACAAGCGCACTCTTTTCCATACGATCAATTAAATCGGTCGTTGTACTAAAAGCTAAATACATTTTATTTGATAAATCACCAATTGTCATATCTCCATGCTCCAAGAGCCATTGTAGTGCCACAAACTGTGGGGGAGTAATTGTATAGGCATGTAACATTTGACGCCCTTTTTGCTTTATAATACCAGATATATGTCTAAGTTCTTTTTCTAAAAAAGCTACTTCATCATGATTATGTTTTACACTCTTTATTTCATCAGCCATCTGTTCCTTCACTCCTCAAAACGATACATACTAAGTATTATTGTGACGTGTTCTGAGGAAAATGGCAAGGATTCTAAATAAATTACGTCACAGCGTATTTTCGCCTAGATTTTTAGTAGAGGTCAAAAGATAAACTTCTTTACAAAATCTTCAACATCTACCGAAGACTTTAACCCTATTCTGTAGCAGACTTTAGCTGCAGAATAAGGTTAATTCAACGACAATTCACCTAAACGTAATAATTCAACAATTGCTTGAGACCTACCCGATACTCCAAGTTTTTGTATCGTATTAGAAATATGATTTCTTACTGTTTTTTCACTTATAGTTAACTGAATAGATATTTCTTTCGTAGAATGATCTTCTACTAATAACTGAAAAATTTGACGTTCCCTGTTCGTCAGTATTGATCGATGCTGATTACTATCATACAATGCCATAGCCCCCTATCCACTCTTCTACTAACGTATGTAGCGTAGGGAGAGTAGGTGACGGCTAGTTATGCTCACTTTTTAAAAATTTTTATTTCTTCATCAGACCATTTAGAACCTTTTCCAGTTTTTTTATCAATCTGAACAATCGTTCCCCTACCAGTAAAGACGATTTCACCTTTTTCATTCTTTGCCATGTAATGAAGATCAGCGGATGATGAACCAACAGAATTTGCTTTTACATAAATACGTAATTTCTCGTCAAAAAAGACTTGCTTCATATAATCACATTGCAAATCAGCTACCACAGGAATCGTTTCACCATTCGGATTTAGCCATTCATTCATTAACTGTATATGTTTTAAATATTCTATACGGGCATACTCAAAATATGCAAACGTCACCGTATTGTTTAAATGACCATACATATCTGTTTCAGAAAAACGAACACTTACTTCTGAATAAAACGTAAATTCCTTTTCCCAACTCATTAAATCTTGTATGTAACTAATTTTCATCGTGACAATCCCCCCAAACAAATGAATGGTTATTCATTTGTTGTATCAGACAAATAAAAAACCTGCATAGAAATAAATATTCTACACAGATTTCCTATTAACAGCCCATAGAAAGTAAAACCATTCTACTTAGAAACTGTCTAGACTCCAGCACCTTTCCCCTCGGGGTCAAATGTGAAATTACTGCGGCGGCTGAGGAACTGCCTCCTGGGCCCGCATGATGCGGGTCATGTCTGCTTTGCCACAGGATGTGGCGAACTTCGCAGACCTACACTAAACTCATTTGCCTGTCGGGTTAGAAATAAGCGCTTGCGCTTTTCTTTTATTAGTCAACCATGTGGTCGCTTCCGAAGAAGTTTTTGAACATTTGAACCGTTGTATCACGGTTTAATGCTGCAATAGAAGTTGTTAATGGAATACCTTTTGGACATGCAACAACACAGTTTTGAGCGTTACCACAGTTTGCAAGGCCTCCATCACCCATAATTTCATTTAAACGTTCGTCTTTATTCATAGCACCAGTTGGATGTGCATTGAATAAACGAACTTGTGAAAGTGGTGCTGGGCCCATAAATGAAGAACCACTATTAACGTTCGGACATGCTTCCAAACATACACCACAAGTCATACATTTTGACAACTCATATGCCCATTGACGTTTACGTTCAGGCATGCGAGGTCCTTCACCAAGATCGTAAGAACCATCAATTGGAACCCAAGCTTTCACTTTTTTCAAAGAGTCAAACATGCGTGTACGGTCCACTTGAAGATCTCGAACAACTGGGAAAGTTTTCATTGGTGCCAAACGAATAGGTTGTGTCAGTTTATCTATAAGAGCAGAACAAGACTGACGTGGCTTATCGTTAATTACCATCGAACAAGCCCCACATACCTCTTCCAAACAGCTCATATCCCAAGTTACCGGAGTAGTAGCTTTACCGTCCGTATTAACTGGATTTTGTCGAATCTCCATTAACGCAGAAATAACATTCATATTTGGACGCCAGTTCACTTCGAATTTTTCCCAATAAGGTGTAGATTCTGGTGTATTTTGACGTAATATTTCAACTTGTACTTTTTTTGTTTCTGTTGCTGTTGCTGTAACCATTATTAATTTTCTCCCTTCTTAGAAGAATAATCACGTTTACGAGGTGCAACAAGTGATACATCTATATCTTCGTAATGGAAAATCGGAGCTCCAGTAGCTGGATCAAATTTAGCCATCGTCGTCTTCATAAATTCTTCATCATTACGTTCCGGGAAATCCGGTTTATAATGTGCTCCACGGCTTTCGTTACGATTAAGCGCACCTAATGTAATTACACGTGCTAAATATAGCATATTTTTTAATTGACGAGTAAATGATGCACCTTGGTTAGACCATTGTTGTGTATCATCCATATTAATATTTTCGTATCGTTCAAGTAACTCTAGGATTTTTTTATCAGTAGCTTCAAGTTTGTCGTTGTAACGAACAACCGTTACATTATCTGTCATCCACTCACCTAGTTCTTTATGAAGTAAGTAAGCATTTTCAGTACCTTTCATCGCTAACGTTTGATCCCATTTCTCTTGTTCAAGTTTAACTTCCGCATCAAAAATGACATCGTCCATATCTACTGCATGAGTATTCAAGCCTCTCATATATTTCACTGCATTAGGACCTGCAACACTACCGCCAAATACAGCAGATAGCAAAGAGTTGGCTCCTAAACGGTTGGCTCCATGCTGTGAATAATCACATTCCCCTGCAGCAAATAATCCAGGGATATTCGTCATTTGATCGTAATCTACCCATAATCCGCCCATAGAATAGTGAACGGCAGGGAAAATTTTCATCGGAACTTTACGTGGGTCATCACCTGTGAATTTCTCATAGATTTCGATAATGCCACCTAATTTAACGTCAAGTTCATGTGAATCTTTATGAGAAAGGTCAAGATAAACCATGTTTTCACCGTTAATACCAAGTTTTTGGTTAACACATACATCGAAAATTTCACGTGTTGCAATATCACGTGGAACAAGGTTCCCATAAGTAGGGTATTTTTCCTCAAGGAAATACCAAGGTTTACCGTCTTTGTATGTCCAAATACGTCCACCTTCACCTCGTGCAGATTCTGACATTAAGCGTAATTTGTCATCACCAGGAATTGCTGTTGGATGAATTTGGATAAATTCTCCGTTTGCATAATGAGCTCCTTGTTGATATACAATTGATGCTGCAGAACCAGTGTTAATGATTGAGTTTGTCGTTTTACCGAAAATAATTCCTGGCCCACCAGTTGCCATAATAACAGCATCTCCGCGGAATGCACGAATTTCCATTGTTTGAAGGTTTTGTGCTTTAATACCACGACAAACGCCTTCATTATCTTTTATTATTCCAAGGAATTCCCATCCTTCGAATTTTGTAACTAATCCATCGACTTCGAATCGACGAACTTGCTCATCCAAAGCATAAAGTAATTGTTGACCAGTCGTTGCTCCCGCGAAAGCAGTGCGGTGCATTAATGTACCACCGAAACGACGGAAGTCTAATAACCCTTCAGGTGTTCGATTAAACATAACACCCATACGGTCAAATAAGTGAATTATTCCAGGTGCAGCATCTGCCATAGCTTTTACTGGAGGTTGATTTGCTAAGAAGTCCCCTCCATATACAGTGTCATCTAAATGAACTGTTGGTGAATCACCTTCACCTTTTGTATTTACAGCTCCGTTAATACCACCTTGAGCACAAACAGAGTGTGAGCGTTTTACAGGAACTATTGAAAATAGGTCTACATGCGTGCCATCTTCGGCCGCTTTCATTGTTGCCATTAATCCAGCTAATCCACCGCCGACAACAATTAGTTTACTTTTTGCCATGCTTATCTCACTCCTCATTTAATAGTAGTTGAACTTGTAGAAGGATCTTATCTAAACGCTAATAGAGCTTGTACACCAACTACAGATAACGCTAAGAAGATTACTAATGTTACATATGTTACAATTTGTTGCGATTTAGGTGATTGCGTAAAGCCCCAGCTAACTAAGAATGACCAAATACCATTAGCTAAATGGAATGTAGCAGCTACTATCCCAACGATATAGAAGCCAAACATCCATGGATTTGATAAAATATTTGCCATCATATCAAAATTAACTTCATCCCCTGCGATTGCCGTTTGAATCTTCGTTTCAAAAACATGCCAGGCAATAAATACAACAAGAAAAATTCCAGTAAATCGTTGTAAAATAAATAAATAATTACGAAGAGTACCAAAATTTTTCGGATTATTTTTCGCTGTAAATGCAATGTAAATTCCGTAAAATGCGTGGAACATTAATGGTAAATAAATTATGAAGATTTCCATTATAAGCAAAAACGGCAAACTTTCCATAAAATTCGATGCGTTATTAAATGCATCTGCTCCTCTTGTAGCAAAATGGTTTACTACTAAATGTACCATCAAAAACAAACCAACAGGAATTATTCCTAAAAGTGAATGTAATCGACGCCAGTAAAATTCGCGATTTTTCGACAAAACAGTTGCCCCCCTCAATTTTCCATTTGGCTTACTTGAATACTATTGTAAAAAAGCAATAGAATTCACCACTTTTTCACATCATCATGTTACGTATTTATGACATATCCATTGTACTCTCATCATTTTAGAGCGTCAAGGCATCTTTATTTTTTTCTAAAATCTTAAAGCTTACATTTTTCTATAATGATTCGTTTCCTTTTTCACAAACTATTACTCTTACCAACTGAATTTTTTTCTGATAAAATAAACAAGTACAAATGACATTTTTTTAGAAAGAAGGGTTGCTACTTGAATGAAAAGGAACATTCACATGTAACTTCCTTTGGATATGAATTAATACGAGATCACGTTCTTGCTTCTATTCTCGGAAAACATGAAAAAGATATTTTATACTGGGCCGGAAAAGATCTAGCCCGAAAGTTTCCACTGTATACAATGGAGGAAGCTTTGGCGTTCTTTCACGAAGCTGGTTGGGGTACTTTGCAATTAGAAAAAACAGCGAAGGATTCCGCCTACTATACTTTAGAAACGTATAATTTGCCACAAAGCGGACTTAGTAGAAGCCATCGATTAGAAGCTGGATTTTTAGCCGAACAACAACAAAAAATTGGTGGGTATATGGCAGAGTGCTTCGACGAACAAGTAAAGAAAAATGGAATTGTTACGTTTCAGATCAAATGGGACTTGAAAGCAACTATCTAAACTAACCGATTTGCATTTAAAACAAAAGCAATGTACATGTCGTACAGTACATAGCTTGCTTAGATTAAAGATAAAAAGGTTTCGGAAATGTCTGACATTCCCGAAACTTTTTATTTTCCCTACTCATTCTGTAGATTTTTTGACATCAATGCGGAACATCTCTAATTAATAGATAAAGGAAATAGCTGCAAGGGACTCTGTTTAGGGTTTATAAGCTGTGCATTTACTCATTTAAGGGCTTGTTTGTTTATTACTTTTACCGTCCACCGTGTACATGAATCAGTGGGTGTATGATTAGAGTAGGTGGTACTAGAGAAAAATAGCTAGCTTCCATGTATAAAGAAGCGCTGAGCGGACGAAATTGTATCTTCGTCCGCTTTTAAAAGAATAGGAAAGTATCTAATCTCTCATTAACCAAACCTTACGCACCTTGTCTCTACAAATTTCAAGAAGGCGACGGACAAACATCCGCCACAAGATTATCGAAAAAAGTGGATTGAGAAGTGACGTAGTCACTTCTCAATCCACAAAAATTCCCGCGGTAATAGTGTAGCAAATGTTTCTTCCAAAGCACTCTAGAAATAGAGAAGACAAGATGCACTTAAAGGACGTTTTCGTTTTTCTTATTAAACAAGTGCCAACCCGAACTCATCATGCAAAGCATTTGCAGCTTGGATCATGTCATTTTGTGGAACGACAACAGAAACCTTTATTTCAGATGTACTTACCATCTTCACCGGAATATTTTCTTTTCTAAGACGATCAAACATCTGTGCTGCAACACCAGGATTGGAAACCATTCCAGAACCAACAATAGACACCTTTGCAAGCCCTACCTCAAAATCAGCAAAAGTGAATCCAAGCAATTGTTTATTGGATTCCAAAACGGTTATCGCTTCCGATAACGATTCTTTTTTAATAGAAAAAGAAACAGCAGGTTTTACACCATCAACAATGGATTGAACAATAATATCCACGTTAATATGATTTGCTGCAAGAGTAGTAAATATAGAAGCTAATGAACCATTAAATGCCACTTCATATTCTATTGTTAAACGTACAATATCAGATTCAAACGCCACCCCACGAACGACTAAGTTATTTTCCATATCTACTTCCTCCTTTAAAATCGTTCCCTCTTCATCGTTATAGCTTGAACGTACACGTAAGGGAATATTGTAGTTTTTAGCAAATTCTACTGCCCTAGGATGTAAAACACCTGCTCCTAAATTAGCTAATTCAAGCATTTCATCATACTCTAATTGTGCTAACTTTCTAGCTTTCGTTATAAACCTAGGATCAGAAGTAAATACACCATCTACATCTGTATAAATATCACAAATGTCAGCTGCAATAGAAGCTGCAATTGCTACAGCCGTTGTATCCGACCCTCCTCTACCAAGCGTTGTAATTTCATCTAACTCGGACACTCCCTGAAATCCCGCGACGATTATTACTTTATTTTCAGCAAGTAAATTCAAAATTTTAGTTGCATCTAACTTCACTACTTTTGCATTTCTATGTACTTCATCTGTCTGCAAACCTACTTGCCAACCCGTTAAAGAAATGGAATCAATACCTATCGCATGTAATTTGATAGAAAGTAAGGCCATAGTTGCTTGTTCTCCGGTAGATAGGAGCATATCCATTTCCCTTTTATTTGGTGCTTCTGATAATTCAAAAGCTAAGTTAGTTAAATCATCTGTAGTCTTACCCATTGCAGATACTACAACTACAATGTCATGCCCTTTTTCTTTCTCACGACTAATACGATGTGCAATTTTCGCGATTTTTTCGGTTGTCGCGACCGAAGTTCCACCAAACTTCATTACTATCTTGCTCATGAACATCTTCTCCCTTATTTCGATGATAAGCTAAAGAAAAAAATGCTTTTCACATATTGTGAAAAGCATCGTCTCATACACGGTCAAAAAAATTGTCCATGTGAGATAGCCCTCCAGAATACTGCATTCTGACAATCCTACATTTATTAAATGCAGAACCAACAAAAGAAAAGGAAAAGCTTTTCTCTGTTTCGGCAAATGACCCTTTCCTCAACGATTACAGGCTCTTTTCATCCTCCTGTTGAGTACTCTTGTCAATTCGCACCTC
This sequence comes from Psychrobacillus sp. L4, assembly GCF_042944905.1. Classification (GTDB taxonomy): domain Bacteria; phylum Bacillota; class Bacilli; order Bacillales_A; family Planococcaceae; genus Psychrobacillus. The sequence continues at coordinate 2,378,232 of NZ_CP168496.1, forward strand.
TATCTTCACTTTTTAAGTGAATATTAAATTGTTTCAACCATACCATAACACTATTCAGAAGACAATAAACTTTTCTGAAAATGACTAACCATTATATCCGCTAACTTTTCAGGAAGTCCCGCTTCTATAAATTCTTCTTTAGTAGCTACCTGCATTTTTTTCAGCGAACCAAAATGTTTTAATAATAACGTCTTTCGCTTTGGTCCTATACCTTCAATACCATCTAAAGAAGATGCGATAGTATGTTTCCCTCGTTGTTGCCGATGGAAAGTGATAGCAAAACGATGCACTTCATCTTGAATTCGTTGTAACAAATAAAAAGCTTCACTTGTACGTTTCATCGGGATAATATCCAAAGGTTCCCCAAATAAAAGCTGAGAAGTTTGATGTTTTCCGTCTTTCACAAGCCCAGCAATCGGTATGTCTAACCCTAACTCGTCCTCTATAACTTCTCTAGCAACTTCTATTTGCCCTTTACCACCATCAATAATTATTAGATCAGGAAGTGGTAAGTTTTCTTTTAAAACACGCGTGTATCTTCTACGAACAACTTCACGCATCGCACCATAATCATCATGTTTAGCTGCGGTTTTTGTTTTATATTTTCGATAGTCTTTCTTATATGCTTTCCCATCAACAAAAACAACCATTGCTGAAACTGCATCAGTCCCATGTATATGAGAGTTATCAAATGATTCTATTCGATTCGGAGAGGCAATTCCTATTAGTTCCCCTAATTCTTCCACAGCTCCAACAGTTCTTTCTTCCTGCCGTTCAATTAGATGAAATTTTTCACTCAAGGCTAAAACCGCATTTTTTTCAGCAAGATCAACTAAATTCTTTTTTGCTCCCTTTTGCGGAATAATTACTTTCATTTCTAATAGCTCCGTTGCTAAATGTAAGTCAGTATCACTTGGAACGAAGATCTCTTTTGGTTTAATATGTTCCAATTTAGCATAAAACTGACCTAAAAATGTGAGAAACTCTTCTTCCGGATCGCGATAAATCGGGAATACAGATACATCCCTTTCGATTAGCTTCCCTTGACGAACGAAAAAAACTTGGACACACATCCATCCTTTGTCAACTGAATACCCAAATATATCCCGACTCGTAAAATCATTCATTGTCATTTTTTGTTTTTCCATCACTTGTTCAATATGAGAAATTTGATCTCGATATTCTTTGGCGCGCTCAAATTCTAAACTTTCAGCTGCTGCATGCATCTTGTCGGTTAAGTTTTTTTTGACATGCAAATGACCACCGTTTAAAAAGCTCGATATTTCTTGAATTATTTCACTATACGCGGAATCTTCAATCTCTTTCACACAAGGAGCTAAACATTGCCCCATATGATAATATAAACAAACTCGGTTCGGCATCTTTTGACATTTTCGTAAGGGATATAATCGATCAAGTAGTTTTTTTGTTTCATGCGCAGCGTGTGAATTAGGATAGGGGCCAAAATATTTTCCTTTATCTTTTTTTACTTGTCTAGTAATAATAAGTTTAGGATTTTTTTCAGCTGTAATTTTAATGTATGGATACGTTTTATCGTCTTTCAACATAATATTGTACTTCGGATCATGTTTTTTTATCAGATGAAGTTCAAGTATCAATGCCTCTAGCTCGGACGATGTAACAATATATTCGAAGTCAACTATTTCTTGTACAAGTCTTTGTGTTTTTCCATCGTGAGACCCGGTAAAGTAAGAACGCACACGATTTTTTAATATTTTCGCTTTACCAACATAGATAATTGTTCCTTGTCGGTCTTTCATTAAATAACAACCAGGTTGATCTGGTAGGATTGCACATTTTTGTTGAATTAAATCATTCATATTATCACCTATTATCAAATTAGCTTTGGCTGATTTAAGTTAAAAAAACCGGGCACCATTTAGGACCCGGTTTTATATTATACGTTTTTTTCTACGAATTGAACTAAAGCTTCTTTTGGTTGGAAACCAACAGCTTTGTCTACTGGTTGACCATCTTTAAATAATACTAAAGTTGGGATAGACATAATACCGAATTGACTAGCAGTTGCTTGGTTTTCATCCACATCTACTTTTACGATTTTTACTTTATCGCTCATTTCAGCATCCATTTCTTCTAAAACAGGAGCTATCATTTTACATGGACCACACCATGTTGCCCAAAAATCTACTAATACTAAACCTTCTTCTATATCTTGATTAAAAGTTTGATCTGTTCCGTGTACAATTGCCATTTTAAAATTCCTCCTTATACTAACTATGCTTTGATTATATCAGACTAAAATAACTACATCTACATTTTAGCTTGAAAGAAAAGAACTCGGCTCTTTTTGATAGAGCCAAGTATCTTTTTTAAGCATTTACTTTAAGTTTTTTAAATTCTTCTGTAAGCATAGGAATTACTTCAAATAAGTCTCCAACAATACCGTAGTCCGCTACTTTAAAGATGTTTGCTTCAGGATCTTTATTGATAGCAACGATTATTTTCGAGTTTGACATTCCCGCCAAATGCTGGATTGCACCTGATATACCCGCTGCAATATAAAGATCTGGTGTTACTACTTTACCAGTTTGACCGATTTGTAAAGAATAATCACAGTAATCTGCATCACATGCACCACGTGATGCACCCACTGCACCACCAAGTACTTTAGCAAGTTCTTTTAAAGGTTCGAAACCTTCTTCACTCTTCACTCCACGCCCACCTGCAATAACGACTTTCGCTTCTGATAAATCAACACCTTCAGAAGATTTACGAACTACTTCTTTAATGATTGTACGAAGGTTTGTAATATCAACTGTAAGTGAAGACACATCTGCTGATTTGCTATCATCTTTCGCAAGAGGAGCAATATTGTTTGGACGGATTGTAATAAATTCAATTCCATCTTTTACTTTTACTTTTTCAAAAGCTTTACCCGAATAGATCGGACGAATATAAACAGCAGTATCTCCTTCACCTTCAATAGCCGTAACATCCGAAACTAAACCAACTTGTAGTTTACTAGCAATTTTTGGTGATAAATCTTTACCAAGTGCTGTATGCCCGAATACAATAGCTTCCGGTTTTTCTTGATCAATCACAGCAAGTAACGCTTGTCCATATCCATCTGAAGTGTATTGTTTTAAATGAGGATGTTCTACTGTGATCACTCGGTCCGCACCATATTTTCCTAATTCAACAGCTAACTCTTTCACTGAATCTCCTAAGAGAACACTAACGACTTCTCCGCCGCTAGAAATTTGTTTTGCAGCAGCAATTGCTTCGTATGAAACATTACGTAGAGCACCTTCACGTGCTTCTCCTAATACTAATACTTTTTTAGACATGTTAATTTCCTCCCATTTTGAGTGTAAATTTGATTAGAAACAAATACGAATTGACGTATTGTTATCTTTGGCAACTGATGGTATAAGTTAAATCACTTTTGCTTCTGAATGAAGTAAATGAACTAACTCTTTTACTTGATCCGCTAGATCGCCATCTAATACTTTACCTGCTTCTTTTTTTGGAGGTAAATAAATTTCAATTGTTTCGGTTTTAGCTTCCACATCATCTTGATCCATATCTAAGTCATCTAACTCTACTTCTTCTAAAGGTTTTTTCTTTGCTTTCATAATTCCAGGTAATGAAGGATAGCGCGGCTCATTTAAACCTTGCTGAGCAGTTACTAAAAGAGGCAATGAAGTTTCTAGAATCTCCGTGTCCCCTTCTACGTCACGTTTAATCGTCACAGTAGACCCATCAATTTCAAGGTTTGTAATCGTTGTTACATAATTAATCCCAAGTAATTCTGCTACACGTGGTCCAACTTGACCTGAACCACCGTCAATTGCAACGTTTCCAGCTAAAATTAAATCTGCATCTTTATCTTTTAAATATTCCGAAATGATTCGAGCCGCAGTAAATTGGTCCACTTCTTCTAAATCATCTTCTGTATTAATAAGGACAGCTTTATCTGCACCCATTGCTAATGCTGTACGAAGTTGTTTTTCTGCATCTTCACCACCCAATGTAAGAACTGTAACTTCCCCACCTTGTGCATCTCGAACTTGAATTGCTTCTTCAATAGCATACTCATCATATGGATTAATGATAAACTCTGCGCCATCCTCTTGGATTTTGCCACCACTTACTACAATTTTTTCTTCTGTATCGAATGTACGTTTTACTAAAACAAAAATATTCATTTAGAATGCCTCCCAATGCCTAATATTATTTCCCTCTAAAAACAGGATTTCTTTTTTCTAAAAATGCAGATATACCTTCTTTTGCGTCTTCTGAAACAAAAACTGTTCCAAAAGCATTCGCTTCTGCTTTCACACCTTCGTGATAGGATGCTGGTTTCACAAATTGTAGCATCTCAAGTGCTGCTTTAACCGCAACTGGACTCTTCTTCGCAATTTTACTTGCCAGTTCCTGCGCTCTAACAAATAGCTCTTCTTCTGGATATGCGTGATTAGCAAGACCGTAAGCCGCTGCATCTTTCCCACTTATCGGATCACTAGTCAAAAGCATTTCTGCTGCTTTTGCAAAACCAACGTATCGAGGTAGACGCTGCGTTCCAGCAAAACCAGGTATTAATCCTAATTGTAATTCTGGAAGACCAAGTTTAGCATTTTCAGCAACAAGTCGAATATGACAACTCATCGCTAGTTCAAGACCTCCCCCAAGTGCAGCCCCATGAATTGCAGCAATAACTGGTTTTGAGAACGCTTCCATTCTTTCGAAAATAGATTGTCCACTTGCAGAAAGCTCGGAAAATTCCGCTCCACTAGTAATAGAAGTAAATTCTTTAATATCCGCTCCTGCAGAAAAGAATCTGCCTTCCCCTTTTAATAAAATAACTCGTACGGATTCATCTTTTTCCACCGCATCTAGTAAATCATTTATTTCTAAAATAACCCCTCTTGCCAATGCATTTGCAGGTGGACGATTGATTGTAACTGTTGCTACCCCATCCTCAATAGTCCATGACAAAAACTCCATCTGTTCACTTCCCCTTTGTTATGCTTTTATTCCTTTTAATAATAGACGATGCACTTTTCCTGTTAGTTCTACTAAGTCATATTTATACTCATTCATCACCCAAGAAGTAGTCGTCTCATCAATTGTACCAAAAACCATCTGTCTTGCTAAGCGAATATCGATGGATTGATCAAATTCGCCATTTTCAATACCTTCTTTTAAGATAGCATCTAACCACATTAAGTACGTCTTTAATATCGCATTAATCTTTAGTCGCAACGCTAAATTAGATTGTCGTAGTTCTAGTTGAGTGACAGTAGCAAGATGATGATTACTTGCTAGCACAATAAAATGATTTTCAATCATTTTGAATAGCTTCATAGAAGCGGTAATATCTTCTTTTACAATTCCATTTAAATTATCTGCAAACATCTCCATCTTCTCTTCAAAAACGGAAATTAATATGTCTTCTTTGTTTTTAAAGTATAAGTAAATTGTTCCGTCAGCTACACCAGCTTGCTTTGCTATTTTAGAAACTTGCGATTGATGATAGCCGTTTTCTGCTATCACAATAATTGCTGCGTCGATAATTTGCTTATACTTAGGTTTATCTTTCTTCAATAATAAACACCACCAAAAATAAAAATATGAATGATTATTCATTCATATTTTTATATTATATTTAATTTTTTATCATGTCAATCATTAGTTAACTGTTGACTACCTGTTTTAACTTTTCTTTTTCTTCTTCTATTAAAGTTCTTCTTAAAATTTTTCCAACCGCAGTTTTTGGAAGCTCTGTTCTAAATTCATATATTCTTGGAACTTTAAAGGCAGCTAAATTTTCACGGCAAAATTTGTTTAATTCTTCTTCTGTAATATTTGCACCTTCTTTTAATACAACAAAGGCTTTCACCGTTTCGCCGCGATATGAATCTGGTACACCGGCTACTACACATTCTTGAACTGCTGGATGCTCGTATAGAACTTCTTCTACATCTCTCGGATAAATGTTATATCCTCCAGCAATAATCATATCTTTTTTTCGGTCGACTACAAAGAAGAAACCGTTTTTATCCATATACCCAAGATCTCCTGTTAACAGCCACCCGTCACGCATCGTCATTTCAGTCTCTTCCGGTCTATTCCAGTAACCTTTCATTACTTGGGGTCCTTTTACCACAATTTCTCCTATCTCTCCATGTGGTAACGGCTCGGAAGAATCAATTCCAAAAATCGCTGAGTCTGTATCGGGCCATGGTATTCCTACTGAACCTTTTACTCTAACGTTACTATAAATTAAATTCGAATGTGTAACTGGAGAAGTTTCCGTTAACCCATAACCTTCGACTAACTTACCACCAGTAACTTTTTCAAATTTTTCTTGTACTTCTAATGGTAATGCAGCTGAACCACTTAGACAAGCCACAATCGAAGATAAATCATATTTTTGAACATCCGGATGATTCAAGATAGCGATATAAATAGTTGGAGCTCCGGGGAACAAAGTTGGTTTTTGCTTATCAATTGTTTTAAGTGCAGTTTCCACATCAAACTTAGGCAATAAGATCATTCTATTCCCGAGCATTACAGACAAGATTAATACAGTAGTCATACCATATACATGGAAGAATGGTAGAATTCCTAATATACTTTCTTCCCCTTCTTTACACTTATAAAGCCACGCATTACACATAGATGCATTAGAGATTAGATTTTTATGTGTTAACATGACACCTTTTGGAAATCCCGTCGTACCACCCGTGTATTGAAGAAGTGCAATATCCTCTTCAAAATCAAATGGTAGATTAATAGAATCCGCTTTCGCAACCTTCATAATTTCTGGGAATAAATGATTCATTCCCCGGTGCTCGACTTTCACACTAAATCCGTATTGCTTCTTTTGTATAAATGGATAAATCATATTTTTTGGAAAAGGTAAGTAATCTTTTATCCCAGTGATAATAACATTTTCTAACTCTGTCTCTTTAATTACTTTAGAGATTTTAGGGAAAAGGATATCTAATGCTAAAATTACTTTGGCACCTGAATCTTTCATTTGATATGAAATTTCTCTTTCCGTATACAATGGATTTGTTTGTACAACAATTGCACCTGCATATAATGCACCGTAGTAACCAATCACTCCCTGTGGACAATTTGGCAACATAATTGCTACCCGGTCACCTTTTTGTATGCCCAGAGACTGTAAATAATTTGCAAATTTCAACGATGATTCATACAATTCTTCATAAGTTACATCTTTACCCATAAAATGTATTGAAACTTTCGTTGGAAACTTTTTATACGCTCTCGTTAAATATTCCTGAACTGGTATAGCTTCATAATGAAGTTCATGTGGTATTTCGGGCGGATAATTGGCAAGCCATTGTTTTTCTGTCATTGTAAAACCTCCTCTATATTATAATAGTATGAATATTCCTATTATTTATTATAAAGAAAAATGAATGACAATTCAATTCATTTAAAAACCTGCTCATTCTTTAGAAGTTTTGATAAAATCGCAGTACACTTCTTGATTAATAGGTAGAGGAAAAAGATGCGAGACTCCTGCGGAGGAACGGACAAGCGAGTATGTTTTTCCGCACTCCATTTTCTTACCTTGCAATTTGAAAGAAAAAGACTGTAGGCAACTTCGATTTTTGTCGAGTATGTCTACAGTCTGAGAACGTTATTTAACTAATTTCTTCAATTACTTTTATTTATTCATTACTAAATATACTATTCCAACTAATACAAAACATATGCCTACAGCAATTAAAACTTTCGATAATTTTTCCATTCTTATCTCTCCTAAGAAATACTAGCACCAATGACAAATGACAACCCTACTGAAATGATGAGAGAAATAAACCCAACTGAACGATTATCTTCTTCAATTTCTTTGTCCACATGAAAACTCGGGGTTAAAAATTCAAATAACCAATACGCAAGAATGAGTAATATGAATCCAAAAAGGCCCCATCCAATCATTTCAAATAATGAATTATGTTGTTCAATAGAGTAACGGAAAATATTACAGACACCAAATATTTTTCCTCCAGTAGCCATTGCAACTGCTACGTTACCTTTTTTGATTTCTTCCCAATTTTTATATTTCGTCACAATTTCAAATAACACCATAGAAACAATTAAACATAAAACAACAACGCTAAAATAACCCGCAGAATCCACCAATGGGTTCGACCAAAAACTAGATAGTAGCATGCTAAAAACCCCTTTTAAACTTTCCCTTACTTTACGTTCTACTCTATAAAAGGTTTCAAAATTCCGTCGCTATTTTAATTCAACAACAGTTACCCCATGTCCACCTTCTCCTGCTTCTCCAAATCTGTAATTCTTCACACGAGAATGATTTTTCAAGAATTGTTGAATGGCTTGTCTTAATACACCGGTTCCTTTACCATGAATGATGGATACGCGCGGATAGTTTGAAAGAATTGCATCATCTAAATACTTTTCTGTTCGAATAATCGCATCTTCATACCGTTCCCCTCGAAGATCAAGCTCTAGCTTCACATGGGAATCTCTCCCCCGAACTGAATTAACTGAGACCGTTTGTTTTTGTTTTTCCGGTTTTATATATTCTAAATCTGCTTCATCTAATTTCATTTTCAGCATACCAATTTGAACAGACCACTCGGATTTCGAGAGTTTTTGAAGTAAAGTTCCTTTTTGGCCAAAGCTTATCACTTTTACTTCATCTCCAGCTTTTAACTCTTTGGCAAGTTCGTTCAGTTTCTTTTGCTTTTTCAAAACTGGATTATTTGGCAAAGCTCCGTCCAAACGTTTTTTAGCGTCAATTAATTCATGCTCTTTTACCAACAGGTGAGTATTCGCTTGCATTTTACGTAACTCGCTAATAATTCCATCTGCTTCGCGTCTAGCATCGTCTACTATTTTCTTTGCTTTCTCTTTTGCTTTTTGCTCAAACTGGTCTTTTTTCTGGTCTAATTGCGCAAGTTTTTGTTCAAGTTCTTCTTTTACTAGACGTGCTCCTTCTAACTGGTATTCCGTTTCTTCTGCATCTTTTTCAGCTTGTCTTCTACTTTCTTCTAACGAGGCAATCATCGAATTGACTTCTCCTCGGTCGGTCCCAGTAAATGATTGGGCTTGTGCAATGATAGATGATGGAAGTCCAAGTCGTTCGGAGATTTCAAATGCATTACTGCGTCCGGGTACTCCAATTAACAACTTATATGTTGGACTCAATGTTTCAATATCAAATTCCACACTTGCATTTGCAACACCTGGACGATTATACCCATATGCTTTTAGTTCTGGGTAATGGGTAGTTGCCATCACCCGTGCACCTTTGCCATGAACTGCATCCAAGATAGAGATAGCAAGAGCTGCTCCTTCTTGAGGATCTGTACCTGCACCAAGCTCATCGAATAAAATTAATGATTGATCGTCATATTTTTTAAGTATATCTACAATATTAACCATATGTGAAGAGAATGTACTTAAGCTTTGCTCGATAGATTGTTCGTCTCCAATGTCTGCAAATACGGATTCAAATAAAGACAATTCAGAACCGTCTAAAGCAGGGATTGGAATTCCACTTTGCGCCATTAATGTACAGAGTCCAACCGTTTTAAGCGTAACGGTTTTACCACCTGTATTCGGACCTGTAATGACGATAGCCGTAATATCTTTTCCAAATTCAATGGTATTTGCCACAGCAGTGTCTATTGAAATAAGTGGATGTCTTGCTTTGACTAAACGAATATACCCTTCATTATTCATATGAGGCATCGTGCATTTCTCTACTTGTCCATATTTTGCCTTTGCTAAAATAACATCTATTTCGCCTAAAATATCTACTAACAAGAAAATTTCATGTCCAACTATTTCAACTTCAGCAGTTAGTTTAATTAGAATACGTTCAATTTCTTCTTGTTCTTTTACTTTTAACCCACGAATATCATTATTTAGCTGAACAACTGCTGATGGTTCGATAAATAAGGTTTGTCCAGAAGACGACTGATCATGAATAATCCCACCATAGTGACTTCGATATTCTGACTTCACCGGAATTACATATCGATCATTACGAATCGTAACAATCGAATCAGATAGCATTTTAGATGCATTGGCACCCCTTGTATAACTTTCTAATTTTTCCCGTACTCGACTAACTTGAATACGCAATTGTTGCCGAATCGAACGAAGCGTACTACTAGCACTATCTAAAACAGTACCATTTTCATCTATACAATTATTTATTTCATGTTCAAGTGCTGTGAGGATCGGCATTGCTTCTTTTTTCTTCAGAAAATGAGGAATTCCCACATCTTCTGCCTCAGCAACGTTCTCAAAAAACTGACGTAAGATTTTACTCGCCCGAATGGTACTAGCTGTTTCCATTAACTCAACTGGACTTAACATTCCGCCAATCTGTGCTCGTTTTGCATGCGGACGTATATCCGTAATGCCACCCATTGGAACATTTCCTCTAAGTCGAAGAATGGTTAATCCTTCATCCATCTCTTCTAAAAGCTTTGTCACTTCTGCGTAATCCACAGAAGGTACAAGTTTATCTATATGACTTTTTCCAACAGAAGAAGTACAGTACTTGGCAACTTCTTCTCGAATTTTATAATATTCTAACGTTTTCAGTGCTCTTTCAGCTATCACGGAGACACCCCCTAATTATTTCTTAATAAATTGCTTAAACTTCTCTAATGTCCACGTATTTACAATACTATCTTTGTGAAGCCAAGCTTTTTGTGCATAACGTACGCCTATATCCATGTATTTTAGTTGGTCGATATGGTGGGCATCTGTATTTATGGCAATCGGAACAGAAGCTTCTTTTGCTAACTTTAAGTAATCCGTTTTTAGATCTAGACGATATGGATTAGCATTTAATTCTAAAATTTTCCCATGTTCTTTTGCCCATTCAATCAAAGTTGGTACATCAGGATTGTATCCATCACGCTGTTCAATAATTCTTCCTGTTGGATGAGCAATCATATGTACATGTGGATTTTTTATCGCATTATATAAACGCTCCATAATTTTTTCCTGAGGCTGACTAAAACTTGAATGGATGGAAGCAATTACGAAATCGAGTTGCTGTAATACTTCATCCTCAAAATCCAACGAACCATCTGGTAAAATATCCATTTCCGTACCTGCAAATAGTTCGATATCTGCATATTTTGCTTGTAATTCGTAAATTGTTTCAATTTGACGTAATAAGCGATCTTTGGAGAGACCATTGGCTACTTTTAAATAATCGGAATGATCAGTTATGACCATATGGGAATAACCTTTCGCTCTACATGCTTCTACCATTTCTTCGATGGAATGGGCTCCGTCAGACCAGGTTGTATGCATATGAAAATCGCCTTTTATATCGTCCAATGTTATAAGTGAAGGCAATTGATCTAGTTTTGAAAACTCGGAGCCATCCTCTCGAACAGTTGGAGGAATATAGGGTAAATCGAAGTACGCATAGAACGCTTTCTCCGTTTCAAAATGCTGTACGGTACCATCTTCTAACTCTACACCATACTCACTAATTTTCTTGCCTTGATCTTTTGCAATTTGTCTCATTTTAATATTATGATCTTTAGACCCTGTAAAATGGTTTAAAGCAGAAGCATATTGATGCAATTCTACTATTCGGAAATCCACATCTATTTCATTTTCAACTGCTAGTGTTACAGAAACTTTTGTATCTCCAGCTGCAATGATTTTCATTATTGGAAGTACGTTTAACAGTTCTTCTCGTACTTCTTGAGGTGAATTTGTCCCAATAATGAAATCGATGTCTTTACTTGCTTCTTTTACTCTTCTATAAGAACCTGCTACAGAAAACTTTTCAATCGTCGGAATATTTAAAAGCTTTCTTTCAATCATTTCTACGATTGGTTCTAACTGCCAAACCGCCGTTCTTTCCGGCTTCGATTGAAGGTTTGCAATTTCTGCTAATATTTTCTCTTCTGTTTTCGCAGCAAATCCCGCTAATGACTGAACTTTCTTTGCTTCACAAGCTTCTTTCAATGCGTCAATTGAGTCTATTTGTAATTCTTTATAAAGCTTGGCAATTTTCTTTCCGCCAAGTCCTGGTATTTTTAACATAGGAAGCAATCCACTAGGTACCGTGTTTTGTAGTTCTAGAAGCAAGTTAGATTGTTCTTTATTCATTAAATCTTCAATGACAGCTCCTGTAGCAGCACCAATTCCTTTTAAAGATAGTATATTATCCATTTCAGCAAGACTACGTGCATCAAGTTCTAAAACCTGTGCAGCCTTTCGAAAGGCCGAAATTTTAAAAGGATTCTCTCCTTGCAATTCCATATATAAAGCAATTTTTTCTAATGTACGAATAATGGTCTTTTTATCCATCGATAGAACCCCTTTCATTCGAAAAAAAACTTCCCTCTACTGAGAGAAGTTATTTTTCCATATAGATATACCACCAACTTTTTACTGCTTCTGATAGTATTGGTGTGTGATTAAGTATCCATGACGTCAAACTAGATTTTGATATTAAATTTTGAATAAGATCGATAGGTAGTAAGGCAAAAACGTATAATAACACAAATAAAATGAAATAAAACTCAATAAATCCTAAAACTGCTCCAATCATATTGCTTATAAAACCAAGTATAGGCAAATACTTTAAAAAATCAAACATCGACGCTAATAAATGAAGTGCAAATTTAACGACCATAAAAATGAGCGCAAATGCAATAATACGATAAAATGTTTGGTCTAAATCTAAACTCTCCACTGCAATAGTAAGTTTAGATCCAGCAGTTACAGCAGGAAATGGAATCCATAAAACAAATTTCTCTGCAAGTGGTTTATAATAAGTATAGGAAACGATGAGTGCGATGATAAAACCAGTCATGTGGATGAGTTGTAAAACTAATCCTCGTTTTGCACCAGTGAAAAAACCGGCGATAAGTAATATTAAAATCAGAATATCTAACATTTTTTCAGTCCTTTAACTTTTTCAATTCTTCTTCTAGAAGCTCTAATTGTTCTTTTACCTTTATGTAATCGTTTACTGCATTGACTGCAGTCAGTACTGCTAGTTTAGCAACATCTAAATTTCCGTTATGAGAATGTATTTCTCTCATTTTATCATCTACCATGGAGGCAACAAGACACATATGTCCAGAAGTTTCGGAACCTACCATTTTATAATTCTGTCCATATATATCAACAGAAATTCTCGTTTTTTGTTGTTCTGACAAAGACGTTCCCTCCCCTAGAAAATCCTATTAATAATAATAACACGAAATAGATTGTGATGTGAAGAAAGGAACAAACGAATGTCTAACGAAGTTTTAGTAATGCAACCAAAAGAAATAGAAAAAGTGAAAGCTCATTACGCACAATATAAAGTAGAAAGATCTGCGCCAGGGGTCATTTTTGCTGCAAAACTATCAGATACAGCCATTACTATTTATAAGTCTGGTAAGGTAATGTTTCAAGGTAATGGTGCTTCTCGTGAAGCTTCCCTATGGGGTGGAGTCTCCAATAACTCCATGCAAAAGGTTGTTAGTGGCACGACAAAAGGTGACACTTTACCGCCCAACTTCTCCTCTTTTTCTGTCGTCGGGTCTGATGAAACTGGGACCGGAGATTATTTTGGCCCAATAACAGTAGCAGCATGTTTTGTTCGAGCAGATCAAATTGAATTGATACAAGAACTTGGAGTAAAAGATTCAAAAATGCTAACGGATGACGTTATGCGGAAAATGGCCCCCGATTTAATGGCTACATTAACGCATAGTGTGCTCGTTTTAAAAAATGAAAAGTATAATGACATCCAAGGACGAGGTTGGTCCCAAGGGAAGATAAAAGCCCTTATGCACAACCGAGCACTCAAACATGTGCTAAATAAATTAGAGCCCGAAAAACCAGCATATATTTTAATAGACCAGTTTGCTGAACGAGGCATTTACTATAATCATATTAAAGCGGAAAAAGAAATCATTCGTGAAAATGTTCTGTTTTCTACAAAAGCTGAACAGCTGCATGTTTCTGTTGCGGCAGCTTCTATTATTGCAAGATATGCATTCTTAAAAGAAATGGACCGTCTAAGTGAAATAGCAAATACAACCATTCCAAAGGGTGCAAGTTCAAAAGTCGATGAAATCGCGGCAAACCTTTACCTAAAACATGGAGAAATATTTTTAAAATCCATTACGAAATGGCATTTTGCCAATACGCAAAAAGCGATTAGAATTGCGAATAAGAAAAGATTTTAAGCAAGAACACGTTATAAATTATTTTCTATAGAACTTATCCGAAGTTTATTAAGAAAATCGTAATCGTCCTTTAGGTGCATCTTGTCTTTTCCAATTTTAGAGTGCTTTGGACTAAACATTAGCTACACTATTAACGAAGACTTTTATGGAGGATCTGGAAGTGACTGCGTCACTTCCAGATCCTCTCCTTTCGGTAATCTTGTGGCGGATGTTTGTCCCTCGCCCTCTTGAAATATTTAGCGACATGGTGCATTAGGTTTGGTTAATGAGAGATAAGATGCTTTCCTATTCCTTTAAAAGCGGACGAAGATACAATTTCGTCCGCTTAGCGCTTTTTCATCAATAGATGCTATCTATTTTTTTAGGTTCCGCCAACTCTAATCCTACTCATACTGAATCATATAAACTTTGCCCGGTATAAGGAAAGAAAAAAAACAAGAAAGATTACGTCCAAGAAAGATGAATACCTCTATTAAAACCATCATCTTAAAATCATTTTTACTTTACATTCGAATAATAAGGTATTAATTTACATTAAAATAATTCTCAATATTCATATTTTTCTATTAAAAAAACGCGAAATTTATAGTATAATTAAGTGCATCCTAATGTAAACGCTCTCAAACAAGCGTAAGAATAAATGAGGAGGATAACTATGGAACTCATTCTTACACCAAGACAAGAACAAAGTTTAGTCATGACTTTTCAATTAAAACAAGCCATTGAATTATTGCAATACTCCACTTACGATCTTTATCAATACATAAAAGAACAAGAGTTAGAAAATCCATTAATCGAATTGGAGGAGCAACCTCCAGATTTTTTGTATACCGAAAGATCAAACGGAAAAACTATTTTAACTGGCTCCTCTCAACAACTTTTAGACTACGCACAAAGTAATGACATTGGAATGAGACATAACTTAGTTGAACAAGCAAAGTTGCTATTCAGAGATAAAGATGATCAGCAACTTTTAAAATATCTTATACACAATCTTGATGATAGTGGTTTTTTACATTTAACTAGTGATGAACTCTTTGATAAAGCAACAATAGAGAGAGGAATTCATCTTCTTCAACAGTTGGGCCCTATTGGTTTAGGTGCACGATGTATGAAGGAATGTTTGCTTTTGCAAATAACATACAACTACCCAGAAGAAAAATTAGCAAAAAGACTGATTGAAAACCACTTAGACTTATTAGCAAATAGAAAGTGGAATGAATTATCTCGTACTATGAAAATCCCGTTAACAAATGTAAAAGAAACGTATGATTTCATTCAAACACTAAATCCCACTCCTTGCTTTGGTATTTCAGATTTTTCAGTAGAATATTTAGTTCCCGATATTGTAGTAGAATATAAGGATGGAAATCTGATTTACTACTTAAATGAAAGTTATTTACCGGAAATCCATTTTAACAATCAGTACTCTAACTTAATGAATGTTAAGGATGAAACATCCAAATATATTAATAATCAATTCGCAAGTTATAAATGGTTGCTTAGTAGTATCGAACAGCGCCGTTTAACCATCTTAAAAATAGTCGAGTTTTTAATAAAAAGACAAGAAAGCTTTTTTAGAGAAGGATTTAGCTCACTGAAGCCTTTAACTTTAAAAGAAGTTGCTAGTGAGATAGATATGCATGAGTCAACAGTAAGCAGAGCAACTATGAATAAAGTCATTCAAACACCTAAAGGTTCTTTTGATCTTCGTAAGTTATTTACCTCTAAGCTAGAAAGAAACGATGGAAATTTAATATCCCAAACGGAGGTTAAATTACTCTTAGAGAATATCATAAAGAAAGAAAATAAATGCAAGCCTTTTTCAGATCAACAAATTGCAAATCACTTTAATGATGAAAAAGGGATTACAATCGCAAGGCGTACTATTAGTAAATATCGTGAAGAATTAAATATCCCTCCTGCAAGCAGACGTAAAGAGATAAGTGTGTAGAAAGAGTCATTTGTTCACCATTGTAGAGATTTTTGGATGCTACTGTGGCTGCTCAGCCCTTCTCCAAAGTGGTTTTATGTAAAAAAGGAGTTAATCAACAAACGTGATAAAAGGAGTAAAAATAGAACAGTGAGCGTTTTTGAAAAAAAATTCAACACTTTTTCGCTGACTAGTATATGCAATAACAACTCAGAATATAGACGGAAAAGACTAGTTTAAAAGGGTTACGGATTTCACCCGTAACCCTTTTTCGTTGGCACTAGCTAATTTAATTTCAATTTATTTTTAATATTCAGAAATTTGTATGTGCTAAATTATAAAGTCCTTATTAATATACTTGCAATAATAACTGAGCCTATCGTTACAGTTGTAAACCCACCAACGAGCATTGGAGTTAAAATTTCATTGAATATTTTTTCTTCCTCCTCTTTATCTCTCCCTACACTGCGGCTGACTTCTTCACAGACAATGTAATCACCAGGGAAACCAAACGTAGCAGTAAGTGCAACTGGAATACCTTTAAGTGGATCCCACTTAAATATCTTCGATCCAAAATAACCACCACCAATAATACCAATAATACCTACTAAAATAATTGTGAAAACTTCAGGCAAGTATCCAAGAAATTGACCAAATGTAATGTCATTCATCATAATAATTATTAGGAATATTATTCCTGCCATACCTATTGTAAATGCATTCGCACGTTCCATTACCCGCTCCGGATAAAATCCAACTACTCTTCCCAACACACCGATAATTAGAGACCATAAGCTATATGGAATAACAGTATATTTCCCGAGAACAATTGCAATTGCTCCCCCGACAAATAATAAGAATAAAAGAATTAAATTACTACGATATTTTTCTGGAAGAAAAAACTTATCTTTCACAGGTTCACCTTTTTTTGTTTCTTTTATTTCCGAAATATATGTTCCGTTATCCATTTCCGAACGGATTTTAAGTGCATAACGTCGAAGAATATTAGTTGCTATTGGTATACCAAATAGTGATTGTACCGCCATAATTAATACCGGAACTGTTACTAAAGAAACTAGACCTAGCTCCTTTAGTCCCTCTGACGTAACAAGAAGAGCTATTATACCTCCTGTAAGAGGACCTACTCCAGCAACCGCAACAGGATAATCAAATATTAATGTGACAAGTGTTAATATTAGCACTGAAGCAAAAATAATACCTAATACAGCTATAGCTACAGCTTTCCACTGAAGTTTTATACTTTTCAAAGGAATTAACGTTCCCATATGAACAATAACAGGAGCGGTACCCAACACAGTTCCAACAGTAACAAAGCCAGAATTCATGATCATACTCTTTGGCAATACCCCAATCCAAATTAACACGAGATATCCCATTAATGCTATAAATAGCATAGGTATTCTTGCTTTAGTTATTATCGATATTACTTCTCCAAGTGCAATCAGCCCTAATATTACCATTGCTGCAACTACAGGTTCTTGAAACATTGCATCTCTTCCTTTTCTAATAGTTTTATAGTACATTTATTTCCATTTAGAGTATTGATTGTTGTACATTTTAGTTTAATAGTTTAAAAGGTGCTTCAATTAAAAGCTTGAGACCGATTTCCAATGATCTTTCATCAATATCAAATCGAGGATGATGATGCGGAAAGTTTAGTTCTTCCTTATCTATTGCAGCTCCTATTCCAATGAAACAGCCAGGAACTTTTTGGGAAAAGGCTGAAAAGTCTTCACCACCCATAAAAGGCGGGGTTTCCATAATCGTATTTGAATCAAATTTCTCTTCAATTAGCTTTTCTATCTCTTCTGTAACTTCGTGATTGTTAAAGACGGAACCGTAACCAAATTCATATTCATACTCATATGTTGCTTGATGAGCTGTTGTTATACCCTTTACTACTTCTTCTATTCGTTTTGAAATATTAACACGTACTTCTTTACTAAAACTTCTTACACCGCCACCAATTTTTACTGAATCAGGAATTATATTTTTAGCAGTTCCACCGTTAAACTCTGTAATAGAAACAACAGCTTGGTCTAATGGATCAATATTTCTTGCGATGATATGTTGAATGTTATTAACAACTTGCGCACCTATTGAAATTGGATCAATTGTTTCTTGTGGTTGTGAGGAATGGCCACCTTTACCCACAATTTTAATATCAAATATATCTGAGTTTGCAGTGAATGGCCCATAAGGAATCACAATTTTTCCGGTAGGAATCATTGTAAAGAGGTGAAGTCCTATAATCTTATCCACTCCGTCCAACACACCTGCTTTCACCATCTCTTGCGCTCCCCCAGGAAATAATTCTTCTGCGTGTTGGAATATGAATCTCACTTCTCCTTTTATTTTATCTTTCCTTTGAACAAGAATCTTTGCTGCACCAAGTAACATTGCTGTATGCCCATCATGACCACATGCATGCATGATGCCTGGATTTTCTGAAGCAAATGGTAAATCTGTTGCTTCTGTAATTGGCAAAGCATCCATATCTCCGCGCATTGCAAGTACCTTACCTGGCGAGCTTCCTATTAAACGACCCATTACACTTGTTTTTGTCGGTCGCGTTACTTCAATACTTCCAAAAGATTTTAACGTATCATAAACAAATTGAGATGTATTTATCTCTTCGTACGATAATTCAGGATGCTGATGGAAATATCTTCTCCATTTAACTACATCATTTTTTACTTTTTCAAAATCTAATACTTCAATTTCATCCACATTAAAACCCCCTAAATAATATGTTTAAGGAAAAACCAACCCTAACTGTCATATAACTACAGTTAGAATTGGTTTCGTTCTTAGTATTATTTTAAATCGTCTGCTCGTAAGATATATTGTGCCAACTCTTCCATTTGATCAGAAATAGCACGATCTCCATCTAATGGAGGGCAAATGCCTCGAACAATTTCTAAATATTTTCTTGTAGCTGGAGCTAATTGACTTTCAGCTTTTTCTAAGTAAATAGCTTGTGAAGCACAGATTAGTTCAATCGCAATGACACGAGCACTGTTATGAATAATTTCACGAGCTTGACGCGAGCCAATCGTTCCCATACTTACATGATCTTCTTGGTTAGCTGAAGTCGGAATAGAGTCAACGCTTGCTGGATGTGCCAGCACCTTATTCTCCGAAACAAGTGCAGCTGCTGCATATTGGACAACCATCAATCCACATTCTAAACCTGGATCCATCGCTAAAAATGGCGATAAGCCACTTAACTGTGGATTTACAAGTCTCTCTGTTCTTCTCTCTGAAATATTCGCCCATTCTGCTGCTCCTACTTTCAAGAAATCCATTGCAAGTGCAATTGGTTGTCCGTGGAAATGACCTCCAGAAATAATTTCTCCATTTTCTAAGATTACTGGGTTATCTGTCGCTGAATTAATTTCAACTTTCAATCTATCCTCTACATAATTAAATGCTTGCCAAGATGCCCCGTGTACTTGTGGAATACAACGAATCGAATATGCATCTTGCATGCGAACTTCTCCTTGGTGGGTAATGCGTTTACTTCCTTCTAACCAATTTCTCATTCGAGATGCAACGAATTCTAACTCTGGATGAGGGCGAACTGCTAATAATTCAGGATCGAATGCAGAAATAATTCCTTGTAACGCTTCCATTGTTAAACATGCCGCCATATCAGCAGCTAAACCAAGACGCTCTGCCTCATTAATAGCGACAACCCCTACTCCAGTCATTGCTTGTGTTCCATTTATTAATGCAAGGCCTTCTTTCGCTTCTAATGTAACTGGCTTTAAACCTGCTCGTTTCAAAGCTTCCCCACCCGAAAGAACTTCTCCTTCGAATTCAGCTTTTCCTTCTCCTATTAAAACGATTGCAACATGCGCTAGTGGAGCTAAATCTCCACTAGCTCCCACAGACCCTTTACAAGGAACAATTGGATGTACACCTTTATTAATCATTTCGACTAACAATAAAAGAGTATCTTCTTTAATCCCTGAAAATCCTTTTGCTAACGCATTTGCTCGAAGCGTCATCATCGCCCGAACTATTGGAGTTGGCAATGGATCACCTACACCAACTGCATCTGCTCGAAGTAAATTAAGTTGTAATTTGGCGATGTCTTCTTTTTCTATTTCAATGTCACTTAATTTTCCAAATCCCGTATTAACTCCGTAAATAACTTTTCCGTCTCTCAGTTGTTTTTCAATTCGTTCGCGACTCGCTCGAACTCTTACTAAATCTGCTTCTGGAATTACTACTTTTGCTGATCCATAAACAACGCTTTCGATTTTATGTCTATCTAATGTAATACCATCTAATTCTACTAATTTATGATTTGTCATGTATGCCCACTCCTGTATGTTGTAAGTTATAAACGATAGGTTTTCATTAAACAGATAGCTATAATAAATTAATCTTTTTTGTGATTATCGTACCATTGTTCAATTAACCCTGCTGTAAGTCTACCGGTATTTATTAAGTTTTCTACACTCAAGCATTCTCTGAAAGAATGAATGTTTTGGAATCCATTTCCTAGTGTAATACATGTTAATCCATTCTCATTTAATACATTCGTATCAGCGCCGCCAAGTGTTTCCGTTAAATATGGATTGACTTTTATATTATGGGCAGCAGTTTCAACTGTTTTTGTTAAAATATGATCTTCTGGAATATCAAAACCACTATATTTTTTCTCAATTCTAACTTGCAATTTTCCTCCGTTTTTCTCTGCTGCTTCTTGCATAACATCCTCCATATGCTGCAATTGCTTTTCTAATTTTTCTTTTGAAAAACTACGAACTTCCCCTGCAATCCTAACAGAACCAGGTATAATCGATGTCAGCTCTCCACCTTCTATAATACCAATGTTCGCAAGTGTCTCTTCATCAATTGTTCCAAGATTCATGTTTAATAATCCTTTTGAAGCAATTAGGACAGCGCTATTGCCTTCCTCAGCATTTAGTGCAATATGAGCTGCATTTCCTTCCACTGTTAACCAAATTCTACTACTATAAGGTCCCTTTAATATAATTTGACCAACATCGCCACTGCTATCGAATATATAACCATCCTTACTCTTCACCTTGCTATAATCCATATGAGTTGCTCCAACAAGTCCTGGTTGTTCATTCACGGTTAATATAAATTCGATAGGACCATGCGGAATTCCACTCTCAATCACTGCTCTAATCGCTTCTAGGTATGACGCCAATGCTGCACGGTCATCTGCGCCTAAGATTGTCGTACCGTCTGAATAAATAATACCATCTTTTATTATTGGTTTTAGGCCTTCTGTCGGAAGCACTGTATCCATATGTGTAGAGAAAAACAGTGGAGGAATGGTTGAATCCGTTCCTTCTCTCCATGCAATCAAATTCCCTACTTCTCCATTAAAATTTTCATGTGCTTCATCAAATTCAAGTGTAAAACCTAGTTCTGTTAAAGCTTTAATTAAATAATCCGCTACAAGTTGTTCCTTTGAACTTGGTCCATTAATTTTTGCAAGCTCTAGAAATAATTCCAATAAACGTTCTTCATTTACTTTTTCAGCTGCGGTGGCGAATTGTTTTTGTGTCATTGTAAATCCTCCAATTATTTAGATATATTTTATCTGCTAACTACAACTTTCCCATCTTTAATAACTGTCTCTACAATATTTGTACCAAGTTCATATGCAATGTGTTTATAAGTTGGAATGTCCCAGATCTGTAAGTCTGCAAGTTTACCAACTTGTATAACTCCTCGATCATTTAAATTTAGCGCTTGTGCTCCGCCATATGTAGCCGCTTTTATTGCTTCTTCTACTGTGAATTTATATAATCTACAGGCTAGGTTAATGACAAATTGCATGGATTCTGTATAACATGCAGGGCAAAGATCAGTTGCAAGAGCTATCTTCATCCCTATGTCAAGCATTTTTCTCGCTTCAAAAGGTCTTTTATGACCAACTGCAAAATCCAACGCTGGCATTAATACGCCTGTCACTTCCGATTTAGCAAGTTTTTCCATAACATCTATAGGTGTGTAGTTTAGATGATCTACAGAAACCATGTTCATCTCTACCGCTAAGTCCGAACCTCCGATGTATGAATAGGCATCCGCATGTAATTTGGGTTTCATACCATATTGCAAAGCAGCTTCTAAAATTTGCTTGGATTCTTCCGCAGTATAATACCCATCATCGCACCAAGCATCACAAAACTCTGCAAGTTTACGCTCTCCAACCTGAGGGATCATTTCATTGATAATAACATCCAGGTATTCGCTTTTCGACATACCTTTTGGAAATCCATGAGCACCTAAAAATGTATTAAGTACATCCACAGGTGTCTCTTTATCCAATCTTCTGCCTACTTCCAGTATTTTAATTTCACTTTCTGTCGTTAAACCATAACCACTTTTACTTTCAATTGTTGTAATTCCATAATCAAGCATGGACAACATTCTTTTTTTTGATTGCTGAAATAATTCTTCTTCTGATGCATCTCGTGTTAATTCAATTGTCCGGTTAGGTCCTGTTGTAATTCCAAGCTCTTTCAATTTCTCAGGATCATTTCCAGTTAATTTTGCTGCGTATTCTTCAACACGTGTACCATTAAAAACAAGATGAGTATGACAATCGACAAAACCAGGTGCAACAACTTTTCCGGTAGCATCAATGCTTGTGGACTTTTCTATATCAAAATCATTGCTAATTTCTTCTTTTGAACCAACTCCGACGATTTTGTCATCTTTAATAGCAATCCAAGTATTTGTTAAAACTCCAATACTGGCCATGCCATCACCAATACAAGTTATCGCTTCAGCGGCGTTACTAATGACTAGGTCAACTTTTGTTTTCATTCCAAAAACTCCTTTCACTACCAAACCAACTTATGTTGAAATGTTTAAAGAAATAAAAATGCAAGTGGTGTAACAATAATGAGCGTAAGTACCGTTCTTAAAAACCAAATTGCTAATATATGACTCATCTTAATAGGTATTTCTGTCGAAAGAATACAAGGTATCAATGCCGAAAAGAATAAAATAGTTGAAATAGAGAGAGAGCCAATAATAAATCGGGTTTCTATACTAGCTTTTAAAACAACTAATGAAGGTAAAAACATATCTATCAAATTAATGGCCGCAGCTTTTGCAGCTAGAAACGGCTCCGGAATTTGTAGAATCCAAGTTAATGGATAAAAAATATAGCCTAGATAATCAAAGACAGGAGTAAAGTTAGCCAAAACTAATCCAAATAACCCAATGGACATAATCGACGGCAAAATACCCATTGCCATTACTAATCCATCTTTCACGTTTACAAAAATATTATCTTTTAGTTTTGGTGCATTATGAGCCGTATTCATGGCTTGCTCCCAAGCATATCTTAATCGTTTTTCTTTAATAACTTCTTCGGGAAATCCTTCCTCCGCATAATAATCATCGCTCATTTTATTTATTGGCCAAATCCTTACTGTAATAGCTGTTACAACAAAAGTAACTAAAAATGTTAGCCAAAAATAGAGATTCCAAATATGCATTAAATCCAATGTTTTAGCCACAACAATCATGAAAGTTGCTGATACGGTGGAAAAACCAGTTGCAATAATAATCGCTTCTTTTTTCGTATATTTTCCTTCTTTGTATATCCGATTCGTTATTAATAAACCTATCGAATAGCTCCCTACAAATGAAGCAACTGCGTCAATTGCTGATCGTCCAGGCGTTCGCCAAATTGGTCGCATAATCGGTTGCATAAAAATCCCAATAAATTCAAGAAGTCCATATCCTACTAGTAAAGCCAAAAAGATAGCTCCTATTGGAACAAGAACCCCGATTGGGATAAGTAAATTATAAAACCAATATGGCCCCATGTCTTCTGCCATTAACCAAGCTGGTCCAACATTAAACAATACAAGAATCGCTGCGATTGCCCCTAATACCTTAAATCCGGATAGCACCATTTCAACTTTACTTTTCCGCCATGTGTTTGTGTAAAATGGGTAAGCTGCTCCTAACAATACTAGAATAATCGTGTAATAAGCATTCACGGTTCCAGACAACGATCGAAGCCATGTTACAAGATGGTCTAACGGTATGGAATTTTTGTCGTTTATATCAATTGGAATAAAAAACATAAATATCCCAATTGCACTAAAGCAGAAAAACCTCAAAAAGTTTTTAAAGGAGTAAATCTTTTGACTTTCTCCAATGGTCACTTGTTGACTATCCACTGATTCTTGGAAATTACTCATTATTTCACCCCATAATAGACAGTTTAAGAATGCTCTTTTATCTTTTTACAGAACCTTACTTAAGAACGATTTTGTTCTTTCTTGCTGCGGGTTTTCAAATAATTCTTTCGGAATATTTTCTTCAACTATAAAACCACCATCCATAAATAAAACGCGATCACCCACTTCACGAGCAAAACCCATTTCATGTGTCACAACGACCATCGTCATCCCTTCAAGGGCTAGCTGTTTCATTACTTCCAGCACTTCACCAACCATTTCAGGATCTAATGCTGATGTTGGCTCATCAAAAAGCATTATTTTAGGTTCCATTGCAAGCGCTCTTGCAATCGCAACTCGCTGTTTTTGTCCCCCAGATAAAGAATCTGGATAAGCTTTTGCCTTCTCTTTGAGCCCTACTTTACGAAGAAGTTCTAAACCTCTTTTTTCTGCCTCTTCTGATGATAGTTTTCTTACTCTCATTGGAGCTAGCATAATATTTTCAATCACAGTTTTATGTGGAAATAAATTAAATTGCTGAAATACCATACCTACTTCAGTTCTGACTTTATTAATATCTGTTTTCTTGTCAGTAATATCAATTCCTTCAATTGCAACATGGCCGTCAGTAATAGACTCAAGTAAATTTAAGCATCTTAAAAAAGTAGATTTCCCTGATCCAGATGGACCAATTACCACCACAACTTCCTTGGGCTTAATAGATACGTTAATATCTTTTAAGACTTCATTACTACCAAACGATTTTTTTAAATTCTTCACTTGAATCATTCTGTTGCCAACCTTCTTTCAAGACGATTTAATAAGAAACTCAAAGAAGTAGTTAACACGAGATAAATAAGCGCAGCTGTGAGGTATGGCTCCCACACCCGGAAATATTGGCTCCCCAATGCCCGTCCATAATACATAAGTTCAGGAGCTGCCACAAGCGATGCTAATGAAGATTCTTTTATAAGAACGATGAACTCATTCCCAAGTGGTGGAATCATTCTTTTAAAGGCTTGAGGCAAAATAACATCTCTCATTGACTGAACATGATTCATACCAAGTGATCTCGAAGCTTCCATTTGCCCTTTATCTATTGACTGAATACCTGCTCTGAAAATTTCTGATATATATGCACCTGCTATTAAGGAGAGTGCAATAATACTAGCTACTATACCGTTTGTATGCCCGATTAATAAAGGAACAACACCAAAGTGAACTAATAATAATTGGACAAATAATGGTGTTCCACGGAAAAATATAATATAACAATTACAAATAAACGAAATCAGTTTATTACTCATCATTTTCCCTAAGCCAATTAATAATCCTAGTACCGTTCCTATTAATATTCCGACAATCGACAAACCGATTGTTAATAACGTACCCTTAAGAAAGAAAGGAATATATTCTACTATAATATCTAGTCTAAAATCCATTGGTTTCCCCCCTCATTGGAACCAAAATTGCGTAACTACTCATTGGGAGTTACGCAATTTCTACAATTACTTCTTTTTTTGTTGCTCTAACAGCGTCACAACGTCTGGCTCTGCCCCAAACCACTGCTCATAAATTTTTGCGTACGTACCATTTTCTAACACCTTAGTAACAGCTACATCAAAATCCTTTTTAAGCGCACTACCTTTTGGAAACATAATTCCATAAAACTCTTTCTCAAAACCTGCTTCGTCTTTAATAACTACTAACTTTTTATCTGGATTGTTTTTTGCATATTCTTCGACTACTGCATTGTCGGCAACAACGGCATCCGCCCCGCCACTTAACATTTCCAAAATTGCTAGATTATTATTGTCGAATTTTTTAATATTTTTATCATTTTTCCCAAGAATGCTTTCGACAGCTTCTTGCCCTGTTGTTCCGCCTAGAACTGCAACTACCTTGTTCTTTTTTAAGTCTGCAGCACTTTCGATATCACTACCTTCAGGAACTAGAATTTCGTTAGTAGATAGATAGTAAGGAACAGAAAAATCATACGTTTGTTCCCGGTCGTCATTAATCGTAATCGCACATATACCTATATCCGAAAGCTTATCTTTTACTTCTACAAATAATGGGTCCCACCCTACATTAACTAACTCAATTTCATAACCTGCTTCTTTCGCAACCGCTTTCATAAAGTCTGCGTCAAACCCTGTAATTTCACCTTTATCTAAATAGACAAATGGTGCGTAATTTGCTTCTGTAGCAACTTTAAGTTTTTTCTTCTTGCCTGCACTAGCATCATCCGTACTACAAGCTGCTAAAATTAGAGAGAAAATCATGACGATTGTTAGAAGTATCTTCTTTTTCATTCCGTTATCTCCTTAGAATTAATCTATTTTTTTAATCGATCAAGAATAGAAAAGCAATCCGGTACAAAATTAAGAGTAAAGCAAGGTAGAGACCCATTTGGATTTAAATCTCTACAACCAATTTATCAATTTGTTATGCCTTCACTTCTGCCTTTTGAAGATCTTTCGGTCCAAATGTAGCTTCACGTTTCCACCATAATGGAATTTTAATGCTTTCATCCGTTAACTTCCCTTTACCGTTCGCAACGTCTTGCGCAATTTCATAACCTGCTTGCGCGTGACGAACAACACCAATTCCAGAGTCCACCGTCATTGCTACTTCTAGTCTCATATCCGATTCCGCTGTTCCGTCCGCAACCATTGTTACGCCTGTATGAACCGCTTCACCCATGGAATAGTTTGCTTGAATCGCGATTAAGTCACACATGCCGACTGCGTTTAACAGTCCGTTCAACATTGGCCAGTCAGAGATTAAATCACTGCCATCTTTCATGTTTTCGGATTCGAATGTTGGATTCACGATAGAACCTGAATCTAGATTGTCACGTGAGAACGCAACCGGTCCAGCTAATTCACCACGACGAATCATATCATTTACTTCTAAAGCAAATGCTTTACGTTGTCCGAAGCCCATATAACAAATACGTGCTGGTAGTGCTTCAATTGGAATATGTTCTTTTGCTAGCTTGATCCAACGTGTTACTAAGTGATCGTCGCTGAATTTCTCGAGAATCATATCGTCAATTTTTCGTAAGTCTTCCGCTTCTCCTGATAAACAGATCCAACGGAATGGTCCGCGGCCTTCACAGAATAATGGACGGATATATTCCGCTACGAAACCAGGAAGACGCTTCGCTTCTTTCTCGTCCATTCCTGCATCGATACATTCTTTACGGTGACTTGTCCCATATTCGAATGAATGAACGCCTAGATCCATGAATTTAATCAGCGCTTTCAATTCACGAATCATTGTTTTGCGACCTTTTTCCAAGTATAGAGTACGGTCCGTATCGCGAAGATGTTCTGCTTCTTCTACTGTATATCCTGATGGCAAGTAAGAGATTGGGTCATGACCTGGTGTCATCGATGTAGAAATATCTGGTAACCAGCCTTTTTCTAGCACTTCTTCAAATACATCCGCTGCATTTCCTACGACTGCAATACCAAGTGGTTTTCCAGCAGCTGCATATTCTCTCGCTTTCGCGATCGCTTCATCCAGTGAACCCGCTAGTTCATCGATGAATCCTTTTTCAATTCTTCGCTTGATAATTTTCACATCTGCATCTACAAGAATCGCTACTCCACCATGCATCGTCATCGCACGTGTTTGGTTACCGCCCATTCCTCCTGCTCCTGCAGTTAACAGGATTTTCCCAACTAGTGAATCGTTATAGTGCAAGCGAGCAATTGCAGAAAGGGTTTCAAATGTTCCTTGGATTACCCCTTGTGTACCGATATATTCCCATGGAGCAGCTGTATAGTTAGCGTAGATTGTTAAGTTTTTATCTTGTAAGTCGTAGAACGTCGGCCAATCTGCTTTCATAATGTTTGTCGTTGCCATGACAACGGTTGGTGCATATTTATGTGTTTTGAAAATCGCTACTGGCATACCAGATTGTACGACAAGCGTTTCATCATCTTCCAACTCTTTTAACGATTTCACAATTGCGTGGTAAGACTCCCAGTTACGAGCTGCTTTCCCGATACCACCGTAGATGACAAGCTCTTCTGGTTTTTCTGCATTTTCCATATTGTTTTCAAGCATACGAAGAATGGATTCTTGTCTCCACCCTTTACAGCGCAATTCGGGTCCTCTTTGTGCTTTTACGGAATATAAAATTTCTGGTGTTGTCATGGTTTGTTCCCCCTAAAAAGATTAAATTGTGTTTTACACCTATTTATAATGCAAGAGTCGTGCCAATTTTCTTAATTCACGAAAAAATAGATGTCTTATCGCAAATAAATTAGCCATACCTAAGATATTTTAGATTTTCTTTCTATGACAAAATGCTTTTCAGTTCCCACATACATGCAAAAAAACAGGAAATACCGCAGATATTCTTTTCGAATTTTCTAAAAATTACGCAATAAAGATTAAAAACCTTGAGTTCTATGCTATTTGGATAGGTGCAGATAAATTTTACATGCAGACTCTTCTAAATACTCAGAATCATGCTATACTATTGATAATTTTATAATTGAAAGGAGTAGTTATATCTTGCTTGTTTCTACAATCGGATCAATAGTAAGAAGCTTTGTGGATGGTGTAATTGCTATAAACGAGGACCTTGAAATTCTTTGGTATGACATAAAAGAGGAATTTCCTATAAATGTGACAATGGGAGAATCTATCACTCATTTAATTGACTACAATACGAAGCATTTAATCAATAATGATACATTTCTACTAAATATAAACGACAAACAGTTTTCAGTTAACGTTAAAGTTTTTTCTGAAGAGCCTACCTATATTTTCTTATGTTTAAAAGAGATTAAAAAAGAATCTATCTCAGTGGAAGAGCGATTATATTGTTTAGAAAAAATAATTGAATCTCTTGATGAAGGGGTCATGATGAGCAACTTTGAAGGAGAAATTACTTTGTATAATGATGCGCAAGAAAAAATGGAGGGCTTATCAAGTCAAGATATACTTGGCAAACATTTATGGTCCGTTTACAATTACAATCCACAATATTCCGAGCATCGACATACATTTAAGACAGGAAAGCCAATTTTCTCAAGGTATCGTGCGCATTCCACCGTTAATGGGATTCCTAAATATGTTAACTATAGTACATATCCAATTCAAAAAGACGGGAAAACTATTTCAGTATTTTCAATAAGTACGAATGAATCAAAACTGAAAGATCGACTTCATCAAACAATTGAACTAAAAAGACAAGCAAACATTAAAGGAGAAGAAAAAGACCATTCAAAGAACGGAACAATTTTCACTTTTAATGATATAAAAGGAAAAAGTCTTGTACTTTTAGACCTAATTAAAGAAGCTCAAAATGTTGCTATACATAATGCGGATACGTTAATTGTGGGAGAGACAGGTACTGGTAAAGAATTATTTGCACAAAGTATGCATAATCATAGTCCTAGAGCGAATAAACCTTTTGTTGCTATAAACTGCGCTGCTATTCCTGAAAATTTACTGGAGAGTACTTTGTTTGGAACTGTTAAAGGTGCTTTTACTGGTGCAACAGACCAAATTGGTCTTTTCGAATATGCACAAGATGGAACACTCTTCTTAGATGAAATAAACTCAATGCCAATTACTTTACAGACAAAATTAATGCGAGTTTTACAAGAGCGACTAGTTCGAAAAGTAGGTTCTAATGATGTGGCACCTGTAAAGTGTACTGTTATTAGTGCATGCAACGAAGATCCAGAAAAACTAATTGCCGAAAACAAAATGCGTCTTGACTTGTTTTATCGAATTGCCCATACAAGTCTTTATATTCCTCCACTTAGAGAACGGAAAGAAGATGTACATTTTTTCATCAACTATTTTTTAAAATCATTTCAAGCAAAGTTTACTAAAAGAGTTCCAGACCTCTCGAATATACTACAAAAAAGTTTGCTTCAATATTCGTGGCCCGGGAACATTCGAGAGCTAGAGCATCTGATAGAAAACCTAATTATACGAGTACCTGAAAATGCAGATGTTATTGAAGTGGATCATCTTCCATCTTATATGCGAGGAAAAATACTAATGACGCATACAAATAATTCAGCTGATCAAAGTAATGAAATGCAAAGACCACTGAAAAAAATCTTTAAAAGTTCGGAAAAGCAACTAATTGAAACAACATTAATGCAGTCCGACTGGAATGTATCGCAGGCTGCAAAAAAACTTGGCATCACTCGGCAAAGCTTGCAATATCATATTAAAAAGCATGATTTGGAAAAACCTACAGTATAAGAGAAAAAACAGCATGGAATTTTTTCATCAAATTCCGTGCTGTTCTTCTCTTGTTAAATTATTAATCTATTAAGCTTTCACTTCTTCTTTTTTTAGATCTTTCGGTCCGAATGTAGCTTCACTTTTCCACCATAATGGAATTTTTATGCTTTCATCCGTTAACTTCCCTTTACCATTCGCAACATCT
This sequence comes from Psychrobacillus sp. L4, assembly GCF_042944905.1. Taxonomy (GTDB): domain Bacteria; phylum Bacillota; class Bacilli; order Bacillales_A; family Planococcaceae; genus Psychrobacillus. The sequence continues at coordinate 2,409,039 of NZ_CP168496.1, forward strand.
TGTGCAATTTCGTAACCTGCTTGTGCGTGGCGAACAACTCCAATTCCAGAGTCTACAGTCATTGCTACTTCTAGTCTCATATCTGATTCCGCTGTTCCGTCCGCTACCATTGTAACGCCCGTATGAACCGCCTCTCCCATTGAATAGTTCGCTTGAATGGCGATCAAATCACACATGCCCACTGCGTTTAATAGCCCGTTCAACATCGGCCAGTCAGAGATTAAGTCACTACCGTCTTTCATATTTTCTGATTCGAATGTAGGATTCACGATGGAACCTGAGTCTAGATTGTCACGTGAGAACGCAACTGGTCCAGCTAATTCACCACGGCGAATCATATCGTTTACTTCTAATGCAAACGCTTTACGTTGACCAAAGCCCATATAACAGATACGTGCTGGAAGAGCTTCGATTGGAATATGTTCTTTTGCTAGCTTGATCCAACGTGTTACCAGGTGATCGTCGCTGAATTTCTCTAAGATCATGTCGTCAATTTTTCGTAAGTCTTCGGCTTCTCCAGATAAACAGATCCAACGGAATGGTCCGCGCCCTTCACAAAATAGCGGACGAATATATTCCGCTACGAAACCTGGAAGACGCTTCGCTTCTTTTGCGTCCATTCCTGCATCGATACATTCTTTTCGATGACTGGTTCCATATTCAAACGAGTGAACACCTAAATCCATGAATTTAATAAGCGCTTTCAATTCACGAATCATTGTTTCGCGACCTTTTTCCAAGTATAGTGTGCGGTCCGTGTCGCGAAGATGTTCTGCTTCTTCTACTGTATATCCAGAAGGCAAGTAAGAGATTGGATCATGACCAGGTGTCATCGATGTAGAAATATCCGGTAACCAGCCTTTTTCTAGTACTTCTTCAAATACATCTGCAGCATTTCCAACAACTGCAATACCAAGTGGTTTTCCAGCAGCTGCATATTCTTTCGCTTTCGCGATCGCTTCATCCAGTGAATCCGCTAGTTCATCGATGAATCCTTTGTCAATTCTTCTCTTAATGATTTTCACGTCTGCATCCACTAGAATCGCTACTCCACCATGCATCGTCATCGCACGAGTTTGGTTACCACCCATCCCGCCTGCTCCTGCAGTTAAAAGAATTTTTCCAACAAGTGAATCATTATAGTGCAAGCGAGCAATCGCAGAAAGTGTTTCGAATGTTCCTTGGATTACACCTTGTGTACCGATATATTCCCACGGTGCCGCTGTATAGTTTGCATAGATCGTTAAGTTTTTATCTTGCAAATCATAGAATGTTGGCCAATCCGCTTTCATAATGTTTGTCGTAGCCATGACAACAGTTGGTGCATATTTGTGTGTTTTGAAAATCGCTACTGGCATACCAGATTGTACGACAAGTGTTTCATCATCTTCCAACTCTTTTAATGATTTTACAATGGCATGGTAAGACTCCCAGTTACGAGCCGCTTTCCCAATACCACCGTAGATGACAAGCTCTTCTGGTTTTTCTGCATTTTCCATATTGTTTTCAAGCATACGAAGAATGGATTCTTGTCTCCACCCTTTACAACGCAATTCAGGTCCTCTTTGTGCTTTTACGGAATATAAAATTTCTGGTGTTGTCATAGTTAGTTCCCCCTAAAAAGATTAAATTGTGTTTTACACTATTTTATAATGCAAGAACCGTGCCAATTTTCAAAATAAAATAAAAACAATTCATTTTATACGCGGGAAATGTTTAGTATCAGCAGTTTTATTCATTTTCTAATATCGTCTCTCTTAATTCAAAACTAGATATAGTAAAATAACAGCGAAAAAAGCGCAGATATTTTTTGCTATATTGTAAAAAATGTATGAATACTTGGAAAAACTTTATAACTGATTGTAAATTTAGCCCTGATAACGGTGCAGATAAAATTTTCGCAGCAATAATTCCTTTTACATTTTTATAAATTCTATCTATAGGGGTAATATTCAGAATGATTTAAGAATGATAAAATATAGCTAATTAGGGAAAGTATTCTAGAATAGGAGTGATTGTATGGAAAATGTTTTTGAGACAGATCGTTTGTTTTTATGTGTATTTGAGGATGCTCATTTAGATTATGTGAAACAATTTTGGGGCAATGAAGAAGTGATGGCATTATGTGATGGGGCCACCTCCCATGAAATACTTCTTCAAGTTATCGAAGCTTATCGTAAATGTCACGAAGTCAAAGGTTTATCCGTTTATGCTGTAATAGACAAAGAAACGAATGAAGTTCTTGGTTCAGCTGGATTTAATGTGACAAGTTCATTAATTGAAGTAGAATTGATTTATCATTTTAGCAAAAAGTCATGGGGAAAAGGATATGCAACAGAAGCAGCAAAAGCTTGCTTGGAACTAGCAAAAAATCACGGTAAAGTACAGCTCGTGACAGCTTCAGCAAGCCCTCATAATACAGGCTCACTAAAAATCTTAGAGAAGATTGGTTTTACATTTATAGGTATGAAATGGTTTGACGATACGGAGCAAGAAGAACCTTATTATGAATACAAAATATAGTTTTTCTGTTATTAAAATAGGGAGAACAAATTTTCAAGTAGTACTCCCCCCTCCCATTGGAGCTTGAATGATTGGATATTCTAGACCTAATAGTTTAGTCATCCCATATTTTAGCATTCACTCCGTTTTGGTTTTATTTACTTTCCAATTTGGGTAGTAGTTTACTTCAACGACTTTGTACCATTGGATTGCTTTTTCTTCAATCTCCGTTGCTAATTGTTCTTTTCCAACAATATAGGATTCAATATCATAAGGAAACTGTTTTGCTAACATTTCTTTTAATTGCCCATAATCATTTGCAACCTCTGGATAGGTACGTAAGTAATCACGAAATGCTAGATGTCGCTCAATTTCAGGATTATCCATTTCATAAATATGGACATGATGCGTTCGATTATCTCCGCCTTTTTGAAAATACCTACGCCCAGGAAGTCCATTTTCTCCTTTTGGTTCATAGCCAATGGCAATCATTGCGCCGTTAAATGCATCAATATTATTAATATCTCGAACAACGGGCATTATATCAATTATTGGTTTTGCACTTAGACCATTCACAGATGTACTTCCAATATGGTATATCGTTATAATTTCCGAACCCAAAACCTTTTGAATTTGCTCCGCTTCCTCTTCAAATCTTTCCTTCCAATCACCTGAATAAGAAACTACTTCAACTTTACGCATGTTCATTCTCCTCTTTGAAATTATGCTTTTAACAGTTCTTTATGATCTTTTGAATAATGAAGTAATGGAAATTTTTGTTTTCGAATAAGCGAGATAATTCTATTTGCTTCAGTCCAAGCTAGGTCATACATCTTTTGATTGACGCTTCCACCTTCTAATGCCTCTTCTAGTTCATCCTCATCCAACAGAATAACTTCTCCTGTAGGTAAAACGACGATATCAAGAAATCAATCTTCCCACCACGGAATATTATTTTCTATCCCTAATTTATTGCAAATATCTATATACCACTGTACGACTTCACCATTCGAATCAAACATTGTAGTTAGAGCATAATTTTCGCCAACAGGGAAATGCTGCATCCATGTATACCCATTGTCTACAATACAAATGCTTTTATTGTCATAATGTACCCATAAAGGCTCAGTAACTTGAACTAATTGTAATAGTGTTATAGTTCCCGTAAACTCTTGTGTCTCAACATAAGATTGCACATACTCTCTTTTAACAATTCTTTTCCAATCTGAACGATATCCATATCTCTTTTTTAACATACTCATCCCCCTCGCCATCAAATAAAGTAATAGAGTATCTATATCCCAATAATACAAATTGTAGCAAACTTACTTTTCTAAATTGTAGATTAATAAAATAAAGTTTGTTATTTTACCAAAATGCAGCCATTTATGATTCAAATCAGTTACAATATTCAAAGATATTAACCTCAATAATTATAGTTGGGAACAGTTTTATCAACGAAGGAGAATTTTTTTGAAAGTACAAGTATTATTAAAAGGGTATAATTTTTTGTTTTTTGGTTTACTTGCGATCTTTATCCCATTTTTACCTGTTTATTTGGGTGAACAAGGATTATCAGTCAGTGAAATAGGTTTAATTGTAGGTACGGGTGGTGTTGTGACGTTAATTGCACAACCATTTTGGGGATTCATTAGTGATAAGACTAAAACGATTCGTAAGGTAATGCTACTACTCGTTTGTTTAACTTCCGTTTTTGGTTACTTCTTATTTAACGTTAATAGTTTCGTGATGCTGGTTATTTTTGCGCTATTAGTTTATTTTTTCTTAATGCCACTTGATCCACTGACCGAAAGCCTTAATTTCACCGTTTCTGAAATGGCGCGTGTCAGCTATGGATCTATTCGAACATATGGGGCACTCGGCTTTGCGGTTTTATCCTTAATTGTAGGATTCGCAATGGATTACTTCGGTATGAGCAGTGTATCTATTTTATTTGTTTTATTGGGACTTATTTCGTTTGGTGTTATTTGGTTTATGCCCGAAGTTCAGGCCTCATCTAAACCTGTGACAATGGCAGGTTTTAAACAAGTATTAAATAATAAAGAAATGCTCTTGTTTTTAGCGCTCGTATTCATTTGCTCGATACCCGCTCGTATGAACGATACGTTTTTAGGAATTCATATAAGAGCACTGGGAGGAGATACTTCTTTAGTAGGAATTACCTTCTTCTTATCTGCTACGAGTGAAATTGTTATCTTTGCTTTAAGTTTTTGGTGGCTTCGAAAAGGAAAAGAGCTTGAAATTATAACGATTGCTACGTTCTTCTATTTTGTTCGTTTCATCGCATCTGCTTTTGTAACAAGCCCTATAGCTCTAGCACTTGTGCAACTATTACAGATGCTTACATTCCCTATTTTTTATACTGCTGCGATTCAATATTTATATCAAATTATGCCAAAAGAATGGCGTGCAACTGGACAAACGGTTCTTGCCCTCTTATTCTTTGGATTATCCAGTATTATCGCCTCTTATGCGGGAGGGTATATATATAAAGAATTGGGTGGACAAACGTTTTATTTCATTATCTCCATTATGTCTTTTATTGGTGTGTTATTTGGTATTATTTTGACGATTCGCAAGCGTAGAATATAGTTTAATGCACATAAAAAGAGTAGCACCGGTTAAATATATATTTAACCAGTGCTACTCTTTTCATGTTCAGACAATCATTATTTAAAGTACACACCAATTTTGTTTTTAATTTTCCTAATCATCTTTTGTATGAACAGTTTTTACTACTTTTTCTCATCGGGTAACGATGTAGAACGATCATCCAAGTAACGATATAAAGTAGACTTACTAATGCCGGTCGCCTCTTTTATGTCATATAACGTATATTTCTTACTGCCATACATTTCAAAAGCCAGCTGCAAATTGTCATCCGATTTTCGTGGACGCCCAATCGATTTCCCCTGGTGTTTGGCAGCTTGAAGCGTAAATGTAGAAGAATGGCTTAGAAATTTAGATTGTAAATTCGAAAAAAAAGTAGCACTTTGAAGGAGTGTAGCATCTTGTATCGTTTGATTGGTTAATTGTTCATCGATGAAGTGAATGGTTATTTGATCTCTTTCTGCTAGTCGTAAAATGTCTAAAAGTTGCTGTAGGGAATCAGCTAACACTACAATATTTTGGATGAACAGTTCGTCATATTTTTGGACAGTCATTAATAAGTGTTCAAGCTCTGTTCTTTTTCTAGCTAGTCCATGTGTCTCTTGAAATAATGTATCAATGAAAAGTTCATTTAACTGATGGGTGCATTGTGGATCCAAGACAATTGGACGGATATATCCGTATTTCATTTTTTCGCTCCTAACTTCCCAAAACTATTCACTTATGGGATTAAAAATGATATGATTTAAAAATTATAACATTGGTAGAAGATTTTTTGTAATTTTAGACATCATGAGGGGGAACAGTATGTATACTTTAAAACAACAGTGGTTTGGGAATGTGCGTGCCGATATTTTAGCAGGTATTGTTGTAGGACTGGCACTCATTCCCGAGGCATTGGCTTTTGCGTTCATTGTGGGTGTAGATCCGCGTGTCGCATTATATGCTTCGTTTACAATTGCGGTAATTACTTCGTTTGTAGGTGGCAGACCTGGTTTAATTTCTGCTGCGACAGGTGCGATGGCTTTAGTACTCGTGAGCCTAATGGCGAATCATGGCCTACAATATGTACTTGCAGCCACAATTTTAACAGGAATTATCCAATTAATACTCGGAGGTTTTGGAGTTGCGAATTTAATGCGCTTCATCCCAAACTCCGTCATGCTTGGATTTGTAAATGCACTAGGTATTATGATTTTTATTACGCAAATGCCTTATTTATTTGGGGCAAACGGTATGACCTATATCTTTGCGATTGTTACGTTAATTTTGGTGTACGTGATTCCGAGATATTTCACTGCTATTCCCGCTCCACTTATTGCGATTGTCGTGATGACAAGTATTACGCTTATAAGTGGTGTGAAGCTACAAACGATAGGTGATCTGGGTACAATGCCAAATTCATTACCTGTTTTTTTCCTTCCAGATATTCCACTTAATTTTGAAACGTTAAAAATTATTTTACCTTATTCTTTGGCTTTATCGATTGTCGGTTTATTGGAATCATTACTTACATCCCAAGTATTAGATGATATGACTGATACATCGAGTAATAAAAATAAAGAAGCACGCGGACAAGGGATTGCTAACTTTATCACTGGTTTTTTTGGTGGGATGGCAGGTTGTGCTTTGATTGGTCAATCGATCATCAATATGAAATCAGGTGGACGAGGACGCTTATCGACTTTAATTGCGGGTGTATTTCTAATGTTTTTAATACTCGTTTTAGGTGATGTTGTTATCAAAGTTCCGATGCCCGTTCTTGTCGGCGTAATGATAATGGTTAGTTTTACAACATTCAATTGGGGATCATTTAAGTTTCTGAAACAAGCGCCTAAATCTGAATCACTTGTTATGCTTATTACAGTTGCGATTATTTTATTTACACATAATTTAGCTATAGGTGTGATTATTGGGGTAATACTAAGTGCATTATTTTTTGTTGCAAAAATTTCCCATGTATCGGTTACGCATGATAAGGACGGATATAAGGTAAAAGGTCCTTTGTTTTTTGCATCAACAACAAAGTTTATTCAGTCATTCGACAACGTTTCGGAAAATGAAATCCTTATTAATTTTGATAATAGTCAGCTTTGGGATGAATCCGCAGTTGGTGCAATATTTAAAGTGAAACAAAAGCTTGAGCAAAAAGGTGTGAAGGTACAGATTCAAGGGTTAAATTCTTCTAGCGAACAGTTGTACAAACGATTAACATAAGGGAAGAATCTACATGAAGAAATATTTTTATCCGGTAACAAATGTAGATATGAAAAGGGGCATTACAAATACTAGGTACTGCTCCTTTTTGTATCTATCCTCTTAAGCTTCTCTGTGCTTGACACAACTTAAACAAAAAACATAATTTTCAAATAATAGGTTTGATTTTATGCTATTATCCATCGTATAATTAGTGCAGAAATTACATCATGATTTGGACATCCATTACAAAAAGGATGTGTGACTATGACCAAAGTATTTCCACCCCAAGAGAAACCCAATATTGCTTGGATGCACCAGAAGCATCCCACTCTTTTCATCCACGAAAAATCCCCAGGGTATAAAAAACATGATCAATTGTTCAAAAAACTTATCAGTAACTTTTTCGAAGAATTTTTAGAAGCATTTTTTCCAAAAGTGCACCAGTTTGTCGACTTTACTTCATTAAAGCAACTATCTGAAGAGGTTTATACAGATTTAATTGATGGAGAAACGCGCAGACTAGACATTGTCATGGAAACGAAAATGAAGGGCGTTGAAACGGTTATTATTGTTCATGTCGAACCACAAAGTTCGTATCAATCGCATTTCAACGAGAGAATGTTCCAGTATTATAGTTTGTTATATAATAAGCTTAGAAAACCGATTTTGCCGATTGCCGTCTTTTCATACGACGAAAACAGGAAGACTGAAGAGAAATTTACGATTACTTTTCCCAATTTTCATGTGCTAACGTTTCAATATAAAAAGCTTGAGCTTTGTCAAAAGGATTGGCGGGCATATATTAAAGCAGACAACCCAGCCGCTGCCGCATTAATGAGTAAAATGGGTTACACTAAAAAAGAAAAAGTGCAAGTGAAAATAGCGTTCTTACAAATGCTTGTACGTATGAAGCTAAATCCAGCCCAATCTGAACTAGTCAACGGATTTTTCGAATACTACCTAAAACTAGATGAAAAAGAGGAGGAAGAACTTGTGAAACAGATTAACCAATTTGACAATGCAGAAGAGTTTTTTGAACTGCCTAACTCTTGGCGTGATAAAGGCCGGAAAGAAGGATTAGAACAAGGAAGACTAGCAGAAAAAGAGGAAATAGTACGTAAATCTTTGTTGAAGCATGTAGATGTTGATATCATTGTAGAAATTACTGGATTGTCCTTCGAACGTATTCTCGAAATAAAAGAGAAATACAACTTGTAGGGAGAAACCTTATTTCATATCTATCACAACAAAAGTGTACTTTGTGTATCACAGTGAACATTAACAAAAAGAGCAGCACCAGTAATCGGTGCTGCTCCATTTTTATTATCCTCTAAGCTCTGCCCCTGCTTGCTCTGCAAGTGCTTTTAATACTTTGTTATGCGCATTTACTACTTCTTCGTCAGTAAGTGTACGTTCTGGATCGAAGTATGTTAGAGAGAATGCAACCGATTTTTTACCGGCTTCCATTTTTTCTCCTTCATAAAGATCGAATAGATGTACACCTTTTAGTAATTTTCCACCAGATAATTGGATAATTGCTTGTAGTTCACCAGCTGCTTTTTCACTGTCTACTACTAGAGCAATATCACGAGTAATCGACGGGAATTTAGAAACTGGCGCATAGTATAATGCATCCACTTCTTTATCTAAAACTTTCGCTAAATTCATTTCCACTACATACGTTTCTTTCAAATCACGTGCTTTTTGTTCTGATGGATGTAATTGTCCGATAAGACCAATTTCTTCTCCAGCAAGTTTAATTAAAGCAGTGCGTCCTGGATGTAATCCGTCTACCACAGTTCGTTCAAAAGTAAGCTCTTTTGAATGACCAAGTAAGCCCATTAATCCTTCAACGATTCCTTTTAATACGAAGAAATCGACTACTTTTTTCTCCCCTTGCCAGCTATGATCTACCCATTTACCTGCAATGACTGCTGCTAAATGTTCTTGTTCATGAGGCAATCCTGATTCCGTTTCTCCTAAGAAAACAGATCCTACTTCATAAAGAGCTACTGTATCCGCTTGGCGTGCAGTATTGTATGTTACAGCTTCCAGTAAATGCGGGATTAAGCTTTGACGAAGGATGCTTCTTTCTTCGCTCATCGGCATTAATAATTCAGTTACAGGAGCAGTTTCTAATGCGAACTTCTGAGACATCTCTTTTGAAGTTAAAGAATACGTAATTGCTTGATAAAGACCTGCACCTTCCAAGTAAGCGCGCACTTGGCGACGTTTTGCTTGATAAGACGTTAATCCACCTGGTTTGGATTCTTCCACTGGTAATGTCATTGGAATTTCATCATACCCATACATACGAGCAATTTCTTCCACAATATCCTCTGGAATTCTAATATCTTGACGACGTGTTGGCGCTTTAATATACAAATATCCATTTGCAGCTTCAAAATCAAATTTTAATCTTGTTAAAATAGAAGTCATTTCTTCTAACGATATTTTCATTCCTAAACGATTATTAATAAAGTCTGGGGAGACAACTACTTCAACTGGAGCTTTGTCTAGCTCATCAGCTATCACTGATCCAGCTAATACTTCTCCACCTGCAAGCTCAGCAAGAAGTTTTGCCGCACGCTCCGCAGCTAAAATGACACGATTTGGATCTACACCTTTTTCAAAACGAGCACTCGCATCACTACGTAAGTTATGATCTTTTGACGATTGACGAACGGATCCACTTGCAAAATATGCAGACTCAATCACAACAGTCGTTGTTCCATCGTGAACTTCTGAATTAGCTCCACCCATTACACCAGCAATTGCAACTGGCTCTTTGCCATTTGTAATGACTAAATGGTTCGATTTAAGTGTACGTTCTTGATTGTCAAGCGTTACAATTTTTTCCCCTTCATTTGCAAGACGAACGATAATTTCCTTTGTTTCTAATCGGTCATAATCGAATGCATGAAGTGGTTGGCCATATTCCATTAATACATAGTTCGTAATATCGACTACGTTATTATGTGGACGAACACCAGCAGCCATAAGGCGGTACTGTAACCAAAGTGGCGATTCCTTTACTACTACATTTTTCACAACTTTTGCTACATACATTGGATTTTCTTCCATTGCATCTACTCGTAAGTTTAAGTAATCTGATGCTTTTTCATTACTTTCATTGTAAGCTGCTTCTGGATATTTCATATCCTCCGATAAAATTGCTCCAACTTCATAAGCAACACCTAGCATACTAAGTGCATCGGAGCGGTTAGGAGTTAAGCCAAGTTCAAGAATGGTATCTTCTAATCCAAGTAGTGAAAGCGCACTTTCCCCAGGAATCGCTGTTTCCGGAAGTACGTAAATACCTTCTGCATATGCTTTAGGTACTAATCTTCCTTCTATTCCCAACTCTTGTAGCGAGCAAATCATTCCGTTTGACTCTTCTCCGCGAAGTTTTGCTTTCTTAATTTTAATGCCACCAGGAAGTACTGCTCCTGGACGAGCCACGATTACTTTTTGACCAACTGCCACGTTCGGAGCTCCACAGATAATTTGTGTTATTTCTTCCCCTACGTCCACTTGGCAAATATTCAATTTGTCTGCTTCAGGATGCTTCACTTTTTCTTTCACGTATCCAACAACTACATTCGTCATACCTTGAGAACGATCGATTACTGCATCGACTTCAATACCTGAACGAGTAATTTTTTCACCCAATTCTTTTGGATCAAGCCCTTGTGTATTCACATATTCTGCTAACCATTTCGTCGAAACTAACATGTCATTTCCTCCTTACACTTCTGTTCGGTGGAATTGCGATAAGAAACGCACATCATTCGTATAGAAATGACGAATATCTTCCACTCCATATTTCAACATTGCAATACGTTCTGGACCCATACCAAATGCAAATCCAGATAATTTTTTCGAATCATAGCCAGCCATTTCAAGTACGTTTGGATGAACCATACCAGCACCTAAAATTTCAATCCAGCCTGTTTTTTTACAAACGTTACAGCCACTGCCACCACATTTGAAGCAAGAAATATCCATTTCAACAGATGGCTCTGTGAATGGGAAAAAACTTGGACGAAGACGAATTTCGCGATCGTCACCGAACATTTTCTTAGCAAAAACAGAAAGTGTTCCTTTTAAGTCACTCATGCGAATATTTTCGCCAATAACTAGGCCTTCAATTTGCGTAAATTGATGTGAATGTGTCGCATCATCATTGTCACGACGGTAAACTTTCCCTGGACAAATAATTTTAATCGGCTTGCCTTCTTTTGCTTCCATCGTACGAGCTTGAACTGGTGATGTATGTGTACGAAGTAGTATATCTTCCGAGATATAGAAAGAATCCTGCATATCACGAGCTGGATGTCCCTTAGGTAAGTTCAAGGCTTCAAAATTGTAGTAATCTTTTTCTACTTCTGGACCTTCCGCAATTTCATAGCCCATGCTAATGAATAAATCTTCAATCTCTTCTACTACACGTGTTAGTGGATGATGATTTCCTGTTTTCACCGGACGACCTGGTAATGTAACATCAATCGATTCTTTCGCTAATTGTTCTTGGATGGCTTGTTCTTGAAGTAATGTCATGCGAGCTTCTAACACTTCTGTTACCTCTTCACGCACTACATTGACAAGTGCCCCCATTTTCGGACGTTCTTCTGCAGGAAGTTTACCCATTCCTTTTAAAAGATCCGTAATCGGTCCCTTTTTCCCTAAATAAGCAACACGTACATCATTTAATTCTTTGACGTTCCCTGAAGCTTCAATTTTTTGTAATGCTTCTTCTTTTAACTGTTGAAGTTGTGCTTCCATGTTTAAAATCCTCCTTTTTAAAAATGCCCAAGGCGCTGAAGTTAGCCAAAACCTAGACAAAATAAAAACCCCGCCCCTATAAAAGGGACGAGGACTAATTTCGCGGTACCACCCTGATTATTGCACAATAATTCGTGCAATCACTCAATTCGACTAACGGCTCTACACCGGCACACCTTTACAGCAATTGCTGGTCCCGGTGGCAGCTAACGGGGTGAACTTCTATATGTATTCTCTATTTACACTTTCAGTCAAGGTGTAAAATCCCTTTTTTCGAATCGTCATATATACTTTTCCCGATGACAGCTTTTTATAATTATCAAATTACATTCTATTATACGGAGTTTTAGCTATTTCTTCAAGTATGATTTATTTTAAGGTTAGGCCATACAGGAGAATCCCAGTTGCAACAGCAACGTTTAAAGATTCAGCATGTCCTAATAGAGGCACTATTATGTTCTGATCTGTTTTTTCTAGCAGTTCCGGATTGATGCCACTTCCTTCATTGCCAACGATTAATGCGAATGCATCGCCTTTTTTAACGTTATTAAATGGAGTAGAATTTTCAAAAGCAGTACCGAAAACAAGTACTTGGCGATCTTTTAACTGATCGACCCATGCATGTAAATCTCCTTTTACTACAGGGATATGAAAATGGGAGCCTTGTGCTGATCGTAATGTTTTGGAATTATAAGCATCTGCGGAACCTTTTCCAAGGATTACAGCATCAATTCCAGCCGCATCTGCTGTTCGAATCATTGTGCCAATATTTCCTGGATCTTGAACTGCATCTATTAATAGAAGACGATTCCATTTGAATTGTTCTGTTTCCTCTACAGTTTGTTGCTTACAGTGAGCGAATATACCTTGTGTATGCTCGGTTTCAGCAAGTTCTTTTTTAATGACATCATTTATTTCGACCATTTCTACATTATCAACATCCCAATTTACAGGAACTTTGGCACTATCGCTTATCATAATCGTTAGCACATTTTCTTTTTGTTTAATCGCTTCTTCTACTAAATGATAACCTTCTATGATGAATTCGCCTGTTTTATCGCGTTCTTTACGAACACTTAATAGTTTTTTCCAATGCTTCACAAGCGAATTTTGTTGTGATTCAATACGTTTCATTTATTTGTAACCGCCTTTTTATTTTAATAGTAACAAATTCGTGTATAGCTTGCGAGAGTTTGGGGAACATAATTTCGAGGAGTGATAAAAAATGGACTTTCAAATTCGAGAAGCAATATCAGCAAATATGAAAGGAAATAATGCATCTGAAATTCGAGCTGTTGTTGAAGATGCGATTCAAAGAGGAGAAGAGCATTTGCTACCTGGCCTTGGTGTCTTTTTTGAAAAATGGTGGAAGAATACGGATGACACAAAAAAAGATGCCGTATTAAATGAACTCGCAACTGCGTTTGCACAATAAAAATCATCCGTGAAGAAGAATGACTCTTCACGGATGATTTTTATTTACTCCTCCTCTTCCACGGTATGTTTTCGAATATTTACATAATAAATAAGATATTGGGTCATAGAAAGAACAACTAGATTCAAAATGATCAATAGCTTTGAAGTTGGTAATATTAGATGGATAACTGCGGATAAAGGCAATGACCATGAAAAGAAAGTATATACCTTTTGGGTTGCTTTTCTTGTAATCATTTGCCATGCTTCATCATCTTCCATATATTCTGGTGGTCTTAAACTCCAAATAGTTAATTTATTTCTTGGATTGTTTTTGTTATAGTTAGATATTTTCTTACCAAATATGATAACCATCACGATGTAAACAGGAATCAGTAAAAACATGATGAAACCTTCTAATGCGTCTAACTCCACAGAATAGGAAAACGAACTATTAGTCTGTGCAAAGTTAGATATTACACCAGTAATAATGATTGCAAATAACATAAACAGCAGAGCAAATGCCATTTGCCATAGCGGGTATTGCACTCGAAAATCCTTTTTCATTTCCATTCCTCCCCTTCTAACCAAAATAATTCATCCACTTTACATTCGAGAATATAGGCAAGCTTTAAAGAAAGTGTAATAGACGGAGAAAATTCCCCCTTTTCGATAAATCCGATTGTTTGTCTTGTTACCCCAGCTTTCTCTCCAAGCTCTCCTTGTGTATAACTAAATCTAGCACGCAATTCTTTTACTCGATTTTTTAACAAAATATCCCCTTCTTCCAACATGTTAACTATTATACCCTAAATGTAATGTACACTTAACATAATGTCAACTATTATTAACTAAATGTTATTTATACTTTGCTTCATCACTCCTTACTTTTATTCTCATAATAATTATTATAAGTAAAGGGCTATCGGTTCCTAATAAATTTAGTAAACTTGCTATTTTTTATTCTCCATTTATAATTAATTTACCGGAATTGTCTGAAATTATATTCTTGGTTTTTAATTTTTTGTAAAGAGGCGAATAAAATGAGTGCATCTATCGATAAAATAGTAGAAAATTTAATAGTTTTTTTAGATGAAGATCAAGTATCAGTCAATCAAATAGTTAGAGAGCTTCATAGTAAAGATGAGTCTTACCATGATGCTAGTCTTCCGGATGTAGTGGTTTTTCCAAAAACAGCTGCTGATGTTAGTAAAATTATGAATGTGGCAAATAATCTTCAAGTACCTGTTGTCCCTTTTGGTAGAGGATCAAGCCTTGAAGGGCATGTAATACCATACGACAATGGGATTACTATTGATTTTTCATTAATGGACAAAATTTTAGAAGTTCGTGAAAAGGATTTACTTGTAAAAGTGCAACCAGGTGTAACCAGAACACAATTAAATAAAGAATTAAAGAAATACGGACTTTTCTTTTCGGTAGATCCAGGAGCGGATGCTACATTAGGAGGAATGGCTGCAACAAATGCTAGTGGTACGACAACCGTAAAATATGGTGTAATGCGTGATCAAGTGCGCGATTTAGAGGTAGTTCTAGCAGACGGCACCATTATCCATACAGGGAGTTTAGCTGCTAAATCAGCATCTGGTTTTCATTTGAACGGACTTTTTGTAGGTTCGGAAGGAACATTGGGTTGCTTCACAGAACTAACATTAAAAGTTTACGGGATTCCGGAGTTTACAACAGCAGCAAGAGCCGTCTTCCCTACTGTGAAAAATGCTGTAGAAGCTGTTACATCCATTTTACAAGCGGGCATTCCAATTGCCCGGGTGGAATTAGTAGATGAGAGTTCTATTAGACAAGTGAATAAGTTTAGTGGAACAGATTATGCGGATAAACCTACATTATTTTTAGAATTCGAGGGCAATGAAGCAGGGCTAAAACAAGATGTAGAATTCACAAAAGAAATAATGGAAGATCACAACTGTGAGGAAATTCAATTTGAAACTGATAACACCGCTCGTACAAAACTATGGGATGCACGACATAATTTGGCTTATGCCTATATCCACGGTCATGTTGGGAAGAAAATGATGGTAACGGACGTTTGTGTTCCTATTTCAGAGCTAGCCAATGCTGTAATTTTTGCACGAAAAGAACTAGATGCTATTGACCTTCCTGGCGGGATACTTGGTCATGTAGGTGATGGTAACTTCCATGCATTATTAATGATCGATATGAGCAACCCGGAAGAATTAGCTAAAGCTGAAACATTTAATGAAAAAATTGTACTATATGCACTGGAACGGAACGGGACTTGTACGGGTGAACATGGTGTTGGCGTTGGTAAACAAAAATACCAAGCCGCTGAACATGGTGAGGCATTACAGGTGATGGAAAAGATTAAACTAGCATTAGATCCAAATAACATTTTAAACCCTAATAAAATTGTACAAATAGAAAAGATTGATAAATAAGTATTCTTTGATCTTTCTTTAATATAATAAAGAGTGATTCAGCGTCTCCCGAATCACTCTTCCTATGTAGCGATGAAGTCATCCATCTTGACGAACGACACCGCGTGTAGACTGCACTAAAAATACAATCTCTCTATATCAAGTTGCTAGACAAACCCTGTCATTGCAACCTCTTCCTAAACTAATTATTATGCCATCACTGATGCAAGCAATGCTTTTTGCGCATGCAAGCGATTTTCAGCTTGTTGAAAAATATACGAATTAGGTCCATCAATAACAGATGTCGCAACCTCTTCCTCACGGTGTGCTGGTAAGCAATGCAAGAACATATAATTACTCTTCGCATTTGCCACTAGTGCGTCATTGATTTGGAATTCTTTAAAATCTGCTAAACGTTTTTCAGCTTCCGCTTCTTGCCCCATCGATGTCCACACATCGGTATAAATAACATCCGCATTTATAGCTGCTTCTACCGGATCATTTGAAACAAATAGAGAGCCTCCATTTTCTAGAGCAATCGTTTTTGCTTTTTGAATAATTTCCTCGTCCGCTTCATACCCAACTGGAGTCGCAACGGCGATATGCATACCTATATATGCTGCTGCAATTACTAGGGAATGTGCTACGTTATTTCCATCTCCGATATAAGCAATTTTCAAGCCAGCCGTATATCCTTTCACTTCATGGATTGTCAAAATATCCGCCAATGCCTGACATGGATGAAATATATCCGTTAATCCATTAATAACAGGGATGCTTGCATGTTCTGCAAGTTCTTTCACCATTTCATGGGAATTCGCCCGAATCATAATCCCATCTAAATAACCAGACAATACGTTTCCCGTATCATAAACAGACTCTCCACGACCGATTTGCAAATCCCGTGCATGCATAAACATACCATTCCCACCCAGTTGTTTCATTCCAACTTCAAATGAAATTCTAGTTCGAGTAGAATGTTTTTCAAAAATCATCCCTAATGTTTTACCTTCTAATAAAGGGGGACACTTCCCTGCTTTCGTTAGCTTTTTCAACGAGACTGCTAAATGGATTAGATCACTAACTTCCTTCTTTGAGAAATCAAACAGCGTCAATAAACTTTTACCCTTTAAACTATCAACAACCTTTAAGTTAGCCCATTCCAGCAATTTCATTAATAAAAACTCCTTTTTCCTTATATTTATGTATTACTTATTATAAATATGAATAAACATAAAGTCAAATGAATTTTTATACATTTTATAAATTATTAAAACGTCTAGAAAAGACTAATTCAAGCCTTTCTAGACGTCTATTTTAACCAAATGTTATTTTATTTACTGTATCTCTGTCTAATTTTTTTATTACCTCTATCATCAACTTTACTGTATTTTCATAATCATCACGGTGTAAAATTCCAGCGTGTGAATGAATATAGCGAGTTGCAACTCCAATTGCTAATGCAGGAACTCCATTTAATGAAATATGCATTGATCCTGCATCTGTTCCACCACCTGGAATTGTTTCAAATTGATAAGGAATATTTTTTTCTTCCGCAGTATCTACTACCAAATCACGTAATCCTTTATGCGATACCATTGAAGCATCGAATAAAATGATTTGTGGACCTGCACCCATTTTACTTGTCGATTCTTTTGGCGTGATTCCAGGAGTATCTCCTGCAATGCCTACATCGACTGCAAAACCGATATCTGGTTTTACTTTTACTGTAGAAGTTTTAGCACCACGAAGACCAACTTCTTCCTGTACATTTCCTACTCCGTAAACAATATTCGGATGTTTTTCGTTCTTTAAACCTTTTAATACATCAATAGCTATGGCACAACCAATGCGGTTATCCCAAGCCTTTGCTAATAGTAGCTTTTCATTGTTCATTACAGTGAATTCGAAATATGGAACAACCATATCACCAGGTAGTACTCCCCATTCCATTGCTTCTTCTTTTGAAGATGCACCAATATCGATAAACATGTCTTTAATATCTACCGGTTTGTTACGTGCTTCCGGTGAAAGAATATGTGGAGGTTTCGAACCAATGACTCCAGTAACTGTACCATTTTTTCGAGTAACGATTGTTACACGTTGAGCAAGCATTACTTGTGACCACCAGCCGCCTACTGTTTGAAAACTTAAAAATCCTTTGTCATCAATTTTAGAAATCATGAATCCAACTTCATCTAGATGCCCCGCTACCATTATTTTAGGACCGTTTGCATCGCCAACTTTTTCTGCAATTAAACTTCCTAGATTGTCATACTCAATTTTATCCGCATGGGGAGCTATGTATCTTTCCATTACCTCACGTGCTTCACGTTCATTTCCTGGAATTCCTTTTGCATCTGTTAAATCTTTTAACATTGTCAATGTTTCATCTAGCTTCATCATTATTTCGACCTCCAAAACAGTTTCTATGATTTTATTATAAAGTATCATGAAAGCATTTACAAAATATTTATCAAATTCTACTTGGAGTAATTCCCCGCCGTTAATTGGCTATGAAAACAGTGTGTTTCTATAAGATTTAATTCAGCAGCGATTGAATTAAGTTAGTAACCTAATCGTTGTCGTTCATAATTTTTTTCGTTTTTACTAATATACGCAGCAACTAATTCTTCACTCGTAAAACCAAGTAATTTGGCAATTGCACCATACTGAATCCATACTTCTTTGTATTTTTCAATTTTTGGCTCGTTTAAAAATTGATGTATTGAACTAGAGGTAGAAAGAAAAAGAGCTGTTAAATCTCCTTCTCTTTCTTCCAATGGCCATATTGTTAAGTGTTGGAGATTCTTTTCAATACCAAGGGACAACAAAAAATGAATAGAATCTACATACTCTTCTAATATCACCCCGCGTTCAGATGAACCCTTTTCACTCCAAAACTTAAAACATCTTGTTTCATTTGCTAATTCAGCAAGCTCGACAAGTAAAGCTAATCCTTTTTTTATAAAGACGTCTTCCACCACTTGTTTGTTTGATTGAATATATTGATCTAAAGCTTTCTGCATTGTAAAAAGTTTTTCTAAATTCATTATT
Organism: Psychrobacillus sp. L4; assembly: GCF_042944905.1. Classification (GTDB taxonomy): domain Bacteria; phylum Bacillota; class Bacilli; order Bacillales_A; family Planococcaceae; genus Psychrobacillus. The sequence continues at coordinate 2,428,043 of NZ_CP168496.1, forward strand.
TCCTCCAAAAAATTCATTTATTTTTGAAACCAAACTACCTCTATTATCGTATAGCAGATACTATGTATTTTACAAGGAGGACATTAGAAATGGTCCATTTACTTAGATTGCTCATAATCGCCATAATAATATATGGTTTTTATAAAATTCTACGTTATTTGTTTGATCCGAAAAGAAAACTCGACGAAGCATATGAGAAGGAAGCGTATTATTTTTATGACGATATAAAAAATGTCCGCAGAAATTTTTTCATTACGTATAAAGGTGCCATTTTTGAGGGAGAAAAATATTTAGGTACAACCGATCAAGCATTTGAAGTCGTATCTATTTTCGTATGGACAAAAGATCCCGACAAGCTTCAAGGCTTTACTAAAGAAGATTTTCGTTTCCTTCAAAATGAAATTAAGATGAATTACCCTGTTGCCAAAATTAGCTGGAAAAGTCCAATAGAACAATTAATGAAAGAAGAATCATAGATCAAAAAATAAAGCTATTCTGCACAATGCTCGTGTTATCTCAGAAAATCCCTAAGTATCTCAGAAAATCCCTGAGTATTTCAGAACAACCCTGAGTATCTCAGAACATCCCTGAGTATCTCAGAAAATCCTTAAGTATCTCAGAAAATCCCTGAGTATCTCAGAAAATCCCTGAGTATCTCAGAAAATCCCTGAGCTTCTCAGAAAATCCCTGAGCTTCTCAGAAAATCCCCTGCCAAGAACTTTAAAAAGCGAACAATCCTATGCAATTATAGGGTTGTTCGCTTTTACTATCCAAAAGATTAAAAATGCATAAATAATCATTAACATTAAAAACCCAACTCGGAAATTAGTATGCTTCGTTTTGTGTCGAAATAATTGCATTCCGAAATAAGCTCCTATACCTCCGCCGAATAATGCGAGCATCCACAAAGTACGCTCTGAAACTCTTTGTTTATGTTTTTTTGCTTGAGACTTATCATAACCCATTACAAAAAAAGCGATCAATGACATGATTAATATAAATAACAGGATGATCTCTTCCATCGTATTCTCCTTGTACAAAAAAGGCTGATAGAATCTCTATCAGCCTTTTCATCTAATATTATTTAGTAATTGCTTTTTTCGCTAAATCTGCTAATTGTGTGAATGCTTGAGCATCTGTCACAGCTAGGTCAGCTAACATTTTACGGTTAACTTCGATTTCAGCTAATTTTAATCCGTGCATTAAACGGCTATAAGAAAGTCCGTTTAAACGTGCTGCTGCATTGATACGTGTAATCCATAGTTTACGGAATTCACGTTTTTTGTTGCGACGGTCACGGTATGCATACATTAAAGATTTCATAACCTGTTGGTTTGCTACTTTATATAATGTATGTTTAGAACCGTAATAACCTTTAGCTAATTTTAATACCTTTTTACGACGCTTTTTTGTTACTGGTGTGCTTTTTACGCGTGGCATAGTTCATTACCTCCTGCTATTCTTTCGAATGATTGAATTTCAAATTATTTCATGTAAGTAAGTAAAGTTTTGATGCGTTTGTAGTCTCCAGATGAAGCTACTTTAGATTTACGTAGTTTACGTTTAGCTTTAGTAGATTTGTTAGCGAATAAGTGGCTTCCAAAAGCACGGTCATGTACTAATTTTCCTGTACCCGTTTTTTTGAAACGCTTCGCAGCTCCACGGTGAGTTTTCATTTTCGGCATGTCGAATTCCTCCTAAACAATTGTACTCTATTACTGTTTTTCGTTCTTTGGTGCAAGTACCAAGAACATGCTACGGCCATCCATTTTCGGTTTTGACTCGATTGTGGATACTTCCGTACAAGCTTCAGCAAAACGATCTAATACTCGTTGACCAATCTCTTTATGAGTAATGGCACGACCTTTAAAACGAATAGATGCTTTCACTTTATCTCCTTTTTCAAGGAACTTGATCGCGTTTTTTAATTTCGTTTGGAAATCATGTTCATCGATTGTTGGGCTCAAACGAACCTCTTTCATCACGATGATCTTTTGATTTTTACGAACTTCACGATCTTTCTTTTGCTGCTCAAATTTGAATTTACCATAGTCCATGATACGAGCGACTGGTGGCTTGGCTTGAGGAGCCACAAGGACAAGATCCAAATTTACACGGCCGGCAATTTCAAGTGCTTCATTACGTGTTTTCAATCCTAATTGATCGCCATTTTGATCGATAACTCGTATTTCGCGTGCTCTAATGCCGTCGTTCACATACATGTCTTTGCTAATAACAATCCACCTCCAGATAGTGTCGCGAATACATGGTTTGGGCATAAATTCCGTAGAAACGAATTACTTACGCCGTTTTCGATCAAATAAAAAAACGAGCAGACATAAGATGTATGTCTGCCCGCCGATATGTTAACATGTAGCAACCTACATATTACAGTCGATCGTGTGCTTACCAGTCAACAACTTGCTGTGTCGAACAGGTGAGAAGCGGGCAGCCTCTTCTTATACCACAAACTTGTATTCAATAACCTTAATAACTATATCACGTTGTACATAGCATGTCAACATTAAAATTAATGTGAAACTTCTTCTTGAATTCTAGCTAAGAATTCATCAAATGGGATACTTTCAGAGTTCTGTTCTCCGTATTTACGTACGTTTACATTGCCCGCTTCTAATTCTTTATCTCCCAGAACAAGCATATAAGGAATTTTGTGCATTTGTGCTTCGCGAATTTTATAACCAAGTTTCTCTTCACGATCATCCATTTCCACACGTAAACCAGCCGCCACTAATTGCTCCTCAATTTGTTTTGCATATTCAAAGTGCACTTCATTTGATACAGGAATAATTTCTACTTGCACTGGTGCTAGCCAAGTTGGGAATGCACCTTTGTATTCTTCGATTAAGAATGCAACAAAACGTTCCATTGTAGAAACTACACCACGGTGAATTACTACCGGACGATGTGGCTTTCCATCTTCTCCTACGTAAGTTAAATCAAAACGTTCCGGCAATAAGAAGTCAAGTTGCACAGTTGACAATGTTTCTTCTTTACCAATCGCTGTTTTTACTTGAACATCTAATTTAGGACCGTAGAATGCAGCTTCACCTTCCGCTTCGAAGTAATCTAAACCTAGCTCATCCATCGCTTCTTTTAACATGCTTTGTGCTTTTTCCCACATTGCATCGTCGTCAAAGTATTTTTCTGTATCTGCAGGATCACGATAAGATAAACGGAATGAATAGTCTTTTAAGTCAAAGTCTTTATATACTGAGATGATTAACTCTACTACCTTTTGGAATTCAGATTTAATTTGATCAGGACGTACGAAAAGATGAGCATCATTTAATGTCATCCCGCGAACTCGTTGAAGACCAGAAACTGCTCCCGACATTTCATAACGGTGCATTGTACCTAGCTCTGCGATACGAAGTGGCAGATTTCGGTAAGAATGCATCCCATTTTTGAATATCATCATATGGTGAGGACAGTTCATTGGACGTAATACTAATGTTTCGTTATCCATTTCCATTGGCGGGAACATAGAATCTTGGTAATGTTCCCAGTGCCCTGATGTTTCATATAGCTCTTTAGAACCTAATACAGGTGTGTAAACATGCTTATAGCCTAGCTTTAACTCTTTATCTACAATATATCGTTCAATTACACGGCGAATTGTCGCCCCATTTGGTAACCATAATGGTAACCCTTGCCCTACTTTTTGAGAGTTCATAAATAGATCTAATTCTTTCCCAATTTTACGGTGATCACGTTCTTTTGCTTCCTCCAACATTTTCAAGTGTGCTTGAAGGTCTTCTTTTTTAAAGAATGCAGTACCATAAATACGTTGAAGCATTTTGTTATCACTATTTCCACGCCAGTATGCACCAGCAATGCTTAATAGTTTAAACTCTTTTAATTTACCAGTCGAAGGAGCATGTACTCCACGACAAAGGTCGAAAAATTCACCTTGCTCGTAAATAGAAACTTGTTCTCCTTCAGGGATAGCACCTAAAAGTTCTACTTTATATTCATCCTCTTCAAATTTATCGAAAGCTACTTCACGAGATACATCGTGTCTTACAATTTCGATGTTCTCATTGATAATTTTTTTCATTTCTTTTTCGATTAACACTAAATCGTCTGCAGTTATTGGCTCCGGCGAATCAATATCATAATAAAATCCATTTTCAATAACTGGACCTATACCAAGTTTTACATCTTTAAACAATCGTTTCACCGCTTGCGCTAGTAAATGCGCTGAGCTATGACGCAATATTTCTAACGCTTCATCTGATTCTGGAGTAATAATTGCAATGTCCCCATCTTTTGTAATAGGAGTTTTTAAGTCAATTAATTGTCCACTTAATTTACCTGCAAGTGCTTTTTTACGTAATCCAGGGCTAATCGATTGAGCAATTTCTTCTGTCGATGTCGACATAGGAAACTCTTTTACTGCTCCGTCTGGAAATTTCAACTTAATAACTTCTGTCATTATGAACACTCCTCTTATTAATATCACTTTGTTTATAAGATAAAAAAACATAAAAAAACCCCATCCCTAAAAAGGGACGAGGTTAAATCGTGGTTCCACCCTTCTTCTGTCTATCCAACAATACAAATAGACGAAGCTCTGCATCGGCTAACGGGCCGGTCACCGGTAATTGCTAATGTAGTTCACAATTACTGCTCCGAGGTGGTAAATCGATTGCCGATACTTAAGAAGCTTCCAGCCTAGGCTTCTCTCTCTAAAAAGTCGTACAAACTGATTGTTGTCCTCTTCCTTGCATTTCATTATTCTTATGTCAATGATTATACGCCACTCAAAAATCATTTGCAAGCCGTTATTTCTTGTCTCGCCAATTCTTTCCTTGAAGCGAAATTGGAATGGTAAGCGCACGAATTCTCTCCATAATACGCCCAGCTTTTACTACCTCTTTTTCTCCTCGTTGTGTAAATGATAAATGATGTTCTAATTCATCATAATTGAAATTGGAAGTCAAAAAGGTAGGAAGTTGCTCCGACATTCGGTAATGCAAGATGGTTCCAAGTATTTCATCTCTTGTCCAACTAGACATTGTTTCGGCACCAATATCATCTAGCATTAATACAGGAGCTCGTTTGACAAACTCGATTTTTTCAGCAAGTGATTGATCTTGAATCGCTTGTTTCATTTCTCGCAAAAATTCTGGAACATATACGACTACTGAGTGAATATGCCTTGCTGCTAACTCATTTGCTAGCGCTCCAAGCAAATAGGACTTCCCTACACCAAATTTGCCATAAATATAAAGACCCTTGGAAGGAAGAACACTTGTACGCTCCCACTCATTTAAAAAATCTTTCGCCGCTCTAACAGCAACCACTCTGCTCCCATCTTCTAGGTCAACACCCGCCAGATGCGCTTCCATAACCTCTTTTGGCATATGGATACTATCAATCATAGAGGTTACTTTCCTACGTTCATCTTCTATTACTCCACGATTACAGCGAACGTATTCCAAGGCAATAAGATTGCGATCTAAAACTAACCTTGGTTCATAGCCTTTCATATAGTTACTACATAATTCAAGTGATTGACAAGATTCACAATGATGCGTTTGAGATTTATATTCATATAACTTACTTAAACTTCGATCAACTATTTTTTTCGAAATAGTAGCTGCATTTTCTTCTAGAAACTTTTGTATATCTGGATTTTCTAGCACTTCTCGTTTCATGTCATCCAGTCTGGAGGAAAATTCAGGTGTTATGACCCTCTTTAATGTCTCATTAATTCTTTCCATAAAACCACCTACCTTTCCGTGACGCCTAGTTCAGCTAAAAGTTTTTTTCGTTCTTCTTCTATATTTTGAATTCCATTGGTCGATTCCCCAGATTGTTTCGTTTCTCCGTCTTTTTTGTAAAACCAATCTGGTACTTTCTCTTCTCGTGTCGGTTTTTTCGCATAAGTCTTTTGCTTAGAACCTTCATTTTTCCATTTCATATATTGTTCATGTTCGTTTCGAGCAAGCTCCATTGCTTCTTTCGCTGTTTTTACATCTTTTCGCATCCAATGAGACGCTATTTTTTCTGCATAGTTTTTCGTTAACTTCATATCAGTACGTAGGAGCACATATTGCAATAGAACATTCACAACACCTACAGGCATATTATAGTGCGTCACTAAATGATTTGCCAACTGAACATCAGCAAGTATAGGTTCTTTTCCTTTAGCAATATCCCTTAAAACAGCCACAGGGGAAGTAGTTTCTAAATAGTGAATAAGTTCTTCTTCCTTTGTTAAAGGTGTTTTATTTTCAGGAACTGTATTTTTAGTTTGGGTCACATTTTGTATAATTGGCGCCTTTTTCGATACCGTCAATTTATAATAATCGGCGCACGCTTTTTTTAATCTCGCTTCAGCTAGTTGCAGTTCATCATCTAATGCAAGAATGACAACTTTTTGCATTTCAATTGGATTTAGATTATATAAAAAAGCGAGTTTTGCTATTACTTCTTTTGCTTCGATCGTCATCGCAGATTTCGGAACGAGTTGCTCGGACAAACCTTCTTGTAATAAAGAAAAATCAAAATCCTCATAATAAAACGGAAGTGAATTATTTCTTTTCTTCGATTCAAATTCATCGTCATATGAAATTTGTTCACCACTTTTTGTAGAAGGTTTAAATACATCCATAAACGTACGAGAAACATCTTTAAATCCTTCATTCCAGTTGGACATTTGAATAAATCGATTTCTCAATTGCTTATATGCATTTTCCCCAATTTTGTTCAGTAAAAACATTGATAATAGCGGGTCCTTTAAAAAGGACTCAGCATCTAAAGGAGCCGCAAGTTCGTAATGAAAAAAACGTGTACCCTCTTCTGTCTTTTGCCATGAACGAAGTAAACCTATTGCCTCCAAAGCGATTCTCGCTTGAAAAATCTTTCCAATCGAAACACCTAACACATTCATCAGTTGGTAGTGTGGCCATTGTTCGCTACTTTTTAACTCTCCATCCGCCCATAAGGTTAAATACAAACTAATACCTTCTGCTCCAACTAATGGTTGATAAAATAAAGTTAATAATTGACGATCATAATCTGAAAAAGAATATGGCAAGCGAATTTTATACATGTCAGCTGGCTGTAGCTCCTTATATAACATCGACAATTGCGCCTACTCCCCTTTGCTTCTTATAAAGACGGATTTTTCTTTAATATTTCTTTGATTTCATCTATAAAAACATTTATATCTTTAAATTGGCGATATACAGATGCAAATCGAACGTAGGCAACTTCATCTATACCTGATAATTTATCCATCACCTTTTCTCCAACTACATCTGACCTAACTTCTGAATTACCCGTTCTTCGCAACTCCTTCTCGATGTAAAATACAAGATTTTCTAATTCATCTAACGCAACTGGTCTTTTTTCGCATGCGCGTATTAGGCCGCGTAATACCTTTTCACGACTAAACTCTTCACGAGAACCATCTTTCTTTACAACAATTAATGGCGTTTCTTCTACTTTTTCGAATGTTGTGAACCGAAATCCGCAATCCTCACATTCTCTCCTTCTTCTAATGGCCTTATTGTCATCTACTGGACGTGAATCGACAACTTTTGTGCCGTTATATTGACAAGTTGGGCATCTCATATTGATCTCTCCTAATTCCTACCGTTAATTTGTATACCTATTATAGCAATATTCTTCAATAAAATCGAAAAAGCAGAGGAATCTCTTCCTCTGCTCACTCATTTTGGCTAAAAGTCTATTATGCTTGAACTGTCAAACGTGATTTAGGTACACTTAGTGGACCCATTCCACGGGGCATTTCAATCGTTTCGCGTGTTCCAGCATTAAGAGCATCTGCAATATAGTTAGCTGCAATCGATGGATCTAAATCACCACATGTATACACATCAATGCTCGCATAACCGTGCTCTGGAAAGCTGTGAATCGTTAAATGCGATTCGGAAATTATAACGACTCCACTTACACCTTGTGGCGCAAATTTGTGAAATGCAACTTCTCTGATTTCAGCACCAGATCTTAGAGCAGCATCAACAAAAGTTTGCTCGATAAATGGCATATCGTTAAGTTTGTCGAAATCGCACTCCCATAGTTCTGCAATAATGTGACGTCCCATTGTTTCCAATGTCCGTTTCCCCCTTTGATAAAATTTGGTATAAAATTTTAAAAATCAAAGTTGACTACCACGGGGGAAAGTTAGTCCAAAGAGGTCCTAACCCTTTAAGTAGTCTGTGTACGTGAAGTACACGATTCTCATTATATGTTGTTTTTAAAAATTATGCAACTCATAATAAATCCTCTTTCAAAAAAATTGAAAGAGGATAGGTAAATTAAAGAGCTGAAGCAACCATTTTCGCTAAATCTACTACACGTGCTGAATAACCCCACTCGTTATCATACCAAGCAAGAACTTTTACTTTACGTTTCCCAATAACCATTGTTGTTAAACCATCGATCGTCGTTGAATTTGTGGTCGTATTGAAATCGATAGATACTAGTGGTTCCATCGTTAAACCAAGTATCCCTTTCATCGATCCCTCTGAAGCTTTTACAAATGCAGCATTTACTTCTTCGACAGTTACATCTTTTTGTAAGTCTACAACTAAATCTACTAAAGAAACATTAGGTGTAGGTACACGCAATGCCATACCATGCATCTTTCCTTCTAATTCTGGCAACACAATCGTTAGTGCTTTTGCTGCCCCGGTAGAAGTAGGAATAATAGATTGAGCACAAGCACGAGCACGACGTAAATCCTTATGCGGATTATCTAAGTTATTTTGATCATTTGTATACGAATGCACTGTTGTCATTAGTCCGTTTTCAATACCAAATGTGTCATTTAACACTTTGGCAACAGGAGCTAAACAGTTGGTCGTGCAACTAGCATTTGAAATTATTTGATGTTTGGATACGTCTAGTTGATGATCATTTACACCCATAACAATCGTTACATCTTCATTTTTCGCAGGAGCTGTAATAATTACTTTTTTTGCTCCAGCTTCTAAGTGAGCTGCCGCTTTTTCCCCGTCATTAAATTTCCCTGTTGATTCGATCACAATATCAACATTCAATTTTCCCCAAGGTAAATTTGCTGGGTCACGATCGTTTACGATTTGAACTCGTTTCCCATTAACGATTAAAAAATCATCTTCAATTGTAACTTCTCCTGTAAAAGTGCCATGAGTAGAATCATATTTGATCAAATGAGCTAATGTTTCTAATGGATATCTAGCATTAATTGCTACGACATTAATGTCCTCTTGTACAATTGCTTGGCGGAATACCATTCGTCCAATACGTCCAAATCCGTTTATTGCGATAGAAGCTATCATGAAAAAAATCCCCCTGTAACTATGTGATACTTTATATTTTATAACCTTGAAATAGTATAACACATTATCACAATCATGTAGCCTTAAATTAGAATTCAGAAAAGTTTTTTATTTCTTCATAACTAGCTATCCCAAATAGACAATATTTTCTTTAATTGTTCGTTCGTATCTTCTAAAGTTCCGTTGTTATAAATGACAGCATCCGCACCTTTTTCTTTAATAGAAAGCGGTAGTTGGGATTGAATTCTTGCCTTTGCATCTTCTAATGAATAATTATTACGAGCCATCAATCTCACAAGTTGCGTCTCTTCCGTTACTGTTACTACTAAGATTTTATTCACATAGGATTGAAGCTTGCTTTCGAACAATAAAGGGATATCCATAACAATTGTGTTATACCCATCTTGTAATAAGACATCTTTTTGTCGTAGCATCTCTTCACGAATAGCAGGATGCATAATATCATTCAATTGTTTTCTATCATGTGGACTGGAAAAAATAATATCCCCTAGCTTTTCACGATTTAGCGTTCCATCCTTTGAGATAACCACTTCTCCAAATATATCTTTGATCGCCTCAAGTGTTTCTGTTCCTTTTTCCACGACAATGCGCGCAACTAAATCAGCATCAATGATCGGATATCCAAGTTCTTTCAGCATTTTAGACACAGTACTCTTCCCACTCGCAATACTTCCTGTTAAACCAATAATCATTTGTTTCCTCCATTACCTCTGACATGTTCCACAATAAGTAGACGTTCGCCCACCAATTGTTTGTTGCAGTGTTTGTCTATTACAAATAGGGCACTTCTTTTTTCCATACATTTGCAATCTATTTTGCATATTCCCTGAGTCACCATTAATTTTTCGGTAATCAGAAATACTACTTCCACCTTGCTCAATACTATCTAATAGAACAATAACAATTTCGTTGAATAATTGTATTTTACGTTCTTTACTAATTCTTTTCACTTTTCTCCCTGGGTGAATTCGCATTCGGAACAATGCTTCTGTTGCATAAATATTTCCACATCCCGAAACAACATGACCGTCCATTATAAATTCTTTAATCGCTTTATTTTCATACTTAGACAGCATACTCATACCTAAATAATGATCCAAAGCATTTTGGTCAAAAGGCTCAGGAGCCATTAGTAATAAAGGCGGATGATCTTCTTCATTCTTTAGAAAACGCAACTCACCGAAACGACGAATATCTGCATAAACGAGCATGTCACCCCCAACAAGATGGAGGATGACATGCGTGTGCCGTTTAAATTTATCTTCTAAAATTTCATGTAAGCCTCTCACATAAAACCAAGCGCCTGACATACCAAGATGAGAAACGAGTAGGTAGGGTAGTTGATTTTTCATTAAATGAAAATAAATATATTTGGACCGTCTTTCGATACTTTCAATCGTCATATGTTGTAATGCTTTACGAAAAGATTCTACATCTAATCCTTTTAAAATCGCTTCTTTTCCATTTGCTTTAGAAGCAATAATCGTTTCTGAAACGTCCACTGATAGAATTGTTTTACCTGTAACGATTGGTTTTAACGAACGAACTAATCCTTCTACTTCTGGTAATTCCGGCATACTAAAACTCCTTACTTCGTTTCATACCAAGAGGAACCATATGCATATTCCACTTTTAAAGGAACGATTAGCTTGATTGCTGCCTCCATTACTTCTGGTACGATTTTTTCGAGTAATGCAATCTCTTCTTTTGGTGCTTCAAAAATAAGTTCATCATGCACTTGTAGCAACATCTTCGTTTGCATATTTTCTTCTTTTAATCGTTTCGCCATGTCAATCATCGCTTTTTTAATAATATCTGCGGCGCTTCCTTGAATCGGCGTATTCATCGCAGTCCGTTCCGCAAAGCTACGAAGGTTAAAATTAGAGCTCGTAATTTCAGGTAAGTATCTTCTTCTATTTAGAATAGTCGTCACATACCCATTTTGTTTTGCTTCCCGAACAATATCATCCATATATTCTTTTACACCAGGAAAACTGTTTAAATAGTTTTCAATAAATATTGCTGCTTCTTTTCTCGTAATATTTAAGTTCTGAGATAAACCATAATCACTAATGCCATAGACAATTCCAAAGTTTACTGCTTTTGCAGCACGTCGCATATCAGATGTCACGTCGTCTTTTTCAACATGGAATACGTCCATCGCTGTTTTCGTATGAATATCCATATCATTATTAAATGCTTCTACTAATTTCTCATCACGGCACATATGCGCAAGGACTCGTAGTTCGATTTGTGAATAATCAGCTGCGAACATCACCCAATCTGGATGAGAAGGAACAAACGCTTTTCTAATTTTTCTACCTTCCTCTAATCTAACAGGGATATTTTGTAAGTTCGGATTAATGGAACTTAGTCTACCTGTTGAGGTTAAGGCTTGTTGGTATCTTGTATGAATTTTTTGGTCACCTTCATGAATTTCTTTCATTAAACCTTCGATGTACGTAGAGTTAAGCTTCCCTAATTGACGATAGTTTAATATATACGAAATAATTTCATGCTCACTCTCAAGTTTTTCAAGTACATCCGCAGCTGTAGAGTAACCTGTTTTGGTTTTCTTCAATGGCGTTAATCCTATTTTTTCAAATAAAATAACACCTAACTGCTTTGGCGAATTAATATTAAATTCTTGTCCCGCTAAAGCATAAATATCTTTTTCAATAGAGCGTAGTTTTTGTTCCAAATCTACACCCATTTCTTTTAAAACTTGTGCATCCACTTTCACACCATCGGATTCCATTGTTCCTAGTATGGATGCTAGCGGTAATTCTAAATCTTTGTATAAACCGTATTGTTCATTTCCCTCTAATTTTTCTTCTAGTTTAGGCATTAATGTCCAAACTGCTTGTGCTTTTCTACAAGCATGCTCCGCAAGTTTCTCTAACACTGGAGTTGCTTTTTTCGCACCTTTACCATACACATTTTCATCTGTCAGCACTTCATAGTATCCAAATTCTTTCGCAATTGTAGCAACATCATCCGAAGAAATGGAAGGATTAACGATGTAAGCCGCAAGCAATAAATCAAAATCAGCACCTTGTAGACTTACATTGTGTTTCCGGCTAACAGCTTGAGTAGCTTTCGAATCAACTAAATATTTTACTTTCGTCTCATCTTCCAGCCATTCACAAAAGACTTCAGATTGAAAAGCTTTAGATCCAGAGACAAAATAGGAATGCTCCCCATCAAAAAGGGCTATCCCTAACAATTCACTTGTATGATACTGTTCATCAAACATTTCCAGATGAATCGCCATCTTACTTTTTAAAATAGATGGATTAATATCGTCTACAATTTCAAAACTCACTTCTGTAGTCGTTTGTTCATCTGTAATGTGTTCTGATTTATCTAGTAACGTTTTAAAAGAAAGTTCTTTCCATACAGCGGTCACTTCATCCATATTTGGACCATTGTATATCAAATCATCTACTGATACTTCGATAGGAGCGCTTGTTTCAATAGTAGCAAGCGTTTTACTCATTTTTGCTTGTTCTTCATTTGCCGTGAGTTTTTCTTTTAATTTCACTCCACTCACTGTATCTAATGCTTGATACAAGCTTTCGACAGATCCATGCTCTTTCAACAGTTTGATAGCTGTTTTTTCACCAACCCCAGGAACCCCAGGAATATTGTCTGAAGCATCCCCCATGAGCCCTTTCATATCAATAATTTGAAGAGGGGTTAAACCGTATTTTTCTTCAATATGAGATGGGGTATATTTTTCAATATCAGTGATACCTTTTCTTGTGATATATACAGTTGTATTTTCCGTAGCAAGCTGCGTTAAATCTTTATCTCCAGATACTACAATTACTTGTTGTCCTTTATCTTCTGCTTGCTTACAAAGTGTTCCAATAATATCATCTGCCTCGTACATTTCTAGCTCGTATCGTTTAATACCGTAAGCATCGATTAATTTGCGGACATACGGAAATTGCTCCGAAAGTTCCGGGGGTGTTTTCTGTCTTCCACCTTTATATTCACCAAATGTAGAATGTCTGAAGGTCGTTTTTCCAGCATCAAATGCCACTAGCATATGCGTTGGATTTTCTTCCTCCATAATTTTTTGAAGCATTAGTGTAAAACCATAAACCGCATTTGTATGTATGCCATGTTCATTTGTTAATAAAGGTAAGGCGAAAAAAGCTCGATACGCGAGACTATTTCCATCTAATAAAAGAACTTTTTCAGATGCCATTAACAATCACTCCCTATTTTAAAATGCGGAAACTTCCGCTTAACTTAGACTGGAAAATAAAATCGTCATTCCCTATATCTTACCACGAGAGTAAGGGGAATGACGATTCATATACTATTCTAAGTATCCCGAAAGAATTCTTGCATATGGAGAGGCTGAAGGAATTATAATCATCGTATCCGCCCCAATTGTTTTCTTATAGGATTCTAGTGTTCGGTAGAGCGAATAGAACTCAGGGTCTTTCGAAAACGATAAGTTATAAATTTTTGCAGCTTCAGCTTCTCCTTCTGCTTCAATAATGGCAGCTTCTTTTTTAGCTGTTGCTAACATTTCCTTTACTTTACGGTCCGTTTCCGCCTCAATACGTCGTTTATCCGCATCACCGGTTGACAAAAACTTTTGCGCTATCTTTTGCCGTTCAGAGATCATTTCATTATAAACAGATTGCTCGTTTTCTTCTGGCAAATCTATTCGTTTAATACGAACATCGACTACTTCAATACCATACTTATCTTTAAGTAAATGTTCATTTACTTCGGCTGTAATTTTATCATTTAGACTACCTCTAGATGAATTTTCATCATTAATAATATCATTATATTCTAATTGACCAAGCTCTGAACGAACAACGGAATAGATGAACTCTTCCATACGAGCACTAGCATTAACTAAGCTACCTGCACTTTTGATCATTTCTTTTGGATTTACAACGCGCCATACCGCATAATTGTCGATAATGATACGTCGTTTATCTTTCGTATTTATTTCTTTTTCAGAAAGTTTATAGTTCATTTGATATTTTGGTATTGTCGTTACACTTTGAACAAATGGAATTTTCATATAAACACCTGGTTCATATTTTACACCTATTACTTCACCAAATTGGCGAATTATTTTGTAATCTCCTTCTTTCACAACGTACACATTTGCAAGTGCAATAACTATCACGATAAAAGCTAGAAAAATAGTAATAAATGATTTATAGTGTTTTTTAAAATCAACAGGTGCTTTTTCCTTTTTAGGTTTATTTTCTACAGTTTTAAACTTTGCTTCTAAGTTGGAAAACGGATTATTATTATCCGCCATTATTGTCCGCTCCCTTCTTCTGTTTTTGTATCTGTATTCGTACCGGTTGGAGGATTCGTTTGTTTTTTAGACTCTAAAGTTTGAAGTGGTAAATATTTCATCGTTCCACTTTCATCATTCATAATATAAATTTGTGCATTCGGTAATACGACATCTAACGTTTCCATTATAAGTCGTTCTCTCGTAATCTCTTTATTATATTGATATCCTGCGAACAATTTATCAAATAACGCTACATCCCCTTTTGCTTGTTCGATGCGAGAAGTTTTTATACCTTCTGCATTTGAAATAATCGCATCTTTTTCACCAATTGCTTCACTCATTTTTTGGTTTTCATATTTTTCAGCTTGGTTCACCTTTGTATTTTTTGTTTCTTCTGCATCTGTTACGGCCATAAATGCGGAACGCACTTCATCGTTTGGTAACTCTACATCTTGTAATTTGACTGTAAGTACGGTAATTCCAATATTATATTTCTCAATTAATGAAGCAAGTAAGTCCGTTGTATCCGCTTCAATTTGAGCTTTTCCAGATGTAAGCGCATCATCTATTTTCGAATTTCCGATAACCGAACGAATGGAAGCTGATGTTGCATCATGAAGCATTTCTAGAGGATTTTCCGAGTTAAACAAATATGCTCTTGGATTTGTAATCTTCCACTGAACTACTAAATCCGTTAAGACAATGCTATCGTCTCCTGTGATCATTTTTGTATCCTTATCAAAGGAGGTAATTTCTCCATCTGGCGCTTGCTTATATCCAAACTGCAGACTAAACGTCTCCTTTGAAAGCTTTTCTACTTTTTGAATTGGCCAAGGTATCTTAAATTTAAGACCAGACTCTGTAATAGGATCACTAGCTTTTCCAAATGTTATAACTATTGCTTGTTCCGATTCATCTACTGTATACCAAGAAGTAAATACAGCAGATAATAAAATAACCCCTATAAATAAAGCAACAATGATAGAAATCAATCTCTTAGTACTCATTTCATTTCCCCTTTCTATGTATATCTCTTCTACGGAGTAACCACGCTTTTAGTTTCAAAAAATAAAGATTATTACAAAAGTGTTACTGGTGCCTGGCACCAGTAACACTTTCGTAACAATTAAGAAACATGGACTAAAATAAAAAAAAGCTAGCAATGCGCTAGCTTTTTTAGACAAATCATTTGGAAAAGGGGTCTATTTCAATATAGCAAATGATTGTAAATAGAATGTGAAAATAATGTAAATTTCCCTTACCAATTATTATTTTTATACTTTTTGTAGTAATTAAACTGACGTGCTAGTAAAAACAACTTACGCATTAAGTGCTTATCCTTTTTATAGAACAGTGGGTTACCCCACTTTCCTTCTTTCAAAAGTTGTTTAATTTCTGTTTGGATTTCTTTATTATCTACAAACTTTTTCAAAACAATTTTAGGCACGACCGTAAATAAATAATGTTCGTCTAACAAGGTAAGTGGTTTTTCTTTGTTGTAAATAACATCATCTACAAAATAACGCGCCATATTATGTCCCAAGGCAGTCGTATAATAACTAGATCGCCCTTGTCGAATATTTACTTCAAATACTTTAAACTTACCGTCCCGTTCATCATATTTCAAATCGAAGTTTGCAAATCCCACATAACCTACTGCTTCTAAGAAATGTTGAAGTTTTAGCATCATTTCCTCATTGTATCTCGTAATAAGTGCCGTGTAGTTACCAATAGCAGTTACAGTGTGCTCCTGAAGCACAACTTGGGCAAATGTACTTAATTGTGCTTTACCCTTCGAACTCATGTAAAACACAGAATCCCACATGTAGGTGTCGTCGCCTGGAATATAATCTTGTATGATTAAATCTTCTACATATCCGCTTGCATTTACTTGGTTTATAACATCATTTAACTCTTTTCTATTTTCTACGCGATATACTTTTTGCTGCCCCGGGAACTTATTTTTATAATATTGGACACCATTGCTCGGTTTAACAATTAAAGGAAATAATACTTCTTCCAAGAAAGGCTCCTTTGTTAAACAAGAATAGTAGTAAGTTTTAGGTGCATCAATCCCATGTACCTCACATAATTTATAAAAATTCGCTTTCACGAGTAAATTATTCATCAGTTCTTCTGACATATAGTTAAAGACATACATTTTTCCCAAGACTTCAGCATGTTCAATAATCAAACGTACATAAAAATCGTTCGTGCCTATAAGCAATAATTGTTTTCCAGCAACCTTGTATTTTTCTGCAACTTCAGTTAAAACCGCAACAAATGCTGTCTTATCCCAAAGATTGGAGTGAATTTCTACATGGTCGATCATATTACTCCATTTAGTGAAAGACATTTCTTCTTTCCCAACTAAGATTGGCTTAATATTATATTCCTCATGAAATGAAATTGCCATATTGTATGCATTTATATCTGTCCCAATAATAATTGGGATAAAGGGTTGATTGTTCATATTGACCTCCGTTAACTTTTAACAATTGGAATAGACACAGTAAATATTGTACCTTTCCCAACTTCACTTTCTATTTCTATTAATCCGTGATGCGCTTCAACGAGATGTTTAACAATGGCAAGTCCAAGACCTGTACCACCTGAATTCCTACTTCTCGCCCGGTCAACACGGTAAAAGCGTTCAAATATTCGATTAATCTCTGATTTCTTTATTCCTATGCCTTCGTCTTGTATTAGGAAAACCCCGAACGTTTTGTTTTTATAGATATTCACATGTATAGTTGTATTTTCGGGAGAATACGTAATAGCATTTGCAAGCAGATTCATCATTATTTGAATGAGTCTATTTTTATCTCCTAAGACATGAACATTTTCATCCACTGATGTTTCCATTTTTATATTTTTTTCTTCCACTAAATGCGTAGTCATTTCAAGACCACGAATGAGAATTTCACTAAGTTTCACTTTATTTAGATTTACTTTATATCCCACTTGTTCAACTTTCGATAAATCCAACAAATCATTAATAAGCATTTGTAATCGATTACTCTCTTTATGAATAATTTCTAGAAAAGAAAGCAAGGTTTCTTCGTTTTTATATGCACCGAACAATAAAGTCTCCGAAAATCCTTTTATAGAAGTAACTGGGGTCTTTAATTCATGGGAAACATTGGCTACAAAATCTTTGCGGATTTGTTCTAACTTTATAAGTTCTGTAATATCGTGCATGACCACTACAATCCCTAGCCATCTTCCATGTTCCCCAATTACAGGAGCACCATATGCATCCATATAATATGTATGAAGATTTCTCTGAATATGAAGCCGTTCTCGATTGGAAGATTCGGTTAAAAAGAGCTTATCAATAAATGATTCCATGTTATGAGGCAAACCTATTTTACGAAAAAGCTTACCATCCACATTTTCTAATGATAGTTGCAATTGGTCTAAAAAGGAACGATTGACAATAGTAACGATTCCGTTTCCATCAATCATAATTAAAGCACTGCCCATATTTTCGATTAACGTTTTTAATCGCTCTTTTTCCGTTTCACGCATAATAGAAATGTCGTGTAGATTTCGCGCAAGAATATTGATGGAATTGCTTAATTTTGACATACCAGAAAAATCATCTTCGAATGCTCTAATTCGATAGTTTCCTCTAGCAAGTTCCATCGCAGTTTCAGTTAGATGATCAATTGGTTGAGCATATTTTCTAAATATACGTGCCCCAAGAAATAAAGCCAATAGATAAGCTGCTATTACCGAAAAAAACAAAAGTAACCAAACGGAATGCTGCACGCTAAAAATGGTATCATTTTGTAAGGTTGAAGATATCATATAATTGATATCATTTTGTTCTTCTTTTGGAAGATTAGTAGTACTTAAATAGTTGGATACTTTTTCAAATTTCGCGGACATTATTTTATTTATGGAGTGTTCAACAAAAATTGGAAAAAGCTGTCCAAGGACAATTCCTAGTCCAGCTAATATTACTCCGATTAATATTGAATAAGTACGCAAAATTCGTGATTTATACGTTTTCATGGGGTCTTAGGCTCCTCAAACTTATACCCAAGACCTCGTATTGTTTTTATAAATATTGGCTTTCTACTGTTTTCTTCAATTTTGTCTCTTAAATGACTAATATGAACATCCACAATTCGAGTATCTCCTGCAAAGTCATAATTCCATACTGCACTAAGCAACTGATCTCTAGTCAGTACCCTATTTTTATTTTCAATCAAATAAACTAGTAATTCAAATTCTTTTGGCGTAAATTCAATGGGATTATTATTTAGTAAAACTTCAAATCGATCCGGAAAAACTTGTAATGCTCCATATATATATAACTCTTCGGAAGATTTAGATCCCGAGTTTTGTGCTTCAGAAGACATACTAGAACGTCGAATCATCGCTTTAACTCTTGCTGTTACTTCTCGTGGACTAAATGGCTTTGTCATATAGTCGTCGGCTCCTAATTCAAGGCCCAACACTTTATCAAACTCTTCATCTTTTGCAGTAAGCATGATAATTGGTGTTTGAATTTTCTTCATACGAAGCTCTTTACATATTTCCATACCTTCCATATATGGTAACATCCAATCTAACACGATAACATCTGGATGGTTATTTATAGCAAGATTTAAACCCTCACGACCATCGCTAGCTGTAATTACTTCAAATCCTGCTTCTTCTAAATTATATTTTAATAATGTTACAATTGAACTCTCATCGTCTACAACTAATACTTTTTTCATTTTTTTACCCCCAATTTGATTTGAAACCCCCATTCCAAATCAACCGACTAAAAAGCACTTCCCATTTTTACCTTCTTGATCTTCTAGCTTTGGTGGTGAAACATGGAATATCCCATCTACTACTGTTTGGTCATCCTCATTTAATGCAGTAATATGAATGATTGCATTATTTTCGTTTATATGTATTTCTTTCACCTCAAAAGTGAACTTAATAACAGAATAATGATACGCCGGTTTTGGATAAGTTAATATTTGTTTCGTTATATGGGATCCTGGTCCTGGTAAATATTTTGAAATAGCAGATGTAATAACCCCACATAACATAATTGGTGGAACAATTGGTTTTTCATAAACTGTTTTGGACGCATAATCATGCTGAATATATAATGGATTGTTATCATTCGTTAACCCTAAGTATAGAAGTAAGTCTTTGTCTTCTATCTTTTCAGTAATGGTTAATTTCTCGCCAATAGAGAGTTCTTCAATCTTCCTACCTATTTTGATTGTTTTCCCTAATAACAACACTTCATCCCCTAATCAGTATACTACTTATATCTTAACAATAAGTATAAGAAAAGCGCAAGCGTCCACTAAGTACACCTGGTCTTCACCTTTTCCTGAGTGCTTTGGACGAAACATCAGCTACACTATTACCTTTGGAATTTTTGTGGATCGTGAAGTGACTGAGTCACTTCACGATCCATTTTTTTCGATAATCTTGTTGCGGATGTTTGTCCCTAGCCCTCTTGAAATTGGTAGAGACAAGGTACATAAGGCTTGGTTAATGAGAGATTAGATGCTTTCCTATTCTTTTAAAAGCGGACGAAGATGCAATTTCGTCCGCTCAGCATTTCTTTATCAAAGAATACTACCTATTTTTTCAGGTTCCACAAACTCTAATCATCAACCCACTGATTCACGTATACTGTGTACGATAAAAGTAAAAACGTATAGGAAATCCTGCGTAAGGTAGACACCATTAAAAAGCACTTCAAGTCGTTGTAAATACTGGATTTCTAGTATATCAATTTCATTTACTTTCTTATTCTTTTTAAAAAAACTGTAGACAATCTCGATTAATATCGAGATTGTCTACAGTCTAAATAGAGCAAGTTTGTTCCGCTCGATTCATAATATTTTCATTAAGCCAAAACGTTCATTACTGCTTTAACTGATTCTGCAGATTTGTTCAATAATACTTTTTCTTCTTCTGTTAACTCTAATTCGATAATTTTTTCGATACCGCCAGCACCTAATACAGTTGGTACTCCAAGATAAATACCGTCCATACCATATTCACCTTCTAAATAGGCGATGGAAGGAAGTACTCGTTTTTGATCTTTTATTATCGCTTCTGCCATTTCAACTAAAGAAGCAGCTGGCGCATAGTAAGCAGAACCATTACCAAGAAGGTTAACGATTTCAGCCCCACCTTTACGAGTACGATCTACAATTTCTTCTAAACGAGCAGCGTCAATTAACGTTTCTAACGGAATGCCACCAGCGTAAGAATATCTTACTAAAGGAACCATATCATCACCATGTCCACCAAGTACAAAACCAGTTACATCTTTAACAGATAGGTTTAGTTCTTGTGCTACAAACGTCCGGAATCGAGCTGTATCAAGTACACCAGATTGTCCGATTACTCGTTCTTTTGGAAATCCTGATTCTTTATAAACAGTGTAAGTCATTGCATCGACTGGGTTAGTTAAAACTAGGATTATTGTGTTAGGAGAATGTTTAACAATTTCTGAAGTTACAGCTTTCATTACTTTTTGGTTAGTTTGAACTAAATCGTCACGGCTCATACCTGGTTTACGTGCAATACCAGCAGTAATAATTACTACGTCTGAATCCTTTGTATCTTCATAGTTGGAGGTACCAATGATGTTAGCATCAAAACCTTGCACAGGGCCAGCTTCAGCCATATCTAAAGCTTTACCTTTAGTTGGGTTTTCTGATTGTGGAATGTCCACTAAAACAATATCTCCAAGTTCTTTTTGAGCGAGTAAGAATGCAGTTGTTGCACCTGTGAAGCCGCCACCAATTACTGAGATCTTATTACGTTTTATTGCCATTAGAAAACTCTCCTTTTTTTTATATGCAAAAGGGAAGGATTAATCCTTCCCTAAAAAACCAATTGTAATTTACTGTTTACATATTTTTAATTAATTCATCAGCGAACTCAGAACATTTAACTTCTGTTGCCCCGTCCATTAAACGAGCAAAGTCATAAGTAACAACTTTAGCAGCAATAGATTTTTCCATTGAATCCATAATTAATTTTGCAGCTTCATTCCATCCAAGATGCTCAAGCATTAATACACCTGAAAGGATTACAGAAGATGGATTTACTTTATCTAAACCTGCATATTTCGGAGCTGTTCCGTGAGTAGCTTCGAAAATTGCATGTCCAGTTACGTAGTTAATGTTTGCTCCTGGAGCAATACCAATACCACCAACTTGAGCAGCTAAAGCATCCGAAATATAGTCTCCGTTTAAGTTCATAGTAGCTACTACGTCGAACTCTTTAGGACGAGTTAAAATTTGTTGTAAGAAGATATCAGCAATTGAATCTTTTACTAAGATTTTACCAGCTGCAATTGCGTCAGATTGTGCTTTATCAGCAGCTTCTGTACCTTGTTCTTCTTTAATTCGATCATATTGGTTCCAAGTAAACACTTTATCGCCAAATTCTTGTTCCGCTACTTCGTAACCCCAAGTTTTGAAAGCACCTTCTGTGAACTTCATGATATTACCTTTGTGAACTAATGTTAAAGAAGTACGACCTTCTTTAAGAATATAGTTAAGCGCTGCACGTACTAAACGTTTCGTTCCTTCTTCAGAAATCGGCTTGATACCAATACCCGAAGTTTCTGGGAAGCGAATATTTTTAACACCAAATTCAGTTTGTAAAAAGTCAATTAGTTTTTTCGCATTATCAGTACCTTTTGCATACTCTATTCCAGCATAAATATCTTCTGTATTTTCACGGAAGATAACCATATCTGTATCTTCAGGACGTTTTACTGGAGAAGGTACTCCTGTAAAATAACGAACTGGACGTAGGCAAGTATAAAGGTCAAGTTCTTGACGTAACGCTACGTTTAATGAGCGAATACCACCACCGATTGGAGTAGTAAGCGGGCCTTTTATAGCGATTAAATATTCATCGATAACATCTAAAGTTTCTTGTGGTAACCATTCGCCTGTTTGATCGAATGCTTTTTGACCTGCAAGAACTTCTTTCCATTCAATTTTCTTTTCACCGTTATACGCTTTTTCTACAGAAGCTTCTAAAACGCGGGATGCAGCTGCCCAAATATCTGGACCTGTTCCGTCTCCTTCTATGAAAGGAATTATTGCTGTGTTTGGTACATTAAGTACACCGTTTTCTACTGTTATTTTACCTGTTGTCATTTGTCATTTCCTCCTACTTTCATAATCATAGGGCCCAAAACACAAAAGTGTTTCAGCCCTAATACATTAAGAAAATTCTATTATCTTTCTTCAAT
This sequence comes from Psychrobacillus sp. L4, assembly GCF_042944905.1. GTDB lineage: Bacteria > Bacillota > Bacilli > Bacillales_A > Planococcaceae > Psychrobacillus. The sequence continues at coordinate 2,450,916 of NZ_CP168496.1, forward strand.
TGGAATATATTTTTGCATTCCAGGTCCGATATAATCTGCACGTGGACGAATTAAACGGTTATCTGAATATTGCTCTAAAATATGTGCTGTCCAACCAGATACACGTGAAACTGCAAAAATAGGTGTAAATAAATCATGATCAATATTTAAAGAGTGGTATACAGAAGCAGAATAGAAGTCAACGTTCGGCGGTAAATTCTTTTGACCAGTTACGATATCTTCAATTTTCACAGACATATCATACCATTTAGACTCTCCGCGAAGAGCTGTTAATTTTTTAGACATCTCACGCAAATGTTTTGCTCTTGGATCGCCTTTTCTATACACGCGATGACCAAAGCCCATGATTTTTTCTTTGTTTGCAAGTTTTGCATTAATAAAGGCTTCTACGTTGTCGACTGAACCAATTTCAGTTAACATTTTCATCACTTGTTCGTTTGCTCCACCATGTAATGGTCCTTTAAGAGCACCAATAGCAGCTACCACACCTGAATACATATCAGAAAGGGTTGCAACACATACACGAGCTGTAAATGTTGATGCATTCAGTTCATGATCTGCATGAAGAACTAATGCTTTGTTGAATGCTTCAATTTCAATTTCTTCTGGCATTTCACCTGATAGCATGTACATGAAATTTGCAGCATAACCTAAATCTAATTTAGGTGCAATGGGATCAAGTCCTTTACGAACGCGAGAAAACGCTGTCACTAAAGTTGGGAGTTTAGCTTGAAGTTTAATGGCTTTTAAGTAGTTCGCCTCATCTGACATATCTTCAGCTGAGTCATCATATAATGCAAGCATAGAAACAGCCGTTCTAAGAGCCGACATAGGGTGAACTTTTGAGATTGGATAAGTTTTGAAATGATTAAGTATTTCTTGAGGAACTGACATATTATCAGCCAATTGTTGTTTTAATTCTGCAAGTTCGTCCGCTTTTGGAAGGCGTTTATTCCAAAGTAGAAATACTACCTCTTCAAAGCTTGCATTTATTGCTAAATCATCAATATCATAACCAACGTATGTAAGTGTGTCATCAATAATTGAACTGATGGCAGACTGCGTTGCTACAACACCTTCTAAACCACGAGTAGTTGCTGTCATAAAAATCTCTCCTTCTTGTCCAGAATAAATACTTTGTCTCCCTAAGTCAGCGAATAATTATCTATCTGGTTATGAAATGTACCTTCTTCATGCTTACTATTGTATTATAATCAATTTGGGCGATTTTGTGAATGAAAACGCTTAAAAATATTAAAAAATAGTGTTTTAGCTTCCAAATAGTTGAAAAGATTGGGTGAAAATGATTGCTTTGCAAATAAATAAGAAAGAAATTATATCTCAATGGATACCAATTGGAATTATTATACTAATATTATTTATTGCATACCCTTTAGCTCTAGCAATTTTATGCGGATATTTTTTACACCCTATTACTAATTTTTTTTACAATAAGTTCAAAATTCCAATAATCTTAAGTGTTCTGCTTACGGAATTCCTCATTCTATCTGGGATTCTATTATTACTATTCTTTTTAGTACAAACTCTCATTGATTTAATACCACTTATTCATAGCCATGTTGTACAATTACCGGTTATCGAGTTAAAAAGACTTCCAATATTTTCAATGTTTGAAGAGGAATTTCAAACTATTTTAAATAATTTAATGAATAATCTGTTGATTTATATCACTCACTTACCTTCCTATTTTTTTGAACTTTTTCTTTTTAGTATGGGATTATTTTTATCGTTACATGAATCTTTAAAAAATCGACTGTGGTTTTTAGTATACCTTCCGAAAAAAACAAGAGGTTTTAGTGAAAGAGCCTTGAAGAAGTCTTCTGGGGTTATGAACAAATTTATTTCCGTGGAAGTAAAACTATTTTTATTAACTTTTATTCTACTAACTATTGGTTTCACCATATTAGGTCTACATCAACCACTAAAGTATGCTTTTTTAGTTTCCTTAGTTGATAGCATACCTTTTCTAGGGACTGGCTTAATATTGATACCACTTAGTATTTACTTTTTTTTACTAAATCAACATACTGTAGGTATCATTATCTTACTGCTATATGTATTTGTTCAGTTGACTAGGCATATTGTGGAGTCCATGTTATGGTCTTCCTCTATGCAAATAAAGGCTGTCCACGTATTCTTTCTAAGCGCAGCAGCCATTTTAATCTTTGGAGTAATAGGAATATTATTTAGTCCATTTATTTATTTAATCGCAAATAAATGGATAGATTTTACAAAGTCTTCATGACAATCACTTGACCTTTTTTCATTTTTTTACGAATCCATTTATAAATAAGTGGTTTAAATAGATTTCTGGAAGGACCAAACAAAAGTAATAGACCTATAATATCTGATATAAAACCTGGAAAAATGACTAATATAGAACCAATAAATACACATATTCCATTGATAGCTGCTTCTCCAGGTGCTTGATGATTTTTTAGACTATCTGAAAACTCTCTAAATGCTTTCATTCCTTGTTTTTTAACAAAGTAAGCTCCTATTATTCCTGATGCTAAAATGAGAAGAAATGTATAACCTACTCCGATAGTTTTACCGGATAAAAGTAAAATATATAATTCTATTACTGGAATGACAATAAATAAACTTAAAATCCATTTCATGTATTCACCCTCCATATATATGGTAATTGCCTCACCTTTTATGGTGAGGCAATTTTTAGATTAGGTTTACTTTTGGTTAAATTATACTTGCTTTACCGTGGTAAATAACACCACTTTCAGCATCAATCGTAAGTTCTTGTCCGTTACTGATTAAACTTGTAGCATTGTTAACCCCAACAATTACAGGAATACCTAAACTCAGTCCAACTACAGCAGCATGGCTAGTTAGTCCACCTTCTTCTGTAATGAGTCCTTTACATTTCTCAATAGCAGGAATCATGTCTCGATCGGAACCAATTGTAACAATAATACTATCAGAGGTGTCCTTTCCAAGAAGTTCTCGTGCATTACTTACAACAACTGCTTTCCCAAAAGCGGTAAGCTTGCCAATTCCTTGTCCTTTAGCAACCATATCGCCAATGACATGAACTTTCATTAAATTAGTTGTACCTGCCTCACCAACTGGAACACCCGCTGTAATAACTACTAAGTCACCATGCGTCACATAATGATGAAGAATACTTTCTTCGACTGCCACTTCTAATACTTCATCCGTCGAATAAGCTTTTTTACCAACAATAGGGTACACGCCCCAAACTAGTGTTAACTTTCTAGAAGGCACACTAGAGGAAGTCACTGCAATGATTGGAACACCCGGTCTAAATTTAGAAATCATTTGAGCTGTATGTCCACTTTCAGTAGGTGCAATAACCGCCTTAACTTTCAAATTTATCGCCGTATGAGCAACTGCTTGACCAATTGCATCAGTTAAGTTTACTTCCCGAGCTTTACTTAACTTCGTAACGATTGATCGATAATCTACCGCATTTTCCGTTCTTTTTGCAATCTTATCCATTGTTTGTACAGCCTCTACTGGATATAAACCCGCTGCCGTTTCACCTGATAACATAATCGCATCTGTTCCATCAAATATCGCATTCGCTACGTCACTTGCTTCCGCACGAGTAGGTCGTGGGTTACGCTGCATGGAATCTAACATTTGAGTAGCTGTAATGACTGGCTTACCCGCGGCATTACATTTTTGAATAAGACTCTTTTGAACTAATGGAACTTCTTCTGCAGGAATTTCTACTCCAAGATCTCCTCTTGCTACCATTAGACCATCCGATACTTGAATAATCTCATCAATATTATCTACGCCTTCTTGATTTTCAATTTTAGGGATAATTTGAATATGAGAACCGTTATTCTTTTCAAGGAGCTCCCGAATTTCCAATACGTCTTTTGCACGTCGAACAAATGATGCTGCGATGAAATCTACACCTTGTTCAATACCAAATAAAATATCTTTTGAATCTTTTTCCGTTATGCCAGGTAACTGCACAGATACCCCTGGAACATTAACACCTTTATTGTTTTTTAAAGTCCCTGCATTTTGAACAAATGTTGTTATAACACCATCGTTTGTGTTAATTTTTGTAACGATTAATTCAATTAGCCCATCATCCAGTAATATAGTAGAACCAACTTGTACATCCTCGATTAACTTTTCGTACGTAATGGAAAAACGGCTACTATTTCCTAATACTTCGACCATGGAGATTTCGATTGTTTGACCTGATTCTAACTCGATACCATCATTTTCCATTTTATGTGTGCGAATTTCAGGGCCTTTTGTGTCTAATAATATCCCTACAATTTTCCCTAATTTGTTTGACACTTCTCTAATTCTTTGAATTCTTGTCGCATGTTCCTCGTGATTTCCGTGTGAAAAGTTTAAACGAGCAACGTTCATACCGCTTTCAATCAGTTTTTGTAACATTTCCTCTGATTCACTTGCGGGTCCAATTGTACATACTATTTTTGTTTTTCTCATAGTCCTGTCCTCTCTATATAAAAGTTATTTCCATTCTACTAAATGGATAACTCTTTCGATAATTGATACATTAATAAATCAAAATCTTCGCCTTTTTCAAATGCTTCATTCATATCATAGTCTACCACTTGATGATTCTGTATGCCAACTGCACGTCCTCCATGTCCTGCAAGTAATACTTCGACTGCTCTAGCTCCAAATAAGCTAGCTAACACTCGATCGCGGCCAGTTGGAGAACCACCTCGTTGAATATGCCCTAATACAGATACTCTAGTGTCAATATTAGCATGCTTCATAAGGTGAGAAGCAAATTCCGAACCACTCATAACTCCTTCTGCAACAATTATGATACTGTGCTTTTTACCACGAGCTGTCCCACTCTTTAATTTTTCGACTATTTCCTCCATATCGAATTCTACTTCCGGAATAATAATCGTTTCTGCTCCTCCTGCAAGTCCAGCCCATAAAGCTAAATCACCAGCATCCCTACCCATTACTTCAATAATAAATGTACGATCATGAGAAGTTGCAGTATCTCTTATTTTATCTATACATTCAATCACTGTATTTAAAGCAGTATCGAAGCCGAGTGTATAATCTGTGCCTGGTATATCATTGTCAATTGTTCCTGGAATACCAACACATGGAAAACCATTTTTCGTTAGCGTCATGGATCCACGATAAGAACCGTCCCCACCAATTACAACTAACCCATCAATTCCATTTGCTTTTAACTGTTCAACTGCTTTTTGTTGTCCTTCTTCCGTTCGAAACTCAAGTGAGCGTGCGGAGAAAAGCTTGGTTCCACCCCTTTGAATAATATCACCAACTGATCCTAGCGTTAGTAATTCCATATTCCCCTCAATTAGTCCTTGGTATCCATGAAAAATCCCTACTACTTCTAATCCTTCATAGATTGCTTTTCTAACTACAGCACGAATCGCTGCATTCATCCCTGGAGCATCGCCACCACTTGTTAAAACACCTATACGTTTCAAAATTTCCCCTCCACACTATGTATTTAATAACTCAAGCTTAACACGAAATGGATCAAAAAAAAAATGCGTCTAAACAGACGCATTCTCCTCACTAAAAACCCCTATATTTTTAAATTTCTTATAACGGTCTTCAATTAATTCATCCGCTGTTAATTTACAAAGCTCCTGTAACGAATTAATAAGAGCTTCTTTCATATATTTAGCTTGTGTTTCAGGATCTCTATGAGCACCACCATGCACTTCTTTAATAACTGTATCAATAATCTGCATTTCTTTCAGGTCAGGTGCTGTAATTTTCATTGCTTCAGCCGCTTGCTTTGCAAGAGATGAGTCTTTCCAGAGAATTGAAGCTGCGCCTTCAGGTGAGATAACCGAGTAAGTAGAGTTTTCAAGCATTTGAATACGGTTTGTAAGACCTAAACCAAGTGCTCCTCCACTTCCTCCTTCTCCGATTACAACACTTATAACAGGGACTTTTAAGCCCGCCATCTCCACTAAATTTCTTGCAATTGCTTCACTTTGTCCTCTTTCTTCAGCTGCTTTCCCTGGATAAGCACCTTTCGTATCGATGAAACAAATAATAGGGCGATTAAACTTTTCCGCTTGTTTCATTAAACGAAGAGCTTTTCTGTAACCTTCAGGATGAGGCATCCCAAAATTTCGTTTTATATTTTCTTTTGTATCAATTCCTCTTTGATGCCCAATAACTGTTAGTGGTTTTCCTTCTAAAAACGCAATTCCACCAATGATTGCTGCATCATCTCCGTATAAACGATCTCCATGGAGTTCGATAAAATCTGTAAATAATAATTGAATATAATCTCTTGAAGTGGGACGTCCTGGATGTCGCGCTACTTGAACACGGTCCCAAGGCTGCATATTTTCATAAATATCTTTTTCTAGCTTTTTTAATCGTTCTTCTAGTTTTTCGATTTCCGCTGTCATATCTACATCTGCCCTTGCAGTGTATTCTTTTAACTCATCAATTTTAGTTTTCAATTGAACAATCGGTTCTTCAAAAGGCAATGTTTTTACCACGTTGTAACCTCCTTATGGACATGCATTTTAACAAGTAATGATACCTTTTCACGCATGTCTTTTCGGTGAACGACAGCATCTAATTGACCATGATCCAATAAAAACTCGGCCGTTTGGAAATCCTCTGGAAGTTTTTCACGCACTGTCTGTTCAATCACTCTTCGACCAGCAAATCCAATTAACGCTTTCGGCTCTGCTAAGTTAATGTCCCCAACTGAAGCAAAACTAGCCGAGACTCCACCAGTAGTTGGATGTGTCAAAATAGAAATATATAATTGACCTTGATCACTATGTCTTTTTAAAGCGACAGATGTTTTCGCCATTTGCATAAGGGACAAAACCCCTTCTTGCATTCTCGCTCCACCACTTGCAGTGAATATAATAAAAGGCACTCGCAGTTCCGTCGCTTTTTCGATGGCTCTTGTAATTTTTTCTCCTACCACGGACCCCATGGAACCCATTCTAAAATGTGAGTCCATTATCGCTACCACTACTTTTTGCTCTTCTAATGCTCCTACTCCTGTTAATACAGCCTCATTCAAACCAGTTTTCTTCACATCCGATTTTACTTTTTCAGTGTAACTTGGAAAGTTTAATGGGTTAACTGTTTGAAGATGATTATCCATGGAAACAAATGAATTCTCGTCTAAAAATATTTCCATGCGCTCAAATGCTGTCATTTTCATATGGTGATCACATGATGGGCATACTTTTAAATTTTTCATTAAGTCCTTTGTAAATACGTTTTTTCTACATTCAGGACATTTCATCATAATTCCTTCTGGCACATCGTTTTTGGCTTTATCTGCAGGAATTGCTACATATTTCTTTTTATGATTATTTCTAAAAATATCTCGTATCATATATTTATCTCCCCTGTTCATTAGAAAAGTGCAAGGCTCTGTTGCTAGAAAATTATTTGAAAGGATAATAATTCTTCCTTATTGAATTAACAAAAGCCATTCGTTATATAGAGTTACTGCCAATTGTTCATCTCTATTTTTCAAGCCATTGAGCAATTTTCTCCACGTTTCTTTTTCTTCTGTTCCCATTGGATTTCTATAAGGTTCCCCAGCAAATTGTTTTAACAAAAACCATACTTTCAATGCAAGGCGATTATCGGATATAATAATTATTTCTCTAATGATATCCTCACGAATTACCTCTTCATTTTGCAATTTAAGTAGGAACGCATCCCAAATGAACTGTCTTGAAAAGTTTTCTGAGGTGCATATTGTTCGAATCGCTTCTTTTTCTAGTGTTTCCCTTGTCTTGTGTACGTCTTTTTTAGACTTAGATTCTTGTAAAACAAAAGTAGATAATAACTCAACTAATTGATGTTTACGAAAATCAGAAAGAAAAGTTCCTTCCCCTCTTCTTGTTTCAATTAATCCAAGTAATTCTAAACTTCTGAGCGCTTCTCTTACAGTTGACCTGCCAACCTGCATTCTTTCTGCTAATTCTCTTTCAGAGGGCAGTTTACCACCAACTGCAACATTTTCTTCTTTAATAAGCTCTCTCAGTCGCTTAACAATCTCTAAAAACATTTTGCTTGAGTTATTTTTGGGATTCATACATCCTCACTCTTCCATTTATTACAAAGTGGTCTGACCACTGATAGTTACTAGCATACAAAATATTTGTCAAAACGTAAAGAAAAAACTGTACAAAAGAGTACAGTCTAGGCTAAACAATCTTTAATTTGGAATGCGGAGCCCTAGTCATTTGATATTAATTTGGTTATTATTTGAGTTCTTCCATTTCGCCGTTCAGATTTTCCTTCTATCCTTATGATTGTCTGCTCCTCTAATAATAAATTAAATCTTGTATACTCTTCAGGAAATAAAATAACAGAAATACTTCCAGTTTCATCTTGTACAGTTACAAAAGCCATGGACTCTCCTTTTTTTGTGCGAATCCTTTTAATTTCTTGAATAAGGCCAACTATTTTTACTTTCCATTCTTTTGTTGACTGTTGCACATCCCATATGTTGTCGATTCTTTCAGAGACAGTTTTCTTCACAGAAACAGTTGGATGTTCCGAAAAATATTGGCCAAGTACTTCTTTTTCAAATTGAAGCTTTATCATTAATGGCAATGGATCGGATTTTATATATTTTGATTTTCCAAAATGAGAAGCGTCCCCGCCAAACAAATCATTTTCTTCTGTTGGACTAACAAGTTCCGCGTATTTTACCGCTGGATCTAATGTTGCCAGTAACGTTGCCCTTTCTTCTTTCAATTCATCCAATGCTCCTGCTTTAATCAGAGGTTCTATATTTTTTCTGGTAAAATGGATAGCACTTAAATCAGAGGCGAATTCAAAAATATCCATCCAGTTTTTTGTTTTAGTCACTCTTTGCTGCAATAGCTTTTGTGTAAACGTATGTGAAACCCCTTTAATAGCTTGTAATCCAAATCTCACAGCCCCGTTCTCAACGGAAAAGTAGGGCTGGCTATTTTGAATAGATGGTGGTAAAACTTTAATACCTTTTTGTTTCATTTCCATTAATAGCTGATTTATTTTCTCCTGATTCCCTGTAGCCGAACTTAATAGGGCACAGTAAAATTCAACCGGAAAATGGGCTTTTAAAAAAGCCATCTGATATGAAATAATACTATATGCTACTGCATGGCTCTTAGGAAATCCATAATCTGCAAATCGAACAATTAAATCATAAACGGATGAAGCAGCAGCTTCTGTATGTCCAAGTAGTTTTGCCTTTTCAATAAAATGAGTTCTTTCTTTTTGAAGTATTTCTCTATTTTTTTTACTTACTGCTCTTCTAAGTAAATCCGCTTCTCCAAAAGTAAAGCCTGCCATTTGTGAAGCGATTTGCATAATTTGCTCTTGATAGACGATAATACCATATGTTTCTTTCAAAATGGGCTCTAATACTGGATGTTCATACGTAACCGCTTGCTGTCCTAATTTTCTTTTTGCATAGAGCGGAATACTTTCCATCGGACCTGGTCTATAGAGTGCATTTACCGCAACTATATCTTCGAACTTTGTCGGTTTTATTTGTTTTAGTGCATTTCGCATTCCTGCAGATTCTAATTGAAATACACCTGTCGCATCCCCGTTTTGTAAAAGTTGAAAAGTATGCTCATCATCTAATGGAATAGTATCTAAGGTTATTTGGGACGATTTTTTATAGTTAATCAGATTTAATATACGATCGATAATTGTTAAATTTCGTAAACCTAGAAAATCCATTTTGAGCAAGCCGATCTGTTCTATTTCTTTCATTGGCCATTGTGTTAAAAATATATCATCATGACCATTTTGGATTGGAACTACATCCACAAGTGGTACTGGTGATAATATGACACCTGCAGCATGTGTAGAGGCATTTCTAGGTAACCCTTCTAATGCCAATGCTACGTCAAACCATTTTTTTCGAATTTCTTCTGTTGCGATGAACTCACGTAGTTTTTGAGATTGGTCGTACGCTTCTTTTAAAGAAATCCCTAGTTTAGAAGGAATGAAGGAAGAGATAGCCTCTAGTGTGGATGATTCAAATCCAAACACTCTAGCCACTTCTCTTGCTACTGCTTTTGCCGATAGTGTTCCGAATGTGATAATTTGAGATACATTTTGTTTACCATATTTTTCAGCTACGTATTGAATTACTTCCATTCTCTTTGAATCAGCAAAATCAATGTCAATATCTGGCAAGGTAATACGTTCCGGATTTAAAAAGCGTTCAAACAAGAGACCATACTCGAGCGGGTCTACATCGGTTATGAAAAGCGAATAAGCAACGAGTGAACTTGCGGAAGATCCCCGTCCTGGTCCAGTTAAGATTCCTGCTTGTTTCGCAAATTTTATAAAATCTTGCACAATTAAAAAATAATCTTCATAATTCATCTGACCGATGATTTGAAGCTCATAATTTAAACGTTCGACATACTTTGGCGAGATACTTTTCACTCGAATTTTTAATCCTTCTTCACAAAGGTCACGTAAGTAGTCTTTTGCTAAAATGGATTGTGGTAACTGATACTTAGGCATATATTGGGATGGCTGTTCAAATGATACCTGACAACTTTCTAACATCTTTTCTGTGTTTTCAAGCCACTCCGGAACGTCTGAAAACCAATCGAACCATTCTTCACTTGAAAGTACATGAAATGAATGATCGGAAGGCTTTAATCGATTACGATCAGTCATTTTAACTGATTGATCCATCGCGTTTAATACTTCAAAAGCAAACGCATCTTCTTTCTCTATGTACCGACTCATATGAAAAGCAGTAATTGGTATTGAAAGTTTCTCCGCAAATGAGGTAATTTCCACTTCTATTTCTTGCTTTATCCCATTTGGACGTTCAATTCCAGCGTATAAATTTGTAGGACCGACGATTTCAGCTAATTCACCCATTGTATTAGGAGTAAAGGAATCGTCGCATTTATAGACGACGATTAATCCCTCTTTGTATGCTTGCAACCATTTTATCGGTAGTTCAGATAACTCTCTAGTTTCTAAGCTACTTGATATTTTCAGGATATTTTCATATCCATTACTATTTTTAGCGTAAAGTATTATGGAGCTAGGATGATTATCTAATTTTATTTTAATCGAAAGTCCTATTACTGGATGAATTTGGTGTTTTTTTAATTCGTGCCAAAAAGGCAACATACCATACAATCTGCTGTTTGTAATGGAGGCTGCCTTGGCATTATTCAATTTCAGTTTTTGGATAAGTTGCTCCAATTGAATCGTACTTTTCAGCATATCCGCTGAAGTTACTATTTGTGGATATACCGTTACCATATATAACACCTCAATTTACAACTTTTTTAAATCCTCAATTACCTGATCTGCTTCCTCCCAAGTTTTTACGGAAGCACCGGAAGCAAGCGGATGACCACCGCCACCATATTTTTTTGCAATCACATTAATAATAGGGCCTTTTGAGCGGAGACGTACTCTGATTTCTTTTGTATCTTCAATGAAGAATACCCAACATCTCATTCCTCTTACATCTGCTAAAGATCCTACTAATAAGGAAGCCTCAGATTCAGCAACATTGTATTTCTGTAAAATCTCTGTTGTCAGTTTAACAAATCCGACCCCGTTTTCAACCATGCTAAAGTTTTCGTAAACATACCCTTTTAAATGGAGCAAGTTTCTATCCACTTCATACATTCCGTTAAACAATTCCGTACGATCAAATCCATAAGAAAGTAGCGCTCCTGCATAGGTCATTGTTTGCAATGTAGTACTTTGAAACATGAACCTTCCAGTGTCCCCAACTATTCCTGCAAACAGCAATCTCGCAATACTTGCATTCATTTTCCAACCCTTATAATCCTTCGCTTCATCAAATAGTTCACAAATCATTTCACTTGTGGAGCTTGAGTTCGTATCCACCCATAATAGATCACCATACGCATCATCATTTGGATGATGATCTATTTTAATGATTGCTTTACCTAACTTGTATCGCTCATCATCTATTCTTTCCGTATTTGCAGTATCCGTAATAATAATTAAAGCATCCCTGAAATCGTCATCTGTAACGTTATCAGGATGAGCTAAGAAGTCTAATGTATTTTCATGTTTTCCTGTTGCTAATACTTTTTTTTGTGGAAAATTAAATGAAATTAACTCTTTTAATCCAATTTGAGAACCATAAGCATCCGGATCAGGCCTTACATGTCGATGTATAATTATTTTGTTAGCCTCTTCGATTGTGTCAATGATTTGTCTTTTCATTTCATTTCCTCCATTTAATCAAGTTTTCTATTCGTATTTTCACAAATTAACCTATACAATAATGAAAGCTTATTTTTTTATTGGAGGTTCATTATGTTTCTTAATGGAATATTTATATTAGCAATTATCGTTTCTTTTGTATGGTATTTTTATTTTAAAACAAAACAGTTTCGTACTTCACTACCTATTCGGAAAAAATGGTTTTCAGCGAAGGCTTCTATTTGTTTAGGTGCATTTTTATTGTCTTTTGGATTAAATTTTATCATTGTATTTCCATCGTCCGTTACATATGTAATCTCCGCTTTATTTATCTTAATAGGTGGTTATTTTATGTATTATAATTATAAAGTATTCAAGCATTACGGACAATTTGTTCAAGAGGAAGTAGAGTTAAACAAATGATGCAGCTTAAGAGCTGCATCATTTTTATTAACGTTCTAGCAGTTGGTACGTGATCATTGCTTTTCCTACAAGTTGTTTGTCATTAAATACTTCTAAGTCCATTTTCGCTACTTTTCGACTCATCTCTAACACTTTGACGTTTACACGAAGTATACTTTCTAATTGTATTGGTTTCGTGTAATATATAGTCATATTTTCCACTACGCTTTCTCCACGTTTGCGAATTTTCAACGTTTGGGATCCAGTTTCAGTCAAAAGAATGGAAAAGGCTCCATAAGACATAGCCCCATAATGATTGGTCATCTGAGGGGTAACGACAAACTCAAAAATGAACTCCTCTATAGAAATTACCTTTATTTGTTGTTTTACAATATCGTCAATTGTCTCTCCGTTTTGCGGTTGTCTGGAGGCAGCTTGCAATGCTTTTAGCACGTCTTGTCTACTTATGACTCCTTCTAAATTATTATTATCTTTAACTACAGGCAACAAATCAATTCCTTCCCAAATCATTCGATGGCTTGCAGAAGCAACGCTTGTTTTCAACGTAATGGAAATAGGGTTTTTCGTCATCACTTTCTCCACGAGTTCATGACTCTCTTTACCAATAACATCTCTTGCTGTTACAATACCTACTAATTTATTGGATGCATCTACAACCGGAAAACCTCCGTGAGTCGTTAATTGGTTCAATTCTCGGTATCGCTTTACAAAATCATTTGTTTGTAGAAAGGACGTATCTTTTAAAGGAATATATATATCTTCAATAAGCAATACATCTTTTTTTATAAGTTGATCGTCTATTGCACGATTAATCATTGTAGCAACTGTAAAAGTATCATAGCTCGTTGAAATAACAGGTAACTCTAAATCATCCGCTAGTTTTGTTATTTTTTCTGATACGTCAAAGCCACCCGTTACAAGTACGGCTGCTCCAGCAAGCAATCCATGTTCATGCACTTGGAGACGATTTCCTACTATTAGTAAATTGCTAGGTCCTATATAACGCATCATATCTTCTACTTGCATTGCACCAATAACAAATTTATTTAGTGTCTTATGTAGACCGGCTTTTCCGCCTAAAACTTGACCATCGACTATATTTACAACTTCCGCAAATGTTAATCGTTCAAAATGCTCTTTTTTCTTTAATTCAATTCGGATTGTTCCGACACGTTCGATTGTACTAACAATCCTTCTTGTTTCTGCTTCTTTTATCGCTCGGTAAGCAGTTCCTTCACTTACAGTTAGATCTTTTGCAATTTTTCTAACAGATATTTTATCTCCAACTGGGAGCTTTTCTATATATGCTAAAATTTGCTCATGTTTTGTTGTCATGTAGTCACATCCAAACGATTGTTGTACGTTTATTGTACCACATTATTCACATTTTCTTAGTAAGCTACAGTTGCACAATTCCTCCAGCATTTAGAATTTGAACTTCGGAATTTGTCACTAACACTTTAAAATGATTTGGATCTTGTTGAATGACTGGAAATGTATTGTAATGAATTGGTACTACTATTCTTGGTTTTAGAAGTTCTGTCGCATAAGCAGCATCTTCTGGTCCCATTGTAAAATTATCTCCAATTGGTAAAAAGGCAACATCGATATTGTTTCGATCACCAATCAGTTTCATGTCCCCAAAAAGAGCGGTGTCTCCCGCATGATATATAGTCTTGCCTTCTGCCGTAAACAAGATTCCTCCTGGCATTCCGGTATAAATAGTCCCAATATCTGAAGTATCAAATGAAGAACTATGAAAAGCATGAGTGTATTTAACTTTTCCAAAATCAAATTGATAAGCTCCACCTAATCCCATTTCATGGGTAGTGATTCCTTGCGTTGCTAGATATTCGGCAAGCTCAAAGGGTGCAACAACAAGTGCATTACTTTGTTTTGCAATATCAATTGTGTCACCAACATGATCATTATGACCATGCGTTAACAAGATAGCGTCTGGGCTTTCATCAGAGGCGTTCAAATCTGTCATTCCATTCCCTGAAATAAATGGATCAATTAATATTGTATATTTTCCTGTTTTAATTTTCACTACCGAATGCCCATGATAACTTATTTGCATTGTCAATTCTCCTTTTAATTAGTTTTTTCTTTCTATATTTCATTCAACTTTAATGCTAGAAATCCTCTATTCTGCTATTCTTAAATTATAAATTAAAAAGAGGTGCCAAAATGAAACAAGTAGAAAAAATTCAAAACTATTTACAATCCAACAATATTGATGCCGCTTTTATAACAACTCCAGACAATGTTTTTTATTTTACTGGATTTAGAAGTAATCCGCATGAACGTTTACTAGGCGTATTAATTTATAAAGAAGCAACACCTTTTATTATTTGTCCACAAATGGAAATTCCAGATGCAACTGCAACCGGGTGGGCCGGTAAAATTGTTGGACATCAAGATACAGAAAATGCTTGGGATATTGTTGTTCAAACAATTCAAGATAATATAGGCACTATTAATACTTTAGCAATTGAAAAGGCTCATTTAACTGTAGAGCGTCAAGAAGCTATTCAAGAGAGAATTCCTTCCATTCAAATTTCAAGAATTGATGAAAAGATAAATGAGCTACGCGTAATTAAAACAGAAGAAGAATTAGTTAACATGCGAAAAGCTGCTGAGCTTGCCGATTACGCAATTGAAGTTGGTTGCAAAGAAATTGCGGAAGGAAAAACTGAGTTAGAAATATTAACGGCGATTGAGTTAGCGGTAAAAGACAAAGGCGCATCTCAAATGTCATTTGATACAATGGTCCTAAGTGGTCCTAAAACAGCTTCTCCTCATGGTAAGCCAGGGGATCGCAAAATCCAAAAAGGGGATTTAATATTATTTGACCTAGGTGTTATTTACAACGGTTATTGCTCTGACATTACAAGAACAGTAGCTTTCGGAGAACCTTCCGCTGAGAAACGTGAAATTTATGAAACTGTTCGCCGTGCCGAAGAAGCTGCTGTAAATGCAGTGAAACCGGGAATAACTGCAATGGCTCTTGATAAAATTGCACGCGATGTTATTACGGAAGCAGGTTACGGAGAGTATTTCACTCATCGCTTAGGGCATGGACTTGGGATTTCCGTGCACGAATTCCCATCCATCACTGGTGTAAATGAGATGAAATTAGAAACTGGCATGGTATTTACAATCGAACCAGGCATTTATCATCCTGAAATTACTGGTGTGCGCATTGAAGATGACGTTGTTGTTACCGAAGATGGCGTAGAAGTGCTTACAAAGTTCCCGAAAGAGTTAATAATTTTATAAGAAAAGTGCAAGTGTCCTTTATATGCATACTATCTTTACTATTTCCTGAGTGCTTTGGACGAAACATACGCTACACTACTAACGAAGAATTTTATGGAGTACCTGGAAGTGACTGCGTCACTTCCAGGTACTCTTTTTTCGGTAATCTTGTGGCGGAGGTTTGTCCGTCACTCTCTTGAAATGTGTAGAGACAAAGTGCACAAAGTTTGGTTAATGAGAGAATTGATCCTTGCCTACTATTTTAAAAGCGGACGAAGATGCAATTTCGTCCGCTCAGCGCTACTTTATAAATAAATACTATCTATTTTTTTCAGGTTCCGCCTACTCTAATCACCTGATCGCTGATTCATATATACTGAGGACTGTAAAAGTATAAAACATTCAAGATCGAGCCTTTGCAAGATTAGAGGCATAACTTAATTATCCAGAATTCATATGCATCTAGAACTTACCAAAAAGCCAATTACATATACATTCTAATAAGAAAAACAAAATCCTTTTTTCCTAGGGTGCTCTTTTATTTTCCAATAGAATACCCTAAAAAGGCTAAGCATAATCCACCTGCATAAGTAATCGTGAAATATAGAATCCATTTTCGGGGCAGTTTCTGAAGTGTTACTAATTCCTTATTTAAAGTAGAAAAAGTGGTAAATGCTCCTAAAAACCCAGTACCTAGAAGTAATACATACATTTCATTTAAGCTATAGCTTGCGATAAATCCCAATAAAAAAGAACCACTTAAATTGACGAAAAGTGTCCCAAAAGGGATTTTACCTTCCACATTTCCATTCCACTTTTGAGCAATATAAAATCGGAAGATAGCTCCTAGAAATCCACCTACAGATACAGCAACAATTGCAGTCATCTTGTCACCTCATGTTTCCATCCTAGATTACTCATTACAATCCCACCAACTACACTAATCAATACGTATAATACAGTAAATATAATTTCCCCTTGCTGCAATAATTTCACTGTTTCTACACTAAAAGCAGAAAAAGTGGTAAAAGAACCTAGAAAACCTGTAGTAATAGCTGTTTGTACATTCGGTGAGAGTCTACTTTTATGAAAAACAGCTGATGATAAAAAAGGAAGAAGATAACAACCTACTAGATTTACTATTAGTGTTGCAAAGGGGAATATAGAATGTGAATAAAGTATGAGTCCAACCGAATATCTTGTTAAAGCCCCTAATGCTCCTGCTATACCAACAAATAAATAAGCCAATTGCATTCACTCCATTATTGTTTTCAAATAACAGAACACCCAAAGTGATGAATAACCTTTGGGTGTTCAAAATTTATTTATTAATTTAAAAGTGTAGCAGCGTCTACGTAAGGAAGTCCTTGTGCTTCTGCAACCGCTTTAAAAGTAACGTGACCAGCTAATGTGTTAATACCTTTTTGTAATGCAAGGTTATCTAAGCAAGCTTGTCTATATCCTTTGTTTGCAATTTGTAGAGCATATGGAACCGTTGCATTAGTAAGCGCCATTGTTGAAGTTCTAGGCACCGCTCCTGGCATGTTAGCAACTGCATAGTGTACAACACCATGTTTTTCATAAGTTGGGTTGTCATGTGTTGTGATGCGGTCAGATGTTTCAAAAATACCACCTTGGTCAATTGCAATATCAATAACAACTGAACCAGGAGACATAGATTTAATCATTTCCTCTGACACAAGTTTAGGAGCTTTAGCACCTGGAATTAGAACTGCACCAACTACTAAATCTGCCTCTTTTACTGCTTGTCCAATATTATATGGGTTTGAAATTAATGTTTGCACATTTCCGCCAAACAATTCCTCTAATTGACGAAGACGGTCAGGGTTTAAATCGATAATTGTAACTTGTGCTCCCATACCGACAGCAATTTGAGCAGCATTTGTACCAGCGATACCACCGCCAACTACTGCTACTTTTGCACGTGATACTCCTGGAACTCCTCCAAGTAAAATTCCTTTACCACCATTAATTTTCTCTAAATATTGTGCACCAAGTTGTGTTGCCATACGACCTGCTACTTCACTCATCGGAGTTAGTAATGGTAATGAGTTATTTGGAAGCTGAACCGTTTCATACGCAATAGCTGTTACCTTTTTCTCAAGTAACACTTTCGTCAAATCTTCTTCTGGTGCTAGATGTAAATAAGTAAAGAGAATAGATTCTTCACGAATTAATGTAAATTCTTCATGAGTAGGTTCTTTAACTTTCATAACCATCTCTTGATTCCAAGCTTCTTCCGCAGTTTGTACAATTGTTGCTCCTGCAGCAATATAATCTTCATCCGTAAAACTAGAACCTAAACCAGCACCTGTTTCAATGATTACTTCGTGATTATTATGTTTCAAAGTAACCACACCAGCTGGCGTCATAGCCACTCGGTTTTCGTTATTTTTAGTTTCTTTTGGTATACCAATACGCATTTCCATATCCCCTTATGTATTTAATTTTAAAAAGAGTGATTCAAATAAATTGAAACACTTAAAACATCTTCATTTTATCATTTATACATTTAAAATGCTTCATTAATTTAAAAATAACCTTAGAAAAGTTCGATAGATCTCCTTATTATTAAAAAATAGAAGGAATACAGAAATAAATCTCGAATTATATAAATATAATAAGAAATAGGAGGTTTTAAACATGACATTAAAATACAAACAAATTCTAGTTGCTGTCGATGGTTCAAAAGAAGCAGAGTTAGCTTATAAAAAATCAGTTTCCATTGCTGCAAGAAATAATGCAACTTTAAATTTAATCAATATCATTGATACAAGATCATTTGCAGCAATTGAAGCTTACGATCGTTCGATTGCTGAAAGGGCACAAGTATTTGCTGAAGATTTACTAGATGGTTATAAAAAAGAGGCAATTGCAGGTGGGGTTCACAATGTAAACGTTTTAGTTGAATATGGTTCACCCAAAACAATGATTTCAAAAGACATAGCGAAAAAAATAGAGGCAGATTTAATCATTTGTGGAGCTACTGGGCTAAATGCTGTTGAGCGATTCCTTATAGGAAGTGTATCTGAATACATTGTTCGTTCTGCAGCATGTGATGTTTTAGTAGTTCGTACGGAAGAAAAAGACGATTAATTTTACGAAAAATGCAAGCGTCCTTTAAGTGCATTTGGTCTTCTCTATTTCTCGAGTACTTTGGACGAAACATCAGCTACACTATTAACGTTAGAGTTATGGATTATGAAATGACTAGGTCACTTCATGATCCATTTTTTTGGGTAACCTTGTGGCACTTATGACACTTCGAGACCAATTTTTATTCACCCGAGACTAATTGGAAGTCACTGAAAAAGTAGCGTCCGAAGATGTGAATTCCTTAGACTGAACAAAAAGCTTGTCAACAGATTTAGAATAATCCTGCTAATCTCATCGTATCTCTTGCTATCATTATCTCTTCGTTTGTTGGAATAACAAGTACTTTTACTGGCGAATGAGGATAATTAATAAATGTTTCCTTGCCACGTAGTTTATTTAAATCATGATCCAAATAAACGCCCATAAATTGAAGACCACTTAAAACTTTTTCTCGAATAACTTCGCTATTTTCTCCTATTCCTGCAGTAAAAATAATAGCATCTACGCCATTCATCCGAGCAGCGTAAGATCCAATATATTTATGTATACGATTTGCAAATACATCAAGCGCTAACTGGGCGCGATCATTTCCCTTGGAAGCTTCTGTTACAATTTCACGTAAATCACTTGAGAATCCAGAAACACCTAACATTCCAGATTGTTTGTTTAAAATATCTAGTACTCCTTCTGCACTTTTCCCCGTCTTTTCCATTAAGTACGGAATAAGCGCTGGATCTATATTCCCAGATCTTGTCCCCATCGTTACTCCTGCAAGTGGTGTAAACCCCATGGAAGTATCTATGGATCTTCCACGATCGATAGCAGCAATACTAGCCCCGTTTCCTAAATGACAAGATATAAATCTAGTCGTTTCAATTGGCCGGTTTAATAACTCTGCGGCACGATAAGCAACATACTTATGCGATGTCCCATGAAACCCATACTTACGAATGCCATATTTCTCATAGTAATTATATGGAATGGAATATAAGTATGAGCTTTCTGGCATCGTTTGATGAAATGCTGTATCAAAAACAGCTACCGCTGGAATTTCCGATAATTCTTTTGCAAACTCTCGAATACCTGTAATATTTGCTGGATTATGTAATGGTGCAAGTTCCGAAAGTTCCTCTAATGTTGTCATTACTTTTTCTGTAATTAAAACAGAATCACTATACACTTCCCCCCCATGCACAACTCGATGTCCTATTCCTTGAATATCATTTAAAGTGTTGATTACTCCTTTTTCAACTAACTGATGCATTAATAGTTTTACGGCTTGTGTATGATTGTTGACTTGTTCGATTAATTGTATTCGTTCATTTTGTGTCGTCATTGTAAAAATAGAATTGCTTAAACCAATTCGCTCTATTAAGCCTTTTGCAATCACTTTTTCTTCTGGCATTTTCAGTAATTGAAATTTTAAAGACGAGCTACCTGCATTAATCGCTAAAATATTAACCATTAAAAAACGCCCCTTCTTTGAACAAGTACTTTAATTGTACTGTTCACATTAGGAGCGAGCAACTATCATTTAGAATTTTCTTCTTGCCATATTTCGATCTTTTTAAAGAACAGTTCCATCGCTTCTTTATTCGACATATTTGGAACTTTTGCAAGTAATACATCTCTTGGCGCTTTTAAATCTTCACTTTTCTTTTGAAGAATTAGCAAACTTTTTTCCTGCCCTACTGTTTTGAAAATAGTAGACGGAAACTGAATAACTGCTTGAATCCAGCCATGTTCTTTCAAAAATTTATGGAGGTTCGGGGCTTGTTTTGATTCAAAAATAGTGTCCGGAACTAAAAAGTATAAGTATCCACCTGGTTTTACATGCTTCATCGATTGTTCGATAAATAAATGATGAGCGTACGACATTTCATCTTCACTATGAAGGAAATAATCGCTTGCAGTTTCAGCATCTGGATAATATCCTACAGGTAAATCACTTACAACAATATCAGCAGGATCGATTAATAAAGGCTTTAAAGCATCTTGTCTAAATAATTGAATATCACAAGCAAGTAATTCTCCTGTTTGAGCTGCCAATTGGATTAGTAAGTCATCTATTTCTACTCCAAAAGCATGATTCTCGTTTGGTAAAGCATTCATTATTGTATAAAGTAAATTACCCGTTCCTAAAGCTGGGTCTAAAATTGCCAGTTCTTTTTTGTCTTTCGTCATTTCCTTTACAAAATAGGATACCAATAATCCAATCGCATCAGGAGTCATTTGATGGTTTACTTGGGCTGACTTTTTCATCCCTTTTAGAATTGCAAGTTGAACCGCTTTTCTAATCTGCTCTTTAGTAAGATTTGTCACTAAAGGTGTTTTTTTATCTGAAATCCATAATTCAAGTGCGTAAATAACACCTTCTAAATATGTCACAGACTCCTGTTCTTCTATAAAACTACTTTCTTGATCAATAAACGTAAAAACTTTTTCGACATTTGTATGCATATTTATCCCTCAAATTAAAACCCACTCTTAACTAGAGTGGGTTAGATTGTTTTATTAGTTAGTTAACGCTTTTACTGCATCTAATGCTTTTTCATAGTCTGGGTGATCCGTTCCTTCGCTCACATATTCAGCGTAAGTAACAACATCATTTTTATCGACTACGAATACACCGCGAGCTAACAAACGTAATTCTTGCATCACCACTCCAAATGCTTCTCCGAAAGAAAGGTCGCGGTGATCCGATAAAGTCTGAATTGCATCTGCGGCATTAGCCCCACACCAACGCTTTTGAGCAAAAGGTAAGTCTACAGATATGGTTAATATTACCACATCATCACCTAAACTCGCAGCACTTTGATTGAATTTATTTGTTTGTGTAGAACAAACGCCTGTATCTAGGGAAGGTACTACACTGATTAAACGAACTTTACCAGCTGAATCTTGAAGTGTTACGGCTGATAAATCGTTTGCTAGAACTGTAAAGTTTGGTGCTTTTTCTCCAACTACTACTTCTTTTCCAACTAATGTTACTGGATTATTTTTAAATGTTACTTGAGCCATAATATGTAGCCTCCTTTTTCATTATGTTCATCTTACTAGAATATGTTCTGCTCTTGCAACTCTTTTGATACCGAAGTATCTTTGTATACACCTTTTTCCTTTTTATCGTAAACGGATTCATGCACAACTAAAGTATCTGCGATCATATCATGGATAGCCTGATTTTTCGGTGTAAACGCTACAACAAGATAGGGAAGATTCAGTGGAATAACAGAAATCAGACGACCAATCCACTCTCTAAATAGAATTGTACTCCATGTAAGTTTATCATTATTCTTTGAAATAACTAGAATGCCAAAAATCATCTTTCCTACCGTTTGATTGAAAAATTTCGTCATCAATACAAAATATGTGTAAAAAAGAAAGGATGTTATTAATGTAAATGGTGCATACCAGGTAGGGTCGTTTATCTCTAATGAAAATAAGCGGAAAATGGGTTTGATTAATAACATCCCAATAGAGGATAAGATTAATATATCCGAAAAATATGCCCAAAATCTTATCCAAAAACCAGCAGATTTCCGTTCAAATTCAGTAGTTTTTTCGCTGGTTTGCTGGGTTAGCGATTCATTCGCCTGCACAATATTTTCTTCATTCTGTACAAATTCACTCATCATTTACCCTCCTTATCTGTCACCATATAAATACATCATGCGCGGTGCACTATTGTCTGCAATAAGTTTACCGATTAATTTTGATTCCATATCTAACCCTAGGAAAGATTGGGCTTTCAGAGCAAAAAGGGAGGAAAGACTTTGAGAGTAGCCATATTCAATTACTTCCGCATCTTCTAATTTTTGATCTGTTTTTATTGCTTGTATAACATCTTCCAAATAGCCAATGTCATCTGCCAGGCCAGCTGCTACAGCTTGTCGTCCACTCATAATTCGACCATCTGCAACTTTCTTCACTTCTGCTACTGTCATATGACGACCTTGGGCAACGATATCAACAAAATCTTCATACGATTCATTTAACATAACTTGTAACATATTTCTTTCTTCTTCTGTCATTTCTCTTGTTGGACTCATGATATCCTTATAAGGACCAGACTTTATCGTAACAAACTCTACTCCATATTTTTCTGCCAATTTTCCATAATTAATGCTATGCATGATCACACCGATAGAGCCTGTAATCGTTTCTTTATTGACAAAGATTTTATCTGCAGGTGCCGAAATATAGTACCCCCCTGATGCTGCCATACTTCCCATCGAAACGTAGATTGGTTTTGCAGTCTCGTCTTGAATCTCTTTAATTTTTTTAT
This sequence comes from Psychrobacillus sp. L4, assembly GCF_042944905.1. Classification (GTDB taxonomy): domain Bacteria; phylum Bacillota; class Bacilli; order Bacillales_A; family Planococcaceae; genus Psychrobacillus. The sequence continues at coordinate 2,474,224 of NZ_CP168496.1, forward strand.
AAATTTGAGCGGATTCGACAACTCCTCCACCAGGGGAATTCACTTGCAACACAATTGCTTTTACAGAATCATCTTGTTTTACTTGATCTAATTGTTGCAAGAAGAATTGATGATTGTAGCTTTCTGTTCCAAAAATGGAAGATGCACTACCCGTATCCTGAATAGTTCCATCGACTGTTAATACAGCTACTCGGTTGTCTATATCTCCTTCTTCTAATACCGTTTCATAAAAATCAGAATTAGATATAGATGCAAATTCATCCATTAAAGATGTCCAGTCCGTTGAAAATACAGCTGATAAAGTGTTTACAAAGATTGATATTACTAATAATATGGATGCTCCTAAAATGGCAAACCAACGTTTCATATTCATATTGGTGCTCCTCCTTTTGTTCTCCTCATAACATACGAAAAGAATTCCTAAACGTTTCATAAAATGGTAAAATAAATATAGAAAAGCGCACGGCACTGTAGCTATCTCTCATTCTAATTTGAAAGGAGAATGCAAGATGAACTCCCGAAATGCAATATATCTTTATACTAAGAATGACATAGAATCATTACAAAAAAAAGACGTTTTAGCGAAAGTCATAAACCAATATGGCTTTCAAGTTGTTGAAAACGATATCGAGGCTTCTATTATTGTGAGTATTGGTTCAGATGGTACTTTTTTGCAAGCGGTTCGTAAGACTGGATTCCGAGAAGATTGTCTATATGCCGGTATCTCAACAACAGGCACATTAGGTATGTATTGCGACTTTTTAATAGAAGATATGGAAGCAATGGCGGAAGCTGTGTTACAGAATGAAATGGAAGTTCGTAAATACCCTTTACTGGAATTATCGGTCAATCATAACCCTAAATTTTATTGCTTAAATGAGTTCACCATACGTTCTAATATCATCAAAACTTTTGTATTGGACATAATAATTGACGGCAAACTTTTTGAGACGTTTAGAGGCGACGGAATGGTTATTTCGACTCCGACTGGAAGCTCAGCTTACAATAAGTCGCTTAATGGAGCAATAGTAGACCCACTACTTCCTTGTATCCAAGTAACAGAAATTGCTTCCATGAATAATAATGAATATAGAACACTTGGTTCTTCCTTCATTTTGAGTGGTAGTAGGTCGCTTGAACTTAAATTACATAAAGACTGGAATGACTATCCTTCCATGAGCACCGACAACGAAGCCTTAAGTATACAACATGTGGAGACTGTGTCTATCGCATTAAGTAATCAAGTGGTGAAAACAGTGAAATTAAAAAATAATAGTTACTGGGAAAAGGTAAAACGATCCTTTTTATAAAAAACAGGTAGACATAGCGCTACCTGTTTTTTCTTACTTCTACAATTTTAGAAATAGTAAATAAGATTAATGCTGCCCAAATAAATGAAAATGAGATAAATTCAATTTTGCTAAACTTTTCATGATAAACAAAGATACCAACTAGGAGCATAATAGTTGGAGCAAAATATTGAATAAAGCCAGACATATAAAGTGGCATTGTTTTCGTTCCTTTTGCAAACAACACAAGTGGAACCGCGGTTGCTACACCAGTTAATGCTAGTAAAATCATGGTACTAGCATTTGATTGAAAGAAAACCGCTTGATCCGTCACTAATAAATATCCAAAATAAATAAGTGCTACTGGCAAAACGAACATTGTTTCTATTGTTATGCCTCTTAATGGATCAATCGTCAAGCTTTTTTTAATAAAGCCATAAAAAGCAAACGTTAAAGCTAGTGTTACAGCGATCCATGGAATTTCTCCATATGAAACTGTTAGGATAGTAACCCCAGCTGCCGCAATAGCTACAGAAAGTTGTTGAGCCCTAGATAATTTTTCTTTTAAAAAGATAATGCCTAATAGGACAGATATTAATGGGTTTATGTAATATCCTAAACTAGTTTGTACTATATACCCTGCATTTACTGCATATATGTATGTAAACCAATTTCCTGTTACTAAGTACGAGGCAAGAACGAGACTCCAAAAAGCCTTCTTATTCTTCCAAAGCTCCTTTAAATCACTAATCAACGTCTTAAAATTTTTGCTTAAAATAACCACGAATAATGTAAAAATAAATGACCAAATTACTCGACTTGCAAGTATTTCATCACTTGAAACATTCAATAATAGCTTCCAATAAATCGGCATGAATCCCCAAAATATATATGCAATTGCTACGATAAGTATTCCTTGTTTTTCTTCTGCTTGCAAAACTTCACCCCATTTTTTCAAACCCAAAATACATGCATTATTATAATACTTCAATGCACTAAAGTAAACAAAGAAATTCCTTTATATGGACAGATAAACAAGTAGATTAGAAGTGAAGCTAGACTTGATACTGAGAAAGCAAACTAAAAATGAAATCTAATGTAAGTCAATTAAAAACGAAGAACCAAATGTTCTCCGTGTTTTTTTCAATCTATTTTTTCATTTCTTCTCGTTTTCTTAGCTCAATACGTCTGATTTTACCTGAAGTTGTTTTTGGCAACTCTTCGATGAACTCAATCTCACGCGGATATTTATAAGGGGCAGTCATGGATTTAACATGCTCTTGAAGTTCTTTTACTAACTCCTCTGTACCCTGTTTTAATGGCTCAAGTAAAACAACAAATGCTTTTACAATAGTTCCTCGTAGCTCATGTGGACTTGCAACAACTGCACATTCTTGTACAGCTGGATGTTTTGTAAGTGCATCTTCCACTTCAAAAGGTCCAATTGTATAACCTGAGCTTATAATGATGTCGTCTCCTCTACCTTCAAACCAGAAATAACCATTTTCATCCTTTTTTGCTTGGTCACCTGTAATATAGTAATTTCCTCTAAATTGCATAGAAGTTCTTTCCGGATCTTTCAAGTATTCTTTAAATAGTGCTGGAGTTTCTACATGTACTGCAATATCGCCTACTTCACCAGCTACACAAATTTCTCCAAATTCATTTATTATTTCTACTGTATTTCCAGGTGTCGGTTTCCCCATGGAACCTATTCTACTTTCCATTCCTTTCATCGTTCCAATTAGCAATGTATTTTCAGTTTGACCATAGCCATCTCTAACTTCCAAGCTAAAAAGTCTATTAAATGTTTCAATTACCTCTCTGTTTAACGGTTCGCCCGCTGAAACTGCACTATGAAGAGAGGAAAGGTCATAGTTCGATAACTCTTCCGTTTTAGCCATTATTCGATATTCTGTTGGGGTGCAGCAAAGAACATTCACTTTTTTCTCTTTAATCTTATTTAGATAGGTTTTCGGTTCAAATTTTCCATTATACACATAACCAATTGCACCACTCCCTAATGTTGCAAGGAAAGGGCTCCATATCCATTTTTGCCATCCAGGACTTGCAGTTGCCCAAACTATATCTCCTTCTTGAATACCAAGCCAATTAGGTCCTGAAGTTCTTAAATGAGCGTAAGCCCAACTATGTGTATGTACGACACCTTTTGGGTTTCCTGTTGTACCGCTTGTATACGATAGAAAAGCCATATCATCTTTTAATGTATCTACTGCTTGAAACTGGTCAGATTCATGTGTCATTTCATGCGTTATGGATGTCCATCTTCCTTGACCTTCGCCAATTACTAGTAATAATTTTTCGTCGAGATGCTGCACTTCATCAAATTGATCTAAAAAAGGTTCATACGCAATAATAGCTTTTGCTTCACTATGTACAAGACGATATTCAATATCTTTCGTCCGAAGCATTTCAGAACTTGGAATTACTACTAAACCTGCTTTCAATGCAGCAATATATACTTCATATGCCTCTATTAAGCGAGGAACCATGATTAATATGACATCCCCCTTTTGAAGACCTTTTTTTGTAAATAGATTTGCCACTTTATTTGCTCTTTGTATTAATTGTTTATATGTACATGACTTATTTTCGCCTATATCCGATTCCCAAATTAGTGCTATCTTTTCTTCATCGGCGCTATATTTTTCAAATTCACAAACTAAATTATAGTTGTTTGGTGCTATCAAATTTTGTTTATTCATCTGATCTCCTCCTCATCCTTACATTTTAATTATAAAGTAAATAGTCTGATTTTTAAATATAAAGAAAAATTTCTGTGTTTTTATCAGATCCCAAACTTCCTTTAAGTGCATCTGGTCTTCACTATTTCTAGAGTGCTTTGGACGAAACATTAGATACACTATTACCTTTGGAATTATGCAGCTGGAAGTGACTGTGTCACTTCCAGCTACACTTTTTTCGGTTATCTTGTGGCGGATGTTTGTCCGTTTCCCTCTTTTGCAGAGACAAAGTGCGTAAGGTTTGGTTAATGAGAGAATAAATAATCTATCAAAGGAATTGATCTGTTTGAGTAAGAAACAAATATAAAAACCACCAATCTATGGTGGTTTTTATATTTGTAAGGATTATCATACAGCTGATAATGATATCCTCCAAGAAGTACCTTTTTTGCTTCAGCATCTATTACTACAAATTTGTGCCATTCTTCTTTTTCATGGATATTCACTTGAAATTTTTATCGTCTCTTCTGAATCGTCATTTCTTCCCACGAATAATTTGGTATAGTTGCAATCCATAACGTATCTCCCATGATATCCACATCCATAACGATGGAATCCCCAGCATCAAACACTTTTTCAGATTTTCTTTCTTCTTTCGTACTAATGGAATAAATAGCTTCACCTCGTGTATATCCGAATAATCTCTCTCCTTTTTTAATAAATTTAACTACCACTTCATCAACTTTAATTTTCCTCCAATTTCCCTTTTGAAGATTTCGGGTCCAAATTTCACTTTGTGTGGTGATGAATAGCCTATTGTTAATCACTTTTATATCATTAGGTACATCATTACTATTCGGCATGATTATTTCGTTCCATCTATCATTCGTCTTTTGCAAAATCTTCCTTTCTTCTGTTAATACTACCAAATCACCATTATCCGATATTTGAACCACATAAAATGGTTTAGGAACAATAGCTTGTTCCCAACTCTCCCCTTGATTGGTCGAATAGTAAATTTTTCTATTTGATATCACAGCTATATGGTTGTTGATTGAATAGTCGATGTTCTCAATCATGTGTTCTAATGAAAGAATTTTCGTTCCTTTACTTTTTGATGTAATACCTGTCCATAATTCTTTTTCCGTTGCTGCATATAATTGATCATTCCTATCAAACCATGCGTGTGTTACATGATTATTAGCTTGTAGTTCTGTCCATGTTTCTCCATTATTAGGACTCCATTCAATAAAAGGTTGCTTGGTTGTACTAAATTGTGTTGGCTTTTTGTCTCCCCATACGACTAAATTTTTGTTTCCAGCGACAACCCCCGTAATCGCCCTCCCTTTTTTTGTTAGGTTATCGGTACCAATACGTTTGGATATTAATCCTCCACCGTATGGTAATTTATGAATGGCACTGACTACATCTCCGTTTTGGGCATTGAATGAAATTCGAGTAAAACGGTTACCTCGATCATTTCCAACCACAGTTAGAATGGGTTTACCATCAATACTATCAAGTGTAAAATGATACCCCGTTGCCCAATCTTTCCCTGGTTTTAGTCCGTATTTATCTTTTGCTAGTTGGAGAACATCAGAGCTATCCAACTTGATCTCATCGTAGGGTATTGTTCGATCCTGAGATTGCTTATCTGGTCTAAATAACCAAATTTTCTTTTCTGAGATACCAATTAGTACATAATCATCTGTACCTGGAACTACAAAGAACAAAGACCAATTAAAACGTTTCCCTGCTTCTCCTCTCGAGCCTCCCATAGTTTCATCCACACTGGTTACTTTTGTAAGTGTTGCGTTCACATTCCATTCTTTTGCTCGCTGGAATCCAATGTCAATCGCTTCTTTTAGCGTAGTTTCACCATTTGAAGCGATTGATTCTCGACTGCTCAAATTTACAAAAACTAAAAAAACAACTAACAAACAAGAGATTTTTTTTATGAAACTCAAAATTACCACCATCCCATAACTAAAGCACATTAATCATAGGATTAATGTGTCTATTTAGGATGGAGTAAATACTTCGTTATTATCCTCTTAGATCCAATATAACAAACAAAATACTCTTTTTATCAGAGAATCCTTCTTCCATTAAACTGTCCATTAGTAAAATATTTGTATTCACTTCTTCTTTTCGATAGTAACGGCAATAATGCCTCTAATCATAAAATTATTGGAGGGATTTATTTTGTTATTATCAAAGGCTTGGGAATCCTTCCAATAGTCTTAGCACTAAAAAGAAATAGATAGTGTCCATTGATAAAGAAGAGCTGAGCGGACGAAATTGTATCTTCGTCCGCTTTTAAAAGAATAGGAAAGGATTTATTCTCTCATTAACCAAACCTAATGCATTATGTCTTTACATATTTCATGAAGGCGACGGACAAACATCCGCCACAAGATTACCGAAAAAAGTGGATTGAGAAGTGACGCAGTCACTTCTCAATCCACAAAAATTTCCCGGTAATAGTGTAGCAAATGTTTCGTCCAAAGCACTCTAGAAATAGATAAGACAATATGCACTTAAAGGACGCTTGCGTTTTTCTTGTGATGTAATTTGTTGCCGTTTTTGTAATAGTAGCCCGCCCCATTTGAAAGCACTGTTGATACCGGATTTCTTGCATACCAAGTTTGTATGCTGTCTTTTAAATAGAAAAATCGGCAGCCTAAGCTGCCGATTTTTTTATTTCCTTATTTGCTGTACCCATTCATTTGGGATTGAGCCTGTTGCACTAATCGCTTTGTAATTTCTCCGCCTACGGATCCGTTGGCACGCGATGATGCATCAGGTCCAAGTTGTACTCCAAACTCTTGAGCAATTTCATATTTCATTTGGTCAATCGCTTGTTTTACTCCTGGTACTAGAAGTTGATTTGATGAGTTGTTGTTTGTCATGTCTCTCACCTCCTTGTGAAATTAGAATGGTCGTTTTCACGAAAATCATACACAAGGAGGCAAGGTATATTTTGTTATTTTTTAAAGTAAATTTTCAAAATCATTTTTCTTACTAATTGGAAACGATAAAACTTCTCTATTTTCCACAGCTTCTTTTATTAATTCATCAAAATCCTTAAAGCTTTCATAGTACTCCACTTTTTCGAGTTTCGGTTTTGTTTTAGGACAAGATGAAGTAAATATCGTACAACAATCCTCATATGGTAGTATGGACGTTTCATATGTCCCAATTTTTTGGGCAATATCAATAATGTCAAGTTTATCTAATGAAATTAATGGTCTGAAAATAGGTGTAGTTGTTACTGCATTAATGGCTGTTAAACTTTCTAACGTTTGACTAGCAACTTGTCCTAAACTTTCCCCAGTAACGATTCCTAACGCACCGATCTCTTCTCTTACTAAGTCTGCTATTTTCATCATCATTCTTCTTGTTGTCGTCATCGATACATTGTCTGGTATTTGAGCTTGAATACTCTGTTGAATATCGGTAAAAGGAATGACATGCAATTTCACCGATGCTCCAAAGTGACTCAACTGATTAGCTAAATCCATAACTTTTTCTTTGGAACGTTCGCTTGTAAAAGGTGGACTATGGAAATGAATAGCATCTAAACGTACTCCGCGTTTTAATAACATATAACCAGCAACTGGACTATCAATTCCGCCTGAAAGCATTAACAAGGATCGACCATTAGAACCAAGTGGCATTCCACCTGCTCCTGGGATAACTTCCGCCATCATATAAACAGCATCTGATAAAACCTCAATACGTAAATTAATATCCGCGTCTTTCATTTGTACCTTTAAGTTAGGAAATTGACTAAGCACATGACTTGCGACTTTTCGTTGTAATTCATACGTATCCAATGGAAATCTTTTATCTGTTCTTTTAACAGTGACTCTAAATGTTTTATCTTGGTGTTCTAAACTTTTCATTATTTTCAAAGCAGTTTCTAGTATATCATCCATTTCCTGTGTGCTTGATGCAACTGGACTAAAGGATTGTATACCAAATATTTTCGGTAATCTTTTAATAAGTTGTTGTATTTCAGCGTCATCCTTCGAAGTTAAAAACATTCGATCTCTCTCTGCGGTCATTTTAAAGTTCGACAAATCAATAAAAGAAAATTTTATATTGTTTCGAAGTTGCGTAATAAACGTTTTCCTATTTTTTCCTTTTGTTGATAACTCGCCGTATCTAACTAATATTTTTTCCCATTTCATCTTTTTTAGTCTCCTTTAATTACGTTCATCACTTTAGTAAATATCTTTTTAAATTGCTGCACTTCTTCCACCAAATTCAGATGAGAAAAACTTAATCGGATGACTCCTTTAATATAATCATCTTCTAAATGCATTGCTTTTAACACATGACTTGTTTTTGTTTGTTTGGAAGAGCATGCACTACTCGTGGAGACGATCACATCTTCTTTTTGAAGTGCATTGATAAATACTTCTCCTTTCACTCCTCGAACCGAAAAAGAGATAATATGTGGCGCTCTTATTTCCGGGGAAATGATTTTGATAGAAGAAAAAGTTTGTAAAAATGTACTGATCTCATCTGCCATACTTTTCATAATTCTACTATGTGCTTCCAGATTACTATTTGCTAGTCGAATTGTCTTTGCAGTACATACAGCTAATGGTACGGATGTTGTTCCACTTCTAATGCCATATTCTTGTCCTCCACCAAAAAGAATAGGTGTAATCTCAGTAGAATTTCTTAAAACAAGAACCCCAGATCCTTTCAGACCATGAATTTTATGTGACGATATAGTTATCGCATCTACTTGTTGTTCCTCAAAGTTAACTACCATTTTTCCAAAGCTTTGCACAGCATCCATATGAAAAACTGCTCTGCTTTTTGATTTAATTAGGGCAGCAATTTCATTAATCGGCTGGACGGCACCAGTTTCGTTATTAACATGCATGATACTTACTAAAACTGTATCATGACGAAGAAGTGACTGGATAGAATCTATTGAGATAATCCCTTCTTTATTGACAGGAATATATTCTACATTAAATCCTAGCAGTTGAAGCTCTCTAGCGGATTCTAGTACAGAAGGATGTTCAATTGCAGAAATAAGCACATGATTTCCGCGATGCTTATATTTATTAGCTAAACCAAATATAGCTAAATTATTCGATTCTGTCCCACCGGAAGTGAAATACACTTTTTCTTTAGCTGTTTTAATCACATCAGCAACTTGTGTTCTTGCCGATTGTAATAATTCGTTTGTTTGATGACCGAACTCATGGATAGAAGCAGGATTTGCCCAATATTTTTCATTCACCGATACAAATGTATCGATTATATCTTTATAAGCTTTCGTTGTAGCACTATTATCAAAATAAATCATGTTTCATTCACTCCTTTTCGGAAAAAAACCACCTTCACAATTATAGTGAGGTGGTTCAGACTTGTATACACAATCTAAATACTAAAATAGATATTTTTTATGTACGCAAAGTATCTTCTTTCACAAGTACTTCAATCTTCTTTAGAGCTCCTGGCTCAACCTCTTCTACTGCAGTAGCCGCATCTTCCAAAGCTTTTGCATATCTTAGTTGTCTAAATGATTCTTCCGCTTCAAGTAATCGCATATGAACATTCGGATGATTTGCTCGATAACGATTACCGTATTGAATAATCTTTTCAGTTAATAACACATTTTCAAGCATTTCTTTCGCTTTTTGATGAACTTCCTCCATACAAGCTTCGGCTTGCGATAAGTAGTTATCCACTAATATCATGTTCAAAGGAACTTCTTGAAGACTTTGCATCGCTACATAAATATGTTCTTCTGCTTCCTCTAAACGTACATCCATGTCTTCAGGAATACCGGGAATATTCGCTTTCTGAAGCATACGATCCGTTTCATGCAGTAAGGTTTTTAAATCATCTAGCTTTGCACGTGCTTTGTTTTCATCGATACGCAGATTTTTTAAACGATTGGCAAAACGATCTTGCTCGTCATATAAGCGATCAATTTCTTCCGATATATCATTAAGTTCTTCTTGTAAGCTTGAATAGGCTGATTGTTCTTCCTCTACACGCCTTGAAAGTAGTTCAAATTTCTTATGTAACTCTTCCAATTCTTTTAAACAACTTTGCGGAATTTCTGCTTCTTTTTCTGGTAAGCGATAGCTTTGTTGTACATAAGCAGCTTCCTCACTTACAGCACGAGTAACTGAAGTAACTTCTTTTAGGCGACTTGCTGTTTTTTCTTTATGTTGATCTACATATTTTTTGGCTATTACTTCTTTTTCCAATAAATCATAGAATGTTTCAATTTCATCTTTTATTTCTTCCACTCTCGCAATTGTTTTAATCACTTTCAGTTCAATAATTGCCTCTTTCAATTCCTTCAATTCTTCTTCTATTCCATCTAATTTTGCTGACATTTCGAGATGTTGTAAGTAATATGAACTCTCTTCCATTTCTTTTTGACCATTTCTTAATTCATAAATACTCGCTGGAATTTTATGTTGAATTTCTGAGAGTACTGTTGGAATATCATTTAGAACACGAAAAAACTTTTGGCCATCATCTTGAACAGAAATAACAATCTCTCGTGCACTTAAGTAATTCCCTGTTTCCGTCAATTTATCAAATTCTTCAAAATGAGGAATAAATGACTCTAATTTAGTTTCTAGCGCAGGAACTGCATCACCAAATGAATACTGGTGTGCTAGTACTGTTTTTCTTGCAGCTCGATGTTGCTCCTTTAATTGTTCCATCTCTATTCGGTTCTTCTCTTCACTACCAATTAACTCTTCTAGTTCTTTTAATATACTCGACATTTTCTCGTCACATGTAGAAATTAAAGTTTGAAGCTCTTTTTCAATTTTTGACGCTTTGACAAATAGAAACTTGTCTACATTTTCTTCTGCATCAAATAAAAGAATATCGATTTTAGGCATTAGAACGTCCATTACTTCCGTCCAAGTATTTCTCCATCTTTCAAACATTTCTTCTGTTTGACCATTCATATTTAATTGTTTTACTTTTGTCATCTCTTCTAAAATAGGTTTGTTTTGAATTTGATGCTTTTCATGTTCTAATCGTTCAATTTCTGAATTATGTTTTCGTCTTATAATAAATGCAAAAATTGCAATGATTAAAAGTATAATAATCACTGGGATGATATACTTCATCGTAAGCCCCCTGTTCCAAGATCAAAAGTTCTTTTTCAAATGTTACTATATATATTACCATGCTTTTTATGTTATTGTTTCATAAAACAATAGAAAAGCAATGAAATCTTTGAAATATTTGTATTTTAAAGAGTGGAGGTTGGTTTTTTTGAAAAAAGATGGTCATATTCATACTCCCTACTGTCCGCATGGAACGCTTGACTCATTTCAAGAATATATTGAAAAAGCAATTAAAAGTGGGTTTGACGAAATAACTTTTACTGAGCATGCCCCTTTACCGTTAAATTTCATCGATCCTACTCCTGATCAAGATAGCGGCATGAATATAAACAAGCTCGAATCTTATTTGTCTGATTTAAATGATTTGAAAAAACAATATAGAAAAGATATTATTATTTCATCTGGATTGGAGATAGATTTTATCTCTGGTTTTGAACATGAGATTATTTCTTTTTTAAATATATACGGGAAATATTTAGACGATTCTATTTTATCCGTGCATTTTTTACATTTTCAAAATACATACACTTGTATTGACTTCTCAAAAAATACTTATTTAGAATTTATCAAACAAGTAGGGAGTCCAATCTCCGTGTATAGATTGTATTATAAAACACTTATGGATTCAATAACGAGTGATTTAGGAAAATATAAACCAAAACGAATTGGTCACATAACGCTTGTACATAAATTCCAGCATGCATTGTCCGAAAAAGTAGATGACCAAGAGGAAATTGTTTCTATATTAAAAGAAATAAAACATCAACATCTTCAACTTGACCTAAATAGTGCAGGACTTGCAAAACCATATTGTATGGAAAGCTATCCTCCCCCACCCTATATAATTATGGCAAAGCAATTAGGAATTCCTTTAGTGTTCGGTTCAGATGCCCATCAAGTAAACGATTTACATCAATTTTACGACGAATTTAAACTATTTATAGAGAATGGAGAATGAAAAATGTTTACAAAAACGAATTACTCACAGGATTTATCGGCTAATTACACGATGTTATCGAAACAATTAGACGCCCTATTAACTGGGGAAAAAAATATTATTGCAAATTTAAGTAATGCGTCGGCATTATTAAATCAATTTTTAGATCAGATTAATTGGGTTGGCTTTTACTTAATGGAAGATAACGAATTAGTGTTGGGGCCATTCCAAGGATTACCTGCCTGTGTAAGAATACCCCTTGCTAAAGGTGTTTGTGGCTCAGCTGCCAGCACAAAAGAAACGGTCATCGTTCCTGATGTACATGCTTTTCCAGGACATATTGCATGCGATGCAGCTTCTCAATCGGAAATCGTCGTACCTATTGTAAAAGATGGAGTTCTATTAGGTGTACTAGATATCGACAGTCCTATAAAAGAACGTTTCTCTGAACAAGATAAAGAAGGCTTAGAACAATTCATTCAAGTTTTAATCGCACATATATAAGAAACACAACTATTTTCGCACGCACCACTCGTTGATAATTTTATATTGCGTCTAGCCGACAACAAGGACTAGATTTCAAAAGGATTGGAAAGTGGCCGCGTCACTTTCCGATCCTTTTTCGGCACTCTTGTGATGAGCACTTATCCTCCCCTCTCTTGAAACTTGTAGAGACTTTGTGCATTTTGTTTGGATAAGGAGAAATAAAACCCTGTTTAAGAAGTAAAGCGGACGAAAAGTCATTCCGTTCGTTTAGCAGATCTTTAATTGATCGGATACTCTTTATTTTTTCTAATTCCACTCTATAATGGCATTTATCGTCTATTATAATGGTAAACTATTAATAAAATAATGAGAGGAGTGAGGGATGTGTCTTGGGTGGAAACTATTTCGATTTCTACAACATTACTAATTATATTTCTTGTTATCGTACCAATTTTAGCTGTAGTCTTTTTATACCTTTATGATCGAAAGCAAAAGCAACATGCTATACTTCGTAATTATCCGATTTTAGGCCGCATGCGCTATATACTGGAGAAAACGGGTCCTGAGCTTAGACAATATTTATTTGATAATGATAATGGAGGAGAACCTTTCAACCGCGAGGAATATTTGCATATGGTTCTGCCAGGAAAATACTTGAACAGCGTCATTGGTTTCGGTTCGAAGCGTAATTTTAATGAAGCAGGCTATTTTATTCGAAATGCGATGTTTACGAAACAAAATGAGGAAATGCGAGTGGATAACGAAGTCATGGTTGATACAATGCGTTATGTTCTCGATGAAGATAATTTGTTTTCAAGGAAAGAGCATTTGGAAGATATCCCTGCATTGTCATGGTTATTACCAGAAGAAGATGCAATTATTATTGGACCAAATTGTAAGCATCCTTTCCATGTTCGTAGTATGCTAGGGCAATCCGCGATGAGTTACGGAGCACTTGGCGAAAATGCAATTACAGCTTTATCGAAAGGTATAGGTATGGCTAAAGGTGCATGGATGAATACAGGCGAAGGCGGCCTGTCTCAGCATCATCTAGTTGGTGACGCAGATATTATTGCGCAAATTGGTTCGGGTCTATTTGGTTTCCGTACAGAAGAAGGGGAATTTAGTTGGGAACGACTTCGTGAGAAAGCGGAAATTCCACAAGTGAAAGCATTTGAACTTAAATTAGCCCAAGGAGCCAAAATGCGTGGCGGACACGTTGAAGGAGCGAAGGTGACCGAGGAAATAGCAGCCATCCGAAACGTTACTCCATATAAAACAATCAACAGCCCAAATCGTTTTCACCAATTCGACGACTATCCTACTTTGTTCGATTTTATCGATAAAATCCGGCAGCATTCCGGCAAACCAGTCGGTATAAAAGTAGTAATCGGAAGCAAACAAGATGCAGAAGAACTAGCGTCATTTATGCGGGAAACCGGTAGTGGACCAGATCATATCTCGCTTGATGGCGGCGAAGGTGGCTCTGGAGCTACTTATCAGGATCTTGCTGACAGTGTTGGTTTACCACTTAGATCATCCCTTATTCTTCTGGATGATGCATTAAAGAAATACGGTGTAAGAGATCGAGTGAAAATTATTGCATCTGGTAAAATTACAACACCTGATCGAGCTGCGATTGCCTTAGCAATGGGAGCCGACCTTGTTCAAATTGCACGAGGCTTTATGATATCAGTAGGTTGTATTATGGCCCATAAATGCCATACGAATACATGTCCAGCAGGCGTTGCTACTACAGATAAGAAGTTGCAGCAAGGACTTGTTGTAGAAGAAAAGAAATATCGCGTTACCAATTATATTTTGACAATGCGTGAAGGACTTTTCCGAATAGCATCGGCTGCTGGACTTGACTCACCGACAAAACTTGATCGACAACATGTCGTGTACAAAGATGAGCGAGGAAGAGTTTTCACGATAGAATAAATAAAGTACCGTTCTACCAGTGATGGTAAGACGGTACTTTATTTATTAAAGCAATACTCCCACTTGAATAGCGAAAAGGAAATAGCCAAGTAGAAGATAGACCAGATATGGATTAAAGTTTAGAAAAAGCTTGCTGTAAATCCTCTATTAAGTCTGTAGAGTTTTCTAGACCTACTGATAGTCGGAGCAATCCATCTGTGATACCCATTTCTAATCTTTCTTTTTCTGGTACGACAGAATGAGTCATCGTTGAAGGATGTTGAATTAGTGTTTCTGCATCTCCAAGACTTACAGCGATCTTTATTAACTTTAATGCATTCATTAGCTTTTGTGCATTTTTCATCCCACCTTGAACGGTAAATGAAATTAGCCCTCCCCCTGCTTTCATTTGTTTTTTGGCAATTTCGAATTGAGGGTTGTTCTCATCAAATGGGTAGTAAATATTTTCTACCATAGAACATGATTGTAAAAAAGTGAAAAGAGCTGCTGCATTTTTTGTATGACGGTCCATCCGTACATGCATTGTTTTCAAACCTCGGATAAGTAACCAAGCATCAAATGGAGAAATGATACCACCATAATCTTTTTGCACAGACATACGTATTGTCTCTATCTCTTCTTTTTTCTTACCAACAAGAATTCCTGCAATAACATCCCCGTGCCCATTAATATATTTAGTGGCACTATGCAATACAAAATCTGCTCCTAACTCCAAAGGGTTCTGTAAATAAGGAGATGAAAAAGTATTATCTACTACTACATGAATGCCGTGTTTTTTTGCAACCCGTGTTATTAATCCAATATCCACCATTTCCATTGTAGGATTAATGGGAGTCTCTATATAAATACAAACCGTATTGGGTTTAATAGCTGCTTCAATCTCTTCTTCTGTTGCTAGTGTTGAAAAGTCATGTGAAATATTGTACTTTTGCTTCAGTATATTTAAAAAGCCGAATGTGCAACCATATATTCCTCGAGTACAAAGAATATGATCTCCGGTCTTCGTTAAATGAACTAGAATCGTACTAACCGCAGCCATTCCTGAACCAAATGCGAGAGCTCCTTCCCCGTATTCCAGTGCGGCCATTCGCTCTTCTAGTACTTTGACTGTCGGATTCCCTAATCTCGAGTAAATTCCACCCGTTTCTTCTCCTGCAAACCTACTTGCACCTTGTTCAGCCGTTTCAAATGCAAATGTGGAAGTTTGATACAGAGGAACTGACAGACTATCATGATGATTCACAGAACTATACCCTTTATGAATGTATAATGTTTCCTTTTGATAATTTTCTTTATCCATTTTCACTGCACCCCTTTTGTAAACGCTTACATTTATTTTACACGGAATGATACAAAAAGAAAAGGCACTCATCCTATGAAAGATGAGATGCCTCGAAAATACGCAACTGATTTTTCCCGTTATTTTTCGCTTCATATAAAGCCATATCTGCATAATGGAAGAGATTGTGAAAAGTTACCTTATGTTCTCTTTCCCAAACACTCACTCCCATTGAAACTGTTACACTTGGATTTGTTTGCTTCGGAATTTGGGCTAATATTTGTTTCGATTCTTCGATCCCTTGTGTAATAGTCATTTGTGAGAAATAGATAGCAAGTTCTTCTCCACCCCATCTAGCTCCAATCCCTATTCCATCTGTTCGTTTTTGAATAATTGAAGCAATTTTTTTTATTATTTCATCTCCGACTTGATGACCATAGGTATCATTCACTTGTTTAAAATTATCGATATCCAAGAGTATGAAGACACCTCGATCTTCATTTTCCAGTGATGTTTCCACATATTTGTCTAAATATTTTCTCGCATAGAGATTAGTTAAATGATCACGATTCACCATTTCTTGCAATTTATGACGTAATTTTGAGTTACTAATTGCAAGGGAGGAGTGTTGAATTAACGATTGCATTAATTTAAAGCTGTCGAATGAAAAGAAGTATGGTTCTCTATGTAGCACAAGACTGAATCCCGTTATATGATTTTGCTCTTTTAACGGTATGGCAACTAGGGAACGATATTCATATTTTAGATCTGCAAGACGATTGAAATCTGCAATAAAAAGAGGGTCTCTCATTTTAATAAAATGATTAACTACATGTTGGATATATAATTGTCCATCAATCCTATGAAAAAATTCTGAACTTGCTGAGGATACTTGGTATTCCTCCTCTTCTCCTAAAAAGACGAAACAAGTTTGTTCTGGATGAAACGATTTCATTAATTGATTTCGTAAAAACAAAAGCATTTCTTCTAGCGATAAATTCATATTTAGCTTATGTGATGTTTCATTAATTAATTGTAAATCTGCTACCAATCGATGTGATTGGATATATAATTTTGCATTTTCTAATGCATTTCCAGTAGCAGACGCAAGCAATGAAGCAAATTCTTTTTGTCTTACCGAAAATAAATAATCAAGTGGTGTAGACATCTGCATAATACCGTAAATGCCTTGTTTACCTTTAATAGGAACATTTAATAAGCGAACCCCTAAATCTGTTGCTAGTTCAGATGTAATCTCACCCGAAACATATGCTTCTATTGTCGCCTGCCTTTCTGATGTGTAGTCAAACAACTTATAAGGAATCGATGTCTTTCTTTCTTGGTCATTTGATAATATTAAAATGGAATGGAAGCTAGGAAATGCGTCTTGTATAGCATTTAATGTTCCTTCTAATATCTGACCAATATCAAATGTAGAGTGAAACATTTTCGTTACATTAAATAGGTTTCGATATTGATGTTCCTGGTGAGTTAATAAGATTGTTTTCCTTATTGTTTGCACTAATTTACTAAGTAAAATGATAAAATCATTTACTTCTGAAGAGCAGGAAAATTTTTTCCATTTAGAAGTAGACTCCATAGTCAACAATCCTAAAGGTTGGTTCTCCATATCTCTTAACAGAATGGCTACTTCCCCATCGGTCAAACACTTTTTTGGAAGCAATGGAACAAACGTAAAGCTTTTTTCAAAAAAAAATGATTCAATCTCAATCCATTTAATCGCATTTATTTTTTTTGTCATTGAATGATTCCATTTTAGCTGTAAAAATGTATCTGCATCATAAATATAGTAATTAGCTTCTTCGACGTCGAAAAATTCTGAAAGTACAGCTTTTAAATCGTCAAACCAATTAAAACTAGATACATGTGAGAAGGCACTTTCAGTCCATATGTCTAGCATACGGCTTTTCATTTGTTCCATTATTGTTGTTTCTGTCATTTTAACACCTCTTAGCTTTCCAAGAGTGAATATGTTACTTTTATCATATACATTATAATTCTATTTGACTATACATCTCATAATTTGTCAATTGATTTCCTATTAGCATATAAGTAATTTATTTTAAGAAAGAATGAATTATATTGACTTTAGTCGGTTCAAAAGTTACAATGAAATTTGTGTAAAATAAATGCAGCAGTTGTATGATCTAGATTGCTCATTTTGTTCCTCTATTCAACAGAATAGATGGTGTATCCCGTAACCCTTTGGCTGCATGGGCGATGATACATGAAAACAAAATGGTACTAGTTTGGATACATCTGGTCTTATTTTACAACAAAATAAAACCAATAATAGGAGGAATCTTTCATGTCACGTTATACAGGTCCAGCATGGAAATTATCACGTCGTCTTGGTATCTCACTAAGCGGTACTGGTAAAGAATTAGAAAAACGCGCGTATGCACCAGGACAACACGGTCCAACACAACGCAAAAAATTAACAGAGTACGGTCTTCAATTACAAGAAAAACAAAAACTTCGTCACACTTATGGTGTTAACGAACGTCAATTCCGTACTTTATTTGATAAAGCTGGTAAAATGCAAGGTAAACATGGTGAAAACTTCATGATTCTTCTTGAAACTCGCCTGGATAACGTTGTATACCGTTTAGGTCTTGCTCGCACTCGTCGTGGAGCTCGTCAATTAGTTAACCATGGTCACGTAATGGTCGATGGTAAACGCGTTGATATTCCTTCATTCCGTTTAAAAGCAGGTCAAGAAATTTCTCTTCGTGAAAAATCTCAAAACCTTGACGTTGTAAACGAATCAATGGAAGTTAACAGCTTCGTACCTGATTACTTAACATTTGATGCAGACAAAAAAGTTGGTACTTTCGTTCGTCTTCCAGAACGTAGCGAACTTTCTGCTGAAATTAACGAAGCTCTTATCGTTGAGTTCTACTCTCGTTAATAGCTATACTCTGCAAAGAGTATTATTAAAAGCCCTAAAATCCTTGATTACTCAAGGTTTTGGGGCTTTTTTATTATCTACTATATAAAAAAACCAACCTACCCCGTTTAGAGCAGATCGTCTTTGTGCCACAGTAATTAGTTTATATCCATCTTCATACCTTCGATTAAATCGAGTAATCGTTGTTTGGTAACATCTGTCTCTTCTTTCAAAGCTTTAAAGTCATAGCCAGATTTATCTTTATTAACATGTACTTCTAATAAATCTCCTATTTTTGCATTTATCGTAAACTTATTTTTTAAAATGACTAGTTTATTTACTTTATTATCTTTTTCCAAAAGAACAACAAAAAAATCATCGAAACGATCAACTACGTATCTATTTGAACCCATTACGAACAGCCCCTCGACCTATTTAATAAAAATATACTAAAATCAATAATATAAATAAAAAAATGTAGACAATTTGTTTATCTATATTATTCTATACTATTTCTTACTCATTTATCATCCTTTTTTGATGAATATTTATATTTTTTTAATATTTTCATGACTATTTGTCTATTTTGTGGAAACACTAAGAAAGGAATAGCCAAAAAAGGAGGATATCATTTGATAAATAATAATAAGAATAATTTACCAAACGGAAAGTCGAGTAAACAAGGCGTTAGCACAAGGTTTAACGAACCCGAAAGATTAAGTGAGGATGATAAAAGAAATCTTCAAGTTAAAGATGGACAACATAATCATCATGTAGACGAACGTGGCGGAGCAAACTAGTGTTTTCAAATCTTAAGAAAAGCTCAAAAGTCCTTTGAGTGTATCTTGTCTTTACTATTTCTCGAGTGCTTTGGACGAAACATTTGCTACACTATTAACGAAGACTTTTATGGGGAATCTTGTGGCGGATGTTTGTCCGTACCTCTCTTGAAGTGTCTAAAGACAAGGTGTATAAAGTTTGGTTAATGAGGGACTAGATTCTTACCTACTCATTTAAAAGCGGACGAAGATACAATTTCGTCCGCTCTGTGCTTCTTTATCAATGGATGCTAACTATTTTTCCCAAGCACTACCCATTCTAATAATATAACCACTGTATCATATAAGCTTTCTATTTTAAGAAAAAGTAAAGCTACTTCCCTGTTATAGAGAAGTAGCTACTTTACAAATTATACAAACTTAATCATTTTGTAGTTTTTCTTTCCTCGACGGATAATCATAAACTCATCTTCTAAACGATCACTTTCCCCTACTTCATATGCTACATCTGTCACTTTTTCACCATTTACTGAAATAGCACCGTTTGCCACATCCTCACGAGCTTGTCTCTTCGATGGAGAAACAGTCGCTTCAACGATAAAATCTACAATATTTTTCGCATCTTTTGTCATCTCAACGGAAGGTACATCTTTGAAAGCGTCCTTCATTTCTTCTGCAGATAACTCTTTTAAATTTCCGCTAAACAATGCTTGGGATATCCGAACAGCTTGTTCTAAAGCTTCTTGACCATGTATAAGACGAGTCATTTCTTCTCCAAGGGCAATTTGAGCTTTACGTAAATGTGGCTCATTTTCCACTGTCTCCTGGAATGCTTCAATTTCGCTTCTTTCTAAAAACGTGAATATTTTCATGTATTTGATAACATCCGAATCCGCTGTATTAATCCAAAATTGATAAAACTCATATGGAGATGTCTTTTTTGCGTCTAACCATACAGAACCAGAAGCGGATTTACCGAATTTTGTTCCATCTGCTTTTGTTACTAATGGAATCGTAATGCCGAATGCTTTTGTTTCTTCTTCATGTGTTTTGCGAATCATTTCAAGACCTGTTGTTATATTCCCCCACTGATCCGATCCACCAATTTGAACACGACAATTAAAGTGGTCAAACAAATGTTTGAAATCAATACCTTGTATTAATGTATAAGTAAACTCTGTAAAAGAAAGACCAGTATCTAAACGAGAAGCAATTGAATCTTTCCCCAACATATAGTTTATATTAATAAGCTTCCCAAAGTCCCTTAGAAACTCGACTACATTCATCGAGCCATTCCAATCATAGTTGTTTACCATTTGAGCACCATTTTCTGCCTGGAAGTCAAAAATTTGCTCCATTTGAGCTTTAATGCCTTGAACATTTTGATCAATTTGCTCGATTGTTTGAAGTTGACGTTCTTCTGATCTTCCAGATGGATCCCCAATCATACCCGTTGCTCCACCTACTAAAAGAATTGGTCGATGTCCATGAAGTTGAAATCTTCTAAGTGTAAGCAACGGAACAATATGCCCAATATGCATGCTATCTGCAGTTGGATCTACTCCACAATATAAAGAAATTTTTTCATTATTT
The DNA here is from genome assembly GCF_042944905.1 of Psychrobacillus sp. L4. Classification (GTDB taxonomy): domain Bacteria; phylum Bacillota; class Bacilli; order Bacillales_A; family Planococcaceae; genus Psychrobacillus. The sequence continues at coordinate 2,495,280 of NZ_CP168496.1, forward strand.
AATAACTCTTCTAATCCCTCTGCATCCGTTTGTTGGTATAAAAGCCCTCTCCAATTTAAATCTTCTAGTAATGCATTTGACATTCTAATCTCCTCCTAAATAAAATAAAAAAGCCCCTGCACGAAATAAATCATGCAGGGACGCTTTGTCAATTAGCGCGGTACCACCCAGCTTGAAGGAAAAATCCTTCCGCTTCAATCACGATATCGTTGTGAAAACGTCTAACTCCAAGCCTGTAATTCGTTTTTATACACTGACTAGCTTTCACCAACCGCTAGTTCTCTACACAGTATGTACAAACACTACTTCGGACTTTTCTTCGTTAAAATATATACCTATTTTACATAATATAAAACGGTTGTCAATAACTATCGTCTATTGATAATCGATTATGGTATAATAATCCTTGATTTGGGGGTCGAGCTATTAATGGATAAATGGATAAAGAAAATCCAATTTTACAAAGCTAAATTTGAAAAATTGCAAACAACTAAATGGGCTAAAGCCCTACGCATTTCATCTGGCGTTATATGGAATTTAAGTTTACTATTTTTAATTGTAGGTCTCACCTTTGGAATTTTTGCCGCTACAGTTGGAGCTGGTTATTTTGCTTCGTTAGTAAAAGAGGAACCTCTACGTGACAAAGAAGAAATGAGAGCTGCTGTATTTAATTATGAAGAAACCTCCGAAATCTATTTTGCTGGAGATGTATATATTGGTAAGTTAAGGACAGATCTTGAACGTACTGAAACCAAACTTTCCTCCATTTCTCCAGACGTGATACATGCTGTGTTAGCTACAGAAGATGAATACTTTGAGGTACATAATGGGATAGTTCCAAAAGCAATTATTCGTGGTTTACTTCAAGATGTTACTAACTCTGATACAAAAACAGGGGGATCTACTTTAACGCAACAATTAATTAAGAACCAAATATTAACAAACGAAGTGTCTTATGAACGAAAAGCAAAAGAAATTCTTTTAGCTATGCGTCTAGAACACTTCTTGACGAAAGATGAAATATTAGAAACTTACTTGAATATCATTCCTTATGGTCGAAATGCAAACGGCAAAAACATTGCAGGCATTGAAACGGCAGCGAACGGAATATTCAATGTAAAAGCGAAGGATTTATCTTTACCACAAGCAGCCTATATCGCTGGAATCCCGCAATCCCCATTCGCTTATACTCCTTTTAGAAAAGGTGGAGTCTTAAAAGAAGGAAAAGCATTGCAGGCTGGAATAGAGCGGATGAAGACTGTTTTATTCCGAATGAAAGAAACGGGTTATATTTCAGAAGAACAATATAAGTCTGCAAAAGATTACGATATTACAAAAGATTTTAGACAACCGGAAGTCGTTCCGGAAGATAAGTATCCATGGCTGACTTCTGAAATTGAAAACAGGGTAAAAGAAATACTTAGAGTACAATTTGCTGCAGCAGATGGAATTGATCCGGAACGTTTAAAAAATGAATCTAAACTCCGTGAAAAATACGATATTATTGCAAAAAGGGCTTTAAGTACAGGTGGTTATCGAATCCATACAACCATAAATAAAGATATGTATGAAGCAATGATTAAAGTGAAAGATGAATTTGATACGTATGGTCATACGTATACAAAAGAAGTAAAAGATCCAAACACAGGCGAAATTACCATGCAAGATTTTCCTGTACAAGTAGGAAGTATGATGATTGAAAATGGAACAGGTAAAATATTAGCGTTCCTTGGTGGACGTGATTATAAACTGGAACAGTATAATCATGCAACACAAGCCACCCGACCAATTGGTTCGACAATTAAGCCTTTACTCGTATATGCACCTGCAATTGAATATGGGGTTATTGGAGCTGGAAGCCCTGTTGTCGATGTAAAACTAGAAAATTTAGGACGTACCACATGGAAGGAATCGCCTTCTAATTATACGAAAGAGCAAGAAAAAGGAATTATTTCTGCACGCGACGCATTAAAAACGTCACAAAACTTATCGACTATTCGTTTATATGATTTAATAATGGATAGAAAGCCTACTGACTTCCTCAAAAAAATGGGATTTGAACATATTGAAGATAATGAATATGCAAATCACGCTTTAGCAATTGGTGGGATGACAAATGGAGCGACGGTTGAAGAAAATACAAATGCCTTTGGAACTTTCGCAAACAATGGTCAATTCATCGATGCATATATGATCGAAAAAATTGAAGATGTTAATGGGAATTTAATCTACCAACATAAAACGGAACCAGTACAAGTATTCAGTCCTGCGACTGCTTATATTATTACCGATATGCTTCGGGATGTGTTATCTGGAGGAACAGCAGCTCTTGCAAATTCTCGATTAAAATTTAAATCCGATTTTGCAGCTAAAACTGGTACGACACAAAATCATAATGACTCTTGGCTCGTCGGATACAATCCAAATATTTCTCTAGGCGTATGGCTTGGTTACGATGATAATCAATTATCCTTATTTTATATGAACAATCGTTATAATCATCCAAGCGTTCGAGTAAATATGCTTTGGTCCAATATGATGAATGCCATGTATGACGTGAATCCTGGGCTTGTGGATGCTCCAAATCCTTTCCCAGTCCCTAAAGGTGTTGTTACAAAATCATTCTGTGGTATTTCAGGGTTGGCCCCGTCTGATGCATGTGCACAAGCAGGATTAGTCAAATCTGATTTATTTAATGAAGCTGCAATGCTCCCAACTGCACCAGATGATAGCTTAATATCATCATCTTATGTAGTGATCAACGGGAATAGATATCGCGCTTTGGAATCTACCCCAAGTGAATTTGTTGTAAAAGGCGGATATGGAGTAAATGAAAACTTTATTACACGAATGCTTGGAAAATTTGGTGGAAATGCAAGTAAACTATTTCCTGAAAACTCTACTTTTGCAGGGAATGTAGTATCAGAAGAAGTGTTTAAAGCAGATGGTAGTCCTCCTAAAGCTGTTACTGCTTCTCTCTCTGAAAAAACGTTAACATGGACTAAGTCGGAATCTTCTGATGTTGTAGGATATCGAGTATTCAAAGTTGTTAATGGCGAAAGAGTCCTGGTGGCCTCTAAACTGGAAGCAGAAAATAATAGCTATAAAATAAATGGTACCGGGCAATATATCGTTGTGTCTGTTGACATTACAGGATTACAATCAGGAGCTTCTAATATCAATTCACTAGAAGAAAAAAATCCTGAACCACCAACGGAAATCATAATACCTCCTACTACTCCGGACGGTGAGGATAAACCACCTACTGAAGATGAAGAACAAATAGGTGATGACTAATAATTAATACCTCTATTTTTAAAATGAAAAGCCACAGCTTTCCTGATTTGTCAGGTCGCTGTGGCTTTTATTAGTCTTCCATTGTTGATAAATCGCCAGTTGGTAATTTCAATTCCCAAGCTTTTAATACTCTTCGCATAATTTTACCGCTTCGAGTTTTTGGAAGCTTCTCTTTAAATTCAATTTCCCTAGGTGCTGCATGCGCAGCAAGCCCTTTTTTAACAAATTGCTGAATATCTGCAATTAATTCGTTTGAAGGTTCATATCCTTCATTTAAAGCCACGAATGCTTTAATAATTTCTCCACGAACAGGATCTGGTTTACCGATTACTCCCGCTTCTAATATAGCAGGATGCTCTAATAGCTTGCTTTCCACTTCAAATGGTCCTACTCTTTCACCAGAAGTCATAATCACATCGTCGACTCGTCCTTGGAACCAATAATATCCTTCATCATCCATATAAGCGGAGTCTCCTGAAAAATACCATTCATCATTCATAAAAGTTGACTCGTATTTTTCTTTGTTATTCCAAATTTGACGCATCATAGATGGCCAACCTTTTTTTATCGCTAGATTCCCCATTGTGAATGGAGGAACAACATTTCCTTGATTGTCTATAATGGCTGCTTCCAATCCCGGTAAAGGTTTACCCATTGATCCAGGTTTGATCGGTAAACAGCCGTAGTTACAAATCATTTGTGCTCCTGTTTCTGTCATCCACCATGTATCATGAATTCGCTTATTAAATACATGCATTCCCCACTTAATCACTTCCGGATTTAATGGCTCCCCGACGGATAGCACATGGCGTAAAGTGGATAAATCATGCGCTTTAACAATCGCGTCCCCTGCTCCCATCAACATACGAAATGCAGTTGGGGCACTATACCAAACCGTCACACCATACTCATCAATCGCGTTATACCATGCATCTGGCGAAAAACGTCCCCCAAGCACAAGAGAAGTAGCACCTGCAAGCCACGGGCCAAATACACCATAAGATGTACCTGTAACCCATCCAGGATCTGCTGTGCACCAGTAAATATCTTCATCTCTAATATCCATAACCCATTTCATTGACTGGTATTGTTGAACCATTGCATAATGCACATGCAAAATGCCTTTTGGTTTCCCTGTTGAACCGGATGTGTAATGTAAGATAAGACCATCCTCTTTATCTACCCATTCTATGTCAAAAGAATCAGACGCCTGCATTAATGACTTATTAAAATCTATAAATTTTTCTGTTTCTTCTATATCTCCCCCAACTAAAAAAACTGTTTCTAAATGAGGTAATTTATCCAACGGAATTCTATTAAGTAAATCTGGAGTAGTAACAATAGCTTTCGCTTCACTATCTAGTAAGCGATCATAAACTGCACCTTCCATAAATGCTTCAAATAGCGGCCCTACAATGACACCCATTTTAACCGCACCAAGAAGTGCAAAATATAATTCTGGCGACCTAGGCATAAAAATAAACAACCGATCTCCTTTTTTAAGGGTAGAATTTTGTTTATATACATTTGCTGCTTTATTGCTCCTATTTTTCATGTCAAGGAATGTATAAGATTCTTTCCTATTGGCATCTTGGTAATACAGTGCAATTTTATCTTTTCTATAAGATTCTGCATGTCTATCAATAGCTTCATAGGCCATATTAACTTTTTCAGTCTCATACCAAGAAAAATTCTTCTCTGCATCTTCCCATTGAAAACTTTTTACAGTCTCATCATAGTCCTTTAATTGATAGTCACCTTGCACTACTGGTAGTACTTCTATTTTCATCCTCTTCATCCTTTCGTTCAATATACTCTTTTATTCTACAATACTTTTTTGCACTTTTGCTAATGTTTTTGCTTTTTAGAATGTTTTACGATCTTTAGATAATGAATCACTTTCTTTCAGAAATATCATGTATAATAATTTCAATTGACATTATTTTTATAGGTGGTGAATTTGTGATACATAACAAAAGGTATAATGCGGTGGAATTAGAAACAAAGCATGGTACCCTTATCGTAGAAGGACCGATACAATCGGAGGTAATAGCTAATTGGGAATTCCATGAAGATTTAGTTGCTTTCCGAGCACCTGCTCAACAACATAAAGCCATCGTTGACATCGCCAATCTACCTGAAGGAAGAATAATAATTGTACGAAATGAACGGACAATCGTAGGATACAGTACATTCCTTCACCCCGATCCACTTGAACGATGGTCTCAAGGGAATATGGAAAACTTGATCGAACTTGGTGCGATTGAAGTAATTCCAAAGTTTCGTGGAACAGGAGTAGGGAAAACCCTTCTACGTGTATCTATGATGGATGACATGATGGAAGATTATATTACAATCACCACTGAATATTATTGGCATTGGGATTTAAAAGGAACAGGGTTAAACGTTTGGGAATATCGAAAGGTAATGGAGAAAATGATGCAGGCTGGGGGATTAGAATACTTTGCAACAGATGATCCTGAGATTAGTTCCCATCCTGCTAACTGTCTCATGGCTAAAATAGGTAGCAGAGTGGATAGCAAGTCCATTCAACAGTTCGATCAGTTACGCTTTATGAATCGGTTTATGTATTAATATCAAAAGAACAAGACAAATAGAAAGGGAGTCCATTCCAATGATTGTAGAAGATATAATGAATACATCTGTACCTACATTAACACCTTCCCATACAATTAATGATGCATTACTACTCTTAAAAGAGAAAAGAATACGTCATTTACCAATTATAAATGAGCAGCGAGAAGTCATTGGTGTTGTGACCGATAGAGACTTAAAAGAAGCAACCCCCTCCTCGCTGTTGAGCATCCAAAATCCTGAAATTTATGAACGTCCCTTAGAAGAAATTATGACGAAAAATCCAATTACTGGCCATCCACTAGACTTTGTGGAAGAAACGGCAACTATTTTTTACGATAATCGTATTGGATGCTTGCCGATTGTTAGTAAAGGTAAACTTGTCGGTATGATTACGGAATCTGACCTATTATACAAATTTATTGAACTAACAGGCGCACATCAGCCTGGTTCTCAAATCGAAGTTCGTGTTCCCAATCAACCAGGAATATTGTTTGAAGTATCTAAAGTTTTTTATGAACAGAAAATGAATGTATTAAGTGTTTTGGTGTATCCAGATAAAGTGAGAAGTGATTACAAAATATTAGTATTACGTGTCAAAACGATGAATCCTCTCAAACTCATCGAAGCAATAAGAGCAGAGGGTTTCGAAGTTTTATGGCCAAATCATCCGGGAATGAATCTATGAAAAAGGATGCAGTGTTTATCTTTTCAGAAGACCAATTAGGCTATAAGTTTTCAGACACACATCCGTTTAACCAAAAGCGATTAACTTTGACGGTCGACTTATTAAGAGAATTGAACGCTTTATCATCATTGGATATAGTAGCACCTAGAACTGCAACGGACGAAGAATTGAGCTTAGCTCACGATCCTCACTATATTGAAATTGTGAAGAAAGCCAGTTTAGAAACAGCCGAAACAAGTATATATGAAAGTTATGGTATTGGTACAGAAGATACACCCATTTTCCCACATATGCATGAAGCGAGCGCTAGTCTTGTAGGAGGAACTCTAACTGCAGTGGATTATGTTATGGAAGGAAAATCATCCCATGCACTTAATCTAGGCGGTGGTCTTCATCATGGTTTTAAAGGACGCGCCTCAGGTTTCTGTGTTTACAACGATAGTTCAGTAGCGATTAAATATTTGCAGCAAAAATACAATGCACGCGTTCTATACATAGACACAGATGCTCATCACGGAGATGGTGTGCAATGGAGCTTTTACGATGATCCCAACGTATGTACAATTTCTCTTCATGAGACTGGAAGATATTTATTCCCTGGTACAGGTAATATTACAGAAAGAGGCTCTGGAGAAGGTTATGGTACTTCCTTTAACTTTCCAATGGATGCTTTTACGGAAGATGATTCATTCTTAGAAATTTATCGTACAGCATTTAGAGAGATCATAGATTCTTTTAAACCGGATGTCATTCTAAGCCAGAATGGTGCAGATGCCCACTACTTCGATCCATTAACGCATTTGTATGGCACGATGAAAATTTATCAAGAAATCCCGAAATTGGCTCATGAACTTGCGCATGAATATTGTGATGGGAAATGGATTGCTGTCGGAGGTGGTGGATATGATATATGGAGAGTAGTCCCTCGTGCCTGGTCCTTACTATGGCTAGAAATGAATAACATAAAGGCTCCGGAAGGGGAACTGCCGAAAAACTGGCTAAATCGTTGGACTAAAGAGGCTCCTATTCCCTTCATTCCAACTTGGATGGATCCAAATCCACTATATGAACCAATTCCCCGAAAAGCAGAAATTACAGAAAAAAATAAACAAATGCTTGATAAAGCGTTACTCTTGCTTCGTCAGCAGCAATCATACAAAAACCACCAGCAACATTAGCTACTGGTGGTTTCCTTATTACTTTACAGAATCTCTTTCCTCTATTCGGTAAGGAAGAATAACTGTTTGTTCGTCAATTTTTTCTTTGTTCATAAACTTTGTCAATAACCTCATTGAAACTGCTCCGATATCATACAGAGGCAATACTACGCTTGTTAATTGAGGCCTTACCATTCGAGCAAGTTTGGAGTTTTCAAAACTAATGACCTCGATATCCTCAGGAACTCTAAAACCATTATCTTGAGCACCATGAATTAAACCTATGGCAATTTCGTCATTTCCGGCAAAAAATGCTGTTGGAGGATTTTCAAGCTCACGAAGCTTTTTCCAAGCTAGAAGTCCATCATCATACGTATTATCAATGCCTACGATTAAATCTGAGTCAATTTCTATATTGGCCTTTTCTAGTGCCTCCTTATAACCAGATAACTTGAACAATTGATTAATAGCCGATGATAATGAACCAGAAACAAAAGCAACACGTTTATGTCCATTTTGAAGTAAACGATTAGCTGCATCAACTGCTGCTTCATGATATTCGATATTTACAGAAGGAAACGAGTTAGTAGCCTCAATTGTACCTGCTAACACGATAGGAACTTGTGACCTTTCCATCTCTTTAAACATATCTTTCGTTACTTGATCACTCATCATGACAACTCCATCTACTTGCTTACTAAATAACGTTGAAAGTAGTTGAACTTCTTTGTCTTCTTGTTGATCGGAGTTCGTTAAAATAATATTGTATCTATACATCGTTGCAATATCTTCTATTCCTCGCACAAGCTCCGCATAAAACACATTTGAAATATCTGGAATAATTACTCCAACTGTTTTTGTCTTTTTACTTGCTAATCCTCTTGCGACTGCATTCGGTCTATAATCTAGTCGCTCGATTACTGCTAACACTTTTTGACGAGTGGCAGGTTTTACATTTTGGTTTCCATTTACTACACGGGAAACGGTTGCCATAGATACATTTGCTTCCCTTGCTACATCATATATTGTAATAGTCAACGCATAACCCTCCTTCACTACCATGAATATTTATACTATATATAAATAATACTGTATGTTCACTATGATTTTCAATCATATAGTAAAACCGACTCTAGAAGAAGAGTCGGTTTTGTGAATAATTATAATCTAATTATGCATGTACTTCATGAGTTTTCATAAATCTTTGTAACGAATCGTAAAATTCATCGAATTGCTTTAAGTTCATTTGTTGAGCTGCATCGGATAATGCAACAGCAGGGTCAGGATGAACTTCTGCCATTACCCCATCTGCTCCAATAGCAATTGCAGCTTTCGCGGCAGGCAATAAAATATCTCTGCGTCCAGTAGAATGTGTTACGTCAACAAATACAGGTAAATGTGTCTCTTGTTTCAATATTGGTACTGCAGAAATATCCAATGTATTTCTCGTAGCTCTTTCATACGTACGAATACCTCGTTCACATAAAATAATTTGATCATTACCTTGTGACATAATGTATTCAGCAGCGTGTATAAATTCATCTAACGTAGCGGCAATTCCACGTTTTAGAAGTACTGGTTTATTAATGGAACCTACTGCCTTTAATAACTCAAAGTTTTGCATATTACGAGCACCAACTTGCACAACATCTATATAATCAAGTGCTTCCTCTAAATGGCTAGGTGTAACGATTTCAGACACTACCGCTAACCCATACTCTTGTGAAATTTGTTTTAATATTTTTAAGCCTTCTAATCCAAGTCCTTGGAAATCATATGGAGAAGTACGTGGCTTGTAAGCCCCACCTCTAATAAGTTTTAATCCTTTTGCTTGAATTGCTGCGGCAACCTCTGCAACTTGCGTATACGATTCAACAGCACATGGACCAAATACGAAGGAAGGTGTACCTGTTCCAATTTTTTCACCATTAATCTCTACAATCGTATCTGTTGACTTCTTTTTACGTGAAACAAGAAGCGCTTTTTTCTGATCATCCACTTGCAGTTCTAAAGCAGTCTTGAAAATTTCTTTAAAAATGTGCTCCACTGTGGACTGTGGTAGTGGGCCATTATTATTTTCTTTTAAATGATCTAGCATATTTCTTTCGCGAAGAGGGTCATATCTATTTACACCTTGTTTTTCTTTTACTCTTCCAATTTCTTGAACGACTCCAGCTCTTTCATTAATCAACTGTAAAATTTCTACGTTGATTTCATCTACACGTGTGCGTAATCCTTCTAAGTCTACTTGACTCATAGTTAATTCTCCTCTCTTCTCTCCAACGACACTTTATATCGACTGAAGATTATGATACATTTTTAGATATAAGACATATTATAATCAATGCATGCATGAATGTCACGCATTTTATTTTAACGCTTCAACTCGCTAAAGTATTTGATATTAAGAAAAGGGACGTGAGAATTTGTCAACCAAGTTATTTGCGCTGGATATAGGTACAAGATCTGTAGTTGGAATCATCTTAGAAGAACGCGACCAATCATTTCACGTTGTGGATATACTAGTTAAAGAACACAAAGAACGAGCAATGGTTGATGGGCAAATACATAATGTTCTTAAAGTAGCGGAAGCAATTATTTCTATTAAAACTCAATTAGAAGTAAAACACGGACCACTTGAAAAAGTAAGCGTTGCCGCTGCTGGACGTGCGTTAAAAACAGAACAAGCCATGGTAGAAATGGATATTAAAAACAGACCTATATTTTCAGAGGAAGACGTTAGTCGCTTGGAACTATCGGCGGTCCAAAAAGCTCAAACTAATTTAGTACAAAAAGATTTCGAAAAACGCTCTAGTCATTATTATTGTGTTGGATATAGTGTATTATACTATCGACTTGATGGGGAAGAAATAGGAAGCTTAGTTGACCAACAAGGGACAGTGGCTTCTATCGAGGTAATCGCTACTTTCTTGCCTAGAGTTGTCGTCGAATCGTTATTATCTGCTTTAAAGAGAGCAGGTTTAGAGATGGAAGCTTTAACTTTAGAACCAATTGCTGCTATTAATGTGTTAATACCGCCATCTATGCGGCGACTAAATGTTGCCCTTGTTGATATCGGTGCAGGAACGTCCGATATCGCTATCACAGATCACGGTACGGTAGTTGCATATGGGATGGTTCCAAATGCCGGTGACGAAATTACAGAAGCATTAAGCGACCATTATTTATTAGACTTCCCTCTTGCAGAAGAAGCAAAGCGATCTATTAATCTAAATGATTTTATTCGTATTCAAGATATTTTAGGTTTTGATCAAAATATTCCGAAAGAAGAAGTCATAGATGTTATTCGACCAGCGACTCTTGAATTAGCTACCTCTATCTCAAATGAGATACTTCGATTGAATAATAACAAACCAACCAAAGCAGTTATGCTTGTTGGAGGAGGCAGTTTAACTCCATCACTTACTACTATTCTTGCAGAGAAATTAGAGCTTCCTTCTAACCGTGTAGCTGTTCGTGGAATTGATGCCATTCAAAATTTAACGAAAGAAGATCATATTCCAGTTACACCTGAATTAGTTACACCTATTGGGATTGCAATCGCAGCAAAACGAGCACCAATTCAATATATGTCAGTAGAAGTAAACAATCAAATTGTTCGGCTATTTGAATTAAAAGAAATGACTGTCGGAGATGCACTACTTGCAGCGAATATATCGGCACGAAAACTATATGGAAAACCAGGTGCGGCACTTGCTGTTCAAGTCAATGGAAGAGACATTTATATCCCTGGCGAACACGGGAAACCAGCTCTTATTCATTTGAATGGACATGAAGCTAATACTAAAACAACGATTAAAAGTAACGATAGGATTGAGCTATTTGAAGGTCAAGACGGGAAGGATGGGGAGGCAACGGTTCGAGATTTACTTGATGATGCTTCTGTTAAAACCGTTACATGTCAAGGAATTATACATATAGTAGAACCAATCGTTTCTATTAACAACCAAAAAGTATCTCTTGATACCTTGCTAAAAGAGAGAGATAAAATAACAGTAGAAACGCCACAAACAGTTGAACAAGTATTAGTAGCAATCCGGAAAGAAAGTTATCTTTCTCAACTAAAACCATTTTCGATTACCATCAATGATAAGAACTACTTTATACCAGAGTTCACTCCATCGTTATGGTTAAATGAAAATCCAGTGAAACTACAATATCCTGTTCAAGATAATGATATTTTAGAAATAAAAATAGTAAGCTCACCAAAGCTATTACAAATTGCTAATCAATTAGATAGAAAACTAGTCGATCAAATTAAGGTTATTTTTCAGAATGAAGAAGTTGAACTATTTAAATCATGTGCAATTGTTTCCAATGGAGCAACCCCTATTACTTCAGAGGATATCGTTCCAAATGGTTCAATTCTTCAATGGCAAGATGTTAATACCTCTTCTTGGATCTTTCAAGATGTCTTTCGCTTTTCTAATTGGACTTTACCGGATACTAAGGGTTCCTTTCAAATTAGGAAGAATGGACAAGCATCTGGTTTTGATGAAGAAATCTTCGGTGGAGATCAGTTAGAGATCGTTTTTAATTAAGAAAAGCGCAAGTAACCTTTAAGTGCATCTTGTCTTCTCTATTTCAAGAGTGCTTTGGACAAAACATCAGTTACACTATTAACGAAGACTTTTATAGAGGATCTGGAAGTGACTGCATCACTTCCAGATCCTCTTTTTTCGGTAATCAGACCAATTTTTACTCACCTGAGATTAATTGAAAGGCACTGAAAAAGTACCGTGTGAAATGAAGTTTTATATTAAGCTACGTCTGTTGATTAACCACTTTCTAACACAAAATACTAGTAAGGAAAACATTATAACCTTCGTTAGAATTTTTTTGTTTTCGTTTGGAAGAAGGTACAATTTCGAGCAATCAGCATTTTTTTATTAAGCACAATATAGAACGGATTTTTTATATACTGCGTCATAGTGACCGCCGGGATTTCCGCTCTAGGCGGACGCTTACCGAGGGGGGAGCGGATGAGCCAGCACCGTCGCATGTGCGCCGCTTGTGCGGTCTCATCTGTCTCCCTGATCCCTTCGGAGTCGCCGCCTGCCGCTGCAATCAATAATGTGCATTATTTTACTTGTTATCCACAACATAGAATACATTTTGCTTAATCTTACAAGGCATATGCGCAAAATAGAGCGAGATATGAGCAACATTTGGATGGATTTGCACAATATAATGATAGCGCACACTTTATAAGTGCCATCTCACACTAAGTTAAAGCTTTATTATGAGAAATGGTCTCGTTGAGTAGCAATTTGGTCTCGTTTGCGATAGTTTTTGTCTCGTTTGACGGTAAGTTAGTTGCGAACATCACTTGATTGGTCTCGTTCAGCCATTTATTGGATTTTATTTTAGAAAACACTTCATAAGATTGAACGAAATATAGTAGTGATGTTGAATAGTTAGCAAATAGGATGGATTTTCGCTGCAGGGCGGCGACTCCAGCAGGAGGCCAACAGGATGTTGGTCACAAAGGGGTTGCCACACGATGTGGCGCTCTTAGCCTTTGTTCCTCTGTGAGCAAAATGAGACTTCTCAGGCGGCGCGTAGAGACGGTGAAAGCTCATCGCTCACCCTGCGGAAAGCGTCCGTTCTGCAGCGAAAATCCTAGCAGTAACTTTCTTACGACGCAGTATATAAATAATGCGTTCCTTGCCCACTTTAGTAAAGCTGACAATATTTTATATAGATACTGCATAGATAAAGTTAAGTGGTGATTAACTGGTTATACTTAGCTAACAAACAAACCTGATATTAAGCTGTAGTCAATAGATGACGGTCAAATAGTAAGTTTTACAAAACACCACGTAACCATTCCAAATAAAAATGGTAGTCCTTTCGTCATAATACGACTTAAAGGACTACCACTTTTACTATTAGTTATTTGATTTGTTATTTACTACTGCATCTTTTATTGCTTCTGCAACTGATGTTGCATCATCATCTTCGTCCTTTTCGTCTGCTGTTACCTCTTCTGTCGTATGCGAAATAGTTTCCATATAATCCATTGGTTCTTCCCCTTCTGATGATGCAGTCCCATCATCTTGAGGAGAAGTTGGCATACCTTTAATCGATTTTACTTTCTCTACAAGTTGTCCCGATTGCTCTTGCAACTGTTTAGACAATTGAGTAGTCTTTTCCATTGCCGTTGAAGATAAATCTTTTGTTTTATCCTTTAATTGACTAGCTTGAATTGTAATATTTTCTCTCAGTTCTGTCCCAGTCTTTGGTGCTAATAATAATGCTGTAGCTGCTCCAATTATGCCACCAACAAGAACTCCAAGGATAAAGTCTTTGCCATTTACTTCGTCATTACGGTAAATAGTTTCTCTACTTTCGTTATGGTAAGGTAGCGGTGGATACGTAGACTGCATTTGTTGGTTATACGATGATTGATTTTCATAATACTCATTATTGTGTTTTGCATCATTATAATTTGGTTTATTGTGATTATAATTGCTCATTTGACTTCCTCCAATAACTTATTATTTTTTTTTCGAATCGTATTCATTATAACCTGCTTCTTCTAATGCTTTACGCTCTTTCCATTTGTCTCGAACGCCAAACAAAACATTACTCCATTGAATCACTTGTGCAATTTTCTCTTCGTTTTTTTCTACCTCTGAAGAAACCGAAGAAGTAATTCGTTGTATAGAGTGGTTTAAACCATTAACAGACGTTCCTACATTTTTTACTGCATCTACAACCGTGTTCAACTTCTCTGATTTTTTTTGAATATCTTCAGCTAATTCATTTGTTTTATGAAGAAGTTCCGCTGTTTCTTTCGTTACATTTTGTAAATTTGTATCTAGCCCTTCAAGTGTGCTAGCAACATTATTTAATGTCTTTTTCACAGAAAATAAAGTAACAGCCAGGCTTATACAAAGTACTAAAAATGCAATTGCAGCTATAATAGCAGCTATGTATAAGAGATTTTCCATTTTGTATCCTCCTTCAGTTGTCATATATCATTTTTACCCTAAAAGAATAAAAATAAACTTCTTTCTATATAATACTATACTACGTTTCTTTCGAATATTCTTTAAATAAAAAATGCTTAATCCGAAAATGGATTAGGCATTTTTTATTTAATCAGATAAGTAATTATACAATCCCAACTTAGTTACTGTCTAGAAACAAGTAACTAAACAAGCTTCTCTTCAAATGCTTGTTGATATTTTTGAACATCTCCTGCTCCCATAAATAAAAAGACTGCATTATCATAATGGAGCAATTGATTTACATTTTCTTCTGTTAAAATAATACTTCCTTCAATAATATCGGCTAATGTCTGAATAGTTAGGTCTCCAGCATTTTCTCTCGCCGATCCAAAAATATCACATAAGTATACTTGATCTGAAAGATTTAAACTCTCGCCAAATTCACTTAAGAATTTTTGTGTTCTCGTAAAAGTATGTGGTTGGAAAATAGAAATAATTTGTCTATCTGGGTATTTTTGTCTAGCTGATTGTATCGTAGCTTTTATTTCAGTTGGATGATGTGCATAATCATCGATTATCATACGATCTCCAATAATCGTTTCTGTAAAGCGTCTTTTAACCCCTTCAAATGTTTCTAACCCTTTTTGAATAATTTCTGCAGGTACATCCTCATAATGACAAAGAGAAATTACTGCTAAAGAATTCAAAACTGCATGATCACCGAATAGTGGAATTGTAAAACGTTGGTAGAATTCATGGCGAACAAATACATCAAAAGAAGTACCTTCTGTCGTTCTTTCTAAGTTCCTAGCAGCAAAGTCATTTTGTTCGCCGAAACCATAGTAAAGAACAGGGACTGGCGCTTTAATTTTTTGTAAATATTTATCATCACCACAAGCGATAATCCCTTTTTTCACTTGCATAGCCATGGATTGAAAAGCATTAAATACATCATCAATATCATGGAAATAGTCTGGATGATCAAAATCAACATTTGTCATAATTGCATAGTCTGGATGGTAAGCCAAAAAATGTCTTCGATATTCACATGCCTCAAACACAAAGTTAGCTGCATCTTTCATCCCTTTTCCTGTGCCATCGCCAATTAAAAAGTTGGTAGGTTTATATCCGCTTAATACATGCGAAAGTAGTCCAGTTGTTGATGTTTTGCCATGTGCGCCAGTAACGGCAACAGAAGTGAATTGACTCATATAATTACCTAAAAATTCATGGTATCGAATAATCGTCAAACCTAGTTCCTTCGCCTTTACTAACTCAGGATGACTATCTGGGAATGCGTTACCTGCAATAATTGTCATTCCTTCTTCAATATTAGCTTCATCAAATAATAGAACTTTTATATCTCGTTCATGTAATGGTTTTTCAGTAAAAAAATACTTTTCAATATCAGATCCTTGTACCTCGTTACCAACATCATGTAATATCTGTGCCAACGAGCTCATTCCAGACCCTTTAATGCCTGTAAAATGATATTTTGTCATACGTTGTAAACCTCCTGGGATATTCCCCATTTATATGCATATTCGAATCATAAATAGTTTATTCCGCCTTAGTAGACGTATTCCCAATTATATCATTATTTAATCGTTAATATTAATAAACTATATTAACTAAAAATTTGTTCCAGACTATCGTCTGTAAGTAGCACTTCTCTTGCTTTACTGCCTTTCTGCTCAGTTACATATCCATTTTCATACATTGCATCAATAAGTCTTGCTGCACGATTATAACCTAAATGAAATTTTCGCTGCAGTAAGGAAGTAGAGGCGGAACCTTGCTCCACAATAAACCGACATGCTTCCTCAAAGAGTTCATCCTGTTCTGATACATTCTCTGCCTTTTGAAGCAATTCCTCTTGTTCGAACATATACTCCGGTGTTCCTTGTGTTCTTGCATAATCAATGATCTTTTCAATTTCTTCATCTGTTACAAACGTTCCTTGAATACGAACTGGGCTAGACATGCCATTACCTTGATATAACATATCCCCTTTTCCTAATAATCTTTCGGCCCCTTGCTGATCTAAAATAGTACGCGAATCAATTTGTGAAGAAACGGAAAAAGCAATACGTGTTGGAATATTTGCTTTTATAAGTCCAGTTATAACATCAACTGATGGCCGTTGTGTTGCCAATACTAAATGAATGCCACATGCTCTTGCTTTCTGAGCAATACGACAAATTGCGTCCTCTACTTCCGTAGGTGCCATCATCATCAAATCTGCAAGTTCATCTATTACAATCACAATAAACGGCAGCTTTTGAGCAAATTGTCTTTTCTCTGTTGCAAGTGAATTGTATCTATTTATATCTCTTACACCAATGTGAGGAAATAATTGATAGCGTCGTTCCATTTCTTCTACCGCCCACTTTAACGCGGCTGTTGCAGCCTTCACATCTGTAATTACAGGACTCACCAGATGAGGAATATGATTAAATGGTGCGAGCTCCACCATTTTTGGATCAATCAATAAAAGCTTTACTTCTTCTGGGGTTGCTTTATATAAAAGACTCACAAGAAGTGAATTAATAAAAACAGATTTCCCTGAACCTGTCGCACCAGCAATTAATCCATGGGGCATTTTCCGCAAATCCAGTGTCACAGGTTTTCCCGTAAGATCTAATCCTAACGCTACTTCAAGAGGAGATTCGGATTCAAAAAACACATTTGTATTAATCACTTCCGATAATCGAACAGCTCTTGATTTTCGATTCGGAATCTCTATACCAATAGAACTTTTCCCTGGTATTGGTGCTTGAATACGTATATCTCTTGCTGCCAAAGCAAGCTTTAAGTCATCAGCTAAGTTTCGAATTTTACTTACTTTTGTCCCGTGAGCTACAGTTATTTCGAATTGTGTTACAGCAGGACCTTGATCCATTTGAACAATTTCACCAGTTACCTGAAAATGAGATAATGCTTCTATAAGTGTAAATGCCTGCTCTTCCATCCATTCTCTATCTTCATTTTTCAATTCTGGTGGAAGTAAATAACTTAAATCTGGTCTAGCATAATTCGAAGGACTAAATGCTGGTTTTGAATTCGTTTCTAGCGCGATTTTTTCTACCTTATTCGGTTCTTTCTTCGGCTGATAGACCGGCATCTCTTTTACTAGATTATTCATTTTTTCTTTATCCGATTTAAGCATTAGTACATTAAACGGTCTTATATTTTCTTTTTGTTTACTTGGTTTGACTTCAGACTCCTTTTCTAAAGGAGTATCTTGTACTTGTTCATCTATATGCTTTGACGGTAATACTTTTTCCTCTTCAGTAAATGTCACAATAGGTAATACTTCATTTTCTTCCGCTTGTTTTGGAATTGCAGTAATTGCTAATTCCTCAAAGGGTAATTCTATTTCCCTTATCGTCTGCTCAATTGGTTCTTCTATTTTATTTTCTTGTTTTCTCGAAAATCCAAAAACAGGTGAAGGTACTTGAGTTGGAGTAAATGCTTTTTTTCGTTTTTCTTTCACAGGTGGTTCTATTATTTCTTTTTTGGGCGCACGGTGCACAATTGGCTCTTGCTTTCTTTGTTGCCATAGTTCATGTGTATAGAGAGGTCTATACGGCTGATCATCTCTTATATGTTTATCTTTTATTGGTTGTCCCATTTCTTTCTCTATTTTCAGCTCACCAAATAAGCTATCTTTCTTTTCATCATCAGTTATTAAAGGAAATCGAAAAGGGGTTCTAGAGTGAGTTGGTGTAACCAGTTGTTCATCTTCTTCTAATACTTGTGCTTCTCTATATTCATCTTCATTCGTCGCAAATAATTTTTTAAACCATTTCAAATTCATCACTCTTTCTACTAGATACATTCTATTTTAACAGTAATAACGGCTATCGTCCTTACTTATCTGAAGAAATGTACAAAAAAAGCACACCAAATTGGCATGCTTTCCTTCTTTATTGTAAAAACGAACGTCCCACTTCTTCTTGTTCCTCTAGAATTAGAATTCCTTTTACTTCTGGTGCGTTTGGGAGTGCTAATTCTCGAGCAGAACAAAGCATACCACTAGAAGCCACTCCGCGAAGCTCAGCATCTTTAATAACCATTCCTGAAGGCATTACTGCTCCCACTTTCGCAACGACAACTTTTTGGCCTGCTTCAACATTTGGTGCCCCACAAACTATTTGTAAAGTATGTTCTCCAATATTTACTTGGCAAACTTTTAACTTATCGGCATTTGGATGTTGTTCCAATGATTCCACATAACCTACAACAAATTTTGGCGAAAAGTCTACATTTAGTATGTAATCTACTTCATTGGTTACTAAAGCTTGTTCTACTTTAGCTACTAGTTCTTTCGTTAAATTTACGTTTCCGTTATCTTGAATTTCGGCGTAATTACTGAATTTAAAGATATTGATCGCCACTACTTCATTGGATTGAGCATCTTTAACAAGTGTTATATCACCTTTAGTCTCCGTTACTACTTTTTCAATTTTTTCTGGAGTTAGTTGTAGCAATAATACATCGCCAACTCCTTCTCGGTTGTAAAAAACATTCATTTTTCGTCTTTCTCCTTCACTACTCGATTTTTTGCTAATATAAATATTGGCTCTAAATCTCCATTTTCATATATAAAAGATAATGAAGTAATCGGTACAGTTCCAACTGTAAAAAAATGCATCGTCATTTGAGCTAGAACATCGTACCCCGTTTCATTTCTTATATCACCAATAATCATAACATCTTGATGGGGTACAGAAATAGTCATATCACCGATAATTATCTTTTTCATTTCCTTTAGTAGAGATTCATTGAGTATTCTACTTGCATCATACCCGTCATTGTTGTTGAAGAAATAAAAAATATTTCCAGCTACTTCATCTTTTTTATAGTTATTTACTAAATTTCGAACTTGAAAAATGGATTTCTCTCGAATTTCAGTTTCACGAATCCCCCAACCCTCTAGCATTTTTTCATCAAGTAAACGATAAGTTTTCCCAAGATCTAATGCATAATATATTCTCGTTTCTGCCGTATGATCTTTGGTGATAAAACGATTTCCTTCATTCGATTTTGTAGGAAAGGATGTAGAACGAATGACTGGATAGATAGATGAAGATGGATTAATGTCTCCAGCCTTTTCCTTTTCCATCGCTTGGAATGTTTGATGAATCATATAGATTACTTCTTCAATAACTTGTTCTTTTTTTGTTTCGTATTTTGCTAAAATCGGAGGAACAGAAATATCAATTCCTTTGTTAATCGCTTTATGTGTAAGGCGAAGTTTGTTCGTCTCTCGATTATAATCGTATTCATATGTTTCTTCCGAAAGCTTCGTTTTTAATACACGTATGAGTTCTTGCGCTTGCATAGTTACCCCTCCTTTTCATAAAAAAATTACTTTTTCAGTTATCATTTCCAAAACATCTTATAAAAGTGCAAGCGCCCTTTAAGTGCATCTTGTCTTTACCGTTTCCAGAGTACTTTGGACGAAACATTGGCTACACTATTACCATTAGAGTTTTGGATAATCTTGTGGCCGATGTTTGTCCCTCGCCCTCTTGGAATATGTAGTGACAAGGTGCATAAGGTTTGGTTAATGAGAGAATAAATCCTATTCTACTCTTTTAAAAGCGGACGAAGATGCAATTTCGTCCGCTCAGCGCTTCTTTATTAATGGATACTATCTATTTTTTTCTAGTACCATCTACTCTAATCAGGCACTCACTGATTCGTGTATACTTTGTAAGGTAAAAGTAAAAAAATCTATATCAATCCATTGTAAGATATGAAGCACAACTTATAAACACTAACCAGAGCCCCTCTACATCTAGAACGTACCTTGCAGCAAATTTCATATACTTTTTTGTATCACTTGAGAAAAACGCTAGGGTCCTTTAAGTGCTTCTTGTCTTCACCGTTTCCAGAGTACTTTGGATACTAATTAGATTGTTCGTAAAAACGATTCGATTTCTTCTTGTGTTTTGCGATCTTTGCTAACAAAACGTCCTTTTTCTTCTCCACTGTCAAAAACAATAAAACTTGGAATGCCGAAAATATCTAATTGAATACAAAGATCTATAAATTTATCTCGATCAACGGATATAAATTGGAAATCCGCAAAATTTCCTTCCACTTCCTTCATAAAAGGATCTATGAAATGGCAGTCTGGACACCAGTCCGCTGTAAATTTAAAAACTACTTTGCTCGCTTGTTTAAGCTCGTCAAATTGTTCAATAGATGTTAGATTTTCCACTTATGTCCCTCCTTTAGTTAGTTGAAATGGATCTTACAATCTTCATCATATGTTCTAGGTTTAAAGCAATATTATGCTGTTTTGATATAGTTGTAAGTTTAATTCCACCAATACTCGTGATTAATTCAAAGTTATCTTCACTATTTTGAATAATTGCTGCAAAACCAAAACGTCCATTTTGTTCAAATGTATTCTTTTCAACTATTTTTAAATTAGTATCTGCGATCATTAAATCATAATATAGTCGACTTCCAGGAAGCTCATTTGGGTTAACAAATAAAATGTATGAATCTTTTCCTTTAGATAATAGAATATTAGTTTGATCCGATGCGTCTTCAATAGCAAACCCCGTTGGCAAGAAGACTTTCAAGTTACCCACTTTTTCGTTAGCCTTTTCAGCATCTCCTTGGAACACTATTTTGGCATTCTCAATCCCATCTGCTGCTTGCTCTTCTACTGAAGAACAGCCTACCAATAAAATGACAGCTAGTGACACGATACATAATCGCATCCAATGTCGAGTCATTTACCTTCCTCCTATCAAAGCATAACTGCTATATAGTTTAACGATGATTCATACTCCATGCAACTACATTAACTTTTTAGAAAGCTCGTACTGTCCAATTAGAAGCAACATAATGTGCTCGAACATATCACTTCTTTTAACAAGGCCATTCGTAAATACGCCAATCGCGCCTTCATCATGACGGATATCATTCTTATTCGTATAGACGTCCATTACCGGCCCAAGTTCCGAACCCGCTTTCAACTGAATTGCAATTTCTATTGGCAAAGGGATACCCGCTCCAGCAGCAGTAAAAACTGTGCCATCATTTGTTACAAGAGCCCCCCAATTACAAATATACATGATTCCATCTATTTCATTCACTCCACCTTCTAAGCCTATCCCAAAGGTTGCTTCCGAGTTCTCCATCAATTGTTTAGCACGGTTAATGGCACCTTGCCTAGTTTCTTCATCACTCATTGGTTGGTTTGATACAAGAGATGATACTTCTATATTTTTAAATTCTGCATCTGGATAATATAATGTAGAGATTGTGTGTACCGCTTTTGTTTTAGCTCTATTATTAGTTCCTATTAATATTTTCATACAATGTATCTCCTATCTAGAAAAAAGGATGCCACTAGGGCACCCAATTATACATTTGCTTTTATTGTTTCTAAAGTTGTTCGGTCACATGTCTTTACTAATTTAGTAATCAATTCTTTTGCTGCAGCATAATCATCTGTATGAATAATGGAAGCAGAAGTATGGATATAACGAGAGCATATTCCAATTACTGCACTTGGTATTCCTTCATTTGATGTATGAACACGACCTGCATCTGTTCCACCTTGAGAGATGAAATATTGATAAGGGATTTTATGCGTTTCCGCTGTATCTAATAC
The DNA here is from genome assembly GCF_042944905.1 of Psychrobacillus sp. L4. Classification (GTDB taxonomy): domain Bacteria; phylum Bacillota; class Bacilli; order Bacillales_A; family Planococcaceae; genus Psychrobacillus. The sequence goes on from NZ_CP168496.1 coordinate 2,517,636, forward strand.
AAATTCTCTCATACCTCGATGCGTTATCATCGTACGGTCAAAAATACGTAAAAGAGTTCCTTTTCCAAGTTGACCAAATTCATTTTTATTCCCAGAAGCATCATTGGCAGGGCTAGCGTCTAATGCAAAGAATAGATCAGGATTAATCATATTCGCTGAAGCTTGTGCACCGCGTAGTCCAACTTCTTCCATTACATTTGCTCCTGAATAAAGCATATTCGGTAATTGCTCATTTTGCACTTCTTTTAATAATTCAATAGCAAGTCCGCAACCATAACGGTTATCCCAAGCTTTTGCCATAATCTTTTTATCATTTGCCATTGGTGTAAAAGGACAAACAGGAACAATTTGATCTCCTGGTTTAACACCCATCCGAAGCACATCTGCTTTATCGTCTGCACCAATATCGATTAACATATTCTTAATATCCATTGGTTTATTTCGCATCTCATCACTCAATAGATGAGGTGGTATCGATCCAATTACACCAGGAATTGTTTTTTCATTCGTCACAATCTCTACTCGTTGAGCAAGTAGAACTTGGCTCCACCATCCACCCAACGGTTGAAAACGAATCATACCGTTATCTGTAATGCCGGATACCATAAAACCAACTTCATCCATATGGCCTGCTACTAAAATTTTCGGGCCATTTTCATCGCCTCTTTTAACGCCGAAAATACCACCTAAATTATCTTGTACAATTTCATCTGAATACTTTTCCAGCTCACTGCGCATAAAAGACCGAACTGCATGCTCATTACCCGGTGCCCCTGGTAATTCTGTTAATGTTTTAAATAGCGAACGTGTTTCCTCATTCATCTGTAAAGCCTCCTAAAGCTACGTATCAATTTAATTTAGTGAAAATAAAGATTCCTTTTCTATTGTAATAAAAGTTTGAACTGTTTACTACAGATAAACTTCGACTTCCGAAAAATTTATTTGAATGGTGATGTATGTTACACTAAAAAAAAGACGCAAGGAGGAGTAGTATTGAAGCTTCGTGATTATATGATGGGTCTTGGAACAGGTATTGTAATTGGAATAGTCGCCAGTCGAGCTGCAAGCAAAATGGATATTAATCGATCTGCAGAACTTATTTTAAAGGAAATAAAAAATTCATTTAAACAGGAAGGTCCAATTGATGGTTCATGGATTTTCATGAGCCCTGAACCTTTTAAGAAAGAAGCTATTCATATCAATGTATATAAAGGCGGAATTTCTCGCGTAAAAAATGGTCTACTCGAACAATTTGAGTTCGCTGCTGATGCAAAAACAGGAACAGTTGTGGAGTTAGTAAAAGTTTAAGTTAAACATATAGGAAATATACTTTTTCGAACGGATTGATATAAATTTAAGTTACTGTATTTTGAATTGCTTGAAATAAAAACAGATGTATTTGAATTAAAAAATATAAAATAACAGGTCTGTTGATTATCCAGAAATGACCTGTAATTTACCGCTTAACTTTGTAATATAGTACTAGGTATAATGAAGAGTAACTTATCTATTCGGCAAGATATATAATTAGTATTGCCATAATTAAAATCAGCAAGAAGATCATTGTAGATATAATGCGTCGTAAGGAAGTTGCCACTGGGATTTCCACTGCAGGGCGGACGCTTTCCGTGGGGTGAGCGATGCCCCATCACCGACGCTACGCGTACGATGTGATGGGGCATCTGTCTCACTCATCCCACAGGAGTCGCCGCCCTTTCGCTACAATCTCAAATAAACTTGCTAACTATTTGGTAATGTTGCACAACAGCAAAATTATCCGCTCTATTTATCCAGTTATCCAGATATTATCACCCAATAAATAATGCGAAACATACGGTAAGTTTTCAATTGAAACTTATAATCTAATGCCAAGTAAAGGCTATATTGAGAGAAAGTAATAGCAACAAGTCCCCATCATGCATAATATATTGATCGGGTGCAATTAATTAGTGGCATTTCACTCTATGTTAAGGCTTTATTAGGAGAAATGGTCTCGTTTGCGATAGTTTTTGTCTCGTTCTTAGGGAAATTTGTTGCGTTCATCACGTGATTGGTCTCGTTCAACCATTTATTGGATTTTATTTTAGAAAAAACTTCATAAGTTTGAACGAATTATTGTGGTGACACTGAATAGCTAGCAAATATGCTGGATTGTAGCGGCAGGCGGCGACTCCGGAGGGATCAGGGAGACAGATGAGACAGCACAAGCGGCGCGCATGCGACGGTGCTGGCTCATCGCTCCCCCCTCGGAAAGCGTCCGCCTAAAGCGGAAATCCCGTGGTCACTATGACGCATTATCCCTTTACTGTTCGTAATAATAAGCATCGAAGTTCCCAAAATTAACCTTAGGCATACCAAACTTGCATAATCTGAAATTGAACAGACTGAAGGCAAACCCGATAATAATCGTGTTTGCCTTCAGTCTTTTTTGGTTAGGGTTTTAAAGTTCGTTCTACTTTATCCACCATTTCTTTCCCATCAGCTGACCATTTAACCAAACGATAAAAGGCATCGTGATAAAAACTGAACCAGTAATTTTGGAGTATCCCTTCATTCACCCATTTTTCTTTGGCGAATACAGAAGTCATTGGATAATCATCATATGCCAACACCCACAATGGATTTTGATGGGCATGCGTTGGCATTAAGTCTGCCATATGAATAATGGTTTCTCCATTTTGTTTAAACAAAATAATACTATGCCCATCGCTATGACCACCAGTATGAATCATCTCAATACCATCCAATACTTCTATGGAATTTGAAAACGGGATAACTTGCCCTTCAACTGGTTCCCAGTTCTCTTTCCAATAAGTATTTCGTGAACGAATATTTGGATTTCTCATCTCATTCCATTCGACATCTGATACGTAAATTTTCGCATTTGGAAAACTTGATACCAACTTATCATCTTCCCATCTTGTTAAACCACATGCATGGTCAAAATGGAGATGCGTCATGAGAATTAGATCAATCTCTTCAGGTAAAATTCCTAGTTGAGCTAGATCGTCCTCCACCTGAGATTGAGCGGACACTCCATAATTTCTGAGTTGTTTCTCTGTAAATTTTCCGAAGCCAAGTCCTGCTTCCATCAATATATTATGTCCTTTGTATTGAATGAAAAGAGGATCTGATGGTAACTCAATTTGATTTTTTTCATTGACGGGGTATTTCTTTTCCCATAGTGGTTTTGGCACTACACCGAACATGGCACCCCCATCCATGTAAGTTGTCCCGCCCTTTAGCCAAGTTAACGACATGTCGTGAAATTGAAACGTATCCATTCTCCCAGGTCCCCTTTTACACGTATTTTGCTTCTACTCGATAAATCGGTTGTCCCTTTGCAGAAAATTTCTCCTCGTATTCTGTCATAATATTATCTTCTGGCATATTTGCATGTAAATCGAGTGACACATCTTTTATTAACATCCCATAAGCCGACATGCTCATTAAAGAATATTCGAATAAACCACGATTATCCGTTTTAAAATGAATTTCAGCATTATCTACTAAAATAGATTCATATAGTTTTAAAAACACTTCATGTGTTAGACGTCTTTTTGCATGTCTAATTTTCGGCCAAGGATCAGAAAAGTTTAAATAGACGCGGTCTACATCATTTTTTTCAAAGTACTTTGCCAAATCTGCTCCATTTACTTTTAACAAGCGTAAGTTCGGTAGTGGTTGTGCAGCAAGCGCATTTTCTAATGCACTTACGATTACACTATCATATAGCTCAATCCCAATATAATTAATAGCAGGATTTTGTTTAGCCATGCCTGTTATAAACTGACCTTTTCCTGTACCAACTTCTATATGGAGTGGATTATTATTTTTAAATTCAGTATTCCATTTTCCTTTTAGGTCTTCTGGATTTGGAATTACAATTTCAGGATGAGCATTTATAAAATCATCTGCCCATGGTTTATGTCTTAACCTCATTACATTAACACCCTTTACTTTTTGGTTTTGCCAATTTCCAAGCTTTTGATTGTACAGAAAAAGAATAACTTTGATCTACATATGTCATACAAGAGAACTCTCCATCTACATGTCCATATACTTGATCATGCATTGTTATTCTAAAATTCTTCGCTTGAAATTGTTTCACTTCTTTATACTTTGTATGTTTGCCGAAAAAAACAGTTCCGAATATAAATAATAGTTTCCATCTAGCTAATTTATTCACTACTGTCATTTCGATTAATTGATCATTTGGTTGAGAGTTTGGAGATATCTTCATTCCTCCACCGAAAAACGGCTGATTGCATACGACTATAAACCAAACATCATCAAACTTTATCGTATCTTCTTCCGTATGTAAAGTGAAGGAAAATCTATTAAATGTTAATAGTTCTTTTATCACATATAGTATGTACGTTAATTTCCCTAATTCTAATGCATTTAACCACTTTTTCCACTTGGAATTATTGACAGAATAAACTACTTTCGCATCAAAACCAAAACCTGCATTATTTACAAATCCATAGGAATTTTGAGTTGATATTTGCTTCCCAAAATCTAATTCCTCATATGGATTAACATCATTTACATACTCCTGTAACTGTTCTACCGTTTGAAAAACAGAAAATGTCCGACCAAAATCATTTCCACTACCTGCAGAAATAACTCCAATTCGCACATGTTCATATTCAATTACACCAGAAATTATTTCGTGAATTGTTCCATCTCCACCAATGGCAATAATGATTACATCTTCCGTGCTATTTTCTGCACAATTCTTAGCAATTTCTGTGGCGTGTCCGCTATATTCTGTAAGATAATAACTGTAAGGAAAGGTTATTTTAGCTTTCCAAGCCGCCCATATTTTTTTCGCTCGTCCACGACCTGCATATTCGTTCACAATGAAGACGACTTTATTCATTTATTTCCTCACCGTCTACTTCCCAACCCGCTCTTGAATAGGAGGTTGTTTGTACTAGATCAAGTATCGACTGTGCAGCTTTAAATTGCATATGCTTCATAGGTGATGGGGATGACTTTAATGTCAAAAACCACTCTGAAAATTTTCTTGAATCCACAAATTGCGTATTAAAAGAAGTACCCGGATAATCAATATATCCATTTCTCGATAGAATTACCTTTTTAATTGGCAAATCAATCTCTTCTTTCTTAAAAATTTGCAATAGGATTGACTCCATTCGCTTCAATCCAACCATAGGACTCAATATTTTCTTCTCTTCCGTACCGCTTTTTCGAACCCAGAAACGATCGCTGCTTCCTATATAAGCATCCAAATCTTTCGCCTCAAGTACAACTAGACAAATAATTTCTGTAGGCAATATTAGAAGAATATCCAGTTCAACTGGAGCTTTTTTTAGTTTTAATATGGGATAATAAAACAAGAAATAATTATCTGGAAGTTGTAAGGTAAGGGATCGCAATAATTTATCTCGCATAAACTTTGGATCAACATATGACTTTTCACGTAATGTTGAGCTAGCCCACTTCAATTGAAAATGAAAAAGCTGATTTAAATACATTCGCTTTAACTCTTCTTTCGTTTGTGGGTTGTACACAATATTAGGCTGAAAATGTAGCGTTGTAGCCTCCTCTAGGACAACATCTTCTTCTTGTAACTCCGTTGGTTCCCATGTAACTTCTTCCAATTTTTCTTCTTTCTTGCGATTAAGAAACTTTGAGAAAAGGGATTTTTTCTCAGACACTTCTACTTCATCTTCCTTTTCTAGCCAAGATGAGTCAAAAGCTCCTTTTTCCCATTCCACTTTTGTTCGTTCCCACTGTTGCTTCTTTAAACGAACGAATTGAGTAGGGTATCTCTTTAGATCAACTTGATAACGAGATATATAGTCTTGAAGCTTTACTAGTTGAGCCATTACTTAACCTCCCCCACTATGCATGATATATAATTCCTCGTAGCGAGGTGTATTAGTTGGATTTACTCTAAATAAAGAGAAATTAGTAACCTTAAAGGTTGTACTTTCAAGTGGAAAATTTTCCATGGATAGTAATCCTTTAGAGGCCCATTTTTTGGCTATCGTAATATGGGCATTAAACTCTTTCCGATTATCAACTTCTATATAATTAGAAATTGTTCTAGTAACCTTTTCCTGCAATAATGTTAAAGATTCACTTTCTTTTAGTGCTGTATATACTACTCTCGGAGTGAGATTATTTCCAAAATGAGAGATTCCATTCGTCGTTAGATCAAAAGATTTCCAGTCGATATTTTGATCTAACGACTGGACTATTTGATCTACAGAATTTTGCTCAATCTGGCCTAAATAATAGAGCGTAATATGCAAGTCCTCCGCAACAGGCAATATTTTATGCGTTTCATGCAAATTAGTTGTATCTCTTGCTTCAATGATAGAAGTTGCAAGATTACTCGGAATTTTAATACCTACAAAATAATGTGTGTTCATCCTTCATGAGATGTTGGAATTTTTTTCTCAAAAGCTTGTTGTATTTTTTCCGTCCATTCACCACGTTTTGCGCTTCCAATTGCTTGTCCATTAATCGAAATAACCGGCATCACTTCCGCATTTGTTGAAGACATGATAAATTCATCCATTTCTAATGCTTGTTGTTTTGTAAAAGCTTCTTCTACAACAGGTAAGCCAACCTCTTTGCAACAATCCAAAATAACGTGTCTCGTAATCCCATTTAATATCAAGTTACTTACTGGATGTGTATAAAGTACGCCATCTTTTATGCCATACATATTAGAAGATGAACCTTCTGTAATTGTTTCATCTCGGTGTAAAATTGCCTCATAGCAATCTTTACTAATTGCTTCTTGTTTTGCAAGGACATTCCCTAGAAGATTTAAAGACTTTATATCGCAACGAAGCCATCTTATATCTTCTACAAAACATGCTTTTACCCCATTCTCCAGTTGATCTAATGGACGTGTAGTTTCTTTTGTATAAGCTGTCAGTACGGACTCTACTGCAGGACTCGGAAAGTTATGCTGTCTTGGACTAGTTCCACGAGTAACTTGCAAATAGATTTGACCATTTTGCACTTCATTCGTTTCGATTAATTCATGTATCATTTTATGCAGTACATCTTTTGTATAAGGAATGACTAATTGAATTTTATCTGCACTTGCATATAAACGGTCAATATGTTCCGTGGCAGTAAATACATCGCCATTATAAATTTTGATCACTTCATAAATTCCATCTCCAAATTGATAGCCACGATCTTCGTATCCAATTTTTACTTCCTCTTCACTTACAATTTGATCATTCCACAATATTTTTGCCATTAGATGTCACCTGCTTTTGTATTTTTTCCCGCTAGTTCGACGATTGCGTCCGCATAAATTGCAGTAGCTTTGACTAGATCATCAATATCTACATATTCATCTACTTGGTGTGCTACATCTTTTCTCCCTGGAAAAAGCATGCCGAATGCAACACCTTTCTTAAGAACACGCGCATATGTGCCACCACCAATTGATAGCAATTTTGCTTCTTCTCCCGTTTGTCTCTCATATACTTTTTGCAATGATTGTATAAGTATGTCTTCTTTATCGACATAATGTGGCTTAGAATTAGACCCAAGATCTAGCGTAATTCCTGTATCTTGAAGTATTTCTCTACATACACTTAGTTTTTCTTCAAATGGGTAACTAACCGAATAACGCATACTAACTTGGGTGCAAGACCCTTGTGCTGGTGCATAATGGATGACACCTGCATTTAATGTAGTATCTCCGGAAACTTCATCTGTAAAGTTTAAAGATAAAGCATGTCCTCTACTTTCATCTCCAAATGATGTTACTAAAAACTCTACAAATGCTTTGGAATGAGGAGTTAAACTAATTGTTCTTAAAAATTTTGCTAATAAAATCCCTGCATTTACTCCATCATTTGGCTCCATTGCATGCGCCGATTTCCCATGTACTAATACTTTCAACATAGATCCTTCTTGAACTACTTCTCCTGTAATGTGATGTTCACGTGCAAATTCATTAAACTTCTCCTTAATGGAATGTAACCCTCCGAAAATAAGTGCAAATGCTTCATCAGGAACCATATTTGTTCGTTTCCCAGCTTGGAAAAACTGAATAGTCTCCGTATCAGATGAGCCTGTTTGTGTAAAAATCAAAGTTGCGATGCCTTTTTCAGCGTTTATAATTGGAAAGTCTGCATCAGGTGCAAAACCTATTTGTGGCATTTGCTCTTTTGCAAAATAGCGATCTACACAACGAAATCCACTTTCTTCATCTGTCCCAATAATTAGTCGTACTTTTTTGGAAAGTTCAATACCTGCTTCTTTTACTAATTTCATCGCCATCCAAGCTGCAATGGTTGGACCTTTATCATCAATAGCCCCTCGTCCGTATACTTTATCATTTGCTACAGCACCTTCAAATGGAGGATAAGTCCATCCTTTCCCCTCAGGTACAACATCCACATGACACAGAATTCCGAGAATTTCCTCCCCTTCTCCCATTTCAATATGTCCCGCCATATTATCAATATTCTTTGTAATAAGCCCTTCTTTTTCACCTTCACTTAACATATGAAGAAGTGCTTCAAGGGGTTTTGGTCCAAAAGGCATTTCTTCCGTAACAGCTTTTTCATCCAGCACACTCGGAATTTGAATCAATCTTTGTAGTTCTTCTACAATTTCCGTTCGCTTTAGTTCCGCTAATTCTAACCAGTTCATTGTTATTTCCTCCTACCCTATTCGTATAACGCTATTTTACACTTTTTTTCAACTTATCACACAAAAAGAAGGCATTTTCAGTCTTCTATTTTCGCTTGGTTAGGAAGTCTATTCTATTCATTTCACGGAAACATATATAAATTTTTTGTAAATAAACTGCTTTTTTATAGAAATTTTATCGTTAATCTACTATAATTAAATTGTCAGATAATATATTACTGACTACCAATATAGTAAAGGGGCTGTAAATTGCAATTACTTAGTTGCTTTTCACCCAAGTCGTCCGCTAGTCTTGCCACGAGATATGAAGATGAAGGAGTGGTTACTTTTGAAACCTACTACTGATCGGATGCTCAATCGAATTAAAGATATGTATATGTTCATCCTTGATCACGGAACTGTTACAACTCAAGATTTAGTCGATGAATTTGGCATCACTCCTCGCACAATTCAACGAGATTTGAATGTACTTGCGTTTAATGACTTAGTCATTAGCCCAACAAGAGGCAAATGGACCACGACGAACAAACGCATTAAAATGACATCTTAGACCTTGCTATATGAAAAGAATGACCCCGCCTAAGCGAGGTCATTCTTTTACTGTATACTTTCTAATTCTTCTTCTGTTAACTCCCTATAATAGCCTTCCATTAAAGATTCATCTAACTTCAATGCACCCATAGACAGCCTTTTTAAATAAATTACTTTTTTCCCAACGGATTCAAACATTCTTTTTACTTGGTGAAACTTGCCTTCTGTAATGGACAATTCAATTTCAGAAACCTCGCCTTTACTTAATATGTTTAAAATGGCAGGCTTCGTTTTGTAGCCATCATCAAGCGTTACGCCATCTGCAAACGCTTGAATATCAGATTCATCTACTAAGCCTTCTACTTTTGCAAAGTATACTTTTGGTACATCTTTATTTGGAGACAAGAGACGATGCGTTAAAGCACCATCATTTGTTAATAAAAGCAATCCAACCGTATCCTTATCTAATCTCCCTACAGGATAGGGTTCAAAATGATGTACATCCACATCCAATAATTCAATTACTGTTCGATCTCTCGAATCCTCTGTTGCAGATACAACACCAGCTGGTTTATTTAGCATTAAATAAATAAATTCTTTGTACTTAACTATTTCCCCATATACAGAAACTTGATCAGTAGTTTCTTTTATATGCATCGAACTGTCTTTTACAACGACGTCATTTACTTGAATTGCTTTAGACTTAACTAATATCTTCACTTCTCTTCTCGTTCCAAATCCCGTATGTGCTAGAAATTTATCTAATCGCATTTCATTCTCCTAAAAACCAAATTTTTTCGTAAAACGTGTAATCTTTTCTCCAAAGAGCTTTTGTGCAAGACCCAGTCTAAGCGTGACATAGCCATAAAAAGCTGCACCAATAGACGCTGTGATAAAGATTACAAGTAAAGCTCCAAACTTACTATCTACCGTGAATAAATGCTCTATTCCCCATTTACAAACGAAGACAAGACTTAACATAGCAGCGTTAATGATCACTATAAGTAAAATTCTCCGCATAACCATGCTAGATTTATATTGTAAAGTTTTTGTAATTGCAACCATATTTAATGCGATCGCTACAAAGTAACCAATAGAAGTAGCTAAAATGGCACCATCTGTTTCAAACGCTTTAATCAAAAGAGTATTTAACACGAGTTTCGTTAAAATACCGACTAATAAGTTTAAAATGATCAGTTTTTGACGATCAATTCCTTGTAAAATGGAAGTCGTTACAGGATAAAGTGCAAATAATATGGCAACCGGTGCGTAATGTGCCAATACCGTTGAACCTACATCACTTTGCTCGTAAAACAAATGATAAAATTCATTGGATAAAACAGCAATTCCTAAAGCAGCTGGCATTGTTAAAAACAATAATATTTGAAATGCCTGATCTAATGATTTTCGTACTTGTACAAAGTCTTGTTTTGCATAGTAACTCGTGATAAATGGAATTAATGCCATCGAGAACCCTGTTGCTAGCATAACCGGTATCATTACAAGCTTTTGAGTCGTAAGATTTAACATTCCTAAGAGCACGCCTGATTCTTTTCCGCTTATTCCAATCTGCGCCATCGCACTATTAAATGTAATCATATCCACAAATTGAAATAAAGGATTGATAACACCTACCAAAGCAAAAGGAACGGTATAAACTAAAATCTCTTTATATATATTTTTCAAAGATACATCAGAAGTTGTATTTCCACTTCCTTCAAGTAACGCATTAAATTCTGGTTTTAACTTTCTCCAATACCAATATAAAACAAACATACTTGCAATTGCACCAATAAATGCGGCAAATACAGCAAAAGAAACAGCAGTGTTTTCTGTACCTTTAAAAACCTTTATAACTAGAAATGCTCCGGCTAAAACAAAAATCACACGGACAATTTGCTCGATCAACTGTGAGACAGCAGTCGGTGTCATATGTTGATACCCTTGGAAAAACCCTCTAATTAAGCTCATCACTGGAACGACAATTACTGCAAAACTCACATATTGAATAACAGTTGCTACATTGTGAACTGTTACAAATGCATCATTATCTTTAATAACTAAGCTTGCGATAGGTTCTGCTAATGTGTACAAAATAATAAATCCTAACACACCTGTTATCGTCATTATTACCATACTTGATTTCACTAGTTTTCTACCTGTCGCATAGTCACCAAGCGTATTATATTTCGCTACAAACTTAGAAACAGCTACTGGCATACCAGAGACAGCTACTGCTAGCATGATAGAATAAGGTACATATGCATATTGATACAGACCGATATACTCTTCTCCAATTAGTTGATAAAAAGGAATAATGTAAAGCACACCCAGAATTCTAGATAATAAGAGACCAATCGTTAATATCATTGTCCCTTTTAATAAATTTGATGACATAAAACCCGCCCAATCATATATTTTGTCTACACTACAGTTTACATCTGTCGAAAGAAAACCACAATCATGTATAATAAAGAAAAAAGGGAAAGTGTGAACTTATTATGTATGACGTAATTATAGTAGGCGGGGGTCCTTCGGGATTAATGGCCGCTGCCGCTGCAGGAGCAGAAAACAAGACAGTATTGTTAATTGAAAAAGGTGCTAAGCTCGGGAAAAAGCTTGCAATCTCTGGCGGAGGTCGTTGCAACGTAACTAACAGACTCCCTCAGGAAGAAATCGTAAAAAACATTCCTGGTAACGGACGATTTCTTTTCAGTCCGTTTTCCGTTTTTAATAATGAAGATATTATCGGGTTTTTCGAAAACCTTGGAGTAGCATTAAAAGAAGAAGATCATGGAAGAATGTTCCCTGTTTCCAATAAAGCAATGGATGTAGTGAATGCCTTACTGGATGAGTTAAAGAGACTCCATGTGGAAATAAAGTTGAATTCCCCAGTAGCTAAATTATTGATGAATGATGAAAAGATTATTGGTGTCCGACTTGCAACTGGTGAAGAAATTGTTGCTGGTGCAGTAGTCATTGCAGTTGGAGGGAAAGCAGTACCTCAAACCGGATCCACAGGGGACGGATATCCTTGGGCTGAAAAAGCCGGACATACCGTTACCGATCTTTATCCAACAGAGGTTCCTTTATTATCCAATGAACCTTTTATTAAATCGAAAGAACTGCAAGGCCTTGCACTTAGAGATGTTGCCGTTTCTGTTTTAAATAAAAAAGGGAAAGCCATCATTACCCATCAAATGGACATGCTATTTACTCATTTTGGGCTAAGTGGTCCAGCTATTTTACGATGTAGCCAATTCGTCGTGAAAGAGCAAAAGAAAAATGGTGGCCAGCTTGTCCAAGTTCGTATAGATAGTTTACCAGAACTAAATCAAGAGGAAACTTTCCAGGCCCTTCTCTCTTCTATTAAGGAAGATCCGAAAAAAGCAGTGAAAAATGTGTGGAAAGGTATGGTTCCGGAAAGATGGTTGTTGTTTTTACTTCAACATGCAGAAATCCAAGAAAGCGAAGATGGACAAAATCTATCACACGAAAAAATTAGAACTTTGGCACATTTATTGAAACAATTTAGCGTTAATGTTTATGGGACACAGCCACTAGACAAAGCATTTGTAACAGGCGGAGGCGTGTCCATAAAAGAAATAGAACCAAAAACAATGGCATCCAAGAAAAAAGCAGGACTATATTTTTGTGGAGAAGTATTAGATATTCACGGCTATACAGGCGGCTATAATATAACTTCGGCACTTGTAACTGGTAAAATTGCTGGGATGAGTGCAGCATTGTCTACAGGATTAAATTAATTTTCATGACTATTGATTATCATATTTTGTCCATCTAATACATCTTGGTTAATGTACGATTAGTTTTCCGTCTTACTGTAGAAATAATGCGTTATAGTGACCGCCGGGATTTTCGCTGCATGGCGGACGCTTTCCGCAGGGTGTGCGATGAGCCTTCACCGTCGCTATGCGCCGTTGTGAAGTCTCATTTTGCTCACTTGATCCCGCTGGAGTCGCCCCCCTGCAGCGAAAATCCATCCTATTTGCTAACTATTCAGCATCACTACTATATTTCGTTCAATATTATTAAGTATTTCCTAAAATAAAATCCAATAAATGGCTGAACGAGACCAATCACGTGATGAACGCAACTAACTTACCTTAGACCGAGACAAAAACTATCGCAAACGAGACCATTTCGCTACTGAACGATACCATTTCTCCTAATAAAGACTTAACTTGAAGTGAGATGGCACTTATAAAGTGTGCGCTATCATTATATTGAGCTTATGCCTTGTAAGATTGTGCAAAACGGATTCTACGTTTTGCATAACGGGTAAAATAGTGCACATGATGGATTGCAGCGGCAGGCGGCGACTCCGAAGGGATCAGGGAGACAGATGAGACGGCACAAACGGCGCGCATGCGACGGTGCTGGCTCATCGCTCCCCCCTCGGAAAGCGTCCGACTAGAGCGGAAATCTCGGCGGTCACTACGACGCACTTTTTCTATAAAGCGAACTGAAACATAAAACCGTAAATCATCTTTTTTCATTTAGTGGAATAAAATGGATAATCAAACGAATTATTAATTTTTGTCTTTATGTAGGTTTTGAATAAAGTATTGAACGGACCTTTTAGCAATCGAAAAGAAACCATTTTGAAAAGATTGATCAAAATGGTTTCTTTTCTTTTAGTCGTATTTCTTCCAGTAGCGCACGAAACGTGAGGTAATCTCTTTAAGTTTGATGAATTAGTTTACTTATCAAATATACTAATCATTTAATCCCTTTCCATCGAGAATTTGCTGCATACATTTTTCAACCCTTGACTCCCGTGTTTTGGATTGTTTGGGTTGAGAGAAATGAAGTATGTATGCTCTTTGTCGCCCCGGTGTCAATGCTTCAAAAGCAGTTTTTAATTCAAGAATATCATCGAATTTATTTTGAAGTTCTCCAGGAATTATGTATTCTGTATTCTTTTTAAAATTCACTTCCAAACCGGCTTTTTCAACTTCAATAGCTTCATAAATATAGGCTTTCAAGATGTCTTCCATTTCAACTATTTCTTGAACATTGGTGAAACGAATCTGGCGCGCCGCCTGGACATTCTCCGTTTGTTGAATTAGAATTCCATGTGCATCCTTTAACAAGACTCCCTTGTTAAACAAAATTGCACAATATTCTTTAAATCCGTGTATTAGAACGATGTTTTTTTTCTCAAACGTGTAACAAGGATGCATCCACTTAAATTCTTCGGTCAACTCACAGTCAAGAACGATATTTCGCAACTGCTCATATTCTTCCTTCCACTTTTTAGCTTTACTTAAAAATTCATCAACTTTAGGATTCGTTTTACTATTTGTCACCAAGGAACACCCCTCTTCAATTTTTCGAACAGCTGGCAGTTAAGAATGATTACTCAACTTCTCCAATTCTATCTGTCACTTTTTTGCTTTACTTGAATATTCATCAACCTTGTATCATTTTCCATGACCACTTGGCAAGCTAATCCAAGGATAATGTTAAGCTCATTGTTCTTCGCCCTCTAATTGTTGGCTCAATCGCAATATATTCGTACTCCAGAACTTGCTGTAGAAAGCTACCCAATCTTGAATTTCCTCTAGTGGAATAGTATTGAGCCTATAACGTGTTTCCCGCCCGACTTTTCGAACGGTTACTAGATGAGCATCTTTCAAGATAGCTAAGTGCTTGGAAACCGCCGTACGACCCATTTCGAACTGAGATGTCAATTCGTGAAGAGGCAATTCTTCTACGACTGCCAATAAACGAATCAGTTCACGTCGAGTCGGGTCAGCAACGGCAACATACACATCCCTCTTTTTATTTGTATTAGTCAAAATCACCCTCCCCTAACTTTCGCATTATGAAAAGACTCCGATTGATGTCCGATTTATAATAGGACAATAATAGGTGTCGTGTCAAGCAGACTTGCCTTGGAAAGTTACAGGGAGCTTATGTGGCTAATTTGCAGGTAGTTCAATAAGAAAAAAGAATACTCATTTGTAAGATATTAAATTCAAACCATTAATTATTTTATATTTGAAATGTCAAATAAAAGCAGCTTTATATTTTGATAATAAAGACGATGAGAAAAGAATAAAAAGCTGCTTCGTCTCTTAATTAGAGACAAAGCAGCTTTTGTTTTTCATCAAATAACGATATTCACCATTTTACCAGGAATCGCAATGATTTTCTTCACTTCTTGCCCTTCCAACCATTGTTGCACTTGTTCAGAAGCAAGCGCTAGTGCTTCTAGTTCTTCTTTTGTTGCTTCTTTTGACACAAGTAGTTTCGCACGTACTTTCCCTTTTATTTGAACTGGAATTTCTACTTCATTGTCGACTAATTTAGATTCGTCAAATGTTGGCCAAGCTTCATACGTAATCGTATCCTCATGCCCAAGGATAGCCCAAAGCTCTTCAGCAATATGTGGAACAATCGGAGAAATTAATTTAACAAATCCTTCTACATAGTCTTTCGAAATACGGTCTACTTTATATCCTTCATTAATAAATACCATCATTTGTGAAATAGCAGTATTATAATGCATTGCCTCATAGTCCTCGGTTACTTTCTTAACCGTTTGATGATACACCTTATCGAGATTTGCAGAAGATGTATCCGTTACTTTGGCGCTCAAGTTTCCTTCCTCATCTACTAACAAACGCCAGATGCGGTCTAGGAATCTACGTGAGCCATCTAACCCGTTTGTTGACCATGGTTTAGATGAATCAAGTGGCCCCATGAACATTTCATATAGACGAAGAGAATCGGCACCATGACTCTTTACGATATCATCAGGATTTACAGTATTTCCTTTTGACTTAGACATTTTCTCATTATTTTCACCAAGTATCATTCCTTGGTTAAATAGTTTTTGGAAAGGCTCTTTTGTAGTAACAACACCAATATCGTAGAGGAATTTATGCCAGAAACGTGCGTACAATAAATGCAATACTGCGTGCTCCGCTCCACCTACGTAAATATCCACTGGAAGCCAGCGTTTTACTAGTTCTGGATCCACAAGAGCTTCATCATTGTTAGGATCGATATAACGTAAGTAATACCAGCAACTACCTGCCCATTGTGGCATTGTATTTGTTTCACGACGTCCTTTTTTACCTGAAACTGGATCTACGACGTTTACCCATTCCGTAATATTTGCAAGAGGTGATTCACCTGTTCCACTTGGCTTAATATCCGTTGTTACTGGTAACATTAGAGGTAACTCAGACTCATCTACTGGTGTTGAAGTACCATCTTCCCAATGAATAATTGGAATTGGTTCACCCCAATAACGTTGACGGCTGAATAACCAGTCACGCAGACGATACGTAATTTTCTTCTCGCCTTTACCATTCGCTTCAAACCATTCAATTGCTTTAGCGATTGCATCTTGTTTATTTAAACCATTCAAGAAATCCGAGTTAATCAGTGTACCATCTTCTGTATAAGCTTCTTTTTCGATTTTCCCACCTGAGACAACCTCTACGATAGGTAGGTCGAATTGTTTTGCAAATTCATAGTCACGTTCATCATGTGCAGGAACTGCCATAATTGCGCCCGTTCCGTAAGTAGATAATACATAATCTGCAATCCAGATAGGCATTTTTTCGCCACTTACTGGATTGATTGCATATGCACCCGTGAATACACCTGTTTTATGTTTTGCTAGGTCTGTACGTTCTAGATCACTTTTCAGTTTTACTTGATCTTTGTATGCTTGAACCGCTTCCACTTGTTCAGCGGTTGTAATGGTATCCACTAACTTATGTTCTGGTGCAAGTACAGCATATGTCGCACCAAAAATTGTATCTGGACGAGTTGTAAATGCTCTGAATGATTCATTCGTGCCATCAACTTCAAAAGTAAGTTCAGCACCTTCTGAACGCCCAATCCAGTTACGTTGCATTTCTTTTAAGCTCTCCGGCCAATCAAGCTCATCCAAATCTTCCAAAAGTCTATCTGCATAAGCAGTAATACGAAGCACCCATTGACGCATTGGGCGACGCTCTACTGGATGTCCCCCACGTTCAGACAATCCATCAATTACTTCTTCATTTGCCAAAACAGTTCCGAGTGCTGGACACCAGTTAACTGGTACTTCATCTACGTAAGCCAAACCTTTTTTGTAAAGCTGAACGAAAATCCATTGCGTCCATTTGTAATAAGAAGGATCGGTTGTATTTACTTCTCTGTCCCAATCATAAGAAAATCCAAGATCATTCATTTGACGTTTAAAGGTAGCAATATTTTTTGCCGTAAATTCAGCTGGATCATTCCCTGTATCGATTGCATATTGTTCTGCAGGAAGTCCAAAAGCATCCCATCCCATTGGATGAAGTACGTTATACCCTTGCTTACGTTTAAACGCACTTAAAATATCAGTAGCAATATATCCAAGTGGATGACCTACATGAAGTCCAACTCCTGAAGGATACGGGAACATATCTAAAGCATAAAACTTTGGTTTGGAAGGATCATCTACCATTTTATACGTCTTGTTTTCTTTCCAATAATTCTGCCATTTTTTTTCGATTGCTTCATGATTAAAGCTCATTAAAATTCCTCCTTAAAATAAAAAAATCTCGTCCCTTAAAAAACTAAGGGACGAGAGTATATACTCACGCGGTACCACCCAAATTAGTGAAAACTTCACTCAACTTGACTCCTTAACGCGGAAAACGGTATAAGTTACTATCATTTCACTCATACAGACTCAAAGGCGAGTTCAATAATTCGTCACGCTAACTTCCACCATCCGTTAGCTCTCTATAGAAACGAGGGTTATCTACTAATCCTTTTCACAGTCCACTTCTATTAAAACTAATAATAATGGATTTCGGAATAAATTACAAGCTGCCTTTAGATGGCTACATTTTCTTTTACGTCTTTAATAATAAGCGTAGCTTCCGTTGCATTAATAATATCTTGAACAGTATAGCCTTCAAATACTTCTTTTAATTCAAGGCCATTTTCTGTCACTTCTATCATTGCCCGTTCTGTAATTATTTTATTCACAACAGCTTTACCTGTTAAAGGTAATTCGCATTCTTTTTTAATTTTGGCAGAACCATCTTTTGCACAATGATCCATGATCACGATGATTTTTTTCGCACCATGCACTAAGTCCATCGCACCGCCCATACCTTTAATCATTTTCCCAGGAATCATCCAGTTTGCTAAATCGCCATTCTCAGACACTTCCATTGCCCCTAAAATCGCTACATCTACATGTCCTCCGCGAATCATCGCAAATGATTCAGCACTTGAAAAGAAAGAAGATCCAGGAATAGTTGTGACCGTTTCTTTTCCAGCATTAATAAGATCAGGATCTACTTCTTGTTCCGTAGGATAAGGTCCAATACCTAGCAAACCATTTTCCGATTGTAAAACAACTGTTTTATCAGGAGAAATGAAGTTCGCAACTAATGTTGGTATTCCTATACCTAAATTGACGTAGTTTCCATTTTCAATTTCTTTTTCTGCTCTTCTTGCAATTTTTTCACGTGTATTCAACTTAGTCTCCCCCTTATGAACGTGTCGTTAAACGTTCGATTCTTTTCTCTTGTGTTGCTTGGAAAAGCCCTTGTACATAAATACTTGGTGTATGTATTTGTGCTGGATCTAAGTCACCTGTTTCTACAATTTCTTCTACTTCCGCAATCGTAAACCTTCCTGCTGCTGCCATCATAGGATTGAAATTTTGAGCTGTTTTATTGTAAATTAAATTTCCAAACTTATCTGCTTTTGCTGCGCGAACTAATGCAAAGTCAGCACGAAGCGATTCTTCTAATACATACTCTTTGCCTTCAAAAACGCGCACTTCTTTTCCATCTGCGACTACAGTACCAACACCCGCTGGCGTAAAGAAAGCGGGAATTCCAGCGCCACCTGCACGAATTTTTTCGGCAAGTGTTCCTTGAGGTGTTAACTCCACTTCTATTTCACCTGAAAGTACTTGACGTTCAAATTCTTTATTTTCCCCAACATAGGAGCCTATCATTTTTTTAATTTGTTTATTTTTTAATAAAAGACCAAGACCCCACTCATCGACTCCACAGTTATTCGAAATAACCGTTAAATCTTTTACCCCTTTTTCTACTAAAGCTAAAATAAGCTGCTCAGGAATACCAACAAGGCCAAAACCACCTACCATTAGTGTCATTCCGTCTTGAATGCCTGCAACAGCTTCCTTTGCAGAACTGTAAATTGGTTTCATAATCCCATTCCCCTTTCTATCGAAACACCCTTCTCTATAATATTCTCAAATATTTAACAATTAAGCAATTCAATTTCCTTGAACTATGTATATATTGCAAGAGAATGTAAAGGAAATACAGGATATGCTCGAATGTCATTTCTATGAATAAAATCTGCCAGCACTTAGAAATTGATGTAGTTGGTAGGGGCATATGCGAGCCGGTTAGGGGCGGATATCCTCGCTTTACGGGAATATAGCTCCGATTTAGGGGTGGATGCAGTTGGTAGGGGCGGATGCCAATCGTTTAGGGACAGATAGCCTCGCTTTATGGGCATATAGCGCCGGTTTAGGGGTGGACGGTTTTGATACGGGCTTATGCCATCTGTTTAGGGGAGGATAGCTGCACTTTACGGGCATATAACGCTGCTTTATGATGCGAGACCCTAGAGAAAGAAAGGACTGGCGAGATCTCACACGTAGCGTTTGATGTGCGCGGAGATAGTTCTATGTATCACAGCGAAAAACAAGTTTCTCTTCCAGTTTCGATTTTTCTTACTTCCTATTTTTAAAAATAGACAAACTCGATTTTTTTCGAGCTTGTCTACAGTCTAACACCGTTTAAATTGATTTAAATGGTAGTTTTATTTAATGCTTTCTTAAGCGGGAGATCATAAAGTAAACTAGTAATAATCGCGAAAATCATCAAACTTGTTAGGATTAATATCATGATTGGCGTTCCATATGCTTCTACAAGAATTCCTCCGACGAAAGGTCCAATCATTCTTCCGATTGTCGCCATACTATTGACAATCCCTTGGTAAAATCCTTCTCTTCCTTTTGGAGCAAGCTTATCTGCAAGCGTTGGTACTGCAGGCCACACAAACATTTCTCCAATCGTTAATATGACCATCGCCGTGATAAACATAGCATAGCTTTCTGCAAAAGCTACCACAACAAATGAGCCCATAAAAATAACAATCCCAATAATAATCTGCGCTTTTATTTTATGTTCTAGTCGATTGATTATTGGCTTTATAAGAGGTTGTCCTGCTACTATAAGTACTCCATTTAACGACCATAATAAACTATATTGCTTTAGCGATATGCCCAAATCTAAAATATGTGTAGAAATTGTAGTAGTCCATTGAACATAAACAATCCAAGTAAGCATATACCCAATTGTCACAATTATCATTGCATAAAAAGGTGCTTTTTGATTACCTTTCTTTTGTTCATTCGACACAATTGCATGTCTATTTGAAGTAACCGATAAATTACGGTAAAAGACTAATGCAACAACAAAAAACAAGACATATGTAAGTAAATTTGCTATAAAAATATTATTGATATTATTAGCCGCCACAAGTCCACCTAATGCTGGTCCAAGAGCAACCCCTACGTTTTGTGCTAAATAAATAGCATTAAAAGCTTTTCTACCACCTTCTGGCCAAACACTACCGACCATTGCATACATACTCGGAAAAATAATTCCACCACTAAACCCCAAAATTGCTACAAACCAAATATATTCCGGCCAACCATGCCAGAAATTTAATAGTAATAAAGCAACCAAAGATAAAGAAATACCAATAATGATGGATTTATAACCACCAATTCGGTCGAAAAAGTATCCGCCTAGTAAGTTACCAATAACACCAGTTCCAGCATTTATCATCAGAACAAATCCAGCCATCGTTAAGGATTGCCCTAAGTAATCATGCATATAAATCGTATGTAAAGGCCATAAAAAGGAATTTCCCGTTGTATTTATAAACATTCCTATGATTAAAAGCCACACAGCTTTTGGCATCACAAGCACCTCCATTTCCTTATGTGCTCAGACAATTGTATTCTTTTTTATATGCCACTTCAAGATGCTTGCACAAAAGATAACGGAGTCATGCTAAAATATAATGTTAAGGAGTGAATATAAATGAACGAAAATAACTTTCCTTTTCCTTCTGATGGAAAACGATACTATACATGGAATCGCTATTTACGAAATAAATTTGATCAAAAAATATTCAAAGTAGCATTAGATGCAGGATTTGACTGTCCCAATAGAGATGGCACCGTCGCATACGGTGGTTGCACTTTTTGTAGTGTGGCAGGTAGCGGGGACTTTGCCGGTAATAAAGTCGATCCAATACCAGTACAATTTGAAAAAATAAAAGCAAAAATGCATGAAAAGTGGAAAACAGGAAAATACATCGCTTATTTTCAAGCATATACAAATACACACGCACCTCTGCCTTTATTAAAAGAAAAATTCGAAGCGGCTCTTGCACTGGAGGGCGTCATAGGAATATCTATCGCAACAAGACCAGATTGTTTACCAAATGATGTTGTGGAATATTTAGCCGAACTAAATAAAAGAACGTATTTGTGGATAGAACTAGGTCTGCAAACCGTGCATGAGCGAACTGCGAATCTCGTGAATCGTGCACATGACTATCCTACTTATATAGAGGGTGTAAACAAATTACGAAAACACGATATTCGAATATGTACACATATTATTAATGGATTGCCTCTGGAAGATCGAGAAATGATGATGGAAACAGCAAGAGAAGTTGCCAAGCTCGATGTTCAAGGGATTAAAATTCATTTACTACATCTACTTAAAGGAACACCGATGGTAAAACAATACGAAAAAGGGAAGCTTGAATTTATGGAACGAGACGCTTACATTCAACTCGTAGCAGATCAACTAGAAATATTGCCACCAGAAATGATTGTGCAACGCATTACCGGTGACGGACCTATTGACCTGATGATTGGTCCTATGTGGAGTGTAAACAAATGGGATGTCTTAAATGGAATTGACGCTGAGTTAGCTAAGAGAGAGAGCTACCAAGGAAAATTGTATCAAAAGTTCGGTGTCTTGAAATGAAATTAAAAAGAGTTTTACCATTTGCAAAAGAATTATTAACATCTGTTATAGAACCAGGGGATTTCGTTGTCGATGCAACTGCTGGTAATGGTCATGACACTTTATTTTTAGCAAAACTAGTTGGCGAAGCCGGGCATGTATATGCATTTGATGTTCAACCCGAAGCTATACAATCCACGGAAGAAAAGTTAGTAGAAGCAAATTTGCTTTCGAGAGCAACCCTAATTCTAGATGGGCATGAAAATGTTTCGAAGTACATTCAAAAAGAAATTGCAGCAGCTATTTTTAATCTTGGATACTTACCAGGTAGTGATCTTCAAATTGTGACGAAAGGTAACTCCACAATTCAAGCTGTGGCATCCCTTTTAGAGATGTTAAAAGTAGGTGGTTTAATTATTTTAGTTGTTTATTCTGGACATCCCGGTGGTAAAGAAGAGAAAGATGCATTAATGGATTATGTAATGCAATTACCTCACTCCTATACACATGTACTTTGTTACCAATTTTTAAATCAACAAAATAATCCTCCTTTTATTGTCGCAATTGAAAAAATGAAAGCAAACATCTAAATTCGTTTGAATATAATTCAAATGCATGGAGATAATAACTAAAAAAGGAGAATCTCCATGCCAAAAATTTCTTCTATTAGTACATATAATCCTCCTTATATATTAGATCAATCAAATATTGAACAGTTAACAAAAGAACTATTTAAAGAAAAAATTGCACAATTAGATCGTTTATTACAAGTTTTTGAAAATGGAGATATTAAAACACGATATTTTTGTGTGCCATTAGAATGGCACCAAACGGAACATTCCTTTGAAGAACGAAATAATATTTATATAGATTTAGCAACAAAATATTGTGGAGAAGTAATACAAGCTTGCCTTCAAAATACCAGGTTTCTCCAAAAGGCAATTCCTTCAGAAGAAATTGATGCCATTATCTTTGTCAGCAGCACAGGCATATCGACCCCGAGCATCGATGCTCGGGTGATGAACCACCTACCTTTTTCGGATCGTATGAAACGGATTCCAATTTGGGGCCTAGGTTGTGCTGGTGGTGCTGCTGGCATTAGTAGGGCTTTTGATTATTGCAAAGCTCATCCCGATGCGAAAGTCCTCGTCGTATGTGTTGAGTTATGTAGTCTCACCTTCCAACCGAATGACTTTTCTAAAAGTAATCTAATTGGGGCTTCTCTTTTCGCCGACGGAGCTGCTTGTGTATTAGTTTGTGGAGATAATGTTAATCTTACAAACAATAAGCCTATTCCCCATATAGTAGATACAGCTTCTAAATGGATGCCCAACTCGGAAGACGTGATGGGATGGAATATTAAAAATAATGGATTACATGTCGTTTTCTCTAAGAGCATTCCTTCAATTATTTCAAGCTGGTTGGGACCATTTATAGATGAATTTTTGACAGAGCAGAATCTTTCAAAAGATCAACTTGTAAATTTTGTAGCCCACCCCGGAGGAAAAAAAGTTCTACAAGCATATGAGGAAACACTCCACCTAGAAGAACATCAAACTTCGATTTCTAGAAATGTATTAAAAAAACATGGGAATATGTCCTCTCCAACAGTACTTTATGTATTAGAACAATTTATGTTGAAAGAAAACAACAAGGATGATTTAGGATTATTAGTGGCTCTTGGACCTGGTTTTTGCGGAGAAGCAGTTCTACTAAATTGGGGGGATTAGAATGTTATTTTTCATTATTATCTTTCTGGTCATCATTCAAAGAATAACGGAAGTTTTTATTGCTAAGCAAAATGAAAAAAAGATGCTTGCTCAAGGGGCTTATGAAGTAGGTGCATCTCATTATCCGTATATGGTGACTCTGCATGTGAGCTTTTTTATTTGTTTAATTGCAGAGGTTTTAATATTTAACCGAGGTATTTCCCCACTATTTCCGTTATTTTTTCTAATTTTTATAATTGTTCAAGCATTACGCATATGGTGTTTGAGATCGTTAGGATCTTTTTGGAATACAAAAATTATTATTTTACCCGGTGCCCATGTAGTAACAAAAGGACCATATCTTTATCTAAAACATCCAAATTACGTGGTTGTCTGCATCGAAATAGCACTTTTGCCGCTTATATTCCAAGCATACATTACAGCTATTTGCTTTACTCTTTTAAATCTTGCGATGCTCTCCGTGCGAATTCCACTCGAAGAGAATGCTCTGATGGAAGTTACCAATTATAATGAAGAATTTAAAAAGAAGATTTCGGCATCGTAACCGAAATCTTCTCTTCCTTATAAATTCATTTCTTTATTTGCTGCTTCTTCTACTGCTCTTGCCACTAAATGATGAACTGTCGGATCTAGTGGGTTTGGTATTAACTCACCAGGTTTTGTATGTCCTACGATCGCTTGTGCAGCTGCTATTAACATGGAATACGTAATTTCCTTTGCTCCTGCATCTAATGCACCTTTGAATATTCCTGGGAATCCAATCACATTGTTGACGGATCGTCCGTCAGCTGCGAAAGCTGCTCCTGCTGCAATTGCTTCATTTGGAAGAATTTCAGGGTTTGGATTGGATAATGCTAATATTATTTGTCCTTTTTTAATCATTTCAGGTTTGATTAACCCAGATACTCCAGTAGTAGCAACAATTATATCACAAGTTTCCATCATTTCTTCTAATGTAGGAATCGTTTTTCCACCATAGTTTACCAATCGTTGTTTTGCTTCTTCTTGACGATCTAGACCATATACTTCTTCTACTCCATAAGCCATTAACATACGACAGATAGCTAATCCGGCAGCACCAAGTCCGATTTGACCAATTACGGCATCTTTTACATCTACCCCAGTCGATTTACATGCAGATAATATCGCAGCAAGCGCTACTACCGCCGTTCCATGCTGGTCATCATGCATAACTGGAATAGGAAGTTCTGCTTTTAAACGTTCTTCTATTTCAAAGCAGTGAGGAGATCCAATGTCTTCTAATAAAATTGCACCGAATCCTTGATGAATATGTTTGACCGTTTCAACGATTTCATCTGGATCACTTGTATTTAATAAAATAGGAATTCCGCTTAAGCCAACAAATTGATCTAATAGTACAGCTTTACCTTCCATTACAGGCATTCCTGCAACAGATCCAATATTTCCTAAACCTAATATAGCTGTGCCATCTGTTACGATAGCAACGGAACTGCCAATCGACGTAAAGTAATTTGCTTTTTCAGGATTATTAACAATTTCCATACAAACGCTAGCAACACCAGGCGTATAAATTCTTTGCAAATCTCCGAGTGAACGGACATCCAATCTGCTCTTCATCGCAATTTTTCCGCCTTCATGCGCTTTTAACACATCATCTGTTACAGCATGGATCTTAACACCATTTCCAATGGCTTCAATATTCGCAATGACAGATTGGAATTGCGCTTCAGATTTACAAGTGATCGTTATATCACGAACTGTTGTTAATGCTCCACTTTTAAGTGTTGTAATATCTCCAATATCCCCTTCAGCCATTCCGATAGCAGTTGCAACTTTAGCAAAGTTCCCTGGTTTCGAAGGTGTTTCTACTATAAAATTACGTATAAAATGTTGGTTTTGCATATAAGTTACACTTCACTTTCTTTATTTCAATTAATAGAATGTCTTTTCCGATTTAACCGAATAATTATACCACAAGTTATATTAAAACTCACATATTCCAAAAAGAATATCATTCCCTAGAATAATCTTGTTTATCTACAACATTCCCTAAACGATATATCCTATAGATCTTAGTACATTATTTATAAAAGAATGGGAATATGCAAAAATCTCTTCTCGTTCTGGTTCCTGGAATAAATCATGGAAACAATTTTTCCATGACTTATATTGATATTCTGTTAGTTCTTGTTTTTTTAGCCATCCGGCTGCTACTGTCGTATCTGTGATTTTATCACGCTCCGCCGTCATTAATAATACTGGGACATTCGGAATAGATGTCGTTGTTTGACCAATACTTTTTAAGAGAAATTGCATTTCTTTATACCAAGCATTTGTTATCATTGTATGGTATGTCGGATCCTCCACATATTGTTTGTACACTTCATAGTTTCTCGTTAGTTCCTTCAGTTGAATATCATGATGAATCTTCTGTTGAACAGATAATTTAGCTAATGCATTTGTCCATTTAGATGGATACTTTTTTAGTTGAAGCCAAGGGGAAGTCAATATGACCCCTGCAAGTTCTATTTTTAATTTGTGCATTACTTTTATCAATAAAGTAGCACCTAGTCCATGACCAAGTATAAATATTGGGAGATTATACGTTACTGCAACTTGTAATGCTTGTGCTATGTAATCTTTGTAGTGATCGAAAGGTTCATCATGTATTTCGTTTGCTTTTGTATGTTCGCCATGCCCAGGTAAATCCCCCATGACAATATGACAATTAGAGCTTCTAAATTTTTCAATTAACCACGCATATCTTCGATGATGTTCATATGCACTATGAACGATCACGATTACTGCTTTTGGTCTTTCTTCTGCTTCCCATTTCCACATGAGCATCACCTCTTCCATTTCGTTCCTATTTTGCTCAAATAGTTTTCATTACACTGTTCGTTTGATACGATTAATTATATTCTATTTATAGAGGAGTGTGTATATATTGATCTATCCATTTAAAGGAAAAACCCCTTCGATTGATGATACTGTTTTCATTGCTGATTATGTCACAATTACAGGGGATGTGACAATCGGACAAGAGTCTACTATTTGGTTTAATACGGTAATAAGAGGGGACGTTGCACCTACTATCATTGGGGATAGAGTGAACATCCAAGATTTATGTTGTTTGCATCAAAGTCCAAACAATCCACTTATTTTAGAAGATGAAGTAACGATTGGGCATCAAGTAACTTTACATAGCTGCATTGTTCGTAAAGGAGCATTAGTTGGCATGGGCTCTATTATTTTAGATGGAGCGGAAATTGGAGAAGGTGCATTTATCGGAGCAGGAAGTTTAGTGCCTCCAGGAAAAAAAATCCCTCCAAACTCACTAGCAATGGGAAGTCCAGCAAAAGTTGTACGTGAGCTGACAGATGAAGATAAAGAAGATGTACAACGAATTATTAGAGAATATGCTGAAAAAGGTCAGTATTATAAATCACTACAGTAAATAAAATCGATAGCGTCCTTGTCTTTACTTTTTCCAGATTGCTTTGGACGAAACATTGACTACACTATTACCGTTACATTTAGAGGAGTTGGAAGTGACTGAGTCACTCCAAACTCCTCTCTTTTCGGTAATCTGTCCGTCGCTATATTGAAATATGTAGAGACATAATGCATAAGGTTTGGTTAATTAATGATAGAATAGATACTTTCCTATACTTTTAAAAGCTGGCGAAGATACAATTTCGGCCGCTCAGCGCTTCTTTATCGATAGATGCTAGCTATTTCCCTCAAGTTCCACAGGATTAATGGTATTATTCAGTTTATATGCTCAACTAAAAAGTTAAAAACTGTCATTGAGCGACTATTTATAAGGTAAAAGCTACAAATTCTACAATGAAAGCAACCACCTCTTTATTTTTTAAAAACTAGTACCTCCTACACTTTATATATTCAAGTGTAGGAGGTATTTTTGGTTCTCTAGCATATTAAATTGTAGTAAATCGTCAGAATAGTTTATAATTGTTTCTAACACAGGGAATCTTCACTAGGAACCTCAACGGATTTAGCTTTGCTTTGATAAGCCTTAGTATTTTGCAGATATCCAGAGAAGTTGATTTAATGGCTTCTTGTGCAATATGCTTTTATTACAACCCGGATTGGGGTACTTTAATAAAAAAAAGAAGCCTAGCACCTATTCCTATTGCTGACTTCCTGTTTTTTCATATGCATTTGTAGTGCGTTTTTTGAATAGTTTGTTGCACAGGCACGCGAAATTCATAACAAACAGAGATATTCCATAAGAGTTCAACTCCTATCAAATACCCTAAGATTTATTAAACATTGATTTATGTGACTTAAAGTATAAAATAGTAACACAATAAATCATATGTATGTCATGTTAATAAAACCATTAATCTCAACGTTCATAAATCCAATACGTTATAATTATTAGCTAAAATACACTTCCTATGGAGAATCTCTATGGAAAAAAGAAGTAATATTTAACTAGTTACATTCTTTTACTTTATAATCTGACTTCTAACATTTTTTTGCTTTATAGTACTTTAAACAGAACTCTAACTGCCGCTATTTGTATTTTCTTGAAGAAATCATGGTAGTTTAAGTTGGATATTTCTCTCCTTATATAGAATATTTTAATTTGTAAGATTTTCTAAGTAGATAAGAAGCTGGTTAGTGTGTGTCAGATGAGTTGGAAAGTATTGGGTTTCGGGAAACACGAAGGTAGAAAACAGCCAATTGCCGGTTCAATACCGTCAATTGGCTGTTTAATAGGTATTCTATTTCTTTCTCAAAAAGGTTAGTCAGTGCCAATTTTTCTAAGGATTTTATTTCTTTAAAAAGTGGAATTATTCATATTTATTACCCAACCTATATTTAAAGTAATAGTTTCCTAACTGCTTTCATTAAGCTTGTTAAACTATTTACTATCTGTTGAAGCCAGTCTTTTGAACACAGTTTTATCATTTGCAGCACAGCTATTTATGTCAGGATATATATTGTATGTTTCATTCTGCAGATCTATCAGAACATATCCTCCTTGCGTTTTTGTGTAGATACGTTTTCTAACTTGATAGATATCAGAAACAACTGGAGATTCAGAAATTTGATAAATAATCCTAGATAGGACTTTGTAAACCAGTATACAATATAGTTTATTGCTAACAAACAGAATTATTAGTGAAACTGCGTCGCAGAAAAAAAATTTATAAGCATATTCTCTATTATAAACAAACAACAATAGTGGAATTAAGAATGTCAACATATGAATAATAAACATTATTTTTGGCCTGTATTTATTTTTAAAGATGTATAATAAAACGATATTTAATATTGGCATAGTAAAAATAATTAATAAAGCAAGAATTAAATACTCCTTCATAAAATAACCTCTTTTTCCCTAATTAATCTTTTGTCAATATCCTATGACTAGCTGGAATGTATTTGTAAATGGCTGTTGCAATTGCCTTACCCAATGACATATTAAGAAAAAGATCAGTAGCATATGCAGCTATTCCAGTTAAACCTGGTATAGAGAATCCCAAAACTGATTTCAAAACAGTTCCCAAAGCTGGTGTAATCATAGCAATAATTTTTTTCTTAGTAGCTTTAACAGCCTCTTTGCCAGCATAACGTATTAACATTAATGACGATTTAAATCCTACAACTGCAATACCCATGTTAAGTGCAAGGAGAATTCCATCAATTATTAATCCTGCTGCTCTAAGAGATAAATATCCTGTCGGATCTACATTATTTATAGGATTATTTTCACAATATGAATACTGATTCTGACTGTTAGGGTTTTCATTAAATCCTTTAAATAAATCTCTTGACAAGAAGCGACTTGTTTTCGAATCATAATACCTTGCCTGCAAATAATAAAGTTGGGTATCACGATCATAAACATACGATGCATAACCTATTGGCTGATTTACAACTGCTTCTGACTCATTAGAGGAAATCACATTTCCCCATGGGTCGTAACTGTAATCGGCTACCTTGTTTCCGCTTGCGTCCACAATTTGAACCACGTCGCCTCTATAATTGGTTACGTAATAATACGTGTTACCTACAGAATCAGTTAGGAACATTGGTTTACCGTTACCCCAAGTGATTCGCCATAATACTTTCCCTGTGTTATCCATTACTCTTATCAGATTACCCTCATTGTAGTAATAGATGTAGGTATTTTCACCAACCGTTTTCGTTTGACGTAAGCCGTCTGAGTAATAAGTATAACTCGCCACTTGTGTTCCTGAAAGTGTTAGGACTGAAGTCAGTTGTCCTAGGTCATTCCAGGTGTATTTATACTTATCATCTTGAATTAAATTTCCTGACCCATCGTAGGAATAGCCCTCTATTTCATTGGCTTTGTTAAAGGTTAAAATATTTCCGGATGGATTTAATAAGTTCCCGGCTTTATCATATTGATAATTCACAGTAGTTTGCCCGTTATTCCACGATTCTAAGCGATTGGCGAAATCGTAGGTGTAGGTTTGTGACCCGTCCGATACGATATTGCCATCCTGATCATAACGATATTGGAAACTTACTGGCGTTTGTAAATAATAATTCTGACCTGTTAAACGACCGTTGTCGTCAAACGTTTGGAATAGATTTAAGTTGTTGTCAGGGCTGCTACCGAGTTGAATTTGAACAGAATGACCTTTCTCATCATAAAACCATTGAGCACTTCCACTTCCTTTTGTTACTTTTGTCAGAGATTGAAGCTTATTATAACTAAAAGTAGTGCTCTCAGGTGATACACCATTTTGGGTCTCTGTGAAAGAGGAAAGCAATCCTTGGGTGATTCCCCCGTTCGAATCATAGTTGTATTGAATACCAAAACCATCTGGGTAAGTTGCAGTTATTAA
This sequence comes from Psychrobacillus sp. L4, assembly GCF_042944905.1. Classification (GTDB taxonomy): domain Bacteria; phylum Bacillota; class Bacilli; order Bacillales_A; family Planococcaceae; genus Psychrobacillus. The sequence goes on from NZ_CP168496.1 coordinate 2,548,458, forward strand.
CCTGTTTGCATCATCATAACTATATTTATACTTTCTATCGTTTGTTGTAACTTCTGTTAAGTTATTTGCGCGATTATAAGTATATGAATCCAAAACACTTCCATCGCCCAAATCACGTTCTGACAACTGATTTTGTGCATTGTATTTCATGTTTATTTTAGATGCAGTAGTTGAACCCATGCCTTTGACAATTTCTGTAACGTTCCCTTCATTGTCATTGTGTATGTTCCCTGTGTCACATACAACTTGGACACTATTCAGAATTGTTTTGAAGTTGTGTCTAACACAGGGAAGACTTTAAGAAGGTACCCAAGTCGGTATGTACTACGGAACATTCAGCGGAGAGGGCAGTTTCTTATCCGTTGATCCTGAATATTTAATATCCCAGCCACCTGTAGTTACACAGATGCGTATGGTTGAGGTTTCTTTAGGAAAATCCTTCGTGAAAGCTTATAAGAAAATGAATTTAACAAACTCATATGTACAAGAGGAAGTCAAAAAATTCGTTCAATAGAATTTGAAGGGTTACTCTACTCCTTGATTGTTTCATTCAACTTTGCGGAACTATTATTTCAGATCAAAAAAAAGAGTGAATCTAGATTTTTTCTCGTAGATCCACTCTGTTTTTTTGTGTTAATTTTTGGCTGTTTTCTCAAAGTTTAAATATAATCGAGAATGTTGATATAGAAATATAGAAAAAATATATACTAGTAAACAACTATACTTAAAAAGATAAAGAGATTCTTTACCCTGAAAACAATGGTTTTTATCATTGTTTTCTATCTATTTAACATAGTAGCGATGTTTCACTTTATCCCCTACGTTTTGAGTAAATAGATTTTCCCTCTAGGATTAGGTACTATATAGTCACTAAATCTGTAAATAGGCAATGAAATACTTTCACTTTACCTTTTTCAAGAAATTTTGTTTCTACGTCATCTACAACTTTATTAACAATTTCTGAGGATAGCCCTTGATATCCCTTAAAATCCATAAAATTCTCAAACGAATTGCTTATATTTTGTAATTCTTGTTCCAAAACTGTGTGAATTGAAAAGCTCCATTCATTAGTAATTGTATTAAAATCACTTTCCTCAAAAAAATAATAATAATATGGATTTAATATACTAATGAATATCCTTAAATCTAATCGTTTCCATCCCAATAAGCGTATTAATTCTATATCATCATCTAAAATAGTTTGATTCCTATGCATTAATACCCTAAACTCAAAACAATTACTGTCAATTGGATCTGTCCAATCCACGACAGCATAGTTATTAAATAATTTTTGGATGCTTTTTTTAAAATCAATTCTTTTATAACCATTGTCTGATAAAAATATTTTCTTTTTTTCAACAAGTTTTTTATATACATCCGAAGTTATATAATCCTCGTAATCTACATTTTTAGGAAACAACAATCTTATAGTTTCATTAATTTCATTCGGAATACTCACTTTCTATTATCTCCTTTGTCAAACCGTTTATCTTTCAATAACTTTTTAGCCTTTTGCGCATCTTTGTTCCCTTTTTTTGCTAATTGCTCAATTTCTTTAAGCGTTTTATTCCTCATATTTCCTGGAAACTCTCGATTTATGGCCCCCTTCTTCTCACGTGAGATAATATCTTCAGCAGTTTGACTTAAATAAGCATTAATTTTACGACCAAGCCAACTGGCAGCATTCCATGTTATTATACCTAATACAACAAATCCAGTAGCTAATAATGCAAATTCTCCAATACCGGGTATAAAAAATACCCCGATAACTTCTGCAAATTTCCCGTTAGGATCAACTTTATTTACAGGATTATTTTCTGAATAACTATATCCATTTTGAGTAATAGGATTTAATAGATCCCCAGAAATAGGATCTCTCGAGACAAATACTGCATTCTCTGGATAATAATATCTTGCCTGTAAATAATAAAATTTTGTTTCACGATCATAAACATACGATGCATAACCTAATGGCTGATTCGCAACAGCTGTTGACTCTTTGGAGGATAGCACATTACCCCAAGGGTCAAAACTGTAATCCGCTACTTTGTTTCCGCTTGGATCAACAATTTGGATGACATCGCCCCGGTAATTAGTTACGTAATAGTAAGTGTTACCAGCAGAATTAGTTAAGAAAATTGGTTTACCATTGCCCCAAGTGATGCGCCATAATACCTTCCCTGTGTTGTCCATTACTCTAATCAGATTATTATCCTGATTGTAATAATAAGTGTAGGTTGTGTCACCTACTGTTTTCGTTTGACGTAAACCGCCCGCATAGTAGGTATAGCTCGCCACTTGTGTTCCCGAAAGGGTTTGAACTGTTGTCAATTGTCCAAGATCATTCCAGCTATATTTATACTGATCATCTTGAGTTAGGTTTCCTGCCCCATCGTAGGAGTAGTCCTTTATTTCATTAGCTTTGTTAAACGTTAAGCTCTTCCCAGATGGATTTAGAAGATTACCAGCCTTATCATATTGATAAGTAACAAAAGTTTCCCCGTTATTCCATGATTCTAGTCGGTTTGCGAAATCATAAGTGTAAGTTTGCGCTCCGTCTGATACAATATTACCTTCTTTGTCATAACGATATTGGAAGTTAACTTGCGTTGGCAGATAATAGTTTTGGCCAGTTAAGCGACCGTTGTCGTCAAAATTTTGGAACAGATTTAAGTTTAAGTTAGGATCAGGATTGTTGCCGAGCTGAATTTGAACAGAGTTTCCTTTCTCATCATAGGACCATTGTGCGCTTCCACTTCCTCTTGTTACCTTTGTAAGAGTTTGAAGAGCATTATAGCTAAACGTGGTACTCTCTGGTGAAGCATTTTTATTGGTTTCTGTGAAAGAGGAAAGCAATCCTTGTGTGATCCCCTTGGTATTATCATAGGTGTATTCCACACCATATCCATCTGGGTAAGTTGCAGTTAGTATACGGTTTGCGTCATCATAACTGTAGTTATACGTTTTTCCAGATGTTGTAACAGCCTTTACGTTATTAGCACGGTCATAGCTATAGGAATCTAGTACACTACCATCTGCTCGATAACGTTCGGATAACTGATTTTGCGCATTGTATTTCATAGAGATTTTTGATGCTGTGCTTGAATCCATGCCTTTAGTAATCTCAGTCACATTACCTTCATTATCAAAGCTAAAGGCCGTATATTTGCCAAGCGGATCAATTTCTTTGGTTAGTTGATTAAGCTCGTTATATTCATAATTAGTTGTATAGCCAAGTGCATTGGTTCGTGATGTTAAATTGCCTACCGGATCATAGGCATATTGAACCTGAATATTGCTTGGATCAGTGTCAGACGCTTTGACAAGTGTTGTGCTTTTTAAACGATTGAGATAATCATAGGCAAAGCTCGTCTTCTTCGCCAGCGGCGATACGATGGACGTTTGGTTTCCATTGTCATCGTAGCTATAGCTTGTCGTATTGTTTAATTCATCCGTAATAGAGTTAACAAGTGCACCATACGAATCATAATTTGAACCAAACTTTGAAGACCCTAATTCAACCTTGATATTATCAAAATATGCAGCTCCAGGTTGGTGATCATAAACCACATAGATCTTCGCTTGTTTGAAATCTTTCTTTGCCCGAATGGTATCTTTGGTAAATTGCCAATCTGCCTTATTCTTGTTAAAAGGAACATCAAACTGTTCCTGGGAGCCATCCGTATAGACGAGCCACAATCTCAGCTGATAATCCCCTCCAGTAGAGAGTGCTCCAATAGCATTACTCCAACCTGAAACCGTTAAAGGATCTCCTTGTTTCCCTGAAATTTCTACGTATTCTCCGCTATATGCAGAAAAACTTCCATTGGAGGTTAGTCTTAACGAGGCTTTCCCGCTCTTATGATCTGCCGTTGAATAACCATCTCCGATATTTAGGCTATTTAAGGTCCAATTATCAACCGCAGTGCCACCGCTGGTCAATTCGAAACTTCCGTTTTCATTAGCGGAATAGCTAGGTACTACTTCCCCATAATTAAATTGAACACCGTCAAAGGAAGCCGTTCCTGTCCCTTCCACATAACAGTAAACTTGAAAAGAACTCGTACCAACTGGTGCCGTAAAAGAAGCAGACACTCTCGTCCACCCATTCGTTCCTGTTAAGGTTTGGGTTTTTCCATTTAAAATCAATTGATTGTTAGAGTTATAGAAAGAGGCAGCTAAATAGGAACCCTTTCCTGTTAAGTCGGCAGTTTTTAGATACCCACTTATAGTATAAATATGGTCTTTTTCATCCGGGTCTACATTAAACTTGTTTGTATATAGATACCCTGCACCATCGGTTGGAGATAAAGCAATCGACATTGAGTTATTTCCAACCACTTTGTCATTGGTCACAATTGAATAGGTTCCTTTGGTTATTTTATTCCAGTTTAAAGGGAATTTATTGGAGTCTAGATATTCAAAACTTGAATTTTTGATTCGATTGTAGGTGGACACCGTTCCATTTGTTGTACCAATTGAATTCCCATACTTGTCGTATTGGGTGTAATCTGTAATGGAAAATGGATCTGTAGATGAAAGTTGATTACTATTTTCATCGTAAATCGAATAATCAGGAACACTATTTACAGTCGAACTAGTTACATTATTTTTATTATCAAATTCGTTTACATTATTAATTCCCGTTATCGTTGAGCTCGTTTTTACATAACCTGATGAATTAAATGTATTTGACTCACTTGCAATAGTTTTTGCATTACCAGTGGTTTGATCAGGCTCATAAACTTGCGAAACTAGATTCCCTTTCCAAATGAACTGAGTAGTACTTGGTGTACCTTTTACATCCGTTGTAATGGAAGTGGTGTTTAAAACCAAATATTGTGGGTCAACACTATTAATCCTGAATTATTCACCGCAATCTAAAATTTTTAGAATTTCAAGAGATTAATAACTTTAAGGTAAATTTGTATTGAGATAGTAGCCTATATCGAGAAGACCTGAAACGAGCATTGGGAGAAAACCGATTTTTAGACATACTACTCCCTTGGTGCGAGTTCGAATTTTTAAAAAGGGCTATTTAAATGAATTTTAGCTGCTGAACCCTGGCCAGAACGTCCCAAAAGAAGTGCTCATAGACAAAACTGGAGGAGATTTTGACATATAAGGAGCGTCCGGATTTCACCAGTTTACTCGCTACTTTCACCAAACGTATGCGAATCGTTTGTATTTGAATGCCTTTGCTGGAAGGTGGAAAACTCAGAGTGCGTAGCCAGTTCGTGAAGTTATACGCAAGTAGACTTAACATCATGCGTGCTTCATTGACTAGGAAATCATGGCTCTTCATCTGATCAAAACCAAAGCCATCTTTCGCTTCCTTGATGAAGTTTTCCATCGTGCCACGCTGTTTGTATGACTGTACAATCGCTTGTGGTGAAAAGGTTTCGCCAGTATTTGTCACAAAAAAAGCATGCGAAAAGAACAGTTCACCTGCTGGGCGAGTGGACTGAATGATTATACGACGAGGCTTCGACCAAGACGATGCTTGATAAATAGACTCTTCGACGTAGCTTTCTCTTACGGACACATCACGAATTTCGTGAGCTGGATGCAGTTCTTCCGCCAGTGCTTTTAACTTGGCGTTCGCTTTTAAACGAATGATATAGTACACCGATTCTTTTTCGCATAATTCATATAGATCAGGCACCGCAAAGCCACTATCTCCACGGACAAGAGAAGACGTTTCCGGAAAAACTTCGTTATAGTGTTGGATGAGTGGACGCATAAAATCAACTACACCATTGGAAGTATACACGTTTCCCGGACGCAATTGTGCTTTTAAGAAATCACCTGTTAGTCCGTCAAACGCAACAAGTGGATGAAAACCCATTGTGCGATAATGGGCGTTGTAGGATGAACTTTCTTGGTTTCCGTATGTGTCGGCATGGGTGGAATCTAAGTCGAAAATGAGTGCCTTCGATTGACGCGCGTGATGAACCCGGTCTAGCAACTCCTGATTCGCCACTTGAAGCTGGTCTAATGATTGCGTGTCAAAGCGCTTGAAAAACCGAGATAACGACGGTTGAGAAGCCAGTGCAGCTGTACCAAGAACTTGTGTGAAAATCGGATCGTGTGTCAATCGGTCCGCTGCGTCGTCCTCCTGATAGCCAGCGGTGAGCTGATAGATTTTTTGACGAAGAAGTTGTTCGTTTTCATGTATACAATACGTACGTTCATCTTTTAACTGAAGATGTTTAGCAATGGTTTGTGAGAAGCCTAATTTCTCATCAAATTCCCGGTAAATCAATTCGCCGGTGTCTGAGGAGAGTGCGCCTCCATCGTTGGATAATTTAATAGAACGGTTGAAATGTAAGGTGTTTTGCGATAAAGTAGACATCATAAGAATCCTTTCTTTTGGTTGTTTCTTGGTCGTAATAACCTTAGCAGAAATGGATTCTTTTTTCATCATTTAAGTGAAAAATAGAATCCCACTGAAAAGCCGACTAGTCAGGTTTTCAGTGGGATTTTGTATTAGTTGGTGAATAATCTAGGTAATAGTCTCTATTACGAAAAAATGTTAGTAGTAAATTATTCATCGATAACCATATTATTACATTTAAAAAATATCTTTGTTCTATTCATATCAACAGTCGATGAAGGAAAGAAGAAAAATACATAAACTTTACAATAATGAATAGGCAAATAGATAGCTCCTTATACTTGTAAACAAATTGAATGTATAGGATCTGATTAAGTATTTTTTCTCCTAAACAAAAATAAGTAAACCCCTGTCTCGTAACAGGGGTTTACTTATTTTCACAGATTTAAATACTGGCAACATTACTCATTTCTCGATTACTGTTACCGCCAATCTTAAACAGAATTTAAATGGAAAAACACTTAAGAGTGATCATAATATTAAAACACATTAAAAAATGTTATAATTTTCTTAAATAAATATAATCTAGTAAAGACGGGAGTCGTTTTATAATGAAAAAAAAATATTCTATATTCTTGCTACTTTTAGTTTTGGCTATAACCATTATTCTTTTTATGAATAAGGATAATGATAATTTAAAAAGTAATAATAAAGTTGAAGATTCTTATAAAGAGTCCATTAAACCTATTAATTCTTTAGAAGATTCATATATGAACTTTTTTGACGAAAAAGGTCATTTGTTTAAATCCTACTCTGAGGAGCAATTAAAAAATCTATTAATCGACACAAATCTCTATAAAAGAGATGAATCTGAAGATGGAGAAAAACCATTTGCTACTTTTTATGATGAAAACGGGATTAATCTCGAACCATCTGAAGAAATCAAGGCTGAAATGAAAAAGCTTTCAAATTCAAATGAGTTTAAACTTTTTATATTTAGACAGTCGTCAATTTCTAGCTATATACCTGTTAGGAATAATACTATTTTTAGTAAACCTCAAAGTATAATTATTGAACCAACAGATGAGTTCAAATCTATGTCAATAATCTTGGAAAACTCATCAGGTAATAGAATTGGAAGAATTGTATTAGGAAATTATTTAGGAGGATTAATTGTCCCCCTAGAAGCCTTTGAATCAGAGGATTCTTATTCGATTCAATTAGTTAACAATGAACAAGATCCCATTTATCTAAATGGAGGTATTGTTATTTATAAATGATGAAACATATGTGTATGTTCCCTGTGTCACATACAACTTGGAAACTATTCAGAATTGTTTTGAAGTTGTGTCTAACACAGGGAAGACTTTCGAATCAGCATCCTTCATAGAATGTGCAACATTATACGAGCTATATTAATTGAACAACAGGAGATCGTCATTGACGATCTCTTTTATGTCGTATCGGGCTATAACATGTAGTAGAAACATCTAGTACGTAGCACTTTTTTGATGCCTACTAAATGGGCAAATGTGGTACTATGAGTTTGATAGCTCTTCAACAAACGGGCCGATTGTTGAATAACATTTTTCTAGGGAATGTTAGAAAAGATGCAGATATATAACGATAAGAGATTTGCTATACAAATATTTATGTAAATTAAAGAACAACCTCGCAAGTATAAACACCGTTCCATCAAAGAAGCGACAAACGTTGATTTAATCACGTTTGTCGCTTTTGGGTGCGTTCCCAAAATCTTATTTGGGGATGTTTACCTTTTTGCACTAAAATATCCTGTTAGTTTATAGTAATATTTTCCCATTTTTCATTTAAAATAAAGATTTGTTCCTCTCTAAGCTTGTTTTTAATGTCAGATACAAAGGTCATTATATTTTTTACTATGAGTTGTTCAGTTGTCTTATTAATCTTGTTCTCTGTGGATAAAATAATTAAACACACTATATCTGGGTAATCCCCTCCAGATATAGGCATAAAATTAACCTTTACGGATTTTTCTTCAAAACCCGTTTCATTTGCAAGTATTTTTCCTAATTCCATTCCCTCTGAAACTAAAAGGTTTGTATACTCCGCTACTTTACGATTTGTGTGTTCTAGTTCAACAGACACTTCTGGTTTTACCTTTACTTCTGAAACTAAAAAGTTTGAGTTCCCCTGAACCAAAAGATTTGTGTGTTCTTGTTCAACAAACACTTCTGGTTTTACCTTTTCTACATTTGAATCGCCATTATATGCACCTACTATAATAGCACTTATTGTAGCTCCTATAGCTAATATTTTTTTCTTTATGATTTTGTCTCTTCCTTTCCTAACTATATTTGCTTCCGTTAATTTTTTAAAGCCTTTATTTCTTTTCCTCACACATGCAGTTTTACCATAATAAAGACATTTCATACCCCTTAGTTTAAGGCCCTAACTTTTACGTCTACGTGGCCCTAAAAAAAAGTCGATAATCATCGGAATATTCATACTTTATGAGTATTTAAATTTAGTAAAAGGTATTTTATAGTATATGTAGGGAAGGAGGAAATATGAATTTTAATACTAAATTATAAAGGAGAGTTGTTTATTATGAAAAAGTTAATCAGCTTAATCGGATTAGTGGGTTTGTCATTAATAATGTCTTTGGGTTTATCAGTAAGCCAAACAGCTGCATCTTCTGTATCCAGCAGTTCATTGAACAATGAAGTTACACCATTAGCAAACAGTAGATATATTGTACATCATGAACTATTTAACGGAGAAGTATCTCCACCCAAAACATACTATTATAGTGATTCTTTAGGTTATAGTGGAACTCTTAAATTAGAATGGTATATTTATTCTGCTTATGAAAATAAAACTTCTGCAACTTATGCCGGTACAGTTTCCTGTAGTGGAATATGTGCTATGTCACAACCTACCTTTGAATAAATAGGTGAAATTAAAATTAATCACTAATTTATTTGGATTTTTACAGCGTAATATACGAATTAAGTCTATTTTTATTTATGTGGATTGGATAATAAGCGTATAAAAAGAGGGATGCAGGATCTAGTTAAAAGTTTTAAAGATAATATTAATAATCTCTTAAAGTAATAAATGTGCCTTCTACAATTGAATCTGTGGAAGGTTTATTTTTTATTAGTTAGAACACGGTTTAAGTTGATGATTGATGCCATTCCTTTCTAATTCTTTTTCTTGAGTAAATCAAAATGTTTAGATTTATCTTTAAATATCATAAAAACATAATAAATTCTATTTTAAAAGTTACAGTTCTCAAAGCGGGATTAGGGAATGTTTAGAAATTTCTTATTATCTTAATTCCTCCAAAACATTAAAATGTTCCAAGACACTTCAAGAAAATTGAACTAGTAAGCTCCCTTAGCATCTCTTTAAAAAAGCCGTCCTATCTTTCTATTTTTATTTTTTGGCTTTTCATTTTCTAATCCCAAATAACTCAAGATTTATTTAAATTATAATCCATTTTTATTTTTTGCAACAAATAGATGAGGTACATTCATTTCCAAGTTAATTATAGTCCAATCCCGCACCCTAAAACGTATTTGGGAACATCTCTTTGCTTAACATTGTAAATGTATAAATCTGATGCCACCCTTATGCGACAATCGGGCCGATTGTAGAACAAGAGAGTTAAAATAGCCTTGTTAAAAATAATTTAACGAGGCTATTTTCCAACTCATTAATCGTCTACTTGAACTGCTCAAATTGATTAGTTACCCATCGTTCTTGATTTTCTGCAGCGTATTTTTCAACCCCTATTAATCTATTCACCAATTCCTCTTTCGAAAGCTGCATATACCTCTTTTTGGCGATGTTTACATCACGTTCAGACGAAATCTTTCTTAAAGATGCTTCGTCAAATGTAGAGGGCATTGCATGTTTTTTACACGTATTTTTTACTTTATACGTTCTGCTATGCTACTGATAGTGAGAATGTAGTTCCTCATTGCGTTTAATCGTATTTTGATGGATGCCTTTTCCTTTTTTATCAAATGCTTTTGAATGCTCACTAATGTTGTGATAAGTTACGGGAATCCCTTGTTCTATGAGAAAGTCAATCGTTTGAATACCGATAATAAGTGAACGGTCTTTACGTTGCTGATGCACTTTATCAAGCCATTGCCTCTTATCTGAATGGATTACGCTTAGTGGTTGGTTCATAATGACGTTCCTCTCTATATTGTTTTATCAAGTCAATCTCTTTTAATTTGATCTTAGCTTGCTTCACCATTTCTTTTGCTTTACGAACTTCAATTTCTAACCCCATTTGCTTGAAGCGTTTCTCCATGTCTTTTGATAATTGAATAACTTCTAAAAGTTCGTCTTCTTGTTCAGGTTCAGGTACTTTTGCTTTACAACGTAAACATTGCATTTTAGTTGGACATACGAAATCGGTCACGCAAGTACCACCTAATACTTTGTTATATACACCAACCTTTTCAGCGTGTTCATCAAATTGCTTTTGCAGCTCTTTAGGGCTTCTTAAATACGCATCATCAATATCGACATAGCTTGAAATGACATCATGTAATTCACTTACTGATTCAGTGATTTACGATGGTGTTGGGGCGGAGTAATAAGCTGTTACATTCAAATCCCTTTGATGTAAGAGCTTTGCGACAATATCAATATTCACGTTCTGTCGCTGTACTGCTTCTGTTGCAAAAGCATGGCGTAAAAGGTGTGTCTTGATTGTTACAGGCTTACCGCTTTGTGTTTCAAAAACCAATCCACGAAGGAGGATTCGAATGGAACTGTATATAGCATCCGGTTTCATTGCTCTACCTTCGTATTGAAAATAATAGGGCATAGCCTTAGGGAAAAAATGCTTTCTATCACCTCTATATAAAACACTTGGAATTTTCTCAACAGCATTATGCTCTTTTAACAATCTTGCTACAGTTTGAATATGCTCCATAGTCTGTTTGCTTATATAAAATTCTTCTAAAGAATCTCGTCCTTTAGGGATAGCTTTAAATGAGAAATGCAAGTTCTCTTTAACCTTTTTTATAAGGATTCATTCTTTCGTATTATTAATTTGAAGTAATTCATTAATTCTTGCACCAGTGGTTGTTAAAATATCTATAGCTAATAGACCAAATGTACAAGCTGCGTAAAATGGCTCTACATCAATTAATAAACCTTTTGCTTTGTCTTTGTGCAGAGTAACAAAAGTTGAAGGCGTTAAAATACCTTTATGATGAGAAAAAAGGAGAGGGCTTTTGCTGATGCTCTTGTTCGTAGGCCCATAAAGATAAAAATTTTAAAATACGCTCATGTTCTTCAATCGGTCTACATTTTTATACCAATCTCCGAGAACATTAAATTCAATCAATTCATTAAACCAAAGACCTTCTCCCTCTGTTTCGTCCTCAATTGTTTCAGCACGAATAAACTCAAGGAAATAAGCATTATTTTCATCAGAATAAGTTACTTTCTTCTGTGTTGCTTGCTTTATAACAATTTCCGAAAAATCTGTTTGGTGGTGCAATACAAAGGATGGTTTATCCCATAAACGAAAATGAAATTTCTCTCCGATGCGTTCGGGTTCATCATAATAAAATTCGAATGGCAGTGATAATGATTTAGCTTCTACCTCCTGTATTTGTTGCTGAAGGGCATCTTGAAGTCTTTTTATCTGATTCCATCGTAAATTTGCTTCCGCAAGTATCGTTGGAAGCATTTGCACAATAGCATCTGTTTCATCTTTACGTATAGTTTGAGCTTGCTCTTTTGCTAACTTTCTAAATGAAAAATCTCTGGAATCAAACAAAAAAGGTTGCAGTAGAAACTGTTTATAATGTTCTTGTTCTTCAAAGGATAAGTTGTTATGAATCCATTTTTTTGTAGAGTACTCGGCTCCAATATAACAACTCATTAACTCGCTCCTTTTGCTGTTAGAATCGTCAGGGAAAATCTCACTTTTCAAATACGCATATAAATGAACATTCACATCGAAATCTGAAAATCTAGTAATGTTAAAATTAGTGGAAATATTTTTAAATCGCGGGCTTAAGGTCCCGATAGTCCGTTGAATACTTCTGGCATCTTTTTTTCGAGCTATATCGATTAATATAATCAATAAAAAGTGATTCTTCAAGTCAAAATTTAAGCAATTATTATTAAGATAGTTAAGAATCCGTTCATCTACTTTATCGAATAGAAACTCGCTTCGGTTATTTTGCAGGCACATTAGCTTTGTATCCATTTTTCCAAGCCATTTATCATACCATTCCGTTGCTGGTCTTAGTTGCGTTGCGTTAGTCAATTTTATTCCAACTCTTCCAACAATTCTTGTAACTCTTCATCGATCAATTCAATATTTGTTGTTTCAAGAACTGCCAACTTTGGTTTTCTTGAAGATTTACCCTGCTTGGTGTATTCTTTCTCTCTTTGTGCCATTTGTTCAAGCATATGTTCATGAGCTTCTCGATGTTTTGCTTCGTCGAAATGATGTTCATATACATTCATGGTATCTGGATTTTTCCATTTCATATATTTAATCAATTCATTTTTACGCTGTTGAATTTCAGCTTCATTTTTTGAAACATTATAAATTTCTCGTAAGCGGGAAGTGACAAACCAATGTCTTGCTTTATGTGGATTTAAACTCAATTCATTGACTATCATTGCTCGTTTCCAATGATAGTACCAAGCATGATATGTATATGCTGTTCCATTTGCAGATAAGAAGATTGGTGCATCGTCAGGTAATTGTTCAAATTCTAAATGGTTTTCATCAAAGAATTTTCTCTCGGTGTCTATATAGTGAAACAACCGCTTGACTGTATCTTTACTAAAGCGTAGGAACTTGATCTTCCTACCATGACTTCCTTTATTAAACGTACTGACCTCTTGATGACTTATACGCTGACGATAATCTCCAACAGTTAGTTCAATAATTTCCGATACCATTGCTCCCGTTTCGAATAGCATACGAGCTATAAGCATTTCACGTTGCGACCAATTTACTTTTTTTCCTGCTTGATAAACTCGATAAGGTAAATTCATATCATCAATAATTTGTGGCTGCCATTCTTCATTGATTATTTTAAAATAGGAATCTGTTAATCTTCGGTGAATGATAGGGTCTTCTGTCCCTGAAACTGAAGGCATTCTAGGTTTATTTTCTCGAACACCTCTTACTTCTTCTTTATAGCTATGCAGAATGGCTTGTTCGTCAATTAAAGGGTTATGATGTGGATAGTATTTTAAACGAATCATAGACTTATAAAATGATTTTAAGGCCGATAAAAAACGACTAATGGTATTAGGGCTTTTATTTGTTAAATTCACAATACGAAACGAATCTTTATCACGAACCTTACAGCTCATTTCATGCAGCAAATAACCCTCAACAGCTACACGTATCTTTCCTTCGGAGTCATTCCATTGCACTCGTTTTCCCTGATAGTTACTTTTTTCTCTAACCACATGAAAAAGGGTAGTAAACACTTTAAATAAGATGTTGCAGAACTCTTATTAATTCGACCTAAACAATCTTGGTAATAATCTGTCAAAGGTAGAAAGGGATGGTTATCTTTAAATACTAATAGCTGATATTCACTTTCAACATGTTTCGGACAATACTCATATCAATACAATTATTAGCCTCCAAAAAGAACGTTTGTTCTATTTTAACGTTTTTTTCTTAAACGGCTAAAATAACGCAATATCTTCACTTGTGGTAAAATAAAGATAAAATTACTAGTAAATGTTGGTGAAGAAAATGCGTACAAAAAATCGGTTAATAACTGAGGAAACGAACTACTATAAACCTGAAATCTCGATCTGTCCGACATGTCATTCCAAATTAGATTACTGCCATACTGTCTCTAAAAAGACGATTTCTACACTTAAAGGTGCAAAAACAATCGTCAATATGGGATATCGCTGTACAAATTCAGCGTGCGAAAACGCTACAACCGTCTTTCGTTCTGCCCAAGCCGACCATCTAAGTCTTAAACATATGACTTATGGAATAGACGTCTTAGCCTACGTTGGTCAATTACGATTTAAAGAGCATAAAACTCGTAAAGAAATAATGGATATTTTAAATGACCATGGGGTTGTCATTTCTGAACGTCATGTTCAAAAGCTTTACGAAAGATATACGGTGTTACTTCGTGCTAGCGCAGAAGACCACCTCCAAAAGACTCTTCAAGAAACGGTTGATAGCCATGGTGGGATTATCCTATCCATGGATGGTGTTCAACCAGAAAAAGGAAATGAAACGTTGTATGTCATAAGGGAAGTGCTAAGTGGGACAATTTTAGCTGCTAAAAATGTAAAGAGTAGCTCGTCTCAGGAGTTAATGGAATTTATAAAACCTATTTTAGACCTCGGTTTTCCAATTCTAGGTTTTGTAAGTGATGGACAGAAATCCATCCGCCTTGCGTTTGAAACATTGTCACCAAAAACTCCTTATCAGTACTGTCAATTTCATTTCTTGAAAGATATTGCAAAGCCAGTTATAGATAAAGATCGAAAGTTAAAAACGAACATAAAGAAGAAACTACGAGGCATACGAGAGATAGAGAAAAAGGCAATAGAAGAAGAGAATCTAGCATCGGAAACAATCCTAGCATACACAGCGGCAATTCGTTCGGTCTTATTAGAAGATGGTTGCCCTCCGCTTGATTTACCAGGAATTAAGGTTTATGAACAGACAAAACTGATTCAAAAATCTATTGAAAATTGCCTGGAAAAAAAGGGCTCCTCTGATACTTAAAAAGTTGTTCAGAATAGTCAGTATTGTCGATGACTTTAAGGGAGAATACCAGCAAGTTGTAAGATTGAACACACGTATCAGACGCATTTCCAAAATTTTGGAACCCTCTAAACGTAAGACAA
Organism: Psychrobacillus sp. L4; assembly: GCF_042944905.1. Classification (GTDB taxonomy): domain Bacteria; phylum Bacillota; class Bacilli; order Bacillales_A; family Planococcaceae; genus Psychrobacillus. The sequence continues at coordinate 2,563,669 of NZ_CP168496.1, forward strand.
GTAACTCTGTTCGAAGTAGATTAGCTTCATATCTAAAAGAAACAGAAGCAAAACTAACAAAAGAAGAAGATGCGGAGTTCGTAGATAATTTAAGGCGGTATAGTAATGGATTTTGGAAGGGATTATTTGCGTGTTATGACCATCCGATTTTACCGAGGACAAACAATGACCATGAGTTGTTTTTCCGTAGAATTAAGCGCAGGCATCGTAGAATTACTGGTTTACGTTCGTGGAGTCGATACATTATGAGACATGGTGAGTACATTGTATTTGCCGAAGATGCCATAGATGACCCAAATATTATCCAACGACTATTATCTGTATCTTATGAGCAATATTGTGAAGAGCGTGATAGCTGGAAAGAAAGAAAAGTTGAACACCTAAAAAGGTATCGATATAAAAGAGATCCCTCTTTATATTTGAACATTAGCGTTGCATAAAAATTTTAATCATTTGTCAAAAGAGACGAAATACCCAACTTGTGTAGAAGTCGGAATATTCCGAACTATGTTTGATTTTAATTTTTAAAAAAAGTCAAAGCAGCTATAATTGGTAGCCCTTATCCACATTTTGTAAATTATTTATAATTTATACGAACTAGAAAATTGGATCATACGTTAAATCGTCTAAATGCTCCACCTCTCTTTCATCGAACTGTCTGACAATGTGCTGAAATTCTCTTTCCCAGTCGTACTTTTTACGCCCATTTGATGTTCTTGTGGGTGGTCTAAATAGAGCTTTTACAAATGCATTAAATGGCTTGAAAAGTAAGTTTTGAAGCGTTTCTTTTACATCTAAAAGAGGTCCTTCATGGTTTAATCTCAGTTGTAGTAAGACTTGTAAGCAATAGGTGATGAGCGCGATCCAAATTTGCGTGTACACGGCGTTTTGACTTTTTCCATAGAAGCTTTTGATTTTTAAGTGCTGCTTCATCCATTTGAAAAACGTTTCGATTTTCCAACGATAGCGATATAAATCGCCTACTTCTTTAGCGGATAAATCAAAACAATTAGTAAGAATGATGATGTCATTTTCTTCGCTATCTTTTGTTTGGATTAATCTCACAGGGTTTTGCATCTTGGTCCCCTTTTGCTCATTGCCTAGAATGACTTCTTGATCCGAGAAGATATGATTTTCTACGTCTGGTATTTGTTCGTTGAGTACTTCGATTTTCGCATTTTTCTTAAGTCGCGTAATGAAGGGAATCCCTCGATCACAAAGCACATCATACTGTTGATAGTCTGTATAGCCTCTGTCAAACAGATGAATCGCATCGGAGTCAATATCAACTAACTTGTTCATTTGCGTGCGATCTGCGTGTTTTGCCGGTAGAATTACCGCCTGGTCTGGAAGAGTCACATCTTTTGTGACAACCACGCGCAAATGAAGTCGAACACCTGCTTTTGTTTTCCGAAACGTTGCCCAAGGATATTGACTTAGACTCATCGATATTGTAGAAGAATCAATGACAAGCAGCTTACGAATATCGCGAAGAATTGGTTCGTTACTTTTCATCTTCGACTGAATGGAACCGACGAGGTGACGAAAGACTTTTTCAAATATTGCCGGTGTTAGCAAGGATTGTTTACGTGAAAGCTGTGAATCACTGATGGCATCCATCTGAATAAACGTTTGAAATTCTTCCGTATCTTTGAGGTGTTTCGCTAACTTTTTCAGCGATTTTTTTTCATTTACCTGTGCAATGATAAACAGCTGAAGAAACTTGTAAGCAGTCAACTTTTTAACGTAATGATCAAGATTTATAACGTTTATGATTTTGGAAAATGTTTTTTCATCTAATACATTTAGTAATTCATTTAGTGTGGATTTTGTGGTATCCTTATCCATGGTGAGCTCCTTTTAATTGGGATTTGGACAGAACTACCAAACCTAATTATAAGGAGTTTTTTTGTGGAATGGAATAACAAATAGTGTAATAATTTTAGATATAAAGACTCTTGATAAATGATGTTTTAATTTATTGCAATGTTAATGATATTTGAAAAACATAGAAGAAAAATGGCTAAACCAATAACTGCGTTAGTTTAGCCGTTTAAAAAAAAAAAAAGCGATACTTCCCTAAATTTCTCTAGGAAAGTATCGCTTTTTTTGATGAAGGGTATCTGTCGATGCCCTCCATTACATAGAAGCTTTCTAATTATAATCCTGCTTTTTCTTTTAAAGCTTCTGCTTTATCTGTTTTTTCCCAAGGTGCGTCGATGTCTGTACGGCCAAAATGTCCGTAAGCAGCAGTTTGTTTGTAGATTGGGCGACGAAGATCTAGCATTTTAATAATACCAGCTGGGCGAAGGTCAAATAATTCACGAATATGTGCAACTAATTGAGCTTCTTCTACTTTTCCAGTTCCAAATGTGTCTACTGCGATAGAAACTGGTTGTGCCACTCCAATTGCATAAGCAAGTTGTACTTCACAACGATCAGCGATTCCTGCTGCAACAATATTTTTTGCAACATAGCGAGCAGCATATGCAGCTGAACGGTCAACTTTTGTTGGATCTTTACCAGAGAATGCTCCTCCGCCGTGACGTGCATATCCACCGTAAGTATCTACGATAATCTTACGTCCTGTTAAGCCCGCATCTCCTTGTGGTCCACCAATGACGAATCGACCAGTTGGGTTAATAAAATATTTTGTATGTTCATCGATTAAATTAGCAGGAACAATCGGATTGATCACTACTTCTTTTAAATCTTTTTGGATTTGTTCTAAGGTTACTTCTGGATGATGTTGCGTTGAGATAACAATCGTATCGATATGGACAGGATTATTATTTTCGTCATACTCCACTGTAACTTGTGTTTTACCATCTGGACGTAAATAGTCTAGCGTTTCATCCTTACGAACTTCAGCTAAACGACGAGCCAATTTATGCGCTAAACTAATTGGAAGTGGCATCAGTTCTGGTGTTTCATTACAAGCGTAACCAAACATTAAACCTTGGTCCCCTGCTCCAATTGCTTCAATGTCTGAATCAGTCATCGATCCTTCACGAGCTTCCAGAGCTTGGTCAACCCCTTGCGCAATATCAGCTGACTGTTCGTCAATTGCAGTTAAAACTGCAGAAGTTTCAGAATCAAAGCCATATTTTGCACGAGTATAGCCTATTTCTTTAATAGTAGAGCGAACTACTTTTGGAATGTCTACATAAGTAGATGTAGTAATTTCTCCTGCAACCAATACTAGACCTGTTGTCACAGTTGTTTCACAAGCGACGCGTGCATTTGGATCTTCTGTAAGAATTGCATCTAGAATTGCATCTGAAATTTGATCACAAATTTTATCTGGATGCCCTTCTGTAACTGATTCCGATGTAAATAATCGGCGTTGTGTCATAGTATATTCCTCCTATATCCTGCGAGATTTCTCTCAAGAATTGATACGGTACTCATTCCCATGTCAAGCTGTTTTGGACTTGGCACACAAGGATAAAGGGCGATGTCATAAAAAAAACCTTCCACTCACGTATCATACACATGAGGAAAGGTTATTAATTTCATAAGCACCTTTCACTCTTATCAATCAAGGGATTTCACCTTGTCTCAGGTTGGGCACCTTTGTAATAAAATAAATAATTACAGGTTGCCGGGTTTCATAGGGCCTGACCCCTCCACCAGCTCGGGATAAGAGTATCCGTTCAATTTTTCATCATACGTAAGTTGTATGGATATGTCAATACATTTTTGTTGACGATTTTTTTACAAAAGATAAAAATAATCACTTTATTAGTGTAGACTATTAAGCTAAATGTGTTATACTATTTCACATATGAAACTCATATCCCACTTTAATAAGGGAAAATAATTAAAAGGATGGTATATACAATATGAATTCAATCGATACTGTGAATGAACTGAACGAATTGTTATCTGGAGAAAATGTTAACATTCAATTATCAGTAGCGCAACTTGTAGAAAAAGCAACATCAAGAGGCGAAGCTGTTTTAACTTCTACGGGAGCCGTGAAAGCAGAAACAGGTAAATATACAGGTCGTTCTCCACAAGATAAATACATCGTTGATGAGTCTATATCTAGAGACAAAATCGATTGGGGTTCTGTAAACCAACCAATTTCTTCTGAAATTTTCGAATCACTATATAAAAAAGTAACAGACTACCTTGCTCAGCAAGATGAATTATTCGTATTTAAAGGGTTTGCTGGTGCTGATAAAGATTCTCGTTTAGGAATTCAAGTAGTAAATGAATATGCTTGGCATAACTTATTTGCGCATCAATTATTTATCCGCCCTTCTGAGGAAGAACTTGCAAATCATACAGCAGATTTTACAATCGTGAGTGCTCCTAATTTTAAAGCAGATCCAGCAGTAGATGGAACAAAAACGGAAACGTTTATCATTGTTTCCATGGAAAAACGAATTGTGCTAATCGGTGGAACAGAATATGCTGGAGAAATGAAAAAATCTATTTTCTCTATTATGAACTATTTACTTCCTGAACAAAACATTTTACCAATGCATTGTTCAGCAAACGTTGGAGAAGAAGGCGACGTTGCATTATTCTTCGGTCTTTCTGGGACAGGAAAAACAACTCTTTCTGCAGACGCTGGTCGCAAACTAATTGGTGATGACGAACATGGTTGGTCCGATAATGGTGTGTTTAATATCGAAGGTGGATGTTACGCAAAATGTATCGATTTAACTCGTGATAACGAACCACAGATCTATGATGCCATCACATTTGGTACTGTCTTAGAAAACGTTGTTGTAGATGCGGAAACTCGAGTTGCAAACTATGCTGATAATTCATTAACAGAAAATACACGTGCAGCTTACCCGATTCAAAATATCGAAAATATTGTGGATCCTTCTGTTGCAGGTCATCCAAATACGATCGTATTCTTAACTGCTGATGCTTTTGGCGTATTGCCTCCAATCAGCAAATTGACAAAAGAACAAGCAATGTACCACTTCTTAAGTGGATTTACATCTAAATTAGCGGGTACTGAACGTGGAATTACATCTCCACAACCAGCATTCTCAACTTGCTTCGGTTCACCTTTCCTTCCACTTCATGCAACTGTTTACGCTGAAATGCTTGGAAAGAAAATTGATGAGCATGGTGCACAAGTATTCCTTGTAAACACTGGTTGGACTGGTGGAGAATACGGTGTTGGTAGTCGTATGAAGCTTTCTTACACACGTACAATGGTTCGCGCAGCAATTGACGGAAAATTGAACGATGTAGAAACTGAAATGGATACCGTATTTGGTTTAGCTATTCCAAAACAAGTAGAAGGTGTACCTTCTGAAGTATTGATTCCTCGTAATGCTTGGTCTGACAAAGCAGCTTACGATAAAAAAGCAGCTGAACTCGCACAAGCTTTCCATGAGAACTTCCAAAAATTCGGTACCGTATCTGAAGAGATCTCTCTTAAAGGCGGACCTAGAGCTTAATTAGAAATGCGCAAGCGTCCTTAAGTGCACTTGGTCTTTTCTATTTCTCGAGTGCTTTGGACTAAACATTTGCTACACTATTACCGATGAAATTTTTGTGGATTGAGAAGTGACTGCGTCACTTCTCAATCCACTTTTTTCGGTAATCTTGTGGCGGATGTTTGTCCGTCGCCTTCTTGAAATATGTAAAGACATGTTGCATTAGCTTTGGTTAATGAGAGAATAAATCCTTTCCTATACTTTTAAAAGCGGACGAAGATGCAATTTCGTCCGCTCAGCGCTTCTTTATCAATGAATGCTAACTATTTTTTCTAAGTTCCACCAACTACGTCTAAACGCTCTTTATAGACACCAGTTCATTATATCGACCTAGCATATTGGCTTTCTTATTTATTCCGTTGATTTCCACTGCAGGCGGCGACTCCGGTGGGATGAGGGAGACAAATGAGCCATCACAAACGACGCAACTGCGGCGGTGATGGCTCATCGCTCACCCCACGGAAAGCGTCCGACTGCAGCGGAAATCAACCTGTTCATGGCTAGCAAATTTATATACTTTCTGATCTTTATGTAAAAGAGGATGTCCCATTTATATTGGTGTGACATCCTTTTTTTTAATCCGCATTTTCATCATAATAATGTGTCGTGATGGATGAAGAAAAGATGGAAATAAATTGTTTCGCTTTTTCTTCATCTGCTTTATATAAAATTATTTCTGAACCATAATGACTCACTTCTAATCGTTCATCCCCATTTATATTAAAAAACATCGTGAACCATTTTAATCCACCTTTAGGATCTATGGAATAATTTCTAAGGAATACACGATTTTCCTCGTTCAAATTAATGGAAAAAATTTTTATGAGCCCTTCATTCGTAGTTGAAGCCGCTCTCGAACTTAATTCACTGATTGCGTGCTCTTCTTCTTTCCAACATTGGATAACAACTTCCTGAAATTCATTTGTATAGTTATCCCAAAGATTTGTCCAAAAGCTTACATTCGACGGAAATGAAGACTTTTCCTCTGTACTCATAGTTTCAATCGTAACAACTACATTACCCATCGACTAAACTCCTTTCTGCCTTTTCATCCAATTACATGTATCCTTCACTACTTGCCGATTCACTTTACTTGGAAAAAAATGCGTATACTCAGGAAAATACCAAGCTTCCACTATTTTATTATTCCCTACTAGTGCTGTCTCTAAAACCTTTGCATGCTCAACGGAAACATTTGTGTCTAGCATCCCATGAATAATGAGAGTTGCTGCTTTAATATCCTGTGTATGAGCAAGAACATTTCGGTCTTCATACGCTTTCGTATTATTGGACGGTGTACCGCCAATGACTCTTTTCATCATTCTTCTCATATCTGTTCGTTCTTCAAATGTTAAATATATATCCGATACTCCAGCCCATGTCACGATAGATGTTATATCGTTTCGTAAAATAGCTGTCCAAAGAGCCATTATTCCACCACGTGAAAAGGCGAATAAATGAATCCTCGCTTGAGAAAATTGCTTTAACACATCAACTGCATAAACTGCATCCCACCGATCCTCTCCAGCAAATTCATCTCTGCCATCACCACCTCGATTTCCACGGTAATATGGTGCGAATACTATAAAACCCTCTGAAGCAATTTGCGCAATACGAGCTGGTCTTACCATGCCAATACTTTGCATGCCACCTCGGCAGTATAAAATACCTTCATATGAACCTTTCTCTCTAGGCTCAGCAAGTAATCCCTTCACACGATATCCGCATGACCAATAAGTGATTTCCGTTAACTTAATGTGAGGATTTGGCGATGGATAAATTCTCGTCTTCTCAACCGTTCCATTTTCCTTCAAGTGTCATCACCTTCTCTAAAATTGCTTTCATACCAGTATCCTTCATATGAAAACTTAAATTGTTACTATGTAAAAATTCATCCGTAGTTAGCCAAACAGCACCTTCAGTTTCAAAATTTGGACCTTCCACATTAATATGGTCAACATTTGCAATATATACTGCTTTACAGAATGGAGTTTCTTCATATACAAGATATTCAGCAACCCATTCAAGATTAGTTAATTCAACATTTGTCTCTTCTGATGTTTCGCGAATAGCGGCTTGTATGGTCGTTTCACTTTCTTCCACTTTTCCACCTGGAAACTCAATACCGCGTTTTGGATGCTTCGTTAATAACCACTTGTTTTGATGTTTCGCTAGTACTAACACATGCATTGGCTCTATTGGAAATACTCCTTTTTCAAAAGATAATTCCACATGGTTACCATTTAAATCTTGGAAAGATAACATGAACGATGACTCCTTTATTTACCAATAAAATTATTCAAGATGATTAGAATTTATGAAGGAACAATTATATACCAATATACCAACATAATCCCGATATCCGCTAAACAATGACTAATAATTGATGTAGCAATAGATTTCAGTTTATATCGAAAAATCGCCCACATAATCCCGGCAAGAAAAACAGGAACAACTGCCAATGCATTAAAAGGAAAACTGAAAATCTCCATCACAACAATCAAGTGATATAAACTATAGAAAATGGATGTGATCATAATCGCTGTCACATTTCCTATTTTGGCTAATAGACGACTATACATAAATTCACGCCAATAAAATTCTTCTAATATCGGATTGATAAGGGCTAATACTAATACAAGCAATAAAACCTTTTTCCCACTAAAACCCCACTCTGCTAATAGAAGCTTCAACTGGGGTATCTCCAAAACAGAGGATTGAAAAATAGACACGAAGCTATAAATGGCGATCAAACAAATCAATCCACTTACAACCCCAACGATAGTCACCTTTTTGGATAAAGGAATAAGTATCCGATTGCTGTTTTCCTTATTCCAATTTATGATTATAAGTGGTATAAATAATAACCAACCATAAAACAGGAAAAAAGTTACTAAAACGTTGTGTAATAAAGAAAGTCCAATAAATATCATAATAGTTGGTCCAATAAGTAAAATAATTTGTTTAAGCATGTTTCCTCCCAATTCCTCGTTTTATTTTCAATGGTAACATATGTATGAAAAAAAGACTTAGCTAGTAGCCAAGTCTCAACTATTCATAATTCCTGTTTCTCTTTTGCAAAATTCTCCTCAGATAGTGTTTTTTGTTCTAATTTGTAATTTTCATTTCCTTCTTCTCTGTTTTGCGCTATATTAAGTTTTGATTTTTGTTGTGGTGACTGGTTTAATAGCGAACCGACATTACGATAAGATGAATCTGTCTCGTTGCCTTTACGATTAATTATTTTACTCAATGAATACTCTCCTACTTTCATTAAAATATGGAAGCTGTTCGATTAATAATCTTGATTCTTCATTGCTATATTCATGAATCAGCGCATATAACTTTTTCATTTTGGTGTCGTATTCATCGTTTTCTTTATCCAAATGATAGTATCTTATTGGAATATGTGCCCTCCAAAAATTGCTTGTTTCAGCACTACTTAGTTGGTTAAATAGCTTTTCAAATACGGGAATAATTTCTCTGTTGGCATTTACTTCATATTCCCATGATGATTCGTCTGGATAAATATACACCTTACGATTCACGATAGAAACGTACACTTTGTTTAAACTCATTTGCACACATCCTTTTTAAAGAGTATGCCACCAATATAAAAAAACATGCACCACATGGGTACATGTTTTTCTCAATTCGTCTAGACAACAACTATCTTCCTCTTGTACTTAAGCTTGAACGTCCACAACAGATCCTTTATAAGGATGCGGTGCAGAAGCTTGAGGCATGTCCTGTAACATCTCAACTGCAGCTACTGTTCCCATATTCATCGCATTTTTTAGAACACTCATTTGAACAGTTTGTTGTAGCTCCATTAACTGAGAAGACATAATAGAATTAATATCCATAGTCATACCTCCTTCTCCTAAACTTATTATCGGTTACTTTAGAAAAAGTTGAACGAGATTATTTGTTCGAGTCCCCTAAAAATGCATTGAGCATCCATTGGTGTTTTTCTGTTTTTTGATAAATAGCATTCAGTAGATCCTCTGTCATATCATCTTCGTCTTTTGCTGCTTCATCCATTCCTTTTTTTAAAGACATCATTATTTTATCAAAATCTTTTACAACTGTTTCAACCATTTGGTCGGCTGTTTCTTTATTGCTCGCTTCCTCCACATCCGAAAGCTCTAAATGCTCTTTTAATGTGCCAACTGGATTAGCTCCTAGTGTTAAAATACGTTCAGCTATTTCATCCATGTTTAATGTAGCTTCGTTGTACAATTCCTCAAACTTTGCATGTAGTGTAAAAAAAGATGGCCCTTTTACGTACCAATGAAAATTGTGCAATTTTGCGTACATGACTGACCATAAAGCGACCTGCTTGTTTAGTTCTTTATTTAATTCTGCTGACATAAAGTTGTCACTCTCCCTAAAAGAATAGTTGTTATTACTTTTCATATACCACTTATTTTCATACAATAAACGTAAGCGAAAACACACCGAAGGAAGCTGAATAACGTATGAAGTACATAATATTATGGATTTTTAAATTCTATCAAAAAATAATTTCCCCTTTAACACCGCCTAGTTGCCGCTTCTATCCGACTTGCTCTCATTACGGAGTAGAGGCTGTGCAAAAGCACGGTGCATTCAAAGGTGGATACTTGACAATTAGAAGAATATCTAAATGCCACCCTTTTCATGAAGGTGGTTTTGACCCTGTTCCTGAAGAATGGCCTTTGAAGAAAAAATAACTTCAAAGGTTTTTTTCTTGCTTTTTTTTATAATGTCTTGTAAGCTTAAAAAGTTAAAAAAATTCAAAACGTAATCATTACTATTTAGGAGATGGCAAGATGAAAAGAACACTTTTACTAGCTTTAGTAATTATACTTGCATTATTTACCGCCGCTTGTGGAGACAAAGAAACCATAAATGTAGATAAACAAAAAAAAGACAATAAAATACAAATTTATACGACTGTATATCCACTACAATACTTTGCAGAACGAATTGGCGGAGACGCCGTACAGGTATCCTCTATATATCCTGCGGGCTCAAATGAACACACATTTGAACCAACTCAAAAAGATATGATGACTCTCGCAGATGCTGACCTGTTTTTCTACATAGGACTAGGTTTAGAGGGTTTCGTTGAAAATGCGAAAAAAACATTAGAAAATGAACATGTGAAGATGGTTGCAACTGCTGATGCAGTTCCGAAAGACGAACTAGAAGCTAATACACATGAACATGAAGAAGACGATGATGATCATGACCATGGCAAAATAGATCCGCATGTGTGGATTTCTCCACAGATTAGTCAAGATTTAGCTTTATCTATCAAAGATTCGCTTGTGGAAGGTGCTCCTGAACAAAAAGAGCAGTTCGAAAAAAATTATGAAGCGTTAATCGCACAATTAAAAGAATTAGATGCAGTCTATAAAGAGATGGCACGAAATGCTCCTAATAAAACATTTTTTGTTTCCCATGCAGCTTTTGGTTACTTAGCACATGAGTACGGTCTAGAACAAGTAGCAGTTGCTGGTCTTAATTCACAAGATGAGCCTTCTCAAAAACAACTAACGAAAATCATTGATTTAGCAAAAGAAAAAGATATTAAATACATTTTGTTTGAACAAAACGTTTCTTCTAAGCTAACGGGAGTCATTCAAAAAGAGCTTAATGCTAAAAGCTTAGTATTACACAATTTAGGCGTTCTATCCAAAAAAGATATTGAAAATAATGAAACATATTTCACACTAATGAACAAAAATTTAGAAACATTAAAAACTGCACTGAATTGAATAAGAAAACGCCACTTTTAACTTTAAAAGGTGGCGTATTTCAATTAATATCTAATTTGTATCATTTGGTCGCTTACATATTTGAATTGGTTGCTTTCAGTGCGAAATTAGTTACTTTCAAATCCTAATTGGTTGCTTTCACTCATTGTTTGGTCGCCCTTAGCCATTTATTTCATATTTTGCACACACTTAAGTAACTCTCTGCGCATTAGCTTATTCGAAGCATTTCTCGGCAGTTGCTCCACGAAGTAATAAGCAACTGGTTGTTTATAAGAAGCCATTTCCGTTTTCATAAATGCTTTTAGCGCTTCTTCACTTACTTCTTCCTTTAACACAATAAATGCGACAGGAACTTGTCCCCATTTGTCGTCTTGCTTTCCAACAACACCCGCTTCTTTCACCGCTAGATGTCTCACTAATGCTTGCTCTAATTCCGCCGGATAAATATTTTCACCACCGGAAATGATTAAATCAGAACGGCGATCTACTACAAACAAATATCCTTCTTCATCGATATATCCCATATCTCCCGTATGAAGCCAACCGTCTACTAAAGGATTTTTCAACTCAGAAGCACCTACGTACCCTTTTGTCACATGAGGACCCTTAATACAAATTTCTCCAATTTCATCCTCTCCATTAATACGAACATCCGCAAAGAAAAGCGGTTTGCCTGCAGAGCCTAATTTTCGAATAGCATCTTCGCTCGATAAGGTCGTTGTCTGAGAAGCAGTTTCCGTCATTCCGTATGTTTGTAGCACAGGAATATTTCGTACTATTGCTCGCTCTAAATAATTTAGGGGAACTGGACCCCCACCCACAAGCATTGATTGAAACGTATTTGGGAAGAATTCATTTTTTTCCTCGAGAACTGTAATCATTCTTTCGAGCGTCACTGCGACAACAGACATCCTAGTAACTGTTCCACTCATTATTTCTTTTACTGCTTTTTCTGCATCAAACTTTGTATGAAGATTTACCGTCATTCCATACAAAACTGAACGCATTAATATGGAAAAACCACTAATATGAAACAAAGGAACTGTACATAACCAGCAATCATTTGGTTGAACTCCTAAATTGAGTGCAGAACCAGTTGCATTCATCACATGATTTTCGAGTGATTGCCGAACCCCTTTTGGATGTCCGGTCGTTCCGGACGTATACATAATCGTGATGGTCCGGTTTTTTGGCCACTCTTTTTCTATTTCGAATGTAGTTCTTTTCGCCAAGTTGAGCTCTTCAAATGAAAGCCTATTAGGATAAGTTAAACTTCTTTTTTCCACACTATCGACTAATAAATAATCGGCATTGCTGTCCTGTAATTGATAACGCAACTCTTCCTCAGTTAAACGCTCATTTAACATCACTAACTCACAACCAAGCTGTATACACCCGTGTATCGCAATGACTAATTGTGCATCAGATGACGCTAAAATGGCAATTCTCATTCCAAATTTTATACCTTTTGTATATAGTTTTTCTGTAAATTCATTGGCTTCATTAGACAGTTGTTCAAATGTCCATGCTTTCTCGTTAAACCTTAAAGCAATTCGATTTGGTGTTAGACTTACACGTTTTACTAATAAATTCGGATACAAAGTATTCGTCTCCTTTAGATAAAAAAGCCGCCCTATAAAAGGACAGCTTTCTCAAAATTCATTGATGCAATAATCACGGAAAACGTGGGAATTGACCGAAGTCAGGTTTACGTTTTTCTTTAAATGAATCGCGACCTTCTTTTGCTTCATCTGTTGTGTAATATAGAAGTGTTGCGTCTCCTGCCAATTGTTGAAGACCTGCTAAACCATCTGTATCTGCGTTCATTGCAGCTTTTAGGAAACGAAGTGCAGTTGGGCTCATTTCAAGCATTTCTTCACACCACTGTACCGTTTCGTCCTCTAATTGTGCATAAGGAACTACCGTATTGACTAAGCCCATATCAAGCGCTTGCCCAGCGTCGTATTGACGGCATAAATACCAAATTTCACGCGCTTTTTTATGTCCGATAATACGCGCCAAATAACCAGAACCATACCCAGCATCAAACGAACCAACTTTAGGTCCTGTTTGACCAAATTTAGCATTGTCTGCAGCAATTGTTAAGTCACAAACAACGTGAAGTACATGTCCGCCTCCAATAGCATAACCAGCTACCATTGCGACAACTGGTTTTGGAATTACACGAATTAATCGTTGTAAATCTAGTACATTTAGACGAGGAATTTCATCTTCTCCAACGTAACCACCATGTCCGCGTACTTTTTGGTCTCCGCCTGAACAGAATGCATGCTCCCCTTCACCAGTCAAAATGATAGTACCTACATTTTTATCATCGCGCGCGCGTGAAAATGCATCAATCATTTCCATTACTGTTTTTGGGCGAAATGCATTTCGTACTTCCGGACGGTTAATCGTCACTTTTGCAATCCCATTATAAAACTCATACTTAATATCTTCATATGTATGTAAGGTTGTCCATTCACGAGTCATCCTTATTCCTCCTTTAAAATAATATCCTTTACTATTGTAGCAAACAATTCGGGATTTTCCACATGAATTGCATGTCCCGCATTACTAATATGCACGTGCTTACTATTTGGAAGAAGTTTTTTCATTTCCAAAGCTATCTCATAAAATTTTCGATCTAAATCTCCAGTAACTATGGTAGTTGCAACTTTCATAACTTCTAGATTACCCCAGTAAGAAGGTTGTATTCCTGTACTAAACCCTTTTAAGCTGTTAGATAGTCCCACTTCGGATCCTGCAAGTCTTTCCAACCGAATAGCCTGCTGTTTTTCCATTGATAAGCTTTTTTGCGAATGAAATAAAGGAATGTCTTCCCAAAAATCGACGAAGGCCGAAATTCCTTCACTTAATATTCTTTCCGCAAGCAATTCATCCGCCTGCTTTCTTGTTACACGCTCTTTTTCATTAACTAAGCCAGGAGAACTACTCTCAAGAATTAACTTGTCTACAGAATATTTAGCTGCATAAGCAAGCGCTAATCTACCTCCCATAGAATAACCGACGAGCGTAAAATGACTCCATCCTAATAATTGAAATAGCTCATGCAAGTCTTCTATTTGTTCTTCCGCATAATAGCGAGTAAAATCGGTTGGCTTAGATGTTTGCCCATGCCCAACTAAATCTATTGTAAGTATTTCCACTGATGAAGGAAGAAGTGTGATTACCTCGTCCCAAGTAGCACTAGAGCCAGTAAACCCATGAAGGAATACTATTTTTTCAATTGCTCCGATATTATATCTCTTAACATGCATAGTGATATTACGAACTTTTACATTTGAACTTTCCAAATCGAGTCTAACTCCTCCGAAATAGCTACCCATAATTTTCGATGTGTATCCGTATTCACTTGCCGATTGGTAAACACTTCAATAATACGAACATCTTTCATTTTCTGCTGATTCAATACACGAACGAATTGTTCTTTTGAATGGACTGCATCATATTGTGCATCGTACATAGCACCTATATGTGAAAATTCTAAGCCCGTAGGTGTACCAAATAGGTGCTCAAAGTAATTTGTTTCACTCGATTGAGGTAAATAAGAAAAAATACCTCCACCATCATTGTTCATAATGACAATCGTTAAATCGGTTTGCTGAAATCTACTTACAATCAAACCATTTACATCATGTAAGAAAGCTAAATCCCCAATGAGTAAATAACCAGGACGCTTAGTTGCTGCCTGAACACCAAGTGCAGTAGAAACAACACCGTCTATCCCATTCGTTCCTCTGTTAGCATATATTTGGATATCCTTCGTAGTTTTATTGAAAAATGTATCTACATCACGAATCGGCATACTACTACTTGCAAATAAATCTACACCATTTGATAGTGTTTCAAATAAAGTAGCTGCGAGTGCACCTTCGTCCTCTTCCACTTCTATATAAGCTTGAACATGTTTTGTAGCGATATCGTTCGCTTTTGTCCAATTTTCTAAATAGCTGGATGATTGTTTTTCTTCGATTGGAATCCATAGTGAAGTAGCACCAACTTGAATATGGTGGGTAACGATATGCAAAGAGTCACGGAAAATAGGACTTTCATCTACAGCGATAAAAATGGTCGGTTTACATGCTTTTAAAAATTGTGTGAGCGGTTTAGAAACAGGCTGTGCACCAAAACGAACGACAACATCTGGAATAACAAAGTCTTTAAATGCATTTTCTTTTAAAATCGCATCATACTGATCAATACATAAAGGCAAACAATCTTCTGGAACTGAACAACGTAAATTAGACAAAGGATCTGCTAATATCGGCCATTGAACCTTTCTTGCAAACTCCCAAAAACCCGCCGTTGTTGGAAGAGAATCACCAACAATGATTAACCCTTTCTCATTCGTTTGCAATAAATCCTTGTACCAGCCAATAAACTCCACACTAGGCACAAGTTGCCCCATTTCCGTCTGACTTACCTGCACTACAGGATGTTGCTGCTCCATATTAATCAGAAGAGGCTCACGGAATGGTACATTAATATGAACTGGGCCCATTGGTAAGGCATTTGCTGTCGTAATTGCACGATGAATATGGCGTTCGATAAAAGGTAAACTTTCATTATTATCCTCTGGTATTGGAAAATCTACAGACCATTTCACATGCTTTCCAAACAAATGTACTTGATCAATCGCTTGAGGTGCGCCAACTTCACGTAGTTCATGCGGACGATCTGCTGTTACAACAAGTAACGGAATGCGAGCATAGTACGCCTCTACAATGGCAGGGAAGAAGTTCGCTGCTGCTGTCCCTGATGTACATAGTAAAACGACTGGCAGTTTTTTTGCTTTCGCAATTCCCAATGCAAAGAATGCAGCTGAACGCTCATCGATTTGGCGATAAAAATGAAATCCTTCACTTTTTGCAAAGGCATATGCGAGTGGTGTCGATCTAGATCCAGGGCAGATGACGACATCTTCCACACCCGCTTGCTTTACTGTTTCAACGAATTGATTAACATATGACGTCAAATAAGCGCTATTATTCATTCATATTCCCTCCAAGTGTCCGAAGCATTGGTCGAAACTTCACACGTGTTTCTTCAAATTCTTCTAAAGAGGAGGACTCAGCAACGATTCCACCGCCCGCATATAAGTAAGCATGCTCTTTTTCTAATAAAGCTGAGCGAATGCCAACCGCAAACTCACCGTCTCCTTCTGTATCTATCCAACCTATGGGTGCCGCATAGTATCCTCGATTCATTTGCTCCGATTCTCTAATGATGGTAACTGCTTCTTCTCTTGGCTCACCACCCATTGCCGGAGTCGGATGTAATGCTTCTACCAACTGAAAAAGTGATGCAGAATTTTTTAACTGACCTTGTATTGGGGTATGCAAATGCTGGATGTCTCTTATTTTAAGTAGTTTAGGTCTAGAAGGAACTTTCACTTCATCACAATATTGCTCAAAGACTTTATTAATCATATCCACGACATATTTATGCTCTGCTAAATTTTTCGGATCAGCTAATAAACTTTCACCAAGTTGTTTATCCTCAACTGATGTTTCACCGCGTTTAATAGAACCTGCAATTCCTGCCGAAAGTGCCTCTCCGTGCTCAACCTTTACTAATCGTTCAGGTGTGGCACCAAAAAATATTTTATCGTCTTTCTCTAATCCAAATAAATAGCTTTCTGGTTGCTCTATGGAAGTATTATAAAGAACACTCGCAGAAGAAAAAACATCATCAAATGTAAGTTTTAAAGAACGTCCTATTACGACTTTTTTGACTTCATTTTCCTGAATTCTTTTTGTAACATCTTCTACTGCTTGTAAATATTTTTCTTTTAACCGATCTTCTCTTTCAACTAATCTAGACTTTGCATGATTTTTTAATTCTTTTACTTGAGACGTGTGTATTAACGCATCTCTTTCGATTCGAAGTTGTTCAAACGTATCCATACTATTTTCTTCATCCGTTATTAAATGAATACTGACAAACGCTTGTTCATTTCGAATAACTAATTGAAAAGTAGATAATGTAAAAAATGCAGAAGGGAATGTATCCCACTCTGAAGAGATTTTATTGAATGGATCAAAGGAAAACCCACCAAAAAGAATAGGTGATACATCCGCTTTTTCCTTTAAATTTAACTGACATAACTCTTTCCATTTTGAAGCAATATCCTGATATCTATTCTCTTCAAGTTCATTGGCAATTGTATGAGCATGTCCTAATCCAACTAATGTAAAAGTCTTCTCCTTATTTTGCCAGAAAAAACGTTTACCTTTATAGTTTTCATCTCCTGCCTCAAAAAAAGCATGAGCGGATAATCTCGATACCTCTATTGTTTCCGTATAAAAACGTAATGTTGACTTCTTTTGGCCGGTGGTGTTCGGCATATATATTACCTCCGTATAAATAACCTTTAAAATAAATAATGTATCTTATCGCTAAAATACTCTACCCTTAATCATACATCTTTCTGCGATTTTCGGCACACATTTAGGAGCGAAACTATGCTAAAATTGATATTGATTCTTTTAAAGGAGAGAAAAAACCTATGTCACATGAACTAAAAGCCGATACAGGATGGCGAGTTTGGTGGAAATTAACAAGACCACATACATTGACTGCTTCATTTGCTCCAGTATTTTTAGGAACAATGATTGCTCTTTATTATGCAAATATTAACTGGCCACTATTTTTGGCTATGTTATTTGCTTGTCTTTTTATTCAAGCTGCAACGAATATGTTTAACGAATATTATGATTTTGCCCGAGGACTTGATCATGAAGAATCGGTAGGCATTGGTGGTGCAATTGTTCGAAATGGTGTCAAGCCAAAAACAGTAATGCAATTAGCATTATTACTTTATGCAATTGCTGCATTTCTAGGAATCTACATATGCTACGAAAGTTCTTGGATGTTATTAATTGTGGGGGCACTCTCTATGGCTGTAGGATACTTCTATACTGGCGGGCCATATCCTATTGCATATACACCATTTGGGGAATTGTTTAGCGGATTTTTCATGGGTATGTTAATTGTTTTAATAGCTACTTACATTCAAGTTGGTACTGTACCCAACTTCGCAATTTTACTTTCTGTTCCAAGTGCTCTACTTGTAGCAGGGATTATGCTTTCTAATAATACGAGAGATCTTGTAGAGGACAAAGCAGGCGGTAGAAAAACAATGGCAATACTTGTCGGTAGAAAAAACGCCGTTACCATCTTAGCAGCTTACTTTATCATCTCCTACCTATGGATTGTTGGCTTGGTTATTATGCAAGTTGTTACCCCTTGGACACTGTTAGTATTGCTAAGTATTAAAAAGCCAATTCATGCGATCAAATTATTTAGAGAAAAAGAGAACGCAATCGAAGTAGCACCGGCAATGAAGGATACAGCACTCACAAACACAATATTTGTTTTTCTTCTTGGCATTGGGTTACTTTTAGGTTATTACATTTGAATAGAACATCAAAACAGCTAGGAAGTCTATCTCTTCCTAGCTGTTTTTGATATGCTACTTTTTTGTATTTTGAGAAAAGAGCATGCGCCCATTAAGTGCATTTTGTCTTCTCTATTTCTAGAATGCTTTGGACGAAACATCATCTACACTATTACCGTTGGAATTTTTGTGGATGTTTGTCCGTCGCCCTCTTGAAATACGCAAAGACATAATCCATTTGGTTGGATAATATGAGATTAGATACTTTCCTACTCTTTTAAAAGCGGACGAAGATACAATTTCGAGCACAAAAGGTTTTTTTATTACGCGCAATATGAACGGAATTTAGATAAAGTGCGTCTTAAGAAAGTTACCGCTGGGATTTCCGCTGCAGGGCGGACGCTTTCCGCGGGCACGGCTTCAGCCGCTTCCTTCGCTTGCGCTCAGTCCAGGGTCTTCAGCTCATGCTATTCCCGCTGGAGTCGCCACCCTTTCGCTACAATCCCACAGAGCATTACTATCTATTCAGTGTAGTCGTACTATGACAAAAGTATCTTCTCTATTTATCTGGATACAATTGTTCAATAAATTATGTGCAACATTTTACACGATACTCGCAACTTATCTTCCATTTTACGCAACATTTTAGAGTGTATGTGCAATATAGGTTTTATTACCTACAATGTTGATAGTGTCCAATTAATAAGTGTCGTCTCACGCCAAGTAAACCCTTTATATGGAGACATTGGTTTCTTCCATCCACTTATTAGATTTTATTTTAGAAAATACCTCATAAGATTGAATGGCAAGTAGTGAAGCTAATTGAGCTTGCAAATTTGATGGATAGAAGCAACAGGCGGCGACTCCGAAGGGATCAGGGAGACAGATGAGACAGCACAAACGGCGCGCATGCGACGGTGCTGGCTCATCGCTCCCCCCTCGGAAAGCGTCCGCCTAGAGCGAAAATCCCAGCGGCGGTCACTAAGACGCATTATATAAACAATGCGTTTCTTACCCGCTTTAATAAGAGCGATGCTAGTTTATATAGATACTTCATAGATAAAATTTAGGGGGAATTTTTGTGGATTCCTAGCATCCAAAATTCATATACTTTTTTATTTCTAGAAATAAGAAAAAAAGGGTAATCATAATAAATGATTACCCTTTTTCTTTAAATTTATGACCCCTACGGGATTCGAACCCGTGTTACCGCCGTGAAAGGGCGGTGTCTTAACCGCTTGACCAAGGGGCCTATATATGGCGGAGAAGGAGGGATTTGAACCCTCGCGCCGGTTGCCCGACCTACACCCTTAGCAGGGGCGCCTCTTCAGCCACTTGAGTACTTCCCCATATATATGGCTCCGAAGGTAGGACTCGAACCTACGACCAATCGATTAACAGTCGATTGCTCTACCACTGAGCTACTTCGGAATAATGGTGGGCCTAAATGGACTCGAACCATCGACCTCACGCTTATCAGGCGTGCGCTCTAACCAGCTGAGCTATAGGCCCATTATTGGAGCGGGTGAAGAGAATCGAACTCTCATCATCAGCTTGGAAGGCTGAGGTTTTACCACTAAACTACACCCGCATCATGATGGCTCAGGACGGAATCGAACCGCCGACACAAGGATTTTCAGTCCTTTGCTCTACCGACTGAGCTACTGAGCCTCTTCTATTTACGCTAAGCGGCGCATATCTCGTCAACAACACTAGTTCAATTAGTCACGTACTTGAGTACGTTTCTTCTTTCACACGATTGCTTCCTTGATTTGCTTGCTTATCCTAAATCTCTAATAAATATGTACTGTTTTATATCTATTAAAACTTATAAATAAATGGCGGTCCCGACCGGGATCGAACCGGCGATCTCCTGCGTGACAGGCAGGCATGTTAACCGCTACACCACGGGACCATTTGGTTGCGGGGACAGGATTTGAACCTGCGACCTTCGGGTTATGAGCCCGACGAGCTACCACTGCTCCACCCCGCGACAATAATATACATCTTAATATTAGCTTAATTTTTAAATAATGATAATTTTCATTTCCATCAACAATGTATTAAAAATGGAGGAGGAAGAGGGATTCGAACCCCCGCGCGGTATGACCCGCCTGTCGGTTTTCAAGACCGATCCCTTCAGCCAGACTTGGGTATTCCTCCAAAATATTGTTGGTGGACCTTGCAGGACTCGAACCTGCGACCGGACGGTTATGAGCCGTCTGCTCTAACCAACTGAGCTAAAGGTCCTTAAGATGGCGGCAGAGGGAGTCGAACCCACGACCTTTCGGGTATGAACCGAATGCTCTAGCCAGCTGAGCTACGCCGCCAAGATCTTTAAGTGTTTCAAAATTAAAATGGTGGAGCCTAGCGGGATCGAACCGCTGACCTCCTGCGTGCAAGGCAGGCGCTCTCCCAGCTGAGCTAAGGCCCCATTTTTTAATAACTGGTCGGGAAGACAGGATTCGAACCTGCGACCCCTTGGTCCCAAACCAAGTGCTCTACCAAGCTGAGCTACTTCCCGTTATAAATGGTGCGCTCGGCAGGACTTGAACCTGCAACCTCTTGATTCGTAGTCAAGTGCTCTATCCAATTGAGCTACGAGCGCATATTTCTTTCATAAAAGTGGTGCCGAGGACCGGAATCGAACCGGTACGGTAGTCACCTACCGCAGGATTTTAAGTCCTGTGCGTCTGCCAGTTCCGCCACCCCGGCACTTAAATGAATCTTTGGAGCGGAAGACGAGGTTCGAACTCGCGACCCCCACCTTGGCAAGGTGGTGTTCTACCACTGAACTACTTCCGCTCGGTTATGAAATTAATGGTGCGGGTGAAGGGAGTCGAACCCCCACGCCTTGCGGCGCTAGATCCTAAGTCTAGTGCGTCTGCCAGTTCCGCCACACCCGCATACATAATTCACTTTAAAAGTGATGAGCCATGTAGGATTCGAACCTACGACCCTCTGATTAAAAGTCAGATGCTCTACCAACTGAGCTAATGGCTCGAAAAATGGTGCCGGAGAAAGGACTTGAACCCTCAACCTACTGATTACAAGTCAGTTGCTCTACCAGTTGAGCTACTCCGGCAATTGTAGAAAAATGGTGGAGGATGACGGGCTCGAACCGCCGACCCTCTGCTTGTAAGGCAGATGCTCTCCCAGCTGAGCTAATCCTCCTGGGTAATATTACAATAAGTAAGGCATTTTTGCGTCAACTTCATTTGTTCTAGTAGTCAATTACTTTAATTTCCTTACTACTTTTTATGTATTTATTGCAAGCCCAGCGACGTCCTACTCTCACAGGGGGAAACCCCCAACTACCATCGGCGCTGAAGAGCTTAACTTCCGTGTTCGGTATGGGAACGGGTGTGACCTCTTCGCCATCATCACTAGACTTGAATAATTATTGAAAGACAAGTTTTATTATAACAACTCTGTAGAAAATTACAAGAGTTTTTTTAAAAAAATTATTCTTTCAAAACTGAATAAAAGACATTGATGTATACAAATTCATATTTGGTTAAGTCCTCGATCGATTAGTATTCGTCAGCTGCACATGTCGCCACGCTTCCACCCCGAACCTATCTACCTCATCGTCTTTGAGGGATCTTACTTACTTGCGTAATGGGAAATCTCATCTTGAGGGGGGCTTCGTGCTTAGATGCTTTCAGCACTTATCCCGTCCACACATAGCTACCCAGCGATGCTCTTGGCAGAACAACTGGTACACCAGCGGTGTGTCCATCCCGGTCCTCTCGTACTAAGGACAGCTCCTCTCAAATTTCCTACGCCCACGACGGATAGGGACCGAACTGTCTCACGACGTTCTGAACCCAGCTCGCGTACCGCTTTAATGGGCGAACAGCCCAACCCTTGGGACCGACTACAGCCCCAGGATGCGATGAGCCGACATCGAGGTGCCAAACCTCCCCGTCGATGTGGACTCTTGGGGGAGATAAGCCTGTTATCCCCGGGGTAGCTTTTATCCGTTGAGCGATGGCCCTTCCATGCGGAACCACCGGATCACTAAGCCCGTCTTTCGACCCTGCTCGACTTGTAGGTCTCGCAGTCAAGCTCCCTTCTGCCTTTACACTCTTCGAATGATTTCCAACCATTCTGAGGGAACCTTTGGGCGCCTCCGTTACACTTTAGGAGGCGACCGCCCCAGTCAAACTACCCGCCTGACACTGTCTCCTACCCGGGTTACGGGTATGGGTTAGAATTTCAATACAACCAGGGCAGTATCCCACCGACGCCTCCTCCGAAGCTGGCGCTCCGGGCTCTAAGGCTCCTGCCTATCCTGTACAAGTTGCACCAAAATTCAATATCAAGCTATAGTAAAGCTCCACGGGGTCTTTCCGTCCTGTCGCGGGTAACCTGCATCTTCACAGGTACTATAATTTCACCGAGTCTCTCGTTGAGACAGTGCCCAGATCGTTACGCCTTTCGTGCGGGTCGGAACTTACCCGACAAGGAATTTCGCTACCTTAGGACCGTTATAGTTACGGCCGCCGTTTACTGGGGCTTCAATTCGCACCTTCGCTTGCGCTAAGCACTCCTCTTAACCTTCCAGCACCGGGCAGGCGTCAGCCCCTATACTTCACCTTACGGTTTTGCAGAGACCTGTGTTTTTGCTAAACAGTCGCCTGGGCCTATTCACTGCGGCTCTTCTAGGCTATACACCCAAAAGAGCACCCCTTCTCCCGAAGTTACGGGGTCATTTTGCCGAGTTCCTTAACGAGAGTTCTCTCGCTCACCTTAGGATTCTCTCCTCGACTACCTGTGTCGGTTTGCGGTACGGGCACCTATCACCTCGCTAGAGGCTTTTCTTGGCAGTGTGAAATCAGGAACTTCGGACTAAGTCCTCGCCATCACAGCTCAATGTTACAGAGTGCGGATTTGCCTACACTCACACCTCACTGCTTGGACATGCATAACCAACAGCATGCTTACCCTATCCTTCTGCGTCCCCCCATTGCTCAAACGGTGGTTTGGTGGTACAGGAATATCAACCTGTTGTCCATCGTCTACGCCTATCGGCCTCGACTTAGGTCCCGACTAACCCTGAGCGGACGAGCCTTCCTCAGGAAACCTTAGTCATACGGTGGATGGGATTCTCACCCATCTTTCGCTACTCATACCGGCATTCTCACTTCTAAGCGCTCCACCAGTCCTT